>NZ_RJLQ01000099.1 GCF_003833015.1 Clostridium sp. E02
TGGCTTGTGTTCCGGAAGTAACTCAAGTGCATAAACCTGCTCACCAATACAACTGAAGAGTTCACCGTTGAATGATCTGATTACCATTGCTGTGGTGCCCTTACGATGGTGTACAGCGATCCCTTGATTGTTTACAGGAAGATAGTATTCATTTTGATATTTCAGGCAGCTTCCATTATCTATCTTTCTAGAAGATAACACCGCCA
>NZ_RJLQ01000100.1 GCF_003833015.1 Clostridium sp. E02
TGGCTTGTGTTCCGGAAGTAACTCAAGTGCATAAACCTGCTCACCAATACAACTGAAGAGTTCACCGTTGAATGATCTGATTACCATTGCTGTGGTGCCCTTACGATGGTGTACAGCGATCCCTTGACTGTTTACAGGAAGATAGTATTCATTTTGATATTTCAGGCAGCTTCCATTATCTATCTTTCTAGAAGATAACACCGCCA
>NZ_RJLQ01000101.1 GCF_003833015.1 Clostridium sp. E02
TGGCGGTGTTATCTTCTAGAAAGATAGATAATGGAAGCTGCCTGAAATATCAAAATGAATACTATCTTCCTGTAAACAATCAAGGGATCGCTGTACACCATCGTAAGGGCACCACAGCAATGGTAATTAGATCATTCAACGGTGAACTCTTCAGGTGTATTCGTGAGCAGGTTTATGCACTGGAGTTACTTCCGGAACACAAGCCA
>NZ_RJLQ01000010.1 GCF_003833015.1 Clostridium sp. E02
GTTAGTAATACCTTTCTGATTGTGTCCACCTCATTTCTAAGTCATGAGGTTCTATTATAATATATGAACTACTAATTGGGACATAATCATTTGTGATACACTAGGACATTATCATAAATGAATCATACAATTTAAGGGAATTACTCAAAATAACCTTGTATTTTTTCGATAATATGCTAAAATACTAGCAACTGCTTTGACAAAGGTCAAATGTGTGCACCAATAATTTGAAGGAGATTGAAATATGGGTAAACAAGGCGTAACAGACTTTCTTAAGAAAAAGAATGTCACAATTACTGTCCAAACCTATCTCATTGACGCATTGGGTGCTATGGCATTTGGCCTTTTTGCGTCTCTATTGATCGGAACCATCTTTGGTACACTGGGACAGCAATTTAAAATCGAAATTTTCAACGTAATTGCAGATTATGCAAAAGGTGCCACCGGTGCTGCGCTAGGTGCCGCAATTGCCTATGCACTTCACGCTCCAGCGCTGGTTTTGTTTTCTGCAGTAACAGTAGGGATTGCCGGCAATGCACTTGGAGGGCCTGTAGGTGCCTTGGCCTCAACGGTAATCGCAACTGAGTTGGGTAAGATCGTATCAAAGGAAACACGGCTAGACATTCTGGTTACTCCAGGAGTTACGATTATCTCAGGAGTTTTAATGGCTCAGTTTGTAGGTCCAGGAGTGGCCGGTTTTATGGGCTGGTTTGGAACACTGGTAAAAACAGCCACGGAACTACAACCTTTCTTTATGGGAATTCTGGTTTCAGCTCTTATCGGCATTTCCCTTACCCTCCCCATTAGCAGCGCTGCCATTTGCATCGCCTTATCCTTAGATGGACTAGCTGGAGGTGCGGCAACCGCTGGCTGCTGTGCACAGATGATCGGCTTCGCCGTACTTTCCTATCGGGAAAATGGTGTGGGAGGATTGTTTGCACAGGGTCTTGGTACGAGTATGCTCCAGATGGGTAACATCGTAAAAAATCCAAAAATATGGATTCCCCCTATTCTTGCTTCTATGATAACCGGACCGGTGGCAACTGTTTTGTTTCAACTCAAAAACATCCCTGCAGGATCTGGAATGGGTACCTGTGGTCTGGTAGGACCCATTGGTGTTTTCACCGCAATGGGAGGCGGTAATACAATGTGGTATGGTATCTTGCTGGTATGCTTTTTACTTCCAGCCGCATTAACTCTGATCTTTGGAGAAATACTTAGAAAAATCAGTTGGATCCATGAAGGGGACTTAACGCTTGATTTAAAGTAAATAATAAAAAAGTGGGAAACAAGGACTTGATACCGTTCCTTATCTCCCACTTTTTTATTATCTTTTGGTATCCTTATCTTTCGAATCGAGATGGCAACTGCTACAGCCACCACATCCGCACCCACCACTCTTCTTTCTCTTTTTTAATGCCAGTATCACCAAACCAACTAGAATTAGTGCAATGATGATGGTGGATCCATTGGATGCCAGCCAGCTAATCATAAAAGACCTCCGTTTATTCTTTTATCTCTTTTAAAATATATTCAATATGTTCCTTTTTTCCAATCACCATCAGATGTTCCTGTGCCTGAATGACATAATCGGCCGGTGGCATTAATTGCGCTCTTCCATCCCGCTTAATACCAAGTACACTGATATGATATCGATTTCGAATGTCCACTTCTTTTATAGAGTGATCAACCCATTTGGGCAAAGGAGGGATTTCGTATATGGAATATTCCGGAGTCAGTTCAATATAATCAAACACGTGGTCAGCACTATAACGAACTGCCAGCTTTTCCGCAATATCAAGATCCGGATATATCACTTCGTCAGCGCCGTTTCTTAACAAGAACTTGGAATGAATGTCCCGGTTCGCCTTACTGATCACCCTTTTTCCCCCTAATTCCTTTACTAGGCTAGTAATCTCTAAACTACTTTGAAAATTAGTCCCAATGCATACAAAACACAAATCAAAATTTGCGATCCCCAAGCTACGAAGAACTTTCTCATTGGTGCAGTCTCCGATTTTTGCACTGGTTGCATAGGATAGAAGGTCTTCCAAACACTCTTCCTTCTTATCGACGATCATCACATCGTTGCCAAGTCCTGCCATATTAATACAAAGATGATGTCCAAATCGTCCAAGTCCTATGATTAATATTGATTTCATGAATTAATTCCTCCATTTATCCTACGTTAATTGTTTCTGCCGGCTGTTCGATATGAGCCCGGCGGTGGCTTTGTACAAAAGCAAGTGCAAATGACAAACTTCCAATTCTACCACAATACATCAAAATTATAATAATCACCCTGGATAACGTATGAAGCTCTCTGGTGATTCCAGTTGTCATCCCAACAGTACCTATGGCAGAAAAAGTTTCAAATAATATATCAGAAAATCCAAATGGCTCCAAAGCCATAATCGCCAATGCTGCAGACAACGCCAAAAACAGGTTAATACTTAGTATGGTACCTGCCCGTTTGATCGCCATCTCCTCGATGCGTCTGCCAAAAACATTCACTCCATAAGTCTGTTTAATATTAGAATACACGCATATAAACAGTACAAACAAAGTCGTGGTCTTAATTCCACCTGCGGTTGAACCAGGACTTCCACCGATAAACATAAGCATAATGGTTAAAAGCTTGCTGGCGTCTGTTAATGCCCCTGTATCTGAGGTATTAAATCCCGCCGTTCTGGCTGTTACAGAACTAAACAGAGACGTTAGAATCTGACCACTTGCATTCATTCCCACCAATAAGTTGTTACGTTCCAACAAATAAAAAAGGAGTCCACCACCAAACAATAAGAATGTCGTGGTCACCAAAACGATTTTTGTATGAAGTAGATATTTATTCATATGAAACCTGTTCTTATAGACATCATCCCATACGATAAAACCAATCCCGCCTACGATGACCAATGACATGATAACCAAATTTACGAGCCAATCATCATAATAGGAAACAAAAGAACTATAGGGTTCCTGGTTACCCATCAGATCAAATCCTGCATTGCAAAAAGCAGATATAGAATGAAAAATTCCATAAAACACACCTTTTAATATACCGAATTGAGGGACAAAACGAATGGATAATAAAATTGCTCCCACTCCTTCAAATATACAGGTTCCTTTGATAATTCTCTTTGCCAGCCGGACGACACCCCCGATCTGTAAGGTGTTTACACTCTCTTGTAACAAACCTCTTTCTTTCAGTCCTATCTTGCGACGTAATACAATGGAAATAAATACACCTACTGTTATAAAACCAAGACCACCGATCTGTATCATAGTAAGGATTACTAACTGACCGAACAAGGACCACTGAGTCCACGTATCCCGAACGACTAATCCCGTAACACAAGAAGCACTGGTTGCAGTAAACAAACAGTTAAGAAAAGGTTCCGACTGTCCATCCCTGCTAGCAAATGGAAGCATTAAGAGAAGCGTTCCGACTAGTATAATACAAAAGAATCCATAAGCGATAAACTGCGTCTGGCTCACATTCCGTCTAAATCGTTTTCTCCATTTTTCATCCATGTCCGTATCTCTGCCTTTCTCTTACAGTCTAATTCTATTTGCATAGTATAGCACACTTTTAACTATAGGAAAAGCATAGTTTCATATTCTTATTTTTTGACTTTTATCCGAATCTGACGACTGGTTCCCCGTACAAAAGAAGAAGGCTGATAATCTGTTTCATCAAACAAAAACTCGTGAAGCCTTTTTACATTGGATTCCAGATCCACAGGTATAACACAATCTCTTCTTCCAATTCTAGCCCCTTTTATTTTAGTTGGAAACCCCTCCGTTTCCGTCAGATGAAACCGTTTGATATTTTTTATCAATGGAAGTAAATCTTTGCCCCCCACACTGGTCGAGATCTGTGGAAGAACCGTATGAACCAATTGGTTTAACGTTGCAATGTCTGCTTTCTTTGCTTTATCTAGTATCAGGTCAAAGACCGTCCTCTGCCTCTCTGTCCGTTTAAAATCTGTATCCGTCTTCCTGAGTCTGGCATAAGCAACCGCCTGTATCCCATCCAAATGATTTGGTCCTTCTTTTTTCAAATGATGAGAACCTACTCCAGTGGCTTTTACTGTCTCTGTGATAAAGCCATTGATGATCCGAAATTCCTCATGACTAACATCCACATCAATTCCTCCCAGAATATTAATCGCATCCGCAACTGCTTTCCAGCTAAACGAGGCATAGTCGTCAATGGTAATATCCAAATTATCTCTTAATGCTGTTAACGCTTGAGCCGGACCTCCATAAAAATAAGCTTCATTGATTTTATCATATCTTCCCTTCTCATTAATTTTTAAATAAGTGTCCCGATAAACAGATACCCCTTTTATTTCACCGGTTCCCAAATTTACATTAAAAAGCATCTGCATGTCTGATCTTGTCCCCTTATCAAGTGTTCCATCTCTTGCATCAACTCCAAAAACAGCCACAGTCCAATAGCCTTCCAGCAATTCTTGAGTTTTTATACTAATGTTATTATTCTGTATCTGAGGCATTTCTATTTCCGGTAACTTCTGAGGTAGATGAAGGATGTTCCATGTGTAACCTATCATTGTTCCAATCATAACTGCCCAAACAGCCGCAATCATAACAAAACCCCATTTTATATAATTTTCCATAGTCCCTCCAACTCTCCCATGAAAAAAAGAAGAGATAATTTTTCTTATCTCTCCTTAATTTTCCATAATTCTTCGTTTTTATTCAAAGACCTCGCGGATCTCTGATGGATGGGAAATTATGTATTTCGGATGATAGGCACAAAGTTCTTCCTTTGTCCGAAACCCCCATGTGACTCCCACCGTATCTACACCAGCATTTTTTCCAGTCTCCATATCCGTATTGGTATCACCAAAATAAAGACAGTCCGAAATAGGAACGGATAATTGTTTTGCAATTAGATATACACCGGAAGGGTCTGGTTTTAATTTCAGTCCATTTCCTTCTCCTAAAATCTGATCAAAGACTCCTTTTCCGTATACCTTTTCCACACATTCTACCGCACGATTGTGATCTTTGTTGGTTAAGATTCCAATCTTTATTCCCTTTGTTTTTAATAATTCAAGTAATTCCGGTATTCCATCATATGGCATAATTTGATACTGGCATTGTTCTAGAAAATTGAGATTATATTGTTCCAATACGTTTTCACGATCAACTAGTTCCTTCCCCCCAGAATAAAGAAATGCCCGTTCCACAAATTTCTCATAACCGTTGCCTACAAATTTTTTGGTATGCGCCTCGTCAATGGGCGGATAACCAAACGTTTTCAATGTAAGGTTAATGGTGTGAGTTAAGGACTTAATTGTATTTATAATCGTTCCGTCTAAATCAAAGATACAGCACTGGTACATGAATTCTACCTCCCTTTAAACTATTCATTATAAAAATTGTACTTCCTTTTCCTTTGTTTTTCAACTCTTTTATCTTCCAATGCGCTTCGTTGTATAACTCCTCTTATCTTGTCTATACTATTGCTAATCATTAATATGAATGGGAGTATCTATGAAGAAGAATTTAAGAGCTTGGACAATTGGATCAATACTATTGTTTATAATCTTGCTTGTTGCATCTCTTGCTGCAGGAAACTGGTATCAAATCCTTAAATCAGATTCGAATCCTATTTCTACGGAAAACGTGGTGGTTTCCATGGACAACTATTTTATCTACGAAAAAGGCATTGCGGTGATACCTGCAATGCCTTTTTATAGTAACAAACGTACTACTATGCTGATTTAATGTTCTTCTTTAATACTGCAAGAATCAAACAGCCTGTCAAGGATCCTGCTGCGATGGCGATCAGGTATCCAAACGGATTCCCAATGGTTGGTATTACAAAAATTCCACCATGAGGTGCCCTAAGGGTACAATTAAGTGCCATGGAAAGCCCTCCTGCCACTGCAGAACCTACAATACAAGAAGGGATTACCCGGAGCGGATCTGCTGCTGCAAATGGAATGGCACCTTCCGAAATAAAGGACAATCCCATAATATAGTTAACAAGTCCAGACTGACGTTCCTTGTCCGTGAATTTTTTCTTAAAGAATGTGGTGCAAAGTGCTATGGCGATGGGTGGAACCATACCACCTGCCATGACTGCAGCCATAATATCAAAGTTCCCTTCTGCAAGCTGCGCCGTACCAAATACATAAGCCGCTTTATTCACAGGGCCACCCATATCAACAGACATCATTCCTCCAACAACTGCTCCCAGAATGATCTTACTCGTTCCACCCATGCTATTTAAAAGGTGGGTCAGACCATCATTGATCGCACCTACAAAGGGATTAATAAACGTAGTTGCAACCGCTACCAAAAAGATACCAATCAGTGGATAGAGCAATACAGGTTTAATTCCTTCTAACGATTTCGGAAGCTTTTTGAATGCTTTTTTCAAAAATAGAACCAGATATCCACCGATAAAACCAGCTAATAATGCTCCCAGGAATCCCGAATTCACGCTTCCACCAGCTGGGTTTGCAAACGTAGCTCCCATCTTCGCAATCAAACCGCCAACAAACCCTACCGCCAGACCTGGACGATCTGCAATGCTCATAGCGATATATCCGGCAAGCACTGGAAGCATCATACCAAACGCTTGCTCTCCAATGGTTTTTAAGTAAGCGGCAAGGGGGGTGTTCTTACCAAAATTAGAAGGATCAATGGAATAATCATCAAACAAGAATGCCAGTGCAATTAAAATTCCTCCACCAATAACAAAGGGAAGCATATGAGAAACTCCATTCATCAAATGCTTATAGATGGAATGTCCAAATCCCTCTTTGTCCTGGGATTCCTCGGAAGATGCAGCTCCTGAATGATGATAAACGGGAACAGTACCGCTAACCGCGCGGTGGATCAGTTCATCTGCTTTTTGAATTCCTTCTGATACCGTAGCCATAATGACTGGTTTCCCGTCAAAACGAGACATCTCTACATTTTTATCTGCTGCAATTATGATCCCATCCGCTGCCGCAATCTCGTCCTTCGTCAACGCATTGCCAACACCTTCTGCGCCATTCGTCTCAGCTTTTAAAGGAATTCCCAATTTTTCTCCCTGTTTTTCAAGGTTTTCCGCTGCCATAAAAGTATGGGCGATTCCAGTCGGACAAGCAGTAACTGCCAGTACCCGATATCCATCCAACGATTTCTTTTCTTTTCCTACAGACCCAGATTCTTTTTCGTCTATGATCCGTAAAAATTCTTCCTTTGATCCAGCATGCAGCAGCGCATCTTTAAATTCCGGATCCATAAGCAAGGTGGACAGTCTAGACAAAGCCTCCAGATGCACATCTGATTCTCCCTCAGGTGCTGCAATCATAAAGATCAAATGTGAAAGTGAATGATCATAAGCTCCGTAATCCACCCCTTCTGGTACAACAATAGCAGCAAGTCCAGGTTCTTTCACTGCAGCCACTTTTGCATGAGGAATGGCAATCCCTTCTCCCACAGCTGTGCTTCCATGTGACTCTCGTTCCAGAATTCCTTTCTTATATTCGTCTTTGTTATTCAAACTTCCGGCTGCATTCATAAGATCAACCAGCCGATCAATGGCCGCTTCCTTACTGGATACCGCTACCCCCAATTCTACACTTTCTTTTTTTAACAGTTCGGTAATCTTCATCAATACCCCTCCTTTTTCAGTCCTTCGTACATCTTAATAATATCTTTCTTATCAGCAAGTCCTTCGGAAAAAGCACTGGCACTTCCAGCGGCAGATCCCAAACGAAGCGCATGCTTATAATTCCCATTCTCCAGATACCCAGCTATAAAACCTGCCACCATAGAGTCTCCGGCTCCTACAGAATTAATTACAACTCCAGATGGAACCCCTGACTGTATAACTTCGTCCTCTTCCGTGATCAGAATCGCACCATCTCCTGCCCTGGATATTAACACATTTTGGGCTCCCTTTTGTTGCAGCAGTTTTCCATAATGAATGATATCTTCCGGATCTTTTAACGTAACGCCAAACATATCTCCCAGTTCATGACTGTTGGGCTTAATGAGAAATGGGTGATACTTAAGAACATTTAAAAGCAGATCCTTCGTCGCATCTACAACAATACGAACTCCTCTTCCATCTAAAAATTCCATAATCCTCTCATAGATATCATCGTCCACTGATTTCGGAATACTTCCAGACAATACCAATACATCTCCATTACAAAGACCAGTCAGTTTTGCAAAAAGCTGTTCTACATGGCTGTCATTTATCATCGGACCGATTCCATTAATTTCCGTCTCTTTTTCGGATTTCAGCTTTACATTAATTCTTGAGCATCCTTTTTCTACATGGATAAAATCAGATTGAAATCCCATTTCATGAACTCTCTTTTCAATCTCCTGACCAGTAAATCCAGCGATAAATCCCAATGCCGTATTTTCATATCCCAATGTCTCCAATATTGCAGATACATTCAAACCTTTTCCGCCACTGTAAATGGTCTCAGATTCAGTTCTATTGACGGATCCCAATGTGAAATGATCTACTTTTACGACATAATCCAGTGCAGGATTAAATGTTATGGTGTAAATCATATGTCATCTCTCCTTCGATCTGTAAAATTTTATTTCTTATCTCATTACTAATATAATACGATTGCTTTATTTCGTCAATATGTTTCACAAAGAAATACTCTTTCTTATGATATTTCAGCACTTCGCACAAATTAGCATCTATTTTATAAACATTTTTTTTAATTTTTTGTGCTGTCTGCATCATCCTAGTATTTCCCAAAAGGTATTTAAAATACTATTATTCACAAAAACAGGAAGAAAACAAATCTTTTTCTTCCTATTATACGAAATAAATCTTTTATTTTCTTATTATTTTTTATCATCCGAAATTGCAATCTCATGTCGTCTTATGTGATCGTGAGAATCCTTCTTACTAACGGATAAAAAGAGATATAAAATCTCAATTACCATGGTAGCGGATACTCGAGAGAAACAGAACTCACCCAACAACAGTTTTTCTCTTGTTGCTGTCGTAATATGATAGTCACAAGCCTGTCCGAGTGGAGACGACGGGTTATTTGTTATGGCAATGGTAGGTGTATGATTCTCCTTTGCCACTGCAACCATAGTCATAAGACGTTTTGAAAAACCAGAATTTGATATAATTATTATTACATCTTCCCTACCAAGGTTACAAGTGTAAGCCATCTGTGTCTCCCAAATCGGACCAGACACAGCCGTAATTCCAAGCTGATTGAATTTAAATGCCCCATCCATTGCTACTGGAATGGTATTGCCTACTGCAGCAAGCTGAATGGCTCTCGCTTGTTCTATAACTTCTAAAATGCGATTTAGTCTATCTGGTTCCATCATCGATATGGTCTGAGTCAGCTCTGCAACTTTATTGGCTAATATATTCTGCAAGGACTGCCCAATTAAATCCCGACTAATCTCATTGGACACTTCAATTGCATTGCCCCTTTCTTCCACCACTTCTTTTGCAAGATTGATCTTTAAGTGATGAAATCCATGAAACCCACATCTCCTGCAGAATCTGGATACCGTTGCATCACTCGTACCACTAGCCAGTGCCAACTCCGCCACCGTCATGTCAATCGTTTCGCTTTTATGAGCCAGTATATAATCCGCTATTTTTTTCTCAGCCTCAAAAAATGAATCATATGAGGAACATAGAACTCCTGACACACTGATATTATCCTGCATAAACTATTTACCTCGAATTCATGTAATTATATTACATAAGTATATCTGATCGGAAATATCTTGTAAAGTACAGGCTGATTTCTTTCATTATTTTCTTTCAAAATCCTATTTTTTAATACCATCTTGTCATTGGAAGCTGATTGTTGACCCCTTTTGATGCCAGAATTTGATGAAGATCAATGATCCCATTATGAAACGTAGCGGCACATGCATTTAAATACAAATCCCACATCCTAGTAAATTCAGATCCCATTTTATCCTCAATGTCTTTTCTGTTTTCATTAAAATTCTGGTCCCATAGACGCAGCGTTTTGTAATAATGGCGTCTTAGACTTTCTACATCTAAGGTATAAAAATTTTCCTCGCTTAATGTATAAATCATCTCCCGCAGACTGGGAACCGTTCCCCCTGGGAAAATATATTTTTTCATCCACGGATCTCCTGGATACTCTTTTAAGGAACTGATATAATGCAGCAAAAGCAACCCTCCTGGATTTAACACTGACTCAACCGCCTTAATAAACAATGGGTAATGATCCCTTCCCACATGTTCAAGCATCCCAACACTGACAACCCGGTCAAATGTTTTATCGCATTTAGATAAATCACGATAATCCATAAGTTCCACCGAAATCCGATCTGTCAACCCTTCTTTCTCAATTTCCTCTTCAAATTTCTTCTTCTGTTCGATGCTGAGAGTGATTCCAGTCCCTTTAATCCCATATTCTTTTGCTGCTCTCATTAGCAAATATCCCCATCCACAACCGATATCCAAGAGCGTCATATCCTTTTTTAGATATAATTTTTTCAAAATACGTTCCACTTTATTGCATTGTGCCTCGTATAAGGTATCATCTTCCTTTTTAAAATATCCGCAGGAATAGCTCATGGTTTCATCAAGCCAGAGACTGTAAAAATCATTTCCAATATCATAATGGGAAGTAACTTCCTTTTTCTGATTTTTCTTGGATTGTGAAGTAAAAATTAGTTTTTTCAGTTTTGAATGATCTGTAGAGAATTTTTCCATCTGCCCAAGAAAGTGATCCAGCGCCTGAAAAAGATCCCCTTCAATTTCTAGGTTTCCTTTCATATAAGCTTCCCCCAATGCCAGTGACGTACTGGTCATTAAGTCTTTTCCAGCTATCTCATCTTTAACCTTTACAACAAAAGTAGGATTTCCTTCCCCAATTTTATGAGCGGTCCCGTGCATCTTTACTTCAAAGGGGTGTTGATCAAATCTTTGAAGAAATGAAATCAAAAAGTTATCTGTCATGTTTTTCATGGCTTTTCCTCCTATCATTTTTATTCTATCTATAGTTTACCACTTTTTGTCAAATTCATAACAAAGATTATTTTTCTTCGCTTTCTGCTCGTTCTATTGTGGTAAAAAAATAGAGAATACAGCTAAGGCTGTATTCTCCACGCATGAAACGATATTTATTCTATATTAGGTTGGCAGGCTAAGCTCTTACAAACGTAAGCTCTGTGTACTTAAAACTACAGAAAGACAAAACATACCTATCTTCTAAAATTCTTTGTTCCAACCAAACACCTGGTTTATTGCAGACAATAGAATCGTGACTCAGATCAAATGAGATCCCTGCTAGTGGCACCGTAATTCCACAGCCCTCGGCTTTTACGTAACTTTCTTTTAGCGTCCATATCTGAAAAAAAAGCTGATCCCGTTCCTTTTCCAAACATTGATTCAACGCCTGTTTTTCTTGTTCTGACATTATTTTTCTTATAACTTCTTGAGGATGCGTACGAATTTTCTCCACATCAACACCAAGAGGATCATCTCCTATGGCACAAACCACCAGACCATCCGTATGGCTGATATTATAATGGATATGAGGGTAGTCCGTCAGATACGGTTTCCCACATTCCCCTTTGGCTATGGAAAGTGGGGGCTCAATTGGTTTCTTCATTCCATATTGTTCTTCTAATCCCTGCAACAGCAGTTCCGTTCCTAATTGATGTTCCCTATCTCGTTTCTGTTTCACTTTCACCTGCAAGTCATCGTATTTTTTTAAATAAATCCAAACCATATGCTTCTATCCTTTGTTTAATTTTCACTCCAGCGAAAGGTCTGACTATCCACCGGATCTCCATGACTGAAATATAATTTTCTTGATCCAAGGGAATGAATTTTTTCAGCGCTTTTTAGTGCGCTCTCCCTATCACTATAAACCATGGGCAGACCTGGATAAAATAAGTTCATTAATGCATCCCCTACAATCAAATCTGATTCCTCGATGTCCAGACCAATGGACCCTCTGGTATGACCAGGTAATTCCATTACTCTTGCATCCAATCCGTAATCAGTCAAACAATCTCCCTCTTTTAGAAATATATCCGGCCTAAAATCAGGGATCTCAGCAATCTCTTGTTTTTTTACGGTTATTTCCGCAAACACCAGTCCCAGTATTCCCTGATAAAGCAAGGGTTCCTCGCTATCATTCTTTATACGATCCAGTTCTACCGGATGAAGGGCAAGTGGAACCTTGAGTTTTTCCGACAGAAAAGCGGCATTTTGAACCTGTTCGATATGTCCATGCGTTAAAACGATCAGTTCCACCTTTGTTTTCCTACACTGGGCTAATATCAATTCTTCAAACCCTTTTCTTCCTGTATCCACAAGAATGGCTCTTCCCTGATTTTCCACCAGATAGGTGTTTTCAGCCCCGCATCTGATTCGCTTTATCTCTGCCATCTTCCTCCCTCTCACTTCCCATTCTTCTCGAAGAACGCCTGATCCTTCAAAGTATCATTGTTTATTGTATTGGCAGAATGCTTTCAATATTCCGATTTTTTCTCACTTTTTGTGTTTTATTTTATCCGATTTTTCATTGTCCACTGTTTTTATAAGAATAACATGTATCTTCCCATTGTTCAAATCATTTTATAAATTTTATGGCAAAAAAAGACCTGCCAGGGTTCAACCAGACAGGTCCTTACTCATTCTATTTTTAAGAACGTTTGATACGAAATGCATCAAACCCAAGATAAACAGCATTCTCTCCCAGTTCTTCCTCTATCCTTAAAAGTTGATTATACTTTGCAACACGCTCGCTTCTGCTTGGTGCACCTGTCTTTATCTGACCCGTATTTAATGCGACCGCAAGATCAGCAATGGTTGTATCTTCAGTTTCTCCAGAACGATGGGAAACAATCGTTGTAAAGCCAGCTCGATGAGCCATCTGAATGGCTTCTAAGGTCTCAGAAATAGTTCCGATCTGATTGAGCTTAATCAGAATGGAATTGCCACTGCCTTCTTCGATCCCTTTCTTCAACCGCTGGGTATTGGTTACAAACAAATCGTCACCAACCAGCTGAATGGAATCTCCTAATTCTTTCGTTAAAAGCTGCCAACCATCCCAATCCTCTTCATCCAAGGCATCCTCAATGGAATAAATGGGGTACTTATCACTTAACTGTTTCCAGTGCTGAATCAGTTCCTCAGAAGTAAAGTGTTTTTTCCCTTTTGGAAGAAAATACTCACCTTTCTTTTCTCCCTTCCACTCACTCGCTGCCGCATCCATGGCCAGAACAAAGTCTTTCCCCGGTTCAAACCCAGCTTTTTTAATCGCTTCAAGAATTAGTTCAATGGCTGCTTCGTCACTGTCCAAATCTGGTGCGAATCCACCTTCATCTCCAACTGAAGTTGTGAGTCCTTTGGACTTTAAGATAGAGGCCAAGCCATGGAACACCTCAGTACACCATCTCAGTCCTTCTTTGAAGCTAGAAGCGCCTGCTGGCATAATCATAAATTCTTGCACATCCACTGTATTTGCTGCATGAGCACCACCATTTAGGATATTCATCATAGGCACTGGAAGTCGGTTTCCATTCATCCCACCAAGAAAACGATAGAGTGGAATCCCCAGACTGACAGACGATGCTCTTGCACAGGCAATGGAAACTGCTAACATCGCATTGGCACCAAGTTTTGATTTATCTGCTGTTCCATCTGCCTTTATCATCGCTTTATCAACGGAATATATATCAGAGGCATCCATTCCCATTAATGCAAAATGGATTACAGTGTTAATATTGTGAACCGCATTCAAAACGCCTTTTCCACCATAGCGTGTTTTATCATTATCTCGAAGTTCCAGAGCCTCAAATACACCAGTAGAAGCTCCGCTTGGTGCTGCTCCCACCCCTATGGTTCCATCGGCCAAATGAACCTCTGCCTCAACAGTTGGATTTCCTCTGGAGTCAATAATTTCTCGTCCTAACACCTTTACAATTTCTAAATAGTTCATCACTTGCTCTCCTTTTCCATTAGATTGTTTCTAGTATGGTTAAAAGTTCCTCTACGGATTTCTTCCCAAATTCTATCGTCTTTTCATTTATAATCATACAAGGAACACTCATGATCTGATATCGTTCTTTTAATTCAGGATAATAGGCCAGATCATAGGTCCATGCGTTGACTTTCTCATGCTCCGTTGCGATACGGCCTGCAGACATAACCGTTGTTGGGCACATGGTGCAGGATAACGATACCGCAATTTTTATATCTAAGGGCTTTTTAAGCTTTTTAATCCGTTTTAACTCTTCCGGTGAAAGAGTCTGACCGGGACCAGCTGCATTATATAGTCCTATGATAAAAGAATTAAATTCATGACCACCTGGAATTCCATAAAATCGAATCCCACATTCCGTTCCGTCTTCTCTTAGAACACAAAGTGCGGGTAAATTCTCGTTTGGTTTCGTCTGATCCGATTCCCGGCTTACCACTCCTTCTACCCGATCTGAAAGTCGGGATAATTCTTTTAAAAAACCTTCCATCTCATCAGCCAGCTGACTTTGGTCAAGCAATGCCTTTATTGTTATTTTACTACGAAACTTCCCAAATAATTCTTTTAGTTGTTCTTTTATTTCAGGAGTGATAAAAGAATCTATTTCCCTCTCTGGATTTGAGGCTTCAACCAGTGGCTCTTTTTTAACCTTTTCCCACTCTCTCGGCTTAAGTGCCAGTCTTTCGTAAACTTCTGCAACATACTTTTCAAGAGAGGTAGCGGCTACTGCCCCGTCAGAAACGGCAGTCACTACTTGTCGTAAGTTCTTAACACATACATCACCTGCACCATAAACTCCAGGAACATCTGTCATCTGATCTTTGTCCGTAAGCAAATATCCCTGTGGATCTAACGAAAGCTTCCCCTTAATAATACCGGTATCTGGTACATAACCTGCAAACACAAAGATGCCAAATGTTTCCCCAGCCAAAGACTCATAGTTCCAAATCTCTCCCGTGTGACGATTCTTAAATCGTGCTTTTCGAAGAAGGCTGTCACCTGCTGCTTCTATAATTTCAGTATGATACTGTATTTCTATTTTCTCATGTTCCTTTGCCTTATCTGCCACAGTAGCTGCACAGGTAAAATCATCTTCCCGTACTATGATTGTCACTTTTTTCGCATACTTGGTTAAGAATACGGCTTCTTCAGCCGCCGCAAATCCACCGCCAATTACAAACACATCCATTCCAGTGAAAAATTCTCCGTCGCAAGTAGCGCAATAAGCCACACCACGTCCTTTGTACTCCTGTTCGCCCTGAAATCCAAGTGTCCTTGGATTGGCTCCCAGAGCAAGGACAATTCCAATCGTCTTAAAATCACCTTTGTCCGTCTTTACAATGCGAAATTCCTGTGATAAATCAAGATCAGACACACGAGCCATCTTAAATTCTGCCCCAAAATTTTCTGCCTGTTTTCTCATACGCTCCGTGAGTTCATCCCCATCTATGCGATCAATTCCAGGATAATTGACAATTTCAGAAGTAATGGTAATCTGCCCACCAAGCTTTTCTTTTTCTAATACGAGAACTTTAAACCTTGCCCGTGCCGCATAAATGGCGGCAGATAACCCCGCAGGGCCTGCACCGATAATTACCACATCGTAAAATTCATTCATAAAATCCCACCTTTACAAAAGGCCCACCAAATCAAGACTAGGTTTTAATGTTTTTTCTCCTGGTTTCCATTTTGCCGGACATACTTCATCCCCATGTTCCGCTACAAATTGAGAGGCCTGAACTCGGCGAAACAACTCTTCTGCATTTCTCCCAACATTTCCAGCAATGACCTCATATGCTACAATGGTACCTTCTGGATTCACTACAAAAGTTGCTCGTTCTGCCATGCCAGACTCTTCAATCATAACATCAAAGGCTCTTGCAAGGGCACCGGTTGGATCGGCAAGCATAGGATACTTGATCTTTTGAATGGTTTTTGAAGCATCGTGCCATGCTTTGTGAACAAAATGAGAATCACAAGACACACTGTATATTTCACATTTAATCTTTTTAAACGCTTCATATTTATCTGCCAGATCCTCTAGTTCCGTGGGGCAAACAAAGGTGAAATCGGCAGGGTAGAAAAAAAACACGCCCCATTTTCCTATCACATCCTTTTTCTTTACCTCTTTAAATTCTCCGTTTGTAAAACTCTGTACTTTAAATTCACTAATCTCTTTTCCGATAAATGACATACTTATTATCTCCTTTCCGATCGCTATCTACATTAATATGGCTGATTTCTTTACGTTTTATAAGTTAGCCTTAACTAATTCATGAGTTAAGTGTATCATATCCTACCATAAATTGCAACTATAAAATTGATAATAATTATTGTTTTTGTTTGTTTCTTTCCCAGCTACTGACCTGTCTCCTCCCAAATCAGGGACTTTCTATTTCAAAAAACCAGAGAGGTTATAAAGGATTCTTCTCCCTTATAATCTCTCCGGCTTTTCTCATCAATGGATCATAGAATCCAAAAATTAGTTTTATTCTCTCCATATTCTAAACGGAAGCGCATTTTTTGAAAGAATTCATCCAATGCCTCATAGAGCGCCTCGAACTGAGCCTCTTGATTCTCCTCCCGCAGGGATTCAATGTAACAGGACTGTTTGCCACAGGCATCTTTTAAATGGATCCGAAATCCAAGATTTTTTTCTTTGAGAAACTCATTGCACTGTAAAATCTCACTTATTGATACGATCTTCATAATAGCCTCTATTTTTGATATTTCTTCGCTTGACCTTCAATCAGTTCCGCATCATCAAAATAATTAATCTTCATCGCATTCTTTACGCTATTTAGCGTTGCAGCTGCTTTCGCTTCTGCCTTTTCGCTTCCCTCTTTTAACATCTGATAAACATATGGAATATCCTCTTCGTACTGCTTCCTTTTTTTGCGAATAGGCTCTAATTCCTGCTGCAGTATGCTATTTAAGAATTTTTTCACCTTTACATCTCCAAGACCGCCTTTTTTATAATGCTCTTTCAGCTCATCTAAGTTCTGATAGTCCGGTAAGTATTCTTTAAAATCCGCTTCTTTACAGAATGCATCCAGATACGTAAAGACTGTATTCCCCTCCACTTTTCCCGGATCTGACACCTGGATATGGTTAGGATCCGTATACATACTCATAATCTTTTTCTTCACTTCTTCTTCTGTATCCGATAAATAGATACAGTTTCCAAGAGATTTGCTCATTTTGGCTTTCCCATCTGTTCCTGGAAGCCTTAAACAAGCTTTATTATCCGGAAGAAGTATGTCCGGCTCTACTAACGCTTCTCCATAAACAGAATTAAATTTCCGTACAATCTCTCTGGTCTGTTCAAGCATTGGCTCTTGATCTTCACCTACTGGGACTGCAGTTGCCTGAAATGCTGTTATATCAGCCGCCTGGCTGATGGGATACGTAAAAAATCCAACTGGAATGCTAGTTTCAAAGTTTCTCATTGCAATCTCAGATTTTACCGTAGGATTGCGCTGTAGTCTCGAAACAGTTACTAAATTCATATAGTAAAAGGACAATTCCGTAAGCTGTGGAATCTGCGATTGGATAAACATGATACTTTTCTCAGGGTCCAACCCACAAGATAGGTAATCCAGTGCGACTTCAATGATATTCTGTCGAACTTTTTCTGGATTATCCGCATTATCCGTAAGTGCCTGTGCATCCGCAATCATAATATAAATTTCATCAAATTTACCGGAATTTTGCAGCTCCACTCTTCCCTTTAACGAACCTACGTAATGTCCGATATGCAGTTTTCCAGTGGGCCGGTCCCCCGTTAAAATAATCTTTCCCATTTTGTACCTCCAGATATATTATCAAGTTTTATTGTACCATTCATTTTGTATTTGTCAATGAGGCACATTATTTTACTTGAAATACTTCCTCCGCATAATTGACAGATGCCATCGCATCCCGGCAATAACGGTCCGCTCCAATGGTTTGTGCATATTCTTTTGTCAAAACAGCTCCCCCCACCATAACTTTAACTTCCGGTGTTTGTATACGCAGTTTTTTTATGGTTTCTTCCATACTGGGAACGGTTGTGGTCATCAGTGCACTTAAGCCCACTAACTTTACTTCATTTTTTCTGGCAGCCTCAACAATGACCTCTGGGGATACGTCTTTTCCTAAATCCAGCACCTCATAACTGTAATTCTCCAAAAGTACTTTTACAATGTTCTTACCAATATCGTGGATATCTCCCTTTACCGTGGCCAATATGACCTTTCCCTTCTTTTCTTCCACTGCACCTGTCTCTGCCATCTTTCCCTTAATGACTTCAAAGGCTGCTTTGGCTGCTTCTGCACTCATGAGAAGCTGTGGAAGAAAAATCGTTCCTTTTTCAAATCCTTTTCCAACCAGATCCAGAGAAGGTATCATCTCTTCCTGAATTATGGTCAGAGGTTCTTTGTCTTTTAAAAGCTCTGACGCAGCTTGAAACGCCCGGTCCTTTAGTCCTTTTTTGATGCTTTCTGATAAAGTTATATCCTCTCTGGAACTAGTTTTGTTTCCTCTGTCTGAATACCTGGAAGTTTCACCAAGAGAAACTACATTTCCACTGTAAACAGCAATATAATTGCTGCACTGTGGATCCAAATCAGCCAAAGCCCGGAAACTGTAATAGGAACGCATCATGGCTTCTGAATTCGGGTTTATAATGGCAGCATTCAAACCATTTAATAATGCCATGGTAAAAAACGATGCATTGACGATCTCTCTTTGGGGCAGTCCAAACGATATATTGGAAACTCCAAGTATAGTCTTTCCCCCCAGTTCATCCCGGATCCTTTTTAACGTATTTAAAGTCGTTAGTGCGCCTTTGCTATCGGAACTTACTGTCAGACATAAGGCATCAATGATAATGTCTTCTTTTTCAATTCCATAGAAAGCGGCTTTTTGGTATATCTTCTTTGCAACAAGAATTCTACCTTCTTCCGTTTCTGGTATTCCATCTTCATCAAGTGCAAGTGCAACTACCACACCACCATACCGCTTCACCAAAGGAAAAATAGCTTCCATTGATTCTATTTTTCCATTCACAGAATTAATTAAGGGTTTTCCGTTGTAGATTCTCATCGCCCGTTCCATTGCTTCTAAATTGGAAGTATCGATCTGAAGGGGCAAATCGATAATGCTTTGAAGTTCTTTGATAACTTCCACCATCATAGCTGGTTCATCGATCTCTGGAAGTCCAACGTTAACGTCAAGAACATGCGCTCCATTATCCTGTTGGAGAACGCCTTCTTTTAAAATGTACTCAAGGTTGTGTTCTTTCAGCGCTTGTTTAAACTTTGACTTCCCTGTGGGGTTGATTCTTTCTCCAATAAGAATTGGGTTCTTTCCAATTACCACGGACTGCGCATAGGAAGAGATTACCGTTCGTTTTTTCCTCTCAGGAAGTATCACGTCAAAATCCTGACAAAGTGCTACGGTTTTTTTGATATGTTCTGGAGTCGTTCCACAACAGCCTCCAACAACACAGGCTCCCATAGTAACGATTTCCTTCATCACGTGGGCAAATTCGTCTGCATCAATGTCATAAACCGTCTTACCCCCTTCACTTCGTGGCAGACCGGCATTGGGATTTACAATGACTGGAACTGACACTACCTTTAAAAGATCGGCTAGGATGTGTTTCATCTGAATTGGACCCAAACCGCAGTTGATCCCAATGGCATCCACTCCAAGGCCTTCCAAAAGAGCGACAGAAGATTCCACATTGCCGCCTGTTAATAACTTTCCTTTTTCATCAAAAATCAAACTTACAAATATCGGAAGTGTAGAATTCTCCTTTGCTGCTAAGACGGCGGCCTTCGCTTCGTAACTATCACTCATTGTTTCTATGAGAATCAAATCTGCGCCTTCTCTTACTCCAATGGTTACCACCTGAGAAAACATGGCATAAGCATCTTCAAAATCAAGATCTCCAAGAGGCTTTAATAGCTTTCCCGTGGGACCGATATCAAGTGCAATATACCCTTTCTTTTTCCCATTGGGATAAACAGCCGTTTCCACTGCCGCTCTGGCATTTTTCACAGCCGTAGTCACGATCCGGTCTAAATCAAACTCTGTTCCAGTCAGGTACTTTAGTCCATTGGCACCAAATGTGTTTGTTTTTATGATATCTGCACCAGCCTCCAAATAGTCTCTGTGAAGTGCCACAATGGTTTCTTGATGCGTTATGTTCCAGGTTTCTGGCAGTTCTCCTGGCTTTAACCCTTTTGCCTGCAGAAGACTTCCTGTCCCTCCATCAAAAAATACGATTCTGTTTTTTATTTCTTCCATTATCCCTGCCATAGGTTCCTCCATCTGCATTCAGTCTCATCCATTTCTTCGGTATGCACAATCTGTTTTTTTACAAGACTCACATCCCTTACTCTCACATCGAAGCGGCTTTTTACTTACCCCAATGACTGCTGTAACTGATTTAGAAGGAATCATTAAAAGACTTTCTGTCAGCATGATCCCGATTCTTTTTGGTGTTTCCAAAACAGTGGTCATATCTTTCTGGCATTCTAAGGGGAAATCACCATATCCTGGGCTAAACCGGGGCCGTAAAAAAAACCCTTCTGCCTCATATGCTTCCTTTAGTTTTCTGTTTTCTATATCACAGAATTCTTCAATCATCGCCGTCGCCGCTGCCTGCATCACCACCGCTTTGCTCATCTGGAGTTTGGAGTATTTTTTAATCTTCAGATCCACTCCCGTTCCTAAAGTGGCGGCAAATAAAATCACCTGATCGCAATCTGTGAGATTCTTGCTTAATTTATGGCTTCTAATCCGAAATACTGAAAAATCAATTTCATCATCCGGAAGGAGCTGCAAAGGAAATGTCCGATGGATGGATTTTAAGGAAGCTGCCTCTTCTAGTTCTTCTAGACATTCTATTATCAGGGCATTTACCTGTTCATCCCCAGCATTTCCTTTATAGCCTAAATATCTTAATATCTCTTTTTGGCTTACTTCCATGCGTTCCTCCATTCTCGTGACAACCCGATTAGAGAATCTCCGATAAATTTTCTTTAATCTTTTGGGCCACATCCGGCTTATTCATGGAATAAACATGAATGGCATTGACTCCATTTGCAATCAAATCAATAATCTGTTCCGTCGCATATGCGATACCCGCCTGTTTCATCGCTGCCGGGTTATCGGCAAATCGGTCGACAATTGCCTTAAACCGGGTAGGTAGATACGTTCCAGAAAGTTGACAGGTTCTTATAATCTGTCTAACATTGGTCACTGGCATAATCCCCGCAACGACTGGAACTGTTATCCCCTTCTCCCGGATTCTATATAAGTAGTTGTATAATATATTATTATCAAAGAACATCTGCGTCGTTACAAAATCACAACCAGCTTCTACCTTCTGCTTTAAATAATCCATATCAATTGTCTTATTCGCAGATTCTACGTGTCCTTCTGGATAACAAGCTGCACCGATACAGAAATCTCCAGATTCCCGAATCTCCCGGATTAGCTCCGAAGCATAATGATATTCTCTGTTTACAGGGGCATCTAGAGGGAGATCTCCACGTAATGCCAAAACATTCTCAATCCCTGCTTCTTTTAACTCTGTTAGAACCGCTTTCACCTTTTGCCTGGTTGATGATACGCAGGTTAAATGAGCCAGAGCCGTCACCTTAAATTCCTCATGTACTGTGGAAGCAATGTCTACCGTATATTTGCTGGTTCCACCACCTGCACCGTAGGTCACACTCATAAATGCAGGGTTTAATTTTGCAATCTGGGATGCGGCCTGCTTCACCGATTCATATTTTTCCTCAGTCTTTGGTGGAAATACTTCAAAGGATAACGTTGGCTTTCCCTGGCTTAGTATATCTGTAATCTTCATCTTGTCAGTCTCCAGTCATTCGTTTTTAGTTTTTAACACTTTACCACAAAAAACTGGATGCCGCAACTATTACTGGGCAATAAATATCCTTGCAAGAGGAGATTGCGCTGGAAGGATCAAAGTATTATCCTTTCCAATCAAAGACTTCTTGGCAGCCTCTAGCGACCGGACAAATGCATAAAAATCAGCTCTCTGAGAATCATTATACGCATTGGCGAGAATTCTCATATATTCTGCCTCACCCTCTGCAGTTATTGAGGCTGCCTGTGCCTGGGCATCTGATATGCTGATGGCTATTTCCCTGTCTGTTGTATTTTGAATTTTTTTCGCCTCTGCCTGCCCTTCTGCTGTAAAGGTAGCCGCAATTTTGTCTCTTTCCGACATCATTCTTTCATAGACAGCCGATTTATTATCCGCCGGAAGATCCAGTCTCTTCGTTTCTACAGATAGCAAACGAATTCCATACTGGGTCATATTATCGCCCACGTTATTCATAATTGCCTGTGATAGTTCTCCATCACGTCCGCTGATCACTTCATTTTGACTCATGCTTCCGATTACATTTTTGATAGAATTATAAACCACCGTATCAATTCTGCCTTCTGCATAGATAACAGATGAATTTAAAGACTGTGCAAACTTTAGGGGATCTTCAATCTCCCAAAGAACATAACTATCGCTTAACATCGTCTTTTTATCCATAGTTATGACATCAGAAGCTGCAAGGTCATAAATCAGCACCTGCTTTGGCAAGGTATCAGCAGACTGAATAATTGGAATTTTTAACGATAATCCGGAATGATTGACCACTCGTTCCACTTTACCAAACTGGCGGATTAGTTTGTATTCATTCTCTTTGGTAATAACAATCGAACTAAAAATCACCATAATTAATGCTACCGCCACAATTACTGTAACTGATGTTTTTAATTTGCTCTTCATTCTTTTGTCTCCTTTTTTTCTTCTTGATTCCCACCAACAAAGCTGTCAAGGGGTAAAATCGTGCTGGTCTTATCGGTACCATCAATGATTACCTTCATTTTTGGTAAAACATCTTCCATGGTTTCATAAAACATTCTCTTCTTCGTTACCTCTGGATTCTTTGCGTATTCCTGATACATTGCATTGAATTTTGCCACCTCAGCATTTGCTTCATTCACCCTTTGTGCTTTTGTGGATTCTGCCTCTTGAAGGATCTTATCTGTTTGGGCTGTAGCCTCCGGTAATTTCTCATTCCTGTATTTATTTGCATTATTGATTGCCGTTTCTTTTCCCTGCTTTGCTGTTTCCACTGCTTTAAAGGCTTCCATTACTTTTACGGTAGGTGGTTCAGAATCCTGAATGGTCACATTGATAACCGTCAAACCAATCTTATGTTTCTGCAGTCTCTCAATAATCATATCTTTCACTTTGCCTTGAATTTCATTTTTTCCAGTTGTCAAAACAGAATCTACTTCATAGCTTCCAATAATTGACCGAATGCTGCTCTTTGTAATATTTTGTAAAATCAGAAGAGGGTCCTGAGATGCATAGACTGCTTTTACTGGATCTGTAATTTTGTATTCCACAAAGAAATCCACATTAACAAAATTATAGTCCCTTGTAATCATCAGTGAATCTTCTTCCTTGCTTTCGTTGTCTGCTGGGTCGTATCCGATGGCAAACCCCTGAATGGTCGTATTAACTTTATGAACATTTTGAATAAATGGAATCTTAAAATGAAGACCTGACTCAGAAACTGTTCTAGGGACGCCAAATGTAGTTACGACAGCCTGTTCCTGTTCCTGAATATTATAAATGGAACCAAGACCAATCAACGGAATTGCCACTATAAGTACTACTAGGATACCAGACCTTTTCATGATTCTTTTTACTTGTTTCCACTTCTCGCTGCTGTTTGGATTAAATGTTTCCATAAGTAGCTCCTTTCTTCCTATCCTCGTTTTTTCTATGATCGTAAAGGGGTATTGAAATTTTAAGGATACTGTTATATAAAAAAAGACTTTCACTAATACCAGAATGGTATTAGTAAAAGTCTTGCATTTCATAAGTATGCGGGTATAATCATATACCGTCCTGACGCAACCTTATCCAACCATCTCACCAGATTGGAAGCTACTCCCTTTTACGACTGACTTAATTATAACAGATGTTCTCTCTTCTGTCAAATAAACCGGTGGAAATAGAACAAAGAACGATTCCGATTAACCTAGCATGAGGTACGCCACTGCAATCTCATCGTCTTCGTGGAATCCTTGAGCACAAACCTGAATATCATGGATATAAGACTCCTCTAGTTTGGTTCGTTCCTTTATCTCAGCGATGCTTTTCCCTTCCTGTGCAAGTGCCAGAACCTGATGTACATCCTCTATGGTCTTTTTTAAAGCTTCATCAGACAGATCGGCGACCTTTGATTCGCTGCTTTTGGGCTGATCTTCTGTTATAAAATCTTCCAAAGACAAGCATTTCTTTTCCTCCACGGAATAATAATCATCGGATAATTCCCAGTCTTTTTCTTTCTCTGACATGTAATCCCTCCTTCCAAAATAGGCAGGTTCAAAAAGAACCTGCCAAATTTCATAAACTCTTATCGTTTATTTCTTAAAAAATCAGGAATGTTAATCTGTACTTCTTTGTTTACAGTTGGACGATATGGCTGACCTCCACCTTGTTGCGTTCCCTGAGGCGTATTCTGAGTGCCGTAATTGGGCTTAGAATAATTCGGGTTGTTGTAATTGGGGTTATTAAAATTCCCATTGGTGTTATTGGTATTGGTATTGGTATTGGTATTATTATATGACTGTCCAGAAGTATATCCCGGAGTTCCAAAATTTTGGTTATAGCCTGGAGTCGCTGCGGTTGCTGCTGCTTCCGGATTCCCCTGTGGATGAGGAGACTGTTTATAGTTCGTATTGGAGAAATTAGTCATAACCTTAGAGACTGGTGTCTCATTATGCATCTCAAGACCAGTCGCAATGACGGTAATGCTCGCTTCATCTTGAACATTCTCATCATACATCGCTCCGAATATGATATTCGCATCATCTCCTGCCATCTCCTGAACATAGCTTGCCGCCTCATTGGCCTCAATCAAACTAATATCTCCAGAAATGTTAATAATCACATGTGAAGCACCTTCAATGGTCGTTTCAAGAAGAGGACTAGACACCGCTTGTTTCACTGCTTCTATCGCCTTTTCATCCCCTTTGGCTCGTCCAATTCCGATATGTGCAATTCCTTTATCTGTCATAACGGTTTGAACATCTGCAAAGTCTAAGTTAATCAAACCAGGTACATTAATCAGGTCTGTAATTCCCTGTACTGCCTGCTGAAGCACTTCATCTGCCCTCTTCAATGCCTCTGGCATGGTGGTTCGTCTGTCTACGATCTCAAGCAAACGGTCGTTTGGTATTACGATTAAAGTGTCTACACTTTCTTTTAAACGTTCAATTCCTGCAACCGCATTGGTCATACGGGTCTTTGCTTCAAATCGGAAAGGCTTGGTAACAACGCCGACCGTTAAAATCCCCATATCTTTGGCAATCTTAGCCACGACAGGAGCCGCTCCCGTTCCAGTTCCACCACCCATGCCGCAGGTTACAAACACCATATCGGCACCTTTCATGGTCTGAGCAAGATCGTCTGCGTTCTCTTCCGCTGCTTTTTCTCCAACCTCAGGTTTTGCACCTGCACCAAGCCCCTTGGTTAATTTCTCACCAATCTGCATCGCAGTAGGTGCCTTGCAAAACTGCAACGCCTGCTTGTCCGTATTAATTCCAAGAAATTCTACACCTGCTATATTCTCATCAATCATGCGGTTAACCGCATTGTTTCCGGCACCGCCTACACCGATTACCAGAATTCTTGCCGCGTTGTCCGCCTCATTTATCTTAATCTCTAACAAGATTATATCCTCCTTTAACCATAAACAGCTTACTGAATAAACCTAATTTATATAATATTTTATTTTGCAGAAAATATCAACCATTTTTTTATTAAATTTCTAAGCAAATTATGTAAATTCACTTATTCTTCACAAATCGATAAGATGTGACAGTTTCCGTCTCCTCATATGTATCCAGATATAAGGTACCAGATAACCCCGTAAGAACAGGGAGCTGATCCTTTAATTCTGATATCTTACCATTCATCTGATCATTGCTTCCAAGAAACACTTCTATCTGTCCTAAAACCAGTGTCGCTTCTCCCTTTGAGTCATATAAAATCTCATCAACCGGAATCCCATGTGTTGACAATAATTGGGTCAGGGTCAGGATTTTATTAAAAATCTTTGGATCCTTTACTGGAAGGGGCTGATGCAAAGCAATGTGTCCATAGGAAAGCCCAGTGACCCAGGGAACTCCAGACAATTTTCCACTGGAGCTTTCCACGATAATTCCATCTTTATCAAAATACATGTAGCTTCCCATATAGGATACATAACCCACAACGGATTTTTCGTATACAATTACTTCCATTTTAACTGGGCTTAGAAACACGATTTTATAATCCTCAACAAACGGAATCGGTTCATGCTTCACAAATCGATCCTTGAAAAAACAGGTAACCGCATTTCTATCCCAGCCATCCTTAAATATCAGGTTCTCAATCTGATCCGCTGTATATTTTTTATTGCCACTAACCGTTATCTCTCTGATCTGAAGTGATAGTAAAACAACCGTTAGGAGAATAAGGACCAGTGCTGCGATCGCAAATTTAATTTTTCTTCTGCTTTTCTTGTAATTCTTCATTCCATCCCTCTGATTGCAGCGCCAAGACTGCTTAAATCTCGACAGATATCTTCATATCCGCGCTCAATGTGATGACATTCATGGATAACGGTCATACCTTCACTCGCAAGTCCTGCAACTACCAGTGCGGCACCACCCCTTAGATCCGTCGCAATAACCTTGCTCCCATGTAACGGATGGGTCCCATGTATCACTGCATGTTTCCCTTCTATTATAATATCTGCTCCCAGCTTCTGCAACTCTTTTGCAGTGCCAAACCTCCCTTCAAAAATAGTCTCCTCCATCCAACCGGATCCTTTTCCCGATGCCATCACTGCCATAAACTGAGATTGAAGATCGGTTGGAAACCCAGGATAAGGTTCTGTAATCACGTCTGCACAATCAGGGCGCCCACTCATTGTTACCTTCAACTGATTTTCATAGCTGATAATCTCAGCTCCCATTCTTTCCGCAAGTAAACATGCGGCTGTCAAATGATCCGGTCGAATTCCTTCCATGAGTACACTGCCCTCTGCTGCCATAACAGCTGTTAAGTAAGTTCCCGCGACAATCCTGTCGCCTGCGACTGTAAATTCAGAATCATGAAGTTTCGGTACGCCTGTAATCGCCAGGCTGGAAGTTCCAATCCCATCAATTCTAGCTCCCATGTTATTTAAAAATTCACATAGAGTCATAATCTCAGGTTCTTTTGCAGCCCCTTGTATCACTGTTGTCCCAGAAGCACAGACAGCAGCCATTAGAGCATTTTCAGTTGCACCCACACTGGGAAATGGAAAAAAGATACTGGCACCTTTTAACTTTGGTGCTGTTGCAATGAGTTTATCCCCCAGTTCTTCTATGACGGCGCCTAACGACCGTAATGCAGACAGGTGCAGATTAATGGGCCGTTCTCCAATGGAACAGCCTCCAGGGAAACTGGTCACTGCGCTACCAAGCCTTCCCAGCAAAGGCCCCGACAAAATAATCGAGGAACGCATGCTTTTAATAAATTCTTTGGGGATCTCAGATTCTTTCACTACTTCTGCATCAATAATGAGCGTATGACCGTCAAGTTGGCATTTGCAGCCAATACGCTTAAGTATCCCCAGCATACAGAACACATCCTGTATCCTGGGGACATTACGAATCACAGTTGTACCTCTATGGAGAACCGCTGCTGCCATCATAGGCAGAACAGCATTTTTGGAACCCTGAATCTTTATCTCACCTTTTAAGGATCGTAACCCCTGGACCTGTATAACTGACAATCCGTTACCTCCCATGGCTTCTTATATACTATCCTATGTAAAAAGCGAGAGAATGGTTTCATATCTAATTATTTTTCCAGTTTTATCTGGTTGGAAACACTTAAAACCATGCCCATTTCCATCATTAGGAAAAGGACAGATGTTCCCCCATAACTGATAAACGGTAGGGTAATCCCCGTATTTGGGATGGTGTTGGTTACAACCGCAATATTTAATATAACCTGGATGGCGATATGGCCCATAACACCTACCACAATCAGCGCACCGAATAAATCAGGGGCATTATCTGCAATGAGCATAAAGCGATAGATCATAAAAAGGAATATGAGAATAACCGATACGGCTCCAAAAAGCCCTAGTTCTTCACATATAATTGAAAAAATCATATCATTTTGAGCTTCTGGTACAAATCCCATCTTCTGTATACTCTCGCCCAGCCCTCTGCCTACTAGGCCTCCAGAGCCAATGGCATAAAGTCCTTGTAAGACCTGATACCCGCCGGTGGAAGGAAACGCCTCCGGTTCCAGCCAGACTAAAATCCTTCCAAGCTGATAATCATGAAGTATATTAAGCTTTTCCAACACAGTAGCGATGGGACCGGCAAACGCTAAAAGTCCTACTCCTGCAAATCCGCATGCAAAAAATGGCCATTTTTTCTTGCATGCCACAAACAACATAACAAATGCAATTCCTACAATGATAATACCAGAGCTTAAATTGTTAGCCGCAACGATTCCTGATATGGGTAACGCCGTTACAAGGATCAAAAAGACACCATTCCTTGTATTAATGTTCCTACCCATCTGAACGATCATAACGGCCAGCATAACAATGAGTGCTATCTTAACAAATTCTGTTGGCTGAAAGGACAAAGATCCTACTCCCAGCCACCTTTTTTTACCATTACGCTCTATTCCAACCACAGATACAGCGATCATCAGTATATAAGATAACGCATAAGCCAGAACTGCAAATCTGGCATACCAGTGATAGTCCATCTTAGATATTATAAGCATGATTATGAATCCGCCAAGTGCAATCTTCGCCTGCCGCAGCATAAAATAAGCCGCATTTTCGTATTTTAGTTGGGCAGCATATGAGCTTGAACTATAGATCATAACCAGCCCAAAAACAGATAGAAATATCACCGTAAACAAAAGACTGTAATCATAAAATCGGCGTGGTTTGTTTGTTTTCTTCGCTGGTCTGCTCTCTGCCATACCATTCCTCCTTGCCAACCAGACTTCTTACCAGAATTACTTTAAAGATTACGGACACTTTCCTTGAAAATCTCGCCCCGCTCTTCATAGCTTTTGAACATCCCCCAGCTTGCACATGCCGGAGAAAGAAGGACGTAATCTCCACGATTTGCATAAGAAGCGCAAACGCGGACTGCCTCTTGCATATCCTCTGCGTACATCACATTCGTAAATCCATGAGATGCAGCACATTCTGCAATCTTCTCCCTTGTCTGTCCCAGAAGTACCATATACCGGACCTTCCCCTGAAAGGATTCAATCCACTGGTCATATTCTGAATTCTTATCGTAACCACCTGCAATCAGGATCGTAGATCCTGGCATGGCATTGACCGCCTGAATAGCCGCATCTGGATTGGTTCCTTTGGAGTCATTGTAATACTTCACTCCTGCCTTTTCAGCTACAAACTCAATTCTGTGCTCTACCGCCTTAAACTCACAAACTGTCTTTTGTATCACTTCCAGTGGAACAGATAGCTCCACCGCGATTGCAATCGCTGCCATCGCATTCTCGTAATTGTGCCGTCCAAGAATCTGCAAATCATGAATATCTACAATTTCAGTCTTCTTGCCTTTCTGATTGCGGACAATCCTGTCCCCTTCTAGGCAATAGCCATCCTTTAATGTCTCTCGACTGCTAAAATAAATCACATTCGGTTTTAATGTTTCCCCAAATTCCCGAAGAACGGGATCGTCATAATTTAAGATACAGACCTCTTGTTCTGACTGATTCTTTGTAATGCTTTCTTTCACTTCTATGTAACATTCCATGGTTTTATGACGGTTCAAATGATCTGGTGTAATATTTAAAACCGCGCTGACATCGGGCTTAAAATCCAATATGCTTTCCAACTGAAAACTGCTGACTTCGGCAACTGTAACAGAATCTTCATCTGTGTGCATCGCCTCTTGTGCATATGGAATGCCGATATTTCCCACAACAAAAACATGTTCATAAAAAGCTTTCATGATCTCACCGGTAAGAGCCGTCGTGGTTGTCTTACCGTTTGTTCCTGTTATGGCTATTAGTCTGCCCTTTGCATGATGATAGGCTAATTCAATCTCACTCCATATAGGTATCTTTTCTTCCTTTATCACTGATACAAATGGAGCATCATGGGAAATCCCTGGGCTGATCACGCATAGGTTTACATCTGTTAAATCTTCTTTCTTAAGTTCTCCCAAGAGTATCGATAGATTCGCTTTCTCCTCAAATTGGCTTAACAGCTCATCCTCTTTTCGTACATCGTTGGAGTCATAAAGGACTGCTTTATCCCCTGATTTTAATATTAACTTGGATGCGGCGATCCCACTTTTTCCACTGCCTGCAATTAATACTTTCTGACTCATATGGTTTCTCTCCTATAATCCAAGATATGCAAGTAGGCAAAGAACGGCTGTTATGATGGCAAAAACGGCTACAACTCTAGTTTCAGACCAACCACATAACTCAAAATGATGATGAATCGGTGCCATTCTAAATATTCTTTTCCCACCTGTTTTTTTAAAATATGTCACCTGAATAATGACAGATAATACCTCAATGAGATAAATAAAGCCGACTATGGCTATAAATATCGGAATCTGCATCATAAAGGCACTGGATGCTACAAATCCACCAAGCCCCAGTGAACCAGTATCCCCCATAAACACTCTGGCAGGATAAACATTAAATAGCAAAAATCCCAAAAGACTCCCTACCACAGCTCCTGTGATGGGGCTGATCCCAGTCTTTTCTCCTATGGCAACTACAGTTAGAAATGTTGCAACCAGAATGGTAACACTTGTACAAAGTCCGTCCAGTCCATCCGTAAAATTCACCCCATTATCGGTTCCAATTACAATAAAAAAAACAGCCGGAACAAATAAGAATCCAAGTTTTAGAAAAATCCCTTTCTCAAACCCTCCGGTAAACGGAATTAACATCTCGGTTCCTACATCCTTTGAATGAATTAGATAAAATGCAAAGATACCAGTGATAATCAACTGTCCTGCCATCTTTTGTATCGCTGTCAAACCTTCTGATCGTTTCATCACTATCTTAATGTAATCGTCAAGAAAACCTACAATACCAAATCCAACCGTTACAAAAAGAACGGGAATTATCTTTGGATATTCCTTTACATAAAATAAAGAAGTTATAATAATGCTGGTCAATATAATTAGTCCGCCCATGGTAGGGGTCCCCTGTTTTTTCAGATGACTTTCCGGTCCTTCCTTTCGGACCTCCTGACCAAATTTTAATCTGTGAAGAAATGGTATTACTATGGGACACAGCATTGCGCTGATGGCAAAAGCTATAATGATCGCCAAAATCGTTTCGTTTATCATGTCACACCTCAATATTTTATGTATTCGTATATTATTCATAAGGAGGTTCGATTCGCCTTTGGCTTATCGAACAGTTCTCTAAGCAAATTATGCCACAGTAAGTAGTATACGTCTTTTTGCCCGAATAATCAACCACTGATTCGAAACGCAGATACAGTATCCTCCGCTGTAGGCTCAATTCCTAAGTATGGAAGAATGTTCTTAAATATATCCGCAATGACTGGTGCGGCTATAGTTCCACCATAATAAATCCCCTGCGGTTCATCTATGGTAATCAGGGCAATCACTTTTGGATCATCCGCTGGTGCGAATCCAATAAATGAGGATATATATTTCTTTAAGCTTCTGGGAAGTTTTTCAGAAGTTGCTGTTTTTCCACCAATCCGGTACCCTTCAATCTTTGCTCTTTTCCCACTCCCTTCCGAAACGACCTGTTCCAGAATATAACGCATGGTCGCACTGGTTTCTTTTGATAAGATACCCTCTTTTACGGGATAGGTAAAATCATGTACCAGTTCTTCATCTGCACGAACCGATTTCACTCCAAAATGAGGTGTAATCCGGTTTCCGCCGTTAATAATCGAAGACGCAGTGGTAATTAGCTGCATTGGCGTGATTTGAAAGGACTGCCCAAAGGAAACAGTAGCCAATTCAACCAATCCCATATCTTCTTTTTTATGCATTATGGTTGTCGCTTCTCCCGGCAAATCAATTCCTGTTTTTCCTTTTAAGCCAAACTGGACAAAATACTTATAATAACCATCCACTCCAAGTCTCTGCCCCACATCAATCAAAACTGGATTACAAGAGTTCATCATCCCCTGCAGAAATGTCTCCGAACCATGCCCTCCTACTTTATGGCACCTGATTCTGCGATCCTCAACAATTCGGAATCCAGGACAGGAAAAATGGTCATCCAATTTTACAACACCTGATTCTAACCCTGCAGCTGCTGTGATGATCTTAAACGTTGACCCCGGCTCATACGTATCATTAATACAGGGATTTCTCCACATTTGATTGAGCATATTCTGCTTTTCTTTTTCTGTTTTCGGTATTTCAACCGATGTGTTTAGTGTAAACGGATCATTCAAATTAAATTCAGGAGTATTCACCATTGCCATAATTTCCCCATTTTGTGGATTCATGACAATAATCGACACTCTATTTGCGCCTTTTTTCTCCATAACCTGATAGGCCGCTTGTTCGCAATACCGTTGAATATTCACGTCCAGGCTAACGGTAAGATTCTGTCCTGCAATTGGTTCTATCCGATCTTCTGCAGCATTGGGGATTTCAATTCCTGCGGCATCTGACATCGTCAGTATTTTCCCATTCATCCCTTTTAAATAGGATTCATATTTCACTTCCAGACCGATGATCCCCTGATTATCTCCTCCCGTAAAGCCAAGTACCTTTGAAGCCAAAGTATCATATGGGTAATAACGTTTGTAATCTTCGTCTACCTTGACCCCTTCCATATGATAAGCCCTAATCTGATCTCCCATAGCCTTGTCTACATTTGTCTTAATAATTTCCCTTGAACTATACTTTTGTACCTTCTTGCGCACTTCTGATTCTTCTAATCCTAGTTCCTTCGATAATACCGCCACTACTTCATCGGCTTTTTTTATCTGATTGTGTATTACGGAGATCGTACATACCGTCCGGTTGGTGGCTATAACAATTCCATTCGCATCAATTATATTCCCTCTTGCCGCCTTTATCGTCCTTTCTCTTTCATGGAGATCTTCAGCCATGGCACTATAGTGTTCGGATCGGAATACCATGAGAAAAACAAGCCGCCCCATTAGTCCTGTCATACAAAGAAAAAGCAGGAAAAACAGGAGGGCTATTTTCTCTCTGTGATGTGTTTTATTTGAATTCATACACAACTCCACTATCATTATTGATACAGTATATGAAATTCAGACTCTTTTATGATACTTATCCACTTTATCGTTTACTCTTGATCTTGATCTGTCTCTGTTGAGTTCTGCGACGAATTCACATCTTTTGGCAGAGAATCCGGAAGATTGGAATCGTCTCCTTCCTGCCTGTCAATGAATTCATCCGTAGGATTTAAATATTCTTCCGGAATGGAAGCCCCATCCTCCATCGTTGGAGACGGTGAAGAACTCCCATCTGCTTTGGATTCCTCTCCAGATTCCATTTGCTCTGCATCCTCTTTGGTTTCACTGGTAATTCCTTCTTCAACTGGCAAATCCGATTTATCAGTGGGTGTCCCTGACGCAGAATCTGTATCCGGGAATATATTTAAATAAGGAAGAATATCAGTCATGATTTTTTTAAAAATCTCACTGGCATAAGTGCTATGAGGCTGACTCTCCACATGAGGCTGATCCACCACAACATAGACCAATACCTGCGGATTATCCGAAGGCGCATATCCGCAAAATGATACCAGATAATTTGTTTTATCTCTTGGGATTTTCTCAGCGGTGCCTGTTTTACCAGCTATTTTATAGCCCTCCACTCTGGCAGCTCCACCCGTTCCCCCCTTCGCGTTTACCGTCTTAAATAACGCTTCATTGATAAATTTAGAAGTCGATTCTGAAACAGTCTCACGAACTAGAACTGGTTCCATCTTTTTCACCACAGAACCTTGTTCGTTTAAAATTTGTTTTACAACATGAGGTTCATAGTAAGAACCTCCATTGATTACAGAACTATATGCCGCCGCCATCTGGATCATGGTACAGTTAAAGTTCTGTCCAAAGGAGTTGGTTGCAAGATCTGTAGGTCCAGCCGAATCCGCAGAATACATCAATGTCTTATTATCGGCCTCTCCTGGAAGATCAATTCCTGTTTTTGTTCCAAATCCAAAAATCTTCTGATATTTATAGAATTTATCTTTCCCCATCTGCTGGGCAACCCGCATCATAACCACATTACAGGATTTCATAAGCCCCTGCTCCACCGTCAATAGGCCATGTCCATAGCGGCTTGCACATCTGATTTTATACCCTCCGACTTCCAAAAAACCAGGGCAGTCATAGCTCTCGTTCCCTGTAATCGCACCTTCTTCTAAAGCGGCAGAAATAGTAAAAATCTTAGAGGTGGAACCTGGTTCATAGCCATCACTAATCGTGAAATTTCTCCAAGTCTGGTTCCAGGCCACCATAGTACCAAACGATCTAATTTCAGTATCGCTATAATGATTGCTCACATTTTCTTCTGTTAGTGGTTCTGCATCCTTGTTTTTACGCTTATAATCTGCAATGGCCTCTTCGATCCCCAACTGACGGATTCTTTCATCTGTATACTCCGGACTCAAATCACGGGGATGGTTTAAATCAAAGGTATTGTCATCTGCCATGGCTAGAACTTCCCCGTTATTGGGGTTCATAACAATTACTCCTACTTTTTCACTCCCTGTCTGCTGTTCCCATTCTCGTATGTACTTTTCTACGATCTTTTGTATGTTTAAATCTATGGTAGAAACCACTGTATTCCCATTTGTAGCAGGCTTTATTACTCTCTCTAGATTTGAGTCATCATTTAGATACCCATACTCTCTCCCATTGGTTCCCATAAGAGTGGAATTGTAGGACTGCTCTACTCCTCCGGTACCTTCTCCACCGTCACTACTGGCAAAACCAATGACACTACTTGCCAAGCTATTATATGGGTATACTCTTTTATATTCGTCTTCAAACCAAATCCCTTTGATGGCTTTATTTTCATTCTTTAACTCTTTTGCTTTTTTCGTTTTGTATGTTTCATAGTTTTCCTTATCACTATAAGTAAGCTGTTTTGCATAGCGGATATACTGCTTGTCCTTTTTTTCCTGAATTAAATTGAGGATTTCCGTTCTGTCGTATCCAAAACAATCTATGAGCGCCATAACGGAAGGCTCAAGGTATGCATCTTGATCTGACATAATCTGTTTCGGATCCAAGATCAAATTATAAACTTTCTCGCTGGTTGCCAGATAGGTGCCGTTTCGATCCATTACATCTCCTCTTCGAAACGGAATGACACGACTGTCATATTCCTGTTGAGACAGCACAATCTGATTGTAATCTTCTTTTTTATTCGTCATAAGGTTATAAAGTATCATAACCAATGCAAACAAAGCCAGCGTAATTACCAGTACAGTAATCGCCAGCTTTTCCTGCATATAACGGGGAAACACCTTGGTTTTTCTATTTTTATTTTTCTTAATGTTCGGGAATATCTTCATTCTGCCTTACATACTCACTTTCTGTTTTATCATAGTGAAGGATCTGGTCTTTATTTGCATAGACCATACCAAGTTCCTCAGTAGCGACCTTATACACATGATCCAAATCAACAGAAGTGTTAATTCTCGTTTCCAATGCATTGTTTTCATTTTTTAAATGTTCCAGCTCTGCTTCTTTTTCTTCAATGCTATGAATCCCCGTAGTGATTGAAGACTGTAAATGCAGATAATTAACACAAATGCAAAGAGTTATGACTGCAGCAATCGTAAGAAGAATTACATATGGCAGATTCATCTGCAATGCTTTTTCACGATTTCGCCTAACCTGATTATTTACAGATGGACGTTGAATTTTTTCTGGTGTATATACCGGTCTTTGCACCGGCATGGCTTTATGGACTGTATTCCCATGCACATAAGCATGTTTGTTCCCATAGGATCGCACACTGTTTCTTGCAGTCACACTCATTTCCTCCCTCACTAATTTCGTTCAAATACCCGAAGTTTTGAACTTTTTGAACGTTTGTTTTCTATTATCTCGTCTTCTGACGGTATGATAGGTTTTCTTGTAATCACTTTCCCTTTACTCTTTTTCCCACAAACACAGATCGGAAAGTCCGGCGGGCATATACATGGTCTTTCATTGGTTCGAAATCTAGTTTTCACCATACGATCCTCCAATGAATGAAACGTAATAATCGCCAATCTTCCTCCTGGATTTAACAGGTCAATCATAGTATCTAGGGAATTATTTAACACTTCAAGTTCTTTATTTAATTCAATCCGAATCGCTTGAAATGTCTTTTTGGACGGATGCCCGCCTACGGCCCTTATCTTTGCAGGAATGGCTCCCTTAATAATCTCAGTTAATTCACCCGTTGTTTCAATCGGTTTCTCCGCTCTGGACCGAACAATATGCTTTGCAATGTTTTTTGCAAATTTATCTTCTCCATAGTCTCGAATAATCCGGTATAAATCAAATTCACTGTAGTCATTAATGATGTCAGCTGCAGTCTGATCATTTCTCTGATCCATACGCATATCAAGAGGCGCATCCTCCTCCCGATAGGTAAATCCCCGATCCGGCATATCAAGCTGATAAGATGACACTCCAAGATCCAAGTAAATCCCATCCACCCGTTCAATTGATAGATCACTTAAAACCATCTGTATATTCTTATAATTGTTGCGAACAATTGTAACTTTATCTTTGAATGCCTCAAGCCGCATCGTTGCTGCCGCAATCGCATCTGCATCCTGATCAATTCCAATTAATCTTCCGTTTTGTCCCAGGCGCTTACACACTTCAAGAGCATGTCCGCCTCCTCCCAATGTTCCGTCCACATAAATTCCGTCCGGCTTTACATTCAGGCTGTCAACCGTTTCGTTTAACAGTACTGATTTGTGTTCAAATGTCATATTCCAAGTCCTTCCATAGCTTCTGCGATTTCTTCCATGTCTTCATAGGTGTTAGTAGCTGCCCATGCATCTTTACTCCAAATTTCAATTCGGCTGCCTACCCCTACTAATACCGCATCTTTTAAAATTCCCGCATGTTCTCTTAAGACAGCAGGTAATAAAATTCTTCCCTGTTTGTCCACTTCGCATGCAGTTGCGCCGGCCAGAAAGAATCGGGAGAATTTTCTGGCATTGGTGTTAGTCAGCGGCAGGCTTTTCAGTTTCTCTTCCAGTACAGTCCATTCTTCATTATCATACACAAATAAACAGCCATCTAAGCCTTTCGTAACAACGAATTCTTCTCCAAGCTGTTCTCTGAACTTCGATGGGACTATAAGACGTCCCTTCGCATCAACTGTATGATTGTATTCGCCCATGAACATACCAATCACCTGCTAGTACAATGAGTGGTGAGAAAAACAGCTGCATTCCCACCATTTTCTACCACTTTGTACCACTTTCCTCCACTTATAGTATAATTTTATTACATATACTGGTAAATAGCAAGAACAATTTTAAAGATTTTTTAATTTCATACACGGATAAAATTTGTTATTTCCATACTTTTCCATTATTCTCTATAAAGTGACAAAAAGAGCCTCTCTTAAGACAGAAAAACTCCATTGCCTTAAGAGAAACTCTACTATTTACTTATCCGAAATCAATTATTTTTTTTCATTTCATTCATTTGATCAACTAATGTTTCTAATTCTTCCTGCGTCGTTAAAGAAGGCGCAAAACTAAAAATCTGCCGCAGAGGCATATCACGGAACATGGCTTCATCCATCTCATTTGAAATGGCTGATTTTGAAGCATCTCCATCCGAATTTCCTATGGCACTCTGTTTCTGAAATTGTTCCATCAGTGGCTGTAACACCTCCGCCGCAATAGAATCTGAGCGAATATCGCCTATGGTGCTATTAAGATGATACTTCATTGGTATTTTGACAGTGGACTGAACGCGAATCGATACAGACTCCCGAAGGTCCCTTGATGAAGCAGCTGCATATATGGTATAGCCTCCGGTTTTGACATGCCAGTCACTGATTTCAACATTATAATAGGAAAACGCACGATTTCCCAAAGAAAATCTTAAAGTTTTTGTTTCTCCTGCTTTTAACTGAACCTTTGCAAATTCACGCAGTTCTCTCACCGGACGAATCACCGATTGATCTTTGGCTTCTACATAGATCTGAACAACCTCTTTTCCTGTCACCCTGCCTGTATTCGTTACATCAACGGAAACAATCACTGTATCTGTATCTTTCATTAAATCCTGGTCTACTTTCATATTACTGTATGCAAAAGTTGTATAACTAAGACCATGACCAAACGGGAATCTGACAGCCATCTTCTTTTTGTCATAATAACGATAACCGGTAAAAATCCCTTCTCGATATTCTGTTACATCTTTTTCTCCTCCATAGTAGAGGAAGGATGGATTATCCTCAAGCTGTATTGGAAACGACTCGGCTAGTTTTCCGCTGGGATTTACCGTTCCATATAAAAGATCTACAATCGCACCTCCAACGGCCTGCCCTCCAAGATAAGCCTCCAGCACTCCGGACACCTGATTAATCCACGGCATCTCTACTGGTGATCCATTGTGAAGAACAACCACTGTATTTGGCTGTACGGCCGCTACTGCTTCAATCAAAGAATTTTGACAGTCAGGCATTGCCATATGAGTACGGTCATATCCTTCGGATTCAAAAGAATCTGGAAGTCCAGCAAAGATAACGGCTTTTTTTGCTTTCTTTGCCGCCTCCACCGCCTCTATCTTCATGGCTGCATTTTCCTGATCCGTATTAATTTCGTATCCCTGGCTATATGTAATCCTCTTATCCTTCGCCGCTTCCACTGCAGACAGCACGTTTGTGGCATTGATATGGGAACTTCCACCACCTTGAAACCTTGGGTGAGCCGCAAAATAACCAATGAATGCAACTTCATCCGTATCTTGCAGAGGAAGAACTCCTTCATTCTTTAATAAAACCGCGCTCTCTCCTTCGATTTTTCGAGCTAGTTCATGGTGTTTTTCTTTATCCCAGACAGTATTTGGTTTTTTATTTTTATGATACCGGTCAATAATGGTAAGAATTCTTTTTACCGCTTTGTCAAGGACCTGTTCATCTAGTTCCCCTTCCTTTACAGCCTTTACAAGCAACGCATCATTCCTTCCTCCAGAAGAGGGCATTTCAAGATCAAGACCTGCCTTTACCCCTTCCACTCTGTTATTAACTGCGCCCCAATCACTCATTACATACCCATCAAATCCCCATTCTTCTCTTAATATTTCAGTGAGAAAGTGGTGGCTTTCCGATGCATAAGTTCCATTGATCCGATTATACGAGCACATCACAGTCCATGGTTTTGCTTTTTTTATCGCTCCCTCAAATGCCGCTAAATATATTTCCCGTAAGGTTCTCTCATCAATTTTCGAATCCGATGTCATGCGTCTTTTCTCCTGGTTGTTTGCCAGAAAATGTTTGATGCTGGTTCCAACTTGTTTTTCCTGTACACCCGTAATATGGCTGGCCGCCATCTCGGATGCCAAGTAAGGGTCCTCTGAAAAATATTCAAAATTCCGTCCACACAAAGGAGAGCGTTTGATATTAACAGCAGGTCCAAGAATCACACTCAGCCCCTCTGCCTGACAGGCATCTCCCAATGCGTTTCCAAGCGTAATCAGCAAATCCCGGTCAAACGAAGATGCCGTTGCCGATGCCGTTGGAAAACAAACCGCCTTGATGCTGTCATTCACGCCTAGATGATCCCCTTCCTGATCCTGTTTTCGAAGACCGTGAGGCCCGTCGCTCACCATAGAAGCAGGTATCCCCAACCGGTCAACCACTTTGGTATGCCAAAAATCCGCCCCCGAACAAAGTCCCGCCTTTTCTTCTAGCGTCATCTCTTTCACTATTTTTTCTACATCCATACAAATCCCCTTTCTTTTTTCAAACGCTACTTTTCTTAACGAATGTCGTAGACACTTCGAACCGTTAGATCCTCTGGTATTCCGCTCCATATTTTCACTTGTCTCTCACCCGGATTCATATCAAAAAAATTATCAGAAAGAATTAAATCATCGTTTCTATTCCGAATTTCAATGGATTTTGCGTACGCTTTGGATCTTACTATGATCGTATCAGCTTCTGCTCGTACCGTCAACTCAGGATCCAGAAAGTTGTAATGTTTGGGAGCACAAAACAAAACCGTTCCAAAAGAAACAATCTCTCCTTCCCGTTCCATTTGATAGCTTACATAATCCTCATGAATATTTGCCTCTGGAAGCATTACCGGATCAAGCCACAGGGAGGACAATTTTTTTAGTCCCCTTTTTTCTTGCCCTTTTCGTATGATTTCTCCTGTGTTTTTTGTCAATTGCCAGCTGGCTGTTACGGTTTCATCAAAACGCGACTCATTTGCCAAAGATAGGCGAATGGACGTTTCTACTTCACAAGTGTGAACAGCTTCTTCACAAGAAATCAAAAGAGGCGCAAAGAAACGTTTTTCATAGTAATGGAGTGCCTTCCATCTTCCACAGTAATCAATGGAGGACCAGGAAACAGCCGGCCAGCAATCATTGAGCTGCCAGATAATGGTTCCCATGCACCTTCCCCGATTCCGTCTAAAATGTTCCACTCCATATTTCATGGCCTCTGCCTGAAGAAGTTGAGATGCATACAAAAGAACGTCAAAGTCTGTAGGATACAAAAACGTCTGTCCCAGATATCCCATTATTTTTCCATTGGCCTGGGCATTGCGTTGATGTTTCTCCATAATATAGGAAAACACATTCCGGTCTTTTTCCTCTGTAAATGTTTCTATTGTTCGATAAGATGGAAACGACTGAAAGCCAAATTCTGACAAATACCTAAAATAAAACTTGCGGTACTCCGTAAACGGTTTGTTCCCATGCCATACATCCCAGTAGTGAACGTCTCCTCTGGTTTCATCGTTGGGGGAATCAAAACTTCCACCAGACGAAGGGCTAGCCGGCCAGTAAAAGGTCTGTGGGTCCTCTTTATTGAGAATTTTAGGTATGATGTATTCAAACAGCTTTATATAGTCTGCTTTTTGTTTTGGAGTACAATTCCAGGCAGAAAGTGCGGTAAACTGTTCCATCTCATTATTTCCACACCAGAGTCCAAGGCAGGCATGATGGCGGATTCTCCGTATATTATCTACCAATTCATAAAAAACTGTTTCTTCAAACGCTTCCGTCAGATCATAATTCGCACATGCAAACATTAAATCCTGCCAGACAATGAAACCTAATTGGTCACAGATCTGATAGAAATAATCGTCTGGATAATATCCGCCACCCCAAACTCGTATCATATTATAATTGGCTGCTTTGCATTGTAAGAGCAGGTTTTTTGTTCTTTTTGGGTTGCATCTTCCACGAAGGTTATCTTCTGGAATGTAATCTGCACCCATGGCAAATATCGTTATGCCGTTGACCTCATGGGCAAAGGATTCCCCGTATTCGTCTGTTTCCCGGTGTATGGTCATCGTTCGAAGACCAATGTGGTTTTCCCATGCATCAATCTCCTTCCCTTCTTTTAAGAGGACAACCCGTATATGATATAAATTCTGCTTGCCAAATCCATTGGGCCACCACAATTTTGGATTTGTAAGCAAAATTGTCTCCGGAGCATGTTCATAAACACATTGCTTTCCTTCCTCGTCTGGTTCTGTTACCGTAACCTGATAGGAATATTTTTTTCGTTTCAACTCTTTTTGATCTTTTACAAATGTAAGCAAATCATCCTTTTGATTCAACTTTAAATCAACCTGAAAATCCAGATAAACCCCTTCGGCTTGATGTCTTTGGGTGATATATACCTGATCCAGACGCGCATAAGTAAACCCCAATAAATAAACCCCTCTACATATTCCTGCATCTGGAAGCCGCGGCCCCCAGTCCCAACCGAACATGCAATGAGCCTTACGCAGCCTTGAAAAGCCTCTCATTGCATCTTCAGAACCTCCAATTGGTTCTTTTTGATACTCTTTTTCTATGTACTTTGTAGGAGAGTGAAACAAAATTCGCAGTTCATTGTCTTTCATGCGTAGCAAATTGGTGACGACAAACTCATAGGTTCGATGCATATTATTCACAGAGCCTAACCAAACTCCATTTAATTCAATCTCAGCCAGTGTATCAAGACCATCAAAATGTAGTAGATTTTTTTCTTCTTCCAACATTGAGGGAGAAACGTCAAAAACACCCAAGTATTCAAACTCTTCTTCCATCAAACTTAATACCATTTCTTCCTGATCTCTCCAAAAGGGGTCAGACATTGCTTTGTTATTAAGTAGATCTGTGTAAACACTTCCCGGCACCTTTGCCGGATGCCATTGATCCGTTCCCTTGATCCGCATCTTAAATATGTCTTTCATTTCAACTTTTTGCATACTATTTTGCTCCTTTTCTCATTGTTTTCTCTTAAACTAGGATAAATCCCATTCTTCATGAATCTTTGGCACATCGTTAATCAATCGCTTCGTATAATCTGCCTTGGGATTTATGATAACAGATTCTACATCCCCAGACTCTACAAATTTGCCATGCTCCATAATGTAAATAGTATCCGAAATGTAATAAGCAAGCCCAATATCATGGGTAATAAATATAATGGTTAGGTTGGTTTCTTGTCTTAATTTTAAAAGCATATCCAGTATGGTAGCCCGTGAACAGGCATCTACCATAGAGGTGGGTTCATCTGCCAGCAAAATCTGTGGCTTTAGTAAAAAAATTCTGGCAATCATCAATCTTTGCATCTGTCCACCAGACAACTCAAAGGGATATTTATTGGTTAATTCTTCAAATTTCAAGTTGACAAATTGACAAGCTTCTGCCATAAGCTCCACCTTTTTAATATAAGGAAGCTTTCCATCCCCCCGCATCTTAATACAATCAAGAAGTACCTGATCAATCTTGCGAAAAATATTAAAGGAAGAAAAAGGATCTTGAAAAATAGCTTGAATCCCTTTCCAATACTCTTTTTTCTTTTTTCCGCTGGAAAGATCTCTGACTTTCCCCTGATAGTTGATCTCTCCATCCGTTAAACGAATCAGACCAAGAAGCATTTTAGACAATGTGGTTTTACCCGAACCGCTTTCTCCTACTATAGATACAATCTCCCCTTTTAGAAATGAAAAGTCCACATGATCTACGGCAACTGTCTTTTCATCTCCAAAACCAAATATCTTCGTAACTCCGCTCCCACTTAGCCATAGTTCTTTTGGTTTTTCGTTAAGATTCACACGCATACACCTCCCTCAATTCCTGTTCCGTCAGATAACAGCGAAACATTCTTCCATTCTCCATATGCGTTTCTGCAATTCCGTGGAGCATACACTCTGGCTTGGCATACTTACATCGGTCTGCAAACCGGCATCCCTTTGGTGGGTGTTTCAGATTGGGAGGTGTCCCTGAAATAGCCGTTAATTTCCCACTTCTCACGCCTTCTTCTGGCACCAGAATGGATCCCATCAGACCTTTTGAATAAGGCTGGAGTGGATCAAATACCATATTACGAGCAGAAGCCTGCTCCACAATTTGCCCCGCATACATTACCATTATCTCATCCGTAACATTATAAAGCAAAGGAAGTTCGTGTGTAATAAAAAGCATGGATTTAATCAACCCTTTTTCCATAAGGTTATGAAGCATTTTAATTACCATTTTCTGAGAGGTAACATCAAGCGCGGAAGATGGCTCATCTGCGATTAAAACTTTAGGGGAGAGAATGGTGGAGATTGCGATCACTGTTCTTTGTTTCATCCCTCCAGAAAGCTCTACGGCATGCTTTTTTAGTACACCTTCCGGCAGCCCAAGTATCTCAAATCTCTCTCTTGCGAGATCATAGATCTCCTTCTTCGTCGTTTTGGGTTTGTGCGCGCGAACCACATCCTCAATGAAATGAATGATTTTCTGGGTAGGATTTAATGCATTCATCGCCGCCTGAGGAATATAAGCAATTTCACTTCCTAGAACTTTTTTTCGAATTTCATCTGGTTTCATACTGGAGATATTCACACCATCCACTTTAATTGTTCCACTTTGATAATGAAGAGGCGCAAAGTAATAGCCCATCAGGCTTAGAGCTAGTGTAGATTTTCCACAACCAGATTCTCCTGCAATCCCAAGAGACTTCCCTTCCTCAATTTTTAAAGATACTCCATCTACTGCATAAATGTTTTCTCCTGACCTAGTGATATACTTTGTTTTCAAATGGTCTACATCAAGCATCTTCTTTCCCATAATCACCACTCCTTTTATTCTCTCAACTGCGGGTTAAATACCTGATCCAGGCCTGTATTCATAAGATTCAAAGAAAATGAAATTAGTGCAATGGAGAAAATCACAGGAAAATATGCCCACCAGTCTCCATTTAAATGTGCACTGTATGACATTGCCCAATTCATCATCAGCCCCAGCGTGGATACCGTAGTTGTTGCAGGACCTAGTCCTATCATAGACAATTGGGCCTCTGCAAGAATTCCGGAAGAAATCTGTAAGATGAGAGCCATAACAACATAAGAAGCAATATAAGGAAGGATATCCATTAATATAATAGCAACTAAACTATGTCCCGACAGTTTGGATAAATTCACATGATCTCTGTTTCTAAGAGAAATCACTTGGGAACGCACAGATCTTGTCGTCCAGGTCCACGATGTTACACCGATAATCACCGCTACCATCATAACCCCTCTGGCATTTTTCCCTACACTATATGAAATCAGAATCAATAATATAAAACTGGGAATCACCGTAAATAAGTTGGTGATGAACATAATGAATTCATCCAACACTCCTCCTACATACCCTGCTAACAGTCCAAGGGTTAAACCGATTAACGTAGCTGTAATTCCTGCAATCAAACCGATTTTTAATGATGTTTTAATGGCCGAAATCAGTTCAGTTAGCACATCCCGCCCAAAATTATCTGTACCTAAAACAAAAACTCTCTGATTTGGAACGTCTTTGATATTCACGTATTCTTCTTGTGATATACTTTTTTTCACAGCAAGGTTTCCTGTCTTTTCTTCCTTTTCTGCAATAATTACCTCTGATTCTTCCAACAACCCCTTTACTTTTTTGTCTAGACGTTTAAAATATTTTTTTCTAGCTGCTATTTCCCCTTTCTGTTCATTCAATGGATCATAGTGAGCATTCCACAAAGAAACCAGCCCTTCTCCATCGGTTACATCAATTTCTCCAACAGGTACACTCCCATATGCCTCAAGCCATTCTGCCATTGCAGTCCGGTCCTCCATCAAAAGGCTTTGTTCCAACCGATTGGTGGTTGGATCTAAATTAAGCGGATAGGTATCTGTGCGTACTACATCAGTAACTGCTATGTAAACACCTGGTTTAAAAAAATTTCCCTTTCCAAGCATTTTTAATGGATCCTCGGTTACAAACAATGGGTATAAAATGGTGATCAAGAATATTACAAGAAAGATCACAAAGCCAATTACAAATTTGGGATAATGAAAGATCTGTTTGATCTGGTTTTTCATCGCATTCCTCCTAATCCTGTTGCGCCGCTTTAATTCGTGGGTCAATGACACCGTAAATCAATTCCACAAACAGATTGGCAAGAAGTACCATAATTGTAATAATCAAGGTACATGCCGAAATCAGGGGATAATCTCTGCCTTTGATAGCAGAAAGCAAAGTGGTTCCAAGTCCAGGATAACTGAAGATAATTTCTGCAACAAGTGCACCGCCGATCATGGTGCCAATGGACATGGCCAGTCCTGTAATCTGAGGTAGCATGGCATTGCGAAATACATAACCAACAATTGTTTTGTCCTTAATCCCTAGAAAACGGCTGTATTTTACATAGTCAGCATTTAGCTCATAGATGGACATGGAACGCATTCCAATGGCCTGCCCGCCTATGGTAATTAGTACCACCGACCAGAACGGAAGCTGATAATGTAAAATCACAGATTTAAAAAATGTCAGACTTCCACTGGGTATTAAGTCAAATCCATATCCTCCGCTTGATGGTGCCCAACCAAGTTTTAAGGAAAACACAAATAGCAATATGGTAGCCATTCCAAATGCAGGGATATTACTAAGGAACAAAAAGAGCGGAAGAATTCCCTTATCAAAAACCCCTTTCATATATGCAGCGACTGCACCGAGAATATTGCCTAAAATCCATCCTAGTATAATTGCTGGAAGCTGCAGACATACCGTCCACCACACCGAAGTAGCGATGATATCAGATACTGCCCTGGGATACTGACTAAAAGATACACCAAAATTTCCTTTGACTGCATTTTTAACAAATAGGAAAAATTGTGTTATCATGGGTTGGTTGACACCAAATTTCTCTGCATAATCTTCGTAAACCTCTTGTATCGCAGTCGAATCTGTCATCCCATCAACAGCCCTTGCCGCAATTGCAGATACAGGATCCCCAGGCATGAGTCTTGGTAAAATAAAATTCAGCATAACTGCAATTATAAACGTAAATAAGTACCAGATTATTTTACTCCTGTAGTATTTCTTATATCCCTTCAAACGATCACCTCTTTTTATTGGATGGTTTCATATACTCTTATTGAAAAAGACCATGGTGCAAGGAAATGAATTCTTTGGAACGCATGGTCTTATGATAACTTAGTTCACATTTTTAAGATGATAAAGCGCTGCAACTCCATATCCATCGGTACAATCTGTCGGTGGTATGTTCTTTCCATCTTCTAATTGCGGAAACCCAGTCCAAACACTCTCATTAACTGCATGAAACAGCATAGGTCTGTACATTAGGGAAAAGGAAGGAACTTCCTCCAAATAGATCTTACTCAATTGCGTATAGTAATCTTTTAATATATCCTTATCTGTCTCAAGAGGAATCTTGTTGAGTATATCATTCACCTGGGGATTTACATACCCTCCAAAGTTTCCACTCCAGTTCACTTTAAGATTGGCATAGTCAGTTGACAGAAAAGCCATAGCCCTTCCCCATGGATTTGCTACTGAAGCAGCCGGTGGATTCCACATACAAATATCGAATTTTCTCGTTGTCATATCATCATAGAATGTATTGGCATCCGGAAAATAAGTTTCAAGCTCTATTCCAATTTGTTTTCCAGCTGCAGCAACAATTTCAAGAGATGCATTCCAATCGGTCCATCCATCTGGACATTCTGCCTTAAAAGAAAGATTCTTTCCGTCGATTTCCCGGATGCCGTCCCCATCGGTATCTACAATTCCTGCTTTATCTAACAACGCATTGGCTCCTGCAATGTCGTTTCCCGTAAATTGAACGTCTTTTAATTCTTCTTGGTTTACCAACGTCTGTTCTCCAACGGTTGGATTCATAATGGAACGAGGGACATCTTTAAAGCTTGGAGACTGATTGGACATAGCAGAAGCAATAATCTGGTCGTAATCCACAGCCATTGCTATGGCTTTCCGGACTTCTTTTCGATCTAGGCCCTTCACCTCAACGTTAAAATATGCCGTGGGCATTGTTGCACAAACACCATAGGGAGCTTCATCAACATAGGTTGAGATCGGGAGCCCATCTTCTTCCCATAGTTTTTGTACATTGGTAATAAACTGTTGTGATACATCTACTTCTCCGGTCTTAAATCCCGTATCCCCTGCTGCGTTATTTTCATAAATAACATGAGTAATGTACTTGGGTGCAGGTAAACTACCCCACAATGCAGTCCCCCAATATTTTTCATACCGAACCAAAACCACCTTCTGGTCATCATTATAATAGGAGGTATAAGGACCGGAAGAAACAAAATCTTCCATTCTATCTTGTTTGATTTTATCCCCATCGTTCCCATTTCGTTCTTCCACTTTTTTAAGATACGCTTCTTGCAATACATAAATTTTTGGAATGTACTCCATTACCTTAAGGGGATTTACTGGAAGTCCTTTTTTGTCCAGTTTTGAATGAAATACAACGGTATGATCATCCACTGCCTCGACGGAATCAATATAATTTGCATAATCACTTCCTTGGGCAGACGCATATTTTTTGTGACATGCGAAGGTATAGGCCACATCATCTGCTGTCACGGCCGTCTCATCATTCCATTTGGCATCTGGATTTATGGTTATGGTAAGATTTGTCTGATCCTGATTCCATTCGTAATTATTTCCCAACAATCCATAGATTTTACCGTCCAGCATGTTGTACATAAACAGAGTTTCATAAACTAGTTCTCTTGAATTGTCATTCTGAGAAACAGCCATAGCATTGTTGGAATTGGAACTTAGCGGATTCCAGTCGTTGATCGTTCCCCACTGCTGTCCATTAAAATAGAGAGTCTCATTTCTGGGGGTGGAGCCTGATTGGCCATCCGTTTTCTCTGTATTATTCTCAGTAACTGATTCCTTGGTAGTCTCTTCGACTGCCTCCGTGTTTTTTTCCACATTCTTATTAGGTTCTGGTTCTGCTTTCTGGCACCCCCAAAGCATGGAGAGTATTACGGTTCCAACTGTAAGAAACGTAATCATTTTGTTGTGTCTCTTTCTCATCTTTCTACCTCCTAAGAGAGCTGCCGATATACCTTTTTACTGGCTATCAGTCATTCCTGTGCAACCTCCTTACATGTTTATGCACATTGCATAGATTTCTGAACACAAAAACAAAATAAGCAGGCTTTTTGCATAACATAATTATGCTCAAATGCCTGCTCATACGATTTCATCTGTATTGGATTATTCTCCTCATTATGATACAAAAAAACAGAAGATGTTTTCATATCTCCTGCTTTCTTTTTCCAATTAATATCCTGCTTCAATATATTGTTCAATTAATTTATCCAGTTCGGTGCTTCTAAGATAAATCACATCTCCATCGTCATGATCAATGCTTTTATTTAATCTTTCCCTTGCTTCTTCAATATTTTGTATTAACTCTTCTTTTGATTTTATCATATCATACTTCTCCTTTGCTCTTTATTCGTATCTGTTTGTGTTTCCAGAAGAGCACAAGAGTAGATACCACTACCAATATCAAAGACAGTGCCTGAGACACCGGTATGCCAGTACCAAAAAATATTAACTGGTCTGTACGCATTCCTTCTATCCATACTCGTCCCAAACCATAGCCAAGCAGGTAGATAAGAAGTATTTCCCCATCGAATCGTTTGTGCTTCCGATACCATAACATAAACACCAGAACACAAAGATTCCATACAGATTCATAAAGGAAAGTCGGATGAACCTGTATATATTCAATCCCATCCTTTACAATCAAATGGTTTAAAAGCTCCTTTGATATCATATTCTCGTTAACCAGCGCCCTTCTGATTCTCATAGCAAACAAGCCGTCGGTGTATCCGCCAAACGCTTCGCAATTAAAGAAGTTTCCCCATCTTCCTATTATTTGCCCGGTTATCAGTCCAAGGCAGCCGGTATCTGCCAAAGAAAAGAAGGAAAGTTTCTTTACCCTGGTATAAACCGTAAGAGTGATAATGGCTCCTATAACACCTCCATAGATCGCCAGTCCACCCGCCCTTGTATTAAATATCTGTAGCAGGTTATCTTTATAGTTGTCCCAATCAAATATTACATAATAGATTCTTGCGCCTATAATTGATGTAACGATTGCATAAAGAGCGAAATCCAGATAAATATCCGGATCCTGTCCTCTCCTTTTTGCGTCGCGTGCTGCAACCCATAAACCTGCCAGGATACCAATCCCTATGATAATCCCGTAAAATGCAATGCGGAACCCAAATATCGAGATATTGTTATGCAGATGATCAATGGTAATACCCAAATGCACAAAACTAATATCTGCCGTATTTGCCATTCGTCTTCTCCTTTCGATGTTTTCTTTATTTTACCCCGTGAAAACACAAAAATCAAACAGATTCGCCCGACATATTCAACTAATATTCGACAGCAGTATCAATTCTTGCGTTTTTCGCTTTTAATTTTGCGGATAATATGATATTCTATATTAGTTACAGACAAAAATCAACCATGAATATGAACAATATTATTCAATATAGGAAGGTAATAACTATGAAATTAGGTATTGTCGGATTACCAAACGTAGGTAAGAGCACTCTTTTTAATTCTCTGACAAAGGCTGGAGCAGAATCTGCAAACTATCCTTTTTGTACCATTGATCCAAATATTGGTGTAGTTCCAGTTCCAGATGCACGTCTATCACAACTTGCTGAATTGTATCATTCCGCCAAGATCGTACCGGCAGTGATTGAATTTGTAGATATCGCAGGGCTAGTAAAAGGTGCCTCCAAAGGCGAAGGCCTTGGAAATCAGTTTCTTTCCAATATCAGAGAAGTGGATTCCATCGTACATGTCGTACGTTGTTTTGAAGACCCCAATGTGATTCACGTTGATGGAAGCGTTGATCCTTTGCGTGACATTGAAACCATAAATTTAGAGCTGATCTTTTCCGATATCGAGATTTTGGATCGTCGTATCTCCAAGACCTCAAAGGGAAGTATGAACGATAAGACACTGGCAAAAGAACTGGAAACCTTAAAGAAGCTCAAAGCTCATCTTGAAGATGGAAAACTGGCTAAAAGCATGGAAGTCGATGATGCAGATGAGCAGGAATTCATCTCTACTTTGAATCTTCTTACTTATAAACCTGTAATCTTCGCAGCCAATGTATGTGAGGATGATTTAGCGAACGACGGGATTGATAATGAATCCGTAAAAAAGGTTCGGGAATTTGCAAAGGAGAACAACAGCGAAGTCTTTGTTATCTGCGCTCAGATTGAGCAAGAGATTGCAGAGTTGGAAGAAGACGAGAAAAAGATGTTCTTAGAGGATTTGGGTCTTACCGAATCTGGACTGGAAAAATTGATTGCTGCCAGTTACCAGCTTCTGGGTCTGATCAGTTATCTGACCGCAGGTCCTACTGAGACAAGGGCATGGACCATTACAAAAGGCACCAAGGCACCTCAGGCAGCTGGTAAGATTCATACAGACTTTGAACGTGGATTTATCCGGGCTGAAGTTGTTTTTTACAAAGATCTTCTGGACTGTAAAACTTACACCGCTGCCAAAGAAAAAGGGCTGGTGGGACTGGAAGGCAAAGAGTACATTGTAAAAGACGGAGACGTGATCTTGTTCCGGTTTAATGTATAAGATAATATTCTCAACTGGCTCTTGACCGGCTCATAAGGGAGGCGTAAACTGCCTCCCTTATGGACGGTTGTCGCCGTATGCCAATAAAGGAAGAAGCCTGGAAATGTGAGTGAACTCTCATTTCCAGGCTTCTTCCTTTATTAGCGCACTGCTCGTAGCTATGCCAGGTTTGAATATCCCATTAAACTGACGTCTACTTCTTTTGCTACCTCCCGGCCTTCTCTGATCGCCCAAACAACCAAAGACTGCCCCCGGTGCATATCTCCTGCTACAAATACTTTTTCTACGTTGGTTTTGTAATTACCACTTGTTGTTTCCACGTTGCTTCTCGCATTTAACTTCACACCGAATGCATCTGCCACATAACTTTGTGCTCCTAAAAAACCAGCCGCAATTAATACCAAATCAGCAGGAACTTCTTTCTCACTTCCTGCAACCGGAACCATATTTGTCCGTCCGGTCTTTTCATCTTTTTTCGGCACCAGGCTCATGAGTATCACTTTTATTAATTTCCCTGATTTGTCTTTGATAAACTCTTTCACTGTGGTCTGGTAGACTCTAGGATCCTTTCCAAATACTACAATGGATTCTTCCTGACCATAATCTGTCTTTATGACTTTCGGCCATTCAGGCCAACTATTATCTTCTGCTCTGACGGTTGGTAATTGAGGCATCATCTCCAACTGGGTAACAGAGGAACAACCATGACGTATAACAGTTCCCACACAGTCATTGCCTGTATCCCCCCCACCAATCACGATCACGTGCTTCCCTTTTGCAGATATAAATTGATTGTCCCGCAAGTTGGAATCAAGAAGACTTTTGGTGGTGGATTTTAAAAAGTCTACAGCAAAGTAAATTCCCATCGCATCTCTTCCAGATACTTTTAAATCTCTGGGGTTGGACGCCCCACATGCCAGAATTACTCGGTCGTATTCTTTTAACAAGTCCTTTGCCTTTTGATTCTTTCCAATGTCTGCACTCGTCACAAACGTTACGCCTTCCTGTCTCATGATGTCTACCTTCCGGTCGATCACATGTTTTTCCAGTTTCATATTGGGAATCCCGTACATCAAAAGACCTCCCAAACGATCCTCCCGTTCTAATACTGTAACACTGTGTCCCCGTTTATTTAACTGATCCGCAGCTGCCAGTCCAGCTGGACCCGAACCGATGACGGCCACTTTTTTTCCTGTGCGGATCTTTGGAGAATTCGGTCCAGCAATCCCATTGTCATAAGCACGTTCTATAATTGCATATTCATTTTCTTTGATACTAACCGGATCTCCATTTAATCCACAGGTACAAGCAGCTTCACAGGGCGCAGGACAGACTCTTGCTGTAAATTCCGGAAAACTATTGGTCTTTTTTAACCGGTTAAATGCCTGTTCCCAAGTACCTGTATACACCAGCTCATTCCATTCTGGAATCAAGTTATTCAGCGGGCAGCCAGAAACCATACCATTTAAAATTACACCGGATTGGCAAAAAGGAACTCCACAGTCCATGCAGCGTGCACCTTGACATCTTTGTTCTTTTTCGGAAAGAGGTAGATGGAACTCGTTGTAATTCTTAATACGAGTCTTGGGATCTACCGTTTTTCCTGTTTCTCTGTTAAATTCTAAAAATCCTGTTGGCTTTCCCATATTTATCGCCTCCTCCTTACTTTTTGGTGTTCGCATAGAATGCTTCAATCTGTGCCTGTTCACTACTCAACCCTTTTTCTTCCATCTGTATAATGGTGTTCAGCATACGTCTGTAATCATGAGGCATAATTTTCTTAAACTTAGGCAGATATTCGCCAAAGTTATCCAAAATTTCCTTCCCCTTTTCTGAATTGGTGTAAGCAACATGTTCTTTGATCATATCTTTTAATTCTAAAACATCATATTTATTCGTAATCTCCTCAAAGGAAACCATTTCTTTATTCAATCGCTTATAAAGATCTCTTTTTTCATCCAGCACGTAAGCAATTCCACCGCTCATACCAGCCGCAAAATTCTTACCTGTGGATCCTAGCACAACGACACGGCCTCCCGTCATATATTCACAACCGTGATCGCCAACCCCTTCCACCACTGCTGTTGCTCCTGAGTTTCGAACACAGAATCTCTCTCCTGCAACACCACAGATAAATGCTTTTCCACTGGTGGCTCCGTAAAGGGCTACATTCCCAATTACAATGTTTTCAGATGCTTTAAACTTAACTCCCTGAGGGGGATAAACAACCAGTTTTCCTCCAGATAAACCTTTGCCAAAGTAGTCGTTGCTATCTCCCACTAATTCCAGCGTCAGACCTTTTGGAATAAAGGCTCCAAAGCTTTGCCCCCCGCTTCCATTGCAGTTTATAACAAACGTATCTTCTGGAAGTCCTTCCGGATAAAGCCTTGTGATTTCTGAACCAAAGATGCTGCCCAGCGCACGATCTGTATTAGACACATCAATCTGAAGTCCTTTTTTCTGCCCTGATTGCAACGCCTGCTTTAATTTCTTTAAGAGGATTTTTTCATCTATTGTTTTTTCCAGCTCAAAATCGTAAATATGCTTTTTGTCGTACCCCGCAAGTTTTAATTCTGCATATGGATTACCAAGAATGGAAGAGAGATCCACTTTATCTGCTCGATGAAAAGAAACCTTATCTTTCTTTTTCAACAGATCCGTTCTTCCCACTAACTCATCCACCGTACGAATTCCCAGCTTCGCCATGTATTCCCTTAGTTCTTTTGCAATAAAGTACATGAAGTTAATAACGTATTCTGGTTTCCCCTTAAAACGTTTGCGCAATTCAGGATTCTGAGTTGCAATCCCCACTGGACAGGTATCTAGATTGCAGACACGCATCATAACACAGCCAAGCGTAACAAGAGGAGCCGTTGCAAACCCAAATTCTTCTGCTCCCAGCATACAAGCAATTGCAACGTCACGGCCTGTCATCAACTTTCCATCTGTCTCTAAAATCACCTTATCCCGAAGCCCATTCATAATTAATGTCTGATGTGCTTCTGCAACACCTAGTTCCCAGGGAAGTCCTGCATTATAAATGGAATTTCTGGGTGCTGCCCCTGTTCCGCCATCAAAAGCTGAGATTAAAATCACCTGAGCACCTGCTTTGGCAACACCAGCCGCTACGGTACCAACTCCTGCCTCAGAAACCAGTTTCACCGAAATCCTTGCTTGAGTATTGGAATTTTTAAGGTCATAAATCAGCTGTGCCAAATCCTCAATGGAATAAATGTCATGATGAGGAGGCGGGGAGATCAACCCGACTCCAGTGGTTGAATGTCTGGTTTTCGCTACCCAAGGATACACTTTTTTCCCCGGTAGATGACCGCCTTCTCCCGGTTTCGCTCCCTGTGCCATCTTGATCTGGATTTCCTTTGCACTGACTAGATATCGGGATGTTACTCCAAATCGACCAGAAGCCACCTGTTTAATTGCAGAACACCGGTTTTTGCCGTCGCTTCCAATGGTTAGTCGCTCTAAGCTCTCTCCGCCTTCTCCACTATTTGATTTTCCGTGAATCTGATTCATGGCAAGGGCAAGGGTTTCATGCGCCTCTCGTGAGATGGAACCATAAGACATTGCTCCAGTTTTAAATCTCTTCACAATGGAATCTTCACTTTCCACTTCATTTAGCGGAATCTCCTTGGTTTTTGAATCATCAAAATCCAGCAGACTTCTTAGATTCACCATCTGCCCCTCATTTGTGAGTGCGTTTGAATATTCCTTAAAGGTTTCATAGTTTCCAGTTCTTGCTGCCTGTTGTAAAAGATGGATGGTTCGAGGATTATATAAGTGTTCTTCCTCTCCGGCTCTCTCCTTGTGACTGCCAACACTGTTAAGCGTTAAATCTACATCAAGTCCAAGGGGATCAAAAGCGGCTGAATGAAGGGTATCGACATCATTCGCAATATCCTCTAGATCAATCCCTTCTACTCGGCTGACTGTATCGGTAAAATACTGATTTACTACTTTTTTTGATATCCCAATGGCCTCAAAAATCTGTGCTCCTTGATAGGATTGAATCGTAGAAATTCCCATTTTAGAGGCTATTTTTACAATCCCATGAAGAACTGCCAGGTTATAATCTTCCACCGCAGCATAATAATCTTTATCAAGCATTCCACTATCAATTAAATTGTGAATGGACTCCTGAGCAAGATAGGGATTGATGGCACAAGCTCCATACCCTAATAAAGTTGCAAAATGATGAACCTCTCTTGGCTCCCCACTCTCTAGAATTAATGCAACCGAAGTTCGTTTCTTCGTTTTTACCAAATGCTGCTGAAGGGCAGAAACTGCAAGCAATGAAGGGATTGGCACATGGTTTTCATCAATATCACGATCCGACAAAATAATAATATTTGCTCCATCCCGGTGGGCTCGGTCTGCCTCTAGAAATAACCTGTCAATGGCTTTTTCAAGAGAAGTATTTTTATAATACGTAATGGGGATTACTTCTACTTTAAATCCCGATTTGTTCATATGTTTGATCTTCAAAAGATCCGTTGAGGTAAGAATCGGATTGGTAACCTTTAAAATCTTGCAATTTTCGGCTTTTTCCTGCAGTATATTCCCTTCTTCTCCCACATAAACAGTGGTTGAAGTCACGATCTCTTCCCGTATGGAATCAATGGGAGGATTTGTAACCTGTGCAAAGAGCTGTTTGAAGTAATTAAACAAAGGCTGATGCTTTTTGCTTAATACTGCCAGAGGACTATCCGCTCCCATGGCTGACACTGCTTCCGCTCCATTTAAAGCCATGTGAAGAATCATCGTTTTATATTCTTCATAGGTATAACCATAGGTTTTCTGAAGCTTTGCTCTTTCTTCTTTCGAAAGACGCGGAACCCCTTTGTTTGGAATGGGCAGGTCTTTTAATTCAATCAGATTAGAATCCAGCCATTCCCCATAGGGCTTTCGCACAGCATAATACTCTTTTAGTTCCTCATCACTAATTAGAGAGCCTTTTCTCGTATCAATCAGAAGCATTTTACCAGGGCGAAGACGTTCTTTTTTCACTACATGACTCTGTTCGATATCAATCGCCCCAACCTCGGATGCAAGAATCATATGATCATCATCCGTGATATAATATCTAGATGGTCGAAGACCATTCCGGTCTAAAACTGCTCCAACAAGGTCCCCATCGCTAAATACAATGGAAGCCGGACCATCCCAAGGTTCCATCATCGTCGCATAGTACCGGTAAAAATCACGAGTTTCCTGAGGCATAGATTTATCATGTTCCCACGGCGCCGGAATGGTTACCATGACAGCAAGAGGAAGATCCATTCCACTCATAACCATAAATTCCAGTGCATTATCAAGCATAGCGGAGTCTGAACCTTCCTGATTAATAATAGGAAGTACCTTATGCATATCTGCATGGAAAAAATCAGATTCCATGGTTTCTTCTCTAGCCATCATTTTATCTACATTACCGCGAATCGTATTGATCTCCCCGTTATGCACAATCAAACGGTTGGGATGGGCTCTCATCCAACTTGGATTTGTATTGGTACTGAAACGGGAATGTACCACTGCGATGGCTGACTCATAATCTTTATCCTGAAGATCACCGAAAAATTTCCTTAACTCTTTTACCAAAAACATTCCTTTATAAACAATGGTTCTACTGCTCAATGAGACCACATAGGTATTATCATTGCTTTGTTCAAAAATCCGTCTGGATACATAAAGTTTTCTGTCAAATTCCAACCCCTGTTTTGTTTCTCCAGGTTTCTTTATAAAAGCCTGCACAATATAAGGCATACAGTTTACTGCTTTTTCTCCAATCAGTTCGGGATGGATCGGGACGTCTCTCCAACCAAGAAAATCCAGTCCTTCCTTTTTTACAATGATCTCAAACATCTTTTTTGCTTGATTTCTTGCAAGCTCATCTTGAGGAAAGAAAAACATGCCAACCCCATACTCTCTCTCTTCTCCCACCTCAATCCCCAAAGGTTTTGTAACCTTTTTAAAAAATTTGTGAGAAATCTGAAGCATGATGCCTACCCCATCACCAGTTTTTCCATCTGCATCCTTGCCTGCCCTGTGTTCTAGATTCTCCACTATATGGAGTGCCCGTTCCACTGTTTTATGAGTCTTAATGCCTTTCATATTGGCAACCGCGCCAATTCCGCAGTTGTCATGTTCAAAACGGGAATCATATAAACCCGGAGTTACTGCTTTGTTCGGAGATTGTAAACTCTTATCCATAATCTCATCCTTTCCTGACTGCCCCATCTGCTTTGAGGTGATAAAGTGTAACAGTGAATTTTAATTGATAATACTACATTTTTCACACTTTGTAAATGCGTTTTATTTGAGAGTTTTCAGATAATTCGTCTATTTGCATATTTTATAAATATAGTCTGATTTTATATGTTTTATATCATTATTTTCTATTGTTTTCGTGCAATTTAGTCTATCACTTTCTTCATTGGCATAAATTACTAATATTTTTAAGTATGTGCTTTCGATTATTAAGTGATGAATGATTTTTGCTAATCATATCTTTTATTTACAACACAAAAAAGCCCTGGAAAATATCTTTCCAGAACTTTTAATCATATCTTTTATTCAAATCTGTTACGGATTACATCTCCCCGAGACCGCTCTCAATCGCTTCGGCCATGGTTTTAATTGCCTCTTCCTCATCTTCACCATCACAAATTACTACAATCTGTGCGCCAGATTTAATTCCTGCTGCCATGACATTTAATACGCTCTTTGCTACGATTCTCTTTTCTCCGTATTCAACAATAATATCAGATTTAAATTTCATCGCTGTCTGGGACAGAACACCTGCCGGTCTTAAATGAAGTCCGGATGGATTTACTACAGTCAGTGTTTTCGAAACCATAATGTACACTCCTTTATCCTCTATTTTTATACTCCACGCAACTAATTTTATTACAATATCGAATTTGTGTCAAGACAAACCCATTATCTCTTTCATATAGTTCCTATGGATTGACTCTTGTCCTTATTGGTTCTCCAATTTTTTCTATTCTCTCTTTGAATAGATACAGCCACAATAATCCTGTCTATAAAGATCATACTCTTTGGATAATTCAATAGAACGTTTGAAACCATTGTTCTTTTTGAAATCAGAAGTCAGGTAGGGAACTCGATACTCTTTCTCTAGCTTCTTCCCGATCTTGTTAAGCTGCTCAGCATTCTTTAACGGGCTTATGGATAACGTTGTGGTGAAATAATCATACTTGCCTGCCTGGGCCACTTTGGCCGCTTCCTGCAACCGAAGCTCATAGCATCTAAAACACCTTTCACCACCTTCCGGCACCTCCTCAAGTCCCTTCACCATCCGAAAGAATTCATCCGGTTCATAGGCACCAGCCTGCATGGTAACCGGATTTTGAAACTTCATATCACGAATTAGTTTCTCCTGTTCTTTTACACGTCTGGCGTATTCCTCTCTCGGGTAAATGTTGGGGTTGTAAAAATAAACGGTGATTTTAAAATATTGGGATAAGTATTCCAAAACATAACTGCTGCATGGAGCACAGCAACTATGTAAAAGCAGCCTGGGAACCTTCTCTTGTTCCCCCAAGCTTTCTATGATCTGCTCCAGTTCCTTCTGATAATTTCTCCGGTTCATCGCGTCTCCTTCCCTGCCGTCTATAAGAATGACAAAAAAGCGCAGTCAAATTGCAGCTGCGCCTCTTTGTGTCTTATAAGAAATCTCTGATTCGTTTGCTCCGAACTGGATTTCTAAGCTTTCTAAGTGCTTTCGCTTCAATCTGTCTGATTCGTTCGCGGGTAACGTTAAATTCTTTCCCCACTTCTTCTAATGTACGCGGGTGTCCATCTTCCAATCCAAATCTAAGAACTATCACTTGCCGCTCTCTCTCCTTCAAATCACCAAGGAGCGCATCAATATGTTCTCTTAGCATAACAGATTCAACATTACCTTCTGGGGTAAGTACGTTATTATCCGCCACAAAATCACCTAAGTTAGAGTCATCTTCTTCTCCAATCGGTGTCTCTAAAGATGCCGGTTCTCTTGCAATCTGCATAATTTCCATCACTTTGTCCTCTGTCATATCAAGAGCCTCCGCCAGTTCTCCGATGGAAGGTTCATATCCCAGTTCAAGTGTTAGTTTTCTCTGCATTTTAGACATCTTATTGATCGTTTCAACCATATGCACAGGCACACGGATTGTCCTTGCCTGATCTGCAAGGGCACGGGTTACAGACTGGCGTATCCACCAAGTAGCATATGTACTTAATTTATAACCTTTTGTGTAATCAAATTTTTCAACACCTTTAATGAGCCCTAAGTTCCCTTCCTGTACAAGATCAAGGAAGTTCATACCACGGCCTGTATATCTCTTGGCTATGCTGACAACCAGACGTAAATTTGCTTCAATCAAACGATCCTTTGCAATTTCATCGCCATCTGCTTTTCTCTTAGCAAGACGCAGTTCTTCTTCTGCATTTAAAAGTGGCACTGTACCAATCTCTTTTAAATACATACGGACGGGGTCTTCCGTACCAATCCCATCAAGCAAATCAATCGCATCCAAATCAATATCTTCTTCTTCTGTTTCTTTAAAGCTTTCGACATCATCGTCAATTATAAGGTTGCCTGGTAGGAGCACATCTTCAGTTAAAGTGGAGTCATCCATGACCGGGATCACGTCAACGCCGCGATTCTCCAGGTACGTATAAATCTGATCCATCTGCTCGGTAGTCAGTTCTTCCCCTACAAAGAAGTTATTAATCTCTGTTACATCCAAAGCGTTATGCTTTGTTTTTGCAATCTCGACAAGTTTCCCTAGCTTATCTAAAAAATTATCTTTTTCCACTTAATAACGTCCTTTCGCTAAGAAGTATACATAAAGCCCACACAACTTTTCATTATATACTACCGCAATCTTTATTTCAACATATTTCTTTTAAAAATAACAGTTTTATTGCTTTTTCGGCTGATTTCTCATAATTCGGATCTTTTTCTTTAAATTAATGATCGAAACTTCACGCTTCGTACCTCCAAATTCCCCATCCAATACCCAATCAATTGGTTCGTCAGAGATTATCTTTAAAGATCTTGTCCTAAATTTGTGGACGTATTCATTGGGTTCTTCTTTCAAGAACATGTAATTAATAAGGTTCGTCAGATCCAGAGCTGTCTTAGGTGTCCGAATTAAGAGAACTTCGAATTCCCCGTCGTCTAACGCGACATCCTGTGTAACAAGACCTTTAAAACCGCCCACACTTATGGTATTGGTCACCATTCCAAAAATAAATTCTCCTGTCATTTTTAGTTCATCACACTCGACATGAATGGAATAAGATTTTAAGGAAGCTAAACTTTTCATTCCCTCTAACATATAAGCCTGATGTCCCAGAACATTCTTCTTGTCCTGAGAAGTCAGATAGGAAACTTCTGTAAATGCACCAAACGCCGCAATATATACAAAGTATCTGTCTTCGCAAAAACAGCCAATATCAATGGGGTACGGATCGCCAGTTACCGCAGCTTTGGCAGCTGTTATCATATCCTTTGGTATCTTTAAACTAGAGGCGAAATCATTCGTAGAGCCTGCTGGAATATATCCAAGATCTGGATACTCCTCTAATTCCATCAACCCGCTTATGGTTTCATTTAAGGTACCATCTCCACCACTGCAAATCACCAGATCCATACCCTTTCCAAAGGAAGATGCTGCTGATTTGGCATCCTCTACCCCTTGCGTTACATGAACGGACAGTTCATAACCTGCCTTCGCAAAAATATCCAATATATCCATTAACTTATTTCTGATCTGCGATTTTCCAGAACGTGGATTAAATATAAAAAGCATCTTTTTCATTATTATCACCTAATCAACTTTGTATACGCTTTGAATGCGCTTGGCAAAGAATAAGTTTTCTTTAAGTCTTCTGGCAAAATCCAGAGGTAATCCGATACTGGTATATTTTTTAATTCAATCCAATATCCGATCATATGCCATTCTACATGGCTGAAGATATGTTTTGATGCAGAAAGAGAAGTGATCTTGGCTTCTGTTACCCCAAGTATTGACGGAAGATCTTCTTTCGATACATGGCCATTCAGATTGGGGAATTCAAACAAAGAAGCCAAAAGCCCAGTATCCTTCCTCTTTTGAATTGCAACCTTACCGTCTTTTAAAAGAAGCAATACAGTCCTGTCTTCTGCCTTTCTTGATTTTTTGGGCGTTTTTACAGGGATAACAGACGTGAGCTCTTTCTTTTTGGCAATGCATAAGGATTCCAGGGGACACCGTTCACACAAAGGATTCCCATTGGGAATGCAAACCATAGCACCAAGTTCGATCAGCGCCTGGTTATAAGAACCTGGATCTTCCTTTGGCATGGCTTCTCTTAATTTATCTTCTATTCTACGTTTTACAGACTGTTTTAAAACATCTTCCTCACTACCAGTCACTCTGGAAAACACTCGTAAGACATTGCCATCCACAGCGGGAACTGGAATATGAAACGCAATGGAAGCTATGGCACCCGCCGTATAAGATCCTATCCCTGGTAAAGATAACAATTCTTCAAAGGAGGCTGGAAGTTCTCCATTGTACCGTTCCATCACAAGACTGGCCGCTTTTTGTAGATTCTTCGCTCGACTGTAATAACCAAGTCCCTCCCATAGTTTTAACAGTCTGTCTTCCGATACAGCCGCCAGATCGGTAATTCCAGGCAAGGCTTCCATAAAACGATGATAGTAGGGCTTTACTGCCTCAACTCTAGTCTGTTGTAACATAATCTCAGATATCCAGACACCATAAGGAGTGGGGTTATCTCTCCATGGCAGGATACGTTTTTGATCCTGATACCAGGAAAGCAACGGGCGCTCCATAAGTTTAAGCCGCTCCCATTCTTCCACCTCACGGTCTTCTGGTTCTAAAACCTGTAATTTGTCATAAAAGAATGATTTATACATATCCATATATCCCCCGGACCGATACTTCTCCGGAATTGACCTGCCTTACCTCCCCATCAAGCAATTCTACCAAGAGTTCTCCTTTTTCATTAATCCCCAAAGCAGTGCCCTTATACTCTCCTGACGGATCTAAAATCAAGACTTCATTCCCTAAATTTACCATATGCTCATTATAGACACTTATCAGCCCGGATAGATCACCCTGGCTGATAAATTCTAAATAGTACTGTTCAAACGACTCCATAATAGACGCAACAAGATGACTTCTTCTTACTGGCTTTCCTTTTTCCATAAATAGGGATGCTGCAGTCTTTTCCAGTACTTCTGGAAATTCTTCCTGATTGGCATTGATTCCGATACCAACAACTACATAATGGATCGCCATAAGTTCCGTACTCATCTCTGTGAGAATTCCGCATACCTTTTTTCCGCCAGATACAAGATCGTTGGGCCATTTAATCATGCAAGACAAACCCGTCTCCTTCTCAATCCCATCCTGAACAGCGAGTGCCGCTACAAGCGTCAGCATAGCGGCCTTTGCTGGAGGAAGATCTGGTCTAAGGATCAGACTCATAAATATGTTCTTACCCGCTGGAGAAATCCAGTTTCTCCCTCTTCTTCCACGTCCTGCATTCTGACCATCAGAGATTACAAGAGTTCCGTCTTCTGCCCCGTCCTCTGCCAGATGCTTTGCTGCTATATTTGTAGAATCAATAGAGGTGTAAAATTCAATTCTTTTGCCGAAATTCCCCCGAATGCAACTTTCTATCTCTGTTTTCGTCATTATATCACAAGAATCGATGAAATGATACCCCTTGTTTCGAACCGCTTCTATCTGATATCCTTCTTCTTCCAGCTGACGGATCACCTTCCATACAGCCGTTCTAGATACCCCGAATCTCTCACATATATCTTGTCCGGACAAATAGGTATTGCTTTCTTTTAACAACTTAAGCACTTCCTTTTTCAACTTCATCACCCCCACCAGATACTAACTGCACTGATTAAGGTGAGAAATAATAGCAACACCCCAAATAATAAAGCAATCATCCCAGCTGCTTTTTTCCGTTTTTCTCTTCCACCGAGCTTGATTTTATAAATCCCATTGATCAGATTCAGCATTCCTGCAAGAAAAAATATGGCAGGAAATAAAAGCATATGATCTTCTGGATTTAAGAATGAAATAACCCCCAGCACCACAATTAAAATCCCCACAACAATATGAGCCAGATCCACAATCATAGAAGCGTTCCTTAAGTTTCTTCCTCGTTCTTGTATATACATATTACTCTCCTAATGTTGCAACCATCACTGCCTTTATGGTATGCATTCTGTTTTCTGCTTCATCAAACACCACAGATATGCCCGATTCAAAGACATCTTCTGTCACCTCATTGCCCTTGACTGCAGGCAGGCAGTGCATAAATATGGTTGTATCTTTTCCTGTTTTATTCATCAGTTCCTGATTCACTTGATAGGGTTTTAAAAGAGATACACGCTCTGCGGCTTTCTCTTCTTCTCCCATGGAGCACCATACGTCTGTATAAATTATATCCGCTCCCTTTACTCCATCTAAATCTTCTGTTAGAGTAATGGTACTTCCGCTGATTTTTGCATATTCCTGGCATTCTTCTACTAGTTCCATTTTGGGCCAAAGACTCTTGGGAGCCAAAATGGTAACATGAATCCCAATCTTACTCATTCCGATTAACAGACTGTTTGCCATGTTATTTCGTCCATCCCCTGCATAAACAAATCGAAGTCCCTTTAAATATCCAAATTGTTCTTTTATGGTAAGTAGATCCGCCAAAATCTGTGTAGGGTGATAATCCTCTGTCAACCCATTCCACACAGGAACCCCTGCATACTTTGCAAGATCTTCTACTGTTTTGTGTTTAAACCCACGAAACTCAATTCCATCAAACATACGCCCGAGAACTCTGGCCGTATCTTTTACACTTTCCTTATGTCCCAGTTGAATATCATCTTTTCCAAGATATTCTGGGTGCCCCCCTTCATCCACCACACCAACTACAAATGCACATCTGGTTCTAGTTGACGGTTTTTCAAAAATCAGGGCAATGTTTTTCCCTTTTAAAGAACTTCCTGTTGTTCCTAGTTTTTTCTTCCCTTTTAATTCTTCTGACAGTTCCAGTAAGTATGCAATCTCCTCCGGGGTAAAATCCTTTAGCGTGATAAAACTTCTTCCTTTCAGATTCATATGGCTTCCTCCGTATTTAAATGTATTTTTATACATCATTATAGTATGTCTCGTATATTTATGCAATACATTTTATAAGAAAGATTTTTTACGAATTTCCCGTATCAATTGATCCACTGTATAGATCTGAAACCTTTTTATTTTCAAACATTTTGCCGCATCTTCTAAAATACCCAGATAGAGATCTTTATAATCCCAGTCTTCCTTTAATTTAAGATCTTCTGCCAGCTTGGGAAATATTTTTTCTGTATAATTCCGATAGCCGGTTGATCCATCAAAAAGGGAAGGATCCGCAATCTCCTCTTTGTATCCATTTAACAATTCCAGTTCAGACATCATCTTATCAAAATAGTATGGCTCCGTATTCGGAGCATCTATATAATAAATCTTCCCATCCAGTCCATATAAGAAACGTTTTGCATCATAATAACCAAGAGCCAAGTTTTTTCGGGTCTTTTTCTTATCAAATTCTAAAATCCCTCCCAGATCCTGTCTTGGAGCAATGTGATAAACACGAACGTCTTCTGGTATCTCTGCCTCTCGCTCTTTATCAAGACCCAGACCATAAATCCGAATGACAATAATGTCTTTGTATCCATGTTCCAGAAGTACATTGATGGGAACGTTATTGACTCCGCCCCCATCCATATAACGCTTTCCCCCCAGCTTTTCATTCTTAAATGCCATAAAATAAGCACTGGCAAGAAGCATATCTTTCACAGATCCTGTTTTATCATTCTTTATATCTACCGCTAATTCCTTTTTATCGGAAACAGAATAAGTAACGGTAAAGAGTTCACAGTCAGAGTTTTTTATCTTTTCTTCATCTCCAACTACTTCCTCAATCAAATCTTTTAACGGTGTAATATCAAACCCACCGTCCTTTACAAGCTTTAGTCCACTGCTAATTAATTCTTGTAGATTCAAAGATTTAAAATCCTTGTTTTTTAACGCTTTTATCGTTTCACTATCAACATTCATAACCTTTGAATAATCAATGTTTTTCCATATATCCTCTGCCCGGTCCAAATCATCCATGCAGATAAGCGCTCCATTTAGAGAGCCAACAGAAGATCCTACCACACCTTTTATTTTAACCCCAGCTTCTCGGAGTGCTTTCCACGCGCCAATCTGATAAGCACCTTTTGCACCCCCACCTTCTAGCACAAGTCCGTATTCCCTGTTTTGATCCAGCTTAAATTCCATACCTTCCTCCTGAAACCTCACCGATTAGGAAAACCGCAGCAAAAGGGTTTCATCCTTCTGCTGCGGTATGTCTTATCTCAGTAAATCAAAAGACTATCCTGGCTCCCAAAACTTCCTTCCTTTTATACTTCTGGATTCTTGGGAATTTCCGTAATGGAGGTTACAAGTCCTGCCAATCCCTGAATATCGGAAGGGATAATAATTTTTGTGGCCTTACCATCTGCGACTACCTGAAGGGCTTCTAGACTCTTCATAACTAAAACTGCCTGATCCGCACCTGCATCTTTGATCATACGGATTCCATCTGCAGTGGCCTGCTGAACCTTACAAATCGCCTCTGCCTGACCTTCCGCTTCCCGGATCCTCTTTTCTTTTTCTGCTTCTGCATGAAGGATTGCAGACTGTTTCTCAGCTTCTGCATCAAGAATAACAGATTCTTTTTTTCCTTCTGCAACCAGAACCGTAGATCTTTTCTCCCCTTCTGCTCTCAAAATTGATTCCCGGCGTTCCCGTTCTGCTTTCATCTGTTTCTCCATGGCATCCTGAATGGCTGCAGGTGGCATGATGTTTTTCAGTTCCACGCGGTTTACTTTGATTCCCCAGGGATCGGTTGCAATATCAAGCGTTTCTCTCATCTTTGAGTTAATAATTTCTCTAGAAGTTAAGGTCTGATCTAGTTCCATATCTCCAATGATGTTACGAAGCGTTGTCGCTGTCAGATTCTCAATAGCCATAAGAGGATTATCCACTCCATAGGCAAAGAGTTTTGGATCGGTAATCTGGAAAAATATAACGGTATCAATCCTCATGGTTACGTTATCCTTCGTGATTACGGGCTGTGGAGGAAAATCAGCGACCTGCTCTTTTATATTTACTCTTTTTGCCACACGATCTAAAATCGGCAGCTTAATGTGAACACCCACGGACCATGTAGCCATAAACGCTCCAAGCCGCTCAATTACCAGAGCCTGTGCCTGGGGAACGATTTTGATACATGAAGCCAGTAATACCAATACAAAAAGTAAAATAATTATTACTAAAGTAAATCCTACCATATTAATCTTCCTCCTGTTTCTTGCTTACAATTAGTTTCACACCTTGAATTTCTTTTACTTCTACTCTGGTTCCAACTGAATAGATCCGGTCATCCTTAGATGCCCTAGCAGTCCATTCCTGACCATTTAATACCGCAGCACCTTTTCCATCTGAATTATTAATTTCAGATGTTACTACGGCAAACTTCCCGATCAGGCCTTCTGAATTGGTTTTAATCGTATTTTTGTTTACATACTTTAACGCAAAAGGTCTGGTGAAAAACAGTAAAACAAAAGACACAATTACAAATAACGCCAGTTGTAACTCCGTATTAACCCCAAACAACGCCATTACAAATGCCACCAAAGCTCCTCCCGCAAACCAAATAGTCGTCAGGGCCATAGTAGCCGCTTCTATTCCAAGAAGTACAACAAAAGCAATGAGCCAATAAATCGCTGCCATCTTTTTATTCCCCTTCCCAGCCTATATAGACAATACTGTCCGGCAAATTCCTTTATTGATACTATCATACTATACATTCCAGTATTTCTCAATATTTTTCTGTCAATTATCCTCTCCGTTGTCTAGCTGCTTCATACATTAGGACAGAAGAAGCCACTGCTGCATTGAGAGACTCTACCTTTCCCTTCATCGGAATCTTTACGTAAGCATCTGCCTCTTTTGTCGTTTCTTCAGTCAACCCATTCCCTTCATTCCCAATTAAAAACCCTGTATCAACAGTATAATCTTCTTTATCATAATTATTCCTACCATCTAGATGCGCCGCATAAAGTTTTACTCCCTTATTCTTTAGTTCCAACATTGCACCTGGAAAATCACTGGCAGAAACAAAAGGCATACGAAAAATTGATCCCATGGTGGAACGAATCACTTTCGGATTATAGATGTCAGCCGTTGTCTCATTCATAAGCACGCCTGTTACACCGGCTCCTTCTCCTGTTCTTAAAATGGTACCAAGATTACCAGGATCCTGTATATTTTCCAGTATCATCAAAAGTGCCGGACCAGAAGAAGGAAACAGATCGTTTGGTGTGTAATTAAATTGTTTTACCAGAGCCAGAATTCCCTGTGGAGTCTGTGTGTCCGACATGGTTTTAAACACTTCGTCTGACACAATTTCAAACTCCTTTCCTTCTATCAGCTTTTTTTTGTGTTCATCCTTAGAAAATCCATCCGACACAAAGATAGAATCAATTTTTTCAGGAGGAATCTCTACAAACATACGGATTCCTTCTACTACAAAAAGTCCACGATTGGTTCTTTCCTTCGCTTTTTTTATCAAGTTCATCACCTGTTTGATCTTACCATTGGCACTGCTCGTTATCATACTATACCTCTCTTTATAAAGTTTCCAATTCTTCCAGCCATAGCCTGCTAACCGCATCACTTGGCATCCGTAAATCTCCCCTGGGAGACACGGCAACGGATCCTACTTTCGGTCCATCTGGCATGCAGGAACGCTTAAACTGCTGACTAAAAAAGCGGCGGTAAAATACGTTTAGCCATTTTAAGAGAACCGAATTCTCATAACGTCCTTCAAACGCCAAACGCGCCATCCGATAAACTTTTTCGGGACGGTACCCCCATCGCAATACCTGATACAAATAAAAATCATGAAGTTCATAAGGTCCCACCAAATCCTCAGTTTTCTGGGCAATTTGCCCATCCTTGGGAGGTAGAAGTTCTGGACTTACCGGTGTATCAAGAACATCAAGCAATACACCATTTAATTCTTCTTCCTCACAAGTATCAGCATAATAACGCACCAAATGGCGAACCAGTGTTTTAGGAACCGAAGCATTGACCCCATACATGGACATATGATCCCCATTATAAGTGGCCCATCCAAGCGCCAGTTCCGACATGTCACCCGTTCCTATGACAAGACCGCCAAATCGGTTGGCAAGATCCATTAATATCTGTGTTCGTTCTCTTGCCTGTGAATTTTCATACGTGACATCATGATTGTCAGCTTCGTGACCAATATCCCGAAAATGAACATTCACCGCTTCCTTTATGTTGATTTCTAGAAGTGCTGCTCCTAACTTTTCTGTTAATAAACATGCATTTTTGTAAGTCCGGTCTGTGGTTCCAAAGCATGGCATTGTGATTGCATGAATCTGACTTCTCGGGATTTTTAATAAATCAAATGCACGAACCGTTATCAATAAAGCAAGTGTGGAATCCAACCCTCCGGAAATACCAAGTACCGCATGTTTGATACCGGTATGTGCCAATCGCTTTTTTAGTCCCATTGCCTGTATGGACAAAATCTCTTCACACCGTTTGTTTCTTTCCCTTTCGTTATCTGGTACAAATGGACTGGAATCGATGAAGCGTTTTAATTTTAAATCTTCCTCTTTCACGGAAAACGTAACTACCGTGTACCCCTCTCTCTCCGCTCCAGGGAACGTGCTTAACCTGCGTCTTTCATGATTCAGACGTTCCAAATCCATATCTGCATATATAACTTCATTCTCAAATCGGCTGGATTCCGCCAACAATGTCCCATTTTCTGTAATCAGATTCTGCCCTCCAAACACTAGATCCTGTGTGGACTCGCCTTCCCCTGCATTGGCATAGACATACCCACAGACCAGGCTTGCTGATTGCCCTGTTATTAGATTTCTTCTGTAAACATCTTTTCCAATTGTTTCATCACTTGCAGAACAGTTAACAATCACCGTGGCACCAGCGCAGGCATGCCGCGTAGATGGTGGAAAAGGAACCCAGGCATCTTCACATATTTCAGCAGCTACGATTAGACCTGGAATGGAATCACAGGCAAAAAGAAGATCCGTGCCCATGGGTACCCACTCATTTCCCCATTTCACCATGGCCGTTTCTTTGTTTCCTTTCGTAAAATAACGCAATTCATAAAATTCAGAATAATTGGGAAGATTTGTTTTTGGCACGATTCCAAGGATCTTTCCATTTTGTATTGCCACTGCCGTATTGTAAAGCTTCCCATCTTTTTCCCACGGCATTCCGATAAAAGCAAGCAGATCACTTCCCTTTGTTGCCTTTAAAACTTCCTTCAGTTCTTTGATTGCTGCTGTTAATAGGGCAGACTGTAAAAATAAATCACCACAGGTATAGGCCGTCATACAGAGTTCCGGAAATACCATAATTTTTGTCTGTAATCGAATTCCCTCTTTTATCAACTCACAGATCCGCTCCCGATTAAATCTGGGATCTGCTACTTTTGCGTCTGGAGTTGCCGCCGCAACCCGGATATAACCATTTTTCATCGTATCTTTCTCCTATCTGTTGTTTATTCCTTATGATATCCATTTCGTTTTCAAACTATAGATACAATCCATCACTGTCGTTGTCAGCCAAGTGATGGGATAACACCACAGCACCGCCGCATAACTAGGGAAAAACGGAACCAGTAGATTAATATAGAGCATACGCAGTATGCACATATTCCCCACTCCAATTAACATAGAAACCATGGTACGTCCACTTCCTCGTATGCTTCCCATCAAGATCTGGTGAATGGCTACGACCCAGTAAAATGGAATTAGTATCTGCATCGTACTTTTCCCGTAGAGAATCACTTGTTCCTCAGGGGAAAAGATTCTTAAAATATGCTCTGCATTCAGATAAAGAAGGATTGAGATGATAACCGTATAGATAAGGCTTATCACAATCCCTTGAATAATTCCCCGTCTTACCCTCTTCTTTTCTCCTGCCCCGATATTCTGACCCGTAAATGTAGTGGCCGCCATACAAAAGCTTTGCAAGGGAAGCATAGCAAATCCATCAATTTTACTATAAGAGCCAAATCCTGCCATTGCAGCAGAACCAAAACCATTTATATTAGACTGAACAATTACATTAGAAAGAGAAATAATGGACTGCTGAATGCCACTTGGTATCCCTAGTTTTAAAATCCGATTTGCCATCCTTTTATCAATTCTTAAATTTTTAAGATCCAAACGGTAGATCTCATCGGTTCTCATCAATGCCAGAACTATCAGAACCGAAGAAACAGCCTGAGCTGCTACGGTGGCATACCCCACCCCCTCTGTCCCCATGTTAAAGACCACCACAAAGACCAAATCTAGAATCATATTTACGATGGACGAGATGCATAGATAGTATAAAGGTCTTTTCGAGTCCCCCACCGCCCTTAACACTCCAGATCCCATATTATAAACCAGATTAAAGAGGGATCCACAGAAAAAGATCCTTAAATAAGCGACTGAATCAGGAAATACCGATTCTGGAGTTCCCATCCACTTTAGAATCATAGGAGTAAGAAATACTCCAAGGAAAATCAAAATGATTCCTCCAACCAAGCTAAGAGCCATAGTCGTATGGACGGCCCATTGCACCTTTTCTTTGTCTTTTGCCCCATAATATTGAGAGATAATAACTCCCGCTCCGGTTCCAATCCCCATAAACATACCAATAATCAGATTGATTAGGGAATTGCTTGATCCAACGGCTGCCAGTGCATCACTACCAAGAAAATTTCCTACCACCACAGAATCGACTGTATTATAAAGCTGCTGAAATAAATTTCCAACCAGCAACGGCAGAGAAAAAGCGATAAGCTGCTTCCATATTACACCTTCTGTCATGATGACCTGACTGGCTTTCTTATGTCTCTTCACAAAGATTCCTCCCGATTCTTCCAATTCCCAATGAGTAATAGTATACATCCAATTTCACTAATTGGGAAGCCACAGAATTAAGGTTTACTTTTTTATCAATTTCGTGTAATATATTTATATCCTACTAAACAGATAAGAATAATCAGGGAGGAGATTCGTCTTGATGAAATTTTCGACCAAGGGACGCTACGCCCTTCGTATGATGATTGAATTTGCTCTAAATCCAGGAAAGTGCACAAAGATCAATCAAGTGGCCGAACGCCAGGGCATATCCGACAAATATTTAGAACAGATCGTAACAATCTTAAGTCGTGCCGGATATGTAAAAAGCAGAAGAGGTGCCCAGGGTGGCTATTATCTCACAAAAGACCCTGAGGAATATACCGTAGGCATGATCCTTCGCCTTGCAGAGGGAAGTTTGGTACCCGTTTCCTGCATGGAAGAAGACATAAATTCCTGCAGCCGTGCAGATATTTGTGCAAGTATGATCGTGTGGAAAAAGCTAGATACGGCGATCTCTGAGGTAGTCGATAGCATCACACTTGCAGACTTGGTAAATGAACAGATCCGTCTGGAAGAAGCTGCCTTACAAGAAAGGGTCTGATGGACTCAAAGAATTAAAAAATTCTCCCATGGGGACAGAAAAGTCCTTACTGGGAGAATTTTTTATAGAAAAATATCCTTGAATGAAAACCCCCATGATAAATCGATCAAATTCGATCTGCTATCTCCTCAAATAACCGGGCTTTATTCCTGAAATAATCTCTGGCAAAACCATCTGCTTCTAGAAATGCCTCTTTCTGTATCTTTGATTTGAGTTCCACAGACACGGCTTCGATCCCTGCCTCAATGACCAGAATGTAGGTTTCTTTTCCATGGGATTGTATCTGCATGCTGATGTGATGATGCTCCGCCTCTATGCTTTTTCTGGCAATTGCACCTGTCTCTCCATACATTGCCCATGTGTTCTCATATTCCATATACCATACCCCTTTCCGTTTAATCAGATAAAAGATTCTGCAACCGCTTTTCTAACCTTTCACAGAGATACTTTCCGCATATTTTTTGATATCTGATACATTATTGATTTTCTGAATCAGTCCATTTTCTACTACAACTAAAGTTGGGGCTTGCATGATCCCAAGACTTACTGCTAGTTCTGCATTCTCTTCTGCATCTATGGTTTCATATTCTACATGTTCCAGAAACTTCTTAACTGTCCGGCAGTTGGGGCAGGTTTTTGAGATAAACAGATACGCTCCTGTTGGAATTTCTGTTTTTTTCTCGCCTTGCTTTTCCTGTCTTACTTCCCCTTCCTCTGTCTTTAAAACCGAACCGTTGACGCAGTAAGTAGTCCTGTTTTTGTATTCCTGAGTCTTTCCCTCATTCCAGTTTAAAACTGGCCGGTAATAACCTGTAATCCGGCTGTAAACTTCAGCTGGTTTCTTGCAAACAGGGCATAGCTTATGTTCCCCTGCCAGATATCCATGCTCCGAACAGATCGAATACGTGGGGGATAATGTATAATAAGGCAGTTTGTAATGATCTGCTATGGTTTTCACTAGTTTTGCTGCAGCCACCCAGTCTGGAAGTTTTTCTCCCAAAAATGCGTGGAATACGGTTCCAGATGTATATAAAGTCTGTAATTCATCCTGTATATCCAGTGCGTCAAAAACATCTGTGGAATAATCAACTGGAAGGTGGGAACTGTTGGTGTAATAAGGCGTATCCCCTTCATGACCTGCGGTTTTGATATGGGGATATTGTTCCTTATCATGCTTTGCCAAACGGTATGTAGTAGACTCCGCCGGCGTTGCCTCTAGATTATAAAGATCTCCATACTGTTCCTGATAATCAGAGAGCTTCTTTCTCATATGGTTTAAAACTTCTTTTGTAAAGGTTTGAGTTCTTTTATCGGTCAAGTCTGTTCCCAGCCAGCATGCATTTAAACCAGCTTCATTCATACCAATCAGACCAATCGTGGAAAAATGATTCTCAAAGCTGCCGAGATACCGTTTGGTGTATGGATATAGACCTTGATTTAATAATTTGGTGATTATATCTCGTTTGATTTTTAGAGACCGAGCGGAAATATCCATCATATGATCCAACCGTCTATAAAAATCCGTCTCGTCTTTGGAAAGATAGGAAATTCTTGGCATGTTAATGGTAACCACACCTACTGAACCCGTACTTTCCCCGGAACCAAAGAACCCTCCGGTCTTTCTCCTTAATTCTCTAAGATCCAGCCTTAGCCGGCAGCACATGCTCCGCACATCACTTGGCTCCATATCGCTATTGATATAATTAGAAAAATAAGGAGTTCCATATTTAGAGGTCATCTCAAACAACAGTTGATTGTTCTCTGTATCTGACCAGTCAAAATCCTTTGTAATGGAATAGGTAGGTATGGGGTACTGAAACCCTCTTCCATTGGCATCCCCTTCAATCATCGTTTCAATAAATGCCTTATTGACCATATCCATCTCTTTTTTACAATCTTTATATTTAAAGTCCATCTCTTTGCCGCCAACAATGGCATTTAACTCCGCCATATCTGCTGGAACGGTCCAGTCTAGAGTAATATTGGAAAAGGGAGCCTGGGTTCCCCAACGGCTTGGTGTATTAACTCCATATATAAACGATTCTATGCTTTTTTTTACTTCTTTGTATGACATGTGATCCGTCTTTACAAAAGGAGCCAGATAGGTATCAAAAGAGGAAAATGCCTGTGCCCCTGCCCACTCGTTCTGCATAATTCCAAGATAGTTGACCATCTGATTGCAGAGAACGGATAAATGTTTGGCAGGTGAGGAGGTGATTTTTCCAGTTATCCCTCCAAGTCCTTCTAAAAGAAGCTGTCTTAATGACCAGCCTGCACAATACCCTGTGAGCATAGATAAGTCATGGATATGGATATCTGCGTTTCTATGGGCATCTGCGATCTCCTGATCATAGATTTCTGAGAGCCAGTAATTAGCCGTAACCGCACCGGAATTGCTTAAGATCAATCCCCCAACCGAATACGTGACAGTGGAGTTTTCTTTTACACGCCAATCCTCTACTTTCACATAACTGTTGACCACCTCCTTATAATCTAGGATCGTGTTCTTCATGTTGCGAATTTTTTCTCTCTGTTTTCTATACAATATGTACGCTTTTGCCACACTGGTGTATCCTGCTTGTTCCAGCACATGCTCTACACTGTCCTGAATCTGCTCAACCATAATCATTCCGTTTGACATACTACTCTGAAAATCAGCTGTCACCCGTAAAGATAAAAGTTCCAGAATCTCGTGGTTAAACTCCATGTCAGTGGCTAGAAACGCCTTTTTTATCGCTTCCGTAATCTTTGAAAGACTAAATAAAGCCTCTTCCCCATCTCTTTTTACAACCTGGATCATCAAACCTAACTCCTTTCCTTTTCAAAACCCTTTTTCAACTCTTCTGTACCATAGGTATTATAACAGAATAAAACAAAAAGCACAATATGTAGTTTTGGTTTTTAACCTTTTCCTACATATTGTGCTTATTCGGACTTAAATAGTATCGGTACTGTCTGCAATAGAAGCAAACAATTCCGACGGTACATAGGCTTGAATTAAAATCCCATCTTCCTGGTATTCTTCTTTTAAAAGCTGCCCATATTTGCGAATAAACTGGATCTTACCGGCATCCTGATAGGAGTAGACTTTTTCCAGAAATACTTTTTGACTTCTTAAGATTCCCTCCAAAAGATTTAACAGTTCATCAAGACCTTCTCCTGTTTTTGCGGATATACGAACCTGATAATCGGTGGAGGGATCACGTAACGTAATCTCTGACTCTACGGAATCTGTTTTATTAAAAACAGTCACCATGATCTTGTCCGTAACGTTTAGATCCCTTAATGTCTCATACACCGTATGCATCTGTAGATCCATCTGTGGGTTGGAACAATCCACCACATGAAGAATAATCGTACTGTATTTTGCTTCCTCCAGGGTACTCTTAAACGCTTCAATCAGGTGATGTGGAAGCTTTCGGATAAATCCGACCGTGTCGGTCAGAAGAATCTGTTGTCCTGCCGGCAAACTTAAATTGCGCGTGGTCGGATCAAGGGTTGCGAATAATTTATCCTCTGCAAGAATACCTGCATTGGTAAGTTTGTTCAGCAATGTGGACTTGCCTGCATTGGTATAACCTACGATAGCAGCAACCGGAATATAATTCTTATCTCTTTGCTGCCTGGCGATCTCCCTATGCCGCTTTACTGATTCCAATTCTCCCTTTAAAAATCCAATTCGGTCATGGATCAGTCTTCGATCCATCTCTAGTTTTTTCTCTCCGGGTCCCCTGGTTCCTATTCCGCCTCCTAGACGGGACAAAGATCTGCGTAGACCTACCAGTCTTGCCGCCCGATATTTTAATTGTGCCAGTTCAACCTGAATTTTCCCCTCGCTTGTGGTCGCTCTGGATGCAAAGATATCCAGAATCACCATGGTTCGGTCCATAACCTTAATATCAAGTGCTTCCTCTAAGTTTCGCATCTGAGCTGGCGAAAGTTCATCATCACAAACCACCCCCGTCGCATTCAGTTCCCAGATACGTTCCTTAATCTCCTGGATCTTTCCTTTTCCCAGATAAGTCCCCGGATGCACACGTTCCCGGTTCTGTATGATCTTATCCGCTGTCATCGCTCCAGCCGTCTTTGCCAGCTCTTCTAGTTCATCAAGAGATGCTTTCATATCTTCTCCATCTCCCGTACTGACACCAACAAGTATGACTCTTTCTTCTACTTCTTTTAAATCAATCAGATCTGCCATTCATTTCCCAACCTATCTTGTTTTTAAAAATTTGATCTCACGTTCCGCCTCTTCATCCGTGCCGTGAGCATTCACATACTGGTTCATTAATAAAAGAGCCGCCTTAAAGTTACCTTTGTACTCTTCACAAACGGCTTGATTAAACAAAAGTTCTGTTACCTTATCACCCTCTGGTGCCTGTATCCCCTTTTGAAAGAAAGAAGCGGCACTTTCCCAGTCTTTTTTCGCCATCTGACAAAGTCCCATACGGTTATAGAGTAAAGCACTTGTTACTCCATCTGCTTCTGCTGCCTGATAAAGTTCCATGGCCTCAGAGAATGATCCAGCCTGTTCCAATGCCGTACCTGTTGCCAATAGTGCAGGAAGTCTTTGGGGGGATGCTTTATCAAGTTCTATTCCTCGTTTATAATCCTTTATTGAGCCTTTTATATCACCTGTCTCTGCTTTGGAAGCAGATCGCATATTAAAATATTCCGGTTTATCTCCATCTACTTGTATCAGGACATCATAAGAGGCCACTGCTGCTTTATAATCCTTTGATAAATACTCCGCTTCTGCTCGGTATTTTAAAACATCTAAATCAAATTTATTTACCAGGCCTTTCGAAGCGTCCAAGGCATGATCAAATGAATCCACAGCCTTCTTATACTCCCCTTGATTCAGTAAGAGGATTCCATCTTCTCGAAAAGTATTTCTCTGGGGCTGTTTCCCACAGCCTGCCAATAAAAACACAATCAGGAATAATGCAAGAACCAAAGATGCATATCCAGTCTTTCGCTTCATCTTATTATCTCCATCTTTTTTAAGGCGATCAATCTTAATTTTTCCCTGTGCTTCCGATGCCGCCTCTGTCTTTATTGTCTAACACTTCCACTTCCTGGAACTCAAGGGCTGGCTGATGTTCCATAATCCGAAACTGACAAATCCGGTCATTGATTTGAATCACAGTATCCCTAAGTGCATAGGCTGGGAAAAACCATTGGTCATTATCTCCGCAATAAGTCTCATCAATTACACCCATACTATTGGTTTGAATGATTCCAAAATTTTTAAATGTACTGCTTCTTGGAACTATATGGGCTTCATATCCCGTTGGAAGCTCCATCGCAACTCCCAGGGGAATCAATTTGAATTCTCCTGCTTTTATCTCTACTTGTTCTGCTGCACGAAGGTCGATCCAGTCTGATTTATCTTCAATGTAAGTAAGTCTGTCTATCTTATCTGTAAAATATTTAATTCTTATGTGATCTTTCAATTTATGTCCTCCAACTCTGTATTCTCTTGGTTATTCTTCTGTGAAATCAACTCTCCGCTTTCGGATAACTCTTCCTCTACTTCCATACGGATTTCGGCAGCTACCTCCGGATCCGCTACAGGAAGGTTCTTTGTAGAGCCGATTCCAAATCTTCTTAAAAATTCCTCTGTGGTTGCAAATAGAGCCGGTCTTCCCGGCGCATCCAAACGTCCCACTTCATAGACTAGGTTGTATTCCACCAGTTTATTCACGGCATGGTCCGATTTTACACCTCTGATTTTTTCAATCTCAATCTTTGTTATGGGCTGTTTGTATGCAATAATAGAAAGAGTTTCTAACACCACATCCGTTAATGCATGCTTTTTGGGTACAGCCGCCACTCGAATCAGATAATCATAATATTCCAGCCGGGTGCACATCTGGTAACTGTTCTCCAACTCTATGATTTGAATCCCTCTTTTACCAGCGTCAAATCGTCTCATCAAGCGTTTGACTGCTTCTTTCGCGATCTCTTCTTTTTGATCAATGGCAGCCGCCAGCTGGCTAAGTGAAACAGAACTCCCCATGGTAAACAAAACGGCTTCGATCACTGCTTCCCATTTTTTCTCTTCTTTTGTGCTCTTTTTGGATGTATCAACGAAAAGAGTATCCTTATCCATCGTTCTATTCTTCCTCCCCCAGTTCCGATAAATTCAGTTCCCCTTCTTCCCCTTCTGGTTCCAGGGTTTCAATCAGCATATCATCAAATAAATGCTCTTGGGTCAATGAAATTTTGCCAATTTTCATCAGCTCTAATAGTGCTAAAAACGTCACTACCACTTCGACCCGATCAGGCTTATGATTCAACATCTTCCGAAAGAAAAACTTCCGGAATTCCCGGGCATACTCTAAAACGGACTTTATCTTACTCTCTAGACTAACCGTTTCTTTTCGAATGGTCCCAAACCGACTTCTAATCGGATCAATCCGGTCTTGCGTTCGTTTTGTTACCCCACGGAAGATCTCCTGAAGTTTTGCCAGGCTAAGACCACGAAGCAACTTGTCCAAATCCACCGGTGGCTCATATTTAGCCACTTCTGGTGGAACGGTTGCTTCTTTATAAAACAGGCGGTCCGCCCCCACCTCCCGGTCTTTTAGTTCCAGAGACATGTATTTATAATATTTGTATTCCAAAAGGCGTGCCACAAGTTCCGCCCTGGGGTCTTCTTCCTCCCCTTCTTCATTCACCTCTTTGGGAAGAAGCATTCGAGCCTTGATATCAATCAGCGTTGCAGCCATGACCAAAAACTCACTCACTACATTTAAGTCTTCCGTCTCCATATGACTTACATAATCAAGGTACTGCTCTGTAATTGTTACAATGGGAATATCGTAGATATTCACTTTATTCTTTTCAATCAAGTGTAGCAAAAGATCCAACGGACCTTCAAAATTATCCAGTTTATAAGAGATTCCCATACTTTCCTCCAAAGCAGATCAAACATACCACCGATAAGTATATCAAATCCTAGTTCATCTGTAAATATATGGCAGGTTCAAAAGTCAGCTTTTCGCCTTTAACTTAACCACCACGATCTGGGGCTTGTTGTTAATGCGGATATTAATCGAGTGTGTACCTAATCCTCTGCTAACAATCATATGCCGGCTGTTTTTTGTGAATGTCCCTGCGCAATAAGGATTGAAAAATTGAAACTGAGGCGTCATAATGCCTCCTACAAGGGGAAGGCGTATGGTTCCTCCATGAAAATGTCCGGATAGTGTTAAATCTGATCCCCACGTTTCACATGCGTGGAAATAGAGCGGCGAGTGGCAAAGCAGAATTTGAAAGCGCTTGGAATCTGCTTTGCCTATTTTATCTTCCATCTCTTTCTTCGTCATCTTCTCTGGATGAAATTTTCGGTAACATCCGGAATCCAAATCAATCCCAGTGATGGAGATATCTCTTCGGTACACCTCTGTCCGGTCTGCCAAGACAATCACCCCAAATTTTTTTAATTTTTTCCGAAAAACATCCCAGCCATCTCCGTAAATATGCCGTTCTTGATCCATACGAATTTCATGATTTCCGTTCCCATAGAAAACAGGATACCGAGATGCCAGCCTCTTCATCAACATTAGACTGACATTGGTATCCCCTTTTCCTTTCGCAACCATCATATCTCCCCCAACCAGTATCACATCCGGGTTTATTTGATCTATGGCTGACAGTAATTTATGATTCTCTTTTCCAAAACAGTGACTGTGTAGATCAGAAAGAAATACGATGGTGCAATCTTTCTTGATCTTGTCACTGGTAATGTTCGTATTTTCTACAGTAATTTGTTCTTTTTCATGTTTCGAGCGTAACAGACATCCTGCACCCAATGTGGCACAAAAAACTCCGGCAGCAATCCACATCTTTTCTTTCCTCATCCATTCTCATTCCTTCTTATGCTGTCCATTCATCATACACTCAAAAACCTGCTAAAGTCAAGTCTAAGACTTCCTTCTTTAGAGGGCGATCCAATTATGGATAATATACAATACTGGATAATCACGGTTTAATTAAATAAGAGGTGATAAAAACATGATTGTTTATGACAGACTATGGGAAACGATGAAAAGGAAAAATATCAGTCAGTATCATCTAATCAAATACTGCAAAGTGAGCGCCGGACAGATCGGTCGCCTTAAAAAGAATAATTTTGTGTCAACACATACCATTGATATGCTCTGCCGAATTCTTAATTGTAGTGTTGAGGATATACTGGAATATCAGCCCGATAAAATAGAAGATACAAAAACTGATGAGCAAGAAAATCCAAGTAAAAAAGAGCCATAAGGCTCTTTTTTGCATCTTAAGATTCACCTTAAATCTTATTTTATAAATTCCAGGCTCCATCTGCATTCAGACGGTATCCATCCGGTGTTACCGTATCTTTCAACATCGCACCATCTTCTCCCATATAATACCACTTTTCTTTGGATTTAACCCAGTAGTTTTCAGCCATCGCCCCATTAGAATGAAAATAATACCAGGCATTGTTGGAGAATTGGCGAAATCCAGTTGCCATCGCAGAATCAGAATCAAACCAATAATAGCTGCCATCAATCTTCAACCACTCATTGCACGCTCTGTTTCCATCTGATTTCTTGTAATACCATCTGGAAACTATCTTTATCCAACCAGAAGTTTGTTCCTGCTTTGACAATGCCTGTCCACCTTTTAAAGCAAATCCATAATCAAGCAACGCTTTTGTATCGGCATAATGGGTTGACTTGCTTTTCAGAACAACAGCAAGCAGACGTACTCCATCTTTCTCCGCACAGGTAACTAATGTGTTGCCCGCCAGAGAGGTATATCCGGTTTTTCCTCCAATCACACCAGGATAATATCTGGAGTCAGAAGATTTGATCATCTTATGTCCCATAGTAATGGTTCTGGCAGAAGCCTTTTTTGTCGCCGGTATCTGGTAGCTCTTTGTTGCACACACCTTCCGAACGATATCATTCTCAAATGCGGCCTTCGCTATCAGGGCCATATCATGAGGAGTTGTGTAATGATTGGTATTATTTAAGCCGTTGGGATTGACAAAATTTGTGTTGGTACAACCTAGAGCCTTTGCCTTCGCATTCATCATCCCAGCAAAGGAACCAATGCTCCCTGCTGTATGCTCCGCCAGACCATTGGCTACTTCATTGGCAGACCGGAGCATCAGACCGTAAAGGCACTGTTCTACGGTCAGTTTGTCACCCTCCGTTAAGGAAAGTGTGACTGCGCCTGATTCTAAATTTGTGGTGGCTGTTTTTGAAAATACAACCGTATCCGATAGCTTAGACCGTTCTGCAACAATCAATGCTGTCATAAGTTTTGTGATACTTGCAGGATAATACCTGGTTTCCCCGTTTTTGGAATATAAAACCTCACCTGAGGAGGCATCAAGGAGAAAGGCGCCTTCTGAAGCAATCTCAGGTTTTGTTACTGACTGGCTCCCCGTCCCTTCTGTTTTGTTATTCTCCTGTGTATCGGACTTTTGACTGTTGTCGACTCCCGTTCCTGAAGGGCCATTTTGGTTCTGCGTCTGATCATAGGAATGAGGGAATGGCTGCACCAATGGCACAGCGGATCCGTAGGAAGGTACGGAAACAAGAAGTGCAAAGCCAATTACAAAACTAAAAATTCTTTTTGTGTTTTTCATCATTGTCTATATTCTCCTGTATAAATCTGGTTTTCGTTCTTTTTTCTTCCATTAGTATAACATAATATTTCCCATTTTCCATTAATTTTTTCTTACATCTGTAACAAAAAACACATCCCCTAATCAGGGATGTGTTTTTCTTAATATGTCTGTTCTCTATATTCTTTTTCCAGATCTTCCAAACGATCCATAGCCGCATTTAAAATCTCTTCATGATCAAAAGCAAGTTTTTCTTGATCTTGCATGTCAATCACTGGAAGTAGTTCTATATCGGTATCTTTTTTCCACATATAGCCCTGGCGTTCATAAGTTTCGGTAACCCGATAGCTCATAAAGATATGTTCGTCTTCATTCTCGATTGTAAGCGCATAAGTTGATCCATGTTCCAAATCTGAAATTTTCTTTTTATTTACTTCAAACCAACATGCCTTAGAAGCATCATCGCCAGCCTCTAAAATCAGTTGATCCTTCGAGATCAAAGCTACAAACGACACGGAAATCACCCTTGACCTAGGATCTCGTTTCACATTCCCCCAAGTATAGAGCTGTTCCAAACAGATTCCATGTAACCCTGTTTCCTCGAAAAGTTCTCTTGCAGCTGCTTCTTCTAACGATTCATCTAAATTGACAAATCCGCCGGGAATTGCCCATTGATCCATACATGGGTGGTTTTTTCGCTTAATAAGTAGAATTTCAGCATTCTCCTCTTCCTCGTCTAATGCAAAAATCAAAACATCAACCGTTAAGGAGGGTCGTTCGTAGTCTCCCGGACGATACTGTGCTAAAAATTCTTTCTCCGTCAGCCCTTCTTCATTCTTTCGTTCCATTCTGCCCTTCTTCCTACCAGTTTCAGAAAACGATGGATTTTAGCGCTCCTAAAACCCCTGCACTGGCAAGGGCCATAATCACACCCGCCAAAAGAACGCCTCCCATCACCGCTAATATACTGGATTTAAAATCAACATCAAGCAGGCTGGCTGCCAAAGTGCCGGTCCAGGCACCGGTTCCCGGTAAAGGGATCCCTACAAATAGCAGTAGGGCTATAAATAACCCTCGTCCAGCTTTTGCCTGTAGTTTTTTCCCTCCGTGTTCTCCTTTATTCAGACACCAGGTAAAAAAGCTGCCAATTATTGGTTTGTCCGCGCCCCATTCTAATACCCTTCTGGCAAACAGATAGATAATCGGTACAGGCAGCATGTTTCCAATAATCGCAATGATATAAGACTGGAATAAAGGCAGCCCTATGATTCTGGAATATGGAATCGCACCACGAAGTTCAACGAGTGGAACCATTGAAATCAGAAACACTGTCATATATTTTTGTAACATTTTCTATTCCTTTCGTATTAAAGTCTGCCCCTATACTATACACAAAGATGAACTGTCTATCAACTGTTTTATATAAATATTATAATTTAATGGCATGAAATGGAACTGTTTCTGAATAATATATTAACATTTAAGAAAGACTATTGTACTGTTAAATCTATTGTGTTATAATCCACAAAAGTTGGTCAATTTTATTCCAGCTAAGAAGGGTGATTACAATGAAAAATCTGTTTAAAAAGTATCGGCACGTCTGGATACTCAGCTTCGCCTTTATTTATATTCCATGGTTTCTATACTTGGAAAAGACAGTGACAAGCCATTATCATATCATGCACCTTGCCATAGATGACTTTATCCCATTTAATGAATACTTCATCATTCCGTATCTTTTGTGGTTTGCTTATGTGGCAGTAGCTGTCTGTTACTTTTTTTTAACTGACGTGAAAGGTTACTACCGGCTCTGTGCTATGCTCTTTACCGGCATGACCATCAGTCTGGTGATCTGTACAGTCTTTCCAAACGGTACGGATTTCAGGCCATTCATCAATCCAGATAAGAATTTTTACTCTGCCATTGTTGCACGGTTATATTCGGCAGATACCTGCACCAATGTATTTCCAAGCATTCATGTTTACAACTCCATTTGTGTTCACATTGCGGTTATCAAAAGCAGGCGTATGAAGAATTATCCACTGATTCAGACTGGATCTTTTTTATTGATGATATCCATCTGTCTGGCAACAGTCTTCCTAAAACAACATTCTGCCTTTGATGGACTTGGTTCTATCGTTATGGCATATGTTATGTATCAGTTTATCTATACCAATTCTTTGGTACCGAACCGAAAAAAGGTTTCAGAAAAAGCCATCAGTTAACAGAATAAAAAGTCCCCCCTGATCCATTAAGGATAGGGGGGATTTTTTAGTTAAAACCAAAGAACTTTTGTGTCATCTTGTAGATGGTTATTGGAAACTTCATACCACCTTTTCCAGGTAGGTTCACTCCCTGGCCCAAGAATCCCCATCGAAGTCTTAAGTATAATTTAAAATTCTGTTTACGAAGATGCTGCCATAATTCTTTTTTCTTCTCCATATTTTCTTCCGATCCTGATTTAATCGCCAGAATTGAAGATATAACCATCATGATTTCTAAGTATCGCACCATATAGCGCCGAAGTTTTCTTTGCTTCATCTTTGTTACATCATGATAACCTAGCATAAGCTTCGTCACACGGATCTGTTGGTCAATTCGTCCTATCATCACAGATTCATTGACAGACTGATCCTCTCTTCCAATGAAGTATCGATAAAAATTCACATTCAGATAATACATGGTTTTCACGTAAGGCAGTGGCTGGTAAACAAATATATTATCCACATAAAAGGTATGCTTTGGAAGTTCTAATTGGCATTCTTTTAAAAGTTCTGTACGATAGATTACGGAATGCATTAAGATGTACTGTCCAAGCATAAAAAGCTTCACATCAGACCAGTCAATTAGCTGATTCTGAGGAAGTGCCAGCCGATAATTCATAACCTTCTTCCTACGTGCACCCTGTTTTTCATAGACAAAATTACTTACTAGCATATCCAGTGTTTTTTCCCCGTAAACAAATTGTCTTAGTGTATTAAGAATCTCTGTGTATGCAGATGGATCCACCCAGTCATCGCTATCAACAACTTTAAAATAGATCCCCACAGCATTCTTTAAGCCCGCATTCACTGCGGCTCCATGCCCTCCATTCTCCTGATGGATTGCCTTGCATATATCAGGATATTTTTTTTCATATTCGTCTGCAATTTCCCCCGTACGGTCATTCTTCGAGCCGTCATCAACGATTAAGATCTCCACTTCATCTCCTCCGGGAAGAAGAGAATCAATACATTTTTTCATATAAGCTTCTGAATGATAGCATGGAATCGCTACAGATAAAAGTTTCACACAATATCCTCCTTTGAATTGTTTTTCCAGTAAATCCGGATCATACAAAATACAGACAGGGCGGCAGATCCCCCTACAACAAACGTTGTTGCTGCCAAATTCTCTGTTTGAAACAATAAATTTGCCACACCAGCATTCGTTACAAAAAGCGAAAACAAATTGGCTGATATGTGGAAAACACAGGGGGCTAGAATACCTTTTGCAGTCTGATACAGCCACGCTGCGGCGAATCCAAGTAAAAACGCATACATCCCCTGGGGAAGATTCCCATGAAATAGGGCAAATATACCTGCTGATAGAAAAGCCGAAACGAAAAAGGGCAGACGTTCTTTCAAGGAAGCAAAAATCATCCCTCTAAATATCAGCTCTTCCGCAATTGGAATCACAAGTCCTGAGGCCATAATCTGAACGGCAAAGGACGGAGAATACAGCGATTTGGCTGCTTCTTCATATGCTTTTGACAGCCCACTGATTCCTAGGGACTCCACAATAAAGTTACCCAGTATGCAGAGAGACAAACCAAACAAAACAATATAAATAAAACTATCTTCAAGGTTAACCCCGTCCCTCCCCAACTCCCCTCTTCGCTTTTGATCTCTACCATAAATATAAATAAGGATCGGAATGGTAATCACTGCTGAGATCGCAGTGGCTTCCAGAGCCCCTAATTCCAATCCCATAAAGAGCAGAGTCGTTATCATCGTATAAAAGAAAATCGGAAGAATCAGATGCAGAATCATCACTATCATAAACTAAGGGTCCTTTCTTTTTCTGTATCTTCCTAAACATTATACCACCTGTGTTTAATATATCCACCAATTTTTCTTAAATTTTTTCTAAAGAAAACCAAAATTAAACAACGTGCTGACACAAACCTTTTAATGGGTTGCTTTTTTCTACTCTTGATACTATAATATTTTTATGATTTCTGCCAATATAACATCACACGGAGAGGGAAATATTATGCCAAAAAAACGTATTGTAATCGCTTTAGGGCACAACGCTTTAGGAACTAATTTGCCAGAACAGAAAACTGCCGTTGCAAAGACAGCCGTAGTCATCGCTGACTTTATCCAGGCTGGCTGGCAAGTGGCTGTGACACACAGCAATGCTCCTCAAGTAGGTATGATCCATACTGCTATGAATGAATTCGGAAAACTACATGATGGGTATACCTCTGCACCAATGTCCGTCTGCTCTGCCATGAGTCAGGGCTATATCGGATACGATTTGCAAAACGGCATTCGGGCAGAGCTTATCAAACGGGGGATTTACAAGCCAGTTGTCACCATTTTGACCCAGATGATGGTGAATCCTTATGACGAAGCATTCTATACTCCCATGAAATCCATCGGGAGATTGATGACAGCAAAAGAAGCAAAAGAAGAGGAAGAGAAAGGGAACTATGTCGAGGAAATTTCCAACCAGGGATTTCGCAGAGTCGTAGCCTCTCCAAAGCCAGTCTCCATTGTTGAAATTGACAGCATTAAGGCGATCTTAGATGCAGATCAAATCGCCATTGCCTGTGGCGGAGGCGGAATCCCAGTGATGGAACAAGGATGCTACTTAAAAGGCGCCAGTGCAGTGATTGAGAAAGACAGAGCCGCTGGTCTTCTTGCGAAAGAAATCGATGCCGATGTACTGATGATTTTAACAAGTGTAGACAATGTGACGCATCATTATGGTAAATCAGATGAATCTGCCCTCAACTTTATGAACACAAAAGAAGCAACCGCTTATATGGAAGCCGGAGAATTTGAAGCTGGTTCTATGCTGCCAAAGATCGAAGCATCCTTGGACTTTATTTTACATGGGAGAAACCGGACGGCGATCATCACGTCACTGGAAAAGGCAAAGGCAAGCTTAGAGGGAAAAGCTGGAACCCAAATAAAAGAATAATCCGTAACCTATTTGAATAAGGACAAACCTTACTTTCATATATTAGACCAAACGACAGGTAACGGAGTTTTAAATGATGAACTTCATTCGCAAAAAACAGATCGATCCAGAAAAAGGAAAATACGTATTAAAGGTATTCCTCCTCTTTCTCTGCGCTTTTTTGGCTGGACATCTTGGTGCCAAATTTACGGATCATCACAAGGTCATCGAAACAGCTGCAGATGGAAATTGGGGACTGAGTTTCCAACAAGAAGGTCAGCCCCCAGTTGCTAATGCGACCATGGATTACTTAAAACAATATCAATCCTACTATGCGGATAAAACTCCAGAGAAAGTGCTCTACCTTACCTTTGATGCTGGTTATGAAAATGGCAATACCCCTGCAATACTGGATGCCTTAAAAAAGCATCATGCTCATGCTACATTTTTCGTGGTTGGCAACTACATAGAAACAGCTCCTGATCTGGTAAAACGAATGGTTGATGAAGGACATATCGTGGGAAACCATACCTATCATCATCCGGATATGTCAAAGATTTCCTCCAAAGAAGGATTCGAAAAAGAAATTGGGAACCTGGAAACTCTATTTGAAAAGACAACTGGACAGTCCATGAAAAAATACTACCGTCCGCCCCAGGGAAAATACAGTGAAACTAACCTTAAGTTAGCCAAAGATATGGGATACTGTACATTTTTCTGGAGTCTTGCTTATGTGGACTGGTATCAGGATAAACAACCGACCAAGGAAGAAGCCTTCAAAAAACTGTTGGGAAGAATTCATCCCGGTGCCATCGTTCTTTTGCACAGTACTTCAAAAACCAATGCAGAAATTCTTGATGAGCTCTTAACCAAGTGGGAAGAGATGGGATATCAATTTGGCACACTGGATCAATTGGTTGACCACATGCAAAAAGAAGAATAAAGAAGAAAGAAATTTTAGGCTTTGAAAAAGGACTTAAGTAGGATGAACTTAAGCCCCTTTTTTTATCTCAAACTATCTGCTGCCAGTAGTTTTAACCCTTTTTCATCTAGAAGCTCCACGCTTCCTCTTGTGATTTTGACTAGATGTTCTGCCTGAAACATACGAAGCATTCTAGTTACGACTTCTCTTGCTGTGCCCAGATGATGAGCAATCTGTTCATGGGTAATGGATAGTTCATTGGTATCATGAAGTTCTCCCTCTTCCAACAAAAAGGCGGCTATCCTGCCATCCATCTTTTTATTCATCACCTGATCCATCAGCCACATTACTTCCGAAAATCTAGAAGCCATTAATTCATTGGTGAAATTAGAAGCTGCGGCAGACTCTTCCATCAGTTCCTTATAAACTTGGGAAGGAATCATTAAGACGTGGGAATCTTCTTCCGCCTCAACCGTAACATCAAATTGAATATTTTTAATCATACAAGGACCAGAAAACAAACATATATCCCGATCCAACAACCGATACAATGTAAGTTCTCTTCCCTCATCTGATATCATAAAAGCTCTTAGCTGTCCCCCTGTTACTAAAAGAAACCCAATGCAGTCATCTCCACTGTGAACCAGCGTTCCTTTCTCAAACGTAACCTCTCTGGTCTTTTGTAGAAGCTTCTCCTTCTGTTTTTCTGTTAGTTTATTCCAGAACGGAAGATAATCTCCAAGTATCATTTCATCAATCCCCCTCTCTTAAACGAACCAGGTAACCGGACCTCGTCGTTCCCATCAAATAGTTTAAAACAATCTTCATAGCGCATTCTTCCTGACTTTAATTCCTCGGCAAGCAAAAGCAGATTCACAGAACTGATCGCTGCTCCATTTAAACCGGATCGCATGGATATGTGATTGAGTCTATCTTTAAATCCACCCGTAAACGAACCGGATAGAAAAACAAAACGGAACTGTTTTACTTGGTCATCAAAGATTTGCCACCACTTATTTTTATTGAAACGTTCACTCCGCTCTTTGTTTTCCTCGATATAACGGTACATCTCATCTGCCTGTTTCATTGGCAGAGAATACCCTTTTCCATAAGCCTTATTATCTATGATCAGCCCATTCTCACCATAGTACACACATACATCTGGCTTTCTGGTATCACCAAGCCTTGCTCCCTGAAATGCAAGTTCTTTGGTTAATAGTTCCGCTGTCTGCATCTCATAATCCCGGTCAGAAGTTCCATCAAATCCAAGATCCAAAAGTATTAAATATTTATGATCCACATGAATCATATGGGTTCTTAAGTAATCTTTTAGAATCGACACTTCTGACTTAACTAGAACCGAGCATTCAAAAACTTGCGGTAATTCCAACCCGGTAATTTCATCCGTAATCCGGTAGCTGTCTCCAGACTTGTTTAAATTAAGCCCAATATTAACAAGGCTTTTTAGATCATCTAGTATCGTTTCAGTCTCTTCCAAAAGATTCTTTCCCTTTAGATATTCCTTGATTTGGATTGGTGTTCGGTATGCTCCTTCTAAATATTTTATTAGATAGGTCCTTCGGTTCCGTAGGTAGTCCCGGTCTGTCGCTTTGGTTGCCAGCATATCCCACAATATTCGTTTGGGGGTCTTTTTAAACTTCGAGACTCCGTTGATGTGCTTAATCACCGTTCTTCCCTTTAGCGTCAGTTGATACGATTGAGGAATGACCACCGGCTGTTCTTCCTTTGTGGATTCAATTCCTTTTGCCGTTTTCTTCACCCAGCCTGTTTGAATCAGCCAACTGCAGATTGTCCGCACATACTTGTCACTGGTTCCTTCTGTATCTTTTAAAAGCTTTGTCTTATCCTCTTTCTGCTCTGCCTTAAGAAGTCCCTCTATGATCATATACTGGGGAATGGAAGTAAACCCTGCCTCTCCAATAAAGCCAAGTCTGGCACCAATTTCAAATTTCGTTAGATGTCCCTCTTTTGCAAGCAGAGTCAGGACCCTGCAGACAGGGGGATAGGATAAAAAAGCCTCTGTCAGTACTTCTCCCTCTTCTTCACTTTCTAAAGGTGCGTTGGCATACCTCATCCCCAATGAAGAGATGCTACAAACATCTTCCTTTCGATCATAATGAAGGAATCCAATGCTGACCGCCCATCTCAAAAAGGAATCTGCAGGCCAGTCACTTTGATATTCCTTTCTCTGTCCAGGAAGAACTGCCTGAATGATCCCAGAACAGGGCGCACTACTTCTAGTAAACCCCTTTGGTGTCCCTTTCCCTTTTAAATGTGTATAGGGTATTATAATACGAGGCTCCCCCAGTTCGCGAATAAATGCATCCCTTCCATCCGTTTCTGAAATGAGCCTTGGGATCTTATCGGTACGCAGGATGCGGTTACTCTCTGAATTCGGAACAAAAGCAGATACCACATTCTTTAAATTACCAAGTGTATAAGCCTCCTGTACCCAGCCAAATGTTCTATCTGCCACGTTTACTTCCTCTCTGTGTTTTTCTTTCAGTATAGCATAGCAGGGATGGTTAGGCAAAATGTTTTGGTTTGTTTTCTCATGACTGCTGTGCTATAATAATGAAAATTGAAAAGAACAAAGGAAAGGAATCGTTTCTATGGGTAAATTGCAGCTTATTCTTTTCGCTGTCGTCATCGTCTCTTGTTGTCTCCATATCAGAGAGCAGATCAAAAACAGAGATCATTTTCTGCATCTGTTTACTCAGAGCAGACATCGGGAAAACCGGATTGTTTATCTGGACTACTTACGGCTGATTGCCACTCTTTTTGTTATCCTGGTTCACTGTCTTGATGTGACTACGGTCTCCGTACCTGGCGGAAGTTTGACTTGGGTTTTTATTCAATCATTGTCAGCCATCTTAATGGTGTGCAACTACCTTTTTATTATGAATAGCGGTGCACTCCTTCTAAGAGGGAAAACAAGTGATATCAAGAATTTCTATTATAAGAGAGTAACCTCCGTTGCGATCCCTTTCTTTTGTTATTATGGAATCTATCTTCGTCTTTCCTGCCGCTACACGGACCAAGGCATAATAAAGGGTGCTTTGGCTGCATTCAAAGACATTTTAAAGGGTCCGATTGACTGGGCTCCCCACTTGTGGGTGATCTATGTCATACTGTCCCTTTCCATCCTTGCCCCCTTTTTCGCTCTTTTGCTCCGCCAGTTATCGGAATCCATGTTAAATACTATGGTATTTGTCATTTTGTTATTCCGCTGTACGGCTCTTTACCTGCCTCTTTTTAACCTCTCCTTAAACCTTGATTTGATGATCCAGCCATGGGAAGTGGTTTTCCTTCTTGGATATTATTTTTCTCATCCGACTGCCTTGAAACGGAGAAATCTGTATTGGTTTCTGGGTGGTGCCTCCTGTCTGTTTGTCATCTTATGCGTCCTATTCCGGGCAGATTACAAGGCGATCCTTCTAGCAGACGGTGCTCCCACTATGATTTTCATTGGAGGTGGGTTGTTTCTTCTATTACGCACGCTCGAATACAGGCTGCCAAAACCAGGCTTTCTTCTTAATTTTCTCATCCGCTACAGTTATTCCATCCTAATGGTACATTGGGCCATTCTTTATTATGTAAAAACGCACTTAGAAATGATCATTAAGCTTCCCTCCCTTGTGGGAAGCACGATCTTGTCCTTCTTTCTGGTACTGGTTCTCTCCGCCTTGTCTGCCATCCTATTCGATCAGACTGTTGTTTACTGCGTAAACCGCCTCATAGAACTTTTAACCAAATGGGTTCAAGGTGTTTTTACGACTCATCATTCTCAGTAAGATTTGCTGCCGGCAAGGGACGAACGTTGATCCCATTGATTTCAATATGCTCACTGATGCCGATCACAATACAGGGACGTCCGTCTATAAAACGATTTTCCACCAAATGGGTTTTATCCGGAGCTACCTTAATGCTTACATCTGGTGTTTTAATCTCGAAACTTCTGGTATTTACTACATTAGACGCTATAAAACTGGGAGCCACTGTCTCTTCTTGATCTGCAAACCGTTGTTCTAAGGCTTCTAGTCTCTCTGGGCTGGCTCCATTGCTTTCTAGTAGTTTTTTCAACTGATAAGTATCTAGCGTAAATGGATCTGCCTCGTCTTTTGTTTCTTCTATTATTTCATTTAAATTCTCATGAAGATTTTTTATCGTTTCAAAGTCACATTGTTCTCCCAGAGTCTCTTCTATCATTGCCTGAAAGGTCTCTTTTTGGCTTTTGGCTGTCATGGGCATAACACAGCCTAGCAATTCATCCACCAAACGCTCTGGAATTTGCTCTGGATTTTTAGAATAATACATAATTCCATGAATGTCAGTATTCCGATCCGTAAAGGCAGGAAATAAAAAACCAGTATCTGGGGCTTCCACGATCCAGTCTCTGTTTCTATTTTGGATGACATTTGCTTCCGTATTATAACATAGACCAGCCTTTGAAAGTTTCACCGGGCAGATGGCACACTGTATAAACTCATACACAAAATCTGATGCGTCAAACATCTCTATGCCATCGGTAGATTTTGAAGGGATATCATACGCGCTATGAATTAATATAATATAGTAATTTTCCCCATAATCGTAACTTGCAATTACATTGTCATAGAATTCTTCAATCAATGTATCGTCCTTCAACTGACTATCCCGCAATTTTAAAAGTAGATGTTGCGTTCCACCTTCTGCCTCTGTATGAAGAGGAAACTCCATATTGATCAGATTTTTCCCAATGGTCCCGGAGAGTGTCCCCTTGAAAATGGTAAAGTATTTAAAAGCTTCATCTTCTGGAAGGGATAGAAATGCCTCCTTAAGTTCTGTTCTTTTGTTTTTTTCCGCATCCACATAACAGCCGCAAATACGGCTGATGGCGCAGTTTGCCGGTGTGTAAAGCTTTTTAATTTCATTCGCTTCTTTCTTATTCATACTTTTATGTTCTCCTATTCTATCAAGTTATAGTATCATGGACAGAACGGGAAAGCCCACAGACCAACCGGTCAGTGAGCTTTCCTGTCTAGAAATTTCTTGGTTATTATACCATATTTTCCATAGGCTTACAACTAAATCCTCCTTAGATTTTCCCTCCTTCTACGACCAGATTCTCAGGATTAATTTCATCTCCATAGACTGGTTTTAATGTTTCTTCAAAATCTTTATGGAAAAACTGTTCTTCTGCCAAAGACTCGATTTCTGAATTAATCCATTCCAAAAGCTGTGTGTTCCCTTTTTGTACAGCCGGTGCAATGGTGTCTAGATTTCCTATGGATGGAATCCCCACTGTAAATCCCTGATTTTGCAATGCCCAGGCAAGAACTTCTGTATTGTCTGTGGAGAATCCATCTCCTCTGCCATCTGCCAGAGCGTCATAGGCTTCCTGATATTCATCGAACTTTAAAAGCTTTATTTCTGGATGATTTTTTGAAAAATAGGTTTCAGCCGTGGTTCCTTTCACCACAATCAACGTCTTATCCTTCAACTGGGAGGGTTCTGAAACCATAGCCGAATTAGGTGACACCACTCCCAAAGCCACTTTCATATAAGGAAGTGCAAAATCCACTTGTTCTTTTCTGTCGTCCGTCACTGTGAAATTAGCAAGAATCACATCTACTTTTGCTGATTTTAAATACTCTACCCGGCTGGCGGCTTCTACATAAACAAATTCCACCTTATCTTCACTTCCCAAAAGATCTTTTGCCAATCTTTTTCCGAAGTATACGTCATAGCCTTTTATCTCTCCAGAAGAATCAACATACCCAAATGGATTTTTATCGCTAAAAACCCCGATCTTAATGGTTCCTGACTCTTTAATCTCCTCAAGTGTTCTTGCATTCGCACTGGCCCCTGATGTGGTTGATTCCTTTGCCTGACTGCAGCCCGCTATCAAACTTACTGTCATGGTAATTAAAACAATGGCCCCAAATATTCTTTTTTTCATCCTCATTTTCTCCTTTTCTTATGATTCATAATGAAATGTATTTAAAAATTGTTTTGCGCGTTCTGTTTGTGGAGCATTAAAAAATGTTATAGGATCGCTTTCTTCCACTACAAGTCCCTGATCCAGAAACAGAATCCGGTCAGCAACTGCCTTTGCAAAATCCATCTCATGGGTGACAATCACCATTGTCATCCCTTCTTTTGCCAGCTTTAATACCACTTGTAATACCTCGCGGACCATCTCCGGATCGAGTGCTGCTGTAATCTCATCAAGAAGCAAGACTTCTGGATGCATCAAAAGTGCTCTTACAATGGCTACTCTCTGTTTTTGACCTCCTGACAACTGCCTGGGATAAGCATCTTTTTTTGCAAGAAGTCCCACCCGGTCAAGTAGTTTCTCTGCTTCCCGAACCACTTCCTTTTTCTCTCTTTTTTGAACTTTTAAAGGTGCCAGTGTTAGGTTCCCGAGAACTGTCATATGAGGAAATAAATCATAGCTTTGAAAAACCATTCCAATCTTCTGCCTGATTTCATAACCATCTTGTTGATTCTGCTCAATCATCTTATCTTCAAACTGAATGATTCCAGAATCAATCGGCTCCAACAGATTCAGGCAACGCAAAAAAGTACTCTTTCCACACCCAGAAGGACCAATGACCACAGCAACCTCTCCTTTTTTCAAAGAAAAAGATATCCCATTTAAGACTGGCTGCCCATTTTCATAGGATTTTTTTAATTTTTCTGTCTTTAAAATCTCTCTTTGTTCCATCATGAATCCCTCAACTTTTTCTCAAATAGAGCTGACGCTCTGGAAAATGGATAGCAGGCTGCAAAATACAAAATAAAGATTGCTCCATATACCCATAAAGCCGCATCCGGAATGGCGAATCTGGATGCATCAATCATCTGTTTCCCAACCTTAACCACTTCAACAACACCGATCAGCACCACAAGAGAGGTGGTTTTAATCATGCGAGTCAGCAAATTCATCACAGACGGCAGAAGTCTTTTGAAAATTTGAGGAATCAGAATAAATTGGTACACTTGGTTCCTGGTCATTCCAAGCGCCACCCCACTATGTAACTGATGTATGGGAATTGATTCTAACGCACTTCGAACCAGGTCCCCCATCTCCGCTGCTCCCCAAAATGTAAATACAATCACGGCTGCCATATCTCCGGAAAGATTTACTTTCCAGTGTTTGGCGGCTCCAAAGTAAACCAAAAACAACAACACAAGTGGAGGCATAATCCGTACTACTTCCAGGTAGAGACGACTTAAAAATCGTATGGTCTTTTTCTTACTGGTCATAATTAATCCCATGAATATCCCAAGGACAATGGATAAAATCATGGATATCCCTGCAATTCTAAGTGAAATCCATAGTCCTCCCAGAAGCCTTAAAAAATTATTTCCCTGAAATAAGATTCGAATCCCCAAATGTTCCATATCGAACCCTCCTTTCTATCCAAGTACAAAGCAACGATATGGGTAGTAGAATAATCAAATATGCAACCACCAATAGAAATAGTGCCTCATCTGTCTTGTAGTAAATCCCAATCAGATCCTTGGCTACAAACATAAGATCTGCCAAAGCCACTGCACTAAACACCGATGTTTCTTTTACGAGAAATATGATGTTTGCACAAAATACCGGTATGGATGTGGCAACTGCCTGGGGCAATATAATAAATTGAAAAATCTGCCCTTTCGTAAGACCAAGACTGAATCCAGAATCTGACTGGATCTTTGGCACTTGTTCTAGTCCGCTTCGAAACGCCTCAGCCATGTAACTACCTCCTAAAAAGCCAAGCCCTGTTATCGCACAAATTTCAGAACTTAATACGATTCCTAATTTAGGAAGGCCAAAATACAAGAAAAAAAGCTGAATGAGCAAAGGTGTATTTCTGGAAATCTCGATGTATCCGTTCACCACCCCTTTTAATAAGGGGATATGAAACTGTTTGACCATACTGCAAATAAGACCAACCACCATTGACCATGCAATTCCGAAAAAGGAGATTCGAAGAGTCAGTAAAGCCGCATGAACATAAAGTGGTGCATTGGTGCGTATAAATTCAAAATCCATATTTTATCTCCCTTACGCTAATCTGGATAAAGGAAAAGCTTTCCTCTTCCCTATATACATACTATACATGTATGTTAATATACTATGAACCGTTTTTTTTGTCAATACATTATTTTCAATTTTTTTCAACGCATCTCCTGCTGAAGCAATTCCCCATACAATAAAAAATCCAGGAAAATAGATTTTACTATTTCCCGGATTCTATAATATTAAAATCAATTTGAATGATTCTACGCATCTGCGTCCGTTAAACGGAATTCTTGAATCATCTTTTTTAGTTGTTCCATCTGACTTAAAAGTTCTTCGCTTGTAGCCGCACTCTCTTCCGCAGTTGCTGAATTGGATTGTGTTACTGTAGAAATCCGCTGCATTCCTTCTTCTAGTTCCCAAACACTGTCTGATTGTCTTTTTAAGGATTCTGATACCTTAGATACCAGACTGTCAATGGTGTTGGTCTGCTCTACGATTTTTTGGAACACTTCTGCTGATTTCTCAGTGTTATGTTTTCCCTCTTCCACGGAAGCTATGGTACGGTTGATTAATTGAGTTGTCTGTTTTGCAGCCTCTGCGCTCTTCCCTGCCAGTTCTCGTACTTCATCGGCAACTACGGAAAAACCTTTCCCCGCTTCTCCAGCCCGTGCTGCTTCAATCGCTGCATTTAACGCAAGAATATTGGTCTGAAATGCAATATCATCTATAATGCGGATAATGCTTTGAATTTGCTTCGCAGAGTCATCAATACTGCCCATGGATGTTAACAAACGATTCATCTCTTCATTTCCCTGAGTGGTCTCTAGGAGTGCGGACTCTGTTGCACTCTTGATGGTAAGGGAATATTCTGCACTGTCCTTTATATGACCAGAAACCATCTCAAGTGCTCTTGAAAGGCTTTCCGTCGTCGCTGCCTGTTCGGAAGAATTATCCGCTAGATTTTGACCACTTATGGCAACCTGCTCCGAACCTTCACCAACCTGTTCCGATGCATTGGATATATGTTTCAAAGTCGTATTTAAAGAGGTAAGAATTTCTTCTAAAGCAGTCTGCATGGGAATAAAATCACCCATATACCGCACGGAACTTTTGACCGTTAGATCTTTCTTTGCCACTGCGCTTAACACCTGCGATATATCTACAATATACGAACGAAGTCCATGTATTGTCTTTTGTAACGCCAGAATCAAACGGGCGATTTCATCTTTGCCTTTCGTCAGTTCAACATCCTCTTTGAGATCTCCTTTTGCCAACCGTTCAATCCGCTGTGTTGCTAAAAGTATGGGGCTTGTGATTCTTCTTGCAAAAACTCCAGTAACCAAGATAGAAACAATCAAAAGTACCAAACCTGCCGCCACACAAAATATGAGTGTCAAACGAATATTATCTTCAATCTGAGAAAGAGGGGTGGTCACTGCTACCGACCAACCTTCCGGGCCTCCTAAGGGAGTATATCCAACCAAACGTCGTACTCCTTTATAAAAACTAAAGCCAGTCCCTTTCTTTCCTGCCATCATCTGCTTAAAAATGGCAGCAGTAGGCGCATAGGAAGAATCCTTTTTCGCTAATTCCATATAATCCTTTGGATGGGAAACGTTCTCTTCCGTTGGATGAATCACAGTAAGTCCCCTGCTGTTAATCACGAATGCATATCCGCTTTCCCCAATCTTGATTTTAGTCAGCTCGTCACTGATCACTTTGTAAGGCAAAACTCCATAAAGAACCTTACCTGTCTTTCCAATGGGAGCTCCTATGTAAAGAATCAGCTGATTGTCTTCATCAAGAATTGGATCAGAAATATAAGGGGTTCCTTGTTTTGCCTGTAAAAAAAAGTCCTGATCCTTAATCGCATCCTTTTTGTCATTGACACCACTGGTGTCTGCAATGGTTATATAATCAAACCCCGATGCATCTGCTTCTTCTTTTAAAAGACGTTTTCTCTCCGACTCACTGGTTCCATCTGTCAAAAAACGTTTCGAAGCCGTATTCTTCATCGTATTGCGATATATATTCAGCACAGAATCAATTCCTTGCTGATAAGATTCCGCAAGATAAGAAGAATTTTTCTTAGCCTCTTCTATCGAACTTTGATAGTATAGAATCGATGTAACTGCAGTCAATAGAATGATTGTAAACGCTAAAATTATAGAATTAAAAAGTAAAAGCTTACTCTTTAAATATTTCATAATAACAATTGCCTCCTCCACCTGTGTTCTGCAAACCATACCAATCAAACGAATACTTTGCAGACAAAAGGACATAATTCTTCCTTTTTCTACATTATAATCCATTCTTTACCAGGTGTCAAAAGAGTTTCTAATTAATATTTGATAAAATTTCTCTATTGCATTTTCATGAAAAAACTTTTTTTCATGAACTAAATACGATTTTTCGATACGGTTCAAATTTTGCCCATTTATTCTGAACCTCCAATGTTTTCTCTTGATTTTCTTGCAAGGTATCATGAAGGTATGCTTTTAAGTCCTCCCTTGTATGTATGTTCAAAGTAAATCCCCTCTTATCAAGGACCGGTAATCCCCCAAACTCATAAGCATTGAGAGGAATGATATCGTATACCGTACGGTTTCGGATCAAGACTACAGCATGGTCGGTGGATGATATTACGTCAAAATAATCTGGGTAATGGAAGCTGTCCCCCTCCAAAGGAATTAAATCTCCCTGCCGATAGGTTTTTTTCGGTGATTTTTTTCGAAACATAAAATCCTGATCAAGGTTAACATACAATTCCTCAAAAAGAGATCCTCCTGTTTTTAAACCTTCTTTTTGAAAGTATGGTTTTTCCGAAGTCCCCTCCACCTTCTCTATTACCCCACAGGCGGAAGTCATATGACTTACCCGATCTATTAATATCAATTCTCCCAGTGTTTTATTTTTCTTAAATTCATCCACAACTATGGATTGAGACAGAATAAGAGAACAAGATGCAATCTCATTTTTCATAACAGTATATTCTCTCATATGAGAACCTGTATTCACATCAATCTGATATTCCACTTCTTTTATAACAGCTGGCACCATTTTAGTTCCCAGTTTTAATAAATATTCGTTCCCACACTGCAGTGGTTCTTCATCCATCCAAAGTAGAGATGCTTTTACCTCCTTACTTATAGGTAATTCTTTGTCAGCCAGAATGCATCCCCGGCTAACATCTACTTCCCGATCAAGTCTTATGGTAATTGCCTGACCCGCTCTTGCCCGATCAACTGACTGATTCCCCATTAACAGACTCTTTACGCAAGCCGTTTCTTTTCCAGGAAGCGCCATTAACTTCTTCCCCACCCAGACCTCTCCGGATTCTACCTGCCCCTGAAATCCTCGAAAGTCATGATTTGGTCTGCAGACCCTTTGTATGGGCATATAGAATTCTGAATTTTCTTCTTTTTCTGTCACATCTACTTCTTCTAAATAAGAGAGCAAAGGTTCCCCCTGATACCATGGCATATTGGGGGATTTTTTCGTTACATGATCTCCTTTCGTAGCACTAACTGGTATGACTGCCACATTTTCCAAGGACAACTCTTTGGTTAGATCTGAAATTACTTTTTTAATTGTTAAAAAGTGCTCCTCCTTGTAATCCGCCAGATCCATTTTGTTCACAGCAAATACAAAATGACGGATTCCCATAAGAGAACAGATTCTGGAATGACGTCTGGTCTGAACCAAAACTCCCTGTGTGGCATCTACTAGAATAATTGCAAGCTGTGCAAAGGAAGCTCCTACCGCCATATTTCTTGTGTATTCTTCGTGCCCAGGAGTGTCCGCAACGATAAAGCTTCTCCGATCTGTGGTAAAATAGCGGTATGCTACATCAATGGTGATTCCCTGTTCCCGTTCTGCCATTAGACCATCGAGCAACAGAGAATAATCAATCTCCCCCCCTCGTGAACCTACTTTACTATCTAAAACCAATGCCTTTTCCTGATCCGCATAGAGAAGTTTGGAATCATATAGGATATGACCGATCAGTGTGGACTTTCCGTCATCCACGCTGCCACATGTAATAAATTTCAGCAATCCATTCATTAAAAGTACCCCTCTCTTTTTCTTTTTTCCATACTTGCCGCTCCTCCATCTTTGTCAATAACACGGCTGGTTCTTTCTGATTCCACGGAGCTTAATGTCTCCTCAATGATCTCGTCTAAGGTTTCTGCATTTGATAATACTCCACCAGAAAGGGGGTAACAGCCAAGCGTACGAAAACGGACTTTTTTTATCACCGGTACTTCTCCTGGTTCTAAGCGCATCCGTTCATCGTCTACCATAATAATATCCTGATCCCGGTAAACCACTGGACGTTCGGCTGCAAAATACAGTGGAACAATGGGAATATTCTCTCGTTTGATATATTGCCAGATATCCGTCTCTGTCCAGTTGGATATGGGGAATACCCGAATGCTTTCCCCTTTGTATATCTCAGTATTATAAAGGTTCCACATCTCCGGTCTCTGATTTTTAGGGTCCCAGGCATGGGAAGCATTCCGAAACGAAAAAACACGCTCCTTAGCACGGCTCTTTTCCTCATCTCTTCTTCCTCCCCCAAATGCTGCTGTAAATCCATATTGGTTTAATGCCTGTTTAAGTGCCTGCGTTTTCATAATATCGGTGTAGGAAGAACCGTGATCAAAGGGATTGATTCCCCGCCTCACGCCGTCTTCATTTATGTATTCGATCATTTCGATTCCAAGTTCTCTGGCTGTTTTGTCCCGGAACTCAATCATCTCTCTAAATTTCCATGTAGTATTAACATGAAGAAATGGAAATGGCGGCTTTTCCGGGTAAAATGCCTTTCTTGCCAAATGAAGCATAACTGAGCTGTCTTTTCCAATCGAGTAAAGCATTACTGGTTTCTCACATAGAGCCGCAACCTCTCGTATAATATAGATTGATTCTGCTTCTAGTTCATCTAGATGGGACAATTTTCTCATAATGACCTCCCCTAATATTGATTTGAATTTTTTCGGTTTACATCAATCGTGTTTCTACTTCCATCACTTTTTACAAAATTCCAATGAATGATCTCTCCCTCTTGCGTAATCGTTAGAGAACTCCCATCTCCACCAATGTCTGCTCCCAGATAAAAGTGAATGGCAAGAAACTGACATTCTTTCACGCAAGAAGCACACCCCCAGCAGTCTTTGGGATATTTGATATATGCCTTACCGTCTTTTTCCTGAATCAGACTTCCCGGGCAAACATCTTTGCAGGCCATACAGCCCACACATTTTTCTCTCTCAATTCGAATGCTCATACTCTGCCTCCTTCTTAGTCTCCCGAACTTTCATCTTAAGAATCCCATTTTCCCATATGGAATTGATAAACTTCTCATAGGCCGGATCGGTCTTTGGGTGATCCAAGTTTTCATTAAAGGAGTGCCATCTGGTCTCTTTTCTACAGAGCAGATGAAATATGACAGAGCGACAGACAATCAAACGTTCTTTTAGTTCATAGACAAACATCAACTCATGCATATCCCTGGCATTTAACTGTTTCGACAGAGCAAGGAGCCGCTGAATCTCATCCAGCGCAACCTTTAACTGAATTTCGTTAAACTGGTATCCAGTCGAAATTCCACCTGCATATTCATCCATGATTTTCTGCATTCCCTCTTCCAATTCTTCATAAGTAAATACCCCCTCAGGCTGGTTTAAAATCCGCTCGTATTCCGCTACGTTCTCCGCTGCCGCTTTACTAACCCATTTTGGAACACCAGACTTCCTTGTTTTTTTAATCATGTCAAGAGCCGCGATCTCCCCCTCTGCCAACGCACCTGTCACGTATTTTTGAGGGCAGCCACCTGCCACATCTCCTGCTGCATATAGTCCCTTTACTGTGGTCTCCCGTTTTGTATTCACCCAATAACCACTGGCGGTATGTCCGCCCACTATATAAGGTTCTGTCCCTGTAATCTCCACGTTCTTAAGGTTTGGGGTATCCCCGTTTTGAATCCACTTTAAGGTCTGACTGGGTGCCATATTTAAATAGGCTTTGATTAATTCCTCCTCCTTTTCGATTCCAATCCCTCTGGTCTTTAAATAACAAGGTCCATTGCCGTTTTGATTTTCCTTTACCGTACCGTAGACCCTTTCACTGGTCGTGACTCCATATTTTTCTTCGTAAATCTCTCCCTTTGCATTCACTTGTTTTGCAAGCACTCCCTGAGCAATGGTACCCGTAGGGGCAATGGTATCTTTTAAACGTAAGGCAATGAATCGCATCTCAAAAGAAGTCATCTCAGCTCCAGATAAAATCCCCATGGCATATCCGGCGCCTGTATTAAAAGGGGGATACCACATCTTATGGCGGGAAAAGCCAGGATTGTTTGGTTTATAAAGACCTGCCGCTCCCCCTGTGGAGACAAGTACCTGATCCGCTATGATTTCGTATGCCGTACGATGTTCCAGGCTAAATCCCACTGCTCCCCTCACCTCATTGTCATGAACCAGCAAATCGGTTATATTCAAATGGTTTAATATGGTGATGTTTGATTGGTTTTCCACCGCACTTGCCAGAATTGGTTTAAAATTCTCCCCATTGATTTTGATGTTGCGGTTCCCTCTCGCTACATAATTGCCTTCCTCATCTTTAAGAATAACTAGCCCCAGTTTTTCCATCTCTTCTGTTACCGCATTAAATCTTTTGGCTGCTGACAATAAAAGATCTTCTCTGGCAATCCCATTGGCATCCTTTACCGCATAATCCACATAATCCTCTGGGGTTCTTCCCTTTCCAATATAAGCATTGATGGCATTGACTCCAGCGGCAAGGCAGCCGCTTCTTTTCAAGTTTGCTTTTTCTGCAATCACAACGTTTCGATCCGAATGGAATGCAATAGTCCTGGCTGCATAACAGCCTGCGGTGCCACCTCCTATAATCAGTACATCTGTCCGGATTCTTTCCTGCTTTAGTTTTACCTTCATACCAACCCTCCTATAGAAATCAAAGAACTAAAAAGTAACAATTTCTTTCCCTTCTAGAAGAGAATTTTCCATATAATAAGCTTTTTCTCCTTTGTATGCGTAGATCCGATAGACAATCACATGCATGGTTTCTCCAACCGAAACAGGTCTGCGCTCCAAAGAACGATGTGTGGTAAGATGGATTCCATTGACTCTTAGACGGACTTTTAAGCAAGTTCCAAGAAAGGAAACTTCTTCCACAATTCCTTCTTCCGAGTAAGGAAGTACATCCTGAAATTTTTCGTTGTCACTTTTAAAGGTTTCTACAAATTCCGGACGGATAACTGCCCCATCAAATCCTCGTTTCTCAAATCCTTTCAGCCTGTGAAAGTCAGGTATACGTTCTGACTGGCCGATGAATTCTGCCACAAATTTGGTTTTAGGATTCTTATAAATCTCCAGTGGGTTTCCTGTCTGCTCGATTCTACCATTACTTGTAACGATGATCTCATCTGCTACCTCCACCGCTTCATCCTGATCGTGGGTCACAAAGATACTGGTAATTCCCACTTTGTGAATCATATCTTTTAACCAAAAACGAAGTTCCTGCCGCACCTTCGCATCAATGGCAGCAAAGGGTTCATCAAGCAACAGTAATGAAGGATTTGGCGCAAGTGCTCTGGCAAATGCTACCCGCTGTCTCTGACCTCCAGACATCTGACTGGGGTAGCGTTTTTCCATCCCTTTTAATCCCGTAAGTTCCATTAAATCCATAACTCGATCCCGAATCTGTCTCTTTGGAATCTTTTTCACTTTCAAACCAAAGGCAATATTTTCATATACCGTCATATAGCGAAATAAGGCATAATTTTGAAATACAAATCCAATTCCCCGATCATAGACTTTCGTATCATTCACTCGTTTTTCGTTTATGTTAATGTCCCCAGCATCGGGTGTGATAAATCCTGCAATCATTCGAAGAAGGGTGGTTTTTCCGCTTCCACTAGGTCCTAGTAAAGCTGCCAGGGTTCCTTTTGAAATGCTAAGATTAATGCAGTCACATGCTTTATAATTTCCGAAAGATTTCTCAATGTTTTTTAGTTCTATGTACATATGACCTCCTAATTGAATCCATTCGTTGGATTTTCTTTCTTCTTTCTATACTCCACCCAGTTTTTTAAGAAAAGGACAATGACCGCTAATAAAACAAGAATAGAGGATACGGCAAAAGCCGCTGTAATGGAATTCGAAGAATTTGAAAGATATAAAGCATCGATTTCCAAAGGAAGGGTAAATGTCTCTCCTCTTGTTTTTGACAAGGCATAGACGGCGCCAAACTCTCCCAAAGCCCTTGCACTGCATAGAATGATTCCATAAAGCAACGCAAAACGGATATGAGGAAACGTAATCTTTAAGAAGATTGGAATTCCACCTGCCCCCATTAAAGCTGCCGCCTCTTCTTCCTCCTTTCCTCTCCCTGTAAGAACTGGTATGATCTCTCTCGCTACAAAAGGAAACGTGACAAAAATGGTGGCAAGCACTACCCCTGGGACTGCATAGACAATCCGAATATTGGTTCCAAGCGCATGGTTGAAAGTTCTTATCCATTTCCCTGCCCACCCAAGTCTTCCAAATGTCATCAAAAAAGATAATCCGGCAATCACTGGAGAGATTGAAAATGGAAGATCAATAAGCGTAGACAAAATCTGCTTTCCCCGAAACGAAAATCTGGTGATCACCCAAGCTGCCATGATACCAAAAAATGTATTGATCAAAACGGATAGAACCGTAGCCAATATGGTAATCTGAAAGGCAGATCGTACGGTACTCGTACTCAGCGATTGAAAATAAAAACGAAGCCCTCCTTTTAAGGAATATACCACAACGCTAATCAAAGGAAGTACCAACATTAGAAATAAAAACAGGACACTGATTCCAATCAAAAACAACTCTCTTTTCTTTTTCATACTCCCTCCGTCTTAAGGACTGGTGCGTTTTGTCTGAAACATCTGAATCAAATTCACCAAGAATAAAAGAACAAAAGACAATAAAAGCATCATGAGTGCAATGGCCGCTGCCCCTTTATAATCCGCATAGTTAAGTTTTTGCATAATCACATAGGAAATCACCTGTGTGTGCTCTCTTGCATGATTGCCCGATATGTAAATTACACTTCCATATTCCCCGATCCCCCTTGCAAAGGCTAGACCGAACCCCGTGAGCATCGCTGGAAATAATTCTGGCAAAATCACCTTCCGAAATGTATAAAATGAACCTGCTCCTAAGATACAGGCTGCTTCTTCATACTGTGGATCTAGCTGTTCTAACACTGGTTGAATCGCTCTTACTGCAAATGGGATCCCAATAAATATTAAGGCAATCATGATTCCTGATTTTGTATACGCCACATGAATTCCAAGCAATGCCAGAAAACGTCCCAGTATCCCAGTGTCTGAGTAAAGCTTTGAAAGCGTAATTCCTGCCACCGCTGTGGGCAAAGCAAAGGGAAGTTCAATGATCCCATCCATAATTCTTTTCCCCGGAAACTCATACCGAACCAAAACCCAGGATAGGATTAATCCGAAGATTGTGTTTATTACAGCTGCAAGAAGGGAGCACAAAAGACTGGTTCTCGCTGCATAAATCACATTGGGCGCGGACAACACGGATAAGAATTCTTTTGGTGTCAGCTTAAGCGCGTAGACCATGACGGAGGCAAGGGGAATGAGAATGAAGAGAGAGAGAAGGAGTAACGTTCCTCCCATGCAAAGCCCAAATCCCGGTATGACCCGTTTGTCTCTCCTTCCTTTCTTACGGTCCATATATCTCATCAAAAATCCCCCCGTCCGTAAAAAATGTTTCATAAGCCTTATCCCAACCTCCATACTCATAGATGGTGCCAAGTGATACACTTAAATCAAACTTATTTGAATTCTGTTTTAATATCTCCTTGTTATAAGGCCGGTAGCCATACGCAGCAATCAATTTTTGTGCTTCCTCGGAATATAGGGCTTGGAGGTATTCTTTCGCAGCTTGTTCTTTTCTTGTGTTTTTCACATTCTCATCCACCACTGCAACACTTGGTTCTGCTTTTATGCTGATTTTTGGCGTTACAATTTCATAATCACCAGGATACTCTTTTGTTGTATTAAGCGCTTCATTTTCCCAGGCAATTAATACATCCCCCTGGCCGTTCTCCACATAGGTGGTTGTGGACCCTCTTGAACCAGAATCCATAACCGTAACATGATCGTAGAGATCTTTCATAAATTCCTTTCTCTGTTTTTCGTTATCCGGATATGTAACCTTTGCATACTGCCATGCCGCAAGAAAATTCCAACAGGCACCCCCACTGCTTTTTGGATCTGGTGTAATCACCTCCACTCCAGCTTTTCTTAAATCCTCCCAGTCTCTAATGTTCTTTTCATTTCCCTTTCTCACAAGAAATACAATAATAGAGGTATAGGGAGAGGAATTCCCTTCAAACTCATTGATCCAGCCGGAATCAATCATGCCTGCTCGTTCCAATAATTTCACATCCTGCGCCAGTGCCAGTGTGACCACATCTCCCGGAGCTCCTTCCATAACAGAACGGGCCTGACTTCCCGAACCTCCATGAGACTGGATCACCGTTATCCCCATTTTATGGTTTCTTTTGTAATGTGACTGGAATATTTCATCATACGCTTCATAAAATTCCCGTGTTGGATCGTAAGAAACATTGGTAATCTTAATTGTATCTTCCTTCTTTTTGTCACCTGAAATGCCACAAGCGATGACTGCCGCGCTGACTCCTGTGACCATAGCAGCCATAATCCATATGGTTTTTCTTCCATTACTCATTCGGATCCCCCTTCCGTTCCTATGTTATCTGGAATTCTAATCCCTATTTACATATTTGTAAAGTATGTTATTGTGTTTTTCTTTCTCCTATGTTAGAATTCCCTTATGAATTAAAAGGATTTATATTTTTTTGCTTATATATCATACATACCCAATATGTTTATATGTATTTAGAGGAGGACAATATGTCGATTAAAACCCTAATTATCTTCGTTACCGTCTATAAAGAAAAAAGTGTGACCTCAGCCGCAAGAAAATTAAACATCAGTCAACCCGCCGTTAGTGCCGCGCTTCGGGAATTGGAACAGCATTATTCCATCCAGCTATTCAAACGGCATGGGCGTGGCATACAAAAAACCAAAGAAGCCAGACATCTGTATGAATTTGCTTCTCATATCACTTCTCTTTATCAGGAAATGGAACTGGATTTTAAATTTCAGGATCGAACCCTGCCTTTGCGAATCGGTTCTGGCATCCCCATTGCCTCCACTCTGCTCCCTGATTTGATTGCCTCTTTCCTTCGTCACTCTGGGGGGAGTAAGCCTTATATCTCCATAGATCATTCCCATCAAATCGAAATCATGGTTCTGGAAAATGACTTAGATCTGGCCTTAATTGAAGGATCTACTCATTCGGAAAAAATTCTTTCGGAACCATTTGCCAAAGAACAACTCATCCTTATCTGTACTCCATGTCATCCTCTAACTCACAAAAAACAGATCACCCTAGAAGACTTAAAAGAAGAACAATTTCTTCTGCCCGATAAAGGATCCAAAATCAGAGAACTGATCGAATCTACATTCCGGCTCCATGAATTACCCCTAAGACCTTTTTTTGAGAGTTCCAGTCTCACTGCCATTATTCATGGGGTTCTCGCTAATTTGGGAATCTCCTTTCTTCCAAAATCAATGCTGACCAAGTATTTAAACCACGGGGATCTATGTGAACTGCCTCTTAGGGAAAAGCTAGAACTAAGCTATCATCTCATTTACCATCAGAACAAATATCTCACTCCTCAGATGCTCAACTTTATGGAATTTGTGTCTTCCCAAAACTATATCTTGACAACAGATTGAACTTGTTATATATTAAACTTGTTGAATATATAACAAATGGAGGTACAGGAATGGCACTCAAACACGGCATATTAGGTCTTTTAAATTATGGCACAATGACGGGTTATGAATTGGATAAGTCTTTTAAGGCTTCCCTTGCATTTTTCTGGCAGGTAAAAACCAGTCAGATTTACCGTGAGCTCGATACCATGGAAAAAAAAGGGTTGCTAACCAGTGAACGCATTATGCAAACGGAAAAACCAAACAAACGTGTATATACAATAACAGACAGTGGAAAAAACGAACTGATGAATTGGCTATCGCAGCCAGAGCCTGATATTGCGGATGCAATGCGTGTAAAAAGCTCGTTCCTTATGCGTATTTTCTTTGGGGGAGAAACAAACATCGAGCAATCTTTAAAAATGCTTCGAACCTACCGTGACAAGTGCCATGAAAGCAGAGACTCCCTCAGTGCTGCTCATGCTGCGAGTTCAAAGTATGGTACGACGATAGACGATGATAAAAGATCGAAATTTTGGGATCTTACCATCCTTTACGGTGAGTCATACTACAATTCCAGCATCGATTGGGCGGAGAAAGCGATTGCGATCCTAGAGGAGGAGAAAAAGTGAAGGTTTTGGTATTAAACGGATCTCCAAAAGGAGAACAAAGCAATACAATGCACCTAACTCGGTCTTTTTTAGAGGGAGCAGGGTGGTTGAATGCGGAAGTTATTCCTGTAGCAAAAACAGATATCAAGGCATGCTTCGGGTGCTTTGCCTGCTGGAATAAAACTCCGGGAAAATGTGTCATAAAGGATGAAATGGGCAAAATTTTAGACAAAATGATTGTTGCTGATGTGATTGTTTGGTCTTTCCCTCTGTATTATTTTAGTGTCCCTGGTGGACTAAAAAATCTAATTGACCGTCAGCTGCCGCTTGCGTTACCGCTTATGGAGAAAGGATCTGAAAGTGGCGGTCATCCTTCGCGGTATGATTTAGGCCATCAAAAGCATGTCATCATTTCTACCTGTGGTTTTTGGACGGCAAAGGGGAATTATGATGCCGTCAACTTTATGTTTGACCATTTTCTTCACAAATACGGATATACAACAATTTATTGCGGTCAGGGGGAATTATTTCATGTTCCCGAGTTGAAGACCCGTACAAATAAATATTTGGAGATCATCTGCCATGCGGGAGCGGAATATGCGGTCGGAGGAATTCAATCTAAAACAAAATCCCAGTTAGAGGAACCACTCTATCCACGTGAAGTATTTGAAAAAATGGCAGATGCTTCTTGGGGAATTGAAACACAGGTCGATAAAGGAGCAACAAATGATAACAGTTTCAGCTATACAAAACAGATGGCGGCTCTATATAAGCCGGACGGTGTAGAGCGTATCATAGAGATTTATTATACCGATATCGACAAAACCTATCAAATCCTGCTAACAAAGCAAGGTTCAAAGCTTATAACTGACGATTTCAAATCGTATACAACGCGGATTGAAACACCGTTCCAGGTTTGGCGCTCCATTGCTCGTGGAGAAATCTCCGGACAAGAAGCATTATTTCAGCGGCTTTATAAAGTCACTGGTGATTTTAGTCTTATGCTAAAGTGGGATGACTTGTTTGGAGAGCAAACGTCACAAAAACCAACGGAACAAAGGCCTGCGCACAAGACCAATATGCTGTTGCTACTTTTACCGTGGATTGTTATTTGGGTGGCGATTGCAATCAATCCCTTTGTCGGCAGTGCGCTTGGCATTGGGACGGCGGCGCTCATTCCGATACTATGGATTGCATTTCGTCCTGTTATTTATGAACAATTCAGCATCCCGATTGTCATAGGCCTTTCCCTGGCGATTTTGCTCGGTGGGGATGCAAGGCTTATCATTCCTGTCAGTTATTTCCTATTTGGATTAATGTGGCTTTTGGGATCGTTTCACAAGATCCCCCTCACGGCCTATTACAGTGCAAATAACTATGGCGGAGAAGATGCTTATTCTAACGCACTGTTTATCCGTACAAACCGGATTTTGACAGCCATTTGGGGAGTCCTGTACCTTGTCACTCCCATTTGGACGTATATCCTGATGGGAACAACATTTTCTCCCTATATTGGATTACTTAACTCTGTTTTACCTGCACTAATAGGTGTTTTTACGGCATGGTTTCAAAAATGGTACCCTGCACGATATGCAAGAAGATAAATCTCCGTCTATGATAAAGTTTTATTGGGAAAATGGTTAAAGCCATCTCATAGAAACGTAAAAGACTGTGTGCTAATTCCTTAGCACACAGTCCTCTTCTCATTAATATGTAAATAATTGTACCCAGTACTGAGTCCCACTGTTCTCTTGATTCCCTACCCCAATATGTTTGAAATTAGGATTCATAATGTTGGCACGATGTCCTGCACTATTCATCCATGCTGTCATAACTTCTTGTGGTGATCTTTGTCCCCAAGCGATATTTTCACCTGCACCGCTAAAGCTTACTCCATTTTCTCTCAAAACAGAGGAAAAGGAACTGCCGTTAGGACGAGTATGATCAAACTTAGTCTGAATCTCTTTGGCTCTGATATCCGCAGCTTTTGCAGCATTGTCATCAATGGTAAGAGGGGAAAGTCCTTCTTTTGCTCTCTCCGTATTCACCAGATCCACTACCTGTTTGGTGTAAGAATCATTGGAAGTAGAGTCATTTCCTGTGTTTCCATCGTCTGTATTTCCGTTATTGGTATTTCCGTTATCCGTATTTCCGTTATCCGTATTTCCATTATCCGTATCAGTATCCCCATTGTTATTGTTATCGGTATCGGTATCGCAATTGTTATTGTCATTGCCGATAAAATCATAATAACAATTTCCGTTATTAAAACTCTTTTGCAAGCTAGACCAGTCAGTCGTATTGCAGTTAAATCCAAGTTGCTCTAATCTTGATTTTACATCTCCGGAACAGAATGCTTCATAAGTGGCTCTGGCATTGTTATTGCCAAAACATTGGCTGTATGGTCTGATCACTGCAGCGTTTGCTGTTAATGGGATCATACTTGTCATAGTAAGTGTTATCATTGCGAGTGCTTTTAATTTTTTCAATTGAATTGCCTCCTTGAATTTTATTACAAATTTGTTACATTTGTGTTACAAGACAATCATAGCACTCTTATTTCCAATTTACCAGTGGAAATGGATGGCAATAAAATTACCATTTTTCCAGAAAAGGCAGGAGTTGATTTTTTTCCCTTTCTCACATAATCCTGGTAAAATTGTTTATTATTCGTATAAAACAAGCGGGATTTTTTAATCCCGCCTGTTTTAGGTCTCCCTATTATATAATATAGTTGTTTACATAATCACTTTGATTCACAAGATCCGCAATGCTAATCCCATCAAAATACTGATTAATTAGCTTATTGAGCCCTTCCCACATCTCCAGTGTCTTACACTGGGGAGATCTTGTACAGCTATTTGTATCCCCCTCCAAGCAGGAGACCGGCGCAAGGGAACCTTCCGTCAATCTTAATATATTGCCTACCGTATAATTTTCAGGGGCTTTTGCCAGCTTATATCCTCCGCCTTTCCCTCTTAAGGAAATAAGCAGATTGTTCTTACTCAGTATGGAAACAATCGATTCCAAATATTTTTCTGATATCTCCTGCCTCTGCGCAATATCCATCAGTGTGATAAATTCTCCGTTGTTATGCTCCGCCAGGTCGATCATAAGCCGAATTGCATAACGGCCTTTTGTTGAAATTTTCATAAGACATAACCTCCATATCATACTTTACCACATGGTTAATATGTTTTTCAACCCTAACATGAAAAAACCACTGCTTTTTAGGCTCCCGCCCCATTATTGATCATAGTTATCAAGAAAATGGTGCACAGAACCGTTTTGCTTATATGCAATGATTGTATTCAAGTTTACATTTTCCACACTTTTAAACAGATTTCCCTCTATATAAGGATTTGTTTTTTTCAGTTGACGAATCAACTCCTTAATTTCTACTCGTTTGGATCCAGTGTTCCCATCGGTTCTACAAGTGGTACAGGTATCGGTAAAGCGACATGCACATTGAATAAAATGCAGGTCGTTATAATCTCTCCATCTTTTAATATCATCTTCCCGGATGAGGTATAGAGGACGGATCAGTTCCATTCCCTCAAAATTGGTGCTGTGCAGCTTAGGCATCATAGTCTGTATCTGTCCTCCGTACATCATTCCCATAAGAATGGTTTCGATAACGTCGTCATAATGATGTCCCAAAGCAATCTTATTGCAGCCTAGTTCTTTTGCCTTACTATATAAGTATCCCCGCCTCATTCTGGCACACAAATAGCAGGGAGATTTTTCGATATCATAAACCGCATCAAATATCTGAGTCTCAAATACAGTGACCGGTATATTAAGAAGTTTTGCATTGTTTAAAATCACTTGGCGGTTGGTCTCATTATACCCAGGATCCATCACCAAAAATACCAATTCAAACGGAAATTTATTATGTTTTCTTAATTCCTGAAAAAGTTTTGCCATTAACATGGAATCCTTCCCACCGGAAATGCAAACGGCGATCTTGTCATGTTCTTTTACCAGTTCATATTGGTTGATGGCTTTTGCAAATTTGCTAAACAGTTCTTTATGAAATTTTTTTTGGATACTCTTTTCAATGTCAGGGAGACGATCGCCGCCCTTTGACTCTTTCTCCATAGTTTTAATTAACCATTCTCCATAGCCACCCAAAAGACTGTACGCCTGGTACCCTCTTTCACACAGATCATTTGCTGCCTCCTCGCTAAATACACCCTTGAGACAGTAAAGCACGATCTTTTTATCCTTTGTAAGGGTACTTTCATCACTCAGTGCCTCCTTTTCTATATGGATGGCACCTGGAATAAATCCATGTTGATAAGCCCTCTGATCTCGGATATCAATTAAGATATATTCACTCTTATCCAGGTTGTTTAACTGCTCCAGTGAAATTGTCTTTTCAAAGCTATCCACGTGTTCGAAACTCATATATTTTCCTCCTTTTTGTATTGGGATCTGATCTAGATACCAGCAATGTCCTTCACAACTTCACCTGCTAGGATCAGCCCTGCCACGGACGGAACAAAAGACAAGCTTCCAGGAATATCTCTTCTCTCCGTACACTTGTGTTTGGCTCCAGGAGGACAGATACAATTTGTCCTGCAGCTAATTGACATATCTTCGATGGGCCTTGTAGGCTTTTCCTTGGAGTAGACAACTTTTAACTTTTTTACTCCTCTTTTTTTCAATTCCCTTCTCATAACCTTTGCCAAGGGACACATGGAAGTCTTATAAATATCGGTCACTTCAAACAGAGTGGGATCTAGTTTATTCCCTGCTCCCATGCAGCTAATAACCGGAACCTCTACTGCTTTTGCCTGCATGATCAGTTGAAGCTTCGCCGTCACCGTATCAACCGCATCCACAACATAATCATATTGACTGAAATCAAAATCAACCGCATTCTCCGGAAGATAGAAACACTTGTGTGTTTCTACTTCTGCCTCTGGATTAATCTCCAAAATCCGTTCTTTCATTACATCTACTTTATATTTGCCTACCGTTTTCCTGGTAGCTATAATCTGCCTGTTTAAATTGGTCAGACATACTTTATCATCATCCACAAGCACAAAGGATCGAACTCCGCTTCGAACCAAAGCTTCTACCACGTATCCGCCTACTCCTCCAATGCCAAATACTGCAACGGTTGCTTCTGCCAGTCGCTTCATCGCGTCTTCCCCCAACAGCAACTGACTTCTTGAAAACTGATTCAACAATCGATTCTACCTCTTTCTTTATTTTTCTATCTGTTTAGTAGGAATTAAACATACTGTCCATTATTATACTTCGAAAAATGAATTTGATCAATTGTTTTATTCGTTTCCTTTATTTTTCCACGGTGAGCAAAAATACCGGTGCATCCACAGCATTTCGTTCCTTTAAGATACGGGCGCCTGCTTCTCGATCACAGGTACAATTTACAAATCCCATTTCCTTTAGCTGCATTAAATCCCATTCCGGTCTTCTCTCTTGGCTAATATCCATTGACAGCGTAATTTGATCTGATTCCTGACGTAATTCTTCTGTCAGTCCGATATGAAATTCAGAAACATCTGCTTTTTTATCAATACTTTTTTCTTCTTTATTTCGTACTTCCTGTCCATAGTCGGCATCAAAATTCAAAAGAATTCCGCCTTTTTTCAAAACCCGCATCCATTCTTTATAGGCCAAATCCGGTCTCGGTAACGTCCAGGTTAAATTCCTGGCTATGACCACATCAAAGCTTTCATCTGAATAATCCAGATTCTGTGCATCCATTACCTGAAATGTAACCTGTCCACAGCAGCCTTTCGCAATTTCCTCTGCCTCTTTGATCATAGCAGGTGTCAAATCCACCCCACTTACTTGATATCCCTGATTGGCAAGTAAGACCGCAAAATACCCGGCACCGGTACCAACATCGAGAATGGTTAAATCATTCCTGTCTGGAACATGTTTTTCGATTTCAAAAAGCCACCGCCGGCTAATCCCATCCTCTAATTCCATCCGACGTACGGTACCAAAATCATGCGCCCGTCTAGTCCAGTATGATTTTACCCGTTCTTCCATATCTCCCATCTTCATTCCTCCTGCCAAAATTGACTGCATCAAATAGTTCTCTGGTAAAATCCATCTCCGGTTTCTCCACAATCTTCATCACCGTTCCAGATTCTACACATTCCCCCTCTTTCATTACCATCATAGTTTCACAAAAACTGCTTACAAGCGCAATGTCATGAGACACAAATAAAACAGCCATGTCAGATTCCTTTGCAAGTGTTACCAATAACTCCACGATCTCAGCCTGAACCACAACATCAAGCGCACTTGTAATCTCATCGCATAAAAGCAGATCCGGATTTACACATAGTGCTCTGGCAATGGCTGCCCGCTGGCATTGTCCCCCACTTAACTGCCAAGGGTACCGGTTGGCAAGTAAAGGATTCAATCCAACCCGTTTTAATAGAACTTCCATCTGAACTTCCCTTTCTTTCTTATTCTTAATCCCACAGAGATTTCTCATAATCTCTTCCAAAGAATGTCTTATCTTCCGCCTTGGATCAAAAGAATCTTCCGCATTCTGGTATATCATCTGTATTCGACATAGCTCTTCTTTGCTAGGGTGATTGGAACGCTCTTTTCCCTGAAACAGCATCGCTCCTTTTGTCGGTTTCTTTATTCCCACTATTAGTTTTAAGAGGGTGCTTTTTCCACTTCCGCTCTCTCCTACGATCCCCATTAACTCTCCACGCCTTACCTTCAAGGAAACGTTAGACAGTGCAAGATGTGGTTTCTTTTTCTGAAAAAACGTCTTACTGATCTGATTCAGTTCCAAAAGAACCGATTTTTTTTGTATTTCCTTATGTATCTTCCCATCCATTTGATATGATAATCTGGGGACTGCTTCTAAAAGACGTTTGGTATATGCATGGCTAGGGGAATCAAGGACCTGATTCACGGTTCCGACCTCCACCAATCTTCCCTGGTGCATCACAGCGATAGAGTCCGCAACTTTTGATGCCAGTTCTATATTATGGGTCACCAGTATAATGGAAGTCTGATACTGATTGCGAATTTTCAACAGTTCATCCACCACATGTCCCTGACTGGATCTGTCAAGAGCACTGGTGGGCTCATCCGCCAGCAACAAATCCGGCTTTAATAATACCGAAAGAGCAATGGAAATTCGCTGATTCATTCCTCCGCTCATTTCATACGGGCAGCTTTCTAATACCCGCTTGCCATCTGGTAAGTTGAATTGTTCAAACACCTTTAGAATTTGATTTAGAAATGTTTCCTTCTGGTACCGCCCATGGCTTTTCAATGTCTCGGTTAACTGCTTTTCATAGGTTCGCAAGGGATTAAAGGCTGCCTTTGGATTCTGGTTGATCATTCCAATCCTTTCTCCACAGAATTTCATCCGTTCGCTTTTGGGCAATCCATGAATTTTCTGACCTAGGAATAAAATTTCTCCCTGAACCTCAACACTTCTAAATTCTCCCCATGGAATTATGGCATTTAAAAGTGTGCTTTTTCCACTTCCGCTTTCTCCCACAATACCAAGGATCTCTCCTTTTTTTAATTCAAATCCGATTTCCCGTAAAATAGGAGTTTTTCCATAATTTACCTTTAACTTCTCAACAGTAAGGAGATTCTCATTCATCCGTATCCCTCCTTATGTCAAAATAATCCCGGAAAGCATCACCCAGCAGATGAAAAATCGAGACCGTAACAAAAAGTGCCGCTCCAGGTGCCATCACTGCCCACGGTGCCTGCTGCATATATCCCTTTGCTTCATTGATCATAGAGCCCCACTCTGCCTGAGGAGGTGTAACTCCAAGCCCTAAAAAAGATAATCCGGCAAAGCCCAAAATGGTAGTGCCCATCTGTATGGAGGCATTCACAAGAATTTCTCCTGCCATAGCCGGCAGCATGTGAACCACTAAAATCGTAACGCTGCTGCATCCACTTAGCCGGGCAGCCGTTATATACTCTTCCTCTTTCAAGCTCTTTACCTGTGCCCTTACTAGCCTGGCATATAACGTCCAACCGCTAAATCCCAGTGCCAACATTGCATTCGTCATACTTCCACCCAGGATTCCCGCAACTGCAATCGCAAATACCATCTGGGGAAATGCCAGAAATATATCGGTGAAAAGCTGTATCATTCCCTCCAGAATTCCTCCATAATATCCGGCTACCGCTCCAATTATAGTTCCTGTTACAGTTGTTGCTGCTACCACTAAGAATGCAGAAAATATAGAAGTTCTTGCTCCCATCAACACTCTGGAAAAAATACACCGTCCCAATTTATCGGTACCAAAAAGATACTCTAAACTCGGAGCCCCCTTCCGGTAAGATGCCTGAATCTCATACGGATCATGGGGAATTAAGTGAGGAGCCAAAACTCCAATCCCCATAAACAGAAGAGCAAGCACAGAAAGAAATACTACCTTTTTACCTACCAGACCTTTGGAAACTCTTGTTATCCTCATCGTTCTTACTCCTCTTGTCTCATCCTTTTTCCGTTTGTCTGGGATCCAAAACGTGATACATTACATCTGTCAAAAGATTGATCATCACATAGATCACAGACATCAGAATCACATACCCCTGAATCATCGGATAATCTCTTGCCGTAATCGAATCCATCACGAGCTTACCCACTCCTGGCCAAAGAAAGATACTTTCCACAACCACACTTCCTCCCATTAAAGTCCCTATGGTCAAACCGGAGATTGTAATTACTGATATCATGGAATTGCGCAGTACATTATAAACCAGAATATAACGTTCCCGGACACCTCGCTGCCTTGCTCCTTTTACATAATCCATTTCCAACTGATTTAGGACTGCGGCCCGGACCTGACGGATCAGGCGGCTGCTTAACGGAATGGCAAGAGATACGGTAGGAAGAAATAGTCCTTGTACGCTGTTTTTCGCAATCACTGGAAAAACATTCAGCCGAATGCAAAAATAATAAATAAGCAGTACAGAAAGAAAGAAACTGGGGATTGCATTTCCTGCAAAACAAAACACCTTAAGAATTTGATCCATGAATCCATCCTTTTTAACTGCCGCAAGCAGACCCAAAGGAACCGATAAGAAAATAGAAAGACAAAAAGCTGATGCCGCCAAAATCAAGGTATGATTCATTGCTTTCCTTAATTGATTCAGAACAGGAGTTCCATCTTTATATGAATTCCCCATATCCCCATGGATCAAATGGAACAGCCAGTCTCCATACTGTCGAATGAAAGGTTTATTGAGTCCCATCTCTTCCCTTGTCTCTAAAAGAATCTGTTTCGTAACAGCCACTCCCTGAGCACTTAACTTTTTCTGTGCTGGATCCCCCGGGGAAAGAGCCAGGAGTGCGAACGTTAAGAAAGTAATTCCAAATAAAACAAGAAGCAACCGCAAAAAATGTTTCATCACATCGTATCTCATTCTTTCCTCCTGCCTGAAACAGAAAAAAGAGCAGCCTTTCAAAGGCTGTGCTCTATTTTACTTTATTTGGTTATATCCGAATCCACATTCAGAAAATAATAATCAAAAGGTGACATTTCCGATATATGGGTCACACCGTTTCTCATTACCGAAATCTTGTTAAGTAAAGCTACATATCCATACGCATCTTCGTCAATGACTGTCTGGATGATTTGGTTGGATAATTCAGCTCTTTTTCCCTGATCGGTTTCTGTCTTAAGTCGTTTTATCTTTTCCTCTACCTGAGGATTCTGAAAGCCTCCACAATTATAAGGAGAATCTTCTGCAATGGTACTGCTGATAAAGTAATAAGGATCCCCTGTTTTATCTGCAATCATGCAGAACAGTCCAATATCAAAATCTCCTGTTGCTATGTAAGTTCCATCTGGATCTTCCTCGCAAACCAAAAAGCCTTTGATCCCATATCTACGAAGCTGTTCCTGCATCAGTTCTGCTACACGATCGAGGCTTCTAGAGGCATAATACGCAATGGTTACCGTCAATTGCTCCCCATCTTTTTCATAATATCCTTCTCCATTTAGTGAATACCCTTCCTTTAAAAGCAAAGCCTTTGCCTGTTCTGGATTGGGTTCTGGTTTCTTTACTTGTCCATAAGGAGCCGTGGAGCCAAACGGCCCTGAAGTTTTCGTAACCGTTCCATTCAGATAGGTTTCGATTTCATTGGGATCAACAAGCAAGTCAATCGCTTTTCTCACCGAATCACCAAGCCGGTTCTCATTCAAGATGTAAAACTGTAGTCTGGCTGCTGGAACCGTAACCAACTGATACGAATCCTTATCTTGTGAAAAAAGTTCCGCAGCATCAGAAGTAACACCTGTATAACAGTTGAGTTCCCCATTCTGCATTGCCATAGATGCCGTATCTGCCTCAGGCATATAGTAAAAAACAGCTCCATCAAGTTTTGCTTGTCCATTCCAGTACTTCTCATTTCTTTTTACCTTTACCGTTCCCCTTGGGTTAAATTCGGATATGACGAACGGGCCAGTAGCAACAAGGGATTGACTCATATTCTCATCCGCTGATAAATCCACCATAGCAAGTTCCGGACTTGCAAGATCATTGATCAGTGTGGGCACTATCTGGTCTGTTGTAATGGTAAAGGTTTTCTCATTCAACACTTCATAGGTATACTGATCAAAATCCCCATAACGAGGATTGATTTGACCGGCTCGCCGTAAATTCTTTATCACCATCTCAGCATTCAAAGACTTCCCATTGGAAAATGCCGCATGATCCTTCAGCTTAATGGTCCATACATTCTCTTGTTGGGTAAAGCTTTCTGCAAGAAGGGGGATGATCTTAGACTGATCATCCAGTGCAAACAGGGATTCTGTAACCCCATAAATAGAAGTATACCACCCTTGATAGTCCATATGAGGATCTAGAGTCTGAATCGCAAAGGACTCCGCTGTCTTTAAAATCTTATCTTCTTTCTCCGTTCTCTCCTGTATCTGTATCTGTGTCTGTGTTTGTGTCCCGTTATCACGGGAAGTTACGTTGCAGCCGGATAAAGCCACTACTGCCCCTGCCACCAGTAATATACCCCACTTCATTCTCATCCTCCGTTACCCACCTCTCATTCTTTGAATAGAGTATAGTAAAAAACCAAGGTAGCGACAAGCCTCCCTAGGGGATATTTATTTGATAAAACGGTCGATGGCATTGTTTAAATCATCAATCGCCTGTCTGTCTCCTGATTCCACCGCATCGACGATACAATGCTCGATATGGTCTTTTATGATGACCTTTCCGGTGTTATTTAACGCTGAAATAACGGCGGAAAGCTGAATCAACACTTCGCTGCAATCTCGGTCTTCACTTACCATGCGCTTAACCGATTCCAGATGACCAATGGCTCTGGAAAGACGATTGACCACCATTTTTGTATTTGTGTGTTTGTGGGGTTGTCCCTTTTCATGGCTATGGGAATATTCGGTACCATCTTCTGCCGTATGGGTGTGATGTTGACTGTTTTCCCTCATGTTTCCACCTCGCTTCCATCTCCACCATTCTAACTTAAAAATCAGAATTTCACAAGCTTTAACCTTGTTGGCTGCTATGGATTAAGACACCAAAAAGGCATCCGGATTATTCTCCAGACACCTTTTTTTCTAACTTTTTATTGCTTTTTCAACTGATTGGAAAGCCAGGTTTCGTATTTGGTCTGGACCCCGGATTCCTTTGCCACTTTTTCAAAGACAGCTGTCTCCTCGTCCACATCCTTCATCTTATCGCTTTGCAATGCACGAACTGCAAACCCATATGCAACTTGGTCTTCTTTCTCGATATGTCGTTTTAATAAGTCCCCATAACCAACCGCATTGGATATAATATCCAATTTGTGATCAATAATTGGGGTTTTCTCATATTCCGAAACAGCGGTTTCCAACTGAGTGAGATGAAGTCTGCCCAGATCGTGTTCCACCAACATTCCATTCCGAATCAGCTTTTCTGCAACCGGCCCCATATTTTCCATCATGATTCGGAATAAAATCTTTTCTTCTTTTCCATGATGATGCTTGTCCGCATACGTTCTTCCAAAATCAATACATTCCCGTAAGAGATCCCCATCCACAGGTTCTCCCTCCAAGATTCCAGCACAGATACTTCTTAAAAAACCGTTAAATGCCAGTATATTTTCATGTTCCTTTACTAATATATCGATTCCATTCATGAGCAGCTCCTCAATTCATAGACTTGATTTTCATTGACTGTAAATTCCACACCGGATTCGCTGAGCATACCTTTCATGAGGGAATGTCGCAGAAGATAATAATGATTAACGTCTCCCTGAATTAAATTCCAGTAATCTGCGTGAATTTCAGTGGTTTGTCTAAAAATCAGCTTTTTCTCCGATTCTTCCGTCAACGCATTAACTCTGTCACAAGGCATCCCATTCAGCAAGGTATTCTCAAGATAGTCATATGCTTCTCTTACCGTAAGATTTCGACCAGCTGAATGTTTTTCTCCCAAGGCATATACTGCCTCTAAAAACTCATTGAGATGATCCGGATTATCCTTCAAAAGAATGGTTACTACATACGCAAGGCGGTTCTCCACTTGACTGACTCTCTCTTGCAGCCAACCGTGAATATTCGAAGTTTCAATGCTATCCTCCAAATTACCACTGGGCAGCATTCCATACCTGTTTTTTGCCTTTTCTCTAATCCCATCCGCATACCCTTTTTCTTCTGCTGCTTGTAAGATTGCGTCGGTCATTTCTTCCTGAAACTTTATTTTATTGTATAGCCATATGTGGATTGGACCTAAAAAAGCACTCATTCTACTCCTCTTTTCTCTACTGGTTTGACTGTTCTCTTACTGGTTTAATTTTTCTAATACACCTTCTACATCAATTCCATGCACCATACATGCTTCCTCTAAGGTTTCCATCTGTGAGGATGGACAGCCCAGGCAGTGCATCCCACAGCTCATTAAAATCTCCGCTGACTTTGGATTGTTATTTACTATTTCACCAATTTTCATTTCTTTGTTTATCATTTTACGTCCTCCTGTTTTTTACTTGCTTCGAATTTTCTTTCAATCTTCTTCATCCTATATTCTTCCTATATTCTTCTTATATTATTAACAAATTAGAAAATTACAACCAGAGACATCTTAAAACACTCTTCCCCGTAGACTGCATGAGGTTTTTTCGCTGGCATGACCAAGGTCTCCCCTGTGCTAAGCCGGTATTCTTTTCCATCAACAATGAATGTTCCTGTTCCCTCTAACACAGTGACCATTGCATCTCCGTCTGATTCATGGGAGCTGATTTCTTCGCCCTTATCAAAGGCAAAAAGTGTAACACTAACTGCTTTATTTTGTACCAACGTCTTACTTACGATTTGGCCTTCCTGAATGCTTACCAATTCTGCTAGACGAACGATTTCTTCTTTTTGGATGTTTTTTAAGATTTTTTCTGACATTTGTAACCTCCTTATTTTTGTTCTTGCCTTTACACTGAAATTATAATATAATACTTTCAACATTTCGGTTGTAATAACAACATTATCAAAGAATTTTAAAAAGGTTGGTGACTATGGATAAATATTTACCTATATTAAAAAAATCAAGTTTGTTTTCAGGGGTCAGGTCAGAAGAAATCACAGTCATGTTAAAATGCTTATCTGCCAGAGTGAAACACTATAAAAAGGAGGAGTTTATTATAAGAAGTGGAGACTACGTGCATTCCGTAGGTATGATGTTATCTGGAGCTGCTCTTATTATACAAGAAGATTTTTGGGGAAAGCGTACCATTATCTCTGAAGTAATGCCAGGCACGGTTTTTGCGGAAACCTATGCCTGTATTTCATCGATTCCCATAGAAATGAGTGTGATTTCAGATTCTGAATGTGATGTGTTATTTCTTGATTTTAATCGGATATTAACCACCTGCACCTCAGCATGTTCTTTTCACACTCGTCTGATCCAGAATTTTTTATCTGCCATTGCAGGCAGAAATTTAGCTCTCACAAAAAAAATGCAGCACATGTCAAAAAAGACTATACGCGAAAAACTGCTTTCCTATCTTTCTACCGAATCGTTAAAAAGCAGTTCTTCTACGTTTGATATTCCGTTTAACAGACAGCAGCTTGCAGACTATCTTTCCATTGATCGAAGTGCGCTGTCTAATGAATTAAGCAAACTACAGGCAGAAGGGATACTCACCTATAAAAAGAACAGCTTCACTTTAATGGAGGAAATCTAACCGTCCTATCTCGGCAGTTTTACTGTAAAACAACTTCCCTTGTCCGTTTCACTGTCAACCGTCACCGTCCCACCATGGGCAGATACGATGGACTTTACTATAGCTAGTCCAATCCCTGCCCCCCCTGATTTTCGATTTCTGGATTGATCTGTCCGGTAGAAACGTTGAAAAACAAGCGGAAGTTCTTTTTTTCCAATCCCCATCCCTGTGTCCGTCACTTTTATCACTCCATGGTATTTTTCCTCCTCTACCGTAATCGTAATTCTCCCACCCTCTTTGGTGTATTTAACCGCATTGGATAATAGATTGGCGACCACCTGGCTAATCCGATCCCGATCCCCTTTCACAATTACAGAATCTCCGATCAGTGAGAAATCTTGATCTTTTTTTCTAATTTCTCCTGTCATTGCATCCGAAACAGTACTGACAACGGAAACCAAATCAACGAAATCCTTTTTCAGGTGCAGATTTTCTCCTTCTATTTTTGCAAGCTGTTCTAAATCTGCAACCAATGTTCCCAGTCGTTTTACCTCTTCATGACAACTACTCAGTCGTTTTGGTGTAGGCTCCCAGAATCCTTCGATCATGGCTTCTAGATGAGACCCAAGGGCAGTCAATGGAGTCCTTAACTCGTGGGCTACATCAGCTGTCATCTGTTTTCTTAACGCCTCCTGATCATTGAGTGCACCAGATAATTCGTTAATGGCAGATCCCATATCATCTAGTTCACAAATCCCAGTTCCTGGCTCAAAATGTATGTTATAGTTGCCTTGTGATATCTGCTTTGCAATATATGCTGTTTTTGCAACCGGTCTTGCGATCCTTTTTGCTAAATAGCAACCAACCACCACCGAGCAAAAACTGGATAAAATCCCAATGGAAAGAAGGATGGTATTCATAACTTTGATGAAATTAAAATCTGCTTCACTCATAAAAAAAGGACCATAGTATTGAATGGAAAGAGTCCCTATTTTCTGACCATTTTGATTGACTTCATACATATGATTCACAAATCCGCCTTCTGCTCCCCGTTTGCGCATACGCGCTGTGATATCATCCATAATCCTTCCGCACAGACTCATATCATGGTCTTGGGCATCCCAAACTACACCTCCGTTTTCATCTGAAAGTTTTAGGATATATCCATCATACAACGCATTCATTCCAATGGCATGAACCAGATCATGATTAAATTTTCCTTGTAATCCATCATACTGTCTGCTTAATTCCTCTACGATATTCTCTCGCCGCTTTTCCCCAATTTCAGAGATGTATGATTCAAATTCACGGGTGATAAACCAGTTAGACAATACCCCGATTAATAAAATGGTAAGAAGAAGCGTGAAAAAAATGGAAAAAGATAACTGTTTACGCAGGCTTTTCATAAAATCACCCTCCAAACTTATAACCAAGTCCAGGAATTGTTCGAATATACACCGGATTTTTGGGATCATCCTCTACTTTTTTCCGTAAGTTTTTGATGTGGCTGTCAATGGCTCTATCGTATCCGGTAAACCCGGTACCCATAGCAGATTCAATCAATTCGTCCCTGGTAAAAACTTTTCCTGGATACTTAATAAGCACCGCTAAGATCTTTCGTTCACTCGGCGTTAGGGATATACTAATCCCTTGCTTTCGCACTTCGTTTTTATCAAAATCTACCATGAAATCCCCATCTCTCCAAGAATTGCGCTTAACCAGTGGAATAAGATCATTTTCTGCCCGGCGAAGAACCGCTTCGATTCTGGCATATAGTTCTTTTAAACCAAACGGCTTAATAATATAATCATCCGCTCCCATAAAAAGTCCCTCTACCACATCTTCCTCTTCCACTTTCGCAGTCAGCATAATAATAGGAACACGAGATTTCTTTCTGATATTCGTACAGATCTCTTCTCCTGAAATGTCTGGAAGCATCCGGTCTAAAATAACCAGAGAGATATTTTCCGTATCAAATATCTTCAGTGCACGTTCTCCATGATCCGCCGGAAATGTACGAAATCCACGGCTTTCTAATAACATACATACAACTTCCAGTATTTTCGGTTCATCATCTACAACCAATACGTTCCGATTGTTTCTTCCCATCCTGTCACCTCCATATTGCTTATGAAGTTAGCAAAAGCGGGAACCGCAAAAAAAGCGATTCCCGTCTGTTATTATTAAATTACATCATATCCCTGATCTTCGATTTCTTCTTTAATTTTTTCTACGGAAGCCTCTGAAAGCTCATGATCAACCGTTACTGTTTTTGCCTCTAAGTCTACTTTAACATCCGATACACCGGTTAACGCTCCCACGGCTTTGGTAATCGCGTTTACACAGTGTTCACATGCCATTCCGTCTACATTTATTGTTGTTTTAGTCATTTTAATTCCTCCATATAATATTTTTTACATTTTTGATGGTTTCAATCGTTTTAATCGTAATGCATTGGTCAAAACGGAAACTGAGCTTAAACTCATGGCCGCTGCTGCAAACATGGGATTAAGAAGAGGTCCATGAAACAGCAGATGTAAAATTCCCGCCGCAATGGGAATTCCAATCACATTATAACCAAATGCCCAGAAAAGATTTTCCTTAATGTTGCGGATGGTGTGCTTACTAAGATTAATGGCGGTTGGTACATCCATCAAATCAGACCGCATAAGGACAATGTCCGCAGATTCCATAGCAACATCTGTGCCTGAGCCAATGGCGATTCCGATATCTGCCTGTGCAAGAGCAGGTGCATCGTTGATTCCATCTCCTACCATAGCAACTTTTTGCCCGCCTGTCTGCAGTTTTTTTACCTCATTGGATTTATCTTTGGGAAGAACTTCTGAAAGAACCCGGTCAATTCCTACTTGCTTTGCGATGGCATTGGCAGTCTTTTTATTATCACCAGTGATCATTGCTACCTGGATTCCCATCTTATGAAGACGTTCAATGGCTTCCCGGCTAGACTCTTTCACCACATCTGCAACTGCTACAATCCCTGCCAGTTTCCCGTCAACAGCCACAAACATAGGGGTTTTTCCTTCTTCTGCCAGACGATCTGATCTCTCTTCCATACCCGTCATCAAAATGTTTTTTTCTTCCATTAATTTCCGGTTTCCTGCCAATATGTCTTTTCCATCAATTCTAGCCTCAATGCCACGCCCCGTAAGGGACATAAAATGTTCTGCCTCCATAAGAGACAGCCCTTTCTCTTTTGCTCCGCGAACAATTGCCTGACCTAAAGGATGCTCAGATCCCTTTTCTGCCGAAGCCGTGAGATTTAAAAGTGTATCACGATCCATGGTAACCGATAAGACATCGGTTACGGTTGGTTTTCCTTCGGTAATCGTACCTGTTTTGTCAAATACAATGGTTTGTATCTTATGGGCAGTTTCAAGTGCTTCTCCACCTTTTATCAAGATTCCATATTCCGCGCCTTTTCCTGTTCCCACCATGATGGCAGTAGGAGTCGCAAGCCCTAGTGCACAAGGACAAGCGATAACCAATACAGAGATAAAAATCGTTAATGCAAACTTTAGATCACCTGCCGTTCCGATGTACCAGGCAATACCGGAAACCAGAGCAATCACGCAGACCACTGGGACAAAGTATCCGGATACAACATCTGCCAACTGAGCAATGGGTGCCTTAGATCCCTGAGCATCTTCTACAAGTTTGATGATCTGTGCAAGTGCCGTATCACTTCCTATTTTTTCCGCTTTAAACTGTATGGTTCCTGTTGTATTAATAGAAGCAGCGTAAACTGGATCTCCCTCCGTTTTATCCACGGGCATGCTTTCACCTGTCAGCATGGACTCGTCAATGGAAGTATGACCACCAAGTACCACTCCATCCACGGGAATTTTATCCCCTGGTTTTACAAGAATGATATCTCCGATCTCCACTTCATCAATGGAAATCTCCTTTTCCACTCCGTCCATTAAAATAATGGCCGTCTTTGGCGCAAGTCCCATGAGTTTCTTAATCGCTTCACTTGTTTTCCCCTTGGAAACAGCTTCCAAAGACTTTCCAAGAAGAATCAGGGTGATAATAACACCAGCGGATTCAAAATACAAAGAATCTACTGCCATATGGTGTCCTGCTGCGATCTGGAATGTATTATAGATACTAAAAGCCACAGCAGCTGTTGTTCCAATCGCAATCAAAGAATCCATGTTTGGACTTCCCTGAAACAGAGACTTAAAGCCTATGGTATAAAATTTATATCCCACTGCAATTACAGGAATTACCAACCCCAATTGTGTCAGTGCAAACCGCATGGGATATTTCATTGGCTCCAGAAAAGCAGGAAACGGAAGATGGATAAAAGTGATCATGGGTGCCATGGCAAAGTAAAGCAATGGAAGAGAAAATATGGCAGATACAATAAATTTAGTCCAAAGTGTCCGTATCTCTTTCTGTTTGCGTTCTCTGTCCTCATCTGCTGCATCGGACCTATTTATCTCCAATGCCTGATACCCGATCTTTTCAATCGCTGCCCGAATCGCAGACATACGGACTTGACCAGGATCATAGATCACCGTTGCTTTTTCTGTGGCAAAATTAACAGAAGCACGTTCTACTCCAGGGAGCTTTCCTACGGTTTTTTCAATCCGTTTTGCACAAGCGGCACAGGTCATCCCTGCGATTGGTATGTTAACATTAGTGTTTTCTGATTTTTCCACCACTTCGTATCCGATTTTTGCAACGGCTTCTTTGATGTCTGAGAGAGCCAGTGAATCCTCATCATATTCCACAAACAGTTTTTCCGTTGCCAGGTTTACACTTGCCTGATCCATTCCTGAAAGCTTCTTCACTTTCTTCTCTATCCTTTGAGCACAAGCGGCACAGGTCATACCGCGAATACTTAATGTTTTATTTTCCATTTTTTCACCTCTCTCTTTTCTTCTGACCTCTCTTGAAGTTTTTTATTACTCATGATATTATTATGGCAGTTATTACGAAATTTGCAAGTATGCACTTTTTTGTTACATAGTACCCAAAAAGATACCAAAGGAGGTTTTTCTTATGAAATGCGATTGCAGCGGTTCTTATCACTGTCCAGTGGATACCACATTAAGTATGATCGGTGGGAAGTACAAAGCGTTGATTTTATGGCATTTGATTCATAAAACTCTTCGGTTTGGAGAACTTCGTACACTGATTCCCCAGGCAACCCCAAAGATGCTGACTCAACAGCTTCGAGAACTGGAGAAAGACCAGTTACTTATCCGTACTGTCTATCCAGTTGTTCCCCCAAAAGTGGAATATCAGCTTTCAGAACTAGGTTATAGCATACGCCCAATTTTAGAAACCATGTATCAATGGGGTGCAGATTACTTAGCCCAAAATGGTATGGCGGTAAGCTGTTCCATGACATTTCCAAATTAATCATTTAATATGAAGTTTTCCAGTTTTCAAATATTTGTTTGGATTCTTTTAAAAATTCGGATGAGATCGTGATGGATTCTTCTGTCACGGTCTTGCTTTTATCAAAAATTGGCCATGGATTGCATCCTCCTGCTTCTACTTCCACCCGATCCATAGCAAAACGATTTCCACAGTTTTGGCAAACCAAAACATCTCCTTCTTGCTTATAATATCCCCTGCCAGAATCATAACATACCTGACAAGTATTAAATGCCGTTCGGATGGTCCCATCGGGAGCTTTTACCGCTAATACCTCCATCTGCGTACCGTCTACGTCAACTGGATAAAATGAAACAGTATTCGAAATATCATTTACAGATAGTACGAGATCCTCTTCTGAAGAAACTGCTTGCTTTCCTTCGGCTTCCTGTGTTTTCTTTCCAAAACCACAAGCGCTTACTAAGGAAACAGTAAGAAGTATTAGAACTCCAGTCCTAAGAATGAACCACTTACTTGTCTTTTTTGTATTACGATCTATCATAACTATAATCCTCCTGATTTTTGTTATTCTTTTTCTTTCCCTCTCATAAAAAACATGGCAAAACCGATCCCTAAAATGGGTAAAATACAGTGCCAGTGACTTAATAATAATTCCATTTTGCTTCTCTCCTTTCTAGAGTTAGTCCTTTGCCGTGTTTGTAACTCCTTCTTCGGAAACATAGATGGAACCACGTATCATTCCCATCCAGCAACTATAAGATATCTTTCCAGGCGATCCGGGATTAAATTCTATGATGTTTTCTCCTGTCTGAAACGAATATTCAATCCCAAGATCCCGAATTAACATTCGGTTGTTGCAGCCATTGATACTGCCCTGCGGTGCATCGATGATCCATTTGACTGGTATGTTTGCCTGTACATTTATGTTTGGATATCTGCCTGAAGAGAGGGTGCTTTTTACAATCTGAACTCCATCTTTTATGGTAACCTGTTCTTTATTCTCCTGGTTTTCTGCTCCGTTATTTATGATATTTGGAAGAAAACTAGACGGTTGAATCCCAGATAAACTTAATCCTTGTGAAAACATAGACATACCCAGAACAACCACTAATACTGCACCTGCCATCATGACTTTTTGAGAGAACCTTTTCCCTAGAACGGTAGAGAGTGCTCCCAGACCGAACATAAGGGGAACCGTACCCAGACTGAATAAAAACATAGAGAATGCTCCCGAAAATGGGTTACCTGTGGACAGTGCATAGAGTTGCATTGCCTGAAGTGGTCCGCAAGGCATGAGCCCATTTAGCAGACCCACTAAAAATGGAGAGCTGCTCTTTGACTTTTCCAGATCAATTCTTTTTGCAACGATCGCTGGCACTCTGGGATTGAGTTTGCGCAGCCAGGGAAACATTCCCAGCATGTTAATCCCCATGATAACCATAAATAGTCCTGCCGCAAGTTTTAAAACTCCCTGAAGCGTGTTAGAAAATGTTACAACAGATCCCAGCGCTCCTACCAAAAAACCAACTGCTGTATAGGAAATCACCCGTCCCATGTTATAAAGGAACGTGGGTCTTATGGTTGAAAACCATCCTTTTGGAATCCCCTCATCTTCACTTTTAGGGATACACTGGGAAAGATTAATTCCTCCGCACATGGCTACGCAGTGAACGGATGTGATCAGCCCGATGAAAAACAGCATACCATAACCCATAGTTGCATCTGCAAGCTTTCCAGGTACCAGCAGATTGAGAAGACCAGACTGTTCCACTAATAGAAAAAGGGAGAGAATCATAATTAACATTCCAATGACCTGTCTAAGATTTCTAAGTTTACGATCCTGGTTCGTAAGTACCTCATAATCCATGGCCTCTATTAATCCAACAATGCTTTTATAAGAGATGATATCCGTATCAAATGTAACAAAGGCCGTTCCTGTACTATAACTAACATCAGCCCCTTCAATGCCTGCTGTATTGCGAAGCTTCTTTTCAATTTTATTTTGGCAGCTAATACATGTCATTTTCCCGATATCTAACCGTTTGGTTCTGATTGCAGACCCCATTTCAAGCCTCCTTTTCCTTTTCTGATCATTAGAATAACAGGACAATATGTAGAAGTTGTGTAAACGTTAAATTTTCCTGACACGAAAAAAAGCCTGACAAGTCAGACTCTTTTCACTATATTTTGATTCTATTGGTTTAACTATGTTCTCGGTCAAATTTAATTAACGATTTTATAAGCTCTTCGCATACCTGTTTCACGTCTTTTTGATCCGTATCAATGATCACATCCGCCGCATTATGATAGTACTTCAACCGCTTAGCCATGAGTTCCTTGATAAATTCCACATTCATGTTTCCGTTCAAAATAGGACGATCCTCACAGTCTCTTACTCGTTCTAGTATGGTCTCGGGGCTTGCTGATAGTAAAACAATTCGACTGCTTTTTTTTAAGTTTTTCACATTCTCTTCCCGTATCACTGCACCACCCCCGCAGGATATGATGAACTGTCGATGGGTTTGAAGGCTTATAATGGCACTGCTTTCACAGTTACGAAAATACTCCTCCCCATACGTGGAAAAAATATCTTTGATTTGCATGTTCTGATCCCTGACAATCATTGCATCTACATCCACTTCATCCATTGCTAACATTTCTTTTAAATATCTGGATATGGTACTCTTTCCTGTTCCCATAAAGCCAATTAGTGCAATATTATAATCAAATACTTGGTTATGCTCTCTCATCGATTCCCTCCATCCTGTTATCCGCTTCTAAATGCTTTCCTTTTAAAAAATCAATGTATTCATTGCCCCATTCTCCTAAAACGATCAGTACTTTTTCAAACTTGAGTCCAATTTCGCTTAAGGAATATTCCACTTTCGGTGGGATTTGAGAAAATTCTTTTCGAATAACCAACCCTTCCTCTTCTAGCATTTTCAATTGTCTTGAGAGGGTTGTATGGGTAATTTCTTCTGGCATCTTACGACGTAATTCGTTAAAACGGATGGGACCTTCGCTTAATAGATATAGGATAAATAGGGACCATTTTCCTGAAAGTACTTTCTGAGAGGTAACATAAGGACATAAACCAAACAAATCTTTCTTCTCCATAGTAGTATCCTCCTTGACACTAGGTATCATAAAATATCGTAGTTTACAAATGTATTCTATGATATATAATAGTCTCGTCAGCAAATTATAACATGTTTCAAGAAAAGGAGCAACTAGAATGAATGAAATCCTTACATATCTAAAAGAGTGCGGTACGTTTTATCTTGCAACAACAGAAGGGGATCAGCCCCGTGTACGTCCCTTTGGTGCGGTCTGTGAATTTGAAGGAAAACTTTATATCACAACCAGCAATCAAAAAAAAGTATTTGACCAGATGAAAAAGAATGCAAAGATTGAAATCTCTGCCATGAACAAGGACACCTGGATCCGACTGGAAGGAGAAGCAATTTCCGATACGCGCAGAGAAGCTAAGAAAGCGATGTTAGATGACAACCAATCATTGACAAATTTATACGCATTGGATGATGGAAAATTCGAAGTTTTGTATTTAAAGAACGCAACTGCAACTATTTTCTCCTTCACAGAAGAACCAAAAGTTATTCATTTCTAAAACACCAAATAACGGCTGCCAAATGACAGCCGTACTTTTATTCTTTCTTATTTGGTTCCTAATTGAAACTGACTCACTTCCCGATTTAACGTAAGTGCCTGAGCCGCAAGTTCTTCGCTGGAAGAAGAACATTCTTCTGCTGTGGCTGCATTGGTTTGTACAACGGCAGAGATTTGCTCCAGACCATCACTGATCTGTTGAATCACACCTGCCTGCTCGGTAGACGCAAGATTAATGGACTCAATGGATTTGCCAACCAGTTCTGCTTTTTTCTCAACCTCCAATAAAACTTTGGTGGTTTCTTCTGCCAGTTGTTCTCCTTCTGCAACACGACTTACCGAGCTTTTAATTAAATCTGCTGTCTGTTTGGCGGCTTCGGCTGACTTCCCTGCAAGGTTTCTAACTTCATCCGCTACCACAGCAAATCCCTTTCCCGCTTCTCCGGCACGGGCTGACTCAACCGCAGCATTTAATGCCAGAATGTTTGTCTGGAATGCAATGTCTTCAATCACCCTGGTAATGTTTGATATCTTTTCCGAGGAAATTCCGATTTCTTTCATCGCTTCGTTCAACTTTTGCATATGTAAATTGCCTTCCGTCACTCCCTTACCTGCAGCTTCCACATGCAGTGCCGCATTCTTTACATTCTCCGCATTCAGCTCCGCTTTTTTAGCCACACTGGTTACCGAAGCGTTCAGCTCTTCTATGGTTGCTGCTTGTTCTGTGGTACCAGATGCCAGTGCTTGTGCGGCTGCAGAAACCTGAGAAGATCCCGCATTGACCTGTTCAGCAGCAATTTGGATGGTAGTAAGGGAATTGTTCAAATCCAGTTCTATTTTTTGTAAAGCTAATCCCAGCAGATCATGTTCCGAACGCAAAGGGATTTCCTGGGTAAAGTCCCCACTGCTAATTCGATCCGCTGCATGAATCAATTCTTCAATGCTAGATACCATTCGGGTAAAAGCTTGTGCAAGTTGTCCCGTTTCATCTTTGGAATCAATCTCCCCTAGCTCCACGTCCATGTCGCCTGCTGCGATTCGATCTGCAGCATCTACCACCACTTTAATGGGAGCACTGATCTGACGTGAAATCTTAATTCCCATATAAATACTTGCCCCAGTACCAAGTACCAGTAAAAAAACCAATAGACTAATTAAAACTATGGAAGTGACGGTATTGATATGTATTGTACTATTTGCAGAAATGATACGATTATCGATTAAAACATCAAAATTATCAAACATTTTCTGAATATTATCTGTTTCCACGATCAGCTCTGCAAATGCTTTATCTTGATTTCCTTTCTTGGCTTCATCTAGACATCTTTCTATCGCCGGTACAAAGGACTGATTAAACAAATCTATCGTTTCATCAAGTAATGCCTTAGATTGGTCGTTATTCATGGACTCGCGGTATTTTGTCGTACTCGTTAAAAATTTTTCTTTCTGTAATTCGAAGCTTTTTTCCAAATTATCTAATTTTTCTTTATCTCCTGAATAGATAACCATACCTCGCGAATCAACACGGAATTGGTAAAGACTTTCGATGGCCTCGATCATATCTTCAAACGGTTTTGTCTGCTTTTCAAATAGATAGGTGTCCAGACGATCGATTCTTATTAATCCTCCAATCCCAGCCCCTCCAATCAGAATCATGACTAGAGTCAGACTTAAAAATGCGGCCATTAATTTCTTTTCAATACTGAAATCCTTAAAATTCTTCATTATTTCCTCCCTTTAATCTTTTGTACTCTTAAAATGAAACAATAATTTCGTTCATACCTCCTAATCTTCCCGGCAATTATAATTCCGTTATTACGCAGTATATTTAATACTGCGGTTTTTGTTTAAATCCTTATATTTTAGAGACAAAATATGTGTTTGACGAAAATATTGACGGCTAAAATATTATTATCTATTTTGCTTTTATTCAATATAATTTTGAATTTACGGGCAAAAAATCTAAGCTTTCCTTTATTATATGACCATAATTTAGACGGCGATTTTAGAGTATACAAGATTTTGATCCACAAATATACTAATCAATTTATTTAAATCTTCTATTTAATATAGATATTATTTCATTTACTTCATAATTGACAATTAATAGATGGGGGATGTATAATTAATATTGTCGAAATATAAAGAAAATTGTAACCGCAGTATTAAATATACCGCGACTTATTCACTCACTTTTCAACCATTCAATTGCATGTAACACCATATGTAAAATTTACTCTTTTTTATTTTTCAACTTCAATTCATCGACTACATAATCAGATAACAGCATTATAATTCTATTTTTGCATGTTTATATTTTCGAAAAAATGCACCTCTCACTGATTGTTTTGATCAGAAAGAGGTGCGTTATATAATTATTCTACTGTAATAACAGATACGGGGCAGCCTTCTTGGCTTTCCACTGCAGATTCTTCGGCAGATTCTGGTACTTTATCTACAATCACTTCTGCAGGACCGTCTTCTCCCATTTTAAATACCTCTGGACATGTAGAAGCACATAATCCACACTCAATACAACCATCTTTGTCAACTGTTGCTTTCATTTTATAACTCCTTTCTGTTTTCAACCCATTTTTTGACCCAATCGGCATGTTTAGTATTGGTAATATTCTTCCATTTTATCCATTTTATAAAAATTCTTTTAATCCTACAGGTTTAATATTGATTTTCCAATAACAAGACGAAAAAAAGCCGGAATCCCTTTTCATCGTATCGGAATTCCGGCTATTACTTTCTTATGTATTTTTATCTTCTGCTTAATAATTCCTGCCCAAGTACATCGGCAACGATCAACGCATCATATAATTGATCTTTGGTGACATCTCCAATCATATTGTGTATGCTTTCTCCGTCTGCACAAGCCTGTTCTGCTGCAATATGAACTCTTTCTTTTTCCGTTACACCAATTTCCTTTAAGGTTACTGGAAGTCCTACACGGATACAAAAATCAAGAACTGCATTCAGTTCCTCTTCTTTCGCATCCTCTAGGATTAGCTGTGCGATGGTACCAAATGCGACAATGGAACCATGCATGGTTTTTTCACATTCCTCCAATGCTGTAAATCCATTATAGACGGAATGAGAAACAGCCAATCCTCCATTATCTGCTCCAACACCGCTTAGATAGGTATTGGCTTCTATAATCGCTTCCAAAGCTGGAGTAACAACCTTATTCTCGCAGGCTTTTAATGCCTGATAACCGTCTTTTAAAAGCGTATCATAACAAAGTTTGCACAGCGCCATGGCACTTTTAGTAATTCCACCATTCTCAAGGCTTGGAGCCTTTGCTTTTTCACAGGCCCTTGCTTCAAAGTAAGTTCCAAGTGCGTCCCCCATTCCGGCAATCAAGAACTTGACTGGTGCGTGAGCGATCACGTCCGAATCTACGATAACTGCATCTGGATTCTTAGGATAGAAAATATAGTTTGAAAAACTTCCATCGTTATTATAGATTACCGATAACCCAGTACAAGGAGCATCGGTAGCCACAACAGAAGGAATGATGACTACAGGCAGATTTTCATAATAAGCGGTGGCTTTTGCTGTATCAATGGCAGATCCCCCTCCTACGGCAACTACACATTCAATGTCGTTTTCATGTACAATCTTCTGCATCTTTTCCACTTCACCAACCGAACTAATTCCTCCGAACACTTCAAATTTCAGTTTTGCATCTTTTCCCTCAAAGCTTTTCTCTATTTTTTCATGGCAGTTTTTATATCCACTGTTACTACAGATAAATAAAAACGATTTCCCAAGACTTTTCGTTTCCTCATAGACCTGAAAAAGTGCACCTTGTCCTTGAACATATTTTGATGGTGATCTCATTAATTTAAGCATAATAATCTCCTCTTTGATGTAGATTTTTTTCCAATACTGTCAAATATACTCTTTTTCATCGCAAATGTCAAGATTTTAACGAAGTGTGTAATCAGTTCAAATATACTTATTGTCCTGTTTGTTTTCTACCATTTTTCCAACTTTTTATTCTTCAAAAAAAGAAAACGCCAGAAAGCGTTCTCTTTTTGAACTAAATCAATTTACTGTATTTTCCTTCCATATAGATCTTAACAAATTCCGTCATAAGTAGGATGTAGCTAAAAACAAAGACGCATCCTGCCGCCGCAAGAGGCCACTTCCTCTTTTTTTCAGGAATCATAAGTCCAATTATAATTCCAATTGCACACAGACATATTTTTAACAGCACAAAATCCTTTCCTCTGCATTGCCTAATATACTGATCCGCACACTCAATCATTGATTTCATTTTCAGCCTCCTTAAACCATTTTCCTTTAGTATGCGCTTTTGATCAAATATTAAACTGGCAATGAGTCAAAACGAAGTATCTGTTTGATATCTACGCCCATTTGTGAAAAACCAGACCATAAAAACTCTATTTGAATGATTTTGATTTGTATGATATGAAGGGGAAAGGGCATTTTCTCCACCTTATCAAAATCAAGATCCCTAAGTTTTAAAGAAGATCGGTATGCAGCACTACCGTATTCCATAATCTTTGCATTTCCTGTTATTTGCATCCCTCGGAGTTGGTTCATTCCCTGGAATTCATTAAAGATCCCAATGGAACTACTTGAATTCAGGAGTAAATTGGCAAATTTTTCTCCGCCTTCACTATAAATATAGATAAATCCATTTTGATACCGATATTCCACTGGTGTGGAACGAACTCTCATGCCGATTCCCGTTGATAGTACACAAGTGTTATGATTCATTAGAAAATCTTCACATAATGGAAGTAATTTCTTTCGTTCTAAGTTCTGATCCGGCTGATCCTTTATCCTTTTTATTTGAAAGAGTGTGTTTATTGCTTCTTCTTTTTTATAGCAATCTTTAGAAGCGATTCCATTTTGATAAACCACACAATCTCCAAGTATATGACTAACCGAATTTAAGTAAGTTTTAAATAATTTAGTCTCTAAGCAAGTGCACAAAAGTGCCACCTTACTTTGTTTCAGCCATTCCCTATGATTATTTACCCATTGGATTACACTAGGGTCCGGTTGTTCCGTATAGATGGGAAAACAGAGCAAAACAAAGTTAAAATACTGATCAAATCGGGGCAGATTTGTCATTTTCATACAAGTTGCAGGCCCCAATACCATCGCAGCATCCTTGGATACCATCTCAGTAAATCCATACTTTGTTTCATATAAAACCAAAGTGTTTTTCATATTACTCTCCTTCCGCCTATTTCGTTAAAATTCATATGGTACTTTATGATTCTATGCCCAAGTTATACCCTTTAGAATTGAAACGATCAGCCAAAAGGAGTGGATTATTGAAAGAATAATTTCTTTACATCTTCCACTGGCATTTTTTGTCCCGTATACAATTGAAATGCTGCTGCCCCCTGCCAAACTAACATTCCCTGACCACTGATACAGGTGCATCCCGCTTCCTTTGCTTCCTTTAACAGCTTCGTCTCCTTGGGATTATATACCGCATCCACCACCACGAGATCTTTACGGAACATGGAAGGATCTTTTACAACGCTTTCCTGATCCATAGGCTTCATCCCTACGATAGTGGCGTTTGCAAATATATCACTCGAAGCCATCTCTTCTTTCATCTTTTCCATATCAGCAATGTCAAAGACATGAACAATACAGTCAGGTCGTTCCTGTCTGATCTTTTCAGCCGTCAATTGTGTTCGTTCAAAAAATGCATCCTTTATATTAAAGATAGAGATTTCACCGACCCCTTCCAATGCACATTGGACCTGTATGGCTGTTGCAGCACCACCTCCGCCACAAATTGTGATTTTTTTACCAGCGATCTCGACTCCATAATCCCAGAGATTATCTACAAATCCTTGTCCATCTGTAATGTGACCAACAAGCTTTCCATCTTCATTTACAATGGTATTAACAGCACCAATGATACGGGCAGCCGGAGACAATTCGTCCATATAGTTTGCCACTTCATTTTTACATGGCATCGTTACATTGCACCCTCTCATGCGCAATGTTTTCATGGCATCTATGGCCTGTTTCACCTCATCTACCCCTATATCAAAAGCAAGGTATGCATAATCCAATCCCAGCTTCTTGAAACTGTAATTATACATAGCCGGAGATCCCGAATGTCCAACTGGAGATCCGATCAGTCCCATTAAACCTGTCTTTCCTGAAATTCTCATTTCCATCGTTTCATTCTCCTTTGTCCTTTTTGGAATCACTGTATTACGGATAAGATACACTGCTTTTGTTGGCTTGTCAATCATTTATCCCACAAACGGGGCCACTTACTTTCGTTCCCATTCTATTTTTTCCTGGTCGTAAAGCGAATACTTCTTCGAGTAAAGGTCCAATTGCTACAGAAAGAATTTTGCAATTACATAAGCACAAGCGGTTCGTAATTGCAAATTAGTGGTAGCAATTAGTCTCTAACTTAGGGATTTTTACTATACAGTTCTAATAAATTGTGAATTATTTTGACAGGTTACCGTTTCTGTCTATTTCAAATAAAAATAATCAGTCTTATAATTGAACTATTAATAAGACATGTAACTATAAATTAATCTTATAAGGAGATAACATTATGAATATTTATTCAACAATGTATCACCCTCATAAACCTGAGGGAATGGCAAGTAGAAACGCATATATCGTAGGTGGTGGACTTGCTGGTTTGGCAGCAGCAGCTTTTCTAGTGGATGACGCTGGTATGCCTGGTGAAAACATTACGATACTAGAAAAACATAATGATGTCGGTGGCAGTATGGATGGTATGCGAAATGAATTCGGATACCTGTGCCGTGGGGAACGAGAGATGGAGCCGTACATGGAATGTCTTTGGTATCTGTACAGTAAGATCCCGTCACTCGAGAATGAAGGACGGACGGTACTTGATGACATTGTAGATTTCAATCGGGAAGAACCCATCCATTCCGAGTATCGGGTAATTGTAAATCAAGGTGAGATATACAACAGGGTACATGATTATCGTTTTTCTCCAAAAGATATGGCTGACATGCAACGTTTTTTAAGTCTTCCAGAATCTGCATTAGAAGATAAAACAATCTCAGATTTTTTTGATGAATCTTTCTTTATGAGCAGCTGCTGGATAAACTTCCACAGTTGTCTTGCATTTAAAACTTATCACAGTGCATTGGAGTGCCAGCGTTATTTCCAACGTTTCGCTCTTGAAGTTCGTCATGAGTATCTTGAGGGTATCATACATACAAAATATTGTGAGTATGATTCCATGATCCACCCTCTTATGAAATGGCTTACCGATAAGGGTGTAAAAACAAGTTATGGCTGTTGGGTGCATGATCTAGAGATGGACGATGCCTGCAATACAGCAAAATCCATTCATCTAAAACAAGGCGGCAAAGATTCTGTGATTTCCATGGATCAAAAAGACCTTATTTTAGTTACAAACGGTTCTATGACGACCAACAGTGCATTCGGTGATAATAAGACAGTTGCTCCCTTAAACCGTGATACGAAAGATCTTGGAGCCTTTACTCTTTGGCAGAATCTAGCAAAGAAACATGAAAAGTTTGGTCATCCCGAAAAATTTATCGGTCATATTGACAAAACAAAATGGGTCTCTTTCATGCCGACCATTAAAGGTTATCCAGAACTGGTAAGCCGAATTGAAAAGATGAGTGGAAGCAAGGCTGGAACCGGTGGCGCTGTTACCATCTTAGACTCGAACTGGGATATGTCCTTTGAACTCCATCACAATCCGTTCTTCCTTGACCAAAAAGAGGATGAACAAGTGATGTGGGGATACGGTTGTTACGGCGAGAATATTGGTAATTATATCAAAAAACCAATGCATGAATGCACTGGAGATGAGATTATGACAGAACTTTTGTATCATTTGAATATGCTTGATATCAAAGATGAAGTACTTGCTCATTCCTATATTTCGACTTGTATGATGCCTTATATAACCAGTCAGTTTATGCCCCGTAAAGAGACGGATCGTCCAAAGAATGTCCCTGACGGCTGCACGAACATTGGCTTCCTTGGACAGTATGTTGAGATCCCAGAGGATGTGGTGTTTACCGTAGAGATGTCCGTTCGTACCGCTTTAGAAGCCATTTATAAACTAACCGGAATAGAAAAAGATATATTGGAAGTATATCCATCTAAATACGACATCCGATATACGGTTGAGCGTCTGAAAAAATTTGCCGGAAAAACCACTGAAGAAGAACTTACTGAAGATGATATCCCGGCGATTAAATCGCTAAACGAGAAACAGATGAAACATATGGCGGTGAGTATGCTAAATTCTTATCCTCCCTATTATAAAATGTACCTTGGAAGAGACAAAACAGTAGCCCTTAAAAAGTCCGTGCTTCACCCAGAGGCAAAAACAAGTAAATAATAAAGCAAACAGATTAAGTCTGGAGCGGTTGTTCTAAGAAATTAGTGCAACCGCTCCATTTGTATCACTCGCTTTCGATAGATTTTATTTATGATTCATAGTATACTACTACTAAATAAATTGATATTCCGTTTGGAAAGAAAGGAAGAGATATGAACAAAGATACGGTAATAAAAAGCATAAAGATAGCAATTGCCGCCGTACTCTCCATCGCAATTGCCGGGGAACTGGGATTAAAGTATTCCGCAACTGCCGGAATTATCACTGTCTTAAGCATTCAGAATACGAAAAAAGAAACGTTAAACAGTGCCCGCAACCGGACACTGGCTTTTTTATGCGCACTCATTCTATCGGCAACTCTGTTTCATCTTCTTGGCTATACACTTTTTTCATTTGCTTGTTACCTGCTTTTATTTTCCCTCCTTTGTCTCTACGCTGACTGGGGGGAAGCGATTGCCATGGATTCCGTTTTGATTACTCATTTTTTAACAGAACAATCGTTCTCCCTATCCTTAGTCGGCAATGAGATTGCTCTGTTTTTCATTGGAACCACGGTAGGTGTGCTCATCAATATGCATCTTAGGCGAAGAACGAATGCGTTCAAAAAGCTTTCTGACCATGTGGATCAGCAGATTAAACGCATCCTAAACCGAATGTCCCACTGGCTTTTGTTTCAAGACAAGGCCGGGTACGAACCCGACTGTTTTGATTTGCTGCAAACCAGCTTAAAAAAAGCACAAGCTTGTGCTCTGACCAATTATAACAATGCTCTGTTTAAAAAAGACCCGTATGAGGTGGATTATATTCAGATGCGGCAACAACAAAGTGAAGTGCTTTTTGAATTATATGACAATATTAAAAGTATCTCCTGTCTTCCCAGTCAGGCAAAAGAAGTAGCCGCTCTTTTAGAACGAATCCAGATGGACTATCACAGAAATAACACAGTAGAAGATCTTTTAAAAGAACTAGACCGACTGCTTATGGATTTAAAGCAACACGAACTCCCTGCTAACCGGGAAGAATTTGAAGCAAGAGCCATTCTTTTTTATATTTTGAAGCAACTAAAACGACTGCTTATGATCAAACGTGAGTTTATGTTGAGCAACAAAAAATAATCCTACCGGTTATCTACTTTTTCCGGATACAGATCATGGGATTCCAGCCGGGTCCTTGCTACCCCTTCCCACCTGGTCGCCGGCTCTCCGTAATTGCAGTATGGATCTATGGATACCCCTCCCCTAGGAGTGAATTTTCCCCATACTTCGATGTATTTCGGATCCATCAGGTGAATTAGGTCTTCCATTATAATATTAATACAGTCCTCATGGAAATCTCCATGATTTCGAAATCCGAACAAATATAGCTTTAAAGATTTGCTTTCCACCATTTTTACTTTTGGTACATAGGAAATGGTGATCGTTGCAAAATCTGGTTGTCCCGTTATAGGGCAAAGACTGGTAAACTCTGGACAGTTGAATTTAACAAAATAGTCATGATCTGGATGTTTGTTTTCAAACGTTTCCAGTACCCCTCTATTATAATCCGTTGGATAATCCGTCCCCTGATTCCCCAGTAATGTTAGTGTATCTGTTTCTCTTTTTACTCTCTCACTCATTGTTTCTCTCCTTTTTTTAAAGCTGGATCTGGGGTGTTATTTTTTTCAAAGGCCGCCGCACGGTCCAAACACGTTCCACACATTCCGCACGGTGTTTCTTTTCCTTCATAACAGCTCCAAGTCAAGTCATAAGGAACCGAAAGTTCCAACCCCTTTTTCACGACTTCTGCCTTGGTCCAGGAAACAAACGGTGCTTTTAATGTAAGCTGATCTCCACTTCCTATCCTAATTGCCTGACTCATTGCCTCATGAAACCCACTGCTGCAATCTGGATAGGCGTTTCCAGCTGCATCGTCGCTGTGTGCCCCATAATAAATCAAACTGCAGCCTTTTGATAAGGCAATGCTGGCTGCGGAAGAAAGAAAAAGTCCATTGCGAAACGGAACATAGGTTGACACCGGCTTGCCTCCGCATTGATCCAGCTGCTTCGCATAGGCTTCTTTTGGTATGTCCAAAGAAGAATGGGTCAGCAAGGAACAATTGCTGTAAGAAAATATCGGTTCCAGATCCAAATTTATGTGTTCCACCTCATAATAAGCAGCAACCTGCTTGGCTGCCTTTAATTCTTTCGTGTGCTTTTGACCGTATGAAACAGACAGTGTACAGACATTTTTACGTCCAAATTCATCCACAGCCATTCCCAAGCAGGTGGTACTGTCAACGCCACCGCTTAATAATACAAGTGCTTTCATTCTGTTCCTCCTAATTCTTTCTTATCCGATCTGCAACATGAGACTTGGTTCCGATTGAAAACGTCCTCGTAACGTCAACGTCCTGGTTCTCGAAGAAGTGTTTTTCACTCCCCTGCTGCTTACACAACTATGGGTGCCTTCAATTATCACTGCCACATCCTCAGTTTCCGTGACCTCCATAAGGATTTCTGCGATATCAGAACCGATTCGTTCCTGAAGTTGAAGTCTTTTGCATACCATGTCAGCAATTCTTGCGATCTTACTCAAACCGATCCACTTTTTCCTGGGTAAGTAAGCCACCGTAACTTTCATATCATACATCAAAGCCATATGATGCTCACAGAAACTAAATACTTCTATATCTTTTACAATCACCATATCCTTATTGCTGTCTTTCGGAAACAGATCTTCCTCAAACGTTTTATCAAACATAAGAGCGATCTCATGATTGGTATATTTCATACCTTCAAATAATTCTTCATACATTTTAGCAACCCGCTTTGGCGTGTCTTTTAATCCCTCCCGGTCCGGGTTATCCAAAAGGGCTGCTAGGATTCCGCTCACATGTTCTTCAATCGCCCTTGTATCAATTTTCATTTTAATCACCTGCTTTCTTGTCCTATTTCAAACACCTCTGGTATCGGGTTCCCAGATAAACTTATGCAGTTGCAGTTGGAAGTTCACCCCATTCATCCGGTGCCGCTTCATATACTCCACCACCATAGGGAATCCGATCTGACCAAATACCGCACTGATTGAAACGGAACAACGTTGTGTTAAATTATAATAAATTATCATTTCATTTGTCCGGTCTAAATCTTTTAGACTTCCAACCACAAATTTCACCATATCCTTAGAAGTCAGACAACTAAAATTAGTTACCTGCATGGCGGATTCCATACAACTACCAGGAAGTTTATAATCCATGGTAAATGAAGGGGGATTCCTTAAATATAGAAATTCTGACAAATCCACACTCCCATTGGTTTCCACTTCTACTTTTAATTCTACGTCCTTTGTTAGCAACGACAATAATGTTCCAATCTCCGGCTGTATCATAGGTTCCCCTCCGGTCAATGTCACATTTTTGATTCCGGTTTCTTTTATGTAATGATAAATTTCATGATCTGACATGGTTCTACTCTCAAATCGCTCCTGATTGGCCCAAGCCGTATCACAATAGCTACAAGATAAATTACACCCTGCAAAACGGATAAAAACTGCAAGCTGACCTGCTAATTTCCCCTCCCCGTTTAAACTGACAAACGTTTCTGCAATCTTATATTCTGCCATGATTCTCCGCCTCATAACAGGCACAGTTTCCTGGCGTTTCATAGACCTTTGAAGACTTCACGTTGTAGCCTTTTTCTTCCATTTTCTCATAAAAATATTTTGCAAAATGTTCTGCCGTCGGACGAAAATCCACTGTGATTAAGCGAAATCCTTCCTCTACTAATGCTTGTTGCGTTGCTGGCTTTAAAGAATCTGTTTTCATAATCAGTCCATGATCAAAGCAATCTGTTTCTTCTTTTAAGTCCTTTTTTAATTTACTAAAATCAACAACCATACCTTCCATCTGTTGATCCTCACGCAGTCTCTCACTCCCGATCATTAGGACAATCCGCCACCTATGGCCATGAATATTCTTGCACTGGCCATCGTAACCCGCTAAAAAATGAGCAGAATCAAAGCTTTGCTCGGTTTGTAAATAATACATCTCTCTCTGTTCCTTTCGTTTCAAGGAGCCAATCTCATACCATAATATGCAAAATAAAAACAGGCATATCACTATGCCTGTTTTTTTATGCACGAAAGGGAGAGAGAACGTTCATCTGCTCTTCTCTACCTGCTCAAACAATATTAAAATCAGCCCTAGTTTTTTTTATAGACAGGATGGTACCAATAAACTGTCTGTAAACTTGAGTATAACACTGTTTTTTTTATCCGTCAAGTCTCCCTATGCAAATCCAAAATACCTTAAAATCCCCAAATAAATTCCATAAGAAAAACCATAAGGGTTGGTGCGAAGTTTCTCTGCATCCAATGGATTACTTAAATAACCCAGTTCCACAAGATTTGCTGGCATATCCGCATTTCGAAGTACATATAGGGAGGGATTTTCCCTGATTCCGTTATTTTTCGTCCCCATCATATCGGTGATACCACTCATAATTTGTTCTGCCAACCACTGCGCCTGTGTATAGTACTGATAAATATATACTTCTGTGCCATTAATGGCAGGGTTGGGATTAACATTACAATGAATGCTAATGAAATAATCAGCTGGCCAACTATTTGCCATAGCAACTCTTGCCGCAAGACTGGTGGTATTATTGGTTCCAAGTACGGTATCCGGATCCGGACGTGACAATCTGGCATCAAACCTTGGATCGCCATTTAGAAGATTTTCCAGATAAATTCCAACTTGAAAATTAATTTCCGACTCATATAAATCATTGAATACAGCACCTGTGTTATGGTTACCACTGGGGTTATGCCCCTGATCAATATATATTTTAATCGCCATTTCCGCATTTCCTTTCCTACTTCACTATAATAAATATATTCCGTATTCTGGCTTATGCTACCATGAAATGGCTATTTTGTATCAATTTTTAATAAAATGAACCATTTCTCCATGGTTCCCAATCCAGTAGTTCTGTTCTTTGTATTTTGCCTTTAGATAATCTGTAAAATTCTCTGGGTTCTCCTTGTTATTTAAAAACATCTCATAATGTGCTGGTACCACTAGCAAAGGTTTTATCGTTCCTGCCAGATCCACTGCTTCCTGATAGGTCATATTTCCAATTATATTGGATTGATACCGAGTGGCATCTCTTCCATTGATGGGAAGAAACATTACATGTATCGGGACGAATCTTTTTAGTTTTTCATAAAGTCCATCGTAAATGCAGGTATCCCCGGAATGGTACATCCGGCAGCCATTCCCCTCTATTATAAATCCCAGGTAAGGAAATTCTCCGGTAACCGGATCCTGGTCCAAAAATTCATGAGCGGAGGCAATCCCCGTGACTTTTATCCCCTCATTCAGACTTACGGTCAGATTCTCATTTACCCCCTGAAAACGACACTTCTCTATCTTCAGCTCTTCACTTAGGGAGGAAATTAGTTTTGCCGGTACTAGAAAGGTAGCATTTGGTGAACTTTTTGACATCTGATGCCAGGCTTTCCTGTCGATATGATCCAGATGATCGTGTGTTCCCAGTATATAGTCCGCATTTACCACCTCTTCCGGTTTGAGCAAAGGGGGAATTCTTCGTTCTGGGTGTTCTGATAAAAACACATCAAGATACAGGACCTTGGTTCCCAGTTTAATAATAAATCCCATCTGGCCCATCCACCAAAAGGCTGCTTCTGCCTTTTTTAAGTCCGCCCCATCGATCTCATTGATTAAGTCTATGCCTTTTTTTGCAATCTCCATCTATATCACCTTCCACTTTTTTTAAGGTATCATACCACAGTCTTTTTTTTCATTGCAAGCTTTCAGTATTAATAATTCGCTTTCGTTTGACGATACTTAAGATAGAACCTAAAAAAGGAGACTACATATGATCACATACAGTAATTTATATGATAACAACAATATGCAGAAAATAGCAGAAAAAGGCTGCATAAAGGTTTTTGAACATCAAAAGGATTTAAGTGTAAACGCTTCCTCTGCCATTGGGGCGTATTATGCTTCCGAGATGAACGTTCGAAAAAGACAGGTTTTGATTGAACTAGATGGTAACGCGTTTACCATTCAGGCAGGTGCCATGCAATGGATTTCCGGACATGTTTCCATGACTTCTGGAATTAAGGGCGTCGGGGATTTTCTTGGTAAGGCCCTGGCATCTAAAGTTACAAAAGAAGCAACAGCGAAACCAGAATACAAAGGAAATGGTCTTGTTATGCTAGAACCTACCTATAAACATATCCTGTTAGAAGATATCTCCCAGTGGGGAAGTATGGTCCTAGAAGACGGACTATTTCTCGCCTGTGATTCCTCCATCAAACAGAACATAGTAGCAAGAACCACATTTTCTTCTGCTGCAGCCGGAAGAGAAGGGCTTTTTAATCTTTGTCTAACTGGAGATGGTATCGCTGTTTTAGAAAGTCCTGTCCCCAGAGAAGAACTAATTGAATTTGATTTAAGAGATGATGAGATAAAAATTGACGGCAACATGGCAATTGCATGGTCAAACTCACTGAAATTTACGGTGGAACGATCTTCTAAGTCCCTGATTGGTTCTGCCGTATCGGGAGAGGGGCTTGTGAATGTATATAGAGGCTCCGGAAAAGTGTTAATGGCACCAGTCGGTTAAAAATCTCTAACTTTACGCCCCGTCTGTCCGTTTGTGGCAGACGGGGTTTATTTCTGAATTTTTTCTTATATCTCCACGAAATTAATCCTCATGATTTCTTAACAATTCTTAAATCAACTTATTTTTATTGTTATTCTGTCAATAAGTGCTATAATTTTTCATGTTTCCAGTATCGTGCAAGGAGGGATTTGATTCATGAATTTTACCCAGCAGATTTTAGTTGTCGACGACGATGCCGACATTCGTGAAGTGCTTCGCATTCACTTGGAGAATAAAGGATATCTAGTTACAGAATCCACAAATGGCGAGGAAGCCATATCTGCTGTTGCAAACAATCCGGAGATTGATCTTATTATTCTGGATATTATGATGCCTGGTCTCTCAGGTATTGATGCCTGCAAAAAAATCAGATCGCTCTCTTCTGCTCCCGTACTATTTTTAACAGCAAAATCCAAGGAAAGTGATAAAAAGTCGGCTTATGAAAACGGAGGGGATGATTATCTGGTCAAACCTTTTTCCCAAGCGGAACTATTGATGAAGGTTCATTCTCTGTTAAGAAGATATGTTATATACAAAGGAAAGTCAGAATCTGCAATCAACGTATCAGAAGTTCACATTCAAGATCTTGTCATTGACACAACTGGTCATTGTGCCTACCGGGAAAACCAGAAAATTGAACTTACGGATACTGAATTTATGATTCTTATGTATCTTGTGAATCACAAAGGCACTCCAAAAGATGCTCAGTCCATATACGAAGGGGTCTGGGAAGATCAATACCTTCCATCCTCCACCAATACCATTATGGTGCATATTTTAAAGCTGAGAAAAAAACTGGAACTAGATTCCAATGATCCCACCATTATCCGTACTGTTTGGGGAAAGGGATATCAAATTGATGAAATATAAACGACTTTCTTCCCTGCATTATAAACAGATTGTGGTTCTTATTTTGGGGGCTGTTATCAGCCTTTTCATGTTCTTTATTTCACAATCTCTTGGTGATTATGTGATTTCCAAGAGGCATAAGAGTCAGGATTCTGCAGTCAACCGCTTAACGAAATACCAAGACTCCTTTGAACAATACATTCATGACAATCATCTGTCAGTGAAAAATATACGTGCCATCTCCAAGTGGGTGAAATCTCACAAATATGTGTACGTGACCATCTATAGCGGTGAAGAAATCATCTATGAATCCGGTTTCTGGAACGATTCCTATTCTTCCTATGAAACAACCGGATCCATTATGGAAAGTACTCCCCAAACGGAGAGAAATATTGATTTTACAGATGGTACCTACTCTGTATCTATCCTTGATTCATCAGAAATCAAATGGTACAATGTTGTGTTTTATATTTCATGGGGATTTTTCTTTTTTTTCCTGTTTATGATTCAGATCCTATATAATCGAAGAATCATTGATCGGATTGTTTCCTTATCAAGAGAAGTCTCACTCATTGAGCAAGGGGATTTAGAGCAACCAATTCATCATAAAGGGAACGATGAAATTTCCCTGCTTGCAAAAAATGCAGATAATATGCGGCATTCCATACTAACCCGATATGTCAGCGAAAAAGAAGCATGGGATTCCAATCGTGAACTCATTACCTCTATGTCCCATGACATCCGAACTCCCCTGACATCTTTAATCGGTTATCTGGAAATCCTTGATACCAAAGGCTATCACTCGGATGCACAATTTCATAAATATATTCGTAGCTGCTGGAATAAAGCACTCCAGCTAAAAAACCTTTCCGATCAACTGTTTCAATATTTTCTTGTCTTTGGAAAGGATACAATTTTAATGGAGCTGGAGCTGTTCGATGCTAAAATCCTGCTCCCACAGCTCCTAAGCGAACAAATATATGACAGCAACACGCAGAAATATGAATTGAGAACGGAGTTTTCAGATGTACCCTGTATCATTCGGGTGGATGTGTCCTATTTAAAGCGGTTATTTGATAATCTGTTTTCCAATGTCCAAAAGTATGCAGATCCCGATGATCCAGTTGAGATTCTCGTAAGAAGAGAAAAGGATAATTTAAAGATCTTTATTACTAATTCCATCCGAACGGACGGTATGTTTAAAGAAAGTACAAATATTGGTTTAAAAACCTGTAAAAAAATCGTAGAGCAAATGATGGGAACGTTTGAAATCTCTAAAATCAAAAACAAGTTTCATGTATGTACAACCGTTCCCATTGAATCAACAAAGGAGTAAACGCAATGAACAATGTATTGGAATATTTAGAACAATCAAAGAACCGATATCCACATAAAATAGCGTTTGATGATCTTACGAATCGTTGCACGTATGAAGAACTTTACGATAATTCCAAAAGAATAGGCAGTTTTCTTTCTCAATATACACACCCATGCCGACCAGTTGCCGTCTATATGGATAAAAGTGTAGAAGCCTTAACTGCTTTTTTGGGAATCGTATCTGCTGGATGTTTTTATACCTTGATCTCAATCGAACAGCCTATTTTTCGAATCCAGCAGATTTTAGATGTACTAAATCCGGAATGTATCATAACCCGAAAGGGGTTAGAAACCACATTTGCTGAACTATCTTACAACGGGAAACTCTTTGACTATGAAACAACGGTACAGTTTGATCGACTCGATGAACCGTTGCAAAAAATTCGAGATTTATCCCAGGATATCCACCCCTTATACTGCAACTTTACTTCTGGTTCAACTGGAGTTCCAAAGGGCGTATTGGTCAGTCACCGGTCTGTCATTGATTTCATGGAATATTTTCCAGATATGTTCCAGATCACAGAAAAAGACCGGATTGGAAACCAGGCCCCCTTTGACTTTGATGTTTCGGTAAAAGACATTTATTCCACCCTTAAAACAGGGGCTTCCATGATTATTCTACCGAAGAAATTTTTCTCTATACCCGCCCGTCTTTTGGACTGTTTGTGCGATTTTCAGGTGACTACCTTAATTTGGGCCGTTTCTGCCCTTTGTATGGTCAGCCAGTTAAAAGGGTTTACCTACAAAGTACCAAATAGTGTAAATAAAGTGTTATTTAGTGGAGAAGCGATGCCTACCTCCCAACTGCGTATCTGGCAGGACCATCTTCCGGAGGCTTCCTTCGTAAATCTATACGGTCCCACCGAGATTACATGTAACTGTACTTACTATGCCATCTTAAGAAAATTTGAACCGGATGAAATGATTCCTATCGGCAAGGCATTTCCGAACGAACATGTATTTCTTCTGAACAAAGAAAACAAAGAAGTGACAAAAGAAGAGGAAATTGGGGAAATCTGCGTATCTGGGACAGCTCTTGCACTGGGATATTATCATGCCCCCGAACAAACCAGCCGTTCCTTTGTACAAAATCCTCTCAATCCCAATTATATAGAACTTATATACCGGACGGGCGATCTTGCTTATTATAATCACGATGGGGATCTATGTTTTTCAGGACGCAAAGATTTTCAGATCAAACACATGGGACACCGGATCGAACTAGAGGAAATTGAACGGATTTTAAACAGCTATCCTGAGGTGGAACGCGCCTGCTGTGTCTTTCATCCAGTGAATAAACGGATTGCTGCTTTTTATAGCGGAAGCTTAGAGGGAAAAGAAATTTTAAAGCGAATGCGTAACCATCTTCCTTCCTATATGATTCCTAACGTATGCTTTCCGCTTGCTCAATTACCAGTTACCCCCAATGGGAAAATGGATCGAAAAAAATTATTGGAGATGTTCTCATGAATGAAACAAACAACAAATCAATCCTTGAGGAATCAATACGCAAGTATGAAACCCCTTTTTATCTTTTTGATACGGATCGTCTAACAAAAAAGATCCAAACCATAAAATCAATCCTGGGACCAGAACCTGAGATCTGCTACGCAATGAAAGCCAATCCATTTCTAATTAAAAGTCTGGAAGACAGCGTGAATTATTTTGAAGTCTGCTCCCCAGGTGAGTTTAACATCTGTGAACGATCTGGAATTAACATGAATCAAGTCGTCCTCTCTGGTGTATATAAAAAACCGGAAGATTTGGAATACGCCATAACTACGTATGAAAACAGAATCATCTATACCGTTGAATCTCTCGCTCACTGGCAGTCTCTTTCTGCTTATACAAAGAAACACAAAATCTCAATACGGGTTCTTTTGCGTTTGACATCCGGGAACCAGTTTGGCATGGATGAGAGTCTCATCCGGAAGCTTATATTCGAAAATCCTTACGATTATATCACCATAGAAGGCATTCAATATTTCTCTGGTACTCAAAAAAAATCTGCGAAAAAACTGGAACAAGAGCTAATCATGCTCAATCAGTTCTGTGAAGATTTAAAACAAGATTATGGGTTTACTGTCCAGAGATTAGAATATGGACCAGGGCTTTTTGTAAATTATTTTAAAGAAGATTCCATAGAAGAAAACGACATGCTTAAAGCTCTTTCTCTGGCACTAAAACATCTTACCTTCGGTGGCAGAGTCACATTGGAAATGGGCCGTTTTCTGGTGGCTTGCTGCGGTTATTATGTAACCACTGTGGTGGATACAAAGATGAATAAAAACCAGAATTACTGCATTGTAGATGGCGGAATCCACCATTTGAATTATTATGGTCAGATGCTTGCTATGAAAAAGCCGCCAATTGTCCACCCGGAAGAGGAAATAGGCAATAAAAAAGAATGGACGGTATGCGGGTCTCTCTGTACTGCAAGTGATGTTTTAATCCGTCAGTACCCATTTTACGGTTTGAAATCAGGGGATCACTTGATATTCGAAAAAACAGGTGCCTATTCTGTCACGGAAGGAATTTCTTTATTTTTAAGTCGTCAGCTTCCTCAGATAACCCTCTATTCTTCTGCATCTGGTTTTACCATTGCCAGACCCATTACAGATACCGATCCAATCAATTATTTTAACCCATAAAGGAGAAAAACAAGATGAAACAATTATTAGAAATTTTAAATGAGATTAACCCAGGAATTGATTATGAAACGGAGACAGGTTTGATTGATGAGAGTCTTCTTGATTCTTTTTCTCTTCTCTCTCTGATCCCAGAACTAGAAGATGCATTTCAGGTAGAAATCACCCCAGCGGAAATGATTCCTGCCAACTTTAATTCTGCCACCGCCATCTGGAATATGATCGTAAGTCTGAAAGAGGATTAATTATGACGTACCAATCTATCCTGTATCTTTTTCTCTTTCTTCCTGCCGTTATGTTAATTTATCAGGTGACCCCTGAGCGGCACCGGTACAAGATCCTATTAACTGCGAGTTACTTATTTTTTCTCTCTGTTAGTGGGAAGCTGGTTTTGTTTCTTCTTGTTTCTACTTTATCCAACCATCATACAGGATTATGGATGGACTCCCTGAAACAAATGCCGGATGGAATTGATCATCAAACGAAGAAAGAGACACAAAAGGCCCTCCAGAGTATCCGTCGTAGAATCTTATGGTTTGGAATCGCCATTCAGCTTACTATGCTGATTGCATTAAAATATTCTGGATTTTTTAGCGATAACCTAAATGTCCTATTAAAGGCAGTTTCCTTCCCATACCTTTTGCCTACCTTAAAATTTGCATTGCCCATTGGAATCTCTTTTTATACCTTACAAGCGATTTCCTATCTGATTGATGTCTATTATGGAAAGATCAAAGCGGATGGGCATTTGGGCAGGCTTGCACTTTATCTAACTTTTTTCCCAACCATTATGGAAGGTCCCATCTGCCGGTATTCGCAGACAGCTTATGCACTTACAGAAGGGAAACCATTAACCTATAGACAGACCACGTATGGAGCCCAGCGGATCATTTGGGGATTATTTAAAAAGCTAGTGATCGCTGACCGTCTAAACTTGTTGGTTGAGACCATCTTTGGCTCCCCAAACCAATATGGAGGAATTGTTGTCATTGCTGGCGCTGTCCTTTATACCTTTCAGCTTTATGCTGATTTTTCTGGCTGTATCGACATCACCATTGGTACTGGTGAAATCTTTGGGATTGCTATCCCAGAAAATTTTCGCCAGCCATTTTTCTCTAAAACACCTTCCGAATTCTGGCGCCGATGGCATATAACTTTAGGGACTTGGCTGAAAGATTATATCTTCTATCCCATCTCATTAACGAAAATGGGAAAAAAACTGGGAAAATACACCCGAGCAAAGTTTAAAAAGCATACAGGACAGGTGCTTGCTTCTACCCCTGCATTATTCGGAGTTTGGATCTGCAATGGGTTCTGGCACGGGAGCGGATGGAACTACTTATTTTACGGTATGTATTATTTTGTTCTTATCCTTATAGATAATTTTATGGAGCCAACCGCAGAGAAATTAAGAAACAAATGGAAGATTCAAAAAAACCATCCTGTCTATCTGGGATTCCAATCAGTCAAACTTCTTCTCATTGTATTTACCGGGGAGCTGTTTTTCCGTGCCAATACGTTAACAGATGGATTTCACATGTTTCTTTCTATCTTTAACCGGTTTCAATTAAGTGCTTTTACGGATGGCTCCCTTATGAAACTGGGGCTCTCCATACAGGACTATGGAGCCGTATTACTTGGTTTACTTGCAGTCCTTGTGGTTGATTTGATTCACGAGCGAGGTGGTTCCATACGAGATTCCATCTCCAAGTTAAACCTCCCGATTCGATGGAGTCTTCTATACGCCTCCCTCTTTCTTGTTATTATTTTGGGAGCTTATGGGAATGGTTATTTACCGGCAAAACTTATCTATGCCGGATTTTGAGAGGAAATGGTATGAAAATTACAAACAAATGGAAAGCTGTGCTGTTTCTGGGAGGATTTTTTTTGCTTTTATATATCCTATCTTTACTCTTTATTCCAGTTAACAGTATGGCAGATGGACTCTATAAGAAAGCCAATAGTATACGAACAGAGCCAGACCGCACCATAGACTGCGTGTTTCTTGGCGACAGCTTAAGCAGCACCAGTATCTCCCCTATGGAGCTTTATCAGACATACGGCATTGCCAGTTATAACTGTGGGGTTCCTGCTCAAAAGCTACAGGATACTTATTATTTGCTGACACAGGTTTTAACAAAACAATCACCCACCGTTGTGGTTTTAGAAACCAATGCATTCTTTCGTGACTTTGCACCCATTCAAACATTGGATCATGCCATTGACGAAAAAGCAAAAAAATTATTTCCTCTCTACAAGTATCATAACAACTGGAAATATTTCCACACGTATCTATTGGAAAAACGAAGCCAGAAAAAAAGCCACGTAACCACTGGTACATTTAAGGGCTTCACCTACAACACGACCAGCAAACCCTATCGGAATGGTTCTTATGTAGTAAAAACCGACCAAGTCGTACCTATCCCGGATCAGCCCATGTATTATCTAAATAAAATCACAAGCTTATGCAAGAATAAGGGTATTACATTGATCTTATACAGTGCACCCTCTCCCAAATGCTGGGCTTATGCCAAACACAATTCAATTAAAGAATATGCCGAATCCAATCATCTGCCCTATATCGATGATAATTTATCCTTGAAAGAAATCGGCATTGACTGGACAACGGATTCCAGAGACGAAGGCGACCATTTAAACTTTTATGGAGCTAAAAAAGTAACGAATTTCTTAGGCAGCTATCTAAAAGAACACACAACGTTACCCGACCGGCGTGAGGATGCACAATATCATAACTGGAATGTAGAATTAGACCACTATAGGTCAATTACAAAAAAGTAAACAATGTTTATTTTTGTTTATAATAGGACAAAAAATCTTCCAGTTTTTCACATGCCATCTTTAACTGATTCTTTTCCGGTAAGTATACCAAGCGGAAATGATCTGGCTCTTCCCAGTGAAATCCGCCGCCATGGGTCAGCAATATTTTTTTATCTCTTAAAAAATCCAAAACAAATTTTTCGTCATTCTCAATGCCGAACCGTTTGATGTCCAACTTCGGGAACATGTAGAATGCAGCTTTTGGTTTCACCACAGAAATTCCAGGAATCTGACACAGCGCCTCATAGATATATTCCCGCTGTTCGTAGATTCTTCCCCCTTTACAGATTAGTTTTTCTGTCTCCTCTTCCATCTGGAGTGCACTTCCTATCACTGACTGAGCTGGAACATTGGAACAAAGTCTCATGGATGACAAGAGATTAATCCCTTCCACATATCCCTTTGCAAAAGACTTGTCACCACAAAGTGCCATCCACCCACATCGGTAACCTGCAATTAAATGGGATTTTGACAATCCATTAAAAGTGATAGTAAAAAGATCGGGGGCAAGAGCGGCTATGGAAACATGTTTCAGTCCATCTAAGACCAGCCTGTCGTAAATTTCATCTGCAAAGATAATTAGTTTGTTCTCTCGGCAAATGGTTACAATCTCCTCTAGCAACTCTTGTGAGTATAAGGCACCTGTGGGATTGTTGGGATTAATGATAACAATTCCTTTGGTTCGTTCTGTTATTTTACTTTTTATATCGTTTAAATCCGGATACCAATCAGACTTCTCATCACATCTGTAATGAACGGCAGTTCCTCCCGCCAACGTCACAGAAGCGGTCCATAAAGGATAATCAGGAGATGGCACTAAAATCTCATCTCCATAATCTAGTAACCCCTGCATGGACAATGTGATCAGCTCACTCACTCCATTTCCAGTATACACGTCATCTGCGGTTACTTTTTCTATCCCTTTTTTTCTACAATAGGTCACGATCGCTTCTCTTGCAGATAAAAGCCCTTTGGAGTCAGAATAGCCCTCGGTATGGTATAAATTTTCATTTATCTGATCAAGTAGTGCCTGAGGAGCTCTAAATCCAAACGGAGCAGGATTGCCAATATTAAGTTTTAAAATATCAGTCCCCTGTTTAATCATCTGATTGGCTTCATCCATGACTGGTCCTCTGATATCGTAACATACATAATCCAGTTTCTTTGACTTTTCAAATTTTCTCATCATATTCTTTCTCCTTTTTTTCATATAAAAAAGCCCTAAGCGTTAAAACGCTTAGGGCGGATATACAATCCGTGTTACCACCTAAATTCAGAGAATCCTCTGCACTCATACGATACAAACATACCGTCTCCCGTTAACGAGGGATTTACGTTGAAGCCTACTAGGACATCCGTTCGGTTCAAAGCTCCGAGACTGCTTCCCTATACATAAATAAAGATTCACACCAACCATCTTCTCTCTGAAATTATCTGTATAAGTACTACTTCTCTTCATCGCCTTTTCACTATTTACGAAATCATATCATAAGTAACTGAAAATGTCAACAATCAATCTCTAATTTAAACCAATTGTATGATTCATTTATGATAATGTCCTAGTGTATCACAAATGATTATGTCCCAATTAGTAGTTCATATATTATAATAGAACCTCATGACTTAGAAATGAGGTGGACACAATCAGAAAGGTATTACTAAC
>NZ_RJLQ01000011.1 GCF_003833015.1 Clostridium sp. E02
AACCATCCATGGAGGCAGGCATCATTTGAAAAATATGCAAAAGGACAACGACACAGAAAAGAAATAGCCTAATTTACAAGCAGGTAACTGTAGTTTTATTAAAGTTACCCAAAAACTAATAGTACCTGGTTAAATCAAGCACCAGAAAACTGGTGCTTATGTTAAAACTTTTTCGGGACATTTTCAAAAACGGTTGACAGGTTATTTTGAGTAATTCCCTTAAATTGATAATTTTATAACAACATATGTGTAAAATTAATAGTCCCTCTGCTTGACTTTGAAACCGGTTTGTGACACAATTAATAGTTGTAATTTCTAAAATTCTTTATGAAATGAGGTACGCGTTAATATGACAAAAATAGATATAATATCCGGATTTTTAGGTGCTGGAAAAACAACTTTTATTAAGAAATTATTGCAGGAGGCCATCGCAGGAGAGCAGGTCGTTCTGATTGAAAATGAATTTGGTGAGATAGGGATAGACGGTGGATTCTTAAAGGATGCTGGAGTTGAAATACGGGAAATGAACTCCGGCTGTATCTGCTGTTCCTTAGTGGGAGATTTTGGAGAATCTTTAAAAGAAGTTTTGACAAAATATCACCCAGATCGCGTCATTATTGAACCGTCTGGTGTTGGAAAACTATCCGATGTTATGAAAGCAGTAATTGATGTAGCATCTGAGATAGAAGTGAGCTTAAATAGCGCAGTTACGATCGTGGATGCACAAAAATGCAACATGTATCGGAAAAATTTCGGGGAATTTTTTAACAATCAGATTGAAAATGCTGGTACTGTTGTTATGAGTCGTACAGATATTGCGCCCAAGAATAAAGTAGATCAGTCCATAGAGGTTATTTGTGACTTAAACCCAAAAGCCACAATTGTTACCACTCCCTGTGGCGAACTAAGTGGGAAGCAGTTACTTGAAATTATTGAAAAGCCAGATACAATGGTGGACGACCTATTAAAAGAAGTAAAAAAGCATCATCACGACCATGAGGAAGAGAGCTGTAGCTGTGGAGGCCATCATCATGATCATGAGGAAGAGGGCTGTGGCTGTGGAGGCCATCATCATGATCATGAGGAAGAGAGCTGTGGCTGTGGAGGTCATCATCACGATCATAAGGAAGAGAGCTGTGGTTGCGGATGTGGACATGACCATGATCATCACCATGCGGATGAAGTCTTTGATAGCTGGGGATTAGAGAATGTAACTGAGATGAAGAAAGAAGAGTTAGATAAGATCCTTGATGAACTGGCATATGGCGACGAGTATGGAGACGTTCTTCGTGCCAAAGGAATGATTCCAAGTGAAGAAAAAGGATCTTGGCTATACTTTGACTTAGTTCCAGAGCAATACGAAATTCGGACAGGCATGCCAGAATATACCGGAAAAGTATGCGTAATCGGTGCAAATTTAAAACAAGATGATCTGAAAAAAGTTTTTGGCAGATAAATCAGACGGGAGGAAATTATGAGCAATACCCTAACAATGGAAGATGATTTTATGCCAGTTTTCCTAATCAATGGATTTTTAGAATCAGGAAAGACACAATTTCTCAAATTTACCATGGAGCAGGATTATTTTAAAGCAGAAGGAAAAACATTATTGATTGTTTGCGAAGAAGGAGAATCAGAATACGAAGAAGATCTTTTAAAGCGAACACAGACGGAGACTGTATATATCGACCGTCAGGATCAGTTAAGCACAGAATACCTGGTAGAACTGGAACTGCTACACAATCCTGAGCGGATCTTAATTGAGTGGAATGGTATGTGGAACTTAGATGAGCTAAAACTGCCCTCTGATTGGAAGGTTTACCAGCAGATTTCCCTAATTGATATGTCTACATTTGATTTGTATGTGGCTAATATGAAATCCCTCCTATATTCGATGGTACGCAATTCAGAATTAATTATCTGCAATCGCTGTGATGGAATAGAGGACCTTTCTGGCTATCGGAGAACGCTAAAAGCAATGTGTTTAAAAGGTGAAATTATATTCGAAGGTTCCACTGGAGAAATCAACGAAATTTCAGAAGAGGATCTTCCTTATGATGTAAAGGCAGATGTGATTAGAATTACACCAGAGGCATATGGGATTTGGTATCTTGACTGTATGGAGCGGCAGGAGCGATATGAAGGAAAGACCGTAGAGTTTACTGGGATGGTATTAAAATCTCCAGAATTCCCAAAAAACTACTTTGTTCCAGGACGAATGGCGATGACCTGCTGTGAAGATGATATGACCTTTATGGGATTTATTACAAAGTCGAGAGAAGCAAAAGATCTTGAGACTAAAAAATGGGTTCGTGTCAGAGCAAAGATCGCATATGAATTCTGGAAAGACTATGATGGAGAAGGTCCAGTACTTTATGCGGATTCTGTTGTACCGGCGGAACCGATAAAAGGAGTTGTTCAGTTTTAGTTCATCAAAAAAGTACGGCTGTAATCATAACAGTCGTACTTTTTTGCATTTTACATCGGTGGAACTGGCGTAGGTCTGGCTGGATCAAAGACGTCTGATACTTGAAATAAATCTTTTAGGCTATCTGGATAATAATACATTCGATACCCATCCAGATTCCGACGTGCTTGACGGAAAGAATCAGAACCGAGCTGCATCCAAGTGCTTTTGCTGGCATCTACATTGCAGAAATATCGAAAACCAAGAGATTTCAAATATGTAAATCGTTCATTACTATCCTGATAAGGTGTCCAGCTCCCGATATCACTTCCAAATGGAAAGATAATAATATCCGTAGGTCCAATCAGGGAATCTACATTCCGTGCCCACTTATCGCTGTCAATTTTAAAGTGTTCCATGGAGATACTGCCCATGTTCCGATGTCCCCAGCTGTGGGAAGCTAATTCCCAACCATGATCTTTTAAAGACTGGGCAACTTTGGCTGCTTCTTTTCTGTCTGTTTCGTAGTTTGGATTGGTATCCTGATACGATTCATCTGTTCGGTAACCTAAAATTCCATTATAGCCGGTTAGAGCGAGGATTCCTCTGGCTCCCTTATATGAAAATCCAGGGTGGGTTTTTATAAAATTTTCCAAAATTGGTACAAGATCATAATCACCAACGGCAATACTTCCGTCTTCTTGCTCCATCTCACAAGTAGGATAGCCATCATCACCGATGATTAAACGTCTGGCAAATCCGTCTTCTTTCATATATTCATAGTAACAGACATCGTCCTGTGACAGGATAAATGCCTTCTTTCCTTCCGGCAACCGAATATCTCCGTATACAAATTTTGAATTACCATTCTCATCTTTCGTTTCATAAGCGAGATCGTGAATTTTTACAAGGACATACCCTTTGTCATACATGGACTGCATGATTTTAAGAAATTCTGATTTTGTCGTCATCATCTGGTTGTAACCATTCTGTTTGGAATCTCCGTCAAAGGCTTTTTTGGTATCTATGATCAGTGAATGGAAAAAAACATGAGTTACATCTTGAGGATTAATCTGTACCAGGGATTCCTTGGTTGTTTTATAGTGAGCCACTGCCGCCATTATCTGAGTGTTAGAAGCATATTGTTCATCGGAAGTGAGCAGTTTTATGGCGTCGTCATAATTATATACTGCAGCAAGTTCTTCTGCTTTTGAAAGGAGAACAGTGATATTATGATTCTTGTCCTGTTCGTTCGTGGATTGCTTCGTAGGATCTGCTTCACTTTCAGAAGATAGATCCGCAACGGATGAGTCTACAGGCTGGATCCGGTGTCCCAATTTCTTATTGATAAGAAAGGCAAATAAAACCAAAATCGTTACAATTATAAAACATAGGAATGCAATAATAATCGTGTTGCGTGGACGGTTCCTCCTTCTTCCAACGTTACGATCATGAAAACCATTAAAATTCATATCTTGACCTCTTAATTCTGTATTATTGAATATCAAGGTGTTATTTCTGACATTCCATGTAAGTATAGCATACTTTGTTATAAGTTGAAATCATAAGTGAGTAAATTTTTTTGGAAAAAAGGCATATGTATGGGAAAGAGTTCCATACAATGATACAAAGGAATTTTTCAGAGGATCGTGTAAACATGAAAAGAGTTACAGCATTTGTTTTAGGCTTTTTTCTGCTGTTTTCCTATTTGAGTCCAACGATGGTGGCAGCCCAAGAACCAGATATAGCGGTAGCCTCGGACATGATTGTTAAAACAGAAGATGCAAAAGAGGTCGATGCAGAGGGCGGTCCACAACTAAAGGCACCCAGTGCAATATTAATGGAGGCATCTACCGGACAGGTAATATATGAAAAAGATGCAGATGAAAAGCGAAGTCCAGCTAGTATTACAAAGATCATGACATTAATCCTAATCTTTGACGCACTGGATTCTGGTAAAATTAAAATGACGGATGAGGTTGTGACCAGTGCACATGCAAAGTCTATGGGTGGATCTCAGGTGTTTTTGGAAGAAGGAGAGGTCCAGACGGTTGAAACATTAATTAAATGCATTGTAATTGCTTCTGGGAATGATGCATCGGTTGCCATGGCAGAATACATAGCAGGAACCGAAGATGAATTTGTGAATTCCATGAATGAGCGGGCGGCCAGTCTGGGAATGACAAATACCCATTTTGAAGACTGCTGCGGTCTAACGGAGTCCCCCACCCATGTAACCACTGCCAGAGATATTGCAATGATGTCTAGAGAACTAATCAATAAGTACCCACAGATTCATAATTACTCAACAATCTGGATGGAAAACATCACCCATGTGACCAAACAGGGAACAAAGGAATTTGGTCTGTCCAATACCAATAAGCTTTTAAAAATGGCAACGAACTTTCAAGTAACCGGTTTAAAGACAGGATCTACATCCATTGCAAAGTACTGTCTTTCTGCAACTGCTGATAAAGACGGTGTCCGTCTGATTGCATCCATTATGGCCGCGCCAGATTTTAAAGTGAGATTTGCGGATGCCCAGACTCTGTTAAATTACGGCTATGCAAACTGTAAGTTGTATGAAGACAAAGAGATGGTTCCACTTCCAGAGATGATTGTGGATAACGGAGTAAAGGATCAAGTGCCTTTAAAGTATGACGGATCTTTTTCCTACTTAAGTTTGAAAGGCGAAGATTTTACTGGAATTGAAAAAGAACTAAAACTATCCCCTTCGATTGAAGCACCAGTAAAAGAGGGGCAGCCGGCCGGCAGCCTTATCTATACCCTGAATGGAAAAAAGGTAGGTGAGGTTCCAGTTTTGACAGCTGAGGGTGTGGGGAAAGCTAAGTTCAGTGATTATTTAAAACGTCTGTTTCATGCATTTGGTTTGTGAGAATAGTTGAAATAGAAAAAGCGCATTTTGCCCCTTTCGGACAATGCGCTTTTATTTTTGTATGCCAGAATGATTGTTTCTATTGAAATACGCATACATTCGGGCGTGTGGAAAGGTATCGTTTTATTGCAACGAAATCTAGAATGAAACAAAATCAGACGAACTCCATAGAAAAAAAGAGTGGAAAGTGTTATGATAAAGTAATATTATTCAGAAAGACAAGGGGTTACTATGTACATAGAGAATGATTTAGTAAGAATAGCAAAACGAGAAAATAATAAAGCCAGACCGTATTTGGTTGTCAATCAATTACAGGGGAAACATATTCCGGTTTTACCCTCAACCGCCATCCATATGTTTCATCAGCTTGGAAATCTTATTAAAACAGATTATAAGGAAGAAAAATTATTGATGATTGGTTTTGCAGAAACAGCTACGGCAATCGGGGCAGCAATTGCAACTCAGGTAGGCGGATATTATATACAGACCACACGTGAGATAATCGATGATGTGGACTATTTGTACTTTACAGAATCTCACAGCCATGCCACAGAACAAAAACTGGTAAAAGATGATATCAGTTTGGTAATCGATAAGATTGACCGCATTATTTTTATTGAGGACGAGATAACAACAGGAAACACGATTATGAATATAATCAAATTGTTAAAAAAAGAATACCAAAACAGGATAAAATTTTCAGTTGCATCGCTTTTAAATGGTATGAATGCAGAAGCAAAAACTATCTATGAGGAACATGACATAACGACTCATTTCCTCGTTAAAACAAGTCATGATAGCTATGAAACCAAAATTGAAACGGTAGAGGACAATGGGATTTATCATAAGCCAGATTGCAAGATAGGCTCACATACATATCAGGAGTTGGTATGCGTAGACTATCTTAATGCAAGAAGAATCGTTTTAGGCAAAGACTATTTAAAAGCCTGTGAAAACCTGTGGATGCAGATTCATAATAAAATTGATTTGGTACAGTATAAAAATATTTTGGTGTTGGGAACAGAAGAATTTATGTACCCTGCTTTATTTGTTGCAGAACAAATAGAACAATTAGATAAAAAGGTACGCTTTCATGCCACAACCAGAAGTCCAATTGTAGTCAGTAATGATGAAAATTATCCATTGCATGTGAGATACCAATTAGCAAGCGTATATAAGGAAGACAGGACGACCTTTGTCTATGATTTGGAACAGTACGATATCGTTTTGATTATTACGGACTCCACATGCAACAACCGTAATGGGTTGTATGGAATGATAAATGCATTGCATATGTGTGGAAACTCTAATATTTATTATATAAGGTGGTGTGAGTAATGAGAAGTTCTTATTTAGCGGAAGATGTAACGCTTCTCCTTAAAGATATTACAGGAATGGTAGAGCCTCAGACGACTGAGGAGAGGGAACGGTTAATTCAGGGGGGAAAACATTATTGCGAGATGCTTCCGGTGGAGTATGTTCCGTCTGAAACTTATATGGAAACCTACCGGATTGCATTAAAACAGTATGCAGAATCCACGGCAGAAGCAATTGGAAAACTGGCTGATAAAATAATTAATAAAAAAGGGGAAAATGTAGTTTTGGTATCTCTTGCCAGAGCAGGCATTCCCATTGGTATCTTGTTAAAACGGTATATTTGCTGGAAGTATCATATGGATGTGATGCATTACTCCATTTCTATTATCCGTGGGAAAGGGGTGGATGACAATGCAGTAAAGCATATCCTAAGTAACCATGATGCAAAAGATGTTCTCTTTGTTGATGGTTGGATTGGTAAGGGGGCCATTCAAAAGGAGCTAAAAAAAGAAGTTGAAAAATATGAAGGACTGTCAGGTGAATTGGCAGTTGTAGCAGATCCAGCCAATATTACAGAATTATTTGGAACCAATACAGATATATTGATTCCAAGTTCCTGCTTAAATAGTACCATATCCGGCTTGATTAGCAGAACCTTTTTAAGAGATGATATTATAGGGGAAAATGATTTTCATGGTGCTGTCTATTATGAAAATTTACGTGAAAAAGATTTATCCTATGAATTCATTCATGAAATCCAATCAAAATTTAAAAAGGAATATAGAGAAGAAAATGTTATCCTGAAATGCGATGGAATTGAAAAAGTGAAGGAGATCGCAAATGGATTTCATATTAAGGATATAAATTTAATTAAACCAGGTATTGGAGAAACGACTCGAGTATTGCTACGAAGGGTTCCATGGAAAGTGTTGATTGATAAAAAGTGTAAGCATGATTCTTCCCTAAAACATATTATAAAATTAGCACAAGAAAAGAACGTATCAATCGAATATTGTTCATTGGGAAATTATAAAACATGCGGTATTATTAAAAATATGGCAGACACATAGGAATTCCAAAAGTAAAAGCTGGTGCCTTAAGATACAGACATCAGCTTTTATTTATTTTAGAGGATTCCATAGGCTTGTGATAAGGCAATGATTTTTTTAGCCCAATTATGATGTGTCTTATATTCATTCATCCGATCCATCGTTGTGTTTCCCGAAACCAGAAGAGCGGAGTCTTTATTCCAGTTAAGAATTGCGACTGCATCCTCGTAGTCCTGCTTGGAAACCATATAAGCCTTATTGACAAAGGAAATCTGCTTCGGATGAATGACCGTTTTTCCCACAAATCCATTTAGACGATCTTTTTGCAATTCCTGTTCAAGACCATTTTTCCAGTGGTAGCCATTATAATATTCCCATACGGGTCCTGAAACAACGTAATCCATTCCAAATACAGTAGAAACGTCGGTCAAGATATTGGCAACCGGCTTAATATCATAGATGGATTCGTTACTTTTACGTCGAAATCCAAATGCATGGCATAAATCGTTGCCACCAACTCTTATGTTAAGGATTAGATCCGAAATCGCATCTAATTTTTCTTTCAATCCATAAAGGATTGAATATCTGTTCTGTAGATGAATCATAGAAAGATTTTCAAAGATTGGCATCATATAAACCGTTTGTTCAGAATGAGCATTGATTTCTTTCATTTGATTTATATAGTCATCTGCATTTTCCATAGATATCTTAGGAATAATGAATCCCTTCACAATTGATTTTGAATTTTGAAACCGGTTAAACAAATCCGATATCTGTTCTGGCGTTCGGACTCGAATGAAAACTTTGGGAATATAAAATGTATGGTCATTGAAAGCGTTTGATAAAGTAGTAAGTGTGTTGATTAATGTGTTTTCTGCTTCCTGTACATGAAAGTCATCAATGGTATCTTCAAGGCACAGGGCTAATGAGAAGTTCTTTCCGAATTTTTCGTTTATAACTGAGTTTGCGACAGTGGTATTTGCTGCAGGGCAATACAAGAGAGGTCCTACACCGTAGCGTAATAATAATGTATCCATAATATTTACTTTTCTCCTTATATAGTAAAAAGATTATAGCATTAAAATGTTGGGAATACTAGTTAATTCCATATGATTCGGTTAGATAGGTTGACATACCCTATTCCTGTAAAATGACAAAAAGGTAAAAGTTTGTCGAATTTATTGAGAAAATAATAATATCATGTTATAATGTGGATAATTTATTTACAAAGGAGTCACTGTTGGAGCAGCTCTTGGTTACAGTATGATTAAAAAAAGAGGAATCGATATTGAAGGTGATGGCAAACAATGTTTGAACATAAAATTCTCCAAGATTTAAATGCGTATTTTCTTAAATTGAATCAGAGAGATGGGAAAGGTGTATATTTCTATCGGATTAATGGGTATAGTGAAGAAATTAAATCCTTCATCCAAAAGTTTTATGAATCGGCAAGACAAACCGGTGTCGTGATAGAAGGGAAAATCCCAAACCCAGATGAAAAGAACTTATCTTATTATTATGAGATGATGGGTGAGGATTTTCAGCTTCGTATGGGATTTATCACCAGCAGCTTAATAAAATGGCTTCCCCGAATGAATGAATACCAGCGCAATTGTGTTTCTGCTTCTATTTATGATACATTGGACCGCATGCGAAAAAGTGGAAAGAACGATCACATGCTGAAAAATGCATATGTAAAGTTTATGTGCTGGCTATATTATAAATTTGAAAGAATTGTGGGTCAGCTTGGACAAGAGCAAGTACCAAAGATATTATATGAAGGGAATATTAGTAATTATGAATTGAAGCTCATTACGATCTTATCAAATGCGGGTTGTGATGTTGTTTTACTACAATATCACGGTGATAATGGTTATCTATCTTTCGATAAAGAATCAAAACTTTCCATTGCGTATCCTATGACAGGACTTGGCTCGTTTCCAGAAACGTTTTCAATCAGATGGATTAGAAGCCAAATGGAAGAACAGATGAAAATTCAAAGGATATATGGATCGTTGCCCCAATTGACAAATTGTACCAATGCCTGGATAGAAGGGAAAGGATTTTTAGATATCCTAAAAGAGGTTTTGTTACGGGGAGATGATCCAAAGCTTTTTTATAACTGTTTTATTAGAATCAATGGAGTGGAAGATAAACTGACGTACATAAATGAACTTTATCAATTTTATTTGCAGTTGAAAAACACGAAGAGAAAGATTGTTATTATTAATCATGAAATTACGATACCAACGATGGAGGAGATTGAAAAGATAAGACGAAATAACTATTCCGATTTTGACCAGATGGTCTCTGATTTGTCCGCAAACATTCAATATGCAGCGAACCATGAATTACAAAAACTGACAAAAAGAGCGTTTATTGATATTTTGGTGGAGGAAAAGAAAGAAAAGGAGATCAATTTAAATAGAATTACCAATAAGGCGATATATATTCTATGCTGGTTAAAACGGTATCTGCCTCAGTTATTTCCGGATTGGAAGGCTCCTGATATTGGTTCTTTTATTTTCTTAGGAGGCTGTAGGAATGAGAACGAATCCATGTTCCTAAAAGTGTTATCCAAACTTCCGATCGATGTTTTGATTTTAAATCCGGATTTAAATAAAAAATGCTGTCTGGAAGATGCCTTTATCTATGAGATCAATTATAACAATTCTCTGGAAGTGGGACGTTTTCCTTGTGAAAACACAGAGATACATATCGGGACAGCTGCATATCATGCCGAACGTGAATTAGATACACTCATGTATCAGGATTCTGGAATGTACAGAGATCAGCAGTGCAGGAATGCTACGGCAATCATATTGAAGACCATGTACGAGGAAATCTCTATCTTGTGGGATCAGGAAGTAAAATATCGGCCTAATTTCAGTGTGGTGGATGGCATGGTGAATGTACCGGTGATTTTTGCAAAAGTTTCTGGCGTAAAAGATCGATTGCTTTCAAATTACTGGTCAGATGTGAAAAAATTAATAACAGACGACACCTACCTGGTTAAGAAAGCACCGTTTATAAGTTCTACGGACGTGAATCCGATAAAACCATATGTAACCGAGTTTTTGAAATATGAAAAGGTACAAAGGAATAAGATTAAATCCCATAAAGCTTATCCTTATGCAGTATTAAGAGAAGAGATGCAGGATTATTTGTTAGACAAATTGCAGTTACTATTAGAGCAAAAGAGCATCAAGGGAACCTTTGAAAATGGTACCGAATATACGATTATTTCTGTGGTGCTTAATCTTACAAAAGATATTGTAAGACTAATCCAAAAATTTGACTTTACCAGAAAAAATCCTAAATTAATCTATATCAATACGACGGAAGCTGTTATATCTTTAGAGGATACCATTCTGATGGCTTATCTTAGTCTGGTAGGATTCGACATTATTTGTTTTGTTCCTACGGGATATCAGACCGTGGAGAATCATTTTGCGAAAAAAGTTATGGAAGAGCATCAGATTGGTGAATACATATATGATTTAATTCCACCCAATTTTGATACGATTTCAGCGAATAGACGCCAGTCATGGCATCAGAAACTATTTATGAGGAGGAACTGAAATGGGATTAGACTTTAGTAAACCACAGATACAACAGCAGACCCCGAACACAGAGATGCAGGTACAGAGCGAAACAGAGGTTCAACCGTACGATATTGTTGCTCAAAGGCAGCAGATGAACAATGAATTGGCCAATTCTGCCGAAGTGGACGCTTTGGTAAGTCAAATTGAGATAAATAATTTAGAGACAATCGTTACCTTTGGATCTGGTGCGGCAGAGGAAATATCAAAATGTTCTGACCTTGTTTTAAACAGCATGAACATGTCGCAGATAGATGGGTCCAGTGAGATGCTCAATACATTAGCTAAGATCATGTCAAAATTTGATATTGAAGAAATAAAGGAAAAACCGGGTCTTTTTGGAAAACTGTTTGGAAATCTTAGGAAACAATTAGATAAGATACTTGCGAAATACCATACGATGGGGGAAGAAGTCGATAAAATATATGTTCAGCTAAAACAATATGAGTCAGAGATCAAACAGTCAAACAAAAAATTGAATACTATGTTTGACTCAAATGTCAACTACTATCATGCATTGGTTAAATATATTCTTGCTGGAGAGCAGGGCTGTAAGGAATTGGAGGAATACATTGCCCAGAGAAAGGCAGACATGGAGTCTTCTGGAGATAATTCCATCCAGTTTGAAATTCAGAGTTTGGAGCAGGCATTGATGATGCTTGAGCAGAGAACTCAGGATTTGAGAACGGCTGAGAATGTTGCGATGCAATCCATCCCCATGCTTAAAACAATGGAATTTAGTAACATGAATCTGGTTCGTAAGATTAACTCTGCGTTCATAATCACATTACCAGTATTTAAGCAGGCACTGGCTCAGGCTATTATGTTGAAAAGACAAAAAATTCAGGCGGAAGCGATGTCAGCTCTTGATGAAAAGACCAATGAAATGTTGATTCGAAATGCGCGGAATACGGTAGAACAATCGAAGTTGACGGCTAAATTGGCTTCAGGCAGCTCCATTAAGATTGAAACACTGGAAACTACGTGGAGAACCATTGTCAATGGTATCGATGAAACCAAGCAGATTCAGGAGAATGCCAGAAGACAGAGAATTGAGGATCAGTCACGGTTAAATAACATAAAAGAAGAGTACAATAAAATGTATCATATGCCAAATGAGGCTAAGAGATAAAATTTAAATTATAGGAGGTAATTCGTTATGCCAATTAATTTATCCAAAGGACAAAAAGTAGATTTAACAAAAGGAAATCCAGGACTTAAAAATATACTGGTTGGTTTGGGCTGGGATACAAATGCATTTGATTCTGGCGCAGCGTTTGATTTAGACGCAGCCGCTTTTATGATTGATGAAACTGGAAAATGTCCAACCGAAAAAGAATTTGTTTTTTACGGAAATCTGGAACATTCCAGCGAATCTGTAAAACATTTGGGAGACAATTTGACGGGTGAGGGCGATGGGGACGATGAGCAGGTCCAGATTAATCTGTCCACAATTCCGTCCAATATTACGAAAGTTGCATTTACTGTAACGATTTATGATGCAGAGACAAGAAGGCAGAATTTTGGACAGGTATCCAATGCGTTTATCCGAATTGTAGATGAATCAACGAATACGGAATTAATCCGATATGATTTAGGTGAAGATTTTTCTATTGAGACAGCAGTCGTTGTGGGTGAATTATATCGACATAATGGAGAATGGAAATTTAATGCAATAGGAAGTGGATTCCAAGGCGGACTAGCCGCATTATGTAATCATTTTGGTGTTGAAGTAGCATAATCAGGAGGAGAGCGATATGCCAATAAACTTGCAAAAAGGTCAGAAGGTAAGTATTACGAAAGGAAATCCTGGTCTCTCGAAAGTTGTAGTAGGTTTGGGCTGGGATGTAAACCAGTTTGATACAGGTGGTGATTTTGATTTGGATACAGCCGCTTTTTTACTTACGGATACAGGAAAAGTATCAAGGCCAGAAGACTTTGTCTTTTTTGGAAACTTAAAACATCCTTCTGGTTGCGCAGAACATTTAGGAGATAATCTGACAGGTGATGGAAACGGTGATGATGAGCAAATTAAGATCAACCTTTCGGTCGTGCCTGAGAATGTTTCAAAAATTGCTTTTACGGTTACGATTTATGAAGCAGAGCTGAGAAGACAGAATTTTGGTCAGGTCAGCGGTGCTTACATTCGAATTTATAACGAAGCAAATGGAGAAGAATTGTTACGATATGATTTAGGCGAAGATTTTTCAATTGAGTCAGCTGCAGTATTTGGTGAATTGTATAAAAACAATGGGGAATGGAAATTCAATGCCATTGGCAGTGGATACCAGGGTGGTCTGGCCGCATTGTGCGCAAATTTTGGAGTCGATGTTGGTTAAACAAATGATTAGGAGGACAGGATATGTCGATTAGTTTACAGAAAGGTCAGAAAGTGAGTTTGACCAAAGATAATGCAGGACTCTCAAAAGTGCTGATTGGATTAGGCTGGGATGAAGTGAAAAGGGCAAAAGGTGGTTTCTTTGCACCGAAACCAATGCCCATTGATTGCGATGCATCTGTTTTATTATTACATAATGGGAAACTGATGGATAAGAAAGATATTATTTACTTTGGTAATTTAAAACATGCTTCCGGTACGGTGCAGCATATGGGAGATAACCTGACTGGAGCCGGAGATGGAGATGATGAACAGATCGTTGTGGACTTGGCTAGAATACCTGCTGAATTCGATAAGATAGTAGTTGTTGTCAACATTTATGAACCGAAGCAAAGAAATCAGCATTTTGGTATGATTAAAAATGCATCTTGCCGTTTGGTAGATAACAATAAAAACGTTGAGATGTGTAAATATAATCTGACAGATGATTATTCAGGGGCAACGGCTCTTATATTTGGAGAAATTTACAGACATGATGGAGAATGGAAGTTTAATGCAATTGGTCAAGGAACCAATGATCCTGGTCTGGGAGATCTGGTAAAGAGATATAAATAAAACCAACAAGAGGAAGAAACGATCCGAGATAGGAATATTTCTTTCTCTTATTTTTTGATAACTGTTTAAGGAGATAATCGATGCGATTTACAGGACTTACAGACGAAGAAGTAAAAGCTTCTCAAGAAAAATATGGTACCAATGCCATACCGGACTCAGAACCAACAACATTTTGGGAGGCGTTTAAGGAAACCTTTGGAGATCCAATGATTAAAATTCTGTTAGCAATCGCTGGTTTAATGATTGTTATGTTTTTCTTTGGGTATTCTGAAATCTATGAGCCGGTCGGAACCATTGTGGCTGTATTGGTGGTTGCTTTTGTGACAGCAAAGACCGGAGTTGCCAGTGATACGAAATACAGGGAATTGAAAGAAAGAAATGAAAAAGACTGCTGTAAAGTATATCGAAATGGTGTTGTTACTGTAATTGAAGTTTCCGATGTTGTGGTAGGGGATAAAGTATTATTACAATCTGGTGATAAGGTTCCCGCTGATGGGGTCTTGGTAGATGGAAATTTAACGGTTGACAATTCAGCTCTTAATGGAGAGACCGAGGAATGTAAGAAAACGGTAGCAGAAGAAACCTTCGTTTTAGCGGAGGAAATCACAGGGGATACGTTTGTGGATAAACACTCCCTATTTAAAGGCTCTGTTTTATTTGACGGAGAAGGTGTTTTGGATGTAAGAAAAGTAGGGCTTAAAACCATGATGGGAAAGATGGCGGAGGAAATGCAGAAGGATGAGCCAGATTCTCCGTTGAAAGTTAAGCTTTCTAAATTAGCCAATCAAATCTCTACATTTGGTTATATTGGTGCAATTGTAATTGCTGTATTATATCTCTCTTATTTTGTTATTTCAGCGGGAGGTTTTTCAGCATATGCTTCCATTGGTATGACACAAATTATCAAAGATATTGTGGGGGCACTTTCTTTGGCAGTCGTTATTATTGTCTGCGCAGTCCCAGAGGGGCTTCCACTTATGATATCGCTGGTGTTGATGCAGAATACAAGCAAAATGTTAGATCATAATGTATTAGTCAGAAAAGCGGAGGGAATTGAGACCGCTGGCTCTTTAAATATTTTGTTCAGTGATAAAACGGGTACGATTACGAAAGGAATGCTGGAAGTTGTTGAATTCATCACTGCAGGAGGAGATTCCATTGAGATACAACAGCTTAGCAAGTATGGCAAACTAAAGGACTTAGTTGACCTGGCAATTGGTAAAAACACACAGTCCATGTTCGATGAAAAACATAAAGTGATAGGGGGCAATGCAACCGAACAGGCGTTGCTTAAGTTTATTGGTGAAGATACATATAAAAAAATGTCTCTTGATAAAGAGTGTAGGGTTAGTTGTTCTCAGGGATTTAACTCTTTGAATAAGTTCAGCCAGGCGTACATAAGTGATTTGGGAAAAACATTCTACAAAGGTTCTCCTGAAAAATTCCTAGAGGTTGCTAAAATGGCATTGGATATTCACGGAAATGAAGTGGAATTAAACTTTGATGAAGTAAATAATAAGATTAATGAATTGGCAACAAAAGCAATGCGCGTATTGGCTTTTGGATATGCAAATCAAAAATTAGTAGAAAATGAGATTCATGAAGATGTTGTATTGATCGGTCTTGTAGCGATACGGGATGATGTTCGGCCAGAAGCAAAGGAAGCAATTAATGAGGTGAAAAATGCTGGAATCCAGGTCGTTATGATAACTGGTGACAGACTTGAAACAGCGGTTGCAATTGCTGAGGATGCCGGTTTAATGACAAAATCGAATGAAATAGCATTGACGTCGGCACAGTTAAATGAAATGCCAGATGATGAAATAAAGAAAATTATAAAAGATATTCGAGTCATTGCACGTGCATTACCAACGGATAAATCCAGAATGGTCAGAATATGTCAGGAGATGAATCTGGTTGTTGGTATGACAGGGGATGGTGTAAACGATTCGCCAGCACTTAAGATCGCAGACGTTGGATTTGCAATGGGCAGCGGAACAGAGGCTGCGAAAGAAGCAGGGAAGATCGTTATCTTAGATGATAATTTTAAATCAATTAAAGATGCCATCTGGTACGGAAGAACAATCTATCATAATATTTTGAAATTTTGTAAATTCCAGTTGGTCATTAATGTTGCGGCTGTTGTTGTAAGTGCGATTGCTCCGTTTTTTGGAATTGAGGAACCGTTAAAGGTAACCCACTTGTTGTTTGTCAATCTTGTAATGGATGGGTTGGGAGCCATCATGCTTGGGAATGAACCGGCATTGGAAAAATATATGGATGAGAAACCAAGGCGCAGAGATGAAAATATTGTGAGTAAAAGTATGTTGGTTCAAATCTGCATTATGGGTCTATGGTTGACCATTTTAAGCTTTGTATTTTTGAAAAATCCGATTTTTTCTAATCTTTTTGCAAGTAAAGAGCAGCATTTAACTGCCTATTTCGTGTTATTTATAGTAAGTGCATTGTTTAATGGATTTAATGTCAGAAATGACGGATACCAAATTTTTAAAGGATTAAATTTAAATCCTGGATTTTTGAGGGTGTTTTTCATCATCATACTTGTTCAGGCGCTTATCGTAAATGCATCTATGGTTCCTATAGAAATCTTTAAATGGATTGGAAACATGTTTAGTTGTGTGCCGTTTGGTCTAAACGGCTGGCTTGTTGTAATTCTGCTATCGTTTACCATGATACCGGTTGATTTGATCAGAAAATACTTTACAAATAAGTAAATCAACAGTTAAATTTCATACGTGCAGCATAGTTTAAATCCGGATATTTGTATATCAAATATCCGGATTTCTATTTAGAAGCAGACTTTCAATTTTTCTAAGCATTTTTACTGTAAAAACTTCTCTCGGATATTCAAGAACATTTGAATTGATTTCTGTAATTAATCCTTTGGGACAAAAACCAAAATCAGAAGCTTTTAACATGGGAATATCAAATGCGCTGTCTCCAGCTGCTATAATCTTAGCGGCTGACAATTTCTTTTTCAATCTTAAGATACCTCTTCCTTTATTTAGCTCTTTTGGAAGTACATATACTTTTTCCCCGTTCTGAAAAATGTCAACTTTATTCTCATCAAGTTTTAAACGTAATGTCTGAATCGTTTTTAGCGGTTCACTGGTTTTGGTAAAAACAAATAATTGTTCAATAAATCGTATCTCAAAATACCGATTCTTATCTTGCTTCAGTATCTGGATGGATTTCTCGATTTCCGACTTTGCATGTTCTGCAAAATCTAATGATTCCTCATACCATTTAGAATCCTTTAAGCCATTATTTAGTAAAATCCCCCCGTTGCAAACCAATGCATATTTGGGATTAGCAATGCCCATTTGAATTCGATTATATTGCTCAATCGTTCTTGTTGTAGTTGGGACAAATATAATTTTTGATTGGATACGTTTTAGTATATCCATAGACTCAGTGGTCATAAAGGAAACTTCTCTATCCTGATAGATTTCTACACACTTTTTACTCATGCCAATATCGTGTTTGTAGGAATAAATTAAAGTATTATCTAAATCTGAATGAAACAATATCATAAGTAAACTTCCTTTTCTTTTAAGTTGGTGCCAGTATACCATACGTCTGCGCCTGCGTCTATGTCTAATATTCTAGATGTTACAACCTCCTGATCGATTTATTTTTTTTAATAGATGTTGACATCTAATATTATATGACATATAATATAAGAGAACGAATAATATAGAATAAAATAAACAAAAAGAAAGGTGGCCAATCGTGAAACCAAAACGTTTGTACCGTTCAGTAAAAAACAAAATTCTTTGTGGCGTTTGTGGAGGCATAGGAGAGTATCTGGATGTTGATCCGGTTATGATAAGGCTGATCTGGATTCTTTTGATGGTTGCGAATGCCTGGAGGCATTTGTTTCATGTATTTACAGGATTTTCCCTCGTAGGCGGAAGTTTGATTCTGTACATTATGGCAGTTGTTATTATCCCGAAAAGACCCAATGAAGAGGAACATTAATGTAACTTCCAACGAATAAAGATAGGAGTGGACATATGGTTTTTAACACAGGAGCAGCATTATTGGATGCCATAGTCCTGGCAATTGTTTCAATCGATCAGGAAGGGACGTATGGCTATAAGATCACACAGGATGTACGAAAAGTGATCGAGGTATCAGAATCAACCTTATATCCTGTTTTACGCCGTCTCCAAAAGGAAGAATGTCTGGAAGTTTATGATAAGGCATTTGACGGAAGAAACCGCAGATATTATGAAATAACAGAAAAAGGGAGGGTTCAGTTAAATCTCTATAAAGGCGAATGGGCTGGCTATTCCCTAAAAATATCCCAAATTTTTGAGGAGGCACATATATGAGCAGGGAAGAGTTTATGAGAGAGTTGGAATATCTATTGTCTGATATTCCAGACGAGGAAAAGGTGGATGCCATTGAATATTACAAAGATTATCTGGAAGAAGCGGGACAGGAGAATGAAGATGCGGTTATAAAAGAATTTGGAAGTCCAGAACGGATTGCTGCCATGATACGGTCAAACATCACTGGAAGTCTGGTTGATGGAGGAGAGTTTACAGACAACGGTTATCAGGATGAACGATTCCGTGATCCCAACTATCAGATGGCAAAGCGGTATGACTTACCAGAGATTTCAGAAATCGATGAAAAGAACGAACAAAGAGAGTCGTTTGATCAAACAGGTAAGGCAAATAATAATGGTAAAGCGATTAAAATTGTTGTTTGGATCATTCTCATTGTTGTGGCATCTCCCTTACTTATGGGAATAGGAAGTGGCTTGGCAGGATTGCTGGTTGGACTTATTGGTGTCTTGATTGCGGTTGCAGTTGCAGTTGGTGCAATTACCTTAGCTTTATTTGCAGCAGCAGTAGCCGTAGCAGTGGTTGGAATTGCTTCCATGATTCTTCACCCTTTAAGTGGAATGTTGCTTTTGGGTTTGGGAATACTGTTTCTAGGTTTGGCTTTTGTATCCCTCGCGGTCAGTGGAGTCTTTTATGGAAAATTTATCCCTTTCCTGTTGCGTAGTAGTATCAACTCTATAAATAGTCTGCTGCATAAAAGGAGGGGGAATTCATGAATCGATTCATTAAAGTAAGCCTTATAATTGGAGGAATCTGCATCCTTACCGGTGGAATCATGGCAGTAATTGCTTCTACATTAGGGGGAAATCTATTTGAATTAGACCCCATTCTAGATATCAAGCAGGAAATTACGGAATTTACTGACAACGGAGTCTGGCATGGAGAAATTCCTGACTATTATGATGAATTAGAATCCAATCACGTGAGGGAAGAGGATATGGATCTTATCTATTCTTCCCCAGATTTAAAAAGTATAGTAATTGAAAATCTAGCAGGAACTGTTTTATGGAAAGAGGTTTCCGGACAGAATGGGATTCAAATTTACAGTAACAAAGACAGTGAATACTGGGAACTGAAACAAAACGAACGAGAACTGGAACTTACAGTAACGGGAAGCAAGAAAAAACACAAGAATAATGATCTGGTTGTAACCATTCAAGTGCCAGAGGATTACAGGCTTTCCAAAGTGGATTTGATGGTATCCCGTAGAAGGGGTGGGGATAAAATTAATAATTCATCTCCATTAATTTTAGCAAGAACCATTTCTGCAGATGAGTTGAATTTGGATGTCAAAGTTGGAGCGGTCAAGCTGGAGGATGCAGATACCAATTCCCTTTCCATAGAAACAAGTGTGGGTGCCGTTGAATTTACTGGGAATGTTTCAAAGGAAGTCACCGCTGAATGCAAAGTAGGAGCCATCAAACTTAATCTTAACGGGGATAAAGATGATTTTAATTATGAGGTTGAGAGTAAAGTGGGAGCCATTCGTATAGAAGATGAAAACTATGCTGGGCTGGTAAGCAAAGCACGTCTTAATAATGGGGCTCATAAGGAAATGGATTTAGAATGTAACACGGGTGCCATTGAAGTGAATTTTAATCATGAATGAATAAGAGAGGAGAATTACACATGGAAAAGAAATTGTATCGGTCTGATTCCGACAAAATGTTATGTGGAGTTTGTGGAGGAATAGGAGAATATTTTGATTTGGATCCAACTTTAATTCGGTTGATATGGGCTGTTTTGGGTTGTACTGGTTCTGGGATTATTGCTTATATCATTGCGGCAGTTATTATTCCAAGAAAACTATAAACAGAAAATTTATAAAAGAAAAGCGAGGCAGGTGACCCTGTCTCTTTTTTTACTGGAATAATTACGTTTAATATTGGTTTGAACGGGTATACTCTTTTTAGATTTAGAAAAGGAGATGTAGATGTATGCCAAAAGGAAAGAAAAAGGAACCCTTTGATCCTCAAAACATGAAACCGGAAGATGTGCTTAAGTTTGAGATCGCTACAGAGCTGGGGCTTGACGATAAAGTGGTAAGCGGCGGCTGGCGAAGTCTGACGGCCAAAGAAAGTGGAAGAATTGGAGGACTGATTACCAAAAGAAAACGAGAACTGAAAAAAGAAGCATTGGAAAAACAGGAAGAGGCATAGGAAAACAAACATAAAATTCCTTGCGCCATACGTGAAAATCTTTTATAATGTACATCAAAGAGGATGAAAAATGGCGAAATATGAATTAAAGAGCGGATTTACAACCGGAACCTGTGCCGCTGTTGCTGCAAAAGCAGCAACAGCCATGCTATTAACTGGAAAAATATTAGAACATATGAATCTTGTGACGCCAAAAGGGACGGAAGCTGATCTGCCCCTTTTTCATGTTGTAAGGAAACAGCATCAGGTTTCATGTGGGGTAATAAAAGATGCAGGCGACGACCCGGATGTGACGCATCAAGCCTATGTTTTTGCATCCGTAGAATACTTTGAAGACAGGGAACAAGCATCGGATCCCTCCTATTGTTATCGAGGAGAGGAAGAGTACGAATCCCCCATTTATTTAACTGGGGGGGAAGGAATTGGCTGGGTGACAAGGCCAGGCCTTTCCTGTCCAGTTGGGTATCCTGCCATTAATCCGGTTCCGAGGAGAATGATTTTTGAAGAAGTTTGGAAAATCAGACAAAATTCGGGATACGATGGAGCATTAAAGATTCGTATCTGGATGCCAGAAGGAAAAAGACTGGCAGAAAAAACTTTTAATTCCAAACTAGGAATCCAAGGAGGACTCTCAATTCTTGGAACCACAGGGATCGTAAAGCCTATGAGTGAAGATGCGCTCATTGCCACGATTAAATTGGAATTACATATGAAAGCGGTTTCGGGTTCCAAACATGTCATATTGACACCGGGAAATTATGGGGAGGCTTTTATCAGGGAGAGCCTTCATCTATCGCTTCTAGATGGTGTGACGGTTAGCAATTTCATTAAAACATCATGTGCCATAGCAGGAGAAGAAGGATTTGATCAGATTCTTTTTGTCGGTCACATTGGAAAATTAATCAAAGTTGCAGGTGGCGTGGAGAATACTCACTCAAAATATGGAGATCGCCGTATGGAAATATTATGGGATTGTGCCGTGTCTTATATAGAGGAAAAAGAAAAAGAGCGGATTCTGAAAGCAAACACCATGGATGAAGCCGCCCAAATCTTAACAGAGCTTGAGATTTTAGAGCCGGTTATGGCAGATGTTGTTGTAAGGATACAATCCTATATCCGTGCATGGACAAGCAATATATCGGTGGAAGTAGTGACTTTTTCCAAGGTATTTGGTATTCTTGGGATGACAACTGGAGCCAGAAATCTCATTGACCATGGGTTTGTGTCAATAAAACAAAAGAAATAACAGGAGGATAAAACATGGCTGGAATCATGTATGGAATTGGAGTAGGGCCAGGAGATCCTGAACTTATGACGATAAAAGCAGCAAAGAGGATCAGGCAGGTCGATGTAATTGCCATTCCTCATACCGATAAAAATCTGTGTACCGCATATCAGATTGCCAAAGAGGCAGTGCCGGAAATAGAAGAAAAAGAGATACTCTCAATTCCCATGCCCATGACAAAAGATAAAAAGATATTAAAAGAAAGTCATGAATCAGCGGCAAAGGAGTTGATGAGCCAGCTTCGTGAGGGAAAAGACGTTGGGTTTATTACTCTTGGAGATGTAAGCATTTACTCAACGTTTAGCTATATAATAGAACCACTGCAAAAAAATGGATTTCCCATTCAATTTGTAAGTGGTATCCCATCTTTTTGTGCGACTGCAGCAAGACTTTCCACTCCGCTTGTTTCAGGAGCAGAGCAGCTTCATATTATACCGGCCTCCTATCAGGTAGAAGATGCACTTAAATTACCGGGAGTAAAGGTTTTGATGAAAGCGGGAAGGCAGATGGAAGCAGTGAAAAAATTGATCCATAAGAATGGATTAGAAGCCACGATGATAGAAAACTGTGGAATGCAAAATGAGCGGATCTATCATTCGCTTCGTGAGATTCCAGAAGATGCGGGTTATTATTCATTGTTGATTGTGAGGTAAATATGGTACATATTGTAGGAGCGGGTCCGGGAGCACCGGATTTGATAACAGTAAGAGGAAAAGAATTAATTGAACAGGCAGATGTGATTATCTATGCCGGTTCCCTGGTAAATCCGGAGTTGCTAACGTATAACAAGAAGGAATGTCTGATTTACAATAGCGCAAAAATGACATTAGAAGAAGTAATTGCTGTGATTGAGACGGCAGAAAAGGAAGATAAAATTACAGTAAGGCTGCATACTGGAGATCCAAGTATTTACGGCGCTATCAGAGAGCAGATGGATGAGATGGATCAAAAAGGCATTGCCTATGAGGTTTGTCCTGGGGTTAGTTCCTTTTGTGGAGCGGCATCCGCACTTAAAATGGAATACACCCTTCCAAACGTAACACAAAGTGTTATCATAACTCGAATGGCAGGTAGAACTCCCGTTCCCCAAAGGGAATCCATTGCTTCCTTTGCGTCTCATGGTGCGACTATGGTGATATTTTTAAGTACTGGGATGCTCAAAGAATTGTCAGAAGAACTCATTCTTGGAGGGTATCAGAAAGAAACCCCTGCAGCCATTGTATACAAAGCAACTTGGAAAGAAGAAAAGACAATCCTTTGTACGGTGAATACCTTAAAGGATCGTGCAGAACAGGAGCAGATTCAGAAAACAGCTCTTATTTTAGTGGGCAATGCAGTCGCACAAAAACAGTATGATCGTTCGTTGCTTTATGATCCCGGATTTACCACTGAGTTTAGAAAGGGGATTTAAAAATCATGAAACTCTCCATTGTCTGCTTTACAAAAGCAGGAGCAAAAGTATGCAACCTACTTTTAAAGGGGCTTTCTGCAAAGGGGCATGTATGTCAGGGGTATGGTAAATATGGGGATGGACTTTTACCAGTGTTGCCATCGTTACAGGATTTTACCAGGGACCAGTTTGCTCGGGTAGACGGTATGATTTTTATTGGAGCTACGGGAATTGCAGTTCGATCAATTGCTCCTTTTTTAAAGGGGAAAACAGAAGATCCGGCAGTTGTTGTAATGGATGATAAGGGCATTTTTTCTATCTCTCTGCTGTCTGGGCATATGGGTGGTGCAAATGAATTGGCGAAACAGGCTGCCACGATAACGGGGGGACAGCCTGTTATTACGACAGCTACAGATCTCCATGGGCAATTTGCAGTGGATTTGTTTGCCAAAGAACAGGGATTGATTCTTTTGAATGTCAGGAAAGTGAAACTTGTCTCCTCTGCCGTACTTCATGGAACGCCTGTTGGTTTTTTTAGTGATTTCCCAATCGAAGGAGATCTTCCAGAAGGACTTTATCGGAACTGTTTGTCTCAGGTAAACATCTGGATCAGTATAAGGAAATGGGATAAAGAAGAGAAAAGAGGAAACTATCTAAAACTGATTCCTCCGATTTTGGTTCTTGGGATTGGTTGCCGCAAAGGGGTAACAACCGATGCGATCGAAGGTGTGGTGGATCAGGTACTAGATGAATGGAATCTCACAGGAGAAAGTCTGGTGTCTTGCGCTAGTATTGATTTGAAAAAAGAAGAACCAGGAATTTGTGAATTTGCAAAAAGAAGAAACCTCCCCTTCTTCACCTATCCGGCAGATGTATTGGCTGAGACAAAAGGAGAGTTTACTGCTTCGCCATTTGTTAAAAGGGTGACGGGAGTGGATAATGTCTGTGAACGGGCAGCGCTTACCTGCGTAAGAGAATCAGGAGGTGGCAGTCTCCTCGTAAAAAAACAGGCTGGAAAAGGCATAACGGTAGCGTTAGCTGTCCGGGATTGGAAGGTGATTGTATGAAAAAGTCAGGGAAATTATACGTGATAGGAATTGGACCAGGGTCTTTTGAGGATATGACCATAAGAGCAGTAAACGCATTAAAAGAAAGCCAGATTATTGTAGGTTACACGGTATATGTGGATCTGATCCGGGAGAATTTTCCAGAAAAAGAGATGCTTACCACGCCAATGAGGAAAGAAGTAGAACGCTGTCGCATGGCAATTTCAGAGGCGGAAAAAGGGAAGACAACCGCCATGATCTGTAGTGGCGATTCCGGTGTTTACGGCATGAGCGGACTGATTCTTGAGTTGGCAGAAGAAAAAAATCTGGAGGTAGAGGTGATCCCAGGGGTCACAGCGGCACTAAGTGGCGGCGCGGTTCTCGGAGCTCCTCTGGGGCATGATTTTGCAGTCATTAGTTTAAGTGATTTGCTTACCCCTATGGAATTAATAGAAGAAAGACTGCGGGCTGCTGCAAAGTCTGATATGGTTCTATGTATTTATAACCCATCCAGCAAAAAGAGGGCAGATTATTTAAAGAGAGCCTGTGAAATTATATTAGAGTGTAGAAAACCGGAAACGGTCTGCGGTCTGGTTAAAAATATAGGTAGGACAGGGGAAGAGATGAAGATCATGAATCTATTACAATTAATGGAGACTCAGACTGATATGTTTACCACTGTTTACATAGGCAATTCCACGACCAAAGAAATAGACGGCAGGATGGTAACCCCAAGAGGATATCAACATGTGTAAGATATTAATATTTGGAGGGACTACGGAGGGACGCATTCTTTCTGAGTATTGTCAGGAAAAACAGATCCACGTATGGGTTAGTGTTGCCACCGGTTATGGAAAATTGGTTCTTTCTTCTAGCCCATATCTTCACATTCGTGAGACTCCTATGGATGCCACTCAAATGGAACAGTTTATTCAGGAAAAGAGGATACGGTTGGTACTTGATGCCACTCACCCCTATGCAACCGAAGTGAGCAAAAATATTGAATCAGCCTGTGAAAAGACAGGAGTCCGATCTTTGCGGATTGTAAGAGAATCCATAGAACTTGATACCAAAGATCAGAAAAGCCCAGGAAAAGTTATATGGGTGGATTCTGTAGAGGAAGCAATTGGTTATCTAAATGAGAGAATCGGCAATGTGTTAGTAACAACAGGCAGCAAAGAACTGATCCGTTTTACGAATATGGAGGATTTTTTAGATAGAATTTATGCAAGAGTGCTTCCCTCTGTATCTGTCTTTTCTGCTTGTGAGGAGATGGGAATCAAAGGCAGTCACCTAATCGGAATGCAGGGGCCATTTTCTACGGAATTAAATACAGCGATGATCAAGCAATTTGACATTCAATACCTAGTAACCAAAGAAGCAGGAAGCCGGGGAGGATACTCTGAAAAATTGGAGGCCGCGGCGCAAATGGGGGTAACCACGGTTGTTATCGGCCGACCGTTAGCTGAGTCGGGTATTTCTTTAAAAGAGGCAAAAAAGGAACTGCTTTGTTTTCAATCACCGGAGACTCTCTCCGTTACAAAACGAAGTGTTTATTTGATTGGCACTGGTATGGGAGGGGAGGGAGCAATGACAGGTGTAGCCATGAAAGCTATGATGTCCTGTCAGGTCCTGTTTGGTGCGGAACGTATGCTTTCCCAGCCATTGGTACAAGAAGCAGTTGGGATCAAGATCCCTTTCTATAGAAGTCAAGATATCCTCCCCTGGCTGATAAAACACAATGAGTATGATACCGTAGGAGTTTTGTTTTCTGGGGATACTGGGTTTTACAGCGGTGCCAGTAAGATGGCAGAGGAATTGAAAAAAGATCCCTATCAGAGAGAATTTCAAGTAAATTCCCTCCCTGGTGTTTCCACTGTATCCTATCTTTGCGCCCGATTGAATACGAGCTGGGAGAAGGTACGGTTGGTCAGTCTCCATGGCAGAGAGTGGAATCTGATAGAAGAATTAAGGAAACATCCTAGAATTTTTTCTCTTTTAGATCGAACCAATTCGGTAAATGCCCTGTGCCGCCTTTTAAAAGAGAAGGGATATCAAGACGTTCGTTTGTCCGTAGGGGAGCGGCTATCCTACCCGGAAGAGAGGATTCGAATTGGAACTCCAGAGGAACTTGAAACAGCGGAATTTGATAAATTATCTGCCGTATTGATTGAGAGGTAATGTATGAGAGATGAATGGTTTGTCCGGGGAAAAGTGCCCATGACCAAAAGTGAGGTTCGTGCGGTTTCCATATCGAAGCTAGAATTAAAACCAGATTCAATATTGTATGATGTGGGTGCAGGAACCGGGTCTGTTGCCATCGAGGCATCTAAGTTTCTCACCTCTGGGCTTGTTTATGCCATAGAGAAAAAGCCGGAAGCGGTAGAATTGATCGAAAAAAACAAAGAAAAGTTCTTTGCCCATCGGGTGGAAATTGTGGAAGGAATGGCTCCAGAGGCAATCAAAGATCTGAAAACGCCGACTCATGTTTTTATTGGGGGGACATCTGGGAATTTGGAGGAAGTACTCGATCTGGTATTAAGTAAGAATGATAAGACCAGAATTGTTGTCAATGTGATTGCACTAGAGACCTTAGCTCAACTGGTAAACTGGTTGAAAATCAAAGAATTAGAAGCAGATTTCATTCAGATACAGGTATCCAGAGGAAAAGCAGCAGGAGGGTACCATTTGATGATGGGACAAAATCCGGTTTCTGTAATTTCGTTTGGCGGAGAGGAGGAATATTGATGATACACTCCATTAACAGGCTGATGCTTGCTGCGCCAAAAAGCGGAAGTGGGAAAACGACGATTACCTGTGGATTATTGAGTTTGTTCCAGTTGAAAAACATAACCTGCAGATCGTTTAAATGTGGCCCGGACTTTATTGACCCCATGTTCCACAAGCACGTACTTGGGATCGATGGGGGGAATTTAGACACCTTTTTTTTGGAAAAGAAAGAAGTATCAGAGCAGTTAATCCATCAGTCACAAGGGAGCAGTCTGTCCTTGATAGAAGGGGTGATGGGGTATTACGATGGAATGGGAGGCAATCAAACGTGGGCGAGTTCCTATGACGTCGCAAATGCAGTATCAGCACCTGTTGTTTTGATTCTTGACGGGAAAGGGGCCAGTCTATCTTTAGTGCCCGTGGTAAAGGGATTTTTGGAATATAAGGAAGACAGCCAAATTGCTGGTGTGATTCTAAACCGGACCTCATCTGTTATAGCAGAGAGGTTAACACCAGAGATAGAGGCACTCGGAGTAAGGGTGTATGGATATCTGCCGGAATGTGAGGAAGCTCGTCTTAGCAGCAGACATTTAGGACTGGTTCTTCCAGAAGAACAAAGAGATTTAAAAGAGAAGTTCGGGAAATTGGCACGTAAGCTTGATGAAACCATTGACGTAGAAGGGCTTATACACCTGGCAGGGAATGCACCAGCACTCCAATCGGAATCCGTTAGAGAATATGGAGCGGCCGTTTCAAAGAACAAGGAGAAAGTGGCGATTGGTATTGCAAGAGATGAGGCTTTTTGTTTTTATTATCAGGAGAATTTAAAACTGTTAGAAGAGATGGGAGCCAAACTCATTCCGTTTAGCCCTCTTCATGAAGAACATTTGCCAGAGGGAATCTGTGGTTTGATTTTAGGTGGTGGATATCCAGAACTGTATTTAAATGAACTGTCACATAACAGTGTTATGCGGGAAGAAATCAGACTTTTAGCGGCTTTAGATCTTCCTATACTGGCAGAATGTGGGGGATTTCTTTATCTGCATGAGGAGGTGGAAAGCAAGGAACATGTTTCCTATCCCATGGCGGGAGTTATAAAAGGACGAGGATATCCAGTAGGAAAACTGGTTCGGTTTGGTTATATAGAGGCATTGGTGAAAAAACAAACAGCATTCCTAAATCAAGGAGAGAAAATCCGTGGGCATGAGTTTCATTATTGGGACAGTACCAACAATGGAACCTATATGGAGGCAGGAAAGCCAGGTAGAGAGCAGCGATATTCCTGCATGCACGGAGAAGAAAGCATATTGGCAGGATTTCCACACTTATATTATCCTTCCAATCCCTGTTTGCCCCAAGGTTTTATAAAAAACTGTAGGAACTGGGAAAAAACCGTTGGAAAGAAGGGGTTTAATCATGAATGATGAGTTGCATCAATACATATCTCAAATACGTCCTCTTGATGAGCGTGCGATGAAGGAGGCTCGAATTCGTTGGGCCAATGTGGCGAAACCATTATACAGCCTTGGTGTTTTAGAAGAAGATCTTGTAAAGATTGCGGGAATGAGAGAAACTTCAAAGGTTCAGATAGGAAAAAAAGCACTTTTTATTTTCTGTGGAGACAATGGAATCGTGGAAGAGGGGGTTACCCAAACGGGGAAAGAGGTCACTTCCATAGTGGCTGAAAATATGACAGAAGGCAATAGTAGTGTCTGTATTATGGCAGAGCGTGCAGGCGTGGATGTGATTCCCGTGGATATGGGTACAGCCAGAGAATTGCACTCTGGTACCCGCTATCCGCTGATTCCAAAAAAGATTGCTTATGGCACAAAGAATTTTCGAAAAGAGCCAGCTATGAAAAGAGCGGATGCGATTTTGGGAATTATGACCGGAATCGATTTAGTCAGAGTATTCAAGGCAAATGGATATGATCTATTTGCAACTGGGGAAATGGGAATCGGGAATACAACTACAAGCAGCGCTCTTGTGTCACTTCTTCTAAAAAAAGACCCTGAACTATTAACGGGCAGAGGGGCTGGATTAAATAATGAGGGGTTGTTAAAAAAACGGACCGTCATCCGGGAAGCGGTGGAAACATACGGTCCTTTGTGTCGGGACGAACTGGATGTTTTGGCTCATGTGGGAGGATTTGATCTGGCCGGCCTTACTGGAATGTTTTTGGGTGGTGCAATTTACCGGGTGCCCGTGCTTGTTGACGGTTTTATATCTGCGAGTGCCGCTCTTTTGGCAGAGCGAATCGCACCTGGATGCAGAAATTATATGCTGGCATCCCATGTATCCAAAGAACCAGCTGGTAAAATGTTGCTTGAAGAATTAGGGCTTTCCTCTCTGATTCAGGCAGGCATGTGTCTGGGGGAAGGAACGGGTGCGGTTGCTGCGATTCCTCTTCTTGATATGGCTGCAGATATTTATACAAAGATGAGCTCCTTTCAGGATATAGAAATAGAAGCATATGAGCCGATGGAAGACTGCTTATGATTGCACTGGTAACGGGTGGAAGTGGAAGTGGAAAATCGGAATATGCTGAGAATTTGATCAGTCGCTTAGGGGTTGGGAAACGGATTTATATCGCAACGATGAAGCCTTGGGATGAGGAATGCAGAAAGCGGATTCTTCGGCACCAGGTCATGCGTCAGGAAAAGCAGTTTGAGACCATAGAATGTTATAGCAAGTTAAATAAGTTAACCTTGCCCCAGGAATCAAAAGTTTCAGCAGTCCTTTTGGAGTGTATGTCCAACCTAGTCTCCAATGAACTGTTTGGATTCGAAGAAGAGGTATTTTTGCCATCGAATGAGTTCGTAGAGAAACAAATAATGGAAGGAATTAAAAATCTCTCATTACAAACGAACCATCTGGTAATCGTTACCAACGAAGTGTTTTCTGATGGAGATTATTACAGTGCACAGACCAATCATTACCGAATGGTATTGGGACAGATAAATCAGAAAATAGCGGATATGGCGAATCTGGTCGTTGAAGTCGTAGCAGGAATCCCCATTGTCTTAAAAAATGAATTTATTGAAAATAATCCTCAAGTATGTTATTCTTATAACAAGCAGCATCCTGATACCTAAAACATAGTTTGCGGTAGAAGGTTCGGCATATGAGGAAACGTTTGTTTGCCGCACCTTTTCAGGTGTGGTATTTTTATTTTTTAGGGGATTATAACCTATGAGATAAAAAGAAAAGTTGGAGGAATTGGCATGGAGACGAGAATTGCTGTGATTGGCATTGTCGTAGAAGATGAGAAATCGGTTGAGATTCTTAACGAAATTTTACATGAGTACCGGTATTTTATAATTGGACGGATGGGGATCCCCTATCCCAAAAAAGAGGTTAGTATCATAAGCATAGCCGTGGATGCGCCTCAAACCACGATCTCTGCCTTAACTGGTAAAATTGGTAAGATTAACGGAATTAGTTCTAAGACGGCTTACCAAAGTGTGAAAAGAGAAGATTAGAGATTTCAAGAGGGATAACCCTTGTGAAATTATAAAAACTGACGGAGAAGCAATCGCTGACCCAAAAGAGAGGAAGTATTATAATGTATGATTTGAAATCAAAAAAAGCGGAAGCATTTATCTCACATGAAGAAATTCTTGATACGCTTGCGTATGCAGAAGAAAACAAAGACAACGGGGAACTGATTGATGAGATACTAAAAAAAGCCAGAGATCGCAAAGGGCTGACGCACAGGGAGGCATCGGTACTCTTAGCTTGTGAAAATCCAGAAAAGATACAAGAGTTTTATGAACTGGCAGAACAGATTAAGAAAGATTATTATGGAAGCCGTATCGTCATGTTTGCGCCGTTATACCTGTCCAATTACTGTGTCAATGGCTGCACCTACTGTCCATACCATTTAAAGAATAAGCACATTGAAAGAAAGAAATTAAATCAAGAAGAAGTAGCAAGGGAAGTGATTGCCTTACAGGATATGGGGCATAAAAGACTTGCAATTGAAGCGGGGGAAGACCCTGTCAATAACCCCATTGAGTACATCTTAGATTGTGTGAAAACTATATATTCAATTAAGCATAAAAACGGAGCAATTAGAAGGGTCAATGTAAACATAGCAGCAACTTCAGTGGAAAATTACCGGAGATTAAAAGATGCGGATATTGGAACTTATATTTTATTCCAGGAGACGTATCATAAAGAAAGCTACGAACAGCTTCACCCTACAGGACCGAAGCACGACTATGCTTATCATACCGAAGCCATGGATCGGGCGATGGAAGGCGGGATTGATGATGTAGGGATTGGCGTTTTGTTCGGACTAGAACGGTATCGGTATGAGTTTGCAGGACTTCTGATGCATGCGGAACATTTGGAGGCGGTTCATGGAGTTGGTCCCCATACCATTAGTGTTCCAAGAATCAAAAATGCGGATGACATAGATTCCAAGGCATTTGCCAATGGAATTGACGATGATACATTTGCAAAAATCTGTGCACTTATTCGTATCTCGGTCCCTTACACGGGTATGATTATCTCCACAAGAGAGAGTCAAAAGGTTCGGGAGAAGGTGATTCGACTGGGAGTTTCTCAGATCAGTGGCGGCTCAAGGACCAGTGTAGGTGGATATGAAGAGGAAGAGAGACCAAAAGAAACCGAACAGTTTGATGTGTCAGATCAGCGCTGCCTTGATGAAGTGGTACACTGGCTGATGGATCTGGGTTATCTTCCGTCATTTTGTACGGCATGTTACAGAGAAGGGCGTACTGGAGATCGTTTTATGAGTCTTTGCAAAAGCGGACAGATTCAAAACTGCTGTCAGCCCAATGCTCTTATGACGTTAAAAGAGTATCTGATGGATTATGCATCTGAGGATACAAAAAAAGTAGGCGAAGCTCTGATTGAAGCGGAATTAAAAAAGATCCCGAAAGAAAAGGTACGTTTGATCTGTGAGGATCATTTAAAGAACATTGAACAAGGAATCCGGGATTTCCGTTTCTAAACATGAAAATGACAATAAGAAGAGGAGTATAACATGGGACTTAATGCAGCACCATCATCCGAGCGGGTACACATTGGTTTTTTTGGCCGCCGAAATGCAGGAAAATCCAGCGTTGTGAATGCAGTAACAGGACAAGAACTGTCCGTAGTATCCGAAGTGAAAGGAACGACTACAGATCCAGTGTATAAATCCATGGAGCTTCTTCCTATGGGACCGGTCGTAATCATTGATACACCAGGTTTTGATGATGAGGGTACGTTAGGGGAGATGCGAGTAAAGAAGACGAAACAGATCCTAAACCGATCAGACTGCGCTGTATTAGTAGTAGACGGAACCATTGGAAAAACCGAGATGGACGAAGAGCTAATCGCTTTGTTTATAGAGAAAAAGATTCCTTATGTGGTTGCGTACAATAAATCCGATCTAGTAGGAGAAACGGCAGCTGAAGATGGGATTTATGTCAGTGCCAAGACCGGTCAGAATGTTCATGAGTTAAAAGAACGGATTGGAACACTGGTCAATACTGGAGATACCAAGATGAGGATTATAGGAGACTTATTAAAGCCTTATGATCTGGTGCTTTTGGTAATCCCCATTGATTCTGCCGCCCCTAAAGGGAGGATTATACTTCCTCAGCAGCAGACCATGCGGGATATTCTAGAGGCAGGTGCGGTGGCCATTGCTGTACGAGATACGGAGTTAAAACAGACCATTGAAAAACTGGGAACAAAGCCTTACTTGGTTGTTACTGACAGCCAGGCATTTGAACAAGTAAACAAAGATACACCAGATGAGATTCTTCTTACCTCTTTTTCTATTTTGATGGCAAGGTACAAGGGATTTTTGGAAGATTCCATCAAAGGAGTCGCTGCCATTGGAAATCTTATGGATGGGGATGCTATTCTTATCTCCGAGGGTTGTACACACCACAGGCAGTGTGATGATATTGGAACCGTGAAACTTCCTCGTTGGCTTAAGGAATTCACCAAAAAAGAGCTGATCATCGAAACTTCATCAGGAAGAGAGTTTCCAGAAGATCTTTCCAAGTACAAATTAGTAATTCATTGTGGAAGTTGTATGCTCAACGAAAGAGAGATGCAATACCGAAGAAAGTGTGCCGCAGATGCAGGCGTGCCATTTACCAATTATGGAACTTCCATTGCTTATATGAAGGGAATCTTAAAGAGAAGTCTAGAAGTGCTTCCGGATCTGGAAGCATTGCTGTAACGAATCAATAAGAAAAGTGGGACAAGGCTGTTGCAGATCGGAGAGAATTATAACGATTTGCAGTAGCTTTTTTCATAACATCTTTTAATACGGGTATTTTTATGGTAAAATGCGGATGTGAGTTTGTCGATAAAAAACGAAGAAAGGCAGAAGGAGCATGAATCTACTAGGTAGTTTATTGATTGCATTTTCCATGTATTCCCGTATTCCCATGCCACAGGTAGCGTGGACCAAGGAACGGATGAAATATGCCATGTGCTTTTTTCCACTGATTGGGGCGGGGATTGGTCTATTGGTATATCTCATCTGTTTTTTTACTGATTCCTTTGGCTTTCCATATATAAGGAAAATGATACCAATGGTGATTCCAGTTCTGGTCACTGGAGGGATTCATATGGATGGACTCTTGGATGTCATCGATGCAAGGTCATCCCATGGGGAGATATCGAAAAAATTAGAGATCCTTAAGGATCCCCACACCGGAGCGTTTGCAATCATTGGCTGTGTGGTCTATTTTCTTGTTTATCTGTCTTTTTTTATGGAGTTAGATTCTCATATGATTCCAGCTTACTGCATGGGATTTGTAATTACAAGGGCATTTAGCGGGTTGTCTGTGGTTACCTTTCCTATGGCAAAGAGCAGTGGACTTGCTGCTGCCTTTTCTAGTGGTGCACAGAAACGAACCGTTGGTGTTACAATGGTGATTTATCTTGCGTTCTCTTTTTTTGGAATCTGGTATTTGGAGGGAGGAAGAGCTTTCCTTACGGTGGTTTTTATTTCTTCCCTTATTTATTGGCGATATTATCATATGGCGAAACAAGAATTTGGGGGAATTACCGGAGATTTGGCAGGCTATTTTCTTCAAGTGTGTGAACTGGCTTTGCTTATAGGGCTTTCCGTTCTCTCCCATTTCTAGTTTAAAAAGAAAGGATTTATTATGAAATTAATTGTTGGTGGAGCTTGGCAGGGGAAGTTGTCTTTTGCTTTGGAGTTGTCAGGAAGTGAAGCGTCGGTGGTGGCAGAGGGAGACAAAGACGGTTTTGATAAGGCAATGACAAGTCCGGTGATTCATCATTTGCAGGAATACATTAGACGGTTGTTGCAGGAAGGAAAAGACCCAGGTGAATTTATTGATAAACTGAAGGAAGAAAATCCAGATGTGATTGTAACCTCCAATGAACTTGGCTGTGGAATTGTCCCCATGGATCCATTTGACAGAGTATGGAGGGAACAGACGGGACGAGCTGGAGAAAAACTGGCTAAAAACTGTGATGAAGTTTATCGGGTGATATGCGGAATATCGGCTCGAATCAAATAGAAAAAAGACAAAGGATAAGAGATATGATACGTTTGCATTTAACCGCAGTATTATTGGGGTGTTTTCTGGATCTATGTTTTGGGGATCCTGATTGGCTTTGGCATCCAGTTTGTGCCATAGGCTCTCTCATTAATTGGTTAGAAAAAAAGTTAAGAAACCGGTTTTCAAAGGATAGAAAAGGGGAACAGTCATCCGGACTCATTCTGGTGATTTTGGTTCTCCTTACCACTGGAGGGCTATCCCTAGGAATTCTTATGATCGCATACATGGCATCGCCTTATGTTGGGCTTCTAATGGAGAGTCTGCTGTGTTATCAGATGATGGCCTGGCATTCTTTGAAGAAGGAAAGTATGAAAGTGTATTATGCGTTTCAAAGACAGGATTTAGAGGGAGCCAGGTATGCCGTGTCCATGATTGTGGGAAGAGATACCAAAGAGTTGACCGATGTGGGAATCACAAAAGCAGCGGTTGAGACCATAGCAGAAAACACTTCCGATGGAATCATTGCGCCCTTTCTTTTCATGGTTTGCTTTGGAGGTGTGGGTGGAGCTCTTTATAAGGCAGTGAATACCATGGATTCCATGATCGGATATCAGAATGAACGGTACCTCTGGTTTGGACGGGCTGCAGCAAAGTTAGATGATATAATCAATTATTTGCCAGCTAGAATTTCTGCAGGATTGATGATCGGGGCAGGATATATATGCCAATTTTTTCATTCCTTATATGAGAAAAAGGAGAATCCTTACAGCGGGAGTTGTGGCCTTCGTATATTCTTGCGGGATCGGTTCAACCATAAAAGTCCCAATTCAGCGCAGACCGAAGCGGTGTGTGCCGGAGTGTTACAGGTGGAATTGGCTGGGAATGCTCGTTATTTTGGGACTTTATATGAAAAGCCAACCATAGGGGATCCAATAAGATCCATTGAATATGAGGATATTCGCCGGGCGAATGTTCTGATGTCTGTTACCTATCTGCTGGCATTGCTGCCAGTGGTATTACTTGTGGTTTTATTGTGATTTTATATAGGAAGAGTTTGACAGGAGAAAACGAATATGGAATATCAACACGGTGGAGATATCTACACGAACAGTGTTACCTTGGACTATTCGGCGAATATCAACCCTCTGGGTCTCCCAAGGGGGGTGAGAGAAGCTGTTTTAAGAACCATTGATACTTGTTGTTGCTATCCGGACAGCAGAAATCAAAGGTTAAGGGAAAGAATAGCCACATTTCATAGGATTGAACCAGAGGAGGTGATCTGTGGCAATGGAGCGGCCGATCTGATTTTTCAGATTGTTCAGGCAAGAAAACCCAAAGAGGCCTTGCTCTTAGCCCCTTCTTTTGCAGAATATGAACAGGCACTTCATGCAGTGGGGTGTAAGATTACATATTATGATTTAAAGGCCTCCAATGGTTTTATGCTGTCTTTACAGGAATTGGCAAAATGGTTGAAATGGAATGGGAAAAAAATTCAGATGTTGTTCTTGTGTAATCCAAACAATCCCACTGGTTTGGTTGTGACAAAAGAAGAAATAGAGGATCTTTTGATCGTCTGTAGAGAACAGGGAATTTTTTGTGTAATAGATGAATGCTTCAATGAGTTTTTGGATGAACCAGATCGATATTCCATTTTGTCACAGATCCAAAGTGGAAATTATGATCATGTATTTCTCTTAAAAGCATTTACCAAAATTTATGCCATGGCTGGCATACGGCTAGGATATGGAATTTGTAAAAATGTATCGGTGTTGGATCAAATGAATGGAATTCGACAACCATGGAGTGTCTCTTCGTTTGCCCAGGCTGCAGGTGAGGCTGCACTTTCAGAAACAGGATATGTAGAGGAAACCAGAGCTCTCATCTCCACTGAGCGTGCTTATTTAAAGGAAATGCTGAAGAATATGGGATTTTGTGTTTTTGACTCCAAAGCAAATTATATATTTTTTCGGGATACTAGAGAAGAAGCATGTAAGAAGGAGCAGCTTCTATATAAAGAATTACTTCATGAGAAGGTTCTTATTCGTTCCTGCTCCAATTACAGGGGACTTGATGATACTTATTATCGGATCTGTGTAAAAAAACGGAAAGAAAATGAACGGTTTCTAGCCGTGTTAAAATCCATCATAACAGAAGGGAAACAGATAAATGGCAAAGACAATTATGATACAGGGAACGATGTCAAATGCAGGAAAGAGTCTGATCACGGCAGGGCTTTGCCGCATATTTAAACAAGGCGGATATCGGGTGGCTCCTTTCAAATCTCAAAATATGGCGTTAAACTCTTATATTACAGAAGAAGGCCTGGAAATGGGGCGTGCTCAGGTGGTACAGGCGGAAGCGGCTGGGGTAAAGCCTGAGGCGGCGATGAACCCTATTCTTTTAAAGCCAACCAATGATATAGGATCTCAGGTGATTGTCAATGGCATTTCTATAGGGAATATGCCGGCCAAAGAATACTTTGCCTATAAAAAACAATTGATTCCAGAGATAGAGAAGGCCTTTTTAAAACTTTCCAATGAATATGATATTATCGTGATAGAAGGAGCTGGCAGTCCGGCTGAAATCAATCTAAAGCAAGAGGATATTGTCAATATGGGGATGGCAAAGATGGCGGATGCTCCGGTGCTGCTGGTTGGTGATATAGATCGGGGTGGTGTGTTTGCACAACTGTATGGAACAGTTATGCTCTTAGAGCCGGAAGAGAGAACACGGATAAAAGGATTGATTGTCAACAAATTTCGGGGAGACAAATCCATCCTAGATCCAGGGCTTGCTATGATAGAGGAAAAATTGCAGATTCCCATTGCAGGTGTGGTCCCTTATATGAAGGTGGACATTGAAGAAGAGGACAGTCTGGGAAATCATCTCATGGGAACAGGGAAAACAAATAAAACGGCCGTGGAGATTGCGATTATACGTTTCCCAAGAATTTCTAATTTTACAGACTTTTCCGTGTTTTCCACGATGGAAGAAGTGTCTCTTTCTTATGTGGATTCGGTTCAGAATTTAAAAAATGCAGATTTTATCATTCTTCCTGGAACGAAAAACACCATCGAAGATCTATTGTGGATGCGGCAGAATGGGCTGGAAGCTGCTATATTAAAGCGAGAGGCAGAAGGGGTACCAATATTTGGGATCTGCGGAGGGTTTCAAATGTTAGGAGAAAGTCTTTCTGATCCGGAAGCGGTAGAATCCCAAGCTGGACGAAATCTTTTAAGAGGAATGAATCTGTTGCCTGTGCGTACAATCTTTGGGAAAGAAAAGACCAGAGCGAGAGTGACCGGTGCTTGCACAGGGATCGAAGGGATATTAAAAGATCTTTCTGGTATGGAAGTAGATGGGTATGAGATTCATATGGGGGAGACGAAAAGAGCACTGCCTCCTCTTGCTTATGTCATGGAGTCTCAGTCAGGTTCCCATCTTGCGAAGATGGACGGGTGTCAGAAACGCAATGTATATGGAACTTATATCCATGGCTTTTTTGATAAAGAAGGAATCGCAGAGACAATTGTAACATCCCTTATGAAAAAGAAGGGACTTTCATTTGAACGAAATGGGACGTTTGATTATCACGAATATAAAGAGAAACAATATGACTTACTAGCTCGATATTTAAGAGATTCCCTTGAATTGAAACAAATCTATGAGATGATGGGCCTAGAATGGGACGAAAACGGAGGGATTCATGATTGATAAGAAATTAGAACGGGTACTTCCCGGAGAAATCGAAAAAAGAAGCTTTGAGATAATTACGAAAGAACTGGGAACAAGAATTCTGGACCCTGAGAATGAACTGGTAATGAAACGAGTGATTCATACAACAGCAGATTTTGAATATGCCGATCATTTGAAATTTTCTTCCCATGCGGTGACGAAGGGAATTGCTGCATTAAAGGAGGGGATACCGGTCATTACCGATACCACTATGGGAAAAGCTGGGATCAACAAACGTGCGCTGAGTCGCATAGGAAGCGCTGTACACTGTTTTATAGCGGATGAAGATGTAGCGGAAACCGCAAAGGAAAAACAAACAACAAGGGCTTGTGCCAGTATGGATAAGGCTGCAGGACTTTCTGGGGATTGTATCTTTGCGGTTGGGAATGCACCTACGGCACTGGTTCGCCTCTATGAACTGATCAAGGAAGGTAAACTTCATCCAAGACTAATCATTGGAGTTCCCGTGGGATTTGTGAATGTGATACAGTCTAAGGAGTTGATTATGTCTCTTACGGATGTTCCTTATATCGTCGCTGAAGGAAGAAAGGGAGGAAGCAATGTAGCTGCCGCAATTGTCAATGCATTGCTTTATCAAATTTAAGAAAGAAGGAATCACAGCAGACTAGGTCAACTGACTGAGTCTGCTGTTTTGATAGTCTCCAGACATCGTCACGTCCCTACCGAACCAGGAAGGAGGGGGAAAAGACTGAGCTTCTTCTATGGTTGTAAATTCCACTTCGGCTAACATAAGACCTTTATAACGTCCCTCAAAAACATCAAGTTCGATGAGAAGATGGTCGGAATCTTTAACCGGGATGCAGTAACGTGTTTTCGTAAGAATATGACCATCTGCTTTTTTGATCAAATGGCGATAGGAGTCTTCCGTTAAAGGTAGATTATATTCTTCTCTGGCGAGCAACCCTTTTGATTTATAAGTAAGGTAATACGTATCGTCTTCTTTACGCACTCGGACAACTGGATTGGTAGAGAGATAACCCTGTTCGATCAGATGATGGGGAAAAGTGTTGTAATTTGGGGGAGGATTTGTAACTAAAAACTTGCGTTCAATTTCCATAAATAAACTCCTTCGCAAAAGGTGAAAAATTAGTGGGGAAACAGGGGTAGTATACCACAAATAGATAAAAATTAGAAGAAGGTGGTAAAATAATAAAAAACATGTTAAGATGAAAAAAACTGGAATGTAGCAAAATACAGGAGATGCCATGGCAAATGGTGCACTAGAAGAAATAAAGATTACGGGAGACAGTAATTTGAATTGTAAGTAGGGGGACAAATAAAATGGCAAAGGTATATGCGTTTTTAGCGGATGGTTTGGAAGAGGTGGAATTGCTTGCAGTCGTTGATGTTTTAATCAGAGGAGGTCAGGAGGTGTTGATGGTCTCTATTAGTGGGGATAAGGAAGTGGTAGGTTCCCACGACATTGTTTTGCAGGCAGATGCTTTGTTTTCTGAAGTGAATTTAAAAGACGGGGATGTTCTATTCTTGCCAGGAGGCATGCCCGGAACCAAAAATCTGGGGGAACATGAGGGACTAGCCAATGCACTTATACAGGCGGATCAGGAGAACAAACGAATTGCTGCGATTTGCGCTGCACCCAGTGTTCTAGGAAAACTAGGGATCTTAGAAGGGAAAACCGCAACCTGTTATCCAGGTTATGAATCACAGCTTAAAGGAGCAAATTATACTCGCCAGGGTGTTGTTACAGATGGGAATGTAACAACAGCAAGAGGTCTGGGGTATGCGCTTGATATGGGGCTTGAACTTCTTTGTTTGTTAACAAACAGGGAACATGCCAGTCAGATCAAAGAGGCAATCCAGTATGATTCCAATGAAATATAAATGGATGAATGGTAAAAAAAAAGGATGGCTGCCGTTGGGCGGCATAGTATTTTTACTATGTGTTGTTATGGGGTGTCAAGGAAAGACTCCATATGATTTGTCAGTGAAAAATCCTGTTACCGTTACTATCTGGCACTATTACAGTGGGGTGCAAAAAGAAGCTTTTGATCATTTTGTTAGAATTTTTAATGAGGATGAAGGCAGAAAGAAAGGGATCGTAGTTAAGGCTTTCAGTAAAGGAAGTATAGAGGAATTAGGCAAACGGATTGATGACAGCATAGAAAAGAAAATTGGATCAGAAGCCCTTCCGGATGTAATTGCCGCTTATGCAGATAAAGCGTATGAGATGGATCAATTAGGACTGACTGCAGATTTAGACCCCTATCTGACCATGGAAGAGATATCTGAGTATGTAGATGTCTATATGGACGAAGGAAGGTTTGACGAGGACGGAAGTATAAAAGTCTATCCCGTTGCAAAATCCACGGAAATACTATCCGTCAATATAACGGACTGGAATAAGTTTGCGGCGGCGACAGGAGAAACAGAAGCTCCATTCCAAACATGGGAAGGAATTACGAAGATGGCGAAGTCCTATTATCAATGGTCAGACAGCCTGACGGAGGAACCCAATGACGGGAAGGCATTTTTTGGTAGAGATGCATTTGCAAACTACATAATTATTGGCAGTAAGCAACTTGGACATGAGATTTTTCAAGTAAAAGATGGAAAAACAGTTCTGGATTTTGATAAAAACGCTATGAGTAAGTTGTGGGAATGTTATTACATCCCATATATAAATGGATACTTTGGTGCTTACGGAATGTATCGTAGTGATGATGTAAAAACGGGGCGGCTGGTGGCGTTTGTGGGGGCGACCAGTGGGGCATCTTATTTTCCACAATCTGTGACCTTAGGAGATGGGACCAGTTACGAAATTGAAAACAAATTGTATCCTCTCCCCAATTTTTCAGGAACCGTTCCCTGTGCAGTGTCTCAGGGGGCAGGGCTGATGGTTTTTCGCTCGGATCCAAAGAAAGAATATGCAGCGGTATGCTTTCTTAAGTGGTTTACTGGTGTGGAACAGAATCTGGAGTTTTCCACCGCCACCGGTTATCTGCCCGTCAAAAAGGCAGCAGCAGATCAGGCAGTTCAATCGTTGAAAAAAACAAGTGAATGCAGTACAGTGGGAAACAATCTTTTGATTGGACTTGATCTAGCCAATCGTTACACACTCTATACATCACCTCCTTTTTATCATGGAGAGCAGGCTAGAAAAATACTTAATACTTCTATGGCAGAGAAGGCAGAAGAGGATTATAAAAAAGTGCGTTTGCTTTTGAGCCAGGGAATGAAGCGGGAACGAGCGGTGTCTGCTTTTGAATCAGAAGAGAATTTTAATCTCTGGTACGAAGATACGAAAAAGAAGCTGGTAACGATTCTTGGAGAATAATTTATGAACAAAAGAAGAAAAAATTCCATTCGGACCAAGCTATTAGGTCCTTTGTTGATTCTATTGATTCTACAGGCAGCAGTCATTGCAGGAACGGTTTTGTTTGGCGGAGTTTCTATCAAATTAAAAAACAATGAAATAAATGTTGTAAGTGAAGATGCGGAACAAGTCAAGCGCAGCTTTGAGAGACAGAACGTTCACTATTGGGCCATTATACAACACAATTCGGATTACATAGCTGATGAAATCCAGATGATATTAAAAGAAGAGAACGTTACAGCTGACGATATTTTGAACAATGATAAATTGAATCAAAAGATAACCCAACAGGTTATGAATAAATCCATTGATTTTCTTCGTTTAAGTTATGCAACCGGAGCTTTTTTTGTATTAAATGGTCCCGCTGCTGAAAACAGTCCTGCTCATATGAAAGCAGGATTTTATCTTAGAAATTCCAATGTGGATGGATTGTTAAATAATAATTCCTCTCTATTGTTAAAGAGGGGTAACCCTTCTCTGGCAGAGTCAAATCACATCCCCCTAGATTCTCTTTGGGAGCTGGGATTTTTGATGGATGGTCAGGGAGATGCTGCGGATTTTTATAACAAACCAATGGAACAGGCAAAGCAAGCAGGAGCAAAGGCATCGGAGGCTATAAATTATGCTTATTTAAGCCCGCCCTTCCGTTTGAGTCCAAAAGAAATTACGGTTATCACTTATTCGGTACCAATTATTCTTTCTGATGGTACGGTTGTCGGGGTGTGCGGTCTGGAGATATCACGAAACCAGATGGATCAATTTCTAGAGGATGGACAGTTAACCAGTAATTTTGAATGCTGGGTCTTAGGAATCCGGGATAAGAAGACAAAAACAGTTGTACCTGTGGCGTATTCTGGATTTTTATATAATCAGTATTTTTATGAAGCCAATCACATCGCTTACGCAGACAGTGAGGAGGGGGATATCAGTGAAATAAAATCCCCGGATGGAACCAAATGGTATGGCAGTATAAAAAGTCTTAATGTATATGGGATCGACAATAAGGCTGGGGAATATGATTGGGTTTTAGCTAGCATGGCAAAGCAAAATGACCTTTTGACTTTTTATAATGCGATACGACGTATGTTGTTTAGCTCCATGTTGTTTCCACTGATTTTCAGCCTGCTTGGTGCATTTTTAATTGGTAAAATCATGACGGAACCAATTCGCACATTGGCAGAGGAATTAAAAAAACAATCAGGGCGGGGAGGTTTGTCTTTAAAGCGGGTTCATATTCGGGAAATTGATGAACTGACGGATACCATCGAACAGTTAAACCGTGATGTGGAACAGTCAGCCTCAAAGATATCGAATATTCTGGAACATGCCAATGTTTTGATTGGTGTTTTTGAATACGCAGAAGGGGGCGATAAGGTGTTTTGCAGCCGCTCCTTAATTGATATGCTTGGATGGGGAGGACCGGGGGAACTGTACCAGTATATTGATCTTGAAACGTTTGAACATTACATGGAACACACGTTTACCGGCATACGCATGAAGGGAGACCGGCTCTTTCAGAGTCTGGAAAGCTCGGAAGGGACCAGATGGGTGGAATTTATTTTGGATGAATCAAAAAACGGAACCGTTCTGGGGGTCTGTTCCGATGTGACGGCTGATGTGCTAGAAAAAGAAAAATTGGAACGGGAACGAAATTTTGATTTGCTCACCAATCTATATAACCGCAGAGCATTCCGGGAACAGGTGGAGGAATTGATGAAACAACAGCAAGACACGATGGCGGCTGTTGTTATGTGGGATCTGGATAACTTAAAGTATATCAACGACACCTATGGGCACGATGAAGGGGATCGCTATATTGCCCATTTTGCAAATTGCTTGAAAAGATTTTTTGAAGGTCAGGGAGTCATTGCCCGTTATTCTGGAGACGAATTTGTGACTTATCTTAGAGGTGGTAAAAAAGAGCGTATCAGAATGCGAATTCGGGAATTTATGAAATATATACAGTCCACCACATTAGATATGGTGGGAGGATACCAGTTTCCCGTTCGTGTATCTGGTGGGTTATCCTGGTATCCGGATAATGGAAAGGATTTTGAAACGTTGTTTAATTACGCCGATTTTGCTATGTACATGGTAAAGCACAGTGTAAAGGGAGCCGTAAAAGAGTTTGACCCAGAAGAATATTTTCACAATTCTTATATGCTTACTGGCAGTGAAGAATTGAATCGTATGCTAGATACAAAAAAAGTAAGCTTTGTATTTCAACCAATTGTAACAAGAGATGGAAGCATATATGGATATGAACTATTAATGCGTCCTCAGTTTACCAATATGAAAGGAGTCAGTGAAGTCTTAAATCTTGCCAGAGCACAGGCAAAACTTCCCCAGATGGAGACGCTAACCTGGTTTGCCGGACTACATTCTGTTTTTAAAGAGTTAGAAAAAGGACATATGGGAAAGGATGAAAAGATCTTTATAAATTCCATTGCCAGTGTCTGTATTACAGAAGAAGAGCAGGAAGAATTAGAGAAAGTTTATAAGGATCTGTTGCCCCGGATTGTTATTGAGATGACAGAAGGAGAGCCTGCGAACCATGATTATATGAAACGTAAGATAAAAATGGCAAAAGACTGGAATGGAATGATTGCAGTGGATGACTTTGGTACAGGATACAACAGTGAATCCGTTCTTTTAAATATCCAGCCAGAAATTGTTAAGGTTGATATGAGTCTGGTGAAGCGGATCTATGAAGATTCCAAGCGACAGATTATTTTGAAAAATCTATTGGGATTTGCCATGGAAAATGATATTATGGTACTTGCAGAGGGAGTAGAAACGGCGGAAGAACTGGAATATTTGATGCAATGCGGGGTGTCATTATTCCAGGGATACTACATTGCCAGACCCCAAATGGAGATCCGTCCGCTAGATCCCTATATTATAGGGAAAATGCAGGAATTCACCGGAAAAACCTGAATTTATCACAAATAATACTGGAATTTACAGGACGAGTATGTTATAATGCTAAATTGAAGTGTAACGCCCTGTCGGTAAGGCGGTTCACATATATCTCAAGGAGGATCCCATTAATGAGTTTACAAGTGGAAAAATTAGAAAAAAACATGGCGAAATTAACGGTAGAAGTGCCGGCTGTAGAGTTTAATAAGGCTCTTACCGCAGCTTACAATAAGAACAAGGGCAGATTCAATATCCCAGGATTCAGAAAAGGGAAAGCTCCCCAGGCCATGGTGGAAAAGATGTATGGCGTTGGTGTTTTATACGAAGATGCAGTGAACGAAGCTCTTGACGCTACTTATGGAGGCGCAGTCGAAGAAAGTGGACTGGATGTTGTTTCCAGACCAGAGATTGCTGTTATTCAAGCTGAAAAAGGAAAAGAATTGATTTATACCGCTACAGTTGCTGTGAAACCAGAAGTGGTTTTAGGTGAGTATAAAGGAATTGAAGTAACAAAAGCATCAGCAGAAGTTACGGAAGAAGATGTGGAAGAAGAGTTAAAGAAGGTTCAGGAACAGAATTCCAGACTTATCACGGTTGAAGACAGAGCGATTGAAGACGGAGACCAGACAGTGATTGACTTTGAAGGCTTTGTAGATGGAAAGGCATTTGAGGGCGGTAAGGGAGAAGATTATGCACTTACCATTGGTTCTCATTCTTTTATCGACACATTTGAAGAACAGTTAATCGGAAAGAAAGTTGGAGAGTTAAGCGAAATCAACGTTACATTCCCCAATGAGTATCATGCAACAGATCTGGCTGGAAAGCCAGCGATGTTTAAGGTTACTGTGAAAGAAGTTAAGAGAAAAGAACTTCCAGAGTTAAATGATGAATTTGCTGGAGAAGTTTCTGAGTTTGATACATTAGAAGATTACAAAAATGACATCAAAGAAAAAGTTGCAGTGAATAAAGAAAAAGCAGCAGCCACTGAAAACGAAGATCATGTAGTAGAAAAAGTTGCAGAGAATGCTACCATGGAGATTCCAGAGCCGATGATCGATACTCAGGTAAACAACATGGTAAATGACTATGCAAGAAGAATGGAAAGTCAGGGTCTTTCTCTAGATCAGTACATGAAATTTACCGGCATGACCATTGAGTCTTTAAAGGAACAGATGAAGCCACAAGCCATCAAACGAATTCAGACAAGACTTGTGTTGGAAGCAGTTGTAAAAGCTGAGAATCTTACCGTAACGGACGAAGCAGTAGAAAAAGAGATTGCGACCATGGCTGAAAATTATAAAATGGAAGTTTCCCAGATTAAAGAATACCTTGGTGAAACCGGAATCGAACAGATGAAGGAAGATCTGGCAGTTCAGGAAGCAGTCGATTTCCTGGTTGCGGAAGCAAAATTGGTTTAAGAAGTTTGCCTCGAGTAGATTCCTGACATTAGTCCGGAGTCTACTCTATTTTAGAAAAGTAGACAGGAGGAAGATAGATGAGTTTAGTACCTTATGTCATTGAATCAACCAGTAAGGGTGAACGCTCTTACGATATTTATTCCAGACTTCTCAAGGAAAGAATTATTTTTTTAGGGGAAGAGGTATCTGATATTTCTGCAAGCGTAATTGTGGCTCAGCTGCTGTTTTTAGAGGCCGAAGATCCCAATAAGGATATCAATCTTTACATTAACAGCCCCGGCGGTTCTGTAACCGCAGGAATGGCAATCTATGATACCATGAACTATATAAAATGTGACGTTTCTACCGTTTGTATGGGTATGGCAGCCAGTATGGGAGCGTTTCTGCTGTCAGGTGGTGCAAAAGGGAAAAGATTTGCTCTCCCCAATGCTGAGGTTATGATTCACCAGCCTTCTGGCGGTGCAAAAGGTCAGGCCACTGAGATCCGTATTGTAGCTGAAAATATTTTAAAGATTAAAAAACGTTTGAATGAAATTCTGTCTAAAAACACAGGACAGCCGTATGAAACGATTGAACGTGATACGGAACGTGATAATTATATGAGTGCAGAAGAAGCAAAAAAATATGGAATTATTGATGATATCCTCCTCAGTCATGATCACTAAGTAAGGATGGAAGAGAACACTCTGAAGGGAAACCTTCCGATGGAGAAGTATCTATATCCAGACAGCATGCGTTATTAAAAGGAAAGAAGAGGTGTGTATATGCCGGTCAGAACAGACGACAAGATCCGATGCTCTTTTTGTGGAAAAACCCAGGATCAGGTTAAGAAATTGATCGCGGGTTCCAATAATGTCTATATCTGCGATGAGTGTATTGATTTATGTGCAGAGATATTAGAGGAAGAATTCGACAACCATGAGGAAGATGGACCTGATTTCAGCAATATCAACCTGATGAAGCCGAAGGAAATCAAGACATTCCTTGATGATTATATTATCGGACAGGATAATGCGAAAAAAGTGTTGTCCGTAGCAGTGTATAACCACTATAAGAGAATCACTTCCAGTAAAAATATGGATGTGGATTTGCAAAAGAGCAATATTTTGATGCTAGGACCCACTGGTTCCGGTAAAACTTATCTTGCACATACTCTGGCAAAAGTCTTGAATGTGCCATTTGCCATAGCAGATGCGACTGCTTTGACAGAAGCTGGGTATGTTGGAGAGGATGTTGAAAATATCCTGTTGAAACTGATTCAGGCGGCTGATTATGATATCAGCAGGGCAGAATACGGGATTATCTATATTGATGAGATTGATAAGATCACAAAGAAGTCTGAAAACGTGTCTATAACCAGAGATGTCTCTGGAGAGGGCGTTCAACAGGCACTGTTAAAGATTCTGGAAGGTACGGTTGCTAGTGTGCCACCCCAAGGTGGTAGAAAACATCCGCATCAGGAACTTTTACAGATTAATACTACGAATATACTATTTATCTGCGGAGGTGCATTTGACGGGTTGGAAAAGATCGTTGAAAGCCGTTTAAGCGCTGGTTCCATCGGATTTAATGCAGAAATTGTAGATAAAAAGAAAACAGATATTGACGATTTGCTTAGAAAAACACTTCCACAGGATCTGGTGAAATTCGGTTTGATCCCTGAATTTATAGGGCGTGTTCCGATCAATGTATCTCTTGAGTTGTTGGGTAAGGATTCTTTGGTTAAGATACTAACAGAACCGAAGAATGCATTGCTCAAACAGTATCAGAAATTGTTTGAAATCGATGATGTAAAACTGGAACTGACTCATGATGCAGTGGAACGAATCGCAGAACTGGCAGTGGAGAGAAAGACGGGAGCCAGAGGATTGCGTTCCATTCTGGAAAGTGTTATGATGGATCTCATGTATGAGGTTCCGTCGGACGGCAACATTGGGGTCTGCAAGATAACTGGGGAAGTTGTGGATAAGAAAGCAGAACCAGAACTGACCTATCGGGATATGGCAGTTCCCAAGAAAAAGCTGTCCCCAAAATTAAGAAAAGATAAGACAGGCGAGATCGCATAGGTCCCTGCATGACTCGGGAAGGTGTTACAGCGAGAAAATCTGCTGGAACACCTTTTTGAATGCAAAGGAGAGAACTGAATGGTAGATATGACAATCACAATGCCAGTTATTGCCTTAAGAGGTATGACTGTTCTACCCAAAATGATGCTTCATTTTGATATTAGCCGATCAAAATCGGTTGCAGCCGTAGAAAAAGCAATGGTAGAAGACCAGAAGGTGTTTTTGATTACCCAGAGAAATCCAGAAGAGGCAGACCCCTTGCTGGAGGATTTATATGAACTTGGAACCATATCTGTCATTAAGCAACTAGTTAAACTACCGAACAATGTGATTCGTGTAATGGTAGAGGGGCTGGAACGGGCAGAATTGATTCATTTAAGCGAGATCAACTCCATGCTTGTGGGAGAGATTGAAACCACCCACGTTCCAGAGGAGATATTAGAGCCTGTTGCGATTCAGGCTATGACAGAGATTGTGAAAGAAAAGCTAGAAGAATATGGAAAAGAAAATCAACGGCTTGCAAAAGATGTGATCCCAGGTCTTTTGCTATTTACTGACCTGGGGGAACTGCTTGACCAGACAGCGGTGCAGTTGTCTTGGGATTATAGAATCCGCCAGCAGGTATTAGAAAGCTTTATGTTGGAAGAACGGTATGAACTGGTCATGAAACATCTTTTGACAGAAATCGAAGTCACAAGAGTGAAACGTAGCCTGCAGTCTCATGTGAAAGAACGAATTGATAAAAATCAAAGAGATTACATTTTAAGAGAACAGCTAAAGGTAATACGGGAGGAACTGGGTGAGGATAATCCTCTTTCCGATGCGGAGGATTATTTGCGTAGGCTAAATTCTTTAAAAGCAGAGAAAGAAATTAAGGATAAAATTCAAAAAGAAATTGAACGGTTCAAAGGAATGCCTGGTGGGAGTCAGGAAGCCAATGTGGTCCGTATGTACTTAGAGACAGTGCTTGATCTTCCCTGGAAGAAATATTCTAGAGATAACAACAATCTTCACCATGCAGAAGAGATTTTAAATGAAGATCACTATGGGCTAGACAAGGTAAAAGAAAGAATCCTTGAATATCTGGCAGTTAGAGTATTGACGAAAAAGGGATCAAGTCCGATCATTTGTCTGGTTGGACCGCCTGGTACTGGAAAAACATCCATAGCCCGGTCTGTTGCAAAAGCACTAAATAAGAAGTATGTTAGGATCAGTCTGGGTGGAATCAGAGATGAAGCAGAGATCCGGGGACATAGAAAGACCTATGTAGGAGCAATGCCTGGAAGAATTGTGGAAGCCATCCGACAGGCAGATGTCTGCAATCCGTTGCTGCTCCTTGATGAGATAGACAAGTCCAGTAAGGATTACAAAGGAGATACAGCTTCCGCACTCCTTGAAGTTTTAGACAGTGAGCAGAATAGTAAATTCCGTGACCACTATATTGAACTACCCATTGATTTATCTCAGGTTCTTTTTATTGCGACGGCCAATACTACCTCCACCATACCAAGACCTCTACTTGACCGTATGGAAGTGATAGAAGTAAATAGCTATACGGAGAATGAAAAATTTCATATTGCAAAGAATTATCTAGTGAGAAAACAAATAGAGAAGAATGGATTATCTGAAAAACAGGTACACATAACGGATCAGGCATTAGAGAAGATGATTCATAATTATACAAGAGAAGCCGGAGTGAGAAACTTAGAACGCCAGATCGGAGCCGTTTTTAGAAAGATGGCGAGAGAAATACTGGAAGATAAAAATCAAGTAATTGAAGTGAATGAAACTGGTTTGGAGAAGTACTTAGGGAAAGAAAAAGTATCCTTCCAACACGTTAATGATGAAGATCAGGTGGGGATTGCAAGAGGACTTGCCTGGACAAGTGTAGGGGGTGACACCCTGCAGATCGAAGTTACAGTGATGCCAGGGAAGGGAACCCTTCAATTGACGGGGCAGATGGGAGACGTAATGAAAGAGTCTGCGAAAACAGCTCTCAGTTATGTAAGATCCATGAGTCAAGAGTATAAGATATCCAATAATTATTTTGAAAAACATGATATCCATATCCACATCCCCGAAGGTGCTGTCCCGAAAGATGGTCCTTCTGCGGGCATCACCATGGCGACTGCTATGTTATCAGCCGTGATCAATCGAAAGGTGTATGCGGATGTTGCCATGACAGGAGAGATTACATTAAGAGGCCGTGTTCTTCCGATTGGAGGATTGAAGGAAAAGATTCTGGCGGCTCGAATGGCTCGGGTAAAAAAAGTTCTGGTACCAGATAAAAACCGTTCGGATGTTGCGGAGTTATCCGATGAGATTACAAAGGGATTAACAATTAAATTCGTAAAGGATATGTCACATGTGATTAGTGAAGCTGTTGGAAAGGATTAGGAAGAAAACCATATGATTATCAAAACCGTAGAATTGGAGACTGTATGCGGCATTACCAGTACACTCCCTTTAAATACAAAACCGGAGTTCGCATTTTCAGGCAAGTCGAATGTGGGGAAATCCTCTCTCATTAATGCATTAATGAACCGGAAATCCTTTGCCAGGACATCTTCCCAACCGGGTAAGACCCAGACAATTAATTTTTACAATATTAATGAGGCACTTTATTATGTCGATCTTCCTGGATATGGATATGCAAAAGTAGCCCAGCAAGTAAAGGCAAAATGGGGGAAGATGATAGAAAACTATCTTCACAATTCTTCTATGCTAAAATGTATATTTTTACTGATAGATATTCGACATGAACCATCTGAAAATGACAGGATCATGTATGAATGGATTGTTTATCAGGGGCTTCAGCCAGTTATCGTTGCGACAAAATTAGACAAAATAAAAAGAAGCCAGGTTCAAAAATCCATAAAGATATTAAGAAATGGCCTTGGAGTTAACAATGATGTGACCGTAATACCCTTCTCGGCAGAAACAAAGCAGGGAAGAGAAGAGATCTGGAATATGATCGAAGATTCTGTAAATAGTCTTGACAGGGAATAAAAATCTTTTTATAATGAACCTATTTATTACATAGAGTTCATTATGGTAGGAAGAGGAGAAAATAGTTATGAAAAAAACATTTAAAAAAGTTGTGTCATCTCTAATGGCAGCTGCTCTTGTGGCAGCTTCCTTGACTGCTTGTGGAAGCGCAAAGGCACCAGCAGAGTCATCTGCGTCTAAGGACACAAACACCGCAGAAGCGGGGGAACAAGCAGGAGATAAAAAGGTTTTAAAAGTTGCTATGGAGTGCAGTTATGCTCCTTATAATTGGACGCAGCCTACCGATGAGAATAAAGCAGTTCCTATCTCTGGGAGTTCGGATTATGCTTATGGCTATGATGTTATGATGGCACAGAAAATTGCAGACGAGCTTGGGTATGAGTTGGAAATCGTAAAATTGGACTGGGATTCTCTTGTTCCGGCGGTACAGTCAGGAAAAGTGGACTGCGTCATTGCAGGACAGTCTGTGACCAAGGAACGGTTAGAGTCTGTTGATTTTACAACCCCTTATTACTATGCAACTATTGTAGCACTTGTAAAAAAAGATGGAAATTTTGCGGCTGCGAAAAGCGTAGAGGATCTAAAGGGTGCTTCCGCTACTTCCCAGATGAATACGATTTGGTATGATTCATGTCTTCCCCAGATTCCAGAAGCGAAGATTCAGCCGGCTCAGGAATCTGCACCAGCGATGCTGGTATCTTTAAGTTCTGGACGTTGTGATGTGGTTGTTACGGATCAACCGACGGGACAAGCTGCGCTGATCGCATATCCTGAATTCAAACTTTTGGATTTTACGGGAACGGACGGAGAATTTAAGGTTTCTGATGAAGATATAAACATTGGCATTTCCTTGAAAAAAGGGAACGACGAGTTAAAAGATAGTATTAACGAAATACTTAGTAAAATGAATAAGGATGATTTTAATAAAATGATGGAAGAAGCGATATCGGTTCAGCCATTGTCAAAATAATCCATAGAGTCGGAACAAATTCAACAGGCACGGAACAAGGATGTTCTTATTTCGTGCCCTTTGTTTTAATATAGCTGCGAAAGAGAGAAGGTAGAACGATGTCTTTACCATTAGATTTTTTCGGAAGAATCTTGTATATACTAAAAAATTATGGGCCATCCCTGTTAGGAGGGGCTGGAAAGACTATGGCGATTGCCATTGTAGGTACGTTGATTGGTTGCATCATCGGTTTTGCGGTTGGAATCGTTCAGACAATTCCGGTTACTCCAAATGATAATCCTGCGAAACGCTTTCTGATTCATATTTTAAAAATTATTTTGAATATTTATGTAGAAGTTTTCAGAGGAACTCCGATGATGGTTCAGGCCATGTTTATTTTTTACGGGTCTTCTGCTTTGCTGGGCATTAATATGTCAAGTACTTTTGCGGCATATTTTATTGTGTCCATTAATACAGGGGCATATATGGCGGAAACGGTGAGAGGTGGAATCCTTTCCATTGATCCAGGTCAGACAGAGGGAGCAAAGGCCATCGGAATGACCCACTACCAGACCATGGTAAATGTTATTATGCCGCAAGCACTTCGTAATATCATGCCACAGATTGGCAATAATCTGATCATTAATATTAAGGATACTTGTGTTTTATCTGTAATTGGCGTGGTAGAATTGTTTTATACCACGAAAGGAGTTGCAGGAGCTTACTACACGTATTTTGAAGCGTTTTCCATTACCATGGTTCTCTATTTTGTCTTGACTTTCACAAGTTCCAGAATCCTTCGTTACTGGGAAAATAGGATGGATGGGCCAGACAGTTATGATTTGGCAACTACTGATACACTGGCATATACCAGTGGAATGGTAAAGTTTCCGGAACCAAAAGAGAAGGAGGGCAAATAAATGGAAGACAACAAAGTTTTGGAGATCAATCATTTAAGCAAGACTTTTGGAACCAATGTGGTACTTCGAGATATTGATTTTTCTGTTAAATCTGGAGATGTTACCTGTATCATTGGTGCTTCTGGTTCCGGTAAATCAACCCTCCTTCGTTGTGTCAATCTATTAGAGACACCCACCAGTGGCGAGATTTTATACCATGAAGAAGATATTACGGACAATAAGATGAATGTACCCGCTTACCGGACAAAAGTTGGTATGGTGTTTCAGAATTTTAATTTGTTTAATAATATGACAGTTCTTGAAAACTGTATGGTTGGTCAGACCAAAGTCTTGAAAAAAGACAAAGAAGAGGCAAGAAAGAAAACGATGATGTTCCTGGAAAAAGTAGGGATGGCGCCCTATATTAATGCGAAACCAAGGCAGTTATCTGGCGGTCAAAAGCAGAGAGTTGCCATAGCCAGAGCACTTGCCATGGAGCCGGAGATCTTACTTTTCGATGAACCAACTTCTGCCCTGGATCCCCAGATGGTAGGAGAGGTATTGTCTGTTATGAGAACGTTAGCAAAAGAAGGACTTACCATGATTATTGTAACCCATGAGATGGCATTTGCAAGAGATGTATCGACTCATGTGGTTTATATGGCAGGTGGTGTAATTGAGGAAGAAGGATCACCAGAACAAATATTTGGTACACCAAAGAAAAGTTCAACTAAAGAATTTTTAAACAGATTTATGCAAGGATAAAAAAAAGCTGATTCAGAGATTAATGACTGAATCAGCTTTTTTTATGAGTCTTCTGCCTGGGAAGAGGGGAGAAAGAGTTTTCGAATCATGATACGAAGATAGGTTTCTAAAACTCGAAGAAAAAGAGTTACGATTATAATCGGAAGGACTATAGTTAGGTAGATCTTTGTTTTCAACCCGAATTTTAGCTTTTTGTGTTTGGCCTTTACTTGCTTCAAAATAAGCTCCTTTCTCTCATGAACCACTCATCAAAGATTTCATAGCAAATGCATAGATTTCCTGGCTTTTGGTTTTCCAATGGTCACACATAATTTCTGCCTGATCCTTGTCTGGAACAGATAATTCTAGATTTATCAAGCAGTTTTTTCCTTCCCTTACTTCGCAGTGCACGATGTATTCCTGACTGGTTGATTTATAAAAATCGGCTGTAACGCCCACTTCATTACGAAGTCGGAATTTATTTTCTTTTAGATATTCATCCATATCACCTATGATGGCTGGTGAAATCTTGTTACCGAAAAAGGAAAGGGTCTCTTCCCCTTCCCTGGTAATTTCATACCGACTGCTATTATGGTTTGTTTCCACATAAAGAAGCTTTGCTTCTAATAGTTCACTTAATGCTTGATTCAACGTAAAATATGTGGTGTATTCATGCTCAAGAAAAAAATTCGACAATTGCGCACTTGTCAGGGGAAAATTCACCTGCTTGAGCATGTATAAAATCATAAGCTTATACAATGTCATGGGTTCTGACAGCATAGGACACCCTCCATCTTTTTATTGCTAGATCCGATCTTTGACCGCCTTGCTTACAACATCAGCAACCCGAGGATCGAATGCCTCTGGAAGGATATTGTTTTCATTTAATTCAGAAGGTTCTACAAGATCAGCAATGGCAGTTGCGGCGGCTAGCTTCATCTCTTCCGTAATGGAGGAGGCTCTTCCCTCCAGTGCTCCTTTAAAGATGCCTGGGAACACTACAACGTTATTTACCTGATTTGGGAAATCCGATCTTCCGGTACCCACGACTTTTGCCCCAGCCGCTTTTGCAAGATCCGGCATGATTTCAGGGGTCGGATTCGCCATAGCAAATAGAATGGAGTCAGGGTTCATAGATTTCACCATACCCTCTGTGACGATTCCTGGAGCAGAAACTCCAATAAACACATCGGAGCCTTTCATGGCATCAGTAAGACCTCCCTTTTTATTCTCTAAATTCGTTTTTTCCATCATTCGTTCCTGCATCCAGTTTAATCCAACCATGCCGTTAAAAAGAATTCCGTCACGGTCACACAGGATAATATGTTGAAACCCGTATGATAATAAAAGTCTGGCAATTGCAATTCCAGCAGAACCGGCTCCATTTATTACAACCTTACATTCCTCTTTTTTCTTTTTGGTTATTTTGAGGGCATTGATCACTCCGGCTAAAACAACAATAGCAGTTCCATGCTGGTCATCGTGGAAGACAGGAATGGGCAGTAGTTTTTTCAACCGTTCTTCGATTTCAAAGCAACGGGGAGCAGATATATCTTCTAGATTAATTCCTCCAAAAGCAGGAGCAATGTGAACGATTGTTTTTATGATCTCTTCCGTATCCTGAGTATCCAGACAGATTGGGATGGCATTGATCCCTCCAAATTCTTTAAACAGCACGGCCTTGCCTTCCATGACTGGCATGGCTGCGAGAGGACCGATATTACCAAGACCCAAAACAGCACTTCCGTCAGAAACGACAGCGATGGTATTGGACTTTATCGTGTATTGATAGGCAGCCTCTGGATTCTCATGAATCACTTTACAAGGTTCCGCTACACCAGGAGTATAAGCAAGAGCAAGATCCTCTCTGCTGTTAACCTTTGCTTTTGAAGTGATCTCAAGCTTTCCGCCCCATTTTTCATGCAGCAATAGTGCTTTTTCATTGGTTGTCATAGTCAGTTTGTCCTTTTTTAAATAGTTTTATATTATCATACCAATTTTAGGGTTTTAAATCAATAGAAAATATGTTAGAATATAGAGTAATTCAAAAGAAGCAGACAAAAAAGTGAATAAAATTAAGATACAGGTGGTACTATGAGAGAACGAATCAACAGGCTAGCAAAGGGCATCATTGATTCTGATATTCCAAAGATTAAAGTCACCCCATCGGAAATAGATGAAGTGGTGCGGTCCGGCGGAGCCACGAGGCGGGAGCTTGTCGTTACCAGTGAGAATAATTTACATATCAAAGGACTTGCTTATTCCTCAAACTTCCGTATCAGACTTGTAAGTGCTGCATTTGGCGGTACCTATAACCATCTGGTCTATGAGATAAACAGTAGTTTTATGGATGATGGGGATATGATTAAGGGATCTTTTTATCTGGTTACCAATGGTGGAGAGAGAGAAGTCCCTTATTCTTTTCGTGTGGAATTTGGTACTTCTGGGAAAACATTAAGCAATTTAGAAACAGCGGAAGATTTTGCGGATATCGCTAAAAAGGATATGGATACAGCACTCCGTTTGTTTGAATACCGTGATTTCGTTACGGCTCCTTTTATGAAAGAACTTCATGTAAGAGCAATCTATGATGGTTTAAAAGCAAGACCAGACCGGAGAAAAGAACTAGAAGAGTTTTTGACCGCATTGAAAGTAAAAGAGCCAGTCTCATTGTCCGTAGATTCAACGGAACGAAGAGTCGGGGAACTAGAGGAAATTTGTACAGACTATATTTTAATGAATCGAACCAGTTGGGGTTATGTGAATCTGGAAGTAACGACAGACTGTGATTTCATAGAGTTACCAAAAAAACAGATCGGTGAACAGGATTTTCACGAGGATGTTTGTAATCTGCCATTTCTAATTCATCCGGAGCGCATGCATCAGGGAGAGAATTATGGGAGAATACAAATCAGTGGCATGGAGGACCTTTTTTTAATTCCTGTTACAGCAGTTCGTAATCCTGGAGGAGGAATATCGGCTGAGAATGCCTTTGCGAAAGAGGCATTCGGCCATTTTCTACGGCTTCGTCTTTTAAAAGAATCAAATCAGACGGATGAGATGAAACGAAATAAAGAGATGGAGCAAGCGCTAGACGAGATTGAACTAATGAAGGGAGAAAGCAGTCTCCTAAAACTACTGCGTGCAGAGTTACGGTTATTTGAAGGAAGCCCTTCGGAGGCAGCCTTATTTCTAGATGAATGCAGAGATGAGATTTTAAAGGATCGTCAAGAGAAAAAGGAGATTTACTGCTATTATCAGTATTTGCGGTTGGAAGTTCAGCCAGATGAATATCAGAAACAGTCTCTGATTCGTCTTATGAAAAAATATTTGGAAGAAGATTCCGTGCTTTATTGGTTGCTTTTGCTGCTTATGAAAATAGATCGCAGGCTTTTTGACCATATGCCTACGCTGTTTGCAATTTTAAGAAGACAATACGAAGCGGGAGTTAGAAGTCCGTTTTTTTATGTTTGGGGCTTAAGGGCTCTTCATGAAGCACCAGAGTTGATTCGAACCATAGGTCCCATGGAGCTTCAGATGTTTTATTTTGGGGCAAAGAATGGACTGATTGAGAAGAATCTGGTTTCTGTGATTTGTAAGCTCACCTTAACGGCCAAGCATTTTAACCGGCTACATTACCGCATGCTTGTAAAACTATATCAAAAATATCAAGATAAGGAAGTTCTAGAAGGGATTTGTGCTCTTCTTATCAAAGGAGAATGCCAGATGTCAGAGGCTTTTTCCTGGTATGAGAAAGGGATTAAAGCTGGAATCAGTCTGACCAGACTGTACGAGTATTATCTCTATGCATTGCCTAGAAATTACTGTTATCTTTTGCCAAGGGAAGTGCTTCTTTACTTTTCCTACGGGGGCAATGAACTGGATACATATAGCAGAAGCGTATTGTATAAGAATGTTTTAGTTTACTTAGAGCCAGGAGATCCGTTGTATCAGGCCTATGAAAGAACCATTGAAAAATTTGCCACCGAGCAATTGTTTGAATCGAGAATCAATAACCTTTTGGCGGCAATTTATGAAAGAATGGTTTTTAAGGATGTGATTGATCTGCCTATGGCGAAGGTTCTTCCCTCTATTCTGCGTTCCTATCGGGTGGATTGCAGCAATAAGAAGATGAAATATGTTATCGTCTGCTATGAAGAACTGATAGAGGAAGATGCCTTTCTTCTTCTAGACGGAGTTGCCTATGTACCTTTGTTTTCGGAACATAGTATCTTACTGTTTCAGGATGCATTCGGGAATCGATATGGTAATGTCCCCTATAAGAAAGAGCGGGTACTGAATCAGCCAGAATTGGAAGAACGATGTTTTGAACTGTATCCGGAACACTCGATGCTTCGACTGCGTGCATGTGAAAAAGTTATTTCCCAGGGTGTCACTCAAGAGGAAGAAGTGAAAATTCTTGAAAGGACTCTAAAAGACCCTAAACTTAGACCTTTCTATCAAAGGCTTTTGTTGTCCAGAGTCATTGAATATTATAAAATAAATACGGTTTCCTTAAAAGAGAACAGTGAGGGTGTAGAATATTTGTTGGAACTTGATAAAAAAGTTCTTTCAAAACAAGAACGAATAGGAGTTTGTGAAATTTTAATTCGAAACGACTATATGGAAGAAGCTCTGGAAATGATCCGGGAATTTGGTCAGGAAGGGGTTTCGGATGAAAGCCTTTATAAGCTGTGTTTTAAAATGATCCGGGAGAAACTGTTCGAAGAAGATACTCTTTTACTTCATCTTGTCTATCGCCTTTTTCTGCAGGACAGACACGACTGCGCATTTATAGATTATCTTTGTGAATATTATAATGGACTTAGTGATCAGATGTACATAATTTTACGCAAGGCAATATCGGATCACGTAGAAACCTACGATCTGGAAGAACGCTTAACTGCTCAGATGATGTTTTCAGGATCGATGGAGAAACTAGATCAGGTATTTCAACGGTATCGCAGCCGCAAAAAGGCAAGTGATACGATCGTGAAAGCTTATTTTGCCATTAAGTGTACCGAATACTTTATGGAAGAAAAAGAGCCAGAGGAGAAAACCTTTGATTATCTGGAGCAAGTTATTCAAAACTCTTCTCAAATTGGACGTCTTCCAACGATCTATCTTCTTGCGCTCACCAGGTATTATTCCATGCTTGCGGATCTTAAGGAAGAACAGAAGATATTGTGTCAGAATATGATCCGTTTGTTGCTGGAAGAAGATTTACGGTTTCCGTATTTTAAAGTATTTTTAAAATATTTTCCCATGCCGGAAGACATTATGGATAAAGCTTTGATTGAATATAGTTCCAGCAAAGATTCCAAAATAGAACTTGAGATACGGATTCTGCCCGACGAAGAAACATTTCACCAGGAAGACATGCCCCGGATGTATCAGGGAGTATTTGTCAGACAGCAGATTTTATTTGAAGGTGAGATCATGGAATACCGGGTAAAGGAATGGATCGATGAAAAATGGATTGTCAAAAAATCTGACAGTGTAAGCTGTGATGTGGGAGAGATAAAAAAAGGATTTGACAGCAGGTATGCATGCCTAAATGATATGAGTCTTGCCCTAAATATAAAGGATGAGACGGGGCTTAAATTACGAATGCAGGAGTATATGAAAAAAAATGCTGTTGCAGATGAATTATTTCCACGAATGTAAGATAAGGGGGCTATCGATGGACGGACTGATAATAGGGCTTGATCTATGTGATGCCTATACTCATATATGCTGCTATGACAGGGAAAAAACCTGGAACATTCCAACGGCAATCTGCCGAAAAAAAGATGAGGATGCATGGTATGTAGGAGAAGAGGCTTATGCCTATACCCTGGTAGGGGAAGGAATTATTGTAGATAAGTTGATAAAGATGGTCAAAAAAGATGGAACTGCCACTCTTGGTGGAATCAAATACGAAGGCCTTGAACTGTTAAAGATTTACTTGAAAATGATATTAAAACTTCCAATGGAAGAGTTCTTTAGTCAGGAAGTGAAACAACTGGTCGTAACCATGCAAAAAGTAGATACAAAGATTATGGATGCATTGATGTATTGTGCAGATTTTCTTGGAATATCAAGGGAACGGGTTCACGTCATCAGCCATACAGAAGGATTTGTATATTATGTGTTAAGCCAGAAAAAAGAGGTATGGGCCAATCAGGTAAGTGTGTTTGATTTATCAGAGGACTCATTTCATTATCATGAAATGAAAGTACAAAGAGGGTTAAGAAAGACGATGGTCATTGCAGAAGATAAGGCTTTGGAAGAGAGCTTTAATTTAGACATACTAAAAACTGCATCTGGTGAAAAGTTAGGGGATAAGATATTAAAATCCTGTGGGGAACGGTTGTGTTTAAACAAGTTGTTTTCTTCTGTGTTTTTAACTGGTAAGGGATTTTCCAACCATGAGTGGGCAAAGGATTCCATGAAGTTTCTCTGCTCCAAAAGAAAGGTTTATATAGAACAGGTTTTATTTGCGAGAGGTGCTGCTTATCGAGGAATGGACTATCTAAGGGAAAAGACCGCTTATCCCTACACCTTTATCTGCAAGGGACGGTTACACTCTACGGTATCCATGCGGGTACTTCATAAGGAACGGGAGAGTGAACTTTTAGTAGTATCTGCGGGAGATAACTGGTATGAAGCAAAAAGCAGTGTAGATTTAATTGTGGACAACCAGGATTATGTAGAATTTGTGGTAACTCCGATCGATCCAAAGAAAAAACGTTTGGTAAAAATTCAACTGGAGAAATTTCCTGAGAGACCTCCAAGAACTACGAAAATTGGAATCAGTTTTGGGTTTTTAGACGAAAATACGATGGCAGTAGTGGTAAAAGATAAGGGATTTGGTGAACTGTTTCCGGCTACGGATATGGTGATCAAACAAGAGGTTATGTTATGAGTCTAATTCTCTGCCGGCAAGAACCGGTGAACCATCCATTTTATTTTGAAGAACTGGGAGTACGGATTTTTTCTTCTCAGGAATTATGTTACGTGATCTATCACAATCCCCTTTTGGTTCGAAACCAGTTTGTGAATCAGCGTCTGATTGATTTCATCCAGGCTGACTTAGATATGACACACCTTGCAGCAAAACTAGTGAATATGCAGCAAAGTGAAGAAGAGGATGAGGAGCTCCTTGTTACGATTCTTCAAGAGTGTGATTATTATCGTGGAACAGAGATCAATCAGTTTCGCCAAAAGCTGGTGTCATATAAGCATATGACAGAGGCAAACTATTTGAAGGAAAAAGGGGATTTTTTATTCGAAGGCAGACAATATGGGAAAGCGGTATATGAATATCAAAAGATATTAGAACTTAAAAAGGGAAATCATGGAGAAGCTGCTTTTATGGCTAAAGTCTACAATAATCTTGGGGCTTGCTATGGCAGATTGTTTATGATGGAAAAAGCATATCGTTCTTTTATTAAATCCTTTGAACTTGTTAAAAACCAAGAAGTATTGAAACGAATCTATCATCTGCTTCAATGGAGTCCTTCTCTTAAACCAAAGGACTGTGTGACTTCTTTAATGACGGAAGCGCTAAAGCAGGAATGTGAAATAGAGAGGGAAAAGGCAGAAGGGATGGCTCAAAAGGCAGAAAGTCTAAAAAAACTAGACGAACTGTTTCAAAAAGACTCCATCCGACGTTTGGAAGGGGCAGGAGAACTGATTCAGAAATGGAAACAAGAATATCGTAATATAATGTCTTGACAAAACAAACAAAAGCCACTATCATTACTAAGTATAAGAAAAAGGTAGAGATGAAGAGGAGTACGTTTATAGCCCTGAAAGAGAAAATCGTCCAATGGCTGAAAGGCGATTAAGGTAGTTATAGGTGGAAGGTAGCTTCGGAACTGGGAAACTGAATGAGTAGTAAGTTTTCACGCCTGGCAGCGTTAAAAGCCCCAAGAGATATGACAGCAGCTGTCATTGAAAAAAGGTGGTACCGCGTTAATTCGCCCTTTGCATCCCAGGATGCAGGGGGCTTTTTTTATCTCGTGCAGGATTCACATGCTGCTAGCCCTCTGCCAAAAACCATATATAATTACCCAATAAAGGAGATAAATATGAAAGAGTTAGAAAAGACTTATGATCCTTCCGGGATCGAAGGAAAACTTTATCAAAAGTGGTTGGATAAAAAATATTTCCATGCAAAACCAAATCCTGATAAAAAGCCATTTACCATTATTATGCCTCCCCCTAATATAACAGGACATCTTCACATGGGACATGCCCTTGATAATACGATGCAGGATATTTTGGTGCGTTACAAGAGAATGCAAGGATTTGAAACCCTGTGGCAGCCTGGTACGGATCATGCAGCCATAGCAACGGAAGTGAAAGTGGTCGATAGTTTAAAGAAGCTTGGAATAGACAAAGAAGAGTTAGGCAGGGATGGCTTCTTGGAAAAATGCTGGGATTGGAAGAAAGAGTATGGAGGCAAAATTGTAAACCAGTTGCACCGAATCGGTTCTTCTGCGGATTGGGATAGAGAACGTTTCACCATGGATGAGGGCTGTTCAAAGGCGGTTCAGGAAGTGTTTATAAAGCTCTATGAAAAAGGATATATTTACAAAGGATCCCGGATCGTCAACTGGTGTCCGGTATGCCAGACTTCGATTTCAGATGCAGAAGTTGATCATGAAGATCAAAATGGATTTTTCTGGCATATTAAATATCCCATTGCAGGGGAAGATGGCAGATATGTAGAGATCGCAACCACCAGACCAGAGACTCTGCTTGGAGATACGGCAGTTGCAGTTAATCCGGAAGATATGCGTTACAAAGACTTGATCGGGAAAAGTCTGAAACTTCCACTGACAGATCGGGAGATTCCTGTAATTGCAGATTCTTATGTAGATAAAGAATTTGGAACCGGATGTGTAAAAATTACCCCTGCCCATGACCCAAATGACTTTGAGGTAGGAAAAAGACACAATCTGGAAGAACTCATTATTATGAACGATGATGCTACAATCTGTTTACCTGGCAGCAAATATCATGGAATGGATCGCTACGAAGCAAGAAAAGCGATGGTTAAGGATTTAGATGACTTAGGGCTTTTGGTTAAAGTAGTTCCTCATGACCATGCGGTTGGAATCCATGATCGCTGTAAAACTACGGTAGAGCCTATGGTAAAGCAGCAGTGGTTTGTAAAGATGGAAGAGATGGCGAAACCTGCCATTGAAGCATTAAAAAGCGGGGAATTAAAATTTATACCAGAACGTTTTGATAAAATTTATCTTCACTGGTTAGAGAACATTCGTGACTGGTGTATTTCCAGACAGTTGTGGTGGGGACACCGTATTCCGGCTTATTATTGCAAGGATTGTCATGAAATTATTGTATCAAAAGACACTCCGGATGTATGCCCGCATTGCAAAGGGACAACGATTGAACAAGATGAAGACACCCTTGATACTTGGTTCTCATCTGCACTCTGGCCTTTCTCAACATTAGGGTGGCCGGAAGAAACAGAAGATTATAATTACTTCTATCCTACGGATGTTTTAGTGACTGGATATGATATTATATTTTTCTGGGTAATTCGAATGGTATTTTCTGGAATTGAACAGACTGGGAAGCTTCCGTTTCATACGGCACTAATACACGGACTTGTTCGAGATTCCGAAGGAAGAAAAATGAGTAAATCACTTGGAAATGGAATTGACCCATTGGAAGTAATTGATAAATACGGTGCAGATGCACTCCGGATGACACTAATTACAGGGAACGCACCAGGCAATGATATGCGCTTTTATTGGGAACGGGTGGAAGCTAGCAGGAATTTTGCCAATAAAGTTTGGAATGCGTCTCGTTTTATCATGATGAATATTGAAAAAGTACCAGAAGCTATGGTAGAACTATCTGAACTTACCATTGCGGACCGGTGGATCCTTTCAAAGGGAAATCATTTAATAAAAGAAGTGACAGAAAACTTAGATAAGTATGAGCTTGGAATTGCATTGCAGAAGATCTATGACTTTATATGGGAAGAATTCTGTGACTGGTATATTGAGATGGTGAAACCAAGACTTTGGAACGAAGAAGATGTCACGAGAGCGGCGGCTATTTGGACCTTAAAGACAGTTCTGATTCAATCATTAAAATTACTTCACCCTTACATGCCGTTTTTAACAGAGGAAATCTTCTGCAATCTGCAGGATGAAGAAGAATCCATTATGATTTCTAATTGGCCCCAATACCGGGAAGATTGGAATTTTGAATCAGAGGAATCCGCGGTGGAGACCATTAAAGAAGCGGTAAGGGGAATTCGGAATGTCCGTACTTCCATGAATGTACCTCCAAGCAAAAAGGCCAAGGTCTATGTGGTCTCTGAAAATCAGGATATACTTTCTGTTTTTGAAAGAAGTAAGGTATTCTTTTCTATGTTGGGTTATGCAAGTGATGTTTATTTACAGAGCGATAAAAGTGGAATATCAGACGATGCAGTTTCGGCTGTCATCCATCAGGCTGTGATTTATATGCCATTTGCTGAACTGGTTGATATCGAAAAGGAGATGGAACGTCTAAAAAAAGAAGAAGAACGTCTGGAAAAAGAACTTTTAAGAGTTAGAGGGATGTTAACCAATGAAAAGTTTGTAAGCAAAGCACCTCAGTCTAAAATTGAGGAAGAGAAAGAAAAGCTTGAGAAGTATACTCAGATGATGGAACAAGTAAAGGAACGATTAAACCAGCTTTCTTAAGTGAATGGGTTGGATCATCGACAATTTAAATGGAACAGAAAAAACAGTCGAACACGGTAAAAATCCGTGTTTGGCTGTTTTTTGCTATTAACTGGGTGGGGGAAGCTCTCTTTTTTTTTGTTTCTTTTTTTTACCTTAAAATAAAATGGAAAAATGAGTAGATAAAGCCTGATCTTTCATGTCGAAATCTGACATAGCAGGATGGAAAAAGACGATGAAAAACAGGAATTAACCTCATGGTTTTGACAAATTCTGAAAGGAATACTAGATATAATGTTCGTACAGGGCAGGAGGTGAATGCAGCAACGGAAATAAACCTGTACATAGATGTATTGTTCTTGGTCAACTTTATCATGGATTTATTCATATTGTCTATCGTAAGACGTGGAATGAAGTATCCTATGATCCGGTGGAGGATTATTCTGGGATCAGCTTTGGGAGCGGTGTGGGCTGTTATTGTCACTGCATTTCCCATATTTCCCCAAATTGTGGAAATGATAATGACCTATTTTGTGATAAGTATTCTAATGGTGATAACTGCCTTCAACTTAAAAAAACCGAAGGAGATCGGGAAAGCGGTATCTGCTCTTTATCTTTCTGCACTGGTAATAGGGGGAATCATGTCTGCCCTATACCAACATACGAAGGCTGGTTATTATATAGAACAAATTCTTAGGGGAAATGGTCAGGGAGCGATTCCTTTTTACCGGTTGATTTTTCTTGCGGCAGGTACATACTTTGGAATCCGAGCCCTTTTGAGGTGGATTCTTCCAATGATGAAAGAAAAGAGTAATTTTTACGAAGTCACAATGCATTATAAAGGAAAGGAAAAAAAGGTGACTGCTCTTCTTGATACAGGAAACCGTTTGTATGAACCGGTAAGCCGCAAACCCGTCCATGTTGTGACTTATGAGGCGGTTAAGGAGCTTTGTGAAAGTGTGTCAGAAGTTATTTATATCCCCTTTGGAAGTGTAGGAAAAACCAGTGGCATGATGCCAGGCATCTTTCTTGATGAGATGGAAATTCGGCAAGGGGATGTAGTGAAAGTAATTAAAAAACCTCTGATTGCTGTCTGTAAAAAGACGTTATCCGGAAAAGGAGAATATCAGATGTTGTTGCATGAGGAATGAATCTATGATGTAAAGGAGAGAGGATCGACATGATTATAAAAGTATCCGTACCAAATCGTTTTCAGTTTAAGGCAATTCCGACATTTAGAACGCTGATGATGCCGTCTCAGGGGGAGGTCCATTACATCGGAGGGGCAGATATACTGCCACCACCACTTGACAGCGTAAGAGAAGCACAGACAATAGCTTTGCTGGGAGGGGATGATGACCAGAACGCAAAGTCTGAATTGATTGAGCACAATCTTCGGCTTGTAGTATATATTGCAAAAAAGTTTGATAATACCAGCGTTGGGGTAGAAGATTTAATATCCATTGGAACCATTGGGCTAATCAAAGCCATTAATACGTTTAATCCGGAGAAAAACATTAAATTGGCAACGTATGCTTCCCGGTGCATTGAGAATGAGATTCTTATGTATCTTAGACGAAATAATAAGACCAAAATGGAAGTTTCTATTGATGAACCGCTAAATGTAGACTGGGATGGGAATGAACTTCTTTTATCAGATATTCTTGGTACTGATGAAGATGTGATTTATAAAGACTTGGAAACTGAGGTGGAACGGAATCTTTTAAATACAGCAATCAGCCATCTAAATCCTAGAGAACGAAAAATTGTGGAACTTCGTTTTGGTCTGACTGATGTAGATGGAGAGGAGATGACCCAAAAAGAAGTAGCTGATCTATTGGGAATCTCACAGTCTTACATATCAAGACTGGAAAAGAAAATCATGAAACGACTGAAAAAAGAGATAGTGCGGTTCGAATAAATACGGGGAGCTTGTTATTGTGTTTGATGAATATGAAGCAGCACCTGGATACATGGGGACAGTGGAATTTACAATACCAAAGTCTGTCACAGAATTCTAATTATGTAAGCTAAGCCTGCCTTGTAAAAGGTGGGCTTATGTTATGGATATATCTGGTAGAATGATTCCTATGAGAGATAACTCTTCATTGTTTTTAATGCATTCTTTTCCAGACGACTGACTTGCGCCTGGCTGATATGAATCTCATCTGCGACTTCCGTCTGGGTTTTTCCTTCGAAAAACCTCATATCAATGATATGGCGTTCCCGTTCAGGAAGTCTGCACATGGCTTCATTTAAGGAAATATCTTCAACCCAATTCTCTTCCAAATTTTTCTTGTCACTAATTTGGTCCATGACAAAGAGAGGATCGCCGCCATCCGAATAGACTGGTTCGTATAAACTCACAGGGCTTTGTATGGCATCGAGTGCATAGGTTATAGCTTCCTTGCTGACCCCGATTTCATCAGAGATTTCCATAAGCGTTGGCTCTTTTAAGTTCCGCTTCATTAAATTTTCTTTGGCATATATGGCTTTGTAAGCAGTGTCACGCAGAGATCGGCTGACGCGAATAGAATTGTTATCCCTAAGATAACGCCGAACTTCCCCAAGTATCATGGGTACTGCATAGGTGGAGAACCGGACGTTTTGCGTAATATCAAAATTATCGATGGCTTTAATAAGACCAATGCAGCCAATTTGAAACAAATCGTCCACGTTTTCACTACTGCCTGTAAAACGTTGTATGACGCTGAGAACCAGTCTTAAGTTTCCCTTGATGTAATCTTCTCTGGCTTTTTTATCCCCATTTAAAATCCGTTTGAACAGGACTTCCTTCTCTTCATTGCTCAGAAGAGGCAGTTTGGAAGTATTGACGCCACAAATCTCTACTTTGTATCCAGACATATCTTTCCCTCCGCATCATTTTTTTAGCTCATAAAGAAATGATGTACTCATTCGAGGGCTTTTATACGATACCGGAAATAAAATTTATTTCCAGTTTTTGGTCGGTTTAAATTTTCCTGTTTTTTTCGTATAAAATCAGCAGGCCTTTTAATAAAAGGGTATCATCGTAACGAATTTTATGTGTACAGAGTGGTAGTACAGAGGCGGTCAATTCACCAGTAGCAATCAAACTTGCTTTTGCGTTTAATTCTTTCTCCATCTGGTCAATGATACCATCTATCATTGCGGCATTCCCATAAAGAATCCCGTTTTTCATACAATCATTCGTATTTTTACCAATTATTTGTTCTGGTTTGTCTAAACCGATGAGTGGAAGCTGAGCGGCCTGGCTGCTTAGTGAGTCCAAGGAAACCCGAAGCCCTGGAAAAATAATACCACCAATATAATCTCCTTTTTGATCAATCACGGAGATTGTGGTGGCAGTTCCCATATAGATAACGATGATAGGAGCCGTATATTCTTTTATAGCTGCAACGGCATTCACAATTAAATCACTGCCCACTGATTTTGGATTGTCCATTTTAATGTTTAAACCTGTTTTCATACCGGAACCTACCAGCATGGGTGTGATTTTTGTTGATTTTTTCACTGCCGAAATAAGAATATCGGTAAGTGGAGGAACTACGGATGAGACAATCGCTCCCTCAATAAAAGGAATGGGCAGCTGATGGATCTCCATCACATTCTTAATATTGACGGCATATTCAAATTCTGTCTTTGTGTGATCAGTGGCTACCCGTTCTACAAAGTAAGTTCTGGAATTGTCAATGCCTCCAATGATGATGTGGCTGTTTCCGACGTCGATCGCTAAAATCATAGAGGGAACTCCTTTCCAACCTTTTTTTCTTATGCTATACTGTAGAATATCATATTTTACAAGGAAAAACAACGGGAGGCGTTTATGCTAAAAGGAAAAAATATTATTTTAGGAGTTACCGGAAGCATTGCTGCTTATAAGATTGCTGGACTAGCCAGCATGCTAGTGAAAAAAGGCTGCCATGTACAAGTACTCATGACTAGAAATGCTGCCAATTTTATTAATCCCATCACCTTTGAAACATTGACCGGAAACAAGTGTCTTGTGGATACCTTTGACCGGAATTTTCAATTTAACGTGGAACATGTATCTGTCGCAAAGACCGCAGACTTGGTTATGGTGGCACCAGCCAGTGCCAATGTGATTGCCAAACTTGCTCATGGACTAGCGGATGATATGCTCACAACAACTGTACTTGCATGTAAGTGCAAAAAGTTCATTGCACCGGCCATGAATACCAATATGTACAACAACCCCATTGTACAAGATAACATTAAGATTTGTCAGTCTTATGGGATGGAAGTGATCGATCCAGCGTTTGGGTATCTGGCATGTGGAGACACTGGGGCAGGAAAGATGCCAGAGCCAGAGACACTTTATTCATACATTGAACGAGAAGCAGCCTATGGGAAAGATCTGATTGGAAAAAAGATTTTGGTCACTGCAGGTCCTACCAGAGAAGCCATTGATCCAGTGCGTTTTCTTACAAATCATTCCACTGGTAAGATGGGATATGCCATTGCCAGAGCCGCATCGTTACGAGGTGCTGAGGTAACACTCGTTACGGGAAAAACAGAGGTGCCAACCCCTTTATTTGTTAAGGTGTTAAGAGTGGAAAGTGCAAAAGAAATGTTTGAAGCTGTAACAGAACATGCTTTGGATCAGGATGCCGTGATCAAAGCTGCGGCGGTAGCAGATTATCGGCCCAAACAGGTTAGTACAGAAAAGAACAAGAAAAAAGAAGGGGATTTGACGCTAGAACTAGAGCGCACAGATGATATACTGAAATGGCTGGGAGAACACAGAAAACCGGGATTATTTTTGTGCGGTTTTTCAATGGAAACCCAGAACATGTTGGAAAACTCCAGAGGAAAGTTGGATAAGAAACATATTGATATGATGGTGGCGAATAATTTAAAAGTTCAGGGTGCTGGATTTGGGACAGATACCAATGTTGTCACTATAATTACAAGGGAAAAAGAAACATCTCTTGAAAAAATGACGAAAGAAGAAGTGGCTCACTATTTACTAAAAGAAATATTTTCTTTAAAATCTAAGTCATCCCAATGACCGTTATAGTAGATAGAATCTTGACGAATGGTTAAAATCATACTACAATAGACAAGATCTAGACGTATAATTGGAGGAACTATTTTTGTGAATATAGCGGACGAAATAAAAAAGAGAAGAACATTTGCCATTATTTCCCATCCAGATGCCGGTAAAACGACATTGACAGAGAAATTTCTTCTCTATGGAGGTGCAATCAATCTGGCAGGTTCGGTCAAAGGCAGAAAAGCAGCAAAGCATGCAGTATCTGACTGGATGGAGATTGAAAAGGAGAGGGGAATTTCCGTAACCTCTTCTGTTTTACAGTTTAATTATGACGGATACTGCATTAATATCCTGGACACACCGGGACATCAAGATTTCTCGGAGGATACGTACCGTACTTTAATGGCTGCGGATTCGGCTGTTATGGTGATCGACGGTTCTAGGGGTGTGGAGGCACAGACCATCAAGCTTTTTAAGGTATGTGTAATGCGGCATATTCCTATTTTTACATTTATTAACAAGATGGATCGAGAGGCAAAAGATCCGTTTGAGTTGATGGATGAGATTGAAGATGTCTTAGGAATCCGTACTTGTCCGGTGAATTGGCCTATTGGATGCGGGAGAGACTTTAAAGGCGTGTATGACCGGCATAGAGAAACCATAACAACTTATCGTGCCACCATGAATGGACAGAAAGAAGTAGAATCATTGGAAGTTCAGCTTGGAGATAAGCAGGTGGATGAAATGATCGGTGAAAGTCAACATAGACAGTTGATAGAGGAAATTGAACTTTTAGATGGTGCCAGTGATGAGATGGATATGGATCGTGTTAACAAGGGTGAGCTTTCTCCCGTATTTTTTGGCTCGGCACTGACTAATTTTGGTGTTGAGACATTTTTACAGCATTTTCTTCAGATGACGACTTCTCCTTTGCCAAGATTGACTACAACAGGAGTTGTGGATCCTTTTGAAGAAAACTTCTCTGCTTTTGTCTTTAAGATACAGGCAAACATGAACAAAGCCCACAGAGATCGAATTGCCTTTATGAGGATTGTTTCCGGCAGATTTGATGCTGGCATGGAAGTCTTTCATGTACAGGGAGGGAAAAAACTTCGGCTTTCCCAACCTCAGCAGATGATGGCTCAGGATCGTAAGATAGTAGAAACTGCGTATGCGGGGGATATTATTGGTGTGTTCGATCCTGGTATATTTTCCATTGGAGATACCCTTTGTAAATCCAATGATAGGTTTGAATACGAAGGAATCCCAACGTTTGCACCGGAGCATTTTGCCAGAGTTAGACAGATGGACACCATGAAACGGAAGCAGTTTTTAAAAGGAGTCAATCAGATTGCACAGGAAGGTGCCATTCAGATTTTCCAGGAATTTAACACAGGAATGGAAGAAATTATTGTGGGAGTAGTCGGTGAACTGCAGTTCGAAGTACTCACATATCGTTTGGAGAATGAATACAACGTAGAAGTAAAGCTTGAAAAACTCCCTTATGAATACATTCGTTGGGTAGAAAATAAAGATGAAATTGATGTAAAAAAAATCCAGGGAACTTCGGATATGAAGCGTATCAAGGATTTAAAAGACAGTCCATTGCTTTTATTCGTCAATAGCTGGAGTATTAACATGGTGTTGGAACGTAACCCAGAACTAAGGCTTTCTGAATTTGGACACAATTAAAATTCACAAGTCATAGTAAGGGATGGAAAATGAAAAGGAGGCAGCAGACTATGAGTAAGATTGATGAAGTAAGACAGGCGATGGTAGTGGCAATGAAGGCGAAAGACAAGCCTAAAAAAGAGGCGTTATCCATGCTTCTTTCGGCTCTTAAAAATTTCGAAATCGACAAGAAGGACCATACTCCAATTACAGAAGAAGAAGCCAATGCAGTCGTAAAAAAAGAGATCAGACAAACGCAAGAGACGCATGATCAGGCACCAGAAGATCGTACGGAAATCCGAGAGGAAGCAGCATTTCGAATCTCTGTTTATAAAGAATTTGCTCCAGAGGATATGGGCGTAGCGGAGATTAAAGCAGTTATAGATTCAGTTCTTTTTGAGTTGGGAATTGAGATTCCGTCCCCGTCTGACAAAGGGAAAATCATGAAAGTACTTATGCCAAAAGTAAAAGGAAAAGCAGATGGTAAGGTGGTAAACGAGATACTAGCGAGCATGATGAAATAAAAGGGGGAATGATTTATGTATAAGAAGGAAATTGAAGAATATATCGATGCGCATAAGCAAGAGATGATTGAAGATATCTGTACGCTATGCAGAATCAATAGTGAGAAGATGCCTTATAAAGAGGGGATGCCTTTTGGGCCAGGAGCCTTTGAAGCGTTACAAGAAGCTCTTTCAATGGCTGAATCTTATGGATTCTCCATTACCAATTATGATAACTATGTAGGGACTGTGGATATCAACGATAAGCCCCATCAGCTTGATATTCTGGCACATCTTGATGTGGTTCCTGCAGGAGAAGGCTGGAAGGTGACAACCCCCTTTGAACCAGTGGTGAAAGATAATAAGTTATTCGGCAGGGGGACTTCGGATGATAAAGGACCAGCAGTGGCAGGTCTTTATGCCATGAGGGCAGTCAAAGAATTAAAAATACCGTTATCAAAAAACATTCGTTTGATTCTTGGAACAGATGAAGAATGTGGAAGTTCCGATATCGAACATTATTATGCCGTTGAAAAAGAAGCTCCTATGACCTTTTCTCCTGACGGTTCGTTTCCAGTAGTGAATACGGAAAAAGGTGGATTAAATGGCCATTTTACGGCATCCTATGCGCCATCTACGGCAATGCCAAGACTGGTAAGTTTAAAAGCTGGAGTCAAGGTTAATGTTGTGCCTGGTAAGGTAAGTGCTGTGGTTGCAGGTGTGGAAGAGACTGCGCTAAGAAAAGCCGCTTCAGATTGCGAAAAAGAAACTGGTATCCGGTTCGAACTGGAAACTAAGGGAGAAAATGCTACGATAACGGCCATCGGAGAAGGGGCTCATGCCTCTTTACCGGAGGAAGGGAACAATGCATTGACCGGTTTACTGGTCTTTTTAACGAAATTACCCTTGGCAGAGTGTGAACAGGTGGCAACATTGCGGAAACTTCTTACCTTGATTCCTCACGGTGATACAAGAGGAAAAGCGCTTGGGATCGCCATGAGTGATGAGGTTTCAGGAGAATTAACGCTGGCATTTAGCTTACTGGAAGTAACGGAGTCCTCTCTTGAGGGAACGTTTGACAGCCGCTGTCCTATTTGTGCAACAAAGGAGAACGTGCTGGAAACAGTAAGAAAGAACATGATGGAACAAGGATTTACTTTAACCAATGATTCTATGAGAGCACCTCATCATGTAGATGGAGAGTCTCAGTTTGTTCATACGCTTTTGGCTGCATATGAAACCTATACTGGCAGAAAAGGAGAATGTGTGTCCATGGGCGGAGGAACCTATGTTCATGATCTGAAAAATGGAGTTGCGTTTGGAGCGTCCATGCCGGAAACAGATAATCGTATGCACGGAGCGGATGAGTATGCGGTAATCGATGAACTGATTATAAGTGCAAAGATTTTTGCTCAGGTAATTGTGGATCTTTGTTCATAATGATGTTTGTCTGGCAAATTAAATCAAAAAACGATTGACAAAAAGGTGCAGAAAGCTTAAAATACGCCTAACAAAGTGATTCCTACTTTTTCTGTAGGAATCAGGGGAGGAGTCAGTTGCCATGAACCAATCGAATACGATGCAGATGAATAAGATAAATATGGATTGCAGATATGGCATGTGTCGGATGATGTGCTGCATGTTAAAGTATGTAAAAACACCATAAAGAAATTCATTTGTAAGGTTTGTGATATGAGTTCGCTGGGAACGGCAATTTGCGGAGATTATTAAGTCGCAAGTCTGTACAGGGCTTGCGGCTTTTTTGGTAAAGTGATAAATCCCTATAGGGGATTCTTTCATGTACTTAAAAGAAAGGAAACAGACACATGCAGACAGCAGAACCAATTATTCAGCTGGTTGGACTGGGGAAAGAGTTTTTGACTTCTAATGGCCCGATTACAGCTTTGGATGATATTAATCTTTCCATTGAAAAAGGTGAGATATTCGGGATCATCGGTTTGAGTGGAGCCGGTAAAAGTACATTAGTTCGTTGTATTAATTATCTGGAAGTTCCTACATCAGGAAAAGTATTGTTTGAAAATCAAAGCCTTACGGATATGACATCTCGTCGACGGAGGTTGGCAAGACGGTCTATGGGGATGATCTTCCAACAGTTTAATCTTTTAGCGCAGAGAAATGTAATCCAAAATGTTTGTTTTCCATTGGAAATTGCAAATATTTCGAAGGATAAGGCCATTAAAAGAGCGACGGAACTCTTAGAGTTGGTAGGATTAGAGGATAGGGCGAAAGCATATCCGTCCCAGTTATCAGGAGGTCAGAAGCAGAGAGTTGCCATAGCCAGAGCATTGGCGAGCAATCCCAAAATCCTTCTTTGTGATGAAGCAACCAGTGCCCTGGACCCGAATACTACGAAGTCTATATTAGCACTTTTAAAAGAAATCAACAAAAACATGGGTGTAACTGTAGTAATCATCACTCATGAGATGTCTGTAATTGAATCCATTTGTGATCGTGTGGCTATCATTGATCAGAGTCATATCGCAGAAGCCGGGAATGTTGCTGATATCTTTTCAGAGCCCAAATCCAGAATTGGAAGACAGCTTATATTAGGAGAGGCAGGGGAACAGGCAATTCGTTTCGGGGGTTCTAAGCGAATCCGGATTTCCTTTGATGGACGTTCTTCTTCTGAACCCGTTCTCTCTAATCTGATTTTAGCCTGTAAGGTTCCGGTTAATATTATGCACGCAGAGACAAGAGATATTAATGGGACTGCATTAGGACAGATGGTAATACAGCTTCCGGAGGAAGAGATGGATCAAAATCGTGTTCTGAATTATTTGAAAACAGCAAAAATTACTTTTGAGGAGGTGAAGGATTATGACCTTTGATGCAGCTACGATCGAAATGTTAAAGACAGGAATCTGGGAGTCTTTGTATATGACATTTGCATCCTCCCTATTTGCCTACTTAATTGGTATCCCCTTGGGAATTATGTTGATTGTGATGGATAAGGATGGGATTTATCCGGTTCCTTGGTTTCAACGAATTCTAGGTTTGATTATAAACCTTCTTCGGTCTGTTCCCTTTATTATTTTACTTATCATGGTACTTCCAATCACCAGAGCAATCGTTGGTACCACGCTAGGAGCAACTGCAGTCATTCCGCCGCTCGTGATTGCTTCTTTCCCTTATGTAGCTCGGGTGGTGGAATCTTCCTTTAAGGAAGTGGATGCAGGGGTGATTGAAGCAGCAAAATCCATGGGAGCTTCGACTCTTCAAATTATATGGAAAGTTCTTTTGCCAGAAGCAAAACCTTCTCTTTTAGTAGGAGGAGCGTTATCGGTTACCACTATTTTGGCTTATTCGGCTATGGCAGGTTTTGTTGGTGGCGGTGGATTGGGTGATATTGCGATTAAATATGGTTACTATCGGTATCAGATGAACATGATGTTTGTCACAGTAGCAATTCTGGTGATTATCTTCCAGATTATACAAGAATCCGGTATGAAATTATCCAAAATCAGTGATAAAAGAATTCGGTAGTATTGGCGATTGCCATATTATATAAATATGAAGGAGGAATAAATTATGAAAAAAACGAATTATGTTATTCTGGCCGCTCTTCTTTTGGCAGGTTCCCTGACGGCTTGCTCAGGCGCGAAAGAAACACCTGTGAAAACAGCGAAACAGGAAGAGGAAGAAACGACAACGGCTGCTGACGAAAAGACAGAGACCAAAGCAGAGGAAACAGGCGATTTAGAAACGATCGTTGTGGGAGCATCTCCCTCTCCTCATGCAGAGATCTTAAAGGCAGCAAAAGAAGTATTAAAAGAAAAAGGATATGATTTGGTAATTAAAGAGTACACTGATTATGTACAGCCAAATCTCGCGCTGGATTCGGGAGATTTAGATGCTAACTATTTTCAGCATCAGCCATATTTAGATCAGTTTAATGAAGAAAAAGGAACGGATCTGGTGAGTGCAGCTTCCATTCATTATGAGCCATTTGGAATTTATGCTGGAAAAAGCAAATCTTTGGCTGATTTAAAAGAAGGGGCACAGATTGCAGTTCCCAATGATGTGTCCAATGAAGCAAGAGCACTTTTACTTCTAGCGGACAATGGATTGATTGAATTAAAAGATGGAGTAGAGCTAAATGCAACAAAAAATGATATTATAAAAAATGATGAAAACTTTAAGATTACAGAAGTTGAGGCAGCACAGCTTCCCCGTTCTCTAGGAGATGTAGATATTGCAGTTATTAATGGAAATTATGCCATTGAAGCTGGTTTGAAAGTATCCGACGCATTGGCAGTTGAAGACGCAAAGTCTACAGCGGCGGCTCGTTATAGCAATATCATTGCAGTTCGCAAAGGAGAAGAGACAAGCGAGAAGACCAAAGTTCTTGTAGAGGCTTTGACGAGTGACACAGTTAAAACTTATATGGAAGAAACCTATGAGGGTTCTGTAGTTCCTTCTTTCTAAATGATTAATATCAGGACAAAAGTGTTTTTTACTTTTGTCCTGTTTTTTGTTCTAAATCAAAAACTTAAATTTACAATCAAGACGAACTATTGTATAATGGTTACATTATGAAAAAGGAGTTAATTAATTATGGATGAAAATAACCAGATAGAAAATAACCAGATAGAAAATAACCAGATGGAGGAGAACCAACCGGATCCGCTTCCTTTGGTTGAACCTGAATATAACAAACATACATATGAACAGCCACAAGAAACACAGAATAATATGGCACTTGCTTCTCTTGTCATGGGAATCATAGGTATTGTTACTTCCTGTTGTTGTTACGGTGGTTTAATCTTTGGAAGTCTTGGTATTTTGTTTGCTCTGTTATCCAGAACAGAGGGGCGCTTTGATAAATATGCAAAAGCAGGACTAATCACATCAATTATTGCATTTGCCCTTGTAATCGTGGTTATTTTTGCAGCCATTTTTCTTTCCTTAGTCCGTCACATTGGAGGTATATACGAATGAAAAGCTCGTCAGGTGAGTTGAAAAAACGTGCGAAACGAAATCTTAAAGGTAATTATGGTTTGTGTATCGGTGTAGAATTTATTATAGGCGGTGTGATATTTGCATTCTATATGTTTCTATTTTTAGGTGTAATTGTGCTTAGCTTAATAGGAGATCATCTTTCTCTAGAAGTACCCATGGGATCAGAAATGTTAATGATCATTTTATTTTCAATATTTTTCACCCTTTTACTAGTTGTTGTTATGGGGATTTTTTCACCTGGAATTTTAAAAATATATATGAATATAAGTTCTGGGAACAAAGCAAAGCTGAATGATTTATTCTATGGTTTTAAGAATAAACCACTTAAGTTTTTAGGCCTTTATGCTCTTGTCGCTGTGATATCATTTTTATGGGTGATTCCGTATCTGGTGGTACTAGTGGTGTGCGTGATTACTGATTTTATACCAGTTATGATTGTGATGCTGATTGCTACATACATACTTATGGCGGTTGGGACAATTCTTACATCTCTTTATTTATCCCAAAGTTTTTTCGTTATGCTTGACTCTCCAGATAAAAAGATCGTTTCTTGTATCAAGGAGAGCATCGAGATAATGAAAGGGAATAAGGGGCGGTTGTTTTATATTTCTTTGAGTTTTATGGGGATGATTTTACTTGGATATGCTTCGTTTTATATTGGGTTTCTATGGATTTTCCCTTATATTCGGGCAACCCTTGTAGAATTTTATCAGGATTTGAAACCAGAACTGACGTCGGTATCCTCCGGTTTTGAGGGTCAAACCTATGAAGAAATGCAAGCCAATTATTCTGTAACAGAGTAGTGTCACGGGAATTATGTGCGCATAGAATACACTATAGGAGGTGTAACTATGCGCATTTGTGATCTCAAGCAAAAAGAAGTGATTAATATCTGTGACTGCAGACGCCTCGGTTATGTCGGTGACGTGGATTTTGACATGGATACTGGCTGTCTACTTGCCATCATTGTACCCGGACCTGGTTGTTTTTGTGGTTTTTTAGTTCGGGAGAGGGAGTATATAATTCCTTTTTGTGATATCAGGCAGGTAGGACCGGATATTATTCTTGTAAATGTGGATTTGGATAAGGCGACGGAAAAATGTGGGATTTAATCCATTATTGACTTGCGAATCTTGGGATTGTAAGTTATGATATACATAAAATTAGTTACAATCCGTAAGACAGGAGGTTCCGAGGCGTGAAATGTCCATTTTGCAACGAAGCAGATACAAAGGTCATAGATTCCAGACCGGCAGAAGACAATAGTTCGATCCGGCGCCGCAGACAATGTGAAAAGTGCGGAAAGCGTTTTACTACTTATGAGAAGTTGGAGACCATGCCTCTCATGGTAATAAAGAAAGATAATTCCAGAGAAGTTTATGACCGTTCTAAGATAGAATCTGGTGTTTTACATTCTTGCCATAAGCGTCCCGTTTCATCCCAACAGATAGATTCCATGGTTGATGAGGTAGAAACCCAGGTTTTTAACCGGGAAGAGAAAGAAGTAGAAAGTACAGTGATTGGTGAACTGGTAATGCAGAAACTGCAGGATGTGGATGAAGTAGCTTATGTCCGATTTGCTTCTGTATACCGAGAATTTAAAGATGTAAATACTTTTATGGAAGAATTAGGAAAATTATTAAAGAAGTAGGAGAATTATGTTTCGATTATTTTATCCAGACGAAGACGTGGAGTCCGCGTATGAAATACCCTTTGAGGAATTTTACCAAAAAGGAATCAGGGGTATCATTTTTGATGTTGATAATACCTTAGCACCTCATGGAGCACCACCAGATGACAGGGCAAAGAAGTTGTTTGTTCGTCTCCATAACCTTGGTATGGAAACCTGCCTTCTATCCAACAATAAGGAACCACGTGTTTCTTCTTTTGCCCTGGATGCAGGTAGTTTAAAGTATATTTATAATGGAAACAAGCCAGGGAAAAAAGGGTATCGAAAAGCCATGAATCTGATGGGAACCAATCCCTCCAATACGGTATTTATAGGGGATCAGCTGTTTACAGATGTATATGGAGCCAAAAGAACTGGAATCTATAGTGTTTTAGTAAAACCGATTCACCCGAAGGAAGAGATTCAGATCGTTCTCAAACGCTATTTAGAAGGGTTGGTACTTTATTTTTACCGAAAAAAAAGAAACTAAATTACAGATCAAATGAATGACAATATGGGTAAAGAATCTTGTTATGGGCATACTAAAGTTATGATCTGGACAAGTCGGTCAATAGCAAATTTACACTTTGACAGGAAAGGCGGAAACAGATTATGAAATTATTGGTAATCAATGGACCGAATATCAATTTTCTGGGGATACGAGAAAAAGGAATCTATGGAACGGAAGACTATAAGTCACTGGTGGACCAGCTGCTTAAAAAAGCCAAACAGGAAGGTCATCAAATAGAGGTGTTTCAAAGTAATTATGAAGGTGGTCTGATTGATAAAATTCAGGAAGCACATCATAATGGCACAGAAGGGATAATCATTAATCCGGGTGCTTTTACCCATTATAGTTATGCTGTGCGAGATGCGTTGGGATCTGTAGAGATTCCTAAAATCGAAGTTCACATCTCTAATGTGCATAAACGGGAAGAATTCCGCCATAATTCCGTCACGGCTCCTGTTTGCACAGGTCAAGTGGTTGGTTTAGGCTTAAAAGGCTACTTTCTTGCCATGGATTATCTCACAGGAAAGTAGATTTAACCGAAGAGTAAGGACTAATTTGCAAATAATGGTTGAAAATGCATTTATTTTAGTATAAAATAGAAAAGATTAAGAACAGAATTTCAAGGAGGAATATCATTTATGATATCAGCGGGTGATTTTAGAAACGGTATCACAATGGAGGTTGATGGTACTGTATATCAGATTATGGAGTTCCAGCACGTTAAACCTGGAAAGGGTGCGGCGTTCGTCAGGACTAAGATAAAAGATGTGCTAAACGGTGGTGTTACAGAGCGCACATTCCGCCCGACAGAGAAGTTCCCACAGGCTAGAATCGAAAGATTTGACATGCAGTATCTGTATGCCGACGGAGATCTTCATAACTTTATGGATATGAATACTTATGAGCAGGTAGCATTAGCACCTGACGTAATTGGAGATGCATTAAAGTTTGTGAAAGAGAATGAGATTGTTAAGGTTTGTTCTTACAATGGGAACGTATACTCTATCGAACCTCCATTATTTGTGGAGCTGGTGATAACTGATACAGAACCAGGATTTAAGGGAGATACATCTCAGGGTGCGACGAAACCGGCTACGGTTGAAACCGGAGCAATCGTATATGTTCCTTTATTCGTTGATCAAGGGGACAAGATTAAGATTGATACACGTACAGGTGAATACCTGTCCAGAGTTTAATCGAAGGAAAGAAGGACCGGATAGCCGGTCTTTTTTCTTTCTCTAATGATTCGTTTGATTTTTTGATTCAATTGTAATATAATTAGTATTTAGTTTAGAAATATCTGGAGTAAAAGGAGACCGGAAACCGATGAAGAAGATTCTTGATTTAATTACGGCAGAGATGAAGACAGCTTTTACAATTTGTGGATATGATGAAACCTTTGCAAAGGTTACTTTATCTAATCGCCCGGATCTTTGCGAGTACCAGTGCAACGGAGCCATGGCTGCAGCGAAGGCGTATAAAAAGAAACCGTTTGATATTGCATCGGAAGTGGTGGAAAAATTAAACGAAAATGATGTGTTTTCAACAGTTGATGCAGTTATGCCTGGGTTTATTAATCTGAGATTAAATGCAGAGTATCTGTCTGATTATATGAACGGCATGGCAAAAGAGGATCAGTGTGGATGTGAAAAGGCAGAGAGAGCACACACGATTGTCGTAGATTTTGGTGGTGCTAACGTAGCAAAACCACTACATGTAGGACATCTGCGTTCTGCCATCATTGGGGAAAGCATTAAAAGAATGGGTCGTTATTTAGGACATAAAGTGATTGGAGATGTCCATTTAGGTGATTGGGGTCTTCAGATGGGGTTAATTATTGAGGAACTAAAGGACAGAAAACCGGATCTTCCTTATTTTGACCCATCCTATGAAGGCGATTATCCAAAGGAGGCTCCATTTACAATCAGTGAATTGGAGGAGATTTATCCTGCGGCAAGTAAAAAATCCAAAGAAGATGAGACATTTAATAAACGGGCGCATGAGGCAACATTAAGACTGCAGAATGGTTTCAAGCCTTATCGTGCTGTCTGGAAGCACATCATGGAAGTTTCTGTTTCTGATTTGAAAAAGAACTATGGCAATTTAAATGTCACCTTTGATTTATGGAAAGGGGAAAGCGATGCAGAACCCTTCATACCGGAGCTGATAAAGGATTTGGAAGAAAAAGGATTGGCATATGAAAGCCAGGGAGCACTTGTGGTAGACATTGCACAGGAAGGAGATTCCAAAGAACTTCCACCGTGTATCATAAGAAAATCAGATGGTGCTGCTCTTTATTCCACCTCAGATCTGGGTACAATATTAGATCGGGAGAAAGAGATAAAACCAGACTGGTATATCTATATTACGGATAAGAGGCAGGAGCTTCATTTCGTTCAGGTTTTTCGGGTAGCAAAAAAAGCAGGCTATGTTCCGGAAGACAGGAAAATGTCTCATTTGTGTTTTGGAACCATGAACGGAAAAGACGGGAAGCCGTTTAAGACAAGAGATGGTGGAGTTATGCGTTTGGAAACTTTGATCTCTGATATCAATCAGGCAGCATACGAGAAGATTGTAGAGAATCGGACCGTGACAGAAGAAGAAGCAAGAAATACCTCAAAGCTGGTTGGAATAGCCGCCTTAAAATATGGAGATCTTTCGAATCAGGCATCCAAGGATTATGTATTTGATATGGATCGTTTTGTATCGTTTGAAGGGAATACGGGGCCATATATTCTGTATACCATTGTAAGAATTAAATCCATTCTTTCAAAATATCAGACGCTTGAAGAGAAGTATGTGGGAGAAGAAAAAATTCTTACAGCAAAAACAAGTGCGGAAAAAGAATTGATGCTTTTGCTGTCCAGATACAATGAGATGATGGAAACTTCCTTTCAAGAACTGGCTCCACATAAGTTGTGCCAGTATATATATGAACTTGCCAATGGATTTAACCGGTTTTATCACGATACAAAGATTATTTCCGAAGAAGATAAGAGGCAGCAGGCCTCATGGGTCGGTCTGATTCGATTAACAAAGGAAGTACTTGAAACCTGTATCGGTGTGCTGGGACTTGAGGCACCGGAACGAATGTAAATGGGAAATGAATGTGAGGAGTTATGAGAGTAACACAGATGACGACAAATACCTTTTGGAAAGGTGAGTCAGGCGTCAAAGCTCTGGTCGAGGATCAGGGGCAACAATATCAAACGAGTCTTTTTCTCAAGGGTAGTCAAGTATATGACTACTCTTGTTCCTGCAACCAGGGGAACTCTTACCGGGGGATGTGTCCTCACGTAAAAGAATTGTTAAAGGCTCATCAGGTGAAAGAAGCCGATAACCAGGGCATGCCTGTGACCACATCAACCGAGGCAAGGGCGATGATACGGGAGTATACCAACCGTGAAGTCGCTCAAATTATGGGAGAAAAGCAAAAAGAACAGATTAGACTATCCATCACCGTTTTGCTTACCCGTAAAGACGTGAAACTGGAGGCAAAGCTTGGGAGAGAACGTCTCTATCTTGTAAGGGATCTCGCAGCACTTGCAGATGCGGTAGAAAATGGAACCTATGTAGAGTACGGCAAAAATCTGGCATTTCATCATAATCGTTCTGCGTTTGATAAGCAGAGTCAGCCATTACTGGAATTTTTACTTGAGATGATTCATATCACCTGTGAGCAATATGAACATATGAGTAAAAGTGCTTATTCTCCTAGACCGGTTCTTCGCTACTTGAGTTTAACAAAAGCAGCCAGAGACCGTTTTTTTCTGATCACACAAGGACAGAATATCGATTTTGAGGATTATAAAGGTAGAAAGCAAAGGCTTCTTATTACAGCTGAGAATCCAGATTTGGAAGTTGCCATAAGAAGAAAAGGAGCTGCTGGAGTGTCGGTATCCATTGACAAGGGCATTCTGTTTTTTGAAGGGGTACATCATATTTATCTCACGGATAATCAGTGCCTGCATTGTTGTAATGAGGCTTATAGTGAGACACTGGGAGTATTTCTCACACAAATGATGAATGGGTATGGAAGCAGCTATGAGACTGAAATCAGTAAAAAAGATATGCCTCTTTTCTACGAACGGGTGCTAAAGAAAATAGCGGCTTTTTGCAACATTGACTCCGGGGATCTGGATTTAGATGGATACAAACCAGAAGAGCTAACGGCTCGGTTTGAATTTGATATCACAGATCCAGATGAGATTATATTGCGGCCAACCCTAACTTATGGAGCGTATTCCTTTCCTCCAATTGCAGATGAGAACGTCCCACGTACTATATGCAGAGATGTTCCGGGAGAATTCCGCATCAGTCAGTTGATTGCTAAGTATTTTAAGTATAGAGAATATGAATCAGATTGTCCAGTCATCAAAGAGGATGAAGGTGCGGTTTATCGACTGCTAACGGAAGGAATGCAGGAATTTATGGCACTGGGAGAGGTCTTTTATTCGGAAGCTTTCCAGAAACTAAAAGTTCTCCCTCCGCCAAGAATATCAATTGGAGTCAGAAGTACCGGTAACTGGCTGGAACTTGATGTGGATACAGAAGGATTGTCTGGATCGGATTTTTCTAAACTGTTAAAAGGATATAGACAGAAGAAAAAATATTACAGATTAAAAAACGGAACATTTATTAATTTGAATCACCAAGGACTGATTGCCGTGGAAAATCTAATTCACAGCATGGGCATTGATGAAATAGACATTGAAAAGAAACAGTTTAGTCTGCCAAAATACAGGGCTGTTTACCTGGACGGATTATTGAAGGAAGAGAGTGGGGTCACATTCTATCGGGACCAGATTTATAAGGCTATGGTTCGAGGAATGAAATCCATAGAGGACAGTGAATTCGAAATTCCAGAGTCTCTTCGTTCGGTTCTTAGGGGATATCAGAAAACTGGATTCCGATGGCTGAAAACACTTGACCAATACGGATTTGGAGGAATTCTTGCAGACGATATGGGACTTGGTAAAACCATACAGGTGATTGCCCTCCTCCTTGATGAAGCAGAAAAAAAGAAAACCAGCACATCCTTGATTGTATGTCCAGCTTCTTTGGTTTATAACTGGGAGAATGAAGTTTTAATCTTTGCACCTTCCCTGAAGGTTAAAACGATTACGGGTACAGCTGCAGAAAGAGAAGAGCAGCTTAAAAATTCAGATCATGCAGATGTATTAATTACATCTTATGATTTAGTAAAACGGGATATTGACCGATATAAAAGTATAAGATTTCGTTTTGAGATCATTGACGAAGCCCAGTATATTAAAAATGCATCTACACAGAGTGCAAAGGCAGTAAAGACCATTCAGGCTGATTGTCGGTTTGCACTGACTGGTACTCCAATTGAAAATAGGCTATCCGAACTTTGGAGTATATTTGATTACCTGATGCCAGGCTTTTTATTTCCTTACAGGAAGTTTAAAAAGGAGTATGAACTTCCCATTGTTAAGGAAAAAGAGCCGACTGTACTTGCAAGCCTTCACCGGTTGATTGGCCCGTTTATTTTAAGAAGGTTGAAAAAGGATGTACTGAAAGAACTGCCGGATAAGATGGAAACTGTCCTTTACTCCGCTTTTGATAAAGAACAGAAAGAATTGTATATGGCCAACGCGTTTCGATTAAAAGAAGAACTAGAACATATGGGAGAATCTCGTGGAAAGGAAACGATTCAGATTCTTGCTGAATTGACCAAACTAAGGCAGATTTGCTGTGATCCTCACTTATGTTATAGCAATTATCTTGGACAATCCGCAAAACTGGAAACCTGCCTTGACCTAATTAAGAATGGAGTGGAGGGAGGACACAAAATTTTATTGTTCTCCCAGTTTACCTCTATGTTAAGTATTATAGGCGAGAGACTAAAAAAAGAGAAGATCCCTTATTACATGTTAAATGGTGCTACACCGAAAGAAGAACGGCTTCATATGGTCCAGTCGTATAAAAATGATGACATCCCTCTCTTTTTGATCTCGTTAAAAGCGGGTGGTACTGGGCTGAATTTAACAGCTGCAGATATGGTCATTCATTTTGATCCATGGTGGAATGTTGCCGCTCAAAATCAGGCCACGGACCGTGCCTACAGAATTGGACAAGATAAACAAGTAACCGTTTTTAAACTGATTACCAAAGGGACCATTGAAGATAATATATTAAAGCTGCAGGAGTCTAAAAAAGATTTGGCTGAACAGATTATAACAGAGGGAACCATCTCCTTTAGTCACTTGACACGAGATGATTTGCTGGGACTTTTGGATGAACAAAATAGATAGGGTGTAAAAAATACTCTTTACATTTTCCGTGGGTGGTGTATAATGATAAAAGCACTATATGTAGTGTTTTTGTTATACGAGATACAAAATATAGAATAGGTTAAGGTGACAAGAATGATTAAAGTTCAAAAACGTGACGGAAGAATTGTGGAGTATGACAGAGATAAGATCGTAAAAGCTATTTTAAAAGCCAATGCCGAAGTGGGATATTCTGAGCAGGTGGGCGAGGATATCATCAATGTCATACTCGATGAGGTAGAGGAACGCAAGGAAGACGTAATCAATGTGGAATCCATTCAGGATATGATTGAGAGTGGACTTGTTAACCATAATAAGTACGCCCTTTCCAAAAAGTATATCATATACCGTTACCAGAGAGCATTGCTTCGGAAAGCAAACACCACGGATGAGTCTATACTGAAATTAATTAAGAACGAGAATAAAGAGCTTGCAGAAGAAAACTCTAATAAAAATACAATACTGGCTTCGACGCAGAGAGATTATATTGCTGGAGAGGTTTCCAGGGATTTAACAAAGAGAATGTTGATACCAGAACATATTTCACTTGCCCATGAATTGGGGGCAATCCATTTTCATGATGCAGATTACTTCGTACAGCCAATTTTTAACTGTTGTCTGATTAATATCGGAGATATGTTAGACAATGGCACGGTTATGAATGAAAAAATGATCGAAAGTCCAAAGAGTTTTCAAGTCGCATGTACCGTTATGACACAGATCATTGCAGCGGTAGCCAGCAACCAGTACGGAGGTCAGTCAGTTGACATTCGCCATCTGGGAAAGTATTTAAGAAAAAGCAGTCAAAAGTTTTATAAACAGATCCAGGAAGAGTTCGAAAATGAAGTTTCAGATGCAGTGGTAAAAAAGATGGCTTCCATTCGTCTGCGTGACGAGTTGAAATCAGGAGTTCAGACCATTCAGTATCAGATCAACACACTGATGACGACCAATGGTCAAGCTCCGTTTGTTACGTTGTTTTTGTTTTTGGATGAACAGGATGAATATATTGAGGAAAATGCCTTGATTGTAGAAGAAATTTTACGTCAGAGACTGGAAGGAATTAAGAACGAGGCAGGTGTCTATGTGACTCCAGCATTTCCAAAGCTTATTTATGTGCTTGATGAGAACAACTGCTTAAAAGGCGGAAGATATGATTCGATTACAAAACTTGCAGTCAAATGTTCTTCGAAACGGATGTATCCGGATTATATTTCTGCCAAAAAGATGCGGGAAAATTACGAAGGAAATGTGTTTAGTTGTATGGGCTGCCGCAGTTTCTTATCCACATGGAAAGATGAGGAGGGGAATTACAAGTTTGAAGGAAGATTTAATCAGGGTGTTGTCAGTTTAAATCTGCCTCAGATCGGAATTCTTGCCAAAAAGGATGAAGAGACGTTCTGGAAGATTCTTGATGAGCGGTTAGAATTATGTTATGAGGCTTTGATTTGCAGACATAAGTCTCTGGAAGGAACTCTTTCAGATGTTAGCCCCATTCATTGGCAGTATGGTGCCATCGCCAGACTAAAAAAAGGAGAAACGATTGATCCTCTTCTTAAGAATGGGTATTCTACGATTTCACTTGGTTACATCGGTCTTTATGAAACCACGAAACTGATGAAAGGAATCAGCCATACAAAACCAGAAGGAGAAGCGTTTGCACTTCGTATTATGAATCATATGAGTGAAGCGGTAGAACGTTGGAAAAAAGAGACTGGTCTTGGCTTTGGATTATATGGAACACCTGCAGAGTCTCTCTGTTATCGGTTTGCGAAAATAGACAGGGAACGTTTTGGCAACATTGAAGATGTTACAGACAAAGGCTATTACACAAATTCCTATCATGTGGATGTAAGGGAGAACATTGACGCTTTTAGTAAATTTAACTTTGAAAGCAAATTCCAGGAGATTTCTTCCGGTGGTGCGATCTCATACGTAGAAGTTCCTAATATGAAGCATAACTTAGAAGCGATGGAAGAAGTGGTAAAATTCATCTACGATAACATTCAGTATGCAGAATTTAATACAAAGTCCGATTATTGTCAGGCGTGTGGATTTGACGGAGAGATCATTATAAACGATGATATGGAATGGGAATGTCCGCAGTGTCATAACAAGGATAAGAACCGGATGAATGTTACCAGAAGAACCTGTGGATACTTGGGTGAGAATTTCTGGAATACGGGAAAAACCAAAGAAATCAAGTCCAGAGTTCTTCATCTGTAGGAGGTATCAGAATGAATTATGCTACCATCAAACCAGCAGATGTTGCCAATGGTCCAGGGGTACGGGTTTCTTTGTTTGTCAGCGGTTGTACCCATTATTGTGATGAATGTTTTAACGCAGAAGCATGGGATTTTTGTTACGGAAAAGAATACACAGAGGAAACTGAAGATCAGATTCTTACATATTTAGACCACAATTATATTTCTGGTTTGAGTCTGCTAGGAGGAGAACCTATGCATCCTAGAAATCAGAAGGGAATTCTTCCCCTGCTAAAAAGGGTGAAGGAACAATATCCGGATAAGACCATTTGGTGCTATACTGGATACGATTTTGAGGTGGAAATTCTTGGTACTATGTGGAATGAAATTCCGGAGACGAGAGAGATATTATCTTATATTGATGTTTTGATAGACGGAAAATTTGAGGTAGATAAAAAGGACTTAAACCTTCGGTTTAAAGGATCAACAAACCAGGAGATTATAAAGGTTCCCCAATCCCTGAAAGCAGGGAAGACAATACTGTGGGAATGAAAACAGGGAGTGCTGCAACCGAAATTCGGTCTGTAACACTCCCCGTGTTCTATTCATAGAGACTAGCATTTTTTATTTCAATCAAACCGATGGTAAGGGAAAAGAGGCCAGTAGCGATGTTGCTTACAGCCATAACGATTCCCATACTAATGAAACCGCAACTGGTATAATTTTGCAGTGCCCATAGGACAGGGATTCGAAATACAAAAACTCGGAAAAAATTAATGGTTAATGTAAGTTTTGTTTTGCCAAATCCATAAAGCAGTGCCATAACCGAAGCATTAATTCCAAGTGGAATGGCACCATAAGCTTCATAGTGATAAATGGTTGCGATCATGTTCCCAAACTGGGGATCGTTTCCAGCATAAAGATTTGTAATTTGCTTTAAAAAAATAAGAGAAAAGGACATAAGGGCTGCACCTATGATTATATTGATCAAGAGGATGCAGTAAAAAGCTTGTAAGGCTCGTTTTGGTTTGCCGGCTCCCATGTTTTGGCTGATGACTGCAGAGCCCCCTTCTTGAAAACCATTCTGTGGCATCGTTGTAATTCCACCGATGTTGTTGGAAATCCCTAAGGCTCCTACAGTAAGTGCACCATAGATGGTACTCATGGAATTAATAATGACTTTTCCAAAAGAAAAAGCAGCTTTTTCTATCATGACAGGTATCGAAAGAAGGAGCATGGGTCTTGTTACAGATGGGGTCAATTGAATGCTTTTGAGGGAAAATCCAAATGCATTATCTTTTTGGTTTAGATTAATAATTGCAGCGATAAGAATCATGGATTGTGACAGAATGGTTGCAATTGAAATCATGTTAATTCCAGATTTCAGCCCGTAAACAAACAATGCAGTCAAGGACAGCTTAAGGGAAATTACAAAAAAATTTAAATAAAGAATTCTTTTTGAATTTCCTCTTGCTCGTTCGATGGCTATGTATACGTTGTTAAAAAAACTGATGACCATACCTACAAGCTCCAGTCGGAAAAACTGGGTTCCTTCTGCAATGAATTTTTCAGGAGTTTTTGCCAGACGAAGAAATTGTGGTGCCTCAGGTATGAGAATTAGCAGGATAAATGCGCCTAATATCGCACACATAGCGAATAAAGTGCTCACTCGTTTTTTTACCAGCTCAAAATCTCCAGCTCCATAAGCCTCACTGATCTTTAGGCTGGACCCGATTGCAAGGCCTCCCCCTAGAGCAGATAGCATAAGACTTATTTGGGACAAATAGGCAACAGCGGAAACGGAATTTGCACTTATATAAGCAGCCATTATGGCATCAAATATTTTGAAAAGCTGGTTTAAACTTTGGTACAGGGCCAGAGGCGTTCCTACATACAAAACGACTTTCCATATTGCACCATTTAAAGCAAAATCTCGGAATGCTTTATCCTGACCGGATAAATTAGCTTTGGTTGACATCGTATATCTCCTTTATTAAATATAAATTCTAATGTATGAATAAGCATAAAGCAAATAAGGATGAAAATCTACCAATAATATGATTGATTTTGGAAATACTACAGATTATTTGTGATTTATCTCTCTGGTATCCTTTTCAATCGGCTTGATTTATGTTATATTATTTCTCTGAAAGGCGGTGATTTTAATTATACCAAAGAATACTCAAGGGCAGATGTCTGAAGCAATGGTTACTGTGTTCTTTCTGACACTATCGGGGGGACTTCAAGATGCATATACCTATTATTATCGAGGAGGAGTATATGCCAATGCTCAGACAGGTAATATCATTATGTTGACTCATAATCTAATGAACCAAAACTGGCGGAATGCCTTACGCTATTTCCTGCCGGTACTTGCGTTTGGTGCTGGTATTTTTATTTCGGAAAAGATTAGGGAGATTTATAAGGAACATCAATGGATTCACTGGCGGCAGATTGTGGTGATGATTGAAATCATTTTGTTGTTTCTGGTAGGATTTATGCCGGTTTCTTTTCAAATCGAGGCCAATTCATTGGTATCATTTGTTTGTGCTATGCAGGTAGAAGCATTCCGGAAAGTGAAGGGAAGTGCCTTTGCCAGTACGATGTGCATAGGTAATTTAAGGAGTGCGACAGAAATGCTCTACCGTTTTTTCCATACAAAGGATGTATCATTTCTAGAAAAAAGCATGCGTTATTATGGTGTCATTACTATATTCGCTATGGGAGCAGCGGTAGGAAGTTTTTTGACTCCTTATCTAAAAGAAAAAACCATATGGGTTTCTTGTACACTTTTGATGGTCGTTTTTTGCATTATGTTTATTCAGGCATGTGAGGAAAAAGTGTGTGAGGATCAAAAATGATGGAAACTGTAACGATAAGATAAAGTTAAAACAGGAGGATTGAAATGGAATATAGAAAATTTGATCATACTTTTGTGGTACGTCTTGATCCGGGGGAGGAGATTCTTACATGTTTAAACAAACTTTGTAAGGATGAAGCAATCACATTGGCTTCCATAACGGGTCTTGGAGCGGTTGGCACAGCGCAGTTGGGGGTGTTTGATACTGAAAACAAACAATACTACAGTAGGGAATACGAAGGACTTTATGAGATTGCTTCCCTGACGGGCAGCATTACGAGAAAAGACGAAGCTCCTTACCTTCATCTGCATATGGTGATTGGGAATCCCCGCACGGGTGAGTGCTACGGTGGACATTTGGGACAAGCTGTAATTAGCGCCACTGGAGAACTGATTGTAACAGAGATCCAGGGGAAGGTAAAACGAAGAGAAGATAAGACCATAGGTTTGAATTTATTCCAATTTGATGAGCAATGATAGCAGCACGACTCATTGGTTTCAAATGGAACAACGATGACCAGCTTGGAAAACAGTTGGAAAGGTAGTAAGAAAATGGCAGAAACTAAAAACGATTTTTCCAAGGGCAGTGTAATTGGAAATATATTAAAACTCGCACTTCCCATGACATTGGCTCAGCTCATCAATGTGCTTTACAACATTATTGACCGAATTTACATAGGGAGAATACCAGAACACGCTACATTGGCACTTACTGGTATTGGTTTATGTTTGCCGATCATATCTATGGTAATTGCATTTGCTAATTTATTTGGAATGGGAGGCGCACCTTTATGTTCGATTGAAAGAGGACGGGGCAATGACGGGGAAGCAGAAAAAATCATGGGGAATTCTTTTGTTCTTTTGTTGCTTTTCGGTCTTTTACTTACTGCGCTTGGACTAATATTTAAAAGGCCCATGCTCTATTTATTTGGTGCCAGTGATATGACGTATCCATATGCAAACCAGTATATCAGTATCTATTTATTGGGTAGTGTTTTTGTTATGATTGGTCTTGGTATGAACAGCTTTATCAATTCTCAGGGGTTTGGTACCATAGGAATGATGACTGTTTTGCTGGGTGCAATTTTTAATATTATTTTAGATCCTGTATTTATTTTTATGTTGGGTATGGGGGTACAGGGGGCAGCGCTTGCCACGATCCTCTCACAGTTTTTTTCAGCACTCTGGATTGTTCGGTTTTTAACCGGTAAAAAAGCCATACTGAGGTTGAAAATTTCCTGCTTTCGGTTGCAGACAGAGCGGGTGAAACGCATTGTGGCACTTGGAATGTCTGGGTTTACTATGGCAATCACAAATAGTTTGGTTCAGATTATGTATAATTCATCCTTGCAGCATTACGGAGGAGATTTGTATGTTGGAATTATGACTGTGATTAATTCGGTCAGGGAAGTGATTTCTATGCCGGTAAGTGGAATTACCAACAGTTGCCAGCCGGTTATTGGCTTTAATTATGGAGCAGGTGAATATAAACGTGTAAAAAAAGCGATTAAGTTTGTTTCAATCGTAGCAATCTTATACACCACGGCGATGTGGGGATTGGTACACGGATTTCCGGAATTTTTTATCAGAATCTTCAATAAAGAACCAGAACTAATCCGGGCAGGCGTTCCATCCCTTCGGATTTACTACTTCGGATTCTTTTTTATGTCTCTTCAGTTTGCCGGACAGTCTATATTTGTAGGACTTGGAAAAGCCAAAAGGGCTGTGTTCTTTTCGATATTCCGTAAAGTTGTTATTGTAATTCCCTTGATTCTCTTTATTCCGCAAATATTGGGCAATGGTACGGCTGGGGTATTGATGGCTGAACCAGTCTCTAATCTAGTTGGCGGAAGTGCCTGCTTTATAACCATGTTGGTCACGGTATGGCCTGAACTGAGTGAAAAGAGGAAAGAGAAATAACCAGAGGTTATGGTTCGGATTTCGAATAGGTAGGTGAATTGGATGAAAAATTCTTGACAGTTGGTGTATTTTGGAAGATAATGATAAACAAATTAAAAAACTGACAGTTATGGCGGTATGGGAAAGGAAGAGGATAGAATGCAGACAATTAGAATCGAGAAAACGACTAGCCCGAACGAAAAACCAGGCAAAGAAAATCCATTGACATTTGGTACGATATTTACTGACCATATGTTTGAGGTGGATTATGAAAAAGGGAAAGGCTGGTATGATCCCCGAATTGTGCCATATCATAAGCTGGATCTGGAACCCTCAGCGATGGTGTTTCATTATGGACAGGAGATGTTTGAGGGCTTAAAAGCTTATAAAACGGAGGATGGAAGAATTTTATTATTCCGTCCGGATAAGAACATAGAACGTGCCAATCGAAGCAACCGTAGACTTTGCATTCCTGATATACCCGAGGATTTATTTTTAGAAGCATTAAAACAGTTGGTTTTAGTTGATCAAGACTGGATTCCCATGAAACCGGGAACTTCTCTTTATATCAGACCTTTTGTAATCGCAACGGATCCATTTTTGGGGGTAAGACCCTCCCATACGTATAAATTCATGATAATTCTGTCTCCAGTAGGTGCTTACTATGCAAGTGGTTTGAATCCGGTTAAAATCTGGATTGAAGATGAATTTGTAAGGGCTGTAAAAGGTGGAATTGGGGAAGCAAAGACAGGTGGAAATTATGTAGCATCTTTGGCATCTCAGGTGAAGGCTCATGAGGAAGGGTATTCTCAGGTGTTGTGGCTAGATGGAGTTTTCCGTAAATACATTGAAGAAGTTGGGGCCATGAATATATTTTTTCAAATCAATGGTACCGTTATAACACCGCAATTGAATGGGAGCATACTCCCAGGCGTTACCAGAGATTCTGTTATTGCACTTTGCAAAGAGTGGAATGTTCCAGTTGAAGAACGGATTATATCCGTCGATGAGGTGGTAGAGGCGGCTCGCACTGGTGCCTTAGAAGAGTGCTTTGGAACTGGTACGGCAGCGGTTATATCACCCGTAGGTGAACTCCGTTACGAAGAGGATCGTATGTCCATTGGCAACGGAAAGATCGGAGATCTTACACAAAAATTATATGACACCATCACCGGTATTCAACTTGGCAAAGTGGCTGGTCCCCGAGGTTGGAGTATGACCGTTAATTAAGTACATCATATAGATCTGGCGGTTTATCCGCCGGATTCTATTGTTCGGTGCTGGATGGATAAAGGAGCTGTATATGGCGGAAGTACTGACGAAAGCGGTTGCATTCGTTGCAATTATTATCATGGGGTACCTGTTCAAGCGGACAGGTTTTTTTCATGCAAAGGATTTTTATCTGATTTCACGTATCGTAATCAGGATAACTCTTCCGGCTGCGATTATATCCAATTTCAGCAGGATAACGATGGATTATTCTCTGTTAACGATGTGCGTGATAGGGATTGCTTGCAATTTAGTTACAATTGTTGTCGGTTATTTCATGAATGGTTCCGGTAGCAAGGAATCGAAAGCGTTTGCCATGCTAAATATGTCTGGTTATAACATAGGTAATTTTACGATGCCGTTTGTGCAGAGTTTTTTAAGTCCCATAGGCTTTGCTGCAACCAGTCTATTTGATGCTGGTAATTCAGTGATGTGTACCGGATTGACTTATTCTCTTGCTGGCATGGTGATAGGTGAGGATAAGCCTTCTATTTTAAAAATGATGAGAAAGTTGTTTTCTTCGGTTCCCTTTGATACGTATGTTATTATGACACTTCTTACCATATTTGATTTTAAGCTTCCTATGGTCATAATCAGCTTCGCGGATACGGCTGGAGGTGCCAATGCATTTCTTGCTCTTTTGATGCTCGGTATCGGTTTTGAGATACGAATGGAGAAAGAAAAACTTGATAAAATCTTAAAAATACTTGGTGTAAGATATCTAATTGCAGGTCTGATGGCAGTAGGGTTTTATTTTCTGACACCCTTTGGTGTGGAAGTCAGGCAGACACTTGCCATTGTATCGTTAGGACCTATTGCGTCGGTAGCACCGGCTTTTACTGGAGCTTTAAATGGAGATGTAGAATTAGCGAGTGCGGTGAATTCACTATCCATAATCATTAGTATTATAGCAATTACCGCAGCACTTATTATATTATTATAGAAATCGGATACTTGACAAACGTATGATCCGTGCTATAATTTAAGGACAGAAGGAATATTGAAAAAGCAATGACAAGACCAGTATTATTTCAGGAAGGTATAGAGAGAAGCACATAGGGTGGAAGTGCTTTACCGGAATGTTATGAGAAGACCAGCTTGGAGCGTCCTTAATCGGGAACGGTGATTCCGTTATCATCAAAATAAGTGGTCTGAACGTCTGTGACGTTCACTCAATAAGGGTGGAACCGCGATCTTGGTTGAATCGTCCCTTTCTATATGGAAACGTATGGAAAGGGGCTTTTTTTATTCTGAAATTTCATGTTGTAAAGGAGATAGAAAGATGAAAGTTACATTAAAAGATGGATCAGTTAAAGAATATGAACAGGCAATGGCAGTAATAGATATTGCTGCAGATATCAGCGAAGGTCTGGCAAGAAATGCCTGCGCAGGAGAGATAGATGGAACCGTAGTAGATTTAAGAACCGAAGTAAGCAACGACTGTGAATTAAACATTTTAACGGTGAATGACCCAGCGGGGCTTTCCGCTTACCGTCATACCGCCAGCCATATTTTGGCACAGGCAGTTAAGAGGCTATATCCAGAGGCAAAACTGGCCATTGGTCCTTCCATTGAAAATGGATATTATTATGATTTTGACATTCCTTCTTTTTCAAGAGAAGATCTGGACAAAATTGAAGCTGAGATGAAAAAGATTATAAAAGAAGGTATAAAAATCGAACGTTTCTCCCTTCCAAGAGAAGAAGCAATTAAGTTTATGGAGGAAAAAGGAGAACCTTATAAGGTAGAGCTGATTCAGGATCTACCTGTGGATGCGGAGATTTCTTTCTATCGTCAAGGAGACTTTACAGATCTTTGCGCTGGTCCTCATCTTATGAGTACAAAACCAATTAAGGCATTTAAACTTACTTCATCTTCTGGTGCTTATTGGAGAGGCAGTGAGAAGAACGCAATGCTGACTCGAGTATATGGAACTGCATTTGCAAAGAAAGATGAATTAAACGAATATCTGGAATACCTGGCAAATATTAAAAACCGTGACCACAATAAGCTAGGGCGTGAACTTGAAATTTTTTCAACGGTTGATGTCATTGGCCAGGGACTTCCTTTACTGATGCCTAAGGGGGCAAAGATTGTTCAGACATTACAACGCTGGATAGAAGATGAGGAAGAAAGACGGGGGTATATGAGGACGAAAACTCCTTTAATGGCGAAAAAAGACCTCTATGTTATTTCCGATCACTGGGATCATTATAAAGAAGGAATGTTTGTACTAGGTGACGAAGAAAGCGACGAGGAAGTGTTTGCACTTCGACCGATGACCTGCCCATTCCAGTATTATGTATATAAGCAGAGCCAAAAGTCTTATCGTGATTTGCCTTGTCGATATGGAGAGACCTCCACTTTGTTTCGGAATGAGGACTCTGGAGAGATGCATGGATTAACCCGCGTCCGCCAGTTTACCATTTCAGAAGGTCACTTAATCGTCCGCCCAGATCAGATTGAAGAAGAATTTAAAGGCTGTGTGGATCTTGCTAAATACTGTTTGACAACATTGGGGCTAGATGGAGATGTAACTTATCAGATGTCAAAATGGGATCCGCAGCACTCTGAAAAATATATGGGAAATCCTCAGATGTGGGACGAAGTAGAAGGTATGATGCGAAAGATACTTGATCATATCGGGATTGAATATACTGAAGTAGCCGGTGAGGCAGCATTCTATGGACCAAAGCTTGACATACAGGCGAAGAATGTATATGGAAAAGAAGATACTATGATCACCATACAGTTGGATATGTTCTTGGCAGAGCGATTTGATATGAACTTTGTTGATAAAGATGGTTCCAAAAAACGTCCTTATATTATCCATAGAACTTCTTTGGGATGCTATGAGAGAACGCTGGCCTGGTTGATCGAGAAATATGAAGGAGCCTTCCCTACTTGGTTATGTCCGGAACAGGTTCGTGTATTGCCGATTTCCGAAAAATACCATGAGTATGCTGGAAAAGTAGTTGGAAAATTAAAACAGAATGGTATCCTTGCAACGGTGGATGAACGTGCAGAGAAAATCGGTTATAAAATCAGAGAAGCGCGTTTGTCGAAACTTCCTTATATGCTGGTGGTTGGCCAAAAAGAAGAGGAAGAAGGAGTTATTTCCGTTCGCAGCCGTTTTCATGGAGATGAGGGGCAACGTCCTTTAGAGACATTTATTGAAGACATCTGTTCCGAAATTCGTACAAAAGAAATTAAAGAAATTGAAGTAGAAGAAACAAAAAAATAGTTTGAGATCAACTTTGTTTGAACTTAAAAAGAATATTATTATGACCCGTTGCACATACTATTTTCGAAAAACGTAAACTCAATAAGAACTTCAGGAGGCAATGGGTCATGACAAAATTAGACTGTAATGTAACGAACTGTCTGCATAATTCAGACAATTATTGTTGTAAAGCTGCGATTATTGTAGAAGGGTCCCAAGCAAAAGACACGTATGAAACCTGTTGTGGCAGTTTTGATGAAAATAAGGATGGTTCTTTTCATAACTTATTCAAAACTCCAGAAAGCAGGTTGGAAGTTGATTGTGAGGCAGTTAACTGCGTTTACAATGAGGGGCGTCATTGTTCTGCAGAGCACATCGGCATTGCAGGCGATGGTGCCAATGAAGCAGGACATACCGAGTGTACCTCATTTAAAACCAGATAACGGAAAAGCGAGCAAAGATATGCCGGTGATTGTTGGTGTATCTTTGCTCCCTTACTATTGATCTAAAAAGTAAAAAAATAATTGACAATTAGGGGAATATATAGTATTATAATTAGTGTTGTGGAAGCAACAGACAGGAAAGTAGGTATCCGCCTCACCATGGCACGAGCAAGTGACCCTGGTTCATAGCCTTTTATGCGTAGGTGTACTGTGTAGAGACTTTGGTGGTGGATAGCGTTTGTCTATCTACTTTTTTTGTGCCTTAGGGCAGTAATGTGATTCCGGCCAACACACACAATTTTATGGAGGTGCACGACAATTAGCGATTTAATGATTAATGAACAGATCAGAGATAAAGAGATTCTGTTAATCGGCGAAAATGGTGAGAAATTGGGGATTATATCTTCAAAAGATGCATTGCAGATGGCAAAAGAAGCGGAGCTTGACTTGGTGAAGATTGCTCCAACAGCAAAGCCACCTGTTTGTAAGATCATTGATTATGGAAAATATCGATATGAACTGGCAAGAAAAGAAAAAGAAGCTAAAAAGAAACAGAAGGTAATCGAATTGAAAGAAGTTCGTTTATCTCCTAATATTGATACAAATGATTTGAACACAAAGATGGGCGCCGCAAGGAAGTTCCTCGAAAAGGGAGATAAAGTTAAGGTTACCTTACGTTTTAGAGGTCGTGAGATGGCGCATATGTCAAAGTCAAGATATATTCTGGATAATTTCGCAAAGGATTTAGCCGATATCGCAACCATTGACAAGCCATCCAAAGTGGAAGGAAGAAGCATGGTTATGTTTTTAACCGCAAAACGCTAATAGAACATTATCAAGGAGGAAAATACAATGCCTAAATTAAAAACAAGCAGATCAGCAGCAAAACGTTTCAAAGTTACAGGAACAGGAAAGCTTGTAAGAAATAAAGCTTACAAATCTCACATCTTAACTAAGAAATCTGCTAAGAGAAAAAGAAACCTTAGAAAAGATATTGTTACTGACGCAACCAATGCAAAAGTAATGAAAAAAATTCTACCATATTTATAAGATTTTAAGTTAAGAAGGAGGAAAAACCGATGGCAAGAATAAAAGGCGGTATGAACGCTAAGAAGAGACACAATAGAGTATTAAAGATGGCTAAGGGCTATAGAGGCGCTCGTTCCAAACAGTATAGAGTTGCAAAACAGTCCGTTATGAGAGCGTTAACTAGCTCATATGCAGGTAGAAAAGAAAGAAAAAGACAGTTCAGACAGTTATGGATTGCACGTATTAATGCAGCTGCACGTATTAATGGTGTATCTTACAGTGTGTTTATGCATGGTATGAAATTGGCTGGAATTGATTTAAATAGAAAAGTCCTTGCAGATATGGCAGTTAATGATGCAGAAGGATTTGCAAAGTTAGCTGATCTCATAAAATCTAAAGTGGCTTAATTATATCGTGAAACCCCGAAACCTATGTGTTTGCGGGGTTTTTTGGTACCCTCAAGAAAAACCCTGTTGGCTTCTTTGGATCGCCAACAGGGTTTTGTGTTTATTTGAATTTTACTGCCGTACCATATGCAATAACTTCCGCCGCTCCTTGCATAACAGCAGAGGAGGCGTATCGGATATTAACCACTGCATCTGCGTTTAGAGATTCTGCTTCTGCAACCATACGTTTTGTAGCAAGAGCTCTAGCTTCGTTCATCATTAATGTGTATGATTTTAGTTCTCCGCCAACAATTGTTTTAAAACTCTGTGTAATATCACGTCCAATATTTTTTGACTGAATGGTACTTCCCTTTACTAAATCTAGCATTTCCAATTCTTTGCCTGTAATGTAATCAGTATTTACTAAGATCATCTTCTTCTCCACTCCTTATTTCTTTCATTCGTTCTATCAGCGTGTATATGCTGATGATTGCTAAGAACAATTGGATCAGACAGCCGATGATGGTTGCCCATATCGGTAGGCCCCTTGTAAAGATAAACTCAAATGCCGAACTTATGAATAACAGAACCATAATAAAGGTGATTATAATAGGTGCAATTAACTTTTTTGTATGCGACTTCATCACAATCCCTCACAATCTTACCTAAAGTTAACAATTGAGTTATATAAATAACATTATACAATATAAAAAGAAATTTGGAAAGCCATTAAAATAAATAATTTGTATGTTGTTTAACTTTTATACGAAGAACCAATGTTATCAGGAACAAGTAAACATATCAATCTGATTTAATGATATTCCTGTATAAGTCCAGCCAAATCTTCGGTCCCATCGAAAGCCGGCTACGCTGTCACGCCATATTTGTATTGGGAAAAACCAGAATTCCTGACCATTACGCATCCAGATGTAAGTGAATCGTCCCATGCAGTTGCGAATAGAATTTGGATTGACGGACCTTGTACCTGCACGAGCCTGGGATGGCTTTTGAGGCGTTGTGAGGGGAGGAGCGGTGGTAGGCATAGAATTAGTTTGGGCTCCAGACCTTTGTGGTGGTGGATTATTTGGTATAAATGGGGGCATAGGTTTATTTCCTTTCCTAGTAAGTTACTACCAGTATATGATGTTTTTTTTGAGCAGTTAATGGAAAAGAGATAGAAATCACAACTTGCTATTTTGTCCCATATAATACTATATAATTAAATAGAAGGGGTGTTAGATATGTGTTGTTTTTGGGGAACATGTAATAATAGCTGTGGCAATGGATACGACCATTGCGAAGAAGAGAGACGCAGAGCTTACTGGGAAGGATATCGTGATGGGTATAATTCGTGCAGATGGTATGGTTATAATGACAACGAGGTATGTGATGATTACTACAATAATGATGACTGTGGCTGCCGCTAAAGAAAGTGGAGTGGAAGCCTACAGGAGATTGAGGCTTCCACTCTAATTATTCTGGTGCATTGGCACCTCTGTACCACCCTGACAGGTATGTACATTTCATATTATGTATGTATCCAGAAAATTATGCTTAAAATAGAAAAACAGATGTGTTCTTCTTACTCATGGGAGAACACATCTGTTTCATGTGTGGATTGAATATCCACAAAAAAAGCACACGCTCTATGTGCTTATACGAAAACTCCCCGAGTAGGACTCGAACCTACGACCCAACGGTTAACAGCCGTTTGCTCTACCAACTGAGCTATCAAGGAATATAAAATCTATTATACTCATAAATAAAGATATGTCAATAGGAAAAAGATAGAAATAAATGCGGGAGATGGGACTTGAACCCACACGAGCATACACTCACAAGATCCTTAGTCTTGCCTGTCTGCCAATTCCAGCACTCCCGCACAACGACGTTTATCTTACCATTTTTAATAATAATTGTCAATGTTTTTTGAAAAGTATACACAAAAAAACTTTTTCCATTTTATCGTAAATTTTTATTGACATATATGTGCTTGTATACTATAATAGCTATTGTTGTCGCGAAAGAAGATGACGAATTGCAGAAGTGGCGGAATTGGCAGACGCGCACGGTTCAGGTCCGTGTGGTAGCAATACCTTGAGGGTTCAAGTCCCTTCTTCTGCACGTAACCTTACATATTTATATTTGTATAGGTTTCCTATTTAGCGAATGCGGGAGTGCTGGAATTGGCAGACAGGCAAGACTAAGGATCTTGTGGTTGTATGATCGTGTGGGTTCAAGTCCCATCTCCCGCATTATTGGAAAACAAGGTTTTCACAGTTGTATGATTGTGAAAACCTTGTTTTATTTAGAAAAATCTTTTTCGCTCTTTGCCATACTCATGCCGGACTCATAAACGACATATTGGTTACGTCCGTGTTTCTTTGCATGATATAGTGCAATATCTGCCTTTTCATAAAGTTCTTCAAATGTCTTTCCGTCTTCCGGGTAAACAGCCGTTCCAAGACTTCCTGAAATATGGGCTTCCGGTTCTAAGGCGCTTCCAATTAAACTACATAAATTTTCCAAACGGGCATACAGATCCATGCTATAAGAGACATCTTTTAGTAAAATTATAAATTCATCCCCTCCGAGACGTCCAAAGATATCCTCTCTTCTTAGAGCAGATTTTAGTCTTGATGCTGCACAGTGAAGTGCTTTGTCACCAAATTGGTGCCCGTAGTTATCGTTTAGTTGTTTGAAACGATCAATATCCAACATAATAAGAATGTGATGCCCATTGCTTTCATGGAAAGCGTGACGAATGGTACGGATAGCAGCGGCCCGGTTCAGCAGTCCAGTTAAAGAATCCTGTTCCGAAAGTTCCCGTAAAGTAAGTGCCTCCCGTTTTGATGCATCAATATCTTTAATCAGTATAAAGGCCTTGATGGCATCCGTGTATGGATCACAGACGATTTGAACCATACTCTGAACCCAATAAATGCTTCCATCTTTTTTTAAACGACGGTGTTCCAATTTAAGAGATCGGTCGCCCCTGTAATAATGATAAAGCATCTGATTTTTATGGAAAAATTTAAGAAATCGTTCCCGGTCTTCTTCATAGATCTCTTTCTTAGCAATGTAAGCCATAATGTCAGAAAAAGAACGGACAGCATAGTCAGGTATTTCCTGCTTTAACTCGCCAATGATTTCTTCAAAAAGGTCAAACTTTAGATTGTATTCATAATAGCCGATACAATTTTTTTTCTGTTCCCGCATGTATTCCATCCATCTCTGGTAAGCAAGTTCTTTCTCATACTGATCTGTAATATCCTGATAAGAAATAATGCTCCGTAAGGGCTTTTGATCTTCCCTACATAAGAGAGTGTAATGCTTTGAAAACCAATGATAATTTCCTGACCCCGTTTTCAATCTTACAATGCATTCGCCTTCTGGAATTCCCTGCTCCATGTTCTGATAAAAATCTAAAAAGTCAACAATACTCTCTTTATGTACAATATCATGTTCAATTAGAAATTCAGGTGAAATGGGGAGCGTATACGAGGAAGGGAAAATCCGGGTGAATTCTGGTGAAGAAGATATAGTTCTTGATGAAATGTCATAGATGCTGATAAGACATCCGGAATGCTGGCTTGCCAAGCGGTATTGTTCCTCACGGACTCTTAATTCCTGCTGGTATTTCTTATAAGAAGTAACATCTGTCATGGAACAGTACAGAATTCCCTCTTCTGGTGCATAGTTTATTTCCATGGAGATAAACATGGGATTTTCAGCGTTTGTTGTTTTGAATCCCAATTGAAAGGGGGATTCAAAGGTTGTAAGTTGTTGGCGCAATTCATCTCGAAACGAGGGATAATCCTCCTCGTAGACCAGATCCGACATGGAAAACGGCGACTGAAACCATGTTTCCACCATTTGGTTGAAAGTTAAAATGGTAAAAGCTTCATCGTCCTTGATCTTTAATATGCCGCATGGAATGCGATCTAAAAAATATTCTCCGTTCATTGTTATTTTCTCCCATAAGTGCTTTCGAAAAAATAGACTCTAATTAGATTATATGAAATGGGAGTCGAAAGTATGACTATAATTACCTCCTGTGAGATATAGGAAAAAAAAAGTCTTACTTCCAATCACGAGACCGTGAATGGAAGTAAGAACTTTTTGGGGTTTTGAGAGATTAAAACCTGTCCCGATAGAGATAGACGGGTCTTCCCTTATCCATCTTGCGTTCCAATTCTCCCTGAATGAGGGGCAGTGCATAGGTTTCGAATTCTAAAGTAACATCAGTACCGTGCTTGCTGATCCACTCAGAAGGAAATAGTTTCTCTTGATTACAGACTTGATTGACATCCACACAGATACATTCCATTTGATAAGGGGAATTGCAGATGCGCTTAAAAGCGATCATCATACCTGTTATTCCGTTCAAAGCAGCTTTTATACCTTCTTTACCAGCCTCTATGGATTCGGTAATATCAGTGGCAGAAGTCATCATACCACTGCAACGCTGATTCACATTCAGTTCAATGGAACGAGCCTTGACACCGAAATGATTTCGCACAAAGTTTTCCAGGATTTTACCGCTTCCTGTCAGCATCTTGTGCCCAAAAGTATCCAACTGGGCTTCATCTGCATACTCGCAGATAAATTTACCACGTGCGTCAGAAAGTCCTTCTGATATACAGATAATGACAGAATTTGTTTTTGAGAGAGCAGTTTCCACATCGGAGGTAAACTGTTCAAAATCAAAGCTTGTCTCTGGTAAGTAAATAAGTAGGGGATTGTCCCCTTCATATTTTCGGGCAAGGGAGCTAGAAGCAGTTAACCAACCGGCATGACGTCCCATCAATTCGACTATAGTAACTGATTTTTGCTGATAGACAGAAGAATCTAAAACGATTTCACGAACTGTATTGGCAACGTATTTTGCAGCACTGCCAAATCCAGGGGTGTGATCGGTAAGTACTAAGTCGTTATCAATGGTTTTTGGAATTCCGATAAAGCGGATGTCCGAACCATTACTAGCGGCATAACGGGACAACTTGCTCACTGTATCCATAGAATCATTTCCACCAATATAGAAAAAATATCCAATGTTACTTTCTCTGAATTTCTCAAAAAGTGCCGAATAAAAAGGTGATGTTAAATCATCGGGAAGTTTATATCGGCATGAACCAAGATAGGCAGAAGGCGTTAATTTTAGAATTTCAAGTTCTTCTAATGTTAATTCTTTGGTTAAATTAATATAATGACCAGACATGAAGCCTTCGATGCCGTTGATCATACCATAAACCTGGTCGATCTCTTCGTGAGCCATTCCTTCTTTTATAATGCCGTAAAGGCTTGCATTGATTACTGCAGTAGGACCACCTGACTGCCCTACGATTGCATTTTTCTTCATGTATCGTTTCCTCCAAATTTACATGTGCCAGAAGCACTTTCCCTATTCTATAATAGAACGATCATCTTTGCAATGGAAAAGGGCACAAAAACGACAAAAAACGACATACAAATCAAAAAACATCAGGAAAATAGGTGAGAAGATAGGCATGGTAATATAAGGAAAAAAGGGCCAGAAAAGGGAGGAGCCGGTGAAATGTGGGTTTCACCGGCAAGTTATGAAAAAAAGTTTTACTAAACAAGTTTGGAGTTGTTCTTGCTTATAATTTAAGTATAGTAATAAGATGTGAAAAAACTTTGGAGAGGATGTAAACTTTTTTTGTACGGCTTGTGAAAACTTTGTGAATTTACCGATTCATTATTTTATGTGAGATATAGAAAAGTGTTGGTTTTTATAGTATAGTAGAGGAGTTTAATCTTTGAAATAAATAGGGAAGAAAAAAGGAGGAAAATATGGCTAAGTTATATTTTAGATTCGGAGCCATGGGAAGTTCTAAAACAGCAAATGCGCTTATGACGAGATACAACTTTTTAGAGAAGGGAAAACGTGTATTACTTGTAAAACCTGATATAGAAACCAGAGATGGTCAAAATATGGTCAAATCCAGATTGGGAATTCAAGCCGAGTGTATTTTGTGGTCGGAATTACAAAATTACGATGAGAGAACGGTAAGAGGGTACGATGCTATTATTGTAGATGAGGTTCAATTTCTACAAGAATCAGATATTGATCTGTTGGCATCTATTGTTGATGATTATAAAATCCCGGTTTTGTGTTATGGACTTCGTACCGATTTTGCTTCTCATCTATTCCCTGGATCCAGACGATTGATGGAGCTGGCAGATGATATTACAGAGTTAAAAACTGTATGCTGGTGTGGAAAAAAGGCAAACATGAATGCACGAATCGATGAAAAAGGACAAATTTTGAGGGATGGGGAACAGATTTTTTTAGGAGCCAATGATAATTATGTGTCTCTGTGCAGGAAACACTATAAAGAAGGAAAAGTAAAACCAGATGAAACAGTGGATTGATCAGGAGTAGCTGGTATAATTTAACGGAGAATGACTCATCTTAATGAAAACAGGATTTAAAAGAAACACAAAGAGAGGAATTCGTATGGGGAAAAGAAAAAAGAAGGGAATATTGAAAGAATTTAAAGAGTTTGTACTTCGTGGAAATGTAGTTGACTTGGCAGTTGGTGTAATTATTGGTTCTGCATTTCAAACCATTATAAAATCATTGGTACAGGATGTGATAGCTCCATTGCTAGGCGTTTTCACTGGAGGAGTTGATTTTACAAATCACTTTATTCTTCTTTATCATCCGCAGGAAGGAGAGTCGGTTCGTTCTTTGGCAGAAGCACAAGCATTTGGACCGGTATTTGCTTATGGCTTGTTTCTTACGTCTGTGATTAATTTTTTAATTATGGCGATTGTAATATTTTTCATGATCAAAGCGATTAACGTACTAAATGGGACGAAAACGGGACAATTAACTGTCCCCTCAGAAAAAAGTTGTCCCTACTGCTATAAAAAGATCAGCACCAATGCAAAACGCTGTCCCTATTGCACAAGCCAGTTAGATTCTAACAATCAGACATCCGGATAAAGGTTATAAACTACAATAATTCAGATAGGCGTCTAAGTAGAAAATGGTAGTTGATAATGCCGTATCCCCATATGTTATTGGGATAACGGTATTCAACACTGCGCATGGCGGTTCTAACTAGCATTTGATTGATTTGTTCTCCTGTGATGTAAGTGAAATTTCCTTTCCCCTGAGTCCATTCAAAAACAATGGCAATGACACCAGCTGCATAAGCAGCTGCAGCTCCGGTTCCGGTCAATGTACCATATTTGTTATCAGGAATTGCACATGGGATGAGGTAGCCAGGAGCGGCAAGATCTGGCTTAACCAGATCGGTTCTTGTATAACCGCGGCTGGATTCAAGTACAATCTGTTCCGTTTGTTCCTTGTAGGCGGATACAGTCAGAATGCGTCTGGTATTGCCAGGAGCGGTAATGGTTGTATTTGGATCAGGGCGTAAAAAGTAAGTACCATCCGTTATTAAATTCTGGGAAGGCAACCATGCATTAAAGGAGAAAAAGGAATTATCTGAGCTTATTAACCGAAATTGCCAGATGCCTGGAGTGGGAGATACAAACCGTAGTAGGATTAACTGATTCCCACTTCCTCGTTCAAATGCCATGTTATTAATCCATACAATCCCTTCGCTTAATTGAAATTGTTTTTTTATGCAATCATCAAACGATGGTTCGATTCGGGAAATGATTTCTTGATTGGGATTAATGATTTGGATGGAGAGTCTGCTTGGTATATTGGGCCAGATCTCCATGGAAAACATGGTCTCCTCCAATCCTACCCTTAGTTGAAACTCATGGATGAATGGAGGATATAGGGTTTGATTGTAATAATGTCTGTTATTGTTGCCTTCATTTCCAGCAGAGACAGAAATACCGATATCTGGCAACTGTACCAACTCATTTAAGTAATTACTTAAAATGCCTCTGCCATCATGATCTCCCTGGCTGCTTCCTAAGGCGATACATAATACAATCGGGCGCTTTAGTTTTTTTGCTAATTGGGTTAAATAACGGACCCCAAGGATGATATCGCTTTCCTGAAAACATAATTTATCTTCTGGAATGCAAAACACATCTTTGAGATTCTGCTTGGCCTCTTTTAATTTAACAACTGCAATATTTGCATTGGGAACAACACCACGAAAAACGGGTGTCGTTTGTTGGCTTCCCGCAATAATACTTGCAATCGCTGTTCCATGTCCATTTGTGTCAGTGACCGGTACCATGGATAGAGGGTCATGAAATACAAGAGATTGATTGATCGCAGCCTTTGTGTATTCACTGCCAAAAGTAAATCCTTTGGGAGGAGTTCCTTCCTGATTGGTTTGGTCCCAAATGGAAAGAATTCTAGTGGTCTTATCATTGTTTAGAAAAACTGGATGCCGATAGTCGATCCCCGTATCAACAATACCGATGATCACGCCCTGTCCATATAAGTTTAATGTCTGGTTATCATCAGTTTGTGCATATTTCATTGGTTGTGGTTTGGAATCGATTTCATAGCCTAGCTCAGAATTTAATGTATACAAAGTCGGAAATAGATGGTATTGATTGAATCCAAGATCGCAGCGATCCATATTTTTTTTTGATACGTGAAGTAAGGACTGGTGGTCGGTTAGCGGAGTGATATCATCACCAGCATGATTGGTTGGAATTAACAGATTCTGAATGAAGAGATCATAATAATCATTGTTTAGTATTTTCATCATAATAGATTCCCCTCTTGGTACTCCGACAGTTCTATGATACATAGTATTCTTGTAAACAATTTATATGAGTACTCCTTTGGAATGTATAATTTTATGATTCATAATGAAAAGTTTTTGCATACTATATATCATATGTGTAATCTGTTATAATTAGGGAGGCCGATCATGCAAAAAATTATAGACGATAATTATTATGATATTATTATCAGTAACGTTATGGAATCGGCTTACAATACAGGAGATAACATAACCTTTATGGATCTGAGAAATTCTCTGGCTCATATTCCGGTTCCTAATTCTTCGGTGAATCCATGTGATTTAGGTACTTATTCTTATAATGCATTTCCATCATTGTTGACCTTGAGTGCAACTTTGAGTTTAGAGAGATCTGGAATTATAACGGTGCAAAGCAATCCTTTTTTGGCATTGTTTGGAAGAGGCGTGTTAGTGGCAGTAATTGACACCGGAATTGATTACCAGCATCCGGCATTTTTATATAACGATGGAAGCACTAGAATCCTATCCCTATGGGATCAGACAATCCAAGATGGGGAACCGCCTGAAGGATTTACATATGGAACTGAATATACAAGAGAATATATTAATATGGCACTAAAATCCGAAGATCCCTTATCGGTTGTTCCGTCAGTTGATACCAATGGGCATGGGACTGCAATTGCAAGCGTCATGGCTGGAAAGCCGAACATAAGTCAAGCATTTTCTGGTGTTGTTCCCGAAGCAGACCTTTTAATCGTAAAATTAAAGCCTGCAAAAGAAAATTTAAAGAAAATATTCTTTGTTCCTGAGAACGTTTTATGCTACCAGGAATCGGACTTAATTATTGGCTTGAGCTACGTAACGACCATTGCCCAGCAATTAAACCGACCCATTGCGATCTGTATTGCAATGGGAACAAATCAGTCAAGCCATGACGGAAGAGGTGCAACGAGTTATTTTACTAATTTTCTTAGCCAACAACCTATGATAGGTGTCTCAATCTCCGCTGGAAATGAGGCAAATAAACGACGTCATTACTTTAATAATACAACGGAGGGGCCTTATTCAAACAGTTTTGAATTACGGGTGGGAGAAAATGATAAACTTTTTGCCATAGAACTTTGGCCTTTTGCACCGGCAAGACTATCCATAGAAATTACGACTCCAAACAAAGAGACCACAGGGGAAGTTTTTCCAGCTTTTGGAGACTGTAGACGATTTTTCTTTGTATTTAATGAAGGCGTTGTATATATTAATAATTATATATTTGAAGAAGAGACCGGTGACCCAATGATTTTAATGCGGTTTCAGAACCCGCTGCCTGGGATTTGGACAATTCAATTAAAAAATCTGGATCAGGAACCGTTTTCCTTCCATACGTGGCTGCCTTCTGGAGATATTATTTCAGAGAATACTTTTTTCTTAAATTCCAATCCAGATACCACCATTACGTCTCCAGGCAATGCGACCAGTCCACTTACGGTTACCGCATATAATCAGATTAGTGGAAGTATCCTTACGGAATCAGGGAGAGGCTATACAAGAACTGGTTATGTGAAACCGGATGTTGCGGCACCTGGGTATCAGATCACTTGTGCACTTCCAGGAAACCAATATGGAACCATAACCGGTTGCGGAGCCGCTGCAGCACAGGCAGCAGGAGTGATAGCAATGGTCTTTGAATGGTCCGTTGCAAGAGGGAATTATACCAATATTACAGGGAATGATATCAATCGTCTGCTTATTCGTGGGGCGCAGCGAAGCAGTAACAATACCTATCCAAATAACATATGGGGATATGGACAGATTGAAGTTAACCGTCTATTTGAACGTCTTACGAATATATAAATGTTGGAATTTAATTAAAAAATAATTTATTTTTATTTCTTTGAATACTTTGCCTGATATAGGCCATAATAGAATTATACCAAAGATAAGTGAATACTTATCCTCCCCTTTTAAAAAGCCCTGTTTGCGGCAAAGGCGTCGCAGACAGGGCTTTTTTTGTCATCGATTCAATATAAGGTGCGGTGTATTTCAATGTGTTGGAGCTACGGCTTGAAAAGTTTGAAATAAACTGGTATACTCTGTCTTAAAATGTCCATTGATATCATGTATTTTGAAAGGCGAAGGGAATGAAAGAAAAGAAAAAGAGAAAGCTGTTTTCATTCTGGTCAAAATTGTCCCTGCAAACAAAAATGAACTATATTGCAGTTAGTGGAGCATCGGTCATTCTATTATCGATCACTGCTAGTTTACTTGTCGCTGGATATGGAATGAGAGGATTCAGTTCCGTGTTAAAAAGCAATTCCCAGAGTTTGGCCTTGTGGTCGGCGATTGAGAATGAAAAAAATACATTTGCATCCTACATAAGAGAGCAGACAAAAGAAAGTTATATTTCTTATGAGGCTGCATGCAAAGATACAAAAAAATCCATCGAGGAACTCTCTTATGATTACAAGAAAATTGGAAGATACCGGTATGCAAAGGTTTGGTCCATTCGCAATTTGTATAAAAATTATTCGCAATACCGGGATAATTATTTATTTGTGTCAACGAAGGATCAATCCGATACAAAAAAACTTTACACCATATACCGACTTCAGGGTTATCTTACTACTTACGCAGGTCAGCTAGAGCAGATGACGGTGAAAAGTGGAAATGAAAGGTATGAAAAAGAAAGATATCTATTGGTAATCTTGCCTGTGGTAAGCTTGATTTTGGGCGCGCTTTCTTTACTTTTTGTTCGATTGCTAAAACAATCGGTTCATAAAAGTATTATAAGACCGGTGATAGAACTGGCCAAGGATTCCGTTAAAATTGGACAGAATGATTTTTCAGGGAAAGATATAATAACAGAAGGAGAGGGAGAAGATGAGATCGCGAAACTGGTGACTGCGTTCGCTAGAATGAAGTCATCAACGAAAGGTTATATCAATGCATTAACAGAGAGACATGCCATGGAAAAGCAGTTAGAGCAGGTGCGTCTGCAAATGCTGAAAAACCAGATCAACCCTCATTTTCTCTTTAATACTTTGAATATGATCTCCAGTACAGCGCAGATAGAAGATGCAGAAACTACGGAAAAGATGATATCCGCACTTAGCAGCCTGTTTCGCTATAATTTAAAATCAACGGATTCCGTTATGCCGCTGGAACGTGAATTAAAGGTAGTGCGTGACTATATGTATTTACAGCAGATGCGTTTTGGCCAGAGGATCCGTTATAAAACGGATTGCGATCCAGAAACACTAGACATTCTAATCCCATCATTTTCTCTGCAACCGCTGGTGGAGAATGCGGTAATGCATGGGTTGTCGTCTACCTGCAAAGGGGGGATAATCCTGATCCGTTCTTGGATAAGAGATGGAAGACTATGGATTTCTGTTGCAGATACTGGAGTAGGAATCCCAGAAGAGAAACGAAAGAAAATCTTGGAATCATTAAAATACAGGGATGAAAAAAACACAGGAATCGGAGTCGGGAATATCTATCGGAGAGTTCATGGGATGTATTCGGATGGAGATGTTTTTCTTTATAGCAGTTCTGGTAAAGGGACAGCCGTACAACTTGCTTTTACCCCAAGTAACCATAGAACATGACAGGGAGAATACGATGTATCACATTTTGTTAGCAGATGATGAACAAATTGAACGAATGGCTTTGGCTAGAAAACTAAAAAAACACTTTGGTGACAACATTACAATCAGTGAAGCTGCCAATGGGGCGGAGGCATTTACGCGATTTGAGGAGGAAAGAAACCAAATTGTTATATTAGATATTGCGATGCCAGAGTTAAATGGAGTAGAGGCAGCGGAGCAAATTCGCATGTTGAGTGCGGACTGCGTGATCATATTTTTAACGGCATATGATGAATTCTCTTATGCCAAGAGAGCCATTGTAGTCCGGGCTTTGGATTATCTGCTAAAACCCTGTGATGAAGAAGAACTGCTATCTGTTATGGAAGAAGCCATGCGATTGGTTGATAGCCGGATTTTGTTCATTGGAAAGGGATCGGCAAATCTCCAAACGGATTCCAAATGGAACTTAGATATGGATCCAGATGATTTTTCTGGAGGGGATTCGAAAAAAGAAGTGGCCGAAACCATACGAGATTATATTATGAAACATTATATGGAAGAGATTTCGATGCAAGATGCAGCCCAGATGCTGCATTACTCGGATGCGTATTTTTGCAAATTGTTTAAACAGTGTTTTGATCAAAATTTCACATCTTACTTGACAAAGGTACGGATTCGAGAGGCAAAAAAGCTTTTGATGAATAAAAAGGCAAGTGTAAAAGACGTCAGCAGCCAGGTGGGATATTTTGATTCCAATTACTTTGCCAAGGTGTTCAAGCGAATTACGGGTATGCTGCCCTCGGAATTCAGAGACTGTAAAAGTGCACAAAAATAGCACATATAATTTATGCAAATTGTCGAAAGCAACCATTGGGATGTTAAAATATTCTTCTTAGAGGACAAAGATTTACGGTACAAATGAAAGCTTCAAGTTATATAATTGAGAAAGTATTAAGGATATCGCCAAACCTTAATGAATCGATTATGTATACCTGGGGCTTATTTTTTTGCTTTTTAGGCAGGTACAGGTGGGAAGGAAAGGAATTGTATGAAGAAATTCTTAAAAAAATTAGCAGTAGGCATATTGACAGCTGCTCTTGTAGCCAGTCTTGCTGGTTGTGGTTCTGTAACATCTGGAAAACGAATTATTCGCATTGCACATGCACAGTCGGAGACCCATCCAGAGCATTTGGGCTTACTTGCATTTAAACAGTATGTGGAGGAAAATCTGGGAGATAAATACGAGGTACAGATTTTTCCCAATGAAATTCTTGGATCAGCTCAGAAGGCAATAGAATTAACACAGACAGGAGCCATCGATTTTGTGGTTGCTGGAACGGCTAATTTAGAAACCTTTGCTGGTGTTTACGAAATATTTAGTATGCCTTATCTTTTTAATTCAGAAGAGGTCTACCAATCCGTGATGCAGGATACGGACTACATGCAATCCATCTATGCATCTACGGATGAGGCTGGGTTTCGGGTTGTTACCTGGTATAACGCTGGAACCAGAAATTTTTATGCCAAAACCCCAATTCGCACACCGGATGATCTGACAGGGATGAAGATCAGAGTTCAGCAAAGCCCTGCTAGTGTATCGATGGTTAATGCGTTTGGAGCAGCAGCAGCACCAATGGGATTTGGTGAAGTTTATACTGCAATCCAACAGGGGGTGATTGATGGAGCGGAAAACAATGAGCTTGCATTAACCAATAATAAGCATGGGGAAGTCGCAAAGTATTACTCTTACAATAAACACCAAATGGTGCCAGATATGCTGGTTGCTAATTTGAAGTTCCTTAATGGATTAAGCCCACAAGAATATCAAGTATTTATAGATGCTGCAAAACTGTCTACAAAAGTAGAAATGTCTGAATGGGATAAAAGCATAGAAGAAGCAAAGAAAACAGCGAAAAATGACATGGGAGTAGAATTCATTGACGTTGATATAGAGCCGTTTAAAGAAAAGGTACTTCCTCTTCATGAAGACATGCTTAAGAAAAATCTGAAAATTGTTGATTTGTATAAACACATTCAAGAAATGAACGAGAAAGCAAAGGGAGGACAATAATATGATGGCAATTCAGAATCTGAAAGCTGGGATCATGAAAGTGTTAGGTGTCGTTATTATCTTTCTTTTTGCAGCGATGACATTAATTGGAACGTATCAGATCGTAACAAGATATTTTTTCAACAGACCAAGTACCATATCAGAAGAACTGCTGACCTATACCTTTACCTGGATGTCCTTGTTTGCATCTGCCTATGTATTTGGTCAAAAAGATCATATGCGTATCGGATATATTGCAGATAAAATAACTGGGACACCAAAAAAATATCTGGAATTTTGCATTGAAATCCTGGCATTTGTGTTTGCAGGAGTCGTTATGGTATATGGCGGACTTGCAATTACTAAATTGACAATGATTCAAACAACTGCGTCTTTGCGGATTCCTATGGGTTATATTTATGCAGCAGTTCCGGCATCAGGGTTACTTATTATGATATTTAGTGTGATGAATGCGATTGATATTCTGCATACAGATTTTAGCAAGAAAAAGGAGGAAACGGTATGAGTATTCCTGTGTTTTGCGGATTGATCATATTTGTACTTTTATTAATTATGTTGGTTGCAGGCGTGCCGGTGGCTGTCGCACTGGCGGTCTCATCCATATGTGCAATTTTACCAGTTTTAAATACAGGTGCATCTGTACTAACCGGAGCACAGAGGATTTTTTCTGGTATCTCGGTGTTTAGTCTTCTTGCCATCCCATTCTTTATCTTGGCAGGAAATATTATGAATAAAGGCGGTATCGCCATTCGACTCATTTACTTTGCTAAGCTGTTTACTGGGAGAATTCCAGGAGGACTTGCACACACCAATGCAGTTGCAAATATGCTGTTTGGTGCAATCTCTGGTTCAGGAACTGCAGCAGCTTCTGCAATGGGATCGATCATTGGACCCATCGAGGAAGAGGAGGGGTACGACCGTGACTTCTCTGCAGCTGCCAATATTGCAACAGCACCAACCGGACTAATGATTCCTCCAAGTAATGTTATGATTACCTATTCTTTGGTAAGTGGAGGAACCTCTGTTGCGGCACTTTTTATGGCAGGCTATATCCCAGGTATTTTATGGGGACTCGCTTGTATGATCGTTATATTTTTCCTTGCAAAGAAAAAAGGCTATCAGAGTGCGGAATGCTATTCTGCACGGGAAAAGGTTAAGATATTTTTACAGGCGATTCCCTGTCTTCTTATGATTGTAATTGTAATTGGAGGAATCATCTGTGGGATCTTTACAGCCACAGAGGGAAGTGTAGTTTCCGTTGTATACAGCCTTATTTTATCTCTGTTTTTTTATAAGTCATTAAAATTATCAGAGCTTCCAAAGTTGTTTTTAGAAAGTGCTCAGATGACAGGGATTATTATTTTCCTGATCGGCGTATCTAGTATCATGAGCTGGGTCATGGCATTTACTGGAATTCCAAGTGCTATATCTGATGCAATGTTAAGTATTAGCAACAACCGATATGTAATCTTATTTATAATCAATATTTTATTGCTTCTAGTGGGTACCTTTATGGATATGACACCAGCGTGTCTAATCTTTACTCCGATATTTTTGCCGATTTGTCAAACATTGGGTATGAATACCATTCACTTTGGTGTTATGATGATTTTCAATCTATGTATTGGTACCATAACACCTCCTGTAGGGACAACTCTATTTGTAGGCGTAAAGGTGGGGAAAACCAAGATTGAGAACGTAATTCAACCCCTGCTTTTATATTTTGCAGCTATTTTCGTAGTGTTAATTCTAGTATCTTATATTCCTGCCCTGTCGTTATGGCTGCCGGGACTTCTAGGTTACGTATAATATAAGCGATTTGTCAAGTGCCTCTTTCTCAAGAATATATACCGGTGGAAGGAGGCTTAAAGTCATAATAACAAAAAACATTTTGCAATATTTATCAATATGTTATATACTGTTTGATGGAGTAATACAAGAATGAACAGATAAAAGGATGGTTTTAGACATGACTATTTTAGAAAATTGGAGAAATCTAGCTTATGGAGATGAGTTAGATGAGAACGGGAAAGAATCATTGTGGTCCGCATATTTTTCAGTAGAAAAAGGGATCTATGAGCATATTCTTACAAAATCAGAAGAAGTGGTGGAAGGTACCATAGAAGAACTAGCCAAGAGATATGGCACAGATGTTCAGACGATGACTGGTTTTTTAGACGGAATCAATGAGAGTTTAAACGGTTATGAAAATCCGATCGAGACGATGGATGAGACGACTGTGGTTAAAATCGAAATTGATCCGGAAAAACTCTATTATAATATGGTAGAGGCTAAGGCTGAATGGCTGTATGAACTTCCCCAGTGGGATAGTATTCTGACACAAGAGAAGAGAAAAGAACTCTTTAAGAAGCAGAAAGCATCCGGTACCATTGTAAAAGAAACAAAGGTTGGAAGGAATGATCCGTGTCCTTGTGGCAGCGGCAAGAAGTATAAAAAATGCTGTGGACGCAACCTGTAATCAAAACAGAAGTCAGGAAAACAGGTACCTCTTATGGGCTACCTGTTTTCTTTTTAAAAAGCGCAAAGAAATAGAATTGTTTTAGGCAGAAAGGGAACGCAAGTGGAGGCATATACAAATTTTGCAGAAGTCTATGATCTGTTTATGGATAATATCCCTTATAAAGACTGGTGCAGTTATGTGGCTGACCTGTTACACGATTGCGGGATTAAGGATGGACTGGTCCTTGACCTGGGATGTGGCACTGGTAGCCTGACCGAATTACTGGCAGATGCAGGATATGATATGATTGGCGTGGATAATTCAGAGGATATGCTGCAGATTGCTATGGATAAGAGGGCGGAATCTGGTAAGGATATTCTTTATCTGAAGCAAGACATGAGATCGTTTGAACTCTATGGAACTGTACGTGGAGTTTTGAGTATTTGTGACTGTATGAACTATATTATAGAATATGATGAACTAGTGGAAGTTTTTCGTCTGGTCAACAATTATCTAGATCCTGGTGGAGTATTTATTTTTGATTTAAATACCATATATAAATATGATACGGTTATGGGTGAATCCACCATAGCAGAGGATCGGGAGGCATGCAGTTTTATCTGGGAAAATTTTTATGATAAGAAGACCCGGCTGAATGAATATGATCTGTCTTTGTTTATTCAGGAGGAACATAACTTATATCGGAAATATTCAGAGAATCATTACCAGAAAGCATACACAATTGATGAGATTTTGTCTGCGATAAAAGAAGCAGGCATGGAATTTGTTACTGCGTATGAGGCGTTTACCAAAGATCCGGTAAAGGAAGACAGTGAGAGGATCTATATGATAGCAAGGGAACATGGAAAGGAGTATAAGGATGTCTGATTATATTGTAAGAGCGACAGCAGGAAACCATCAAATACGTGCATTTGCTGCGACAACCAAAGAATTGGTGGAACAGGCAAGACAAGCTCATAATACTAGCCCAGTGGCAACTGCAGCTTTAGGCAGACTTTTAACGGCTGGAAGTATGATGGGGATTATGATGAAGGGATCACAAGATCTTCTTACCATCAAGATTCAAGGAAGTGGTCCCATGAAGGGATTGACAGTAACTGCAGATTCCAAGGGGGATGTAAAAGGTTACGTCTTTAATCCAGAGGTGATGCTTCCTCCCAGCGCAGCAGGCAAACTGGATGTTGGTGGTGCTGTAGGAGAAGGCGTTTTAAGCGTAATCAAAGATATTGGTTTGAAAGAACCTTACATTGGACAAACCATTTTGGTAGGTGGTGAGATCGCAGAGGATCTGACTTATTATTATGCCACATCGGAACAGACTCCTTCTTCCGTAGCGCTTGGAGTGCTGATGAATAAGAACAATACGGTAAAACAGGCAGGCGGCTTTATCATACAGTTGTTACCAGGTGCTTCGGAAGAGATAATCGAGAAGCTGGAGAAAAAATTAGGTGAGATTACGTCAATCACTACATTGTTGGATGAAGGAAATACTCCAGAGATGATACTGACCCATATTTTAGGTGATTTTGGTCTGGAATTCATGGAGCAGTCATCAACCAGATTTTTCTGCAATTGTGACAAAAAAAGAGTGGAAAAAGCATTGGTTAGCATTGGTAGAAAAGAATTAGAAGAGATGATAGCTGACGGAGAATCCATTGAAGTCAATTGCCATTTCTGCAGCAAGAATTATGAATTTACAGTGGAAGATTTAAAAGTACTGTATGAAGAAGCAAAGAAATAGGGTGAATCGTGGCAATGCAATTTGGTGAACTCCCTTTTCCGATCAAAAAGAGCCATCCTAGGATGGCTCTAATCGTAATCATGTGAAACAATATAACTTCTTCCTTTATATTGAAAAAAGGTACACTGATAAGTCAATGATTATAATTTGGTAACGTTTGTAGCCTGTGGGCCTTTCGCTCCGTCTACTACATCAAACTCTACAGCTGCGCCTTCTTCTAAAGACTTAAAACCGTCCATCATAAGACCTGAGTAGTGTACGAAAACATCGTTACCCTGTTCGTCGGAAAGAAATCCGTAACCCTTTTGGTTGTTAAACCACTTAACTGTACCTTTCATTATGATACCTCCAAAACAAAATAAAATTGTACTGTTACAGGCTATCTGTAACTTCCCTAAGAATAGCATAAAATACATAAGGTGTCAAACATTTTTAAGCATAAAAAAAGAAGAAATTATTAAAAATAATAGAAAGAAAAATGTGTGGTAAATTCAGAGCAGATTATGGTAAAATGGGGAAAGATTCCTAGAGGGTCAGGAAGGAATATAAGATGAAATTGAGAAATCTATGGGGGCATATCTATACGATTAATGAACATAAAATCAGAGTAATGAAAAATTGCTTTCGCGTGGGGTTAATCAAACAGGGTTTGCTTCATGATATGTCAAAATACAGTCCAGAAGAGTTCTTTCCTGGTGTATTCTATTATCAAGGAGACAGAAGCCCCAATGCTGCTGAGATTGAAGAAAAGGGGTATTCAAAAGCCTGGTTACATCATAAAGGAAGAAATAAACACCACTGCGAATACTGGATTGATTTTTCTACGAATCCAGAGAAAGGGCTGATTGGTCATAAGATGCCGTTAAAATATGTGATTGAGATGGTTATGGATCGGATTGCTGCTTCCAAAACATACAAAGGGAAAGACTATACAGATTCTTCTCCCTGGGACTATTATGAACAGGGAAAGGCTTTTATGGTGATTGCACCTGAGACAGAAGCGTTGTTGGAGAAATTGCTTTTGATGTTAAAAAATGAAGGGGAAGTAAAAACATTTCAGTCTATCAGAAGACTTCTGAAAAAAGGGGATTATTGTTAAGAGTAAATCGCATTCGCATTGGAACAAAAAAATATGGTAGCTATGGCAGGAGCAAAAAATAAGATGGAATTTGTAATCAGCAGGACAAAGCGATCGTTTGAATTTAATATGGCACAAAGTCATTGGCACCCTTATTATGAATTGTTTTATCTGGTTTCTGGTCGTTGTAAGATATTTATCAATCACACCTTATATTATATAGAACCGGGAGATACAATCCTTATTTCCCCAGGAGAAATTCACCGGACGACTAGCTATTCCAGTCAGGTGAATGAAAGGGTCACGTTAAGCTTTGATCGGGAATATCTTGATTCTATGTTACGGTTGAGTGGCCCAGAAAATACGGCTTATATTTTCCGGAATTCAAAGGTATCTCTTCCAGAAGGAAGGCGAGCTTATATAGAAGAGCTAATTCAGAAGATGGAATATGAAAATGCGGATCAGGATGGGTATTCTTATCTTATGAAACGTAATTATTTATATGAAATGTTAGTTCTTCTTTCTAGGAGTCAAGATGTGAAGCCAATACCAGTGAAATTAGAGGTAACAGAAAAAGCAATTGAAGAAGCGGCAGAATATATCTACCACAACTATTATTCTCAAATTACATTAGAAGAAGTGGCAGACCGGATCCATATGAGTCCAGCTTATTTTTCCAGAAAATTCAAGACGGTTACTGGATTTGGATATAAAGAATATTTGACGAACATTCGCATTCGAGAATCCGCTCAGCTATTGTTAAATACACGCAAATCCATCACGGAGATAGCCGTTGAATGCGGATTTACAGATGGAAACTACTTTGGGGATGCCTTTAAAAAGATAAAAGGAGTTTCCCCCAGAGTGTTTCGAAAAATGCAGGGAATCGTTTAAATCCACATTTTATTCTATCGGCACAGATGATTGATTAGATGTTTGATATACAGAAGGAATGTTTCCCGCTCCTTTAATAAATCAGGATCATATAAGATATAAGTAATCTTATCTTTATATTCTTTCTGAAGATTAGGGGACCACAAAGGAGTAAACTGAGGAAGATAGCATCCGCTCTGTCTGGTGTAACAATTTTTGGCGGTTGCTTTTTTTCGGGCATTCCTATCTACATATTCTGCCACACTTTTGTGAATGGCTTTATCTTCATAAATCAGATAATAATAATTTTTATAATCTGGATAAAAATACTTTAATTCGCCCTCATAGAGATCGATGGTTATGGTCATTGTATCATCTCTGGCCTCTAAAAGAACAAGAGAATTCGATTTTGAAAATTCAACGGGAACAGAATATCCGTTTGTTAATGTCAGCTTCAAGAAAGGGTGCTTTCGCCCAAACAGATCTATTTGATTGGAAACTTCATGGTGATTCAGCGTAAAATCGTGTTCCAAAAAATCTGGGTAATTTAATATAGGAAGAATCAGGGGCATTCCTTTTAAATCATCCTCATTATGTAAGATCAGAAGATCAAACAGAAATTCATCTTTTGACATAAGATAATCTTTGTAGACTTCGATTAACTGCCCCCCAGAATATAAATCCTTTCGTTCTATTTTTAAAAAAGCCTCAATGGATTTTTGCTTTAAGCTTGAAAGACCTAAAAGTCCACGGTACGGGCGTATCTTTTTGTAAATATCCAGACTTTCCACTTGAGAAAAATCATAAGGAAGGTTGTGAATTAGACAACGCTTCAATAGATAGGGGATATCAAAGCCATCCCCATTAAAATGTATGACTTTTTTATAATTTTTTAAAAAATCGAAAAAAGTTTTTAAAACTTCCACTTCAGCTTCTAGAGTATCTGCGAACCACTGGACCAGTTTCCAGTTGCCCTCCCTGTAATAGGTACAACCAATTAAGTAAAGGGTTGAGTATTGACCGGAAAATCCGGTGGTCTCTATGTCAAAAAAGAGTAGGTCTTCTTTGCTTCCCAGCCGTTCGACTGGATAGGTTTCTTCAAATTCAATTGTCTTTGATAGGGTAATCATATGTGATTTCGTCCTTTCTTACCGTTATATTATAGTCGAACGGGAAAGGTTCGTCAACGACTACCAGAATATTTGTTCGATGATCTGCTTGCATAAGAACAGGGGGTATGCTATGATAAATTCCAAAGAAATATAGAAGGAAGATAAAAAGGAGTAAGGCAGAGTGATTTCTTTCGTAAAGGGGCCATTGGCCGAAATTGATAAGGATTCGATTGTGATTGATCATGGGAATTTGGGACTGGAGATTTTCGTTCCCTTAACGGTTCTTACTAAGCTTCCTGGTGTGGGGACTGAGGTTAAGCTGTTTACTTATTTTCAAGTAAGAGAAGATGCTATGTGTCTATATGGTTTTTTAGACCGTCAGGATTTGAAGATGTTTAAACAGTTGATCCGTGTGAATGGGATTGGTCCGAAAGGAGCATTGGGGATATTATCTGCTTTGGAGCCAGATGAGCTTAGAAAAGCCATTGTTACAGGGGATGCCAAAGGGATTTCCAAAGCGCCGGGAGTAGGGGCTAAGACAGCTCAGAGAATCATTCTGGATCTAAAGGACAAGATTGATCTGGAAGAATTACTGCCAGAATCCATTGCGCAGGAGAACAATAGTAAGTCAGTTTCAGAGGGCATAACAGGAGAAGCCATTGATGCATTGATAGCTCTTGGCTATTCTTCTGCAGAAGCAAGTCGTGCGGTGCGCCAGGTGGAGATGACGGAATCCATGACCGTGGAAGACGTACTAAAAACATCTTTAAAGTATCTGGCATTCATATAGAAATAATAGGGTAAGGTTAAATGGAACGTAGAATAATAACCACAGATGTAACAGAAGAGGATAAAAAAATTGAGCCGAATTTAAGGCCCACATGTCTTGATGAATACATTGGTCAGGAGAAGATTCGGACTAATCTAAAAGTATATATTGATGCAGCCAAGGGCAGAGGAGAATCGTTGGATCATGTTTTGTTTTATGGTCCTCCAGGTCTTGGTAAGACTACGTTGTCTGGAATTATCGCCAATGAGATGGGAGTCAATCTAAAAGTGACTTCTGGACCGGCCGTCGAAAAGCCAGGCGAGATGGCGGCTATCTTAAATAATCTCCAGGAGGGAGATGTTCTGTTTGTCGATGAGATTCACCGCTTAAATCGTCAGGTGGAGGAAGTATTGTATCCAGCTATGGAGGATTTTGCGATTGATATCATGCTTGGGAAGGAATCGGCTGCAAGATCCATCCGACTTGACCTGCCTAAATTCACCCTGGTAGGGGCCACCACAAGAGCCGGGCTTTTGACAGCTCCGCTAAGAGACCGGTTTGGAGTCGTACAAAAATTAGAATTTTACACGCCTGAGGAATTAAAGATCATTGTATGCCGATCGGCGGGTGTGTTAAAGGTTGGCATCGAAGAAGAAGGTGCGGAGGAGATTGCCAAACGATCCAGAGGAACTCCCAGACTGGCAAACCGTCTGTTAAAGAGGGTCCGGGATTTTGCTGAAGTAAAATATGAGGGAATCATAACGAAAGAAGTGGCAGACTTTGCACTGGATATCTTAGATGTAGATAAGTTTGGGCTGGATCATAATGACCGTGCTATCTTAATTACAATCATAGAAAAATTTGCAGGAGGTCCGGTAGGATTGGACACACTGGCTGCGGCTCTGGGCGAGGATGCAGGAACACTAGAGGATGTATACGAACCTTATCTTCTAATGAATGGATTTATAAACCGAACCTCTAGAGGACGGCTGGCAACGGAACGAGCGTACCATCATCTTGGGATTTCCTTGGAATCGTAAACTGCCTGAATTTTAGAACTTTTCTAACGATGAAAAGTGTGATATAGTAAAGTAAGAGCAAATGATAACAGGAGAGAACAACATGGATTCCAAAAACTACACTGAAGTTTTGATTGATGGAAAAATATATACATTAGGTGGAAAAGAAGAAGAAGGTTATATTCAGCGGCTGGCAAGCTACATCAATGAGATGATCCTCACTTTAAAACGGCAGGAAGGATTTTCCAAGCAAAGTGCCGAGTACCAGAATGTTATGATAGAGTTAAATATGGCAGATGATTATTTCAAGGTCAGAGAGCAAATCGCTATATTGGAACAGCAAAAGACGGATATGGAGAAGGAAACCTACAGCTTAAAGCACGAGCTTGTAGCGACCCAGATGAAGTTTGAAGCTGTAAAAAACGAACTGGCGGAGTTGAAAAGTTTTGGAAATACTCATAACAAAGAGTAATCAAAGAGGGGATAGATCATGGTGCGCCATGACGTCCCCTCTTTTAAAATCAGGAGGCATATGTGAAAAAATCAGTTGAAATTCTTGCTCCGGCAGGATCATTTGAAAGTATGAAAGCAGCGGTTGCTGCAGGTGCGGATGCAATTTATATCGGAGGTAGTCGATTTGGTGCCAGAGCTTTTGCAGACAATCCCTTAGAGGACAAGCTACTAGAGGCAATTGATTACGTTCATCTTCATGGAAAAAAACTGTATCTGACCGTGAATACATTGATGAAGGAAACGGAAATAAACCAATTATATGATTACCTATATCCCTATTATAGACAAGGACTAGATGCAGTGATTGTTCAGGATTTAGGCGCATTTTCACTAATAAGGAATGAGTTTCCGGACCTTCCCATCCATGCAAGTACCCAGATGACGATAACGGGTGCACATGGGGCGCGTATATTAAAAGATCTGGGTGCAGACCGGATCGTGACTGCGAGAGAACTTTCTTTAAAGGAGATTGAAAAGATCCGGGATGAAGTGGATGTAGAAATTGAGAGCTTTGTCCATGGTGCACTCTGTTATTGCTATTCTGGCCAGTGCCTTTTTAGCAGTTTGATTGGTGGCAGAAGCGGAAACCGAGGACGGTGCGCACAGACTTGCCGACTTCCATTTGAAGGAAGACAGGCTGGTAAAACGATTGGTAAAAAGGACGAACGGTATTGTTTAAGTCTTAAAGATCTTTGCACACTGGATCTGATTCCTGATATCATTGAATCTGGAGTCTATTCCATGAAGATAGAAGGAAGAATGAAAAGCCCAAGATACACAGCCGGTGTGGTGGACATCTACCGAAAATATACGGATCGTTATCTTACTGACGGCAAAGATGGATATCGGGTGGAAGAAAAGGATCGTAAAGTTTTGCTGGATTTATTTGACCGCGGAGGCCAGACAGAAGGATATTATAATAAGCACAATGGCAGAGATATGGTGGTCTGGAAGGAAAAACCATCGTTTCGTGAAGCAAATCAGCCACTTTTTGATTATCTGGATAAAAATTTCGTGGAAAATCAGTTAAAAGAGCCGGTATGTGGGAATGTTATTTTTAAAGTGGGAGAAAAGGCAGTATTTACACTTCTGGCCATGGGACATCAGATCACGGTTTTAGGAGAAGAGATACAGACGGCACAAAATCAACCCATGACGGAAGAAAAAGTGAGAAAGCAACTATCGAAAACAGGCAATACCTCATTTTATTTTGAAACCTTAACGATTGAAATTGTGGGGGAGGGTTTCCTGCCAGTACAAGCATTAAATGAGTTAAGAAGACAGGGATTTCTACAACTTGAGGAAGCAATTCTTTCTGACTATCATAGAAAAGGACAAGATCGGGCTGATTTTAATGTAAGGAAAAGCAATGCGGTGAAGAACAAATTGACACATCGAAAGATAACCGTTTCTTTGGAACGTCCAGATTGTTTCTCTGCAGTTGTAAAGAACCCAGATGTGCAGCGGATCTATCTGGATGCCGCACATTTTAATCCAAAGCAATGGAAATCATATGGAGAAGAGTGCCATAAGAATGGCAAAGAATGTATGCTTACTCTGCCTCATATATTCCGAACTCATGCGGAACGATTTTTTGAAATGCAGAACGATACGCTTAAAAATGCTAGATTTGATGGCTTTTTGATCCGATCTTTGGAGGAAATCGATTTTCTAGAAAAGAACGGAATAGAAGGAGTGAACGTATTTGATTTTGGGATCTATGGAATGAATGCACAGGCACAAGATACGCTTCTTACACTGGGGGCGGATGAGATTACCTGGCCAGTGGAATTAAACAACCATGAACTGGAAAAACTTAGTAAGCCCGGTGAACTCTTGATATATGGACGTCTTCCGATGATGGTAACGGCACAGTGTCTACATGAGGGTACGGTTCAGTGTGATAAAAAACCAGTGATTATGATGATAAAAGACCGCATTGGGAAGGAGTTCCCTGCGAAAAACCATTGTTTATTCTGTTATAATTCGATTTATAATACGGATCCATTGTCTCTTCATGGACAAAAAAAGGAGATCGATCGATTATCTCCAGCCTCCGTAAGACTGCAGTTTACGATCGAGGACCCCATGCAGACAGACGCGGTTATCACTAGCTTTGCCGATGAACTGATACGAGGAAACAATATAGTTCTGCCTTATAAAGAATTTACAAGAGGTCATTTTAAACGCGGGATAGAGTAGGTGGTGTATGATTAATATAATTAGCGATGTCTCCAGGTATTTTATGATTCTGTTCATGGCTTTCTACACATATTTAAACTTTCGCTATTTTTCATTCAAAGACGAAATTAAAAAGGATCGATTGTTAAAACGTCAGAATATCTTTATGCTTTTAAACCAATTACTTGCTTATCTGATTCTATGGATCGAAACGAAAGATGAAAAAATCCTGTCTTTTTACGTGGTGCAGGTTTCTTTCTTTGTTGGATATCTATTCTTATACCGATTGTTTTACCGATATCGGTCCGGATTGCTGATTAACAATCAATGTATGTTGTTATCGATTGGTTTCATTATGTTGTCCAGGCTTTCGTTTGACAGGGCATTGAAGCAGTTTGTGATTGTTGTAGCAGCGACACTGGTGACTTGGTTGATCCCTTTCATCATTGACAGAGTATGGCAGTTTAGCAAAATCCCATGGGTCTATGGCATCGGAGGAATGATTCTTCTATTCCTTGTATTTCTGATAGGAACGAGCAGCTATGGAGCGCAATTGTCGTTAAATGCCTATGGATTTTCCTTCCAACCCATGGAATTTGTAAAAATCAGTTATGTGTTTTTTATCAGTTCCATGTTCTACCGATCCACAAACAGGAAAACGGTACTGACCGTAAGTGGAATATCGGCACTGCATGTTCTAATTCTGGTATTCTCAAAAGACTTGGGAAGTGCTCTTATATTTTTTGTCACTTATGTGTTCATGCTGTTTGTTGCAACTGAACAGTGGAGGTATCTGGTGGGCGGAGTTAGTATGGGAGCATTGGGATCATTTTTCGCATATAAGATCTTTTATCACGTAAGAACAAGAGTAACTGCATGGTTAAATCCCTGGTCTGACATAGCGGGAAAAGGATACCAGGTTACACAGTCTTTATTTGCCATTGGTACAGGGGGCTGGTTTGGTATGGGACTATACAGGGGGATGCCAGGTAAAATCCCAGTTGTGGAAAAAGATTTTATATTTTCTGCAATTGCAGAAGAGCTTGGAGGAATTTATGCACTTTGTATTCTGCTTCTTTTTGTGGGATTATTTTTACAGTTTGTTATAATTGCAGGGAAGATGCAGGCAATGTTTTATAAGCTGATTGCGTTTGGTCTTGCTATTATTTATGGATTACAGGTATTTTTAAATATTGGTGGAGTGATTAAATTTATTCCATCCACAGGAGTCACGCTTCCACTGGTCAGCTATGGAGGAAGTTCGATTTTAAGTACTTTAATAACTTTTGGTATCGTTCAGGGCCTTTTTATATTGAAACGGAAGGAAGAGGAAGAAGATCGTTATGAATGTGAATAAAATATCCAGTTCGAAATCGAAAGCAAATCGACACATTCTAATTCTTACTTATTTAATGGTAGTGCTTTTTTTGGGACTTGGTGGATATTTTTCGTATTTTTTATTCGTGGATAGCAATCGCGTAATTAATAATTCCTATAATTCCAGGCTGGATCGTTTTGCAGACCGTGTAATACGGGGAGAGATCGTAAGCAATGATGGTAATGTTCTCGCGCAGACTCAAGTCAATGAGGAAGGAAAAGAAATTAGGGTTTATCCATATGATTCTCTGTTTGCACATGTTGTCGGTTATTCGGCAAATGGGAAAACGGGACTTGAGTCTTTGGCAAATTTCTATCTGCTATCTAGTCATGTCAATGGAATTGTACAAATTATCAATGAGTTATCTGGTAAAAAGAATCCAGGTGACCGTGTGGTGACAACGTTAGATTTAGATCTTCAAAAAACTGCTTATGACGCATTAGGGAATCGAAAGGGTGCGGTAATTGTTATGGAACCGGATACCGGAAAGATACTGGCCATGGTTTCTAAACCAGATTATAACCCCAATACCTTGTTGTCAGACTGGGACCAATTGGTTTCTAAGGACAATACGACCGGCCAGTTATTAAACCGAGCAACTCAGGGGCTCTATCCTCCTGGTTCTACTTTCAAAATTGTAACAGCATTGGAATCAATGAGAGAAAATCCAGAACATTATAAGGAATATACATTTGACTGTAGCGGAGTTTACCAAAATGGAGAGTATAGCATAAAATGTTATCATGATACGGTTCACGGCCATCAGAATTTAACACTGGCTTTTGCAAATTCCTGCAACGGAGCCTTTGCAAATCTGGGGCTCAATCTGGACTTAGGTCAGCTAAAAAACACAACAGATGGATTGTTATTTAACTCTGAACTTAATCTGGAGCTTCCATACAGCAAAAGTACTTATGTCATGAAACCCGGAGCCGATACCTGGTCGATTCTACAGACGAGCATCGGACAAGGACGGACACAAATTACGCCCATTCATAACGCAATGATTACAGCTGCGATTGCCAATGGAGGGACATTGATGAATCCGTATTTCATTGATCACGTGGAAAATGTTGGTGGGGATGTAATTAAAAAAAATGTACCAAGATCCTATGGAAATTTAATGACTGCACAGGAATCTGGTGGTTTAACCGAATTGATGAAAGCAGTTGTTTTGGAAGGAACAGGTTCCCGTCTTAGAACCGATGTGTATACGGCAGCAGGTAAGACTGGTTCTGCAGAATTTGATAAAAAGAAGGAGACTCATGCTTGGTTTGTAGGATTTGCTCCTGCCGAACATCCGAAGGTTGTGATCAGTGTAATCGTGGAAGAAGGAGGCTCTGGCGGACAGACTGCGGCGCCGATTGCAAGGTCACTCTTTGATCTATATTTTACCAAATATTAAGGATTTTCATGTGAGCTTTTGGAGATTGAGTACTTGCATAAGCGAAAAAAAAGAGGTATACTAAAGCCAGTCTATGAGACACACCAAAATCGGAATCCTGCGGGAAAAACGGTTTCACTCTGGAGGAATTGCAATGATTGAAGCAACGAGTTGTGGCGGTGTGGTTATTTTTCGAGGTAAAATTCTGGTTTTATATAAGAATTATAAAAACAAATATGAAGGTTGGGTTTTGCCAAAGGGAACAGTAGAAGCGGGTGAAGAGTATAAAGAGACGGCACTCCGAGAAGTTAAAGAGGAAACCGGAGTTAGTGCGTCCATTATCAAGTACATTGGTAAGAGCCAGTACTCTTTTAATACGCCCCAGGATATGGTGGAAAAGGATGTACACTGGTATCTAATGATGGCCGACAGCTATTACAGTAAACCACAACGGGAAGAATATTTTATCGATTCAGGATATTACAAGTTCCATGAAGCGTATCATCTTCTTAAGTTTTCCAATGAAAAACAGATATTAGAAAAGGCTTATAATGAATATCTGGATTTAAAGAAGAGTAGTCTTTGGGGCAGTAAAAAGTATTTCTGAGACACAAAGTCAGGGAACGACCCTGGTTGATCGTAAAGAGCCGGAACCGTTTTCTCAAACGTTCCGGCTCTTTGCAGTACGAAATAGGATCTATATATAAGATTCTAGATCTAACAGCTTCGCTGACAGGTTGTCAATGTTTAATTCAAAGATTAACCCTTTTTCTTTTTCGCGCTCCATAACCCGGTTGATATAGGAGCAGTGCTCAACGATCGGTTCTTTTTCCCGATAGGAAAGAATGTTAAGATCTTCCACTGCAAGGATCTCATCAACAACGATTCCCCAGTTTGTGTCATCGAGGATTAGAACCATCTCTTTAAAAAGAGTTGATTGAAACAGTTCCTTTGTCTGATCAAGGAGTTTGAGGATGGTTGGCATAGACTCGTTTTTTACTTTACTCAGTATAACAAACAAACATTCTTCCCTTTGACATTCTTTACAATTTTTCATGCACATCTCAGCTTCTTCTGCAGCTTTGTGAAGTTTACAGTGTGGTTCTTCTATCTTTTTTAAATGATGAATAACGGCTGCGTTGTCTGTGGTGAAACTGTCATACCACTTACCAAGTGCACACTGGTGGGGATCTTTTGCAAGATTAAAACTTCCACCTTCGTTGATAAAACGTTCCAGTTCCTTCACCCATTGGATATGATCTTGTTTTCTGGCGTCGATCATCTGTTCAAACTCTTTGCATTCCTCTGATATGGGCTTTAGACCAAGTGTGATACGCAAATCCAACATCTGAATAACACGATCCCGATATTTGAACATCCCAGTAACATTATCAGGAGAAGAAGGGATCTCACTATATTCTGGTAATTGAACGATAGTTGCTATGTGTTTGCTGTTGATGCAATAAGTGGAATCTGCAATTTTAAATAGAATATAGGGATATTTGATTCCGTTTTCCATTCTGTATGTACCTTCCCTTTTGTATATTTATGATTAATTATAAGTCCATTCGCTTGATACTTCAACGGATTTTTTAAAAAACATGAATGAAATCTTTTATATAAGACTATGAATAACTTAAAATTCAGGGTATAATGACTCTGAATATCTGATTTAATCAGCTTGGAGGAAAAAATATGCTTAACTATTATGACGGAGATATCTTTACTTCTGATGCAGACATTATCTGTCATCAGGTAAATTGTAAGGGTGTATTTGGCCGCGGAATTGCGGGACAAGTTAAAAAGATGTTCCCAGAAGTGGAAAAAACATATAAAATCATTACAAAACAGTGGCAGGAACAGGCGGGGGGAAACACTTTTGAACTGCTCGGAAAAGTATCTGCCCAACCAGTTGAAAAGGGAGATCGCTGGTTTTTGATTGCAAATTTATTTGGGCAGGATGATTACGGAAAGGACGGAGTTTACACAGACTACAGGGCCTTGGAAAAAGCGTTAAACGAAATCCTTGATTTTGTAGAAGTACGGAACAAAAAAGAAAAAGTCGCAATCCCTTATAAGATTGGATGCGGATACGGTGGAGGAGACTGGAAGATCGTTAAGTCTATCATAGAAACGATTTTTCAGGGATATGAGGGCGAAGTACAGATCTGGAAGAACGAGACCGATGAATCATAGTTCTAGAAACTTAAGTCAGTATTATTTATCTGGGAGGTAAACGTATGGCGAAAGTAAATTCTTTAAGCCGAAGTATCACAGCTTTTTATGTGGAATGGAGTGCACTCAATCATTACATGTCTTCCTACGAATGTGAGCAGAATGGATTGCCTTATGTGGGGTTTGAGGATCCACGTGTTCAGAAACTTTGGAAAAAATTATCTGGCCAGGAACGAAGAGAAATTATGAAACGTCTTGGTACAAAGAATGAAATGGAACTTCAGAATTATTTTAATTGATTTTATATAGAAAGAATGGAGTAATACATGTCAGAGAGAAAATTTGTAATCGTTGATGGTTCTTCCATGCTCTCCACCTGCTACTATGCGGTTTTGCCAAGAGAAATCATGTACGCGAAAACGGATGAGGAGAAACAAAGTCATTACGATAAGATACTACATGCAAAGGATGGAACCTATACCAATGCAATTTTCGGTATGCTTAAGATGGTAGTATCGCTTATGAAAAAGCAACAGCCCGATCATATTGCATTCGTATTTGATAAGACCAGAGACACTTTTCGAAGAGAACTTTATCAGGAGTACAAAGGAACCAGAGGGGCAACCCCGGAACCTTTAAAAACACAATTTGTGCTGATAGAAACTATTCTTGAAGAGGCAGGGTTTCAGGTTCTTTTTTGTGATCGCTTTGAAGCAGATGATTATGCAGGTAGTCTGGTAATGAAATTTAGAAATGAAATTCCTATTATACTGTATACCAAGGATCATGATTATCTACAGCTTGTGAGTGATGTGTATGATGTCAGGGCCTGGATGGTACAGACCCGTCAGGAAAAGGCAGATGATCTTTACAAGAAGTACTATTCAATTTATGGGCTAAAAAAGGAAGATTTAAACCTTCCGGAAAAGGTGTTCGAGTTCACTTCTGACACGGTATATCATGAAGAAGGTGTAAAGCCGGAGCAGATTGTGGATTTAAAAGGGATTCAGGGGGATACCTCCGATAATATCCCTGGAGTAAAAGGGGTAAGCAGCGCAGCGCCCCTGCTTCTTGGTGAATATGGTACCGTGGAAGAAATATACCGGGCCATTCATGAAGTGGAAGATGACAAGAAACGCTTAAAAGAACTACAGGAATTTTGGAAGAAGGAACTAGGAATTACCCGATCTCCTTTTAAAGCACTGACAAAAAAAGGCGAAGGGGAATTATGCGGGGAAGAGGCAGCACTTCTTTCGAAGGAACTGGCTACAATGAAAACAGATATCCCCATTTCATTAAGCCTGGAGGATTTTCATGCAGACTCCTATCGTCAGGATAAAATAAAAGAATGGCTCAAACGCCTTGACATCAAAGAAGCATCAATTTTTGGAACGGGGAATGAATAATATAAGTATTTTTTAAATGGGTTTGGAGACAATCTTACAGAGTGTATCTGAATTCGTGAAAGGAGAGAGATATTATGAGTGAAACTTATGAAGTATTATCCTCTGTGTTAGAAAAAACCATGGCACTTAAGACTGCGCTTGTCTTATTTGGCTGGGACAATGAAACACTTGCTCCAGAAGAAGCTGGATCTTATACGGCAAACGTTGTAGGGGCTTTGTCAGAAGAATTCTACAAATGGATGACTGGAGATGAATTAGGAGAGGCAATTACTGCGTGCGAGAAAGATAAAGACTTAACTGCAATACAAAGAGCAATTGTAAATGGAGCAAAAGAGGAAAGAGAAGATCTTGTATGCATTCCGCAAAATGAATACAGAGAGAATGCGAAGCTCATAGCGGAAGGCGCCAGCGTCTGGTCAAGGGCAAAACAGAACGAGGACTTTGATTCCTTTGCACCAACATTAAAAAAAGTAATTGATTACAAAAAGAAAATTGCATCTTACCGAAAAAAAGAAGGACAAAAGCTTTACGACGTTCTTCTGGATGAATATGAAAAAGGATTTAATACAGAGCTACTGGATGAATTCTTTCAGAAATTAAAAGAAGAGATTGTACCTCTTTTAAAAGAGATAAAAGAACATGGAAAAGAAATTGACAATACCTTCCTGACAGGTGGATATCCCATTGATAAGCAAAAAGAAATGGCACACTATTTGGCTAAATATGTAGGATTTGATTTTAAAAGAGGAGTATTGGCAGTAAGCGAACATCCATTTACAGACAATCTTCACAATCACGATGTCCGGATAACCACTAGCTATCACGAAAAGATGGATAGTTCCATGTTTTCTGTGATCCATGAATCTGGACATGGGATTTATGAATTAGGGATATCTGACGAGATTACTCAGACTCCGGTAGGACAAGGAACCTCTATGGGTATGCATGAATCTCAGTCCCGTTTCTTTGAGAACATTATGGGGCGGAATCCTAATTTTTGGGTTCCACTTTATGATAAATTGTTGGAATTGTATCCGGATAAACTAAGGGAAGTTGAGCGGGAACAATTTGTAGAGGCAATCAATAAAGTGGAACCTGGTTTTATTCGGACGGAGGCGGATGAGCTTACTTACAGTCTTCATATTATGATAAGGTACGAAATTGAGAAGATGATGATAGAGGAAGATGTAGATCTAAAAGAACTTCCGAAAATGTGGGCAGATAAATACGAAGAATATTTGGGCATTCGTCCGGAGAAGGCTTCCGAAGGAGTTTTGCAGGACATTCATTGGTCACAGGGATTGTTGGGATATTTTCCTTTCTATGCACTGGGGAATGCCTTTGGCGCACAAATTTATGAGCATATGAAAAAAGAAATGGATTTTGATGAACTTTTAAAAAGTGGAAGAATTGATGTGATCCGGGAGTATTTAAGAGAACATATCCACCAATACGGTAAGACGAAGACGAGTCGTGAGATCATCAAAGACATAACTGGAGAAGACTTTACACCAGACTACTTTATTGAGTATTTAAAAGACAAGTATCGGAAGATTTACCGGTTGTCCTAATGCGAAAACCAGGGTTACGTTCGTTACTGACCCTGGTTTTTGATTATAATTTACAATCCCCAGATAAAAGGGCATTGATCTCTGCACCGAAAAACAAGATACAGATACAGGCATAGAGCCAGAGCATCAATAAAACAATAGCAGTAAGACTTCCATACATAACGGAGAAATTACTGAAGTTGCTAAAATAGATGGAAAATACGGAGGAAAAAATGATCCAGCCAAAGGTACAAAAGATAGACCCTGGGAGTTGTTTGGTAAATTCCTGCTTTTTTTCTGGTACGAATGTGTAAAGTACGGCAAAACAGATGGTCAAAATAAACAGCAGCATGGTTCGGAAACTGATTACATACCGGGTCACCTCTGCAAGGAATGGAAAATGATGGTTCATAAACGTCTGGATGGAACTACCCAAAACGAGTAATACAAGGGATAGAATGCATATAATCATAAATACAACGGTATATCCGGCGCATACTAGTCTGGTCATAAGGTAGCTTCGCTTTTTTTGCTGTCCATATACCCGGTTTAACCCTCGTTCTATGCTCAACATACCTTTAGAAGAAGACCAGACAGCAGCGATAGCGGTAACAGACAATACGGCTGCCGGTGAGTTGGTGTATAGATCATCAATAACCGTCACAATGATGCTGTCTATCTTCAGAGAACTTGGAATTACGTTTACCAAAAGCTGTAAAAGGTTTGCTTTTGTAAGAGAGGGGATACATTGGATCAAAGCCAGCAGCAGCATAATAAAAGGAAAAGCCGCTATAATAGAGAAAAATGAGGCCTGTGCTGCATAAACTGTCATTTCATCTTTGGTGTATTTTTCGTAAAGGTGCTTGCAGCATAACAGAAAACGTATCATAATTTTCCTATGCCCTTTCTATTCATTTTATATTAGAATATTAGCATGAGACAAAAAAAATATCAAGGGATCCCTATTTTGTTTCCAGATTCCATTTCATACAATATAAATAAGGTGAAATTAGAAAGGATAGTGAGATATGGAGTATATTCCTGCAAAGACCATTGTGACAAAAACAAAAGATACCAAATGGTTTGGAATTGATTATAATATGAACATTTACAAGGGGTGCAGCCATGGCTGTATCTACTGTGACAGTCGCTCTGACTGTTACCGGATTGATCGCTTCGATACCATACGGGTAAAAGAAGAAGCCTTGCAAATAATTCGGGATGAACTTAGAAGAAAAGTGAAAACAGGGGTGATCGGTACTGGTTCCATGAGTGATCCCTATAATCCACTGGAACGGGATCTAAAAATGACCAGACATGCATTGGAGTTGATTGAGGCCTATGGTTTTGGTGTAGCGATTGCAACGAAAAGTGATCTTTTAAAGAGAGATATTGATGTGTTAATGGGAATTATGGAGCGGTCACCAGTTCTATGTAAGATAACAGTAACAACTGCTGATGATAAACTGGCCTCCCACATAGAACCTCACGTATCCCTCCCCTCTGCCCGTTTGGAAACAATTGGGCGTCTGAGGGAAAATGGTATATTTGCCGGAATTCTTCTTATGCCAGTATTGCCTTTTTTGGAAGACAATGAGGATAATATTCGCTCCGTGATTAAAGAGGCTCATCACGCGGGTGCGAACTTTATCTACCCAGCCTTTGGAATGACTCTTAGGAATAATCAGAGAGAATGGTATTTTGACCGTTTAAAGGAACAGTTTCCAGAACAGGACCTTGTAACAGAGTATATAAAAGTTTATGGAAATCGCTATCAGTGTACAAGTCTGCGCGCTAAAAAACTATGGCAGGTATTTGCACAGGAATGCGAACGTTATCAAATCCTGTATCGAATGGATGACATTATCCACAGTTATAAAAAAAGATATAAAGTCACTCAGTTAAGTTTGTTTGATTGAAGAGTATCAATACAATAAATGTATTTTATGCGGAGGAAAAAAGGGATGAAAAAGCTCCTCAAGTACTTAAAGGATTACAAATTGGAGAGTATTCTCGGTCCATTGTTTAAGCTGATGGAGGCTAGTTTTGAATTGATGGTGCCATTGGTTATGGCAAAAGTGATTGATGTAGGGATCAAGACGCAAGATTTTACTTATATCTTACGAATGGGTGGCTTGCTGGTACTCCTTGGTATCGTGGGATTGACCTGTTCCATCACCGCTCAGTTTTTTGCGGCGAAAGCTGCTACTGGGTTTGGAACATCTTTAAGATATGATCTGTTTTCTCATATCAACAGTCTCTCTTATCGGGAGATTGATACCATAGGGACTTCAACATTAATTACTCGAATTACCAGCGATGCCAATCAGGTTCAGTCGGGCGTAAATTTGTTCTTGCGGCTGTTTCTTCGGTCTCCGTTTGTGGTATTTGGAGCCATGATCATGGCGTTTACCATAAATGCCAGGGCGGCGTTTATATTTGCTGTAACCATACCGGTTCTATCGATTGTGGTATTTGGTATTATGTATATCAGTATGCCGTTGTACAAAAAAGTACAAAAACAGTTAGACCGGGTTCTTCTGGCAGCGAGAGAGAATTTAAGCGGTGTCCGTGTGATCCGTGCTTTCAATCGTCAGGGAGATGAAATAAACCGATTTGACAACGAAAATGGTTCTCTGGTTAAACTCCAGGTGTTTGTTGGCAAGGTGTCGGCATTGATGAATCCACTTACTTATGTGATCATTAACCTGGGAATCATTGCATTGATCCATAATGGTGCAGATTTGGTTCAAACAGATAAGATTACACAAGGGCAGTTGGTAGCGCTTGTCAATTATATGTCCCAGATTCTGGTGGAATTGATCAAGCTAGCTAATTTAATTATTACAATATCTAAGGCTCTGGCATGTGCAAACCGGATTGGCTCGGTGTTTAACCGGAAGTCTGAGATTGTTGAGAACGTAAATGCTCAGGCAGTGGAAGATCAGAAAGCACCTAAGGTGGAGTTTGAGCACATGAATTTCTTCTATCACGGGGCCAAAGCAGCTGCATTAACTGATATTTCTTTTAAAGCCATGCGAGGGGAGACAATCGGTATTATTGGTGGAACTGGATCTGGGAAATCGACGTTTGTTAACTTGATTCCTCGTTTTTACGACGTGACAGAAGGTTTTATTAAAATCAGCGGAACAGATGTAAGGGACTATCCAATAAAACAGCTAAGAGAACAGATAGGAATAATTCCTCAAAGAGCGGTGCTTTTTAAGGGCAGTATAAAGGAGAACATAAAATGGGGAAAAAAAGACGCCTCAGATGAAGAAATTTATCAGGCTCTTACCATTGCTCAGGCTAGAGAGCTTGTTGAGGAAAAAGGAGAAGGGTTGGACTTTATGATTCAGGCAGGAGGAAAGAACCTGTCAGGCGGTCAAAGACAAAGACTTACCATTGCCCGGGCTCTTGTAAAAAATCCTAAGATTCTTATTATGGATGATAGTGCTTCTGCTTTGGATTTTGCAACCGACGCAAAACTTAGGAAGGCAATCAAAGAAGGTACCAGGGATATGACCGTATTTATTGTAACTCAGAGAGCTTCCACCATCAGACACGCTGACCGGATTGTTGTTTTAGAAGATGGTCAGATGGCAGGCTGCGGGACTCATACAGAATTATTGGATTCTTGTGACGTTTATCGGGAAATCTGTCTGTCACAGTTATCAGAAAAGGAGGTGCAGGGATGAGGGCATCACAACATAAATCTACGGTCAAAAGAATCATTACTTGCATTGGACGCTATAAATGGGGCGTAATAGCATCGCTTTTGTGTGCCGCTGTTAGCGTTATTTTTACGTTGTATGTTCCTATTTTGATCGGTCGTGGGATTGATTGCATCGTTGGTCCAGGCAATGTGAATTTTAAAGGGATGCGAAATGTGCTAATTCAGATTGGTTGCGTGATTGCTATTACTAGTTTGGCTCAATGGCTGATGAGTCATATTAATAATAACATTACTTACCGTGTGGTAAAAGATATAAGAACACAGGCATTTAATAAGCTGGAGTTTCTGCCCTTAAAGTATTTGGACTCCCATGGACATGGAGACATGATAAGCAGAATTATTGCAGATATTGATCAATTCTCTGATGGTCTGTTAATGGGGTTTACACAGTTGTTTACTGGTGTTTTGACAATTTTTGGAACTTTGTTTTTTATGTTTCTTATTAATCCTTTGATTGGGACCGTGGTCGTTTTGGTAACTCCAATCTCTTTGTTGGTGGCAAGTTTTATCGCAAAGCGAACGTATCGTATGTTCCAGATGCAATCAAAAACAAGAGGGGAACTCACCTCTTTGATCGAAGAAATGCTTGGGAACCAGAAAGTGGTGCAGGCTTTTGGACATGAAAAGGAGGCACAGGAGAACTTTGAGCAAATCAATGAGACGTTACGCGTATGGGGGCTAAAAGCAACTTTCTTTTCATCCATTACCAATCCTGCCACACGGTTTGTCAATAGTCTTGTTTATGCTTGTGTAGGAATTGCAGGTGCGTTTGCAGCAATTAAGGGATTCTTAACCGTAGGTCAGTTAACCAGTTTTTTAAGTTATGCCAATCAGTATACCAAACCATTTAATGAAATATCTGGAGTGATTACAGAACTTCAGAATGCTCTGGCTTCTGCAGCACGTGTTTTTGAACTAATTGACGAAAAGGAAGAAAAAACGGATGAGAAAGATGCATTAAGACTTGAGGATGCAAAGGGACAGATCCATTTGGATCAGGTGTATTTTTCCTATAATCCAGAAGTTTCTTTGATTGAGGATATGAATTTAAAAGTTAGTCAGGGACAGCGAGTTGCAATTGTTGGTCCTACAGGCTGCGGGAAAAGTACAGTTATCAATTTATTGATGCGTTTTTACGATGTGAATTCAGGAACGATTTCGGTGGATGGAACCGATATACGGCATATCACCAGACAAAGCCTTAGAATGGGCTATGGTATGGTATTACAAGAAACTTGGCTGAAATCTGGAACGATTGCGGAGAATATTGGATATGGAAAACCAGATGCGACCAGAGAAGAGATCATTGTAGCGGCGAAAGAAGCGCATGCACACAGCTTTATCAAACGGATGCCAAATGGTTACAATACGGTGATAACAGAAGATGGAGGTAACTTATCTCAGGGACAGAAACAACTTCTTTGCATTGCAAGAGTTATGCTTTGTCTTCCCCCCATGCTGATCCTTGATGAAGCAACTTCTTCGATTGATACTAGAACGGAAATTAAAATTCAGAAAGCATTTGCGAAATTAATGGAGGGCAGAACCAGCTTTATAGTGGCTCACCGTCTATCTACCATAAAGGAGGCAGATGTAATTCTTGTGATGAGGGATGGACACATTATAGAGCAGGGAACACATGAAGATCTGCTTTTGAAGAATGGTTTTTATACAAGCTTGTATAATAGCCAGTTTGCGGTATAATAGTGTTATATAAAAGATATTTATAAGTACAAAATCAAATACAAAGCGCCTTTTCTTAAGGACCTATTAAGAAAAGGTGTAAAAAGTTCGATACTTTAAGGAAAAGGACTTTATAAAAGGCGGTAAAATTAATGTTTGAAGTTGCTATTTGCGATGACAACCCATTAGACAGGAAGCGGTTAACTGAGCGGATTGAGAGGAATATGCCCGAAACGGAAAAGATTCGAATTCATGAATATGAGTCTGGAATGAATCTTCTAACGGCATTAAAGAATATCAGATTTTCAATCATATTTTTAGATGTTCAGATGAATGGACTTGATGGAGAAGAAACAGCCATTCGGATCAGAGAAGTAGATAGTAATGTAATACTAGTTTTTTATACAGGTTTTGCAGAACCATCCCCTAGGAGTTTTGAGGTACAGCCTTACCGTTATATTATGAAAAATATGACGGATGTAGTAATGGATCGATACATAAAGGATTCTCTTGAAAAAATGGTTGAATTTGGACAGGCACCGCTTCTGACTGCGAATATGAACAGAGACAGGTTGTTTCTTAGAGCGGATGACATTGTTTATATTGAAAAATATAAGAAGAATACCAGAGTTCATATTTCAGAAAATGCGTTAAGAATCTATGGCGTGAAATTAGATGAATGCGGTGTGATCCCCGACATTCGGATTCCGGATAAATTGGAGAATATATACGAGAAACTGAAGGAATATGGATTTGGATATCCACATGACAGCTATGTAATAAATTTCAAATATTTAATTTACTGCACCAGCAAAGTGCTAAAATTAAAGGATGTAGACATTATTTTTCAAATTGCACGAAGTAAGGCGCAGGAGTTTAATCTGTTGAAGGAAGAATTTATGTTATCAAAATATAGGGATGGAAATTATGATGGGAAATGAGTTGTTTTCGGTTAGTCGTTTGCTGTTCTGCTGTGCGGATATCTATATGCTGTATCGGTTTTTTAGTGCTATATTTAAGAAGAAACGTGGCGTTAAAATAACGATAACTTGTACTGTAATAATAACCCTGGCAGTCTTTTTGGAAAATAGTATAGGACTGACATGGCTAAATTTAATTACAATCCCAGTGATTTATTATTTTTACGTTGTCTTAGTTTTTGATATTTCTTTATCCAACGGTATTGCATATACTCTAATCTTTTATGTCATATTTGCAGCAGGGAAAGAAGTATCTTTTGAAATTTTATATCGCTTGCTATCAAATATTCTTCCCTTTTATATTCCACCATGGTTTACTTCTGGAGGGGTTTACTTTTTATTAATTGAATATATTGTAGGCTTTTTGCTTTTGATCTATAGTGAGAAATATACTAAAAAAATAAAAATAAGTAATAATAATAATTTTTCATGGTATTTATTGATCGTACCTATATTTTCCATGTTTATTTCTATTAATTTTTTGTATTTAGATTTTCCTTCTTCCAAAATCCTGCAGATTCTCATGTGTAGTGGTGCTTTTCTATTGTTTTTTACTAATATTGCTATTTTTATCATACTAGAAAAATATACGGATGTAATGAACAAAGTGAAATATGCGGAACTATATTCAATGAAGCGGGACATGGAGAATGAACACTTTCAGAATATATTGAAAATCAATGATCGATATCGTTGCTTTATTCATGATATTAACTCCTATTTTAATAGCTTTCGTTTTTTGGCATTGAACGATGATAATAAAAAGATCGTTTCAATCATTGATGAATTAAAAGGAAAAATCCAAGAAGAAACGAGTAGCATATTATATAGTTCTCATCCTGTATTTAATGCAATCTTATCCGAACGAGTAACAAAGGCGAAAGATATTGGTGTTGAGTTCTCTCTCTTTATAGAAAAAAACTTAAACCTTGATTTTATTAATGATGCTGATATGATTTCAATGTTTGGGAACCTTTTAGACAATGCTGTGGAAGGAGCTGTAAAATGCAAACCGGAGAATCGGAAAGTGGATGTCAAACTTTTTATGGGAACCAATTATTTTTTGATTTTCCATATCAAAAATAGTTATGCGATTTTAGCAAAGAAAGATGGAAATCGTCGCCTTTCAACAAAAGAGGTTTCCCAATCCCATGGTTTGGGGATTGGGATTGTAACGAACCTGGCAGAAAAGTACGGAGGGACTCTAAATTTAGAAGAAAGATCAGATTTATTTACCACTACGCTAACGATTTCTACCTATTCTGAAAAACAAAATGCAAATTTTGGCACTCAACGTGTATAATTTTGGCACTTTACTTGAAATTTGTAATTTTTAGGTATATGATGAAAAAAAAAAGGAGTGATAATCTTATGAAGAAACTGTTTGAGGTAGTAAAGGGGAAACTGTCAATGGTGAATATGATGAATGTATGTGCACTGGCTATGGCTGCATACACGATTAATGTTGCTTGTATGTGGGCTCATCATCAACCAGAGGTTCCGGAAGAAGCTAAGAGCCTTAGGAAGTTTTAATGATTCAACGGTTATCCCAACATATAGTCAGTTGGCAGATTGAGAAAAACATTTTATCCAATGAGCAGCGGCCTCTGTATTTGTATGCCTATGAGGTGTTGATCAATCAGTTAGTTAATGTTTTGATTGCAGTGATCATCGCCATTGTCCTAAAAGCCCCGATTCCTGTTTTTGTATTTCTTATTAGCTATATTCCCCTGAGATCATATTGTGGGGGGTATCATGCAAGAACCAATGGAGGCTGTACCGTAGTCTCTGCATTGTTGGTACTCGTTGTTTGCTTGCTGGAACATTACATAACAGGTGGATTGGCTCTGTATTTGCCTCCAGTGGGAGTTGCTATATCTGGAGTGCTGATTTATTTCTTTGCTCCGGCTCCAGATAAGAATAAACCACTAGATGAAGCTGAGACGATTCGTTATCGTAAAAAGAGCAGACAAATCTGGCTGATAGAAACGGTTATTTTAGGGGGCTTATATTATGTTTATCCAAGAGTAAGTGTGGTAATAGCCATCAGCCATATCTTACTGTCCCTTATGTTGGTTTATGGCGTGTTTAAGAATCACAATGAATAAGAGTAAACTAATTATTGTGTAGGGTTGCAGAATTATCTGTAGCCCTATTTTTATATTATAATAAAACTGGTATTTTCAAATCATTTAGAAGGAGTCAAATATGAATGTTAATAAACTTTCGTGCTAATTTTGGAACTTAACGTGTATAATTTTGGCACTTGTGTTGAATTTGTTTTATAACATTGTAAAATGTAAGTACAAGAATTTTTGAGTTTTCAGAATGAAAGGAAGACTATAACGTGCGGACAAAAAGACACAACGAAAGCTATTATCAATACCGAGCCAATTGCTGTATACGAAAAGAAAATGGAACTGAAGAAATAAAAAGTTATGAGCTGGAAACAGATATTATGTATGGGAGTCTTCATTTTTGGAATAATTCCCGGTATTTAATTGAAAATCAGAATTTTTTGTTTGATTTGGTAGCACGAGACTCTGGAATTGTTAAGTGCAAGATTCTAAAAGAAAAACTCGTATTGATTCCAAGGTTCACATACAAGCCGACACAGAAACCTCCTAAAAAAAAGATGTTTATAAGAAGAATCCTGTTTGTAGTAGAGATGATCATTCTGCTTCTTATGTTTATGTCGAATTCTTCTGATGCCGTGGAAAAAGAAGTGGGTTTTTATGCGGATAATCCCAATTGGGTTAAGGTTTATGAAAGTATGGATTCTACAACATTGATTACGGTGGATGATAATTGACAAGATGGAATAGAGAGGAAAATTGCAATGTACAATAATAATAAAAACTCTAATAATATAGAGCGTGTCAGTCGACACACTAGCATTGAAACTGGTATTTATGTAGGAAGTGAACTACTTCGTTTCTGCAAAACCAATCTTTTTCACCATGAAGTAGAAATCTTTCTACCGATTACGTTCCGGGATATGAAACATGAAGAAGCCAGAAAAAAGTATTTCTCAGAGCAGAGACCCGAAATTATAAAAACCAATGAGGATGGTACAGTTAATTTTACGTTTAATCTAGTAGACAAAGAAATCGGTAAAGAACAGCTGGAAGCAGTTATTGATGATTTCTATCAGGTATTAAAAAGATTTCAGCCTATGAGCGTATGTCTGGAGACCGGTTCTGAACTTGAGGAACCGGTTCCTTTTGCTTGGATGGAATTTGTGAGCAATGCATTAGATGAAAATCTATATAATATGTTGACGATTTATCCAATGGGGACAAAACTTTTAATGGGTATGTTTAACTGCCCATTTAAAGAACGTACAAACTGGGTTCAATGTATCGAGCAGATAAGAAAGAGCATTTTAATTCGCGATAATAAATAAAAAGGCAAAAATTGTACGATTAAAATACAATAAGAATGGGAGAAAATATGGAAAAGGTAGGAATAAAAGAATGAAAGAAAAGCATTCGTATCAGGAATTGTATGGATATTTCTGCGGAATGATCACAAATGGAAACCTGGACGAATTAAATGGAAGAATACTGGGTGCAATTCCGGATATGGGAACTGTGACAGGGGACATACAAGTGAAACATACGGAAAAAAGTGAGTCAAAGGATTGAATGGGGTGTTTGGCAGCGTATCTTTAGTGATTGCTGCCAAACAGCAGAGGAATACAATTATTCAGAATGCATACGATTTATCATTGTAAGAATTAATAACAAATCGTTGTCTGGTAGTGTTTTGAGCTTATCAATGGTGTCGCTGATTAATGGCGGATTTGAGTTGCCATCATCAAAGAAATCACCTGGGCTAACATTTAGATATTCACAAATGGAAAGAAACTCAGACATAGAAGGCAGACTTCTTCCGCTTGATATACTCTGCATATAACTTCTGCTGCGTCCCAGTTGGAGACTCATCTTATGTTCTGTAACTCCTTTCTTTTTACGCAATTCTGTAATTCTTTTATTAATATAGTCCTGATCCATATTTTGTCACCTCTTGTACTATGTTATCTTTTTCATTCTACAACGCATAATTAATTGATTCAAAATCCTGATATTGCATAATCTGAGTTGTAATAGTATAATTAGTTAAAATGTTAATAGGATGCTTTAGAGTGTGGAGGAATGGAAGGGTTACCAATGTTCAGTTTAAATGCACATGATTAAAAATGCAATAGAAAATTAGAATCCTGTTATAATAATCACATCTATTTATCTTTTAACAATCCATTCAGCAGAATATTAACTCCTAAGAGGAAATTTTTAGGTTAAAATACCCAAGTACAGGAGAGAAAATTATGAAAAAAAGAAGAATCGGAATAAGGAGCATTGGTTTTAAGATGCTTCTTGGTATACTGCCTGTTGTAGTATTGGCTTTGGTTTTGCTTGCAAAGATAAGCGAATCGACGAGCCGAGAATTGATTGAGCAATTAAGCAATTCTTCCATGCAGTCAGAATTAAAAGCAAACGGTAACAGTATCAGTAATTATCTAGACGGGATAGAAACGACGGCAACAAATATTTCTGATATGATAGGGGCTTCTTATCAAACAACAGATATTGATACATATGGGGAAACCATTAAGAAAATTATATCCGAAAATGACTTGATTCTAGGAAGTGGCATCTGGTTTGAACCCAATGTGTTTGACGATCAGCAAAAATATATGGGTCCATATTGGTATAGAGATGGAGAGACAACAAAACTGTCCTATGAATACAGCAATTCGACTTACGACTATTTTAATCAGGAATATTATAAGATCGCTTCAGGTGGAATCAAAGAGGCGGTCATTACAGATCCATATTTTGATCCCACTTTAAACATGATGATGGCATCTTGTACCGCACCTATTTATGATAAGAATAATCAGTTTATAGGTGCAGTGACTGTCGATATGCAGCTAAATGATATTGATGAATTGATTGACACCATAAAAGTAGGGGAGAATGGTACGGCAGCTCTGATTTCAGCACAGGGGGTATATCTAAGTGGTAAAGATAATAATAAGATTAACAATGCGGAGAATCTAACGCAAGATGAGAACGTTACTCTTGCAGAAGCGGCAAAAACCATGGTCGCCACTACAAAGGGAAATACTTCCTACGTAGAAGAAAATGAAACCTATAATTTATATTACAATTCCATACCTGGAGTAGGATGGATTATTATGATCCAGATGCCTCAGTCAGAACTAGATAAACCCATCATGGAATTGAATAATAAGTTAATAATGGTAAGTGCGATTGCTTTGGTCTTATGTATCTTATCTGTATTGCTGCAAGTGGCGTATATCGTTTCTGGACTTAAGAAAGTTGGACGGTTTGCTGGGGCCTTAGCAGAGGGCGATTTTACAATCAGTCCTTTAAACTCCAAAGGAAAAGACGAATTAGGGCAGATGAGTGGCTCCCTAAATCATATGTTTGAGAGTAATAAAGAAGTCATTGAACAGATTTCGGATCATGCGGTTGGCATTAACGACGCGAGTGAACATGTGAATACCATATCCAGTGATTTATTAAAGCAGTTTCGTGAAGTAAAACAGTACATGTCTGATGTAGATAAAGCAATGATGTCTTCCAGCGCAGCCTCCGAGGAATTAAATGCTTCTATGACGGAAGTCAACAGTTCGGTAAGTGTATTAGCAGGAGAGACGGATAAAAGCAGTAAAATGGCAGGAGAGATTATGCAACGGGCCACCATCATTGAAAAGGACAGCAGAGAGGCCTATGAAAATGCCTTGTCGATTTCAGGGGAAAGGGAGCGAGAATTAGAATTAGCAGTGGAGAATGCCAAGGTAGTGGAAAGAATTGGGGATATGGCAAAGCTTATATCTAATATGGCATCTCAAATTAATTTGCTTTCACTAAACGCGTCGATTGAAGCGGTCAGGGCTGGAGAGCAGGGCAGAGGGTTTGCTGTGGTTGCAAGAGAAATCGGGAGACTTGCAAAAGATACTTCTGAAATCGTTAAACAGATAGAAGACACGATTACACAAGTCCAGACGGCATTTGCTATGATGATGAATGGATCCAAATCCATGGTTCATTTCTTGAAGGATACGGTTACACCTGATTATAATAAGTTTGTGGATGTGAGTCAGCAATATGGAAAAGATGCGGTAAATATCGAGGGGATATCCAATGAGGTAGCCGAGATGGCAGGGAACATCAGTCAGATTATGCAGGAGGTTCGTGACGCGATTCAAAACGTCTCCGAATCCGTACAGACAACAGCGGGCAATAGCAATATGGTGCTTTCAACCATAGAAGAAGCTTACGTTGTTGTTCAGGACATGTCTAAAATGTCTGAAAAGCAGGAATGCATTGCAGAAGAGTTGAAATCAGTTGTATCTGGATTTAAACTTAAGGAATGACAACAGGACTCTTATTTTAACAGATTAAAAGCATACGCAGTATAGGTTTGTAAATTGCCGTCAAAACTCAAGGTATAGAGTGGGAACACAAAAGACTGGGAGAGTGTATAATGACGGCAAGGAACCATACAATTGTGATACCTGCGTATGAACCAGATGATCGGATGATAGCCTTGCTTCAGGAACTGAATGAGAAGTCTGCGGCAAGGCTTATTGTAGTAAATGACGGAAGCAGCAAAGAATCGGATTCCGTATTTAGAAAAGCAGAGGATTATGCGCGGATTTTAACTCATGATAAGAATTATGGAAAAGGAAAAGCGATTAAAACTGCACTGAATTTTATCCAGAAAGATGGGGAAGAAGGTGGAATTGTCCTAGCGGATGCAGATGGACAACATGTTGCGGAGGATATTTTACTACTTTTGGATAAAATATTTGAAAATAAATCGGCACTTTTATTAGGAATTCGCAATTTTACAGGTAAGCTCCCATTAAGAAGCAGGATTGGCAATCAATTTACAAAAGTAACATTCCGTTTGATTTCGGGAAAGGGATTAAAAGATACCCAGACGGGTTTGCGGGCGTTTCATACCAGTTTGATTCCTGTTTTGCTTTCAGTACCAGGAGATCGGTACGAATATGAAACAAATGTTCTGTTTCAGTGCGTGGAAGAGGGGGTTGAGATAGTGGAAGTTCCCATTCAGACGATATATCTAGATGGAAATGCCTCCTCTCATTTTCGGATCATTCAGGATTCGATTCGTATATACAGAAATATGTTTCGATTTGCTTCCTCATCTTTAATAAGTTTCTGTCTGGACTATATTCTTTATGGAATTGTGCTTTCTGTAACCACGCTGCAAGGGATTCCATCTGCAGAAATAGTTAGTAATATTACCGCTCGGGTCGTCAGTGCCTCTATGAATTTTTATTTAAATAAGCGTTTTGTATTTCGCCATCAGGGAGGATTGTTCCAGACGGGATTCCGTTATGCAATATTGGCCCTTTCACTTTTGTGTGTCAACACGGTGATTTTAGTCTGGTTGGTGGAAGAAAAAGGCTTCCATGGCATGACTGCAAAAGCGATGGTGGAACTGTTTTTGTTTTTTTTGAGCTTTCTACTTCAGAAGCGGATGGTTTTTAAGAAAAAGCATTAAATAAAAATATTCCTGTCAACCGTTTTTGAAAATGTCCCGAAAAAGTTTTAACATAAGCACCAGTTTTCTGGTGCTTGATTTAACTAGGTACTATTAGTTTTTGGGTAACTTTAATAAAACTACAGTTACCTGCTTGTAAA
>NZ_RJLQ01000012.1 GCF_003833015.1 Clostridium sp. E02
CCCATCGCAAGAGTAAGACCCCTTGAAGACGACGAGGTAGATAGGGCAGAGGTGGAAGCATGGCAACATGTGTAGCTGACTGTCACTAATAGGTCGAGGGCTTAACCAAGTTGGTTTAGGTAGAGATTACGGATGAATAGATATATAACAATGTGTGGTTTTGAGGGTATGTACCTCTATATGTAGTAAAGCAGTATTCCTTGATAGCTCAGTTGGTAGAGCAAACGGCTGTTAACCGTTGGGTCGTAGGTTCAAGTCCTACTCGGGGAGCGCTGGCCCCATGGTCAAGCGGTTAAGACATCGCCCTTTCACGGCGGTAACACGAGTTCGAATCTCGTTGGGGTCATTAATCGCCGATGTGGCTCAATTGGCAGAGCAGCTGATTTGTAATCAGCAGGTTATCGGTTCGAGTCCGATCATCGGCTTTTACAACTGAATATGCATCAGATTATAATATTTAGGACCTTTAGCTCAGTTGGTTAGAGCAACCGGCTCATAACCGGTCGGTCCTGGGTTCGAGTCCCCGAAGGTCCACTAAACACTGAACTAAATATTTGATAATCTGGCCTGGTGGCTCAGCTGGTTAGAGCGCCGCCCTGTCACGGCGGAGGTCGTGGGTTCGAATCCCATCCGGGTCGTTCTGTATTATGATACAGACAAAAAACCAGTAAGTAAGTCTTATTATTGCGCTTACTATATTTTTATGGGATCTTAGCTCAGCTGGGAGAGCATCTGCCTTACAAGCAGAGGGTCATAGGTTCGAGCCCTATAGGTCCCATTTCCATGAGAAATCATGAGAATGCCGGCGTGGCGGAACTGGCAGACGCACAGGACTTAAAATCCTGCGGGACTAATCTCCCGTACCGGTTCGATTCCGGTCGCCGGCATTGCCTTAATCGGCAATTCGTTATATGTGTGTGTAGCTCAGCTGGATAGAGCACTTGGCTACGGACCAAGGGGTCGGGAGTTCGAATCTTCTCACGCACGTAGGGAAAACCTTTGTTTTACAAGGGTTTGTAAAAAGAAAGGCATCCTGTAAAGGGTGCCTTTTTCGTATTTGACTAATATTATACCCGCCTGAATTAATTTATAACATATCAGAGTCCTTATTATTTCCATAACTTTACAAATAAAGAAAAAAGGTGTATAGTAACAATAAGAACTAATATATATGCGTTGGTAGCTCAGTTGGATAGAGCGTCTGGCTACGGACCAGAAGGCCGCGAGTTCGAATCTTGTCCGACGCATTGAAAAAAGTGACATAAATCCAGTCCGATTATCCTTTGGGATATTCGAGCTGGATTTTTTGTTTGAATAAACCATAGTATAATTGTATAGGTAAGATTCCTACACTGCTTTGCAGGAAGCCTAGAAAGGAGAAATGCATGGAATGCTTTGGAATCGCTGTAAAGCCCATAGTAACAGTATGGGATCGTCCTTTAGAAACTAAGTTACAGAAAGATAAAGGTATCATATCCGCCATTGCAGATGAACTTCTTTACGGTATGGAAGTTAAAATAATAGGAGAGGAGACAAATGGTTTTTATCCAGTGATGACATGGTATCACTATTTAGGCTATGTGAAAAAAGAGGAAATTAAAATCGTTTGTCTATCTGCAGCGGTAGACTGGGAGAATCAAGATCTTATGGTAACCGATGGCATGTTGTGCGATGTGCTTTCCATCCCTTCGGTACAGGGGATTAGACTTATTTCTTTGCCAAGGGGAGCTTTGTTACGCGTGCTAGAATCAGAACAAGTGGGTTGGTCAAAGGCTTTGTTATTAGACGGTTGTGAAGGTTATATAAAAAACCAGTATTTAAGAGAAAAAGAGTTTTCCCAATCAGGCTTGTGGACAGGGAGGCTTCCCCAGAAAAAGATTGTTGACGAAGAGGTATTTCGCAAAGCGGTTACAGATACAGCAAAACAATATCTAGGAACTCAGTATCGATGGGGGGGAAAATCATCACTAGGAATGGATTGCTCAGGATTAACTTCTGCTAGTTATTTTCTAAGTGGAATCCTTATCTTTCGGGATGCCAGAATTGAGCCAGGATATCCGGTACATGAAATCAGGAAAGAAGAGATGCTCCCAGGTGATTTAATGTATTTCCCTGGTCACATCGCAATGTATCTAGGCAATGGTTCTTATATCCATTCCACCGGATATCTTGGCCAAAGTGGTGTTGTCATAAACAGTTTAGATCCAAATAAAAAAGATTACAGACCCGATCTAATCAAACATTGGTATGCTTCTGGAAGTATATTTTAGCCAATGGTTGAATGGGCGTATTTCAATAGAGAAATCCCTCTCAGCCAATGTGGAGTTGGCACGAGAGGGATAGTATTACAAATGGAGCAATTCAGGTAGTTCCTTGATGTTATATGTAGCTTTTGAGACAGACGAGTCTGCGTAAGTTGAGTTGTGAAAGTGGTTAAAGTAGCAGGAATCGATACCAGCATGAATGGCACCTTGAATATCAGACGTCAGGCTGTCTCCTACCATTAGCGTTTCCTCTTTCTTAAAATCTATAATATGTGTAAAACAGTGTTCAAAAAAGTTTACATCCGGTTTCTCACTTCCAATGGCTTCCGAGATGAACATTCCATCAAACAATTGGTAGATTCCCGCTTGTTTGAGTCTTTGTACTTGAGTGGAGTAAACTCCGTTAGAGGCAGAGTATAACTTTTTCCCCTGCTGCTTTAATTGAGTCAAGGCCTCTTTTGCGTGGGGCATTAAGTCTGGACTGTTGCTTAATTGCTCCCGGTAGAAAAGCTCTGCCTCTTTCCCGTCTATCTCTTTTCCAAGTTCCTCAAAAAAAAGTTTGAAACGTGTAAAGAATAGTTCTTCCCGGTGTATGGTTCCTTGCTCCAATTGATTCCATAGGTTCCGATTTATTTTTTTATATTGTTCCAACAGACCAGGGATATATTTTATTTCATAAAATTCAATCACTTTCTGAAAGCCCCGTATTTCTGCGGCATTAAAATCCAAGATAGTATTGTCAAGATCTAGTAGGTAGGTTTGATACATGGTTAATCCTCCGTATTCCAATAGTTATGAAAAAAGTTGTAGCAAATTCCAAGAAGGGGAGATAGGAGTAAAATGCTGATTACCGTTCCTTCCCGGATCTGCGATGATATATGTGTAGTTAAGGTAAGAATCAGTGCCAATACTAGAAATATGACATCAAAACTCATACGGACAGCCGTAAATTTTTTGTGATACTTCTCGTTGATGGTCAGACAGAGACTCTCCAAAGGGAATTTGATAAATCCAATTGCAAGAACCGCCCCTAGGCTTACAGAGGCAATCAAAAGCCCCAAAAGGTACAAGATAACCCGAAAAACATAGGTTTCTGCGGAAAATGTAGATAGTACCTGATAGACAAAGAAATTAATGACCCAGCCATTTGTCAGGGTAGCAAGAATTTGGATGCCATCTTTATAGTTTAATTGGGTTTTCCGTAAAAGTAAATAGGTAATAAAAAACAGAGAATTGATTCCGTTAAGAATGGTTCCTACTTTTAAGGGAAACAAAGCAGTTAAAGTAATCGCAAGTGCATTTAGGACACTTTGCCCGATGGCTGCTTTTAATTGAAGAGAGATTCCAAATCCAAATAATAAAAATGCAAGGACAGAATAGAATATAAAACCGATGTTTTTCTTGTGCATTGTGTTCACCTCCAGAATATGATACCATAACAATAAATGAGATGACTATGAGAAATCTCATACTGAGGGATTGTTCATGAAAATATATGATAAGTGTGGAATACCGGAAAGCCTGTACCTAAAAGGAAGGGAACGTAGTTTTAAAAAAGGACAAAATATCTTTTTGGTGGACGAATCCATCAGCAGCTGTTATCTGATTCTTTCTGGAATGGTAAAGATATATATTGATCATGAGAATGGAAGAAGGTCGATTCTTGATTTTGTAGGAACCAATGACTGGCTGGGGGAGCTGTCGTTATTTTGTCAAGAAGATTATATTAAAGAGAATAAGGTTGTAGAAGAGTTATCCTGTCTGGAATTTGATTTAAAAGATTTGAAAGAGATGTGTAAAAAAGATGCGATGGTCTCTTTTTATTTCGCAGCTTATATTTCCAGAAAATTGATGGCAAGAAGCGTTCGACTCAGTGAATATTTAAATTATTCTCTAGAGAAACGACTCGCCTCATTTATCCTTTCGCACCAGCAAGATGGGAGATATCAGATTCCCCACACAGACCTATCCGAATACATGAATATCAGTTATCGGCATGTTTTATTTGTTATCAAAAAATTCTGTGATGAGGGCATACTAAAAAAAGAAGAAGGTTATTTCATCACTGACTTTAAAAAATTGGAGAGCATGGCAGAAAGTTCTCAATGATATAAAAAGTTTTCTATTGTTTCCTTCGACATTTTTCGTTATAATTGGGAACAGAACCTTTTTGACAGTAAGATAAGTATAGATAGTGGTTAGGAGTGGATTTTATGATTACAGGGAAGAAAAGGGAAAGTATGATAGGGATGTCTGGGATATTATCTTTTGAAGATGGAACGGAATGTACCTATGAAATCATAAGATCCAATCGGCGGACTGGAGCATTGCAGGTATCTAAAGAAGGAAATGTTATAGTTAGGATCCCCATAAGCCAGTCAGAGGTGTATGGTCATAAATTGATAAAGAATCACAGTAGTTGGGTTTATGAGAAACAAAAAAAGGCAAAGGAAAGCATGATAAGAGCCAATTCGTTTCAGTGGAAAGATAGCTCAGAGGTACTTCTCTTTGGAAAAAACCGGACGCTGCATGTAAATTCGGAATTTAATCAATTAAGTTTTCAAGTGCAGGAGACAGAAAAACAGCTTATAATAACAGGTCCAATCGGGTTAGATCTCCATGAGGTCGAAAGTTCTGCTTTAAAAAAATTGCTGATTCAGTGGTATCAGAAACGGGCAGTCGATTATCTATATGATAAAACAAAACACTGGGCAAGGATCATGAAGATTGATTATGGAAAGATTACCATACGAGATCAGGCAACCCGTTGGGGAAGCTGCAGTGGATCTGGGAATCTAAGCTTTAATTGGAGACTGGTTTTGTTACCAGAAGAACTGGCGGATTATGTGGTGATACATGAACTGGCTCATCGAACACATATGAATCATTCCATTGATTTTTGGAAAACTGTGGAGAAAATAATCCCGGATTACCGGTCAAGAAGGAGAACATTAAGGAGTTATGAAAGTGAAATCTATCAGAAATATTAAAATTAAAACAAAACTTCTGCTGTTGGGAGCAATCAGTATCTTGGGATTAGTTGTTATTGGGGCGGAATCCGTCATTACTGCAAAAAAAATAAACGATGCCAGTACGGAGATATCACAGACTTGGATACCCGCGATTATCATTGCGGAGAAATTGAATGCAATTACGTCTGACTATCGAATGAAAGAATATAATCATGTGATATCAACAGATGATGAATATAAGGATCAGTTGGAAAAGGAGATGAAACATAATAAAGAAGAGATCAGACAGGAGTTCTCTTCTTACGAGTTTTATATTACAGACGAATCTGACAGGCAGCAGATGAAGGAAGCAAAAGGATATTGGCAGAAGTATTTAAAATGCAGTGACGGGCTTTTAAAGTTAAGCCGGGCAAACGATACCAAAAGTGCAACAGAGTTAATCATAGGACAATCCCAGCAATTATTTGATAAATCCAGCAATGAGTTTGTAAAGGTGGTGGAATTTAACCGGAAGGGGTCTGAGGCGGCAAGCAGGGAAGGCGATCATTTGTATGAGCGTCTGGCTAGATTGAAAATATTGATGGTAGGTCTGGTGGGAACGGTAATTTCTCTTCTGGTGATTTATATTATCATAGCAATTGATAAACCAGTGAAAGCTCTGGTTGAAGGAACCAGACGGGCAGCCAATGGAGATTTGAACGTACATCTTACCTATCGTTCCGAGGATGAGATTGGAATACTGACCCGATCGGTAAACGAGCTCATAGTTCGGCTTCAGTCCATAATTGATGATGAAAAATACTTACTTCGGGAAATTGGTAGTGAGAATTTTAGGGTCAAATCCAATTGTGAACAGGCATATCGGGGGGACTTTGCGTCCATTCTCTATTCCATTACTGGTCTGATGAACCGATTAAATGCGGCGAAAGATAGAAAAGAAGGAAAAGTTCCGGAAAAACTGGCAGGTGATAAGGCATTAAAAGATGTAATAGAAAAGATAGATATCAAAGACATAGAAGATAAGGCATTTGAAGAAGCATTTAAGGAGATGATTAATCATGGCAGCAGAGAGATGGATGCTTCAGACAAAACGCGCTGATTTTAATGAGATAGGCAGATGCCATCATATCTCGCCGGTTACAGCTAGAGTCATCAGAAACCGAGATGTGATCGGGAATGAATCGGTGAAAAAGTATTTACATGGCAGCATCGAGGATCTCTATAGTCCACATTTGTTAAAGGGTATGGATGTTACAGTTAAGACATTGTTGAAAAAAATTCAAGAATCCAAACGGATTCGTATTGTAGGAGACTATGATATTGACGGGATTTGTTCCACGTATTTGTTGTATCAGGCACTAAAGGAAGCAGGGGCTGTGGTAGACTATGAAATACCAGATCGGATTAAAGATGGGTATGGAATGAATGAATCCATCGTTATGGCAGCGGCTAAAGATCAAGTGGATACCATATTAACTTGTGATAATGGAATTGCTGCAGTGGACCAGATTAAACTGGCAAAAGAACTGGGACTAACGGTACTCGTAACGGATCATCATGACATTAGAAAAGAGGAGGGGGAGGAGATACTCCCTCCCGCAGATGCGATTATCAATCCAAAACAAAAGGCATGCCAATATCCATATCCAGAAATCTGTGGAGGTTTGGTTGCTTTTAAACTCGTGCAGGCACTGTATGAAGCCTGTAACATCCCCATGGAGAAATGGCTGGAGATGTTAGAATTTGCAGCCATTGCAACGGTTGGTGATGTGATGAAGCTTCAGGATGAGAATCGAATTATTGTTAAAGAAGGGCTAAAAAGGATTGGTAAAACAAAAAGTCTGGGACTGCTTAAACTTATTGAAGCCAATAATCTGGATCCAAACAATATCAATGCCTATCAGGTTGGATTTGTAATAGGCCCCTGTTTGAATGCAGGTGGTCGCCTAATGACTGCGAAGCTGGCATTAACTTTGTTACTTAGCCGGAAGGAAGAAGAAGCTAAAAAGCTGGCGCTTGAACTAAAAGATCTGAATGATAAACGGAAAGAAATGACAAAACAGGGAACGAAAGAAGCCATAGAACAGGTAGAAGAAAAGTATGCTAAAGACCATGTTTTGGTGGTTTATCTTCCAGACTGTCATGAATCCTTAGCTGGAATCATAGCGGGTCGGTTGAGAGAAAACTATGAAAAACCAGCAATCGTTTTGACAGATGGGGAAGTGAATGTGAAAGGTTCTGGTCGTTCCATAGATTCCTATCATATGTTTGATGGACTGAACAAGGTAAAGGATCTTCTTTTGAAATTTGGTGGGCATCCAATGGCAGCAGGATTGTCTCTTCAAAAAGAGAATATAGATAAACTTCGCATCTGTTTAAATCAGCAGGCAGAGTTAACGGAAGATAATTTCGTCCGGAATATTTGGATCGACGTAGCTATGCCTCTGGATTACATAAGTGAATCTTTCGTCACAGAGCTGGAACTTTTAGAACCCTATGGACATGGGAATGAGAAACCGCTGTTTGCTCAAAAAGGGTTATACATAAGAAGCCTTCGGGTGTTAGGAAAGAATCGAAATGTAATTAAATTTTCGCTTGCTTCTGCCAAAGGAACGCCGTTAGTTGGGGTACTATTTACCGATGGAGATGCTTTTTTGAAAGAACTTGGTGACAGACGAAACCTAGATGCAATTTATTATCCAGATGTCAATGAATACAATGGGAATAAAACGCTTCAGATTGTGATTCGCAATTATAAAATAAGCGGATAAGTACAGAATGAAATGGATTGTATAAAATCAATAATGAGAAAAACTTGACATAGGAAAGAAGTATGCTATATAATCTAGCAAAATGGAAAAAATAATGAGGTACAAAAATTAGGAAAAGCGAGGAAATGGACATGGTAAATGAGGTAATGGAGTTTATCACTGGTTTTGATCAGGAAGTTGGAGAGGCCATTGAAAAAGAATGTGCACGTCAAAGAAATAATCTGGAACTGATCGCATCAGAAAACATTGTTTCAGAACCAGTCATGATGGCTATGGGCACGGTTCTTACCAATAAGTATGCGGAAGGGTATCCAGGTAAGCGCTATTATGGCGGTTGCGAAGATGTGGACATTGTAGAAACAATTGCCATAGATCGTGCCAAGAAATTATTTGGCTGTGATTATGTAAATGTTCAGCCTCATTCTGGAGCTCAGGCGAATATGGCCGTATTTATTGCTATGTTAAAACCTGGAGATACCGTGATGGGAATGAATCTCGATCATGGTGGTCATTTAACCCATGGAAGTCCTGTTAACTTTTCCGGTATGTACTTCAATATCGTACCTTACGGTGTGAACGATGAGGGATACTTAGATTATGATGAGATGGAACGCCTTGCAATGGAGCATAAGCCGAAACTGATCGTTGCAGGTGCCAGTGCTTATGGAAGAGCCATAGATTTTAAACGATTCAGAGAAGTCGCTGACAAAGCAGGCGCATATCTGATGGTAGATATGGCACATATTGCAGGTCTCGTTGCAGCCGGGCTTCATGAAAGCCCGATTCCTTATGCAGATGTCGTGACTACTACCACTCACAAGACCCTAAGAGGTCCCAGAGGAGGTATGATATTAGCAAATCAGGAAGCAGCAGATAAGTTTAATTTTAATAAAGCAATATTCCCAGGAACCCAGGGAGGCCCCCTGGAACATGTGATTGCAGGAAAGGCAGTCTGCTTAGGGGAAGCTTTAAAGCCAGAATTTAAGGCTTATCAGGAACAGGTAGTTAAAAATGCAAAAGCACTTGCCAAGGCATTGATCAAGCAGGGATTTCATATTTTAACAGGTGGTACGGACAATCATTTGATGTTAATTGATTTAAAAGGGCTGGAAGTTACAGGAAAAGAGCTTCAAAACCGATGCGATGAAGTCTTTATTACACTAAATAAAAATGCAGTACCAAATGATCCGAGAAGTCCTTTTGTTACTTCTGGAGTCCGGATCGGAACGCCTGCCATTACTTCTAGAGGCTTAAAGGAAGAGGATATGGAAAAGATTGCAGAGTGCATCTGGTTGACTGCCGTTGACTTTGAGAACAAAGCAGATTCTATAAGAAGTGAAGTAACAAAAATTTGCAATAAATATCCGTTGTATTAGAATTAATATAAAAACAGCTGTATCATCTCAACGATGACACAGCTGTTTTTATATTTTAGCTCTGTAAAAATTATGCCTGATTTCGGAAAGATTCACAGTCTGTACACTCTTTTTTTGTCGGATTCTGTTCGTGTGTGCCGACCATAATCTTGTCTAAAGTACAATAATTTTCACTTTTTGCATGATGCGAGCAGTTGTTAATGGAACATTGAATGCATTCGTTTTTTCCGTTTACTAACATAGATAAACCCTCCTTAGTTGATTGGCTCCTCTATTATTGTTAGCATACATGGATCGAATTATTATGGGAATATTATCTTTTTTTAATTAATAATAATCATTAAAACTTTTCATAACTGGAATCAATGATAATGCCATTTTTGTCGGTAATATAGTATTTATCATCGCCATCTTTGACATTCTTTCTGTTTTTTACGATTTTACCAGAAGTTTTAATTAAATAATCGTTTCCATTGTAATTTACGACCCTGTACCTTTCGTAACGATCAGCTTCTAGCATACGACCGTGAATATAGATCCGATCATCGTTGATTTTATTATATCCGGCACCTTTGTAGCTGCCAGCTCGACGGAAGTTATAAGTGTATTTTTCACCATCGATTTTAAGGGTAGTTCTTCCAGTTTCCATGGCACCTTCTTTTGGAGAATTTCCAAAGTAAAATACCATACAATCTTCATCGGCTTCTGGAAGATCATCCTCTGACTCAATTTCTTCATAGGAAATAATCCTTCTATCGCTATCGAAGTTAAGTTTATAGAGTCCGTGAAGCATTTCTCCATATTCGTTAAAGCCATATTTTATGCCATTGATGGATTTGATCTGGCTGGTGACTAGGTCTCCACTGTTGTCAGAATAGAACCAGTATTCAGTTCCATCGTCATAGCCTTCTTCATCAATCTCCTCACTGGGAACTGTTTTAAACCAGCCTTTGGCAAGCCAGCACTGAGACGGTAGATTATAGTACTGGTTGGGAGAACTTGCAGTGGAAGCCGTTGAGGTAGTTCCAGATGGAATTTCATACCATTCTGATTCAGCGGCACCGTATTCATTGAACCGATATTTTTTGCCATTGATGGTCTTTTTCGCATCTTCCATTTTCTTCCCATTGGATTTAAAATAGAACCAGTAAGCCCCATCAAAATTATAGGTGTCATTCTCGTCATCTTCCACTTTAAGGTGCTTCCAGCCCTTAGACTGCGCTCCATCATCGGAATTGCCACAGTAGTATACGCCATCTTTCCAGGCATCCTCACCGGTAATTCGGGTTGATTCTCCATCTACCCAGCCATACAACATACGCCCTTCTGAATCAAAGGCATAATCATAGGAGGTACCCGTTGAAATCGGTATAGAACGGAAGGAAGTTCTGCCGGAATTAGGAGATTTATAGGCTTTGCCGTTCCCACCAAAGTAATACCAATAGGTATACGGTGAGTCTTCATCCTCATAGTCAGATGGAATGGATCTCCATTCATTGGTAACCATAGCACCTGCGGAATTCACATAATAGTAACTATCATCATATTCGATGATCCGACTGGTTGCAAGTTCTCCATCTGAATCCAGATAAAACCAACTGTTTCCCGATTTCCTCCAGGACTGTGTGGTTAAATCCCCATAATTATCGTAGTATACCCAGGAATTATTTTCCTGTGCCCAGCCTGGCGCTGCCAACGATGTCATAGAAGCACCTATGGTAAAAAGCGCAGCAGCGCAAGGGATGATCCATTTCATTTTCTGTTTTTTCATATACAGTCTCCTTTCATAACGCCCTCATGTTTCCTTCAGTCAGTGTTACCTGCTGATGTCTCGACTTTAAACCATGGAGTAGATCCAGGGTCAAGGGAAGTTAAAAATGCGTAAGAATGCGTAAGAAATACTGCATTTCTTAAGAATTATGTAATGAAATAATCCGTATTTCGAATCATAATAGAATAAAATCAAAAAAAAAGAGACAGGTTTTTTCCTATCTCTTATGCACTTATTATAGCACAAAAATAATATTTTTTCAAGTCTTGTAATGATAGGATAACAAGCGTAGACTTAGGATCTATCAGAGAAAGGAGTGAGTGTATGGATTATAAAAATTGGTTGGTGTCGTTTGATGAGAGCCGTCAGCTTGTTACTTTAAGTGACCTCAATGAATATTCAAAAAAATTTGGATTGGTATTAACGCAGGAAGAGTCAGCACTTCTATTAAGAGAGAGGACAGAGGCTTTAAAACAACAGCAGCGTGTGGAATTTGGAGATGGAATTCTTCCAAAACTGATTGTAGCATTCTGTGATTCTCCTTATCTATATCAGGATAATTATGTGGATACTTTGGGACGTCTACAGGAGATATTTTACTACTATAAAAATGAATTTATGGATGAAATTACAGATGATGAATTGATTGAACGGATGAAAATGTTGTACGATGGAATCGGTCAGGGAAGTCTTGACTATATGGAGGAGACAGGGTTAGAAGGGCTTGCAAGGAGATCCCGTTTTGGACATGGGCAATATGAGGAAAAAGTTGAAGGTGGTGATGGGGATGAAGATGGATATTAAGATGGAAGAGTTGATACAGATTGTTGCGTATTTAACTGATAAGTATACAAGCAAAGAAAGTACATCCATCACCTATGAGAGGGCGAGTCAACTAATGGAAGCCGTTTTATATTGCATCCATGAATATGAGCAGCAGGAGTGCCATAAGGAACAACTTTTTAAGGAAGGCTGCCTGAATGGGAGAATGGTATATGACCGGGGATATGAACTGGTGCTTGAAAAAATGAGGGAGGCAAAGGACCGGTATAACCAAATCATAACAGAGTTCAGTTCTTATGGAAACAGATGTTATTATGATACGTTTGCGATTGGGATTCCTTCTTTCTTCCTTTCTTATGATCCTCGATTTGAACCTCAAAATCATATTCTTACCTTAGATTATCCGGTTCTAAAATCAGTGGATGAATTCTGCGGAGTGGATGCAGTCGACCTCTATATTAAGAATATTGGTCTTGAGCAGTTATTTCTTGGAAAATTGCCAGATGAATTTATACAGCATGTGCTAAGGGCCTGTTATCCGGATTATGAAGAACTTTTTTTCAATCTTACAGGAATTGTGTTCAGGAATCTGCTGGGCTGTCGGATCGCTGGTAAGAACGCCGATATCCGCAGATATACGCATCTTGAAATAGAACGGTTAAAGGATTTTGTAAATCACAATACGGTAGATTCATTGGAGATGAACCTTTGTTTTTTTACCGATCAACTGATGGACATTGGCTTCAATGGAGATTCTAAATTAGCAGAGTATTTAAAGGCTGATTTGCATAATTTTAGCTTTGAACTAAAAAATGCAGGGGAGAATGGATGTCTTAATGTCCTGCTTGCTCTATGACTGGAGGGATCAGAAAGAGGGGGGATCAAGAGACTCATTTTTGGGGATTTGGTTTCGAAATTCACTTGGTTGAATTCCCGTATAGGTTTTAAAAACCCGGCTGAAATAAAATCCGTCTTTGTATCCAACCAGTTCTCCAATCATATGGATTTCAAGTTCCGGCTTGTTTAATAGAAGTCGTTTTGCCTCATTCAGACGCAATTTTGTTAAATACTTGAGTGGAGATTCTCCCGTATTTTTTTTGAATATTTTACCCAGATATTCCGGAGTAAATCCAAACTTATCCGCCAGCTCCTGAAAGGAAATATCCTGTTTATAATTTTCCTTCAGATAGGTTTCAAACAGGTTGTAGATGGACTTCTGGTCTAGTTTGCTGTTGCTTGAGCAATATGAGTCTAAATTGCGATATTCAGAGCCCATGGCTATCATGATTTTAGATAAGGATTCCAAAAGGGATTCTAAAGTCACTGGTTTAAGCAAGTAATCAGAAACTCCATAGTGGAGCGCTGACTGCGCATAGGAGAAATCACTGTATCCGCTTAAAATAATGATTTTAGTACTGGGATGGTTTTTTTGAAGATAATGGGCGAGTTTTAGTCCATCGAATTGAGGCATACGGATGTCCGTAATGACCAGATCAGGGAAGTGTTCTTTCACAAGAACGAGGGCATCCATTCCGTTTGAAGCTTCCCCTGCCAGGGAAAAAGGCAGGTTTAATGATGTTATTTTTTTAACCAGATTTTGTCGAATCAAAGATTCATCTTCCACTACGATATAGTTATAATTTGAGATGTTGTTCATCATATTCCTCCCTTGAGCGGTATAAGGGACCGCCTAGAATAAAAATTGTTTTCCCAGGCTTAAGCTGATCAATGGAAAACACTGCTTTGTCTCCATAGAGCAATTTGAGCCGCAGATAAACATTTTTCAGTCCGAGTCCACCAATTTCCATGGACTTTAATTCTTCTTTGAGATCTAAATTTTGGTATTGGTCTAATAGTTCATTTTTTCTTTCCTCATTTAAAGTTCCACCGTTATCTTCAATTCTTATAATCCAGGATTCCCCCTCTATGGTAGAGGTAAGATGAAGCCTCCAGGGGGGCGGAATCTGAAAGGCATATTTAAAAGCATTCTCCACAATTGGTTGTGTGATTAGTTTGGGGATGTAAAGTTTTTTGGATTCTTCTGTCATTTCAAACGTATAATCAAGTTCCTCAATGAACCGAAGTTGCATGCACTCTAAGTATCGGCGCGTGTAAAAAAATTCTTCTTCTATGGGGACAAATATCTCCTTGGAAGCTGATATGTATCGAAAGTAATCACAGAGAGCCAGGCACATGTGACTGATGTCATCGTTCATGCCTTCCTCTGCCATCACGCTCATATTGGTAAGGCAGTTATAAAGAAAATGCGGATTGACCAGTGACTGTGTGGCTTGGAGCTTGGCTCGGGTTTCTTCGGTGCGGGAGAGCAAGGCTTCCTGGGTAGTGAACCGTAGTTTTTCATACATCATACGGATGGATTCACAGAGCTGGGAGACTTCTTTAATCTGGCTGTCTGCGGAAGTGAGATTTACTTTTGTTTCGTCAAGAACCCGGTTGATGGTGATCTTATTGGCAGCATTTGTTAACTTTTGAAGTGGAGCTGTAAGTTTTTTTGATATGGTAAAACAGATAAGCAGAGTAAGTAAGATAGACAGGCTTCCAATAAGCAAAAAAATCAGCCGTAAGTTCTGCAATTGTTTGTAAACCGCTGCTTTTGGCCTTACCATAATAACGGTCCAATCATAGGCTCTAATGCTCTGCCAGGTAAGCAGATAAGAGATTCTCTCGCTGGTTTGCAACAGGCGGGAAGTCTGCTCTGGAAGTCCAGTACTTTGAACTTTTTTAAAAAAATCTGTCTCTGGTGCCGGTGAGTTATAAGGATAAACCAGTTCTTGTCTCGAATTATAGATATAAATGGTGCTGTCTGGATTCTGGTTCTCTAACTGGGAGGCAAGAGAAAAGATTTTTCCACAGTCGTAAACCACTTCTGCAATGCCCTCTGGTTTACCAGAAGAATCCAAAAAAAGACGGACAAGAGAGATGAATTTCTGGGACTCCTGGTTCTCGCCCTTGGCTGGAAGGTCTTTGTTTACAATGGGAGGGGTAATGAATTTATAACCGTTTAAGAGCATGGTATCTTGATACCATGTTTTCTTTTCTAGATTCACAGAAGTAGTCCTCTGTGTGTATCCGGACTCCACACAGGAGCCGTCTAAGGTATATAGATTGATGGAAGCCGCACTTTGATAAGCGCCGATCATAGCCGTGATGACGTCTTGTATGGCTTTTACATGATCATGAGAGGCTACCATCTCTCTTGGAGTGATGTATCTTTTTTGGGAAAGTTCAGAAAATTCCCTAAAATTTGTTTTAATGGCATTGGAATAAACAAGGTTCATGGATATGGTAGAGAGATTGTCTAGTTGAAGTTCAACCGAGTTTTTTACAGAAGCGCACATATTATTCAAATCTTTCGCAGCTTCCTCCCGTGCATTTTTTTGGTAGTGATCATAGGTAAAAAGAAAAAAAACACTCATAAGGCAGAGGATTAAAAACCCGTAAATCACGAAAAGATATATGTGTTGAGAATAACGCTTCATCCTTTTTTTCATGGATGTCACCCTCCTATGCAGTGTATTATACAAAACAGTTCAAAAAAATGCAATTGTAAGTTATGAATTGTCTATTTTTCACAAGATATAATCGTGTTATGATAGTATTACTACATAATAATTACATTTTGTTCAAGAACTGGAACGTGCGATAAATAAAAATAGCTGAAAAGGAGAACAAGGCATGAAAAAGAATGGAAAGAGATTCATTGGCTGTATACTGGCAGCAGGATTGGCAATGAGTTTAGTTACAGGTTGTGTTTCACAAAAGATGGCAGCGGGAACAGAAGAGGATAAGAAGGTGACACTGACGTTTGGCAGTCACCAGAGCGGACTTCCAACGTCTGGAATCGTGCAGCAGATTGCCAAGGATTTTGAAGCAGAGACTGGAATTAAAATTGATTTTCAGATATCACCAGATGCGCAGTGGCGGGATTTGATCAAGGTGAAATTAGATTCTGGAGAGGCACCTGATATTATCTGTGTGGATACTCCCATTGGTTTGGCTTCCAGCCTTCATATGGATCAGTATTGTGTGGAACTAACGAACCAGCCATGGGTAAACCGCATAGAAAAAACAACACTTGCAGCCGTAAGCGTAGAGGATAAGGTTTATGGAATCACCTTTCCGGGGGCGAAGATGTACTTCTACTTATACAATAAGGACATTTTTAAATCCTTAGGACTTTCAATACCAACGACTTACAACGAATGGAAAGATGACTGCCAGAAAATTAAGGATGCCGGTTATACGCCTGTCTATGAAGCCACTACCAATGGTTGGCATCAGGTTCTTCCATTGTTTGAAACCGGAGGATTATGGCAGGAGCAGGACCCGGATATCTATCAGAAATTAAATGCAAATAAAATTGATTTAGATGAGATTCCTTCTCTCTTAACTATCTTAAAAGAACTGGATGAATGTGCGAAAGCCGGGTATTTTGGAGAGGATTATTTAAGCAATGCATGGGAAAATTCAAAAGAAGCGATGGCAACAGAGCGCTGTGCTATGACCATTGCAGAATTGGGTATGCGCGTCCAGATTGAAAAAGAGTACCCAGAATTTAAGGCGACAGAAAAATTAGGTGCTTTTATTATGCCATGGGGAGATAACCAGATCGTTGGGGTAAATCCTGCAAGTAACGCATATTTTATTAACAAGGATTGCAAATATCCAGAGGAAGCAAAGAAGTTCTTTGAATTTTTAGCAAGACCAGAAAATTTACAAAAGAGGCTGGATGGACAGCCAGAATTGAGTGCACTGTGCTGGCCGGAGATCAAAAGCAAATATACAAAGGAGGACCAAGATTTTTTAGATTCTTTAAAAAAAGCAAACGTGGTGCAGACATCTGTAAATTACATTGACAGTCAGTGGATGGATGTGGGGAAAGATTTAGAGGCAATGTATACGGGAGCTTCCACGCCAGAAGAGGTACTGAAAACCATAATGGACAGACGGATAGAACAAGCGAAACTACAAAAGGATCCGGGCTGGGTGAAATAAATTATGAATAAAAAAAAATTATATCCATGGTATTTTGCTGCAGGAGCTGCTTTTCTCTATTTCTTGCTGTGTTTTGTTCCTGGGGTTTTAGGAATCGCTTATTCTTTTACGGATTGGAATAATTTTAGCAATGAGATTAATTTTGTAGGATTTAGTAATTATAAAGCAGTGTTTCAGGGGAATTCCGAATATTTAAAATACATAGGGAACACAATCTGGTTCACCGTCTTCACAACTATCATGAAAACCATCTTTGGATTGGCTTTGGCGCTTCTTTTGACCCAGAAATTCATTCGGTTTCAGAATTTTCACCGCATGATTATTTTTTCACCTCAGGTGATGTCTTACCTAGTAGTCGGTCTCGTGTTTAAAAGTATGTTACATCCCACAACCGGATTTTTCAATCATATGTTAAGAAGTATGGGACTGGGTGGACTGGCAAAAAGCTGGCTGACGGATTTAAGTCTTGTTTTTCCCACTGTCATGATGGTAGATACGTGGAAGGGCATGGGATATATCATGGTGGTGGTAATCGCAGGGCTATTATCGGTTTCCCCGGAATATTATGAGGCGGCTAGTATGGACGGTGCCAGCTTTTTCCAAAAATTATGGAGTATCACATTGCCACTGTTAAAACCGGTTCTTGTCAATGTGACCATACTAAACGTAACCTATGGCTTACGAGTATTTGATATGATTTATTCCCTGACAAACGGTGGACCTGGCAATGCAACAGGTGTGATTAATACAGCTGTTTACAAGGAATTTTCAAAGGGAAATCTGGCCATGGGAACCACATTATCAAGCATCCTTTTCTTTGTAGTTCTAGCATTGTTATACTTTATCATCAAATCCATGGAACATAAGGAGGTGGAAGTATGATGGGGAAAACTGGGAAAATCATGAGGGGTATCATTGGCAATGTGGTAACGGTATGTATTAGTTTGATTGTGCTTCTTCCTCTGGCTGTCTTGTTTCTGAATTCGTTTAAAACTTCGGCGCAAGCAAACCGAATGACATTGTCAATCCCTACGAAGTGGATGTTTGCAAACTATGGGAAGGTAATTCAGCAGGGAAAGCTGTTCTCTTCTTTTTTAAACGGTCTTTTATATGCGGCCGGCAGTGTTACCATCATCGTGATTGTGGTGTCAGCGGCTGCTTTTGTAATTGCAAGAAATCAGAAGGGCGTGAACCGATTCCTTTACTACTTTATAATCTCCGGGATTGCCATGCCCATAAATAATGTTGCACTTATGAAGGTTATGCAGGCTTTACATTTGGTGAATACCAGGTTTGGAATTATTCTTCTTTATGCCGCCATTAATATTCCCCTTAGTCTGTTTCTGGCATTTGGTTTTGTTGAAACCATACCAAGGGAAGTCGACGAAGCTGCAGTGATTGATGGGTGTGGCCCCCACCAGTTATTTGTAAGAGTCATTGCTCCAATGCTAAAGCCAATCGTATCAACCTTATTTATTCTCGATTTTATGGCGGTGTGGAATGACTTTACCATGCCGTTGTATTACTTAAATAATTCTAGGAAATGGCCCATGACTCTGGCTGTGTATAACTTTTTTGGGGCATTTGAACATTCTTGGAACCTAGTAGCAGCAGATATCATTCTGACTCTGGCTCCGGTGCTGCTGGTATTTATCATAGGGCAAAAATATATTGTAGGAGGCGTATCTGCAGGTTCGGTTAAGGGATAGCAGACAGGAGGTAAAAATGGAACGGTATCAGATCGAAGAACTGGTGAAAAAACTGACACTGGAAGAAAAAATCGGCATGATTCACGGACAGGGGATTTTTCATACAAAAGGAGTGGAGTGGCTTTCTATTCCCCCCCTGTGGCTGGCAGATGGTCCCATGGGTGTAAGGAAAGAATTTCAGGATGAGAACTGGGCACCCAAAGGGACTACCGATGATTATGTGTCCTATTTACCAAGTAATAGTGCACTTGCTTCTACCTGGAATCCGGAATGTGCCAGAAAGGCTGGGGAAGTTCTTGGAGAAGAGGCAAGGGGACGTGGGAAAGATGTCATACTGGCACCTGGGATTAACATCATCAGAACGCCGGTATGTGGAAGAAATTTTGAATATATGAGTGAAGATCCTTATCTGATTTCAAAACTGGCAGTTCCACTGATTCAGGGTATACAAATGCAGGATGTGGCGGCCTGTGTCAAGCATTTTGCTCTGAATAATCAAGAGACTAGGCGGCTTGACGTGGATGTCAAAGTAGAGGAACGTGCACTACGGGAAATTTATCTTCCAGGCTTTGAGGCATCGGTAAAGGAGGGAAAGGTAAGGACGTTGATGGGGGCTTACAATCGCTATCAGGGAGAACACTGTTGCCATAACAAAAGGCTGCTCTGTGAAATTCTAAGGGGCGAGTGGGGATTTGACGGTGTGGTCCTCTCTGACTGGGGAGGAGTTCATGATACGGTACAGGCGGCGGAACACGGTCTGGACATCGAGATGTCTGTGACAGAACACTTTGATGAATATTATATGGCAAATCCCCTTCTTTTAAAGGTAAGAAAAGGGGAGATTGCAGAGGTTTTGATTGATGAAAAGGTAAAGAATATTCTATTATTAATGAACCGACTCCATATGCTTGACGGAACCCGGAGGCCGGGAACCTATAACAGCCGTAAGAATCAGGAGACTTTATTAGAATGCGCAAGAGAAGCAATTGTGCTACTTAAAAATGAAGAGGGTCGTCTTCCTCTTGATTTAACTGGAAAGAAGCAACTGGCCGTTATTGGAGAAAACGCGGTGAAAGTTCATTCAAATGGTGGAGGAAGTGCCGCGATTAAAGCTTTGTATGAGATTTCCCCTCTTATGGGGCTTAAAATGGAGCTTGGTGGAAATGTTGTCATCGAGTATGCCCCAGGTTATTGCAGCCAGGCATCCAAAACAGAGGAAGAAGAGAACTGGGAGTTTTCCAGTTTGGAGGATCGGATTTACAAAGAAGCAGTTCAAGATGACATGGCTGATGAACTGCAATCGAAGAGAAATGCTATGATTTTGGAAGCAGTAAAATTAGCTCAAAAGAGCGATGATGTGATCTTGTTTTGCGGACTAAATCATGAATTTGATCAAGAAGGATGTGACCGTAAGGATATGAAGCTGCCTTATGGGCAGGAAGAATTGATATCAGCAGTACTAGATGCCAATGCCAATACAGTTCTTGTTGTGATTGCAGGCTCACCGGTAGAGATGGAAGCATTTGCAGACCGAGCAAAGGGCATCGTTTACACCAGCTATAACGGAATGGAAGGGGGGAATGCCATGGCAGAGGTTCTGTTGGGAAAGGGGTATCCATCTGGTAAGCTGCCCTTTACCATACCAAAATCTCTGGAGGATTGCAGCGCCCATGCGATCGGAGCGTTTCCTGGGGGAGATACGGTTTGGTATCAGGAAGGCGTATTGGTAGGATACCGGTATTATGAGACAGAGAAAAAAGAGGTTCGTTACCCGTTTGGTCATGGATTATCTTATACTAAATTTTCCTATCATGATTTAAATGTGGTTCCAGAAGATGGGGGATGGAGAGGAAGCGTGGAAGTTACAAATACTGGAAGCTGTGCTGGAGCGGAAGTGATACAGGTTTATGTGAAAGCAAAAGGCATGAGAATCAAAAGACCGGCAATGGAACTGCGGGCGTTTCAAAAGGTGATTCTGGAATCTGGGGAAAGAAAAAGATTTGATTTTTATCTAAGTAGAAAGGCATTTTCTTATTATAGTGAAAAACGGGCAGCCTTTTATGTGCCGGAAGACAAGTATGCGATCTGTGTCGGAAGTTCCGTGGGAGATATTCGGTTGAATCAGGAGGTTTCCGTTCCAGAAGGGGAAATATAAGATTCTAAAATTATGGAGAGAAAAGGAGAAGAGAGATGAAGTTTACCAATGGTTATTGGAGGACTCGTGAGGAGATAAGTCCACTTTATGCGGTAGAATATGCGGATAAACGAATAAACGGCAGCGAACTGACGCTATACGTTCCTGGAAGACATATAAAATCAAGAGGGGATTGTCTAGACGCAGGGATGTTGACGGTTCATCTTTCAAGTCCAATGGAAGATGTGATCAAAGTCTCGGTGCGTCATTTTGAGGGGACTCTCTATCACGGACCATTCGCAGAGGTGTTAGAAGACAATCCAAAGGTAATTATCGATGAGACAGATGAAACTATCGTGTATCAGACGGGACGAACGAAAGCCGTAATTGATAAACGTCCGGATGCATGGAGAATTGGTTTTTATGACGGGAATCGGGAACTGACCAGTACGAGTTACCACAACATGGCTCACATGACCAACCGAGAGTTGGGGCGTAGCTATATGGTAGAACAGCTGGCGCTTGACTTAGATGAGCTGGTATATGGATTAGGAGAGCGTTTCACCCCGTTTGTAAAAAATGGGCAGGTAGTAGAGATTTGGAATGAGGATGGAGGAACTGCCAGCGAAATCGCATATAAAAACGTTCCTTTTTATATTACCAATAAAGGGTATGGAGTTCTGTTAGACAATGAAGGGGATGCTTCCTATGAGATTGCCAGCGAAAAGGTGGAGCGAGTTCAGTTTTCGGTAGAAGGGGAACGACTTGATTATTATTTTATCAATGGAAGTACGCCCAAAGGCACCATCTCAAAGTATACGAAATTGACTGGAAAGCCTGCACTGCCACCGGCATGGTCCTTTGGACTGTGGCTGTCTACCTCGTTTACCACGGATTATGATGAAGCTACCATTTCCGGCTTTATTAAGGGAATGGAAGAGCGTAAAATTCCTTTGCATGTGTTCCATTTTGACTGCTACTGGATGGAAGCCTATGAGTGGTGCAATTTTACCTGGGACCCTAAGACATTTCCCGATCCAAAGGACATGTTAAAACGCTATCATGAGAGAGGACTAAAGATCTGTGTATGGATAAATCCTTACATTGGTCAGAAATCACCGCTGTTTGCCGTGGGGATGGAGTCCGGATATCTGGTAAAAAAAACAAACGGAGACGTATGGCAGTCTGATCTTTGGCAGGCTGGGATGGGACTGGTGGATTTTACCAATCCAGAGGCGGTTGTTTGGTATCAGTCAAAATTAAAAACACTTCTTGATATGGGGGTTGATTGTTTTAAGACGGACTTTGGAGAACGAATTCCAGTTAAGGATATTACCTATTTTGATGGATCAGATCCGGTAAAAATGCATAATTACTATTCATATCTCTATAATCAGGCCGTATTTAAACTGTTAGAGAGGGAACGTGGAACCGGGGAGGCGGTGGTATTTGCCCGTTCCGCAACCGTAGGCGGACAGAAATTCCCTGTTCACTGGGGGGGAGACTGTTCTGCCAATTATCCGTCCATGGCGGAGACCCTACGCAGTGGATTATCTCTTTCCTGTGCAGGATTTGGTTTCTGGAGCCATGATATCAGTGGATTTGAAAGCACGGCTCCTGCGGATGTGTATAAGAGATGGTGTCAGTTTGGCCTTATGAGTTCTCATAGTCGTCTTCATGGTTCTTCTTCTTACCGGGTGCCGTGGCTATTTGATGAGGAGGCTTGTGATGTATTACGCAAATTTGTAAAGTTGAAATGCAGGCTAATGCCTTATTTTTACCATCAGGCGGTGCAGTCCCATGAAGTTGGCATTCCCATGATGCGTCCTATGTTTGTGGAATTTCCAAATGACCGTACCTGTGAGCCATTGGATAAGCAGTATATGATGGGGGATAGTCTTTTGGTGGCACCGATATTTAAGGAAAGCAAAGAAGTGGAATATTATCTGCCAGAGGGGAAATGGTATAATATACTGACACATCAGATGATAGAAGGAGGAAGATGGAAGAAGGAACATCATGATTATTTAACCATGCCACTATTGTTACGACCCAATTCGATTCTGGCAGTTGGAAACTGTGAGATCAAACCGGATTATGATTACAGCGATGGGGTAACTTTTTATATTTCTCCATTGGAGGATGGAGCAGTGGGTGAGGCCTCTGTTACGGATTTAAATGGAACTATCGTTATGACGGCAGAAGCCAGACGGGCTGGGGACATTATAACTCTTCATGTGGAAGGAAGAAATGAAAACTGGTCCTATGAGGTTCTTGGAGAGGAAAAGCAAACGGTTGTGGTTTCATAAAGTCTTATGTTATCTTAATACAGAATAAAAAATCAGGATTGAAATCCTTAAGGGGGATTCCAATCCTTATTTTTGTTATAGAACGGTGTTTTCTTCCTTTTGCAGGTTTTTTTGCGCAGTGGAAAGCATTAATTTAATCCGGTTTAGCTGATTGACCTCACTGGCACCTGGATCGTAATCCACGGCAATGATGTTAGAATCCGGATATTCCTTCCTTAATTCCTTAATCACGCCTTTTCCTACAATGTGGTTGGGCAGACAGCCAAAGGGCTGGGTGCATACGATATTATTGGTTCCACTGTGGATCAGTTCCAGCATCTCTCCGGTTAAAAACCATCCTTCCCCGGTCTGATTCCCGATAGATACAAAGTCTTTTGCCATATCAGCAAGTGTTTCAATGGGAGCAGGAGGCATAAAGTGTTTACTTTTTGTAAGCTCTCGTTTGGCTGTTTTGCGGAAGGATTCCAACAAGGTTATCCCCATATTTGCTAACAGAGCGGAGGATTTTTTACCACCTAGTTTTTCTGCCTTAAAGTTGTTGTTATAGAAGCTGTACAGTAAAAAGTCCATGAGATCTGGCATCACCGCTTCGGCACCTTCTAATTCAAGGAGTTCCACAATGTGATTGTTTGCCAGTGGAGAGAACTTAACTAGGATTTCTCCTACAATTCCTACTTTAGGCTTTTTCCCTGGATTTCTTGCCAGGTTGTCAAAATCTCTGACAATCCCCTTGAGGTTCTTTGAAAACGTCATTAGTTCAGGGGCTTTTTTCGACAATGACTGGATGCACTGCTTTTTCCATTTATCATGGAGCGAGTTGGCAGAGCCAGGTATTTTTTCATAGGGACGGGTGGCATAGAGCACTCTCATAAAGAGATCTCCGTATACTATGGCCTGCATGGCTTTCGTTAACATGGGCAAAGTAATGGAAAATCCAGGATTTGTCTCCATGTTATTGGCATTGACAGAGATTACTGGTACCTGTCCCATGCCAGACCGTTCCAAAGCCCTTCGGATAAAGCCGATGTAATTCGAAGCCCGACAGCCGCCCCCAGTTTGACTCATGAATATAGCAGTCCGGTCTAGGTCATACTTTCCGGATAACAGGGCATCCATAATCTGTCCAACAACAATCAAAGAGGGGTAGCAGGCATCGTTATTTACATATTTTAAACCAATATCAATGGAAGATCGGTTGTCATTTTGCAATATATCTAACTTGTATCCGAACGCACGGATCGCAGGTTCCACCAGATCAAAATGAATTGGTGACATCTGAGGACAGAGAATGGTATACTCTTTTTTCATTTCTTTGGTAAACATCACCCGGTGGTAGGCACTGGAGGTCGGTGTTTGCTCATAATGACGCTTGTCACGAACCTTTAATGCGGCGATAAGCGAACGAATTCGGATTCTGGCAGCCCCTAAATTGTTGACTTCATCAATCTTTAATACAGTGTATATTTTGCCGGAACCGGTCAGGATATCGTTTACCTGATCTGTAGTTACGGCATCCAGTCCGCATCCAAAGGAATTAAGCTGGATCAGATCCAGGCATTGCTCTGCTTTAACGAGAGTGGCAGCCTGGTAGAGTCTTGTATGATACATCCATTGGTCTGTTACCACTGTGGGCCGTTCAATCTTAGAAAGATGAGAGACGGAATCCTCAGTTAGTACTGCAAATCCATAGGAAGCGATTAATTCGGGTATCCCGTGGTTGATTTCTGGGTCAACGTGGTAAGGCCTGCCAGCCAGAACGATCCCGTGGCGGTTATTCTCCTTTAGCCATTGTAAGGTTTCTTCTCCCTTTCGTTCCATGTCCGTTCGTGCCGTTAACAGCTCACTCCATGCTTTTTTTGCAGCGTCGGCAACTTCGGAGGAGGGAATATTAAATTCTTTGGCAAAGACCTCCATCAGGCGCTTGGTTAAGATTTCTTCCGTGGTAAATGCCATAAACGGATTGAGAAACCGGATCTCTTCTGTCTTTATACCTTCTACGTTGTTTTTGATATTCTCCGCGTAAGAGGTAACAATGGGACAATTATAATGATTCCCTGCATCTGGGGTTTCGTTCCTCTCATAGGGGATACAGGGATAAAATATTGTTTTAATCCCTTGTTTAATCAGCCATTCAACATGGCCATGTGCCAGTTTGGCGGGATAACATTCCGATTCACTGGGGATGGATTCAATGCCAAGTTCATAGATCTTTTTACTTGACTGGGGGGACAGCACGGTCCGGAATTTTAAGGCTTTAAAGAATACCGCCCAAAACGGGAAGTTCTCGTATAGGTTTAAAACTCTGGGTATTCCGATAATTCCCCGTTCGGCAAGATCCCGGCTTAGTGGCTCGTAATCAAACATACGGTGGTATTTGTATTCAAAGAGGTTTGGAACTTCACTCTTAGCTTTTTCTTTTCCAAGACCTTTTTCACAGCGGTTTCCAGTGATGTAGGTTCTTCCCCCATCAAATTTGTTGATCGTTAATACACAGTTGTTGGTACAGCCCTTACACCGGCCCATGGAAGTCTCATAGTGAAGACCAGTGATCTGATTAAGATCAAGCATGGTCGTTTTTCTTGAACCGTCATAACGTTCCCTTGCAATCAAAGCTGCACCAAATGCTCCCATAATTCCGGCAATATCGGGACGAACTGCTTCACAACCGGATATTTTTTCAAAACTACGAAGGACAGCATTGTTGTAAAAGGTACCGCCCTGAACCACAACATGTTGACCAAGATCTGCTGCACTTGTGATCTTTATTACTTTATAAAGGGCATTTTTGATGACAGAGTAAGCAAGCCCTGCGGAAATATCTGCAACGTCAGCTCCCTCTTTTTGAGCTTGCTTTACATTGGAGTTCATAAAAACGGTACATCGGGTGCCAAGATCCGTAGGGTTTTTGGCAAAAATAGCCTCGGAAGCAAAATCTTCCACTTTGTAGTTCATAGAATGCGCAAAAGTCTCAATAAAGGAGCCGCATCCGGATGAGCAGGCTTCGTTGAGCTGGACGCTGTCAACGGTACTGTTCTTAATACGAATGCACTTCATATCCTGTCCACCGATATCTAAGATGCAGTCCACTTCAGGTTCAAAAAAGGCGGCTGCATAGTAATGAGAAATGGTTTCTACTTCCCCTTCATCAAGCAGGAATGCTGCTTTTAACAAAGCTTCACCATATCCAGTGGAGCAGGACCATACGATCTCGCTGTCATCCGATAATTCTTTCTTGATTTTATCTATTGCAATGATTGCAGTTTTTAAGGGATTTCCATTGTTGCTGCTGTAGAAACTAGAAAGCAGTGTGCCGTCTTCTCCTACAACTGCCACTTTGGTTGTGGTAGAACCTGCATCAATTCCCAAAAAGCATTTCCCGTGGTAAGAGGCCAATTCACTTTTTTTTACGCAGTGGCTATTGTGCCTGATTAGAAACGAATCATATTCGGATTGATCAGCAAACAAAGGCTCCATGCGTTTTACTTCAAAATCCATCTGAATGCCTGTAGACAATCGGGTTATCATATCCTCCAGAGAGAGTTTTATCTCTTGAGATTCTCCTGCCTTCATGGCAGCACCAATCGCCGCAAACAGATGGGACTGTTCAGGATCGATAATCGCATCACCAGATAAATGAAGGGTTCGGATGAATGCATTTCTTAGTTCAGGAAGAAAATGAAGTGGTCCTCCTAAAAAGGCTACATTACCCCGTATGGGCTTGCCACAGGCAAGACCGCTTATGGTCTGGTTTACCACTGCCTGAAAAATAGAGGCAGCTAGATCTTCTCTTGTAGCTCCTTCATTAATAAGAGGCTGAATGTCTGTTTTTGCAAAGACTCCACACCTGGCTGCGATGGGGTAAATCGCTTTGTAATTGGTTGCGTAATCGTTTAATCCTTTTGCATCTGTCTGTAAGAGAGAAGCCATCTGGTCAATAAAGGAACCAGTACCTCCGGCACAGATCCCGTTCATGCGCTGGTCGATTCCTCCAGTAAAATAAATTATTTTTGCATCTTCGCCACCGAGTTCGATTGCTACGTCCGCATGTGGGGCATAATCTTTTAATGAAGACGCGACTGCGACAACTTCTTGAACAAATGGCATATTTAAATGTTTGGACAGAGTTAATCCCCCTGAGCCTGTAATGGCGGGAAGTAAATCCATGGGTCCTAATTTTTCGTAAGCTTTTTTTAATAGTTCCGCAAGTGTATCCTGTATGTTCGCAAAATGACGTTCATAATCGGCGAACAAAATCTCTTTGTTCCCGTCTTGGATTGCTATCTTTACGGTAGTGGAACCGATGTCGATTCCTAATGTGTTGTATGTATTCATATGTGCGGGGATTACCCCTGCCTCCTTTAGTCTAGAAGTAAGTTGCTGACTCACCGGAGATCAGTTTAACATAGAATAAGAAATAATACAATTATCTAGGTATGCTAAAAATATGTTAAAACTAGTAAAATTTGTGTAAGTTTACAAATTCCATTTTCATTTCATTTGACAAAAATGGTCAGGGAAATTATAATGTATAAGTCAAAGTCCGCCAAAGTATGCATAATGATTGTGCAGGGAAAGGGAGAAGCGCTATGATTCAGATTTATAAAACAGAAGACGGCCTAATTCACCAAAAGGATGAGCTTTCTCCAGGTTCCTGGATTGCATTAACAAACCCTACTGCTACGGAGATCTTAGAAATCTCAAAGACGTATCGCATCGATCCAGATGATTTGAGAGCTCCGCTAGATGAGGAAGAACGTTCCCGTATCCAGATAGAGGATCACTATACCTTGATTTTAGTCGATATACCAACGGTCGAGGAACGAAATTCAAAGGAATGGTATGTAACAATCCCTCTTGGTATCATTACGACGGATGAGGCAATTATCTCGGTATGCTTAGAGGATACTCCAGTCCTAAATGCTTTTATGGATGGTAGGGTAAGGGATTTTCACACGTATATGAAGACCCGGTTTATCCTGCAGATTCTTTATAAGAATGCTTCATTGTATCTGCAATATCTAAGAGTGATTGACAAAAAAAGCGTTGTGATTGAGGATAAACTTCATCAGTCCACCAAAAACCGAGAGTTAATAGAACTTTTGGAACTAGAGAAATGTCTCGTGTACTTTACCACATCTTTGCGTTCCAATGAGGTGGTATTGGAAAAACTCATGAGAAATGAAAAGATTAAAAAGTACCCGGAAGATACGGAACTTTTGGAAGATGTTATCATCGAGAACAAACAGGCGATCGAGATGGCAAATATTTACAGTGGTATTTTAAGTGGAACCACGGATGCATTCGCCTCTGTTATATCCAATAACTTAAATATTGTGATGAAATTTTTAGCTACCATTACCATAGTCATGTCCATTCCAACGATGATTGCTAGCTTTTATGGAATGAATGTAAATTCCTCGGGTATGCCTTTTGCAAATAACCCTCATGGATTTTCCATTGTATTGGGATTGACATTGGTACTCACACTGATTGTAGCATGGATCTTTTCAAAAAAAGATTTATTTTAGAGTAACAAGGAACCTTCTAATTATGCATCAATGCAATAAGAAAAGGGTGAAAATATGAGATTTTTTTATAATCTGGAACGTAGATTTAGACGATATGCGATTCCAAATCTAATGTACTATATTATTGGCATGTACGGTGTGGGACTTTTAATGGAACTGTTTGCACCGGGTTTTTATATGCAGTATCTGGCACTTGATGCCCAGAAGATTCTTGCAGGACAGGTATGGAGAGTTGTTACATTTATGATCTATCCGCCAGGCGGAGGACTTTTCATGAGTCTGATCAGTATGTATCTTTATTATATGTTGGGGGGAAACTTAGAAAGAGTCTGGGGTTCCTTTCGATTTAATGTTTATTTCTTTATGGGAGTAATTGGTCATGTGGCTGCCGCAATGATTGTTTACATCTTTATGGGACAAAGAGTATATCTAACAACAGCTTTTCTTAATTATTCTCTGTTCTTTGCATTTGCAGCGACCTTTCCAGATTTGGAATTTCTATTATTTTTTGTGATACCGGTGAAGGCAAAATGGCTGGCGATTTTTAATGGGATCTATTTCCTTTATGAACTTATTAATGGTAATATGGCAACGAGAGTTACGATATTAATGTCACTGCTCAACTTTTTTATCTTCTTCTTTTTAACAAGAAATGGAAACCGGTTTCATCCAAAGGAAATAAAAAGGAAGCACGATTTCCGCAAACAGATGAAGAGTATGCCACAGGGAGGAACACACCATAAGTGTGCCGTATGCGGACGGACCGAAAAGGACTCCCCGGGCTTGGAATTTAGGTATTGCTCAAAATGCGAAGGCAGTTATGAATACTGTTCGGAGCATTTGTATACACATAAACATGTAACATCGGACCACCCCACAACCGGTGATACAAACAATTAGCTACGGAGGATGACAATGAAAAGAACAAAAATTATTTGCACAATGGGACCTAACACGAACGATCAAACACTGATGAAAGCACTTGCACAACATGGTATGGATGTTGCCAGATTTAATTTTTCACACGGTGATTATGAGGAGCAAAAAGAGCGCCTTAATGCATTAAAAAGCATCCGGGAAGAACTTGGACTGCCGATTGCAGCCCTTCTTGACACTAAAGGTCCTGAGATTCGTACTGGTATGTTGACAGATGGAAAGAAAATCGCTCTGAAAGAAGGAGAGACTTATATCCTGACAACAGAAGAGATTGTTGGAAATGATAAAAAGGGTCACATCAATTATGGCGGATTAAACGAAGATGTAACCACAGGGAACCGGATTCTCATTGACGATGGTTTGATTGAACTGGAAGTTTTGGAAGTCAAAGGCAGCGAAATCATCTGTACCATTATCAATGGCGGGGAACTTGGGGAAAGAAAAGGCGTTAACGTACCGAATGTTAAGGTGAGACTGCCAGCTCTTACCGATAAAGACAAAGCGGATATCAAATTTGGTATTGAGCAGGGATTCGACTTTATTGCTGCTTCATTTGTAAGAACTGCATCTGCAGTGAATGAGATCAAAGAGATCTTAGCGGAATATGGATCTAACATTGCAGTGATCGCAAAGATTGAGAACGCAGAAGGAATTGAGAATATTGATGAAATTATCGAAGCCAGTGACGGAATCATGGTTGCCCGTGGCGATATGGGGGTTGAGATCCCAGCTCAGAAGGTTCCTTTTATTCAGAAACAGATCATAGATAAGTGCAATGAGGCATGTAAACCTGTAATTACAGCTACTCAGATGTTGGATTCAATGATCCGCAACCCTCGCCCCACAAGAGCAGAAGTTACAGATGTGGCCAATGCGGTTTATGACGGAACCGACGCAGTGATGTTATCTGGTGAGACAGCGATGGGTAAATATCCAGTTGAAGCTCTTTCTATGATGGCTTCTATCGTGGAAGAAACAGAAGGACATCTGGATTATACCTGCTACAGACAGCGTAAGGTTTCTGCATTCAACACTCAGAATGTATCCAATGCGGTTTGCTATTCTTCCGTGGCTACGGCACATGATCTTGGAGCGAAAGCAATCGTTGCTCCTAGCATCACTGGCTTTACGACCAGACTGCTGTCTAAATGGAGACCTGAGAGTATGATCATTGGATTATCTCCAAGTGCTTCTGCTCTTCGTCAGATGCAGTTATACTGGGGGGTAATTCCATTCCAGGCTAGACGTGCAGAATCTACTGACGTGTTAATTTATTCCTCATTGGAATTGTTAAAAGCAAGAAACATCATTGAGGAAAATGATACGATTGTAGTAACCGCTGGAGTCGTTAGCCCGGCAAGAAAACATGAGCCAGCAGCACATACGAATATTATGCGAGTGGTAACTGTAGACTAATAAATTATTGCAACAAAGTTGAATATTTATACAAAAAGTAGTGGACAAAAGAGTCTATCCTCGGTACAATGAAGCTTACCAGCTCAGGGACCAGAGACAGGCTTTTTTGTATATGTAAGCGTTACGAAAGGAGAGGAAAACAATGGAGAAAAGACCATTTGCCACCAAAGAAAAGTTAGAAGAAATTGTGAAAGAATATCCAACCCCATTTCATTTGTATGATGAGAAAGGAATTAGGGAGAATGCCCGAAAATTAAATGAAGCATTTTCCTGGAATAAAGGCTTTCGGGAATATTTTGCAGTAAAAGCCACACCGAATCCATTTATCTTAAATATTTTAAAGGATTATGGATGTGGAACCGATTGTTCCTCACTGACAGAACTTATGATGTCGGAGGCTCTTGGCTTTACTGGTTCTGATATTATGTTTTCCTCCAATGATACACCGGAGGAGGAGTTTCAGTTTGCAGACCGGATCGGTGGTATTATTAATTTAGACGATATTACTCATATTGATTATTTAGAGAAAGCCATCGGACACATACCAGAGACCATCAGCTGCAGATTTAACCCAGGTGGAGTTTTTAAAATAAGCAATGATATTATGGATAATCCGGGTGATTCGAAGTATGGTATGACCACGGAACAGATCTTTGAGGCATTTAAAATTTTAAAGAGCAAAGGCGCCAAAAAATTCGGGATTCATGCATTCTTAGCGAGTAATACAGTAACCAACGAATACTATCCCCTCCTTGCTAAAGTTTTGTTTGAGCTTGCAGTAAGGCTGAAAAAAGAGACACAAGTAGAGATCGCATTCATTAATTTATCTGGGGGAATTGGAATCCCATATCGTCCTGACCAGGAATCCAATGATATCTTCGCAATTGGAGAGGGCGTTCGACAGGTCTATGAAGAAGTGTTGGTTCCAGAGGGGATGGGGGAAGTGGCGATCTATACAGAACTGGGGCGCTTTCTGTTAGGACCTTATGGGGGCCTGGTGACGAAGGCAATACATGAAAAGCATACCCACAAGGAATACATTGGAGTTGATGCTTGTGCGGTTAACTTAATGAGACCAGCTATGTACGGTGCTTATCATCATCTGACTGTTATGGGAAAAGAGGATGAGGCCTGTAGTCATAAGTATGATGTAGTAGGTTCTCTTTGTGAGAATAATGATAAATTTGCCATTGACCGGATGCTGCCAGAGATAGCGGTCGGCGATTTGATTTTTATACACGATACGGGTGCTCATGGTTTTTCTATGGGATATAATTATAATGGGAAATTAAGATCAGCCGAGATTTTGTTAAAAGAAGATGGTTCGGCTCAGATGATTCGCAGGGCAGAGACTTCAAAGGATTATTTTGCAACATTTGATTTTTGCGATGTGATGGATGGCGGAAAGTAAGTAGGACCGAATAAAAGATGAGAGCTGTTTTTGGAATTTAAAGACAGCTCTTTTGTTTTATTTAAATAGAAAAATCCCTGTGTCATAAAACACAGGGAGATTTTTCTTAGGATTTTCGGATTTCAAAAAGGGTGAAAGGATATTATTACTATTACTTGTGCATTTCTTATGTACCTAGTATAACACACTGGATCTGGAAAAGTTTGTATATTATTTGAATAGATTATGAAGATTTTCTTAATATCTAGTTTGATGCCTTAAAAAACATAACTACAAATTTGCTGATAAATGAAACCATGGGAGGGAAACCGGAATATCCTAATAAAAAAGGATTGGGTAGTCGATTGTGGATCAGGTGAGAAAAGCGATACACTGTGATAGCGCCTATCGTATGGGATATACGGGTAGGGGAGTCGGAGTAGCAGTGCTGGATACCGGGATTTATCTTCATGAAGATTTTGAACATAGAGTGGCTGCTTTTGTAGATATTGTACACCGAAGAAAGGAGCCTTATGATGATAATGGTCACGGAACCCATATTTCCGGAATTATTGGCGGCAGTGGAAATGCTTCTGATGGAATGTATATGGGAGTGGCACCAGAGTGTCATATCATTATGTTAAAAGTTTTAGATAAAAAAGGGAATGGGTATGCCTCTGATGTTTTGTCTGGACTAAAATGGATCCGAGACAATAAGGACCGGTATGACATTCGAATTGTGAATATATCGGTTGGTTCTTTTTCGAGAAAAGGTATGACGGAAAATTCCGTCTTAGTAAGAGGGGTAAATGCAGCCTGGGATGATGGACTGGTGGTCTGTGTGGCAGCAGGGAATATGGGGCCGGGTATGAATACGATTACAACACCTGGAATCAGCCGTAAGGTGATTACGGTGGGCTGCTCTGATGATTATAAAGAAGTCAATGTAATGGGTAATCGTATGATAGATTATTCAGGCAGAGGTCCCACAGGTGCTTGTATATGTAAACCAGAAATCATCGCACCTGGAGCAGGGATTATCAGCTGTTCCAATGAAGCAGGAGAATACCAGACCAAAAGCGGTACGTCTATGTCAACGCCTATGGTTTCAGGGGCAATTGCACTCTTACTGCAAAAGTATCCTTTTTTAAGTAACCGAGATGTAAAACTTTTGTTGAGGGAAAGAGCCCTAGACCGTGGCTTGCCGATCAATCAACAAGGCTGGGGAATGCTTGATGTGGAACAGCTTTTGATTTAGACAGACTCTGTATAAAAGAAGAAAGAAAAAGGAAGATATAGGATGGGGAAATGCTTGCAGCGTTTCCCCTCTTATGGTATAGTTGACTTGGATTCAGGGGACTTTCTGGTCTTCTTCCATTTGTCAGCATAAGGCATTTCGCCAGATAATTACCAGAGGATTATGATTTTTATTTCAGAATAGGACAGGAGTGTGATGCGTATGCCTGCGGGAGATGAAATTTAAGGTTGACTTTTTTACAAAAATATACTATTATGATTATAGAAAAAGAACATTTGTTCGTGCTGGAGGAAGTTATGAATAAAGATGATAAGTTAAAAGCACTTGACGCGGCTTTAACCCAGATAGAAAAAGCATTTGGAAAAGGTTCTGTGATGAAACTGGGAGATTCAAGAACCAACATGAATGTGGAGACCGTACCTACAGGGGCATTAAGCCTGGATATAGCCCTTGGATTAGGTGGAATCCCAAAAGGAAGAGTCGTAGAAATTTATGGTCCCGAATCGAGTGGTAAGACGACGGTTGCTCTTCATATAATTGCAGAGGTCCAGAAGCGTGGTGGTATTGCGGGTTTTATTGATGCAGAGCATGCCCTTGATCCTGTCTATGCCAGAAGCATAGGTGTTGATGTTGACAACTTATACATATCTCAGCCAGATAACGGAGAACAGGGACTTGAGATCACCGAGACTATGGTTCGTTCTGGTGCTGTGGATATCGTGGTTATCGACTCTGTTGCTGCACTGGTTCCCAAGGCAGAGATTGAAGGAGATATGGGGGATACCCACGTAGGCCTTCAGGCAAGGCTTATGTCTCAGGCGCTGAGAAAGCTGACGGCAGTAATCAGCAAGTCAAACTGTATCGTATTGTTCATCAACCAGCTTCGTGAGAAGGTCGGTGTAATGTTCGGGAGTCCGGAGACCACGACAGGTGGCCGTGCGCTTAAATTTTACGCTTCTGTTCGTTTGGATATCCGTAGGATAGAGACACTAAAGCAAAGTGGTGAGATGGTTGGAAACAGAGCCAGAGTTAAAGTTGTAAAGAATAAGATAGCACCTCCGTTTAAAGAAGCAGAATTTGATATTATGTTTGGAAAGGGAATATCGAGGGAAGGCGATATTCTGGATCTTGCAGTAAAAGAGAATATTGTGGAAAAAAGCGGAGCATGGTTTGCTTATAACAACACTAAGATCGGTCAGGGAAGAGAGAATTCTAAGACTTATCTTCAAGACAATCCAGCTGTATGCATAGAGATTGAGAATAAAGTAAGAACGAAGTATGGTCTTCATACAGAAAAGGATGCGGGAAAAGATGAGACAAAGGATAGCAAACGAATTAAGACCGAGAGTAAAGTCGAAGTGGTAAAGACGAACCAGGATAAATCTTAATTCCAGAGGCAGGTCATAAAGACCGATTATGGAAACACGAGACAAAAAATATAGAATCAGAGGCATATATGACAGTGACAGAGATTGTGCCCATTGATAAACGCAGGAGTAAAGTCATCCTTGATGAGGACTTTACTCTTGTTCTTTATCGAGGGGAATTAAAAAAGTTTGGGGTAGAAGAAGGAAAGTTTATAACAGAGGAGACTTACCAGAAGATTATAGATGATGTGTTGAGAAAAAGAGCGAGAGAACGGGTTTTTTATCTATTAAAATCCTCAGATAAAACCGAACAGGAGCTAAGAAGGAAGTTAAAAGATGGCTGGTACCCCCAGGAAGTGATTGATGGTACCATGGATTTTTTGAATCATCATCGATTCATCAATGATGAAAGTTATGGAAAGAGATACGTGGAATATCATTCGGCAAAAAGGAGCAAAAGGCAGATCCAGTACGAATTGCAGAAAAAAGGGCTGGATAAAGAGATGATTCAAGAGATTATGGAAGAACAGCCAGTGGATGAGGAAGCACAGGTCCTTGCCTATCTAACGAAGAAGCATTTTAAAGAGAAAGAATCAGATGCCAAAGAACGAAGTAAAATGATGGCAGCGCTTGGAAGAAAGGGATATTCCTACGAAACAGTGGCTAGAGTTATGGCAAGATTTGATTGCGATGACTGACAATAAGGAAAATGTGTATAAGTATACCGGAAACGAAGGGGAAATACTTGACATAATGTATAAAACAGTTTAAAATTGTAGTGTTGTATTGTTGTACAATGAAAATAAAATAAGGAGGTGCTCCTGTGTTTGAAGTATTCATGGCTGCATTGATTTCAATCGTAGCAGCAGTAGTAGTTGCTTTTATTACCTGGAATGCTGCCATCTCATATCGTAAGAATACCTACGAGAGTAAGATTGGCTCTGCAGAAGAAAAATCTAGGGAAATAATAGATGAAGCATTAAAGACCGCTGAGACAAAGAAGCGTGAAGCTCTCCTCGAAGTAAAAGAAGAGTCTTTAAGGACGAAGAATGAACTGGAAAAAGAAACCAGAGAAAGAAGATCTGAACTCCAACGCTATGAAAGACGAGTATTAGGCAAAGAAGAAAACTTGGACAAGAAGTCTGAGACTATGGAAAGACGAGAAGCAGGTCTTGCTGCTCGAGAGGAAGCTCTGAATAAGAGAAATTCTGAAGTGGAATCGCTCTATGAAAAAGGCATCCAGGAACTGGAAAGAATTTCCGGACTTACCTCCGAACAGGCAAAAGAATATCTTTTAAAATCTGTTGAAGATGATGTAAAACATGACACTGCGAAATTAATTAAAGAACTTGAAAACAGAGCCAAAGAAGAAGCTGATAAAAAAGCCAAGGAATATGTGGTAACGGCAATTCAGCGATGTGCAGCTGATCATGTGGCAGAAACCACAGTTTCTGTAGTCCAGCTTCCTAATGATGAGATGAAAGGCCGGATTATTGGAAGAGAAGGTCGTAACATCCGTACATTAGAAACGCTTACGGGAGTGGAACTTATTATTGATGATACCCCAGAGGCTGTTGTATTATCCGGATTTGATCCGGTTCGTAGAGAAGTTGCCAGGATCGCACTGGAACGTCTGATTGTTGATGGGCGAATCCATCCAGCAAGAATTGAAGAGATGGTGGAAAAAGCTCAAAAAGAAGTTGAAACTAACATGCGTGAAGAAGGGGAGTCCGCTGCTCTTGAAGTGGGCATTCACGGACTTCATCCAGAGCTTATTCGCTTACTTGGTAAGATGAAGTACAGAACAAGCTATGGGCAGAATGCATTGAAGCATTCCATGGAAGTAGCTCAATTATCCGGTTTGTTAGCTGGAGAGATCGGACTAGACATCCGTATGGCAAAACGTGCTGGTTTGTTACATGACATAGGAAAAGCTGTGGATCATGAGATGGAAGGTTCTCATATTCAGCTTGGATTAGAGCTGTGTAAGAAATATAAAGAATCGGCTATCGTAATTAACACCGTAGAATCTCATCATGGAGATGTAGAGCCACAGAGTTTGATCGCTTGCGTGGTACAGGCAGCTGATACCATATCTGCAGCAAGACCTGGTGCAAGAAGAGAAACTTTGGAGACGTATACAAACAGATTAAAACAGTTAGAAGATATAACCAATTCCTTTAAGGGAGTGGACAAGTCCTTTGCAATTCAGGCAGGACGCGAAGTTCGGATTATGGTAGTACCGGACCAGATAAATGATGATGGTATGATTTTGCTGGCTCGCGACATATCAAAGAAAATTGAAGACTCGATGGAATATCCGGGACAGATTAAGGTTAATGTGATCCGTGAATCCAGAGTTACTGATTACGCGAAGTAATCATTGTTAGGTAGGAAACAAATGCCCTAAAACCGTATAAATCTAGTGTTTACACGGTGTTGGGGCATTTTTTAATAGGAAAAGCGACCCATTCATGACAGGAGGAAAGACACGTGAAACGGAAGATAAAAATAATGATAAGCTGTTTGTTAATCAGCCAGTTATTTCTTATGACCGTATATGCAAAACCAGATTGGCCGTCTGATACAGGAATCCAGGCAGAAGCAGGGATTGTAATTGATGCTGATTCAGGAACGGTTATTTTTGGCCAAAATATACACGCCGCTTATCCGCCGGCTAGTATCACCAAATTACTGACTGCGCTTATTGTATTGGAGAATAGCAGTCTCGATGATATGGTGACTTTTTCTAAGGACTCTGTCTATAATGTAGAGCAAGGAAGCGGAAATAAACTGAATGTAACGGATGGAGATACCCTTTCTGTGGAAGATTGTCTTTATTCTCTCATCCTTCATTCCTGTAACCAGGCGGCGAATGCTCTGGCAGAACACGTGGCGGGAAGCAGGGAAGAATTCGTTCGTATGATGAATGAAAAAATCAAAGAACTTGGATGTGGGGAAAGTCATTTTGATAATCCTTCTGGATTAAACGGAGACACTCAGTATGTAACCGCGTATGATATGGCCTTAATTGCAAAAGCAGCTTACCGCAATAAAAAGCTAGTGGAGATTGGTTCTGCCATCAGTCATAAAATTCCTCCTACTGTGAATAATCCAGACGGATTGACCATTTATAATGAGCATCGGCTGGTCAAAACAACGGATGAGAAGAGTCAGTATTACTTTCCGCCTGCGGTTGCGGGAAAGACTGGATATTTAATTAAAGCAGGGAATACGCTGGTGACCTATGCAGAACAAGATGGAAGACGGTTGATCTCTGTTATTTTAAAAGGAAGCCCAAGACAGTATTTCGTTGACGGAAAAACTCTTCTGGAATTTGGTTTTAACCGGTTTGAAAATCTTCCTATAATTGGGAATGAAAAGGATTATAGCAAAGAAGGAGGCTCTGTTACCATTGGCGGAAAAACGTATCCGTCTTCGGATCTTTTATTGGAACCAGACAAAGTGGTTACCATACCTCAAGAGGCTAAATTCTCTCAACTGGATAAATCTGTTGTAACAGATTTACCAAAGAAAAGCCCCGATGGAGCGGTTGCTCTCATTCAATACACGTATAATGACAGAAACGTTGGTGAAGTATATCTATTATCAAAAAAAGAACAGTCTGTAAGTAACGTACCAGTCACAGGTACAGGTACAGGGGATTCAAAAGATATGGAAACAACACCGGATATGGGTGAAAAAGAGGAGGGAAATTCGGCTTTAAAAGGGGTAGGAGCAAGGGCCTTTTTTATTGTAGCTGTTTTACTGGCATTGGTGGCAGTAGGAACTGGAACTGTCTTGCTTCACCGAAAGAAAGAAACAAAGGAGATAGCTCGTCGCAGGGAAGAAAGAAGAAGACGATTAAAAGAGAACGGTGAGGCAGATGCATTTGAACAAATGTTAAAAAAACGCCGCAACGGGAAGCAGAACAAGAACAAGAAAATAAAATAATGAAAAAGACCAGCTGGGGAAGCTGGTCTTTTTTCGGAGAAGGTATTTCGTTTCTTATGGGGTGTAGCAAAAACTATATAATGTATTGGGGGGGTTACAATTAATAATATAACCGATACGAAGCAAAAAGTGTTAACAAACATGAATAAAATTTAAAAAGAAAATTATGCATAATGTCGAATTAAAAAAATATGATTGTGAAAAAAAGATAGAAATAAAAATAATTTGAAATTTCTCTTGTGCGTTCTCTCTTCTTACGTTAGGAAAGTATTTTATTAAAAAATCCATAATTTTCATAAAAATAAAAAAAACAACTTGTGTATTGGTGCGTACAAGTTATAAATTATAGTTAGAAGCATTCTCAATCATTCGAGTAACCAAAGGATGATTAAGAAATCTATATAATAATATTACAGGAAAGGTTGGGTTATACAAATGGCAGTTAATAAAGTGAAAATGGTGATTGACAAAGAATACCGCATTTCAGAAATTGATGAGAGGATCTTCGGTTCCTTCATTGAGCATCTTGGCCGTGCCGTTTATGATGGAATATACGCTCCAGACCATGCCTTGGCAGATGAATTTGGTTTTCGTAAAGATGTAAAGGAATTGATTCGTGAGTTAAATGTTCCGATTATCCGATATCCAGGTGGGAATTTTGTCTCTAGTTTTAACTGGGAGGACAGTGTGGGACCAGTCAGCGAACGGCCAAGACGGTTGGAACTGGCATGGAAAAGCATTGAAGAGAATAAAGTTGGATTAAATGAATTCACCAGATGGGCAAGAAGTGTGGACTCTGATGTGATGATGGCAGTCAACTTGGGGACCAGAGGAATTGCAGATGCATGCAACCTACTGGAATATTGCAATCATCCGGCAAATACCAAATATAGTGATATGAGAATTAGTCATGGATTTAAAGATCCATTAAACATAAAAACATGGTGTCTGGGGAACGAGATGGATGGAACTTGGCAGCTGGGACATAAAACAATGGAGGAATACGGAAGACTTGCGGAAGAAACTGCAAGAGCCATGAAACTCATTGACCCAACCATAGAATTGGTTTCCTGCGGCAGCTCATCCTTAACCATGCCGACGTTCCCAGATTGGGAGGCGGTTACACTTCAGCATACATATGACCAAGTGGATTACATATCCATGCACCAATATTACGGCAATCAAAAGGGGGATAGTCAGGACTTCCTTGCTTGCTCCGATGATATGGATCAGTTTATAAGAACAGTAATTGCAACCTGTGATTACGTGAAAGCAAAGAAGAGAAGCAAAAAAGACATTAATATCAGCTTTGATGAGTGGAACGTGTGGTATCATTCCAATGCAAAGGATGATGAAATCACAGAAAAACATCCATGGCAGATTGCTCCGCCTATGTTAGAAGATATTTATAATTTTGAGGATGCATTGTTAGTAGGACTTATGTTAATTACTCTCTTAAAACATGCAGACCGGGTGAAGATGGCATGTCTGGCTCAGCTTGTCAATGTAATTGCCCCCATTATGACTGACGCTGGAGGCGGTTCGGCGTGGAAACAGACAATCTTTTATCCATTTATGCATGCGTCCACCTATGGAAGAGGAACTGCACTGCTTCCGGTTATCAGTACACCAAAGTTTGATACAGCGACTCATGTAGATGTTACAGCAGTGGAATCTGTTTCTGTATTCAATGAAGAAAAGGAAGAGGTAACGGTATTTGCTGTGAACCGATCCATCAAAGAGGATGCAGAGATGTCCGTTGATGTAAGAAGCTTTGAAGGGTATCGGGTATTGGAACATATCGTACTAGAAAATGATGATCTAAAGGCTGAGAACGGGCCTTTGGGAGAAAAGGTAACACCTCGTCAGACCAACCAGTCTAAACTTGACGGAGGAATGATGACGAGTATGCTCCATAAAGCATCTTGGAATGTAATCCGTCTGGGAAAATAAGAAAAGGGGGTATTTGAATGGAAAGAAAACCGTATCAATTTTGGTTTGCAACTGGTTCCCAAGATCTTTATGGGGAGGAATGCTTAACTCATGTGGCAAAACATGCAAGAATCATAGTAGAAGAACTCAATGCTTCTGGGGTACTCCCCTTTGAAGTTATCTTAAAACCAGTCCTGATAGACAGTTCTTCTATCCGAACGCTATTTCATGAAGCGAATGAAGATGGAAATTGCGCAGGGGTAATCACCTGGATGCACACTTTTTCACCAGCAAAGTCTTGGATCATGGGACTTAAGGAGTACAGAAAGCCTCTGCTTCACTTACATACCCAGTTTAACCGGGAGATCCCTTATGATACCATTGATATGGACTTCATGAATGAAAATCAATCTGCCCATGGAGATCGGGAATACGGTCATATGGTGACCCGAATGGGAATCGAACGTAAAGTAATTGCAGGATACTGGAACGACGACAAGGTGAAACAAAGAATCGCATCCTGGATGCGTACTGCAGTTGGAGTGGTAGAAAGCCGGAGCATGAGAGTTTTAAGGATTGCGGATAATATGAGAAATGTAGCCGTTACCGAAGGGGACAAAGTGGAAGCCCAGCTAAAGTTCGGTTGGGAGATTGATGCGTATCCGGTGAATGAAATTGCAGATTGTGTAAATCAGATAAAGGCAGGAGAAATTTCTGCTTTGGTGGAGGAATATTATAGCAAGTATGCGTTATTGCCGGAGGGACGGGATAGCGAAGAATTTAAAAATCATGTTGCCGTCCAGGCGCAGATAGAACTGGGGTTGGAACAGTTTTTAATCGAACATAATTATCATGCCATCGTAACTCATTTTGGCGATCTTGGCTCTTTGAAACAGCTTCCTGGACTTGCAATCCAGCGGCTCATGGAAAAAGGGTACGGATTTGGCGGAGAAGGGGATTGGAAAACCGCAGCTATGGTCCGACTAATGAAGACTATGACGGCTGGAATGAAAGATGCAAAGGGAACTTCGTTTATGGAAGATTACACTTATAATCTAGTTCCTGGGAAAGAAGGGATTTTACAATCTCATATGTTGGAAGTATGTCCCTCCATTGCAGAAGGAGGGATCGGTATAAAAGTCAATCCATTGTCTATGGGGAACAGAGAAGATCCAGCCAGGTTGGTATTCACTGCAAAAGAGGGCAAAGGAATTGCTACGTCTCTGATTGATTTAGGGACCCGATTCCGGCTGATTATTAACTCAGTCAACTGTAAAAAGACGGAGAAGCCTATGCCAAAACTTCCGGTTGCCACTGCATTTTGGACTCCAGAGCCTGATCTTACCACAGGAGCAGAAAGCTGGATTCTAGCGGGAGGAGCCCACCATACGGCATTTACATATGATTTAACACCAGAACAGATGGGAGACTGGGCAGAGGCCATGGGAATAGAAGCGGTCTTTATTGATGAAGAAACGAACATTCGTGATTTTAAGAATACGCTCAAGTGGAACTCTGTGGTGTATCGTTAATCGACGGTACTTAAAAAGAAGGGGTTAAAATGAAAGAGAATATTAGAAAAGCCATACGGGAAGGGAATACAGCGCTTGGGATTGAGCTTGGTTCGACCCGGATTAAAGCAGTTCTTGTGGATGAGAATCACAATCCCATCGCTTCTGGCAGTCATGACTGGGAGAACCGGTATGAGGATGGGATCTGGACGTATTCTCTGGAAGATATTTGGAAAGGCGTCAAACACAGCTATAAGGAGATGGCAGATTCCGTCAAAGAACAGTATGGAGAAACCTTAACGACCATCGGTGGAATTTGCTTTTCCGCTATGATGCATGGGTACATGGTTTTTGATAAATCAGGTGATTTACTGGTCCCGTTTCGTACCTGGAGGAATACCATTACCGAAGAAGCATCAAAAGAATTGACCCGACTGTTTTCCTTCCAAGTTCCTCAAAGATGGAGTATCGCACATCTGTATCAGGCAATTTTAAATGAAGAGGCTCATGTGTCACAAATTGATTATATGATTACACTAGAGGGATATGTACACTGGAAACTGACTGGAAAACGGGTACTGGGAATCGGAGATTGTGCTGGCATGTTCCCTGTGGACAGTGAAAAGAAAGAGTTTAATGCCCATATGGTGAAACAGTTTGATGACTTGATTTCTTCCAAACAGTTTCCCTGGAAGTTACGGGATATCATGCCAGAGGTTTTAACGGCAGGGGAACCGGCAGGGGTGTTGACCAAAGAAGGAGCGCTACTTCTTGATCCCACAGGTCAATTGCAGCCTGGAATTCCGTTTTGCCCTCCTGAAGGAGACGCAGGGACTGGTATGACTGCAACCAACAGCGTAGGCAAGAGAACTGGAAATGTATCGGCAGGAACCAGTGTGTTTGCCATGGTAGTACTGGAAAAAGCATTGTCCAAGGTTTATCAGGAAATCGACATGGTCACCACTCCCGCTGGAGATCCAGTAGCCATGGTGCATTGCAACAACTGTACCTCTGACTTAAATGCATGGGTATCTTTGTTTGAGGAATTTGCAGAAGCCATTGGGGTGAAGGTAGATAAGAATGATCTTTTTACCACGCTGTATCAGAAGGCGTTAGAAGGGGAAAAAGATGGAGGTGGTTTGTTTTCTTGTTGCTACCTTTCAGGAGAACACATCACTCATTTTGAGGAGGGAAGACCTCTCTTCGTCCGGACTCCAGACAGCCGGTTTAATTTGGCTAATTTCATGAGAACTCATTTGTATTCCTCTCTTGCAACTCTGGCAACAGGGATGGAGATCCTGTTTTTAGAAGGCGTGAAACTCAATGTATTGCTTGGTCACGGTGGACTGTTTAAAACGCAGGGAGTAGGGCAGAGCTTGATGGCGGCAGCTATGGGGGTTCCGGTATCTGTTATGGAAACAGCAGGAGAAGGGGGAGCCTGGGGGGCGGCACTTTTGGCTTCCTACATGATCCGCAAAGGAGAGGAAGAGTCTCTAGAACAGTACCTAAGGAATCACGTTTTCCGGGATATGACAGGAACCATACTGGAACCGGATCCGGAAGATGAAGCTGGATATGCAGAGTTTATGAAACGGTATAAACGGGGGCTTGTGGTGGAACGAGCCGCGGTAGACAGTTTGTAGGTCACTAAGGAGAAAGGAAGTATTATGTTAGAAGAACTTAAAAAAATTGTTTATGATGCCAATATGGAACTCCCCCGAAGAGGACTAATCACCTATACCTGGGGAAATGTCAGCGGAATTGACCGGGAAAAAGGACTTTTTGTGATCAAACCCAGTGGAGTGGATTACGATCAGTTAAAACCCGAAGATATGGTAGTTATGGATCTTTCTGGAAATCAGGTGGAAGGCGCGTTAAAGCCTTCCTCTGATACGGCCACGCATTTAGAGCTATACAAGGCATTCTTAAAGATAGGAGGGGTTGTCCACACCCATTCCCCGATGGCAACCTCATGGGCACAGGCAGGCAGAGCCCTTCCTTGTTATGGGACGACTCATGCAGATTATTTCTACGGGGAAATTCCTTGTGCGAGAAGTCTCACAAAAGAGGAAATTGATGAGGCATATGAAAAAAATACAGGAACTGTAATTATAGAAACGTTTCGGGATTTAGACCCCATGCATGTTCCGGGGGTACTGTGTAAAAATCATGGTCCATTTACCTGGGGAACGGATGCATCCAATGCGGTTCATAATGCGGTAGTTTTGGAAGAGATTGCCAAAATGAATTTGATGACGGAACTTTTAAATTCCTCTGTAAGGCCAGCCCCTCAGTGTATACAGGACAAACATTTTATGCGAAAGCATGGACCGGATGCGTATTACGGTCAGAAAAAAGAGTAAGGAGACCAAATGGTGTCGGACAGTGGAAAAACAAAGTATTACGTATTAATGGAAGAACTGAAAAAAGAGATTGTTTCGGGGGAAAGAAAACCTGGAGATCAGCTGCCTTCTGAAAACCAGCTTTCGGCCGCTTTTCATGTCAGTCGCCATACGGTTCGAAAAGCACTGTCTATTTTGGAACAGGAAGGGTTTATAAAAGCAGAACATGGTCGTGGAACCTTTGTCTCCAAAAGAGATGGCTCCAAAATAGGCTCTGGAAATATAGCAGTAATTACCACATATCTGTCCGATTACATCTTTCCAAGGCTTATTCAGGGAATTGATCGTGTACTCACAGAAAAAGGGTACAGTATTATTTTAAAAAATACAGGAAACAGCAGGTTTCGGGAAAGCAAATGCCTGGAGGAGATCCTAAATAAAGATGTAGAAGGACTGATCATCGAACCAAGCAAAAGCGAGATCCTCTGCCGCCATAAAGGGATTTATGACAAGCTTGATTTTTATCAGATTCCTTATGTATTTATTCAGGGTTATTATGTACAGATGAAGGAAAAGCCACATATCCGTTTGGATGATTGCTTGGGCGGTTCTTTGGTGACTCGTCATTTAATACAGCTGGGACACAAACATATTGTCGGAATATTTAAAGCGGATGACAGTCAGGGCAGGGATCGGCATAAGGGATATGTGAGTGCACTTCAGGCAGCAGGTTTTTCTTATGATCCGGATATGGTAATCTGGTTTCATACCGAGGACCGTGCATCAAAACCTTCCCAGATTTTAAAAATCATGCTGGAGGAGGGACAGCCCATTGATGGAATCGTCTGCTATAACGATCAGATTGCTTTTGAAGTTATGAATACTTTAGAAAAATACCAGTTGCAGGTGCCCGATGATATCTCGGTTACTGGTTATGACAACTCTGTCTTGGCGGAAAACGGAAGAGTTAAGTTGACGACCATTGCCCATCCCCAAGAACAGCTTGGAGCAATGGCAGCAGAACTTCTGTTAGAGAAATTGAATGGAATTCCTGATGAGGAAAGTAAGGTAGAACGGATATTAAAACCTGTCCTTGTTGTTCGGGATTCTTGCAAAGACAGAAGACCTAGCAAAATAGAAACGATATCAAAAAGCGACAAGGTGTGATTACCTTGCCGCTTTTCGGTATTGAGCGGGGGAATTTCCATTAATTTTTTTAAATATACGGCTGAAATAAAAGGGATTATTATACCCTACGATTCCTCCGATTTCACCGACACTATAATCCGTACTTTCTAATAATTCTTTGGCTTTCTTAATCCTTATGGAGGTTAAATACTTCCGTGGTGGCATTCCCGTATAGGATTTAAAATTACGGATAAACCAACAGGTGCTCATATGAATTTTTTTTGCATAGTCTTCAATCTCAATCTCTTCGGATAAGTTTTCATGGAAGTAACGGACGGCCAGTTCCATCTCTTTCTGACTTTGGTTTTTCTGAAACCCTCCTTCTTCTTTCATTCGTTTGAGATAGAAGCAAAGTTGCAGGAGTGAAAGAGAGGCAAGGTCTGTTGAACAGGACCGAGGAAGCTGTAGTTCCTGAATTATGGTTGAGAACACCTCTTGATATTTGGAAGATATCCCTGTGTTTAAGATTCTGCTATTGTCAAATCCAGCTTCTTTCATTCGCTTTTTGGCATCGCTTCCTGTAAAATGAACCCAGTAAACTTCTGGTTTGTCAATTAAATAATAGGCATATTGCTGCGCTTGTTCTGGAAGATATAAAACCATATTTCCAGCGGGAACCTCAACCGAATGCCCCTCAAGGGTAAACCATGCTTTTCCGGAGGCAATATATAAGATCTGGTAATCAGGACGCCCCATGGGCCGGAGGGTTGACATTAGTGGCAGAGTCATAAGGCGGTATACGCCACAACTGTTGACTCGAAGAGGAATCTCTTCATTTAATAACTCGTCTTCTTGTAAGCTCATGTAGCCGGTATTTGTATACATGACCGGAAGCTCCTTTGCGTTTTTTCTTATTGTACCAGTTTGTGTAGTAATTGTCTAATAAGTCATGATTTTTTATCGAAGGGTTAAATGTTAAAAAAGGAGCCGATTAGGCCCCTTAAGTAAATAATAATTATATTTTAATAGTTATGGTAAACTTTTCTGAGATGCCCAGTAGACGAAAGAAGAAAGTGTATACTACCGATATCTTCCCCATTTCTTAATATATATAGATATAGTTTTCTATGTTCATCATCATAAAATTCATAGGAATAAGAATATTGACTTGCATCCGCCTTATAGCCTTGGAAGTTTACGTCTTTGAGTTCAAGTGTATATGTACTACCTGTTCGTACAACATTAACATGACCTGTAAGATATGCATTTTTGTGCGATATATCGCAATGCTCTACTATTCTATCACGATCTGATATGTTGTAGTGAAAGTACATAGAATGGCTTGATGAAGCAAAAGCAGTGGTTGTTGTCATAGCGAGTATTAGACATACTGCAATAAATATACGAATTATTTTTTTATTCATTTTAACATCTCCTTGATTTAAATATTAAATAGTTCATACCTTTCTTTTTAATAAACTAATAAGTTAATAAATAACTGAAATTACGAATATCTTCCCCCTAACAAAGATATTCTCAGCAATTATTTAGGTATTTAATTACTTGTTAATTTTCTCACTATCTATATATAAAGTCAACAAATAGTCTGCTTTTTTTCACTTTTCTTATCGCATATTTCGACATAATTTGAGAGATCAGATATTCCAATAATTAACTTTACTAATGACCAATGTTCTTATTTTATTGCCTGAATTGAAAAGTATTATTTTGTGCATGTTTTGTCTAATGGTTTGAAGGGTATGATTCTATTGTTTGACTGCATTACAACACCTGCTTTGTATAGATCACTTGCGTAAGTGTGACAAAATAAATGTTGGGTTATATCTTTTGCCAAGGGAATTTGCTTTTAATTTGCAATTTTGCCAGGATCTTATTCCATCGATATTTAAAACTTCATCCACTCCTTTATAGGTCGTAAACAAGATTCCGCTTTTACCGGAGGTGTATTCTTTCAAAACTAAGTACTGTTTTCCCACAAAAACATTATCAATAGATGTTTTTGCTACATCTACTAGATCGCTTGTATTTAATTTTAATAATAAATTTATATTTTAAGTACTTTAATTTTATTTAGTAAATATGAAAGCAACATATAATGAGTCGATTTTTGCCGAATAATGCGATGGATAAAGTCAGTAAAAAAGGAATATAGGTTGACCATTTTTGCAAAAAGTGAGAAAATATATTTAGTAATTTATTCCCTATAATAATTACAAATAATATCTTCATTAGGGGGGAGATATTCATAAACGATATTAATAAAGAGAGGGAGAAGTTAAAATGAACAAAAAAACAATTCGTATTTTTATCGCAGTATGTTTAATGCTTGCTATGACAAGTTCTACCGCATTTGCTAGGGCTAGTCATAGTCATTACTTCCATTGTTATATAACAAGCCAAGATAGAGTAGAAAAACGTAGCGGACACAATCCAAAATGTCGTATATCTGGGCATATAGTAGTATCTTATAACGATGAATATAGTCAATATGAAGTTGATCTTCATGATATAAATTTTGAACGTATGAATGGTGATACTAGCACTTATGACTATGTACCTGAGTATTACGATGATGATGATCACAATAAGCTGCACGTATATATAGTTAAAGATGGAAAGGACGTAGGCTATTTATATTATCGCGTGACATCTAGTGGAAGATTAAAAAGATCTTATCATCATTAATATAAAGATAAAAAACACCTAAGGAGCCGGAATCTCTGGCTCCTTTTATTGTGGGTCGTGACCCTGTTGAGCACGCGAAGCGTGCGAAATATAAACCACCCGTTATGCGGGTGAGCGGTGTTTGTTACACAAAAAAATCACCTTTCCGTTATAATAAGGTTGTTCAAGCCAATTTATAACGAAAGGAAAGGTGATTTTAATGGCCAATAAGGCAAACAGTTTGGCACATACCAAATGGATGTGCAAGTATCACATAGTGTTCACACCAAAGTACAGGAGAAAAATAATTTACAACCAGTACAAGGAAAGTATTAGAGATATTCTGAAACAACTATGTGGATACAAAGGTGTAGAAATATTGGAAGGTCATATAATGCCCGACCATATTCATATGCTTGTAAGCATTCCACCTAAACAGAGTGTATCACAATTTATGGGATATCTCAAAGGAAAAAGTGCGCTTATGATCTTTGATCAGCACGCAAACTTAAAGTATAAGTTTGGAAACCGACATTTTTGGGCAGAGGGATATTATGTGAGCACAGTGGGTCTTAACGAGGCAACTATAAGAAAGTATATCCAGGAACAATAAAAGTCACGATATTGCAATGGATAAATTAAGCGTCAAAGAGTATGAGGACCCTTTTAAGGGTAGCCGGTAGTACAAAAGCCCTTTTAAGGGCTGCGACGAGTCAAGGGCGTTAAGGCTTGAACAAAGTGAAAGCCAGCGTCTTTAGGCGCTGGCCGGTAACAGAGGCTTATAGCCTCAGGACAAACCACCCGTTTGACGGGTGGTCATGATTTGTAAGTAAAAGAAAGGCGGGTATCCTATTTTGGACCCGCCTTTCTATCTAGTAGAATCATATCATTTTGTGCATGTTTTGTCTAATTGGAGATATGGCTTTTTGAAATGTTTTTTCTATAATTAAGATAAGTGAAAAAAGGAGGAATCAACCATGATTGTACCCAAACATTATGAAAATCTAGAACTGTTGCATGAAAATACCATGCCAACCCGAGCATATTATATTCCAACATCCACCCCCCAGTATGATTTGACGGAGAACCGGGAAAGTTCCGATCGACTTTTGCTGTTAAACGGAACCTGGAAATTTCGCTATTTTAACAGCATTTACGATTTGAAAGAGGAGTTTTACCAGGAAGGATATAATACAGAAAGATTTGATGAGATTCCAGTTCCCGGCTGCATTCAAAATTTCGGTTATGATAAACACCAGTATACCAACACCCGTTACCCTTTCCCAATGGACCCGCCTTATGTACCAGAAGAAAATCCTTGCGGTGCCTATGTTTGTGATTTTGTATATGAGCCAGAGGAGAACGCGCCAAGAGCCTGTCTCAACTTTGAGGGTGTGGATTCCTGCTTCTATGTATGGCTCAATGGAAGCTATATTGGATACAGTCAGGTTTCTCATTCTACCAGTGAATTTGATGTAACTTCCATGATTCGGGAAGGAGAAAACAGACTTGCTGTTCTCGTGTTAAAATGGTGTGACGGAAGTTACTTAGAGGATCAGGATAAATTCCGTATGACCGGGATTTTCCGAGACGTTTATCTACTAAAAAGACCAGAAGAGGGGATTTTTGACTACTTTATTCATACGGAGCAGAACAAAGAGCAGGCACAAGTAAAAACTTCTTTTACTTTTTTCGGAAAACCAGTTCCAGTTGTTATGACAGTATTGAATCCAGAAGGAATACAGGTGGCAAAAGCAAGTGGTATCCCAGAAAACGGGGAATTAAAAGTAACCATTGATAAACCAGTATTGTGGAACGCGGAACAGCCTTTTCTTTATACCATCATCTTGGAAGCAGAACAAGAAGTCATCGTTGACCGACTTGGAATACGGGAAATTGGAATTCGAGATGGAGTAGTATATCTCAATGGAGAGAAAATTAAGTTCCATGGTGTGAATCGTCACGACAGCGATCCTGTGACCGGTTTTACAATCAGCCTGGATCAGATGAAACGGGATTTAACCTTGATGAAAGAGCATAATGTCAATGCCATACGAACCAGCCATTACCCCAATGCTCCCCAGTTTTACCAGCTGTGCGATGAGTACGGTTTCTATGTGATTGATGAAGCAGATAACGAGAGCCATGGAACCAATAGTATCTACATGAAAACTCGTTCTGCAGAGATCTGGAGAGACCGCTGGAACCGTGCAATAGCAGATAACCCAGCGTTTACTAAGGCTACTCTAGACCGGGCAGAACGTTTGGTAAGACGGGATAAGAACCGGCCTTGTGTACTAATCTGGTCTATGGGCAATGAATGTGCTTACGGGTGTACGTTTGAAGCAGCACTTGATTTTACCAAGAATTACGACCCAAGCCGATTGACTCATTACGAAGGGGCGCGCTATCGAGCAAATGATAAAACCTATGATTTCTCCAATTTAGATCTTTACAGCCGCATGTACCCTTCCTTGGAGGAAATAAAGGAATACGTAGATAGAAATACCGGGAAGCCGTTAATTTTGTGTGAATATAGTCATGCGATGGGGAATGGACCTGGCGATCTGGAAGATTATTTCCAGGTGTTTGAACAAAATGATTGTGTTTGTGGTGGTTTCGTATGGGAATGGTGTGACCACGGAATCTATCAGGGTAGAACGGTAGATGGGAAGCCGATCTATTTGTATGGAGGGGATCATGGTGAATACCCTCATGATGAGAATTTCTGTATGGATGGTCTGGTTTATCCTGACCGCAGACCTCATACCGGACTTTTGGAATTTAAGAATGTAAACCGTCCCATCCGGGTAACCGCTTTTGATCCCACAAAAAAGGAACTGCTGCTTCATAATTATTTGAATTTCACCAGCTTAAAGGATGCCTGTGTCCTTTCCTATGAAGTAACCTGTGATGGAAATAGAATCCATCAAGGAGTCGTAGAGGAAGCTCAGATGCCTGAGATCAAGCCTCATGAAGAAGGAAAACTGACCCTTGATTTTGAAGTTCCGGAAAAAGGAACTTGTTATTTAAAACTAAGTTATCTGAAAAAAGGATGTACGAAGTTGTTAAAATCAGGACATGTACAGGGATTCGATGAGATTTTGCTAGAAAACAAAGATAGCAGAAATCAGACGGCTGTGTCTCTATTACAGGAGAATACTTCCGAACAAGGAAAAAGAGCAGATGTTTCGGTTGAAGAAGATGATCGTTTCCTCTTTATTAAAGGAGAAACATTTGCCTATACCTATAATAAGCTGACTGGCTGCTTTCTAGATTTAACCTATGATAATGGTAGTATTCTAACACAACCGATGGAATACAATATCTTTCGAGCACCGACTGATAATGACAGTGGAATAAAGAAAGAGTGGATGTCTGCTGGCTATGACAGAACGATTTCTAGAGGTTATGAGACGGTTTATGAGAAAATAGATGGAAAACTTGCAATTGAAACCACACTGTCAATTACAGCCGTCGTAATTCAGAGAATTCTAGATATTAAGGCTTACTGGATCATCGGAAAAGATGGTTCCATTGACACGAAGATAGAGGTGAAAAAAAATCCAGAGTTTCCGGAGCTCCCCCGATTTGGTCTTCGGCTCTTCCTTCCAAAAGAAATGGAGGAAGTCACCTATTATGGTTTGGGACCAGTAGAAAACTATGTGGATAAGAAAAAAGCAAGCTATCATGGACTGTTTTCTGCTAAAGTGAAAGAGATGCATGAGGATTATTTAAGACCGCAAGAGAATGGAAGTCGAAGTGATTGCGATTTTGTGACCATTAAGGGGAGGAGATTGGCTCTGTCTGTGGTGGCGAAAGAGTCGTTCTCGTTTAATACCTCCGTTTATACACAGGAGGAATTAAGCCAAAAAGCGCATAATTATGAGTTGACTCCATCGAATCATACAGTTCTTTGTCTGGATTATCGACAGAACGGAATTGGGTCAGAAAGTTGTGGACCAGATCTTCGAAAGAAGTATATATTTGATGAGGAAGCGTTTACGTTTGGGTTAAGATTGGTTCCTAAGAGAGAAAAATAGAAACATAAAAAAGTCCTGCGTAGGAAAGAGTTATTTCCTTCATACGCAGGACTTAAATGGTTACGATGAGGTTTCAACCAGAAAATGATTTATAACCATGCCAAAGAGGTCCGTTTCCTTTCCCCATGTTTAAATCTGCGCGGAGTGCTCCGGTTAGATATTCTTTTGCTATTTTAATACTTTCCTCCAGATTTAAGCCTTTTGCAAGTCCACAAGCAATGGCAGAGGACAGCGTACAACCGGTTCCGTGGGTATTTATAGTGGGAACGGGTTCGCTGGGAAACCAGGTCACTTTGCCCTGATGGCATAAAACATCACTGGCTCCCTGCTTGCTGTGACCGCCTTTTAAAAGGAAAGATGACCCGTATTTCTTGGATAGATCCCAAACGGCTTCCTCCATCTGGGAATGTGTGGAGATCAAACCAGATTTTGTGGATAACAAAACCTCTGCCTCAGGAAGATTGGGGGTAATTAAAGTAACAAGAGGAAATAGTTTAGCGGTCAGTTCTGTGACGGCAGACGATTTCAACAGACTGCAACCACTGGTGGAAACCATGACGGGATCAAGGACGGTTGGGATTTGGTTGTATCTGGTAAGTGTTTTCGTGATGATTTGTATCGAAGAAACATTTCCAACCATACCAATCTTTATAGCTTGCGGCATAATGTCTGAAAAGACCGCATCAAGCTGGGAACAAAGCATATCCTGGCTGACGGTTTCAGTTAGATAGACTTTGGTTGTATTTTGGGCAGTGAGGGTAGTGATGACACTGCTGCCGTAGAGACCCAGTGCCTCAATGGTCTTTAAATCTGCTTGTATTCCAGCACCGCCGCTGGAATCAGAACCTGCGATGGTTAACACAGAGGGGAGAATCAGACTCATGAGGTCACCACCTCTTTCATCTGTTCTTTTAAAGTATGGGCGGTTTTTCTGATATCCGTTTGTGCGAAAAGACCAGAGATTACAGCGGCCCCTTTTACTCCCGTTCCTTTTAAACCAACAATATTCTCCGTCGTAATCCCACCGATTGCAGTTACTGGAATGGGAACACACTGACAGATATCTGTCAGTTCTTTCTTACTGATGAGACCGGCATCCTGTTTGGTAGAACTTTGATATACGGCACCAGATCCGATATAATCAGCACCAGCCAAATAGGCTTTTTTTGCTTGCTCAACTGTTTTGGCAGTAACACCAAGAATTTTTCCCGGTTCCAGAAGGCGGCGTGCATCGGAAGCGCTTGTATCACTTTGCCCTACGTGTACACCGTCAGCGTTGCACTGGAGCGCAATATCCACCCGGTCGTTAATGAGCAAGGGAATCTGATACCGTCTGGCGAGTGCCTGTACTTCAAATGCCTTCTTTAAAAAAGCTTCTTTGGGTAAATCTTTTTCCCGAAGCTGCAAGAGGGTGGCTCCCCCCTTCAGGGCTTCTTCGATCTGAGTCAGGAAATTCACCCCATCCCCATATGCAGGATCTGTTACAGCATAAAGCAAAAGCATGTCTTCATGAAATTTCAATTTTAAGCGCTCCCCTCTGAAAATGAGCCTCTTCTCCCTGGCTAAGTGCGTCGAGAAAATAGCAACGAAAACTCCCAGTTCCAAGATCATTTTCTTTCATTTTTTTTGCCGCCTGTTCCCCACATAAACCGTATCGAGAGACGGTGTATGCGGTGGCTTCCATTAACTCCTTTTGGGCGTCTTCGGATGAGTGGGAAGAGGCTATTTTTGCAGCAGTAACGGTCAGTGCCCCATCTAGCATACATCCGCTGCCTGTGATCTGTGACATCTGCGAACAGCCATTATAGACCAGTCTGGATTCTTTCCAAGTAGAAATGATATCAATGCTTCCAGTCATAACCACAACGGCTCCTGTCATGGCACTCAAAGCTTTGGTTGTTTCTAAATAGGCATCAATCGTCTGTGAACTGATCCGGTCATGAACGGAGACATCAACTCCCTGATGCTTTTGGGAAGCGGTGGGAGATGTTTCCCCATCTTCAGTGAGAAGTCTTAGAAGCGCTTTCAGCTCAGAGGCATTTCCTCGAATCAAAGTCATCTTCACGTCACGAATCAAAGAAAGTGCCAATTTGGTCCGAAGAGGAGAGACTGATATGCCAACTGGATCAAAGAGAACGGGGATTCCGATTTGGTTGGCTTTTTTCCCCGTCTGTATCATGACGGCTTTTGTAGACTGATTTGGAGTCCCCATATTTAAGAGAAGGCCATCGGAGCGGGAGGTGATCACAGCCGCTTCCTCGGGGTGGTCTGCCATAATCGGAGAACCGCCTACTGCCAATATCGTATTGGCAACGTCACAAGCGGTCACATAATTGGTGATACAGTGGATTAGAGGTGTTCTTGACGGATTCATATATGATACCTCCTATTCATTTATTAATCTGGTTATGTAGGTAAATAAATTCATCTGCCTCAGCATGCCAAGGAAAAGGCCCCCTAAAATCGTTCCACCTGTGGTACTGATTAAAAATGGAATCACATAGAAAAAGACGGCCACTTCTTTGCCCATAAATAGGGCAGCAGCTGGAAAGGAGAGCAAAGCTCCAATTATCCCGGTTCCTATGATTTCACCCAGGTATGCAAAAACTAATTTTCCTGATTTTTTATAGAACCAGGCACCTAGAAAGGCGCCGGCCATACTGCCCGGAAAGGCAAGGAGACTGCCTGTTCCCAAAAGATTCCGGATCAAAGAAGAAGCAAAAGCCATAGAGACACCATAAATTGGTCCCAAAAACACAGCAGCCAGAATGTTGATTAAATGCTGTATGGGAAAGCATTTTGAAGCACCTACGGGTATGGAAAAACCGGAAAGGGATACGGTAAGTGCTACAAGGAGACTTCCTGCTGTCAGCTTCCGAAGATGGATGCTTTTCACTTGTTCAGATACGTGTAACATAGTTGCACTCCTTTTTTTATTCTTCGTAGATATTGACAATTTGCCCATCGAGTATCCGGTTCATGTTTTTTACTGCACAGAAATTACCGCACATAGAACAGGTATCTTCCTTTTCCGGTTGAGAGGATGCCCGGTACCGTCTGGCTTTTTCTGGGTCAATGGCAAGTTGAAACATGGATTCCCAGTCCAGTCGCTTTCTCGCTTCACTCATGTCCCGGTCCCATTCTTTTGCATTGGGAATGCCTTTTGCTATGTCAGCGGCATGAGCAGCAATCTTTGTTGCAATGATCCCTTCCTTTACATCATTAGAATCTGGTAACCTTAAATGCTCCGCAGGTGTAACGTAACACAAAAAGGAAGCACCCGCCGCCGCAGCAACAGCACCGCCGATGGCAGAAGTGATATGATCATATCCAGGGGCAATATCGGTAACCAGTGGACCTAAAACATAAAAAGGAGCACCATTACAAAGTGTTTGCTGGATTTTCATATTTGCAGCAATTTGGTCAAGAGGCATATGTCCAGGGCCTTCGATGATGACTTGTACGTCTTTTTCCCAGGCACGGCGAGTCAGTTCGCTTAATGTAACAAGCTCTTCGATTTGAGAAATATCGGAAGCATCTGATATACAGCCAGGACGGCAGGCATCGCCAAGACTTAACGTGACATCATATTCCTGACAGATTGTAAGGATTCGGTCAAAGTTTTCATAAAAAGGATTTTCATTTCCAGTCATCTCCATCCAGGCAAAGATGATTGACCCTCCTCTCGATACGATGTTAGTCAGACGTTTGGCTTCTTTGAATCGATGGGCCGTTTGTTTGTTGATCCCAACGTGTATGGTCATAAAATCCACTCCGTCTTTGGCGTGCATTTCCACAATCTGAATCCATTCTTCGGATGTGATTTCTTTCAAAGGTTTATGATAATAAACAACGGCATCATAGATTGGAACAGTCCCAATCATAGCAGGGCATTCCTCGGTCAGCTTCCTTCTGAATTTCTGGGTATCCCCAAAGGAACTTAAATCCATAATGGATTCTGCACCCATTAAAACGGCATCGTTTACTTTATTAAGTTCCATTTCCATATCATTTAAGTCTCTGGAAGTTCCAAGATTGACATTAATCTTTGTCTTTAGCATGGAGCCAATGCCATTGGGACTTAAACAAGTGTGCTGTTTGTTCGCCGGAATGACAATGGTACCTTTTGCCATTTGCTCCATCAGTTTTTCCACATCCCAGCCTTCTTTTTTTGCAACTAGTTCCATTTCCTTTGTCCGGATTCCTTTTCTTGCGGCATCCATTTGTGTTGTGTAATTCATTGTGTATCCTCCTCATGATTGCCTGATCACGTGTGGGCTTGCATGTTGATTCATTGGGAATGATTTGTCATACAAAAAAGAGCCAGTACCAACAGGTACAGGCTCATAAAAAAACTTCCGCTCATATGAATCCCTACGTTGGCATTACCCAAATCAGGTTATAAAGGTCGAAGTTTGATTCCTTCCTCTCAGCCCGCCTACGAGCTCCCTCTTGTGGCATAAGTGTAGCACTGGAATTTAGGACTGTCAAGGAATTTTACCGATCAACGAACGATAGCAGCCTTCATATTCCGAATATAATCGCAGATCGGTGGGATGCATTCATGTCCATATTTGGCAGCTATTTTTACTATGGCACTGCCGACGATGATACCATCTGCTTTCTGACTGAGTTCCTTTGCCTGTTCCGGGGTGGAGATCCCAAAACCAATGGCACAGGGGATGTCGCTTACTTCTTTTACGCAGGAAACCATCTCTCCAATGTCGGTGGTGATTTCATTTCTGACTCCGGTTACTCCCATGGAAGATACACAGTAGACAAATCCTTCCGCCTCAGCGGCAATGGTGTGGATTCGATCGCTTGAGGTAGGGGCGATTAGAGAAATTAACTGGATTTTGTACTTGTGGCAGATAGGCAAAAGTTCGTCTTTTTCCTCATAAGGAAGATCTGGAACAATAAGGGCATCCATGCCGCATTCTGCCATTTTCTCGATAAAGCGCTGGCTTCCATATACAAACACAGGATTCATATAAGTCATAAAGGCAAGAGGAACATCGGTTTTTTCCCGAATGCGTTTGATGGATTCAAAAATCTTATCCGTTGTTGTGCCCATAAGAAGTGCCCGTTGATCCGCCTCTTGAATGACAGAACCTTCTGCCACTGGATCGGAAAATGGAATCCCGATCTCAATGATATCTGCACCCGCTTCTGCCATGGCAGGAACCAGCTGTTCTGTAATGGAAAGATCAGGATCCCCAGCCGTAATAAATGGGATAAACGCCTTCCCGTTTGCAAATACTTGACTGATTCTATTCATAGATGTCAACCCCCTTATATCGTGCAATTGCTGCCACGTCTTTGTCTCCCCGCCCGGATAAATTAATGACAATGATTTGATCTTTACTCATCTCTTTTGCCGCTTTCATTGCATACGCAATTGCATGAGCGCTTTCAATGGCAGGAATGATTCCTTCCATGCGGGACAAATACTCAAACCCTTCCACCGCTTCTTGATCGGTTACTGGTACATAGTCCGCCCGTTTGGAATCAAAAAGCGCCGCGTGTTCCGGTCCGATTCCAGGATAGTCAAGTCCGGCAGAGATGGAGTATACCGGTGCGATCTGACCGTATTCATCCTGACAGAAATAAGATTTCATTCCATGAAAAATTCCAAGCGTTCCATTGGATATAGTGGCGGCATTTTTGTCTGTGTGAATTCCGTGTCCGGCTGCTTCGCATCCCACTAGTTTCACAGACGTATCATGTATAAATTCATAAAACAAACCCATGGCATTGCTTCCACCTCCCACACAGGCGAGGAGAAGATCTGGCAGCTTTCCTTCCACTTTCTGGATCTGTGTACGAACTTCTTTGCCAATGATACTCTGAAAATCACGGACAATCGTAGGGAAGGGGTGAGGCCCCATAACGGATCCAAGGACATAATGGGTGTCTTTAACCCGGTTGGTCCATTCCCGCATGGTTTCGTTTACCGCATCTTTTAACGTCTGCGTTCCACTGGTTACCGGATGAACTTTAGCACCTAATAGTTCCATTCGAAAGACATTTAGAGCCTGACGCTCTGTGTCTTCCTTCCCCATATAGATTTCACACTCCATATTCATAAGAGCAGCGGCAGTGGCAGTTGCGACTCCGTGCTGGCCTGCTCCGGTTTCTGCAATTACTCTTGTTTTCCCCATGCGTTTGGCAAGAAGAACCTGACCCAGTGCATTGTTAATCTTATGAGATCCAGTGTGGTTTAAATCTTCTCGCTTTAAATAAATTTTGGCACCATTTAAGTCCTCCGTCATCTGTTTGGCATAATAAAGCAGAGAAGGTCTTCCGGTATACGTTTCATGGAGGGTCATAAGTTCTTTTTGAAATGTTTCGTCCTGGCGGTACGTTTCATATGCCAGTTCCAGTTCGTTGACTGCATTCATCAGGGTTTCGGGGATAAATTGTCCTCCGTGTTGTCCAAATCTTCCTTTTGACATATTGATTCACTCCTTATTCTTCGTATGATTTCTTTGATCTTTTCCGAGTCTTTTTTTCCATTTGTTTCCACAGAACTGCTCACATCCAGACAGAACGCATCTGTTTTCATGGCTTTTAAAAGATTTGCCTGGTTGATGCCTCCTGCTAAGAACCAGGGTTTTTGAACGAGAGGGATGAAATCCCAGTCAAAGGAGATTCCAGTCCCTCCCTTGACATCCTTTACATAAGAATCAAATAAAAGATAATCCACAGGAAGGGTTTCACTCTGTAAGATGTCTTCTTTTTTTCTTACCCGTATAGCTTTTATCACAGGGATATAAGAGGGAAGACGTTGTCTTAAATTTTCTATATAAGTGCGATCTTCGTCCCCGTGGAGCTGGATCATTGTTATGATCTTTTTGTCAACCAAAGATACAATCTCCGGAATCGGGTTATGAACAAAGACACCTACAACTGGAATGCCTCCATGGATAAGCTGACTTAATTCCATTGCTTGTTCAGCGTTTACCTGTCGTTTCCCTGGGGCAAATACAAATCCTGCGTAATCCGGTTTCCATAGATTTACTGCCTCAATGTCTTCTTTACAAGTCAGACCACAGATTTTGATTCGTTTTGTTTTATTAATTCTCATAAAGCCTCCTGAAAGGAACGAATGATCCGTTTTTTGTCTGGAGAACGCATCAGGCTTTCCCCGATTAAGACACCGTTTACTCCGGCTTGAGACAAGAGCCGAATATCATCTGGAGTCTTAATTCCGCTTTCGGCTATAAAAGGAATATTCCGGGGAACTCGGTTACGTAGCCGGATGGAATTTTGCAGATCCACGGTAAATGTCTTTAAATTGCGATTGTTAACGCCAATGAGCCTGGCTCCTGCTTCTAGCGCAGAGTCAATCTCTTGTTCGTCGTGAGCTTCCACGAGAGCGCTCATGGAAAGGCGGTCGCAGATCTTTATGCATTCTCGGATCTCGTTGGTATCTAAAAGGGCACAGATTAGTAGTACGGCAGAGGCTCCAAGGACCTTTGCTTCATAGATCTGGTAAGGATCTACGGTAAAATCTTTTCGAAGCAGAGGGAGGCTGACAAACTGGCTGATTTCCGTTAGATATTCGTCCTTTCCCAGAAAATAATCTGGTTCCGTCAATACGGAGATGGCATCGGCACCAGCTTCTTCGTATTCTTTCCCAATGGCAACGTAAGGAAAGTCTTCGGCAATGAGTCCCTTTGATGGAGATGCCCGTTTGACCTCGCAGAGAAAGGAGAGAGAGGGAGATGCCATGGTTTGCTCGAAGAGGAACTCTTTTTCCCCCTTACTTGACAGCTCATAAGTCTTGTAAGCCATTGCTTCCATATCTTCAAAGGATACTCTGGATTTTAAAACTTCCACTCGCTTTTTTGCAGCATCTGCAAGGGTATCAAGGATCATAGAGCCACCTCATTCACTGCGGCAACAAATTCATCTAATTTTGCAGAAGCTTTCCCAGAATCAATCAGATCTTCTGCCCTTTTGATACAATCGAATATGCTGCAGTTATCCATTCCAAGATATAGGCTCAGTGCGGAATTTAAAAGAACAATATCCCGTTTTGGTCCATGAAGGGTTCCTGTGAGGATGTCTCTGGTGATTGTTGCATTTTCCTCTGGAGTGCCCCCTTTTAGATCAGACAGGGAGCACCTGCTTAGACCAAACTCTTCTGGGGTAATGTCATATAGGGTGAGCGTTCCAAAGCGGATTTCACACACATGGGTGGGACCGGTAACGGTTGCTTCGTCTAGTCCGTCGGCTCCGCACACCACCAGTCCTCGCGTTACACCAAGGTTACTTAGTACCTGAGCAAGAGGTTCCACCAGCTTTCGGTCGTAGACTCCTAATAACTGCATGGTAGCACCGGCTGGGTTAGAAAGGGGACCTAGAATATTAAAAATAGTCCGTATGCCCAGCTCTTTTCGGACAGGAGCGGCGTATTTCATAGAACTATGGTATGCCTGGGCAAAAAGGAAACACATGCCGGTTTCTTTTAATACAATCCCAGATTGTTCTGCCGTTAAATCTAACTTCACTCCCAGATGCTCTAATACATCGGCTGCCCCACTTTTGCTGGAAACGCTTCGGTTTCCATGCTTGGCGACAGGTACTTTGCCGGAAGCGACTACAAAGGCACTGGTGGTGGAGATATTAAAGGTGCCTGCTTCATCCCCACCGGTTCCTACGATGTCAATGACAGGAAAGTCAGGTTTCAGTTTCATAGCTTTTTCTCTCATCACAGATGCACATGCGGTGATTTCATCAATGGATTCTCCTTTCATACGGAGTCCGGTTAAAAAAGCCGCCATCTGGGCAGGCGTCGTTTCTCCATTCATGATTTCATTCATGACTTCCTTGGCTGCGTCATAACTTAGATTCTGCCCTGTGATAACTTCATGGATTGCCTTTTGAATCATAGCTGTTCCTCCTTTACTTAATGGATAAAAAATTGGTCAATATGGTCATGCCATCCGGTGTCAGAATGGATTCAGGGTGAAACTGAAGCCCATAGATGGGAAAGTCTTTATGTCTGACTGCCATGATTTCTCCGGTGTCGTCTGTTCCGATGATCGTTAGACAGTCAGGAATGGAATCCTTCTCGGCTACAAGGGAGTGATATCTGGCAGCTAGAATGTTTGGCAAAAGCCCATTAAAGATAGGATCGGTTGGATCAATGGTGATCTGGCTTTGTTTCCCATGCATCCGTTTTTTTGCTGGAACAATTTTGGCCCCAAACACTTCACAAATTCCCTGGTGTCCCAGGCATACCCCCAGAGTGGGAATGGTTTGAGAAAGGGTTTTAATTATTTCTTCACAAATACCAGCATCTTTTGGATAGCCAGGACCAGGAGAGAGGATGATCTGATCAGGCTGAAGAGCTTTTACTTCCTCCAAAGTCTTGGCGTCGTTTCGAATTACATAAATATCTGGTTCAATGGAACCAAAATACTGAACCAGGTTGTAGGTAAAGCTGTCATAATTGTCAATGAATAAAATCATCAGTCATTCACCTCCCAGGCAGACTCTAAGGCTTTAATTACTGCCTTTGCCTTATGTCCCGATTCCTCGTATTCTAAGTCGGGTACGCTGTCAGCTACAATACCACCACCGGCCTGTACGGTTACCTCTTCCCCATATTTGACCGCCATTCGTATGGCAATGCAAGTGTCCATATTTCCAGTAAAATCGATATATCCAAGGGCCCCACCATAGATCCCTCTGGGTTCTTGTTCCAGTTCTTCAATGATTTCACATGCACGGATTTTAGGGGCGCCAGAAAGCGTACCAGCTGGAAGGACTGCTTCTATGGCAGAAAAGGCATCGCAGTCCGGTTTTATGTTTCCTTCCACTTGAGAGCAAATGTGCATAATACGGGAATACTTGTGGATCATCTTGTATTCGGTTACTTCTACGGTGGAAAAGTTTGATATTTTACCTAAGTCATTTCTTCCTAGATCCACCAGCATATTGTGCTCTGCAAGCTCCTTTTCGTCAGATAGAAGTTCTTCTTCCAGTTTTTTGTCCTCTTGTGCATCTTTGCCTCTGGGTCTGGAACCGGCCACCGGGAACGTAGTCAGTCTGCCGTCAACCAACCGGACCAGGGTTTCTGGAGAGGTACTAATAATCTCCAGAGAATCCATATGAAGGTAAACCATGTAAGGGGATGGGTTGGTGGTCCGCAGTACCCGGTAGGGATTTAAGAGACTATCGGTCCAGGGAGTGGTAAAGGTTCTGGATAAGACAGCCTGAAAAATATCACCATTACCGATGTATTCTTTCGCTTTTTTTACCATCTGGCAATATTCATCCTTGGACAAACTGCATTGAAAATCGGTCCGGCTTTTGACGTTTGATGGGGCAAGAGGTGTTTCCTCGTGGATCATACGGGAGATTTGTTCTAGTTTGGCGCATGCAGCCCCATAATTTTCCATCACTTGATCTGTTTTCATATTTACTACGATGCTGATGCTTTGTTTTAAGTGGTCATAGGCAATCACGGTATCAAAAAGCATGAGGTCAAAATCGTTTAATGCCCCTTTTTTAATCGACAGTTTCGGCTCTGCATAACCAATCATACGATAGGCAAAATACCCCACGAACCCTCCGGTAAAAGGGGGAAGACCAGGAAGTTTGGGAGACTTATAATCCGTTAGGATATCCCGCAGCACATCATAGGGAGAATCCGTTTTTAAGATCGTTTCTGTTTGGACGTTGTCAGTTGTTTCAAAATTTTTAACCGTTACCTTGTGATTGTTTGCGCTGACTTTAAGAATGGGATCAAAGCCCAGGAAGGAATAGCGTCCCCAGGTTTCTCCGCCCTCAATGCTTTCTAGCAGATAATACTGTTTGCTCAATGCTCCGATTCTACGAAGCAGAGTAATAGGGGTAACATTGTCTGCAAATATCTGTTTGCAGATCGGGATTACGGAGTAGGAAGCAGCCAGTGCTTCTATCTCTTTGCATTCCGGAATTAAACTCATAGCCATAGACTCCTTTCTTTTATGAATAAAAAAAGCTCCCGCCCCTTACCCAGTTTTCCTGGAATAAGGGACGGAAGCTTATCGTTACACGCTCCGCGGTACCACCCTGATTAGAGAAGATAGACTTCTCCCACTTTTAGCACACGAACATGTGCCTCCCCTTGATAACGGATAGGAAACCCGTCGACATCTACTTCCAGTATCCATACTGGTTTCAAGCCGCCCTCGCAGATCCATTCAGATCAGATATCAACGTTTCCTCTCACCAACCGGAAACTCTCTGTGCATGATCGTGTGTTCTTACTTACTCCTGCTCAACAGTTTTACACTTTGCTTTGCTACAGTATATGAGATTAAATTTAAAATGTCAATACTAAATTTAAAAATCTGTGGATTCTTATGATTCATTTATGATAATGTCCTAGTGTATCACAAATGATTATGTCCCAATTAGTAGTTCATATATTATAATAGAACCTCATGACTTAGAAATGAGGTGGACACAATCAGAAAGGTATTACTAACAATGGATGAAAACCAAAAGTACGAGGTCATTAAAAAACTCGTAGACACAAATGGCAATAAAAAAACAGCTGCGCTTAAAATAGGTTGTTCAGATCGACACATCAATCGCTTAATAAAGGGCTATCAAGAACAAGGTAAGTCTTTCTTTATTCATGGTAACCGCGGGCGACAGCCGGCCATTACCCTTCCTACAGATACCAAACAGTTAATCCTGGACTTATATCGTACCAAGTACAGTGACTGCAATCTGACCCATTACTCTGAACTTCTCAAAGAAAGAGAACATATCAGTGTATCTGTCAGTGCCATTACTTCTATTCTTAGAAAGGAATATATCCTTTCTCCTAAAGCAAACCGCTCATCAAAGAAAGCGGTAAAGAAAGCATTAAAGGCTATCCAATCAAGGACTAAGTCCAAAAAGAAAGCAGCTATTATTCAAAGTTCCATCATGGATCTTGAGGATTCCCATCCAAGGCACCCCAGATGTACGTATTTCGGTGAAATGCTTCAAATGGATGCGTCCCTACAGGGCACCACAGCAATGGTAATTAGATCATTCAACGGTGAACTCTTCAGTTGTATTGGTGAGCAGGTTTATGCACTTGAGTTACTTCCGGAACACAAGCCATCTTCAAAGGCATTTGATTTAGCGACCATTCCGGCAGTCCCAAAAAAGAAATACATACCTCCTATGAACCATCCATGGAGGCAGGCATCATTTGAAAAATATGCAAAAGGACAACGACACAGAAAAGAAATAGCCTAATTTACAAGCAGGTAACTGTAGTTTTATTAAAGTTACCCAAAAACTAATAGTACCTGGTTAAATCAAGCACCAGAAAACTGGTGCTTATGTTAAAACTTTTTCGGGACATTTTCAAAAACGGTTGACATACTAAATTTAAAAATCTGTGGATTCTTTGCATTGACATTTGTTAAAATGGTGTTAGAATGATGCTAATTGTTTTTTTGAAGAATAGAAGGAGGACATTATATGGCTGCGATAGGATTGATTGGAATCGGGAATATGGGACTTGCAATCGGGAAAGGTTTATTAAAATCTTATAAAAAAGAAGACATTGTTTTTACAGATAAATCAAAAGACTTGTGCAAAAAGGTTCATATAGAGACTGGGCTGCCGTTTGTTGAGAGCAATCAGGAATGTACCAAACAGGCCAAATACATCGTTTTAGCAGTTAAACCGCAGTACTTGGATTCGGTAATTTCGGAGATAAAAGAGGTGGTAACAAAAGATCATGTCCTCATTTCAATCGCACCAGGAATTACAACCACACAGTTAAAGGATAAGTTTGGGAAAGAAGTTCGGGTGGTACGTGCAATGCCAAACACCCCGGCTCTTTTGGGAGAAGGAATGACAGGGGTTTGCTATGACGAAACCTCATTCACTCCAGATGAGGGAAGGATCATTGAACAGATTTTTACCTCTCTTGGAAAGATGAAACTGGTGGAAGAACGGTTGATGAATGGGGTGGTTTGTGTCAGTGGAAGTTCCCCCGCTTTTGTCTATCTTTTTATTGAAGCACTGGCGGATAGCGGAGTGAAATACGGACTGCCAAGAGAGACTGCTTATGAGATGGCGGCCCAGGCGGTATATGGAAGTGCTAAGATGGTGATGGAGACAGGGGAGCACCCGGGAGCATTAAAGGACAAGGTCTGTTCCCCGGGGGGAACGACCATCGCTGGCGTTGCCGCACTTGAAGAATATGGATTTCGCAATGCCATAATGAAAGCAGCGGATGCCTGTTATCAAAAATGTGAGAACCTATAAGAATGGAGGAAAACAGATGAAAAACCAGCCGGTGAAACGATTAAATAGAACGTTACAGTATGAGGGCAGTATTTTAAAGATATATCAGGATACCGTAGATGCAAACGGACATCTGGCTCATTGGGATTTTATTCATCATAATGGGGCTGCGGCCGTAGTACCAGTAACGGAAGAAGGAAAAATCCTTATGGTACGTCAATACCGGAACGCAATGGACCGGTATACCCTTGAAATCCCTGCAGGGGGACTGGATTCACTGGAAGAATCAACCATCGACTGTGCGCAGAGAGAATTGGAAGAAGAAACCGGATTTAAAACGGAACAATCAAAGATGGAATTTTTGATCTGTGTCAATACTACGGTGGCATTTTGCGATGAAAAGATTGATATATACGTGGCAAGAGATCTAAAACCTTCCAAACAAAATTTAGATGAAGATGAATTCATTGAAGTAGAAGCGTGGACCCTTTCGGATTTGGAAGATTACATTTATCAAGGGAAAATTACGGACGGGAAAACCATTGCAGCGATTTTTGCATACGCAAGAAAATTAAACCGAGATTAAAACTCGGATTGGAACCGAATAAAAACCCCTTTTCTGGCATAAATTGTGACAAGACCAGGAAGGGGATTTTTAATGGCCAGTATTCGAAGTCAAGGGTTGAAAGGATTTCAGTGGCAAACGGGAAAAGGGAACGTTCAGGACAGGTATCTTTTCTTCTTTTTTGCAGGTTTGGCAGTTGGTACGGTTCTGGCAAATTTCTGGTATCCATCTTTTATAAATCAAGCTACCTATTATCTTGGATTGTTAGATCAAAATGCTACACTTAGTCAGGAACAAAAAGGAAGACTTTTTGGTCAGGTTTTAAGGCAGAGAGGGATTCAAGTTTTTGTTGCATGGCTGATTGGTTTGACGGCATATGCGGTTCCTCTTTTTTGCATCCTTACGGCCTCCATTGGATTTTCTATGGGGTTTGTGCTCTCTTTAATTACAGTCCAAAAAGGGCTGATGGGACTCCCTGTTTTTATTCTAACAGTCTTTCCACAATGCCTTTGTTACCTGCCTGCTTTGGTCCTTTTATTGTTCTGGGGAACGCAAAAAGAGAAACGGTTTCCGGTTTTACCATTCTTTATTCTTGTGGTCTTGACCGTCGCAGGGAGCATGGCTGAGGCATGGATGAATCCATATTTTTTGAAAATTGTCTTTTAAAATGTAAAGAATCAAAAAAATAAACAGAAAAAATTATTGCCCCACTTTACCATATCTTGCGAAACAACGCTACATTCAACCAAGATATGGTATATTTTATGTAAAGTAGCTGGAACGGATTAAATTGGCAGGAAAAATGTGTTTGATTTTATCGAAAAGAGTCTATATAATGTTAGGAAGAAGCCTTATTTTAAGGGCATTTTTGATACCGGAAGGTTAGGGGATATAGATATGGTTGCAGAGATTGATTGTTTTATCATTTATTTGAGGGAGGTAAAAAAAACCTCAAAAAATACGGAGGTGTCTTATCATAGAGATTTGATGCAGCTGGCTTCCTATTTGGGACAGCAGGGGATTATGGAAGTGGACAAGGTAACAAGGACAAGTTTAAATTCTTATATCCTGTATCTGGAAAAGGAAGGAAGGGCAACCACGACTATATCACGTTGTTTGGCATCGATGAAAGCGTTTTTTCATTATGTATGCTCGGAAGGAAAGATCCGTAAAGATCCTGCGGAACTTTTAAAAGCTCCTAAAGTAGAGAAAAAAGCCCCTACTATATTGACCGTAGATGAAGTGAATTGTCTGCTTAGTCAGCCAGATGGGGATTCTGCAAAAGAGCTTAGAGACCGTGCCATGCTAGAATTATTATACGGGACCGGAATCCGGGTTTCAGAGCTGATTCATTTAAAAAAAGAAGATTTAAACCTTAGTGTGGGATACATCACCTGTCGGGATGAACACAAAGAACGGATGATTCCCTTTGGCAAAGTGGCCAAGCTTTCTTTGTCTGCTTATCTGGAACGAGGAAGAGAAGTTCTTCTTAAAAATCAGGAACAGGAATGGCTGTTTACGAATTGTAACGGCAAACCCATGAGCCGTCAGGGGTTTTGGAAGATCATTAAATTTTACGGAGCGAAGGCTGGGATTGATGCAGACATTACCCCTCATACGCTTCGTCATTCTTTTGCAGCTCACCTGCTTCGGAATGGAGCAGATATACATGCGGTACAGGCGATGCTGGGACATTCGGACATGGCAACCACGCAGATGTATATGAATTATACCAGAAAAGAGACGGTACGTAGTATTTACTCGGAAGCACATCCCAGAGGGTAATTACTGGTTATTTTTATGTTTTTTTGTGTATCTGACAGAAGGCAATCATATTATAAATTAAAAACAGTGTTTGCCTGGACTCGATCTTTGCGTTATAATGGGTAAGTTGGTTATTTTGGCAGCATTAATATTAAATCTAAGAGGTATAAAAAATGAAAAAACTTGAGGATTATGTCACAAGTATTCTGGATTTTCCGGAAGAGGGGATTATTTTCCGTGATGTGACTACAATTCTGGAAGATCCGGATGGGCTTACCATAGCTGTTGACGGAGTTCGTCAGATGTTAGAGGGAGTGGAATACGATTCGGTGATTGGACCAGAATCCAGGGGCTTTATTTTTGGTGTTCCCGTAGCCTATGCAGAGCATAAAGGGTTTATACCAGTTCGTAAGAAGGGGAAACTACCAAGAGAAGTACTTTCCGCAGATTATGCTCTGGAGTATGGGAAAGCTACAGTAGAGATCCACAAAGATTCTATCCGACCGGGTCAGAAAGTCGTGATCATTGATGATCTTATCGCTACAGGCGGTACTATTGAAGCGATTATTAAGCTGATTGAAGAACTTGGCGGAGAAGTGGTAAAAATCTGTTTTATCATGGAACTGGCAGGATTAAAAGGAAGAGAGAAACTTTCCGGATATGATGTCGAGTCCTTAATTACTTACGAAGGAAAATAAACAAGAATCAGAGAATCTGAAATGAGGTGACTTGTCGGCCACTGTAATTTTTAGGTTCTCTTTTCTTTTTTTATTCTTTCTTCCTATTGATTTTACTGAATTAAATATGATAGGATGAAGTAACTATAAATGTATACAATGTGCAACAAAAGAACCGACCATACCGACATGAAAAGAAGAGTGATCCGATGATAGATAGTAATCTTATAAACCTCCAAGGCATGTTGTTTTTATTAGCCGCAACTGGCGTTCTACTTAGAAAGTTAAACATATTGCCGGAAAGTGCGAAACCGGTATTGACAGATCTGGTTATTGATGTGATTTTACCCTGTAATATCATCAATTCCTTTCTGATTGAATTTAATATGGAGATCCTGAAAGGATTTGCTGTAATCCTTCTGATTGCCGCCCTGATCCAAGTGGGGTGCTTGATTTTTGCCAATACGCTTTATAACAAAGAAAAAGAAGGGCGTAAGAAGGTACTACAGTATGGAACCGTATGTTCCAATGCTGGTTTTATGGGAAATCCCATTGCCGAAGGAATCTATGGGGCCGAAGGACTGATGTATGCCTCTATTTTCCTGGTACCACAAAGAATTGTTATGTGGTCTGCCGGAGTTTCTTATTTTACAGAAAGTCCGGATCGGAAGACTGTATTTAAAAAAGTGGCAACTCACCCTTGTATTGTTGCGGTTTATATTGGGCTATTTTTTATGGTTACCCAGATCTCCCTTCCGTTTTTTGTGACCAATACCATAAAAACCGTTGGAAACTGTACCACTGCGATTTCTATGATCTTGATTGGCACCATCCTGGCAGAAGTAAAACCAAAGACCTTATTAGACCGTGGAATTATAAAATATACCCTGATTCGGCTTTTCTTCATCCCACTGTTGGTGTTTATCTTCTGCCGGATGTTTCCGGTTCCCCCCCTCCTATCTGGAGTATCGGTTCTCTTAACTGGAATGCCGGCCGGTAGTACTACGGCGATATTGGCGGCCAAATATGATGGCGATTACATATTTGCCACCAAATGTGTGGTAGTCACGACCCTATTGTCGTTGTTTACCATTCCACTGTGGTGTATGGTTTTGTAACACAAAACAAATCAAATGTGGTAAAATGTTTTCAAAGAAGAAAAGGAGGGATTTTAATGAGTCGATTCGAAACAGACCTACACCTACATTTAGATGGTTCCCTATCGGTTGATGTAGTTAAAAAGCTTGCCATGCAGATTGGTTATGATTTTGCCGGACAGGAGATAAATAAATATCTAACGATTCCCGATACCTGTAACAGTCTTGTGGATTATTTGAAGTGTTTTGAACTTCCAGGAAAACTGTTGCAGACAAGAGAAGGATTGGAACTTGCCAGCGAGGATTTAGCCAGACGGCTTTCTGATCAGGGAGTGATATATGGCGAGATCCGATTTGCGCCTCAGCTTCACACGCGGAAAGGTCTTACGAAAGAACAGACGATTGAAGCGGTCAGAAAAGGACTCCAAAAGGGAATGGAAAACAGATCCATAAAATTAGAGATTTTGTTATGTTCCATGGTAAACGGATCGGACAAAGACAACGAGGAAACGTTTGAACTTGCTGCCGCTTATCTTCAGAAAGGGGTCGTGGGGGTCGATATTGCTGGACCAGAAGGAATGATTCCCATGTCTCATTTTAAACCACTTTTTCATAAGGTATATCAAAAGAACATTCCCTTTACCATACATGCAGGGGAATGTGGGGATAATGAAAATATTAAAAAGGCGGTATCCTATGGAGCGAAAAGAATTGGTCATGGCTGTGCAGCCATTCAATCAGAATCTTGTATGGAACTGCTAAAAAAGGAAAAAATCACGTTAGAGATGTGTGTGGTCAGTAATCTACAGACAAAAGCAGTTCCATCCATTGACGCGCATCCACTAAAAGCCTTTTATGATCGGGGAATCCATGTAACCTATAATACAGATAATATGACTGTCTCCAATACGACGCTGTCAAAAGAAGCGGAACTAATCAAAAAACATATGGGCTTTACAGATGCGGATTTACAGAAGATGAACCGGTATGCATTGGAGGCCTCATTTTTAGAGGAAGCGGAGAAAGAAAAAATAATTGCAATTTTCGACAAGAATAATTATAATGAATGTTAACTACGTTTAAAATCAGTAAAAATAGGAGTGTTACAAGAAGGTGATGGCATATGGCAGATAATCCAAAGATGGAAAACAAGAATTTGGCAGCTTTACAAAACGAGCAGAAAGAAATTCAAAAGCTGGATGCAGACCTGGAGGCTCCGGCTGATTTTACCAGTCCAAATGTGCTCTATAAAGAGCTGGTGGCAAGCATAAAGAGGTATCATCCATCGGATGACATCTCCATGATCGAGAGAGCCTATCACATTGCAGATGATGCGCATAAGGAACAGCTGCGTAAGTCTGGAGAACCATATATCATACACCCCCTCTGTGTTGCCATTATTTTGGCTGATCTAGAGATGGACAAGGAAACCATTGTCGCAGGAATTCTTCATGATGTGGTAGAAGACACCGTTATGTCCTTAGATGAGCTGAAAGCTGAATTTGGGGAAGAAGTGGCTCTCTTGGTAGATGGAGTTACGAAGCTGACCCAAATCTCCTGGTCCATGGATAAGATGGAGATTCAAGCAGAGAACTTAAGAAAGATGTTCCTTGCCATGGCAAAGGATATCCGTGTAATTATCATCAAACTTGCAGACCGGCTTCATAATATGCGTACGCTAAAATACATGAAACCAGAAAAACAGAAGGATAAGGCAAAAGAGACCATGGAGATCTATGCTCCCCTTGCCCATCGTCTTGGTATTTCTAAGATCAAGATCGAACTGGATGATCTGTCGTTAAAATATCTGCATCCAGATGTTTATTATGAATTGGCAGAAAAAATATCATTAAAAAAGGATGCCAGAGAATACTTTGTAAAGAGCATTGTAGATGAGGTGAGAGATCACTTAAATAGCTCTGGGATCGAAGCAAGTATCGACGGACGGGTAAAGCACTTCTTTAGTATCTACAAAAAGATGGTGAACCAGAATAAGATGCTGGATCAGATCTACGATCTGTTTGCAGTTCGCATCATTGTAGACAATGTGAAAGATTGCTATGCAGCCCTTGGTGTGATTCATGAACTCTATAAGCCAATACCTGGTCGTTTTAAAGATTACATTGCTATGCCAAAACCCAATATGTATCAGTCTCTTCATACCACGTTAATTGGGAACAATGGTCAGCCCTTTGAGATTCAGATTCGGACATTTGAGATGCACCGGACGGCAGAGTTTGGAATCGCTGCTCATTGGAAATACAAAGAAATCGGAAGTGGCCAGGTGGCAGCAGGAAAAGAAGAAGAGAAATTAAGCTGGCTTCGTCAGATTCTGGAATGGCAGAAGGATATGTCCGATAACAAGGAATTCCTAAACATGGTAAAGGGCGATTTGGATCTGTTTTCAGACAGTGTTTATTGCTTTACACCTTCTGGAGATGTAAAGAATCTTCCAAGTGGTTCCACCCCCATTGATTTTGCTTATTCCATCCACAGTGCAGTGGGCAATAAGATGGTTGGTTCAAGAGTCAATGGAAAACTGGTAAACATTGATTATGTGATTCAAAATGGGGATCAGGTGGAAGTCATCACCTCTCAAAACAGCAAGGGACCAAGCAGAGATTGGCTGAACCTGGTGAAAAGTACACAGGCGAAGAATAAGATCAACCAGTGGTTTAAGACAGAATTAAAAGAAGACAATATCCTCAAAGGCAAGGAGATGGTGGATCGCTACTGTAAGACAAAGGGCATCAACTATCCTGAAGTCAACAAGCCAGAATATCAGGAAAAGGTGATGAAACGCTATGCGTTTCGAGATTGGGATTCGGTTCTTGCTTCCATCGGTCACGGTGGTTTAAAAGAGGGCCAGGTCATCAATAAGATGGTAGATGAACGGGATAAGAAATTAAAGAAACAGGTTACGGACAGCACCATCTTAAATGATATAGAAGACATGGGCAATAAGATGCCTCTTAAAAGAAGGTCTGGCAGTGGAATTGTCGTTAAGGGAATTCATGATTTGGCGGTCCGCTTCTCCAAGTGCTGCAGCCCGGTACCAGGAGATGAGATCATTGGGTTTGTAACCAGAGGAAGAGGGATTTCCATTCATAGAACGGATTGTGTCAATGTGTTTAATTTACCGGAGGATGAGAGAAACCGGTTGATTGATGCAGAGTGGCAAGAGAACGAAGGTGAGGACACCAAAGAACGATATTCATCGGAAATAAAGATTTATGCCAATAACCGGATCGGAATGTTTGTAGATATCTCCAAGGTATTTACAGAACGACAGATTGATATCACATCAATGAATTCCAGAACCAATAAACAGGGAAAAGCCACCGTCACCATGACATTTGATATCCATGGGGTTGAGGAGCTTGGGAAACTGGTGGATAAATTGAGACAAATCGAAGGTGTAATTGACATAGAGAGGACTGCGGGCTAACGCAGTTTTCTCTTTTTGTAGCGTGGAAGGGATGATGGACTATGGTTTATCCGGTAAAGTATAATCCACAGACAGTGAAAAGCCTGACAAAGCTGACGATGCCAGTAGAGGGAGAACGATTTCCCTTTATGCAGATCGATCGGGACAGCTATATTGTAGGAGCTGAGATACAATCAGGAATTAATTTTAATCTTTCATTAGGAGTTCACTGTATACAAATTGGAAAGTACTGTGCACTTGCAGATAATATCACCTTTCTGGTGGATCTAAATCACGATTATCGTTCTATCTTTCAGGGGAGTCCAGGATTTTTCAACCTTTCGCCTGTTCCCAAAACCAGAAAAAAAGGAACGGTGATCCTTCAAAATGACGTATGGATTGGCAGAGGGGTCACGATTATGAGTGGAGTTACCATTCACAATGGAGCTGTGGTTGGCGCAGAGAGTGTAGTAACAAAATCCATTCCTCCCTATGCCATAGCTGCTGGTAACCCAGCAAAAATTGTAGGGTATCGGTTTACAGAAGAGCAAAGAAACAAGCTCAATGCCATCGGTTGGTGGAACTGGTCAGAAGAACTTCTTCGTGACAGACAGGCAGACTTTCTGCTGCCAGTGGAGGCATTTACAGAGAAATATGACAAAGCCGCTGAGGAAGAATGGAATCAGGCAGAACCCATTGATCTTACCGATCTCCCAAAGAATATTCTATTGATTGCTGATGATAAAGAGCCTTTTTCTTTATGGGAACGGATCGTAACTGAGTTTATAAACAAGGGGGAAAAAGAATCCAGATTGATTGTCTATGCAGAAGAGGATCTATCTGCGTCCAAACATACCCCCCCATCGAATCAAGCAAATGTGGTATTTAAAACGGGAAGCAAAGAAGCGCTTCGGGGGCTTTTTGCAGGCTGCCAGTATTTTATTACCACAAGAAAAGAAGATAATATCTTGTGGACAGAGTATGCCAATCATTATGATACGAAATTACTGTATGGAACCGATATTCCCATATTTGCGGATTAAGATAGAAACGAAAAAAGAAACAAAAGATAGGAGAAAACATATGAGCGATTTTAGAATCAAAGCCTATCCAGTGGGGCAAATGGATACCAACTGTTATGTAATATACCGGGAATCATTACAAAAGGCAGTAATAATTGATCCGGGAGATGAAGGTGCATTTCTCCTGGATCGCCTGAATAAATTATCTGTGACTCCGGAAGCGATATTGTTAACACACGGTCATTTCGATCACATTATGGCAGTTCGTACCATCAAGGATGCATACCCAGAATGTAAAATTTACGCGGGAAAGTTGGAAAAAGATTTATTAGAAGATCCGGCTATTAATTTATCCGCTAATTTTGGAAAAGCATTGCAGATAAAACCTGATTTATACATGAATGATCAGGAGATACTTTCCCTTGCTGGTATCTCCTTCCGGGTTTTGTTTACGCCTGGTCATACTGGTGGCTCTGTCTGCTATCTGGTAGAGGAAGAAGGGGTTTTAATAAGCGGGGATACGCTTTTTTATCAATCTTTAGGCCGAACGGATCTCCCCACTGGAGATCAGCGTAAAATAATAAACTCCATCAAAGAGAAGCTTTACACACTGCCAGAAGATACCATGGTATACCCAGGGCATGGAGAAATTACGACGATTGCTCATGAGAAAGTATATAACCCGGTTGCGTTATATAGAGAATAAAGAATATGATAGGACTAAAAATATGATAGGATTAAGATTAGAGGACCCATCGTTTGAACAAGACATCAGAGAATTGCTTATGGCTTTTTTCCCTGGGGAACTGTTTGACCATGAAGAGGATAAAGAGATGGAATACCGGCTCCTTTTCTATGGGAAAACGAAAGACAATACGTTCATTTGTACCATAGAGGATCGGTTACAGGGAAAATCAAAGACATCCTCCGTCTTACTTACGAATAAGAATCGTCTGGAAACCAAGAATCAGATTAAGCGGCTTATTTACGGTATGGCAAAGGAACTCACCGGAAACTCCCTTCCCTGGGGGACGCTAACCGGAATCCGTCCCACGAAGATAGCCATGACGAAGCTTATAAATGGGGAAAGCCTAAAAGAAGTGAAACGGGATATAAAAGAGACATATCTGACCAGTGATCAAAAAGTGGATTTGAGTTTGGAAATCGCAGGGCGGGAACTTGACCTGATATCGAAATTTGATTATAAAAAAGGGTACAGCCTGTATGTGGGAATCCCATTTTGTCCTACGACATGTCTGTATTGTTCCTTCACTTCTTACCCCATCCGTCGTTGGGAAAGCCGGATGTCGGAGTATTTAGATGCTTTGGAAAAAGAACTTTCCTATGTGTCTCGTAGAATGGAAGGAACCCCTTTGCATACGGTCTATATCGGAGGGGGCACCCCCACTTCGTTAAGTGCGATGCATCTGGAAAGACTCATTACCCATATAAGAGAAACGTTTGATTTTTCTGAAGTTTTGGAATTTACCGTAGAGGCAGGGAGACCTGACAGCATTACAGAAGAAAAATTAAGGGTTTTAAAGGATTATGGAGTTACTAGAATTTCCATTAATCCCCAGACCATGAAACAGGAGACTCTTAACATCATTGGACGGCATCATACAGTTGACATGGTAAAGGAACAATTTTACCGGGCAAGGGATATGGGATTTGATAACATCAATATGGATTTGATCATCGGACTTCCAGATGAAGAGCTGTCAGATATTAAAAGAACGATGGAAGAGATCAAACGTTTAAATCCAGATGGAATTACCGTTCATTCTCTGGCAATCAAGCGAGCAGCCCGCCTTCGTATGTTCCGGGAACAATACGAAGACATCAAAATTACAAACACCCAGGAGATGATTGACTTAACCGCTTCCTATGCAAGGGAGATGGGACAGGAGCCGTATTACCTCTACCGCCAAAAAAACATGGCTGGAAATTTTGAAAATGTGGGCTATTCCAGACCGTCTAAAGCATGTATCTATAACATTCTAATCATGGAAGAAAAGCAAACCATTGTTGCATGTGGGGCAGGAACCTCGTCAAAGATACTGTTTCCGAAAGAAAACCGTCTGGAACGAGTGGAGAATGTAAAAGATGTGGAACAATATATGTCTAGAATCGATGAAATGATTGAAAGAAAAGAAAAAATGCTTGCAAAATTGGAAATGTAACTTACAATAGAAACAGGATTTATTTCTGTAGAATATAAAAATGGAGTGAATAATATGGCATTAAAAAAGAAACCGGTAACTGGGATGAAAGACATTCTTCCGGCTGAGATGCAGGTTCGTGACTATGTGATGAAGCAGATTCGGGAAACTTACGATGGATTTGGGTTTCAGTCCATTGAAACACCTTGTGTGGAACATATCGAAAACCTGACAAGCAAACAGGGCGGAGACAATGAAAAGCTGATTTTTAAAGTGATGAAGCGTGGAGATAAATTAAATCTTGATGCGGCACAGACAGAAAATGACTTGGTTGACAGCGGACTTCGGTATGATCTGACCGTTCCCTTATCCAGATATTATTCCAATCATGCAGCGGAATTACCAACCCCCTTTAAATCCCTGCAGATGGGAAGTGTATGGAGAGCAGACCGTCCCCAAAAAGGAAGATTTAGACAGTTTGTTCAGTGTGATATTGATATACTGGGAGATCCGTCCCGATTGGCAGAGATTGAACTGATTTTAGCGACCACGACGTTGCTTGGAAAGATTGGATTTAAAGGGTATACCGTAAGGATCAATGACCGAAATATTTTAAAGGGCATGGCAGCTTCCTGTGGATTTTCGGAAGAATCCTATGATCAGGTGTTTATCATTCTAGATAAGATGGACAAGATCGGAATGGACGGAGTGGCAAAAGAACTGGTAGAAGCCGGTTATGATGAAGATAATGTGAAAAAATACCTTGCACTTTTTGAACAGGTTACTCCAGATGCAAAAGGAGTCCGCAGTTTGAAAACGCTTTTAGATGGATCTATGGATCCGGAACAGGCAGAGAATCTGGCGGCAATGATAGACAGCGTAAGCCAGATTTCCAAAAGCCAGTTCCATATAGTATTTGATCCGACTCTGGTGAGAGGAATGTCTTATTACACAGGAACCATATTTGAGATCCAGGTGGAAGGATTCCCAGGTTCCGTAGGCGGTGGTGGCCGTTATGATAAGATGATCGGGAAATTTACTGGGATGGACACTCCGGCATGCGGATTTTCCATCGGATTTGAACGCATCATCACCATCTTGATGGACGAAGGATTTACCGTTCCAGGAAAAGAAGAGAAACTGGCAATCCTGATTGAAAAGGGCGTCAGCGATGAGGTGATGAACCATGCGGTGACGGAAGCCATGAACAAGAGAGAAAAAGGTTCCGTTGTCTTAGTTGCCCAGATGAATAAGAATAAAAAGTTCCAAAAAGAAAATCTGGAAAAAGAAGGCTACAATCAATTTAAAGAATATTATAAAGATGCTTTGAAATAAGTGAAAACAGCAGGAGGAAGTTATGGCAGAGTCAATGTTGGGGTTAAAAAGATCCCATAGATGTACAGAAGTTACCACAGCCAATGAGGGAAGTGAAGTAACAGTCATGGGTTGGGTCCAGAAAAGCCGAAACAAGGGCGGAATTATCTTTGTCGATTTAAGAGACCGATCGGGTCTTTTGCAGATCATTTTTGAAGAAAGCAATTGTGGAGAAGAGAATTTTCACAAAGCGGAAAAATTAAGAAGTGAGTTTGTTATTGCAGTAACTGGTGTGGTAGAAAACCGTTCCGGAGGAGTCAATGAGAATCTGGCGACTGGCAGCATCGAGGTGAGAGCAAAAAGCATAAGAATTCTTTCTGAATCCGAAACTCCTCCATTCCCTATTGAGGAAAACAGCAAAACGAAGGAAGAACTTAGATTAAAATACCGTTATCTGGATTTAAGAAGACCAGATATCCAAAAGAATATAAAAATTAGAAGCAAAGTTGCGACTTTGACACGTGCGTTTCTGGCAGAAGAAGGATTTTTAGAGATTGAAACCCCAACTCTGATTAAAAGTACTCCGGAAGGAGCTCGTGATTATCTGGTTCCAAGCCGTGTTCACAAAGGTGCTTTTTATGCGCTTCCTCAGTCTCCTCAGTTGTTTAAACAGCTTCTTATGTGCTCTGGATATGATCGTTATTTCCAACTAGCCAGATGTTACCGGGATGAGGATCTTCGAGCGGACAGGCAGCCAGAATTTACTCAGATCGACATGGAACTTTCTTTTGTGGATGTAGATGATGTTTTAAATGTGAATGAAAAACTGCTCAAGAAATTATTTAAAGAGATTTGTAATTTCGATCTTCCGCTTCCAATTACGAGAATGACTTGGAGAGAAGCCATGGACCGTTTTGGTTCCGATAAACCAGACTTGCGTTTTGGCATGGAATTAAAAGACGTTTCAGAAGTAGTAAAAGATTCAGAATTTGCTGTATTCAAAGGGGCACTTTCAAACGGTGGTACAGTCCGCGGAATCAATGCAGTGGGACAGGGCACCATGCCACGGAAAAAAATCGATGCACTGGTGGAATATGCCAAAGGATTTGGTGCCAAAGGTCTTGCTTACTTAGCGGTTAATGAGGATGGAACTTTTAAATCTTCTTTTGCAAAGTTTATGACAGAAGAAGAATTAAAGGCATTAACAAAAGCCATGGATGCAAAACCAGGAGATCTTCTTTTGTTTGCAGCAGACCGGAATAAGGTGGTATTTGATGTACTTGGTAATTTAAGATTAGAACTGGCAAGACAGCTGGATCTTTTGAAAAAGGATGATTTTAAGTTCTTATGGGTCACAGAATTCCCACTTTTAGAGTACTCAGAGGAACAAGGACGCTTTACTGCCATGCATCATCCATTTACCATGCCAATGGAAGAAGACTGGCACTTAATTGATACGGATCCAGGTGCAGTTCGGGCGAAAGCTTACGATATTGTATTAAATGGAACCGAACTTGGAGGTGGTTCTGTCCGAATTCATCAGTCCGATATTCAGTCAAAGATGTTAGAAGTTCTTGGATTTACAAAGGAACAGGCACAAGAACAGTTTGGCTTCCTGCTGGATGCATTCAAATTTGGTGTGCCTCCACATGCAGGTCTTGCTTATGGTCTGGATCGTGTAATCATGTTGATGGTAGGAGCAGATAGCATCCGTGACGTAATTGCATTCCCTAAAGTAAAAGATGCTTCTTGCCTGATGTCAGAAGCACCGACGGCTGTGGATCATAAGCAGCTAGATGAGCTGGGAATTGAAATCAGCCAAGAAGAATCATAGAAGAATAGTTAATAGGGATTCTACTGCCATAAAACCAATGGCAGGAGAATCCCTTTTTTGTCTCATAGGAAATTATGGTACAAATATGGTACAATAGAAGGAAAAGAATGAAAAAAGGAAAAAATCAGGAGATTCGTATGAAGTTATTAAAAAACCCAGCGGCTCGATTTGAAGAAATCAATCGTATTTATGAAGAAGCCTTTCCAGAGATTGAACGCAGAACCAAAGAAAAGCAGAGAGACTTACTGACCCATCCCTTATACCGGCTTCTAGCGATCGAGGAGGAAGGAGAGATTCAGGCATTTCTGGGATACTGGATATTGCCTGACTGTGTTTTTTTTGAACATCTGGCAACTGCAAAGAAATCCAGAGGGAAAGGATATGGGAAAGAACTGTTGAAAAGAGGATTAGATGGGCTAAATAAGCCGGTATTTCTTGAAATCGAACCAGTAACCCCCAAAGACCCCATAACTGAGAAACGTGCAGATTTTTATAAAAACATGGGATTTATAGTCAATCGTTTTCCTTATCTGCAGATGCCCTTAAAGCAAGGGGACAGACCAATTCCCTTGTGGATTGCAAGCTATAAACAGCCGATAAATGAGGAAACATTTCGGCCTTTTAAGAAGCAGATTTATGAGAATGTATACGGAATTAAAGGCGATTTATATCTTCACGAAATAGGAAAGGAGTACATATATTATATCTAGCAAGCAAAATATTCCCAAAGGAGTTGGAGTAAGTGGGCCGATATAAAATATGTGTTTATGCAATCAGCAAAAATGAAGAACAGTTTGTAGATCGATGGATGGATGCAGTTTCAGAAGCCGATGAAGTAATTGTAATGGATACGGGATCTACCGATCATACGGTGGAAAAGCTCAGGGCAAGAGGGGCGGTTGTTTATGAAGAAATAATTTCCCCATGGAGATTTGACACTGCACGCAATGCAGCACTATCTTATGTACCCGAAGATGCGGATATCTGCGTATCCAATGATCTGGATGAGGTTTTTTTGCATGGATGGAGAAAAATCCTAGAAAATGCCTGGAGACCGGATCAAACCCGTGCCCGGTATCTGTTTGCCTTTTCCAGTCATGAAGATGGAACCCCCAAAAAGCAGTTTCCCATGGAGAAGATTCATAAAAGACATGGTTACCGTTGGGTTCATCCTGTGCATGAAATTTTGGAATATACCGGATCGGATGCAGAAAAAACAGTTTGGATTAATGGACTTTTACTGAATCATTATCCGGATTTAACAAAACCAAGAAGTCAGTACCTGCCTCTTTTGGAGTTATCCGTACAGGAAAATCCTCTAGATGACAGGGCTGTTTTCTGGCTGGGGAGAGAATATGTCTATCATGGGCAGTATGAAAAGGCACTAGAAACCTTAAAAAGACATCTTTCTTTGCCCACTGCGAGATGGTTGGAGGAAAGAAGTGCCTCCATGCGTTTTATTGCACACTGTTATCGGGAACTGAAGAATCAGAAAGAAGAAAAGGCATGGCTGTATCGTGCACTTGCAGAATGCCCGGATGTAAGAGAACCCTACCATGCACTGGCAAGACTTGGCTATATGGAAGCAAACTGGTCCCTAACCTATGCCATGGTAGAAAAAGGACTTTCAATCACAGAAACGACAGGAAGCTACCTGGTTGATCCGCTATGCTGGAACTACGCACTCTATGATCTAGGTGCTATCAGTGCTTACCGGCTTGGACTCTATGAAAAAGCCAAAGAATATGCACAAAAAGCATTGGAGAAGGCACCGGAGAATCAAAGATTAATTAACAATTTAACTCTAATTGAAGAAAAATTGAAAAAAGAGTCTGGAGGTGCATCTTTATGAATGGACTCAAAATCTGTGTTTATGCGATCTGTAAAAATGAGGAATCCTTTGTCGATCAATGGATGGATTCCATGAAGGAAGCCGATCTGGTGGTCGTGACGGATACCGGGTCAGAGGATGATACCGTAAAACGGCTGCGTGAGCGAGGAGCGATTGTCTATGTAGACATTGTAAAGCCCTGGAGGTTTGATAAGGCAAGAAACATCTCTCTGGATCATGTACCGGAGGATGTGGATATCTGCGTCTGTACCGATTTGGATGAGAGATTTGAGCCAGGGTGGAGAGCTTGTCTTGAGAAGGCTTGGAAGAGTCATAAAAGTAGCAAGGGACCCATTGCAAAAACAGGACGCTATCTTTACAACTGGAGTTTAAAAGCAGATGGAACCCCTGATATCCAGTTTTATTACTTTAAAGTGCATGATCGAAAAAATTTCCGCTGGAAATGTCCTGTGCATGAATTTCTCCAGTATGTTGGGGAGATTCCTTTGGAAACTGTATATATTGATGGCATGGTGCTAAATCACCATCCAGATCCGAAAAAATCCAGAGGGTCATATCTTCCACTTTTGGAACTGGCAGTGAAAGAAGATTCAAAAAATGAACGAATGCGCTATTATTTAGGCAGAGAATATATGTATAAAGGGCAGTGGCAGAAAAGCATTGAAACCTTAAACGGCTACCTTCTCATGCCTCAAGCCCGGTGGTGCGATGAACGCTGTGCGGCTATGCGCTGGATTGCAAAGTCCTATTACCGGATGGGGAAGAATAAGGACGCATATAACTGGTATTATAAGGCGATTGCGGAAGTCTCAACCATGCGGGACCCTTATATCGAATTTGCAAAAATGTGTTATGATTTAAAAGACTGGTCCATGGTATACTTTTTGACCTTAGAGGCTCTAAAGATCAAAGAGAAATCAAGAAGCTTTGTTAATATGGGGTATTCTTGGGATTATACGCCCGATGATCTTTGTGCCATCGCCTCTTACCGAATGGGATTATTGCAGGAATCACTGGTCCATGGAAAAGCTGCACTTACCTACAAACCGGAAGATGCTCGACTTATTAATAACTTAAAACTGATTTCTGCGGCTGAAAAGTCGTAATGGAAAAAGATTCCTGGAAAATTCACTGGTTACAATTTGCTTAATTTGTGAAAAATTCCAGGAATTTTTTAATTGTTTATTAAAATTTTACAAAAAATGGAAAAACTTGCGTTGCAGAACGGATAAATTACAGGTATGATTAGGAATATTATTATGCAAAGACACGAGAGGGGCTTAACATGAAAAAACATAAGAAGCATGGATTGCAGGTAAAAGGGAAACTGATTTTATTTGCAAGTGCATTGGTATTCATCATTATTTTTGTATTAACAACTATTTTTTATTTCAGTTTGGACAAAGCCTATCAGGAATCCATTCAGATTAGTTATACGGCTTTTGATACAAATATTAAAACAGCTGTGGAAAGTTTGGTCAGTGTTCTAAATGCCAATCAAAAACGATACGAAGATGGAGAAATTACGAAAGAAGAGGCACTTAAAAATGCAGAAAATATAGTTCGAAATGCAAGGTTTCGTGGGGAAGAGGGATATTTTTGGGCAGACACTTCAAAAGGGATCTGCGCAGTCCATAGGAACCCAGAATATGAAGGCAAAGATCGACTTCAGGAGCAGGATATGGTAGGAAACTATTACACCCGCGATATAATTGCTCATGGGTCTCAACCGGACGGTGGTTTTACCGATTTTTATTTTACAAAACCCGGTCAGGACGGTATCTTTGCCAAACGGGCTTATACCATGAAGTTTGAACCTTATGACTGGTATATTAGCACTGGAAACTATATTGATGACATTGACCAGTTGGTGGATGGGTATCGAAAGCAGAAAAGAAATCAGATTATTCTTGTATTGGTTTTGTCCGTTACCATCTATGCAGCCGGATATGTGGTTCTGGGAACTTTGATCCATAAGATTACGGCACCTCTTAGTCCCATAGCTGAGAGGTTGAACCAATTGGCAGCAGGAGATGTACATACGCCGCCGGTTCCAGTCCTTAAAACGAAGGATGAGATGGAAGTTTTGTCTCAGGCAACAGAAGATTTGATTCAGCAGATGAAGGAAGTTGTTTATGACATCACCAATCATCTAAAACATATGGCAAAGGGAGATATGACACTCCCAGTAAAAAACACATACGTGGGTGACTTTTCTCCCATTGAGGAGTCCCTTTCTCTCATCTACCGGCAGTTAAATCATACCCTAAAAGCAATGAAGGAATCGGCAGATCAAGTGGAAGCAGGGTCAAATCAAGTGGCGGATGCGGCGCAGGCACTGGCTGCTGGGGCGACAGAACAAGCTGGGACCATTGATCTTTTGTCCGCTTCCATTACAGAAGTTTCAGGACAGGTGGAAGATAGCTACGCTCATATAGAAAAAGCAACTGGATTTATGGAACAGACCGTAGTGCGCGTGGGTGAAAGCAATGAGAAGATGGGGCAGATGTTGAACGCCATGGATGAAATTAAGACAACCTCAGATGAGATTGGAAAGATTATAAAGGATATGGATGGAATCGCATCTCAAACGAATTTATTGGCACTTAATGCAGCGGTAGAGGCGGCCAGGGCAGGAGAAGCAGGAAAAGGATTTGCCATTGTTGCAGAGGAAGTGCGAAGCCTGGCGGCTCAATCAGTCCAAGCGGCAAAAAGGACAGCAATCCTGGTTGAGAATTCACACCTTGCCGTTCAAGAAGGCATGGGGACGGCAAGAGAAAGTGCAGAACTTCTAATAGATGTAAAGGATCAGATAAAAAAGGGAATGGATCTGATGGAAAAAGTAGAAAAAGCTTCTGGTGAACAGACCAGAGCCATGACCCAAATCGAATATGGGGTAAATCAGATTTCAGCAGTCGTGCAAAGCAACGCAGCAACGGCAGAAGAGAGTTCGGCGTCCAGCGAAGAATTATCCAATCAAGCAGGTCTTCTACGGCAAGAAGTAGGCAAATTTAAGATAGAATAAGACAAGAACTGGTTGAATTAAAAACTTCCTTGTGTTACCATGAGATTGGTCAGTGATTTACTTATTCAATTATAAATTAAGGAGGGTTTTTATAAATGGACATTCGTTATTCAGCAAATCAGAAGGATTTCAAACGTTACACAACAGAAGAAACAAGAAATGAATTCTTAATTGAGAATTTATATGCAGCCAATGAAGTGACAGCCGTTTATTCCCATGTAGACCGTATGGTTACATTGGGATGTATGCCAACCACGGAAGAGGTTTCCATTGATAAAGGCATCGATATCTGGAAAAATTTTGGGACAAGCTATTTTCTGGAGAGACGTGAGGTAGGAATCTTTAACATCGGCGGAGCTGGAACCATCAAAGCCGATGGAGAGGAATTTAAGATGGGTTATAAGGACTGTCTCTACATCTCCAAAGGAACAAAGGAAGTTACCTTTACCAGTGAAGACGCAGCGAAACCAGCGAAGTTTTACATGGTAAGTGCACCCGCTCATAAAGCATGCAAGACTACTTTTATTCCCATTGAAAAAGCAGCGAAAAAACCACTTGGGGCGATGGAGACATCAAACAAACGAGTGATCAACCAGTTTATTCATCCAGAAGTACTAGAGACTTGCCAGTTGTCTATGGGATTGACAGTTTTAGAACCGGGCAGCATATGGAATACCATGCCATCCCATACGCACGAGAGACGTATGGAAGTTTACATGTATTTTGAAGTACCAGAGAACAATGTAGTATTCCATATGATGGGAGAAGGTAAGGAGACAAGACATATCGTGATGCAGAATGAGCAGGCAGTGATCAGTCCTTCTTGGAGCATTCATTCCGGAGCCGGAACCAGCAATTATACATTTATTTGGGCAATGGGTGGAGAGAATCAGGCATTTGATGATATGGATGCCATTCCTACTACAGAATTAAGATAGTTTTAGAAATCAGACAGGCAGATGGTTCGAAGGAAGCATCTGCCTGTTTTTTGTTTCATAGGATATTACCATGCCGCTTAAGAGTCTGATGGGATCGTGTGAAATCTCTGTGAACAGGTAGATAAAATCTTGACGATTTGTTACAATAATCTGAAAGAGTATGAAGCATACAAGATTTTTTGGAGGCATTTATGGAACAGTTAAAAATATTAATGGTAGATGATGAAGCGAGAATGAGAAAACTGGTGAAAGACTTTTTAAGTGTGAAAGGATTTTTCGTGGTGGAGGCTTCCAATGGGGAGGAGGCGCTTGAAGTGTTCTTTGACCAAAAAGACATTGCACTTGTTATCCTAGATGTGATGATGCCGAAGATGGATGGCTGGGAAACGTTACGGACAATTCGAGAGTATTCCAAGGTGCCGATTATTATGTTGACGGCAAGAGGGGAAGAACGGGATGAACTTCAGGGATTTGATCTGGGAGTCGATGAATACATTTCAAAGCCATTTAGCCCCAAGATTTTGGTTGCCCGTGTAGAAGCCATTGTAAGAAGAAGCAGCGGAGGCGTGACCGATGCAGTAGAAGTAGGCGGGATCTATATGGATAAAGCCGCCCATCAAGTGACCATAGACGGAACGGATATTGAGTTAAGCTACAAAGAATTTGAACTATTGGCTTATTTTCTGGAGAATCAGGGAATCGCACTGTCCAGGGAAAAGATCTTAAATAATGTCTGGAACTACGATTATTTTGGCGATGCCAGAACCATAGATACCCACGTAAAGAAGTTACGGAGTAAGATGGGGGAAAAAGGGGATTACATCCGGACCATATGGGGAATGGGGTATAAGTTTGAAGTGTAAGGAAAGAATCCATTTGAGGTGAGTCAATGAAACATTCCATTCAGTTACGCATTGCCATGATCTTTGTCGGTTTGATGGCGTTTGTTCTTATTTCTACCTGGTGTGTAAACAACTGGTTCTTAGAGGGCTTTTATACCAGAGATAAAGTTTACATCCTAGAGAATGCTTATGCACAGATTGATCAGGTAGTAGCAGAAGCGAATAAAGAGGGGAAAAGCATCATCCACTACTATCGGGATTCCTACGATCCGGATTATAATCAGGAGAGTCCGGTTCAGAAGATGTTTCGGGTTATGGGGGAGAAGTACAACTTAATGATGGTACTCATTGACAGCACCACCGATGAGGCACTGATATCCACCACCGGGGATCAGCAATTTTTGAAAAACAGAGTGGATGCCTATATTTTTGGAAAAAATCCACCCAAAGCGAATGTCTTAAAGAAACATGACAATTACATTGTGCAAAAGACATACGACAGCCGATCCGATTCCTATTATCTAGATAGTTGGGGATACTTCTCGGACAATAAAACCATATTTTTAATCTCCATTCCCCTAGCCAGCGTAAGAGAGAGTGTAATGCTAGCTAACCGATTTCTCGCTTATGTGGGATTTGTCGCACTTTTGATCGGAAGTCTCTTTATATATGTGACCACCAGGAGAATCACGTCTCCCATCTTGCAGCTTGCCAATCTATCGGAAAAGATGTCTGCTCTGGATTTTGATGCCAAATACACCGGAACAGAGGAAGATGAGGTCGGGGTATTAGGAAACAGCATGAATCAGTTATCAGACACGTTAAAGGATACCATCGGTCAGTTACGGGCAGCCAACGAGAAGCTACAAAAAGACATCGATGAAAAGGTGAAGATTGATGAGATGAGGAAAGATTTTATAGCCAATGTCTCCCATGAGCTTAAGACACCCATCGCACTCATACAAGGGTATGCAGAAGGGTTGACGGAGGGGATGGCAGAAGATCCGGAAAGCAGGGATTATTACTGCGAAGTGATTGTGGATGAGGCTGGTAAGATGAATACCATGGTACGGCAGCTTCTAAATCTGACGGAACTTGAATTTGGCAATGACCGCTTAAACCAAGACCGGTTTGATTTGACCGAGCTGATTCGAGGAGTCATCAACTCGGCGGGGATTCTCATACAGCAGAAGAATGCCAACGTAAAATTGAAAGATTGTGGTTCCATCCTTGTATCTGCCGATGAGTTTAAGATAGAAGAAGTGATCACCAATTATTTAAATAATGCTCTCAATCATCTGTCCGGAGATAGAGAGATTGTAATCACAGCGGAAGACAATGGGACAGAAGCGCTTGTTACTGTCTTTAATACCGGTCAGAAGATTCCAGAAGAGGATTTGCCAAAGCTTTGGAGCAAATTTTTCAAAGTGGACAAGGCACACACCAGAGAATATGGGGGAAGTGGGATCGGTCTTTCCATTGTAAAGGCGATCATGGATTCTCATGGGAAGGAATGCGGCGTCCGCAATGTAGAGGGCGGCGTGGAGTTTTGGTTTACTCTGGATCTGCAGAAAGAATGAATGAAACCTTATGAGGGGAAAGAAAATTGTCGATAGAAAGAATAGAAGCATAAAAACAACGCATGAGATCAGTTAGAAAGGAGAAAGCCATGGATATTGCAGCATTGAGTATGGGACTTAGTTCAGCCAGATTGCAACAAAGCGTCAGTATCGGGGTAACAAAGAAAGCAATGGATAGTCAGGAAGTGGCGGCAGCAGGCTTGATGAATATGATCAGTACAGCCAGACCGGCACAGGTTCCTGCAGACGGATTGGGACAGATCGTCGATTTAAGAGCCTGATCAGAAAAAAAATCAATTTAGAAAAATAAAAAATATTTGAAAATAGGACTTAACTTTCCATCCAGATGGTTCGATAATATGATTGAAAGGTAAGTAGAGAATTGTTTCACTTCTCGCTTTCCATAGACACAAGTGTCCTGTTTTATGAAATCAGACATGCGGCTGGTACCCCGCTCTGATTTCCAAAGTACAAACGTTTTGTGCAAAGCAGAAAACGACATATCATATAGGGAAAAGGATTTCCCTAATGCAAATTCAAGGAGGAAGAACATATGAGAATTCAACACAATATCGCAGCAATAAACTCAAACAGACAGTTAGGAAGCAACAACGGCACCGTAGCGAAAAACTTGGAGAAATTATCTTCTGGTTACAGAATCAACCGCGCAGGTGATGACGCTGCAGGTCTTGCTATTTCCGAGAAGATGAGAGCACAGATTACAGGTCTTGAGACTGCTCAGAAGAATGCCAATGATGGTATCTCTCTGGTACAGACCGCTGAAGGTGCATTAACAGAAGTTCATTCCATGTTAAATCGTATGGTAGAATTGGCTGATCAGTCTGCCAATGGTACCTATCAGGATCAAGTGGATCGTGACAATCTTCAGAAGGAAATCACTTCTTTAAAATCTGAAGTAGATCGTATTTCTGAAAGCACAAACTTTAATGGAATTAACTTATTAGATGGTTCTCTTGCTAGTGGCAAAGGTGTAAGTGAAGTTAAACTTGATGGTAATAGTGTGAATACTATTGCAGGTACACCTGCAACACATGTAGCGGCAGCAGTAGCTGGTACTGCTACAGGTGATTATGAAGTTTCAGTAAGTTATTTGGATAAGAATGGAAAGAATCAGACCCTTACGGTGACTGCAAATGATGCCACAGCAGGTTCTGCCGCTACCAACGGTGCTGCTGCTGCAGCTGCATTAAATAAGGCATCTAACGGGGCTTTTAGTGCGGCATCTAATGCTTCAGGCGAATTAACATTCACGGCTGGAGAGGCTGGTGATAACGGATTCCAAATCACAGATTTCAAAGTTGCTGGAGCTCCTGTAGCTATGAGTGGTGCATTAACTCCTGGTACTGATGCTACCGTTGATTTAGTATTTGATAATGCCAAAGTTGGTCAAAAATTCACTGTTGATGGTAAGAATTTCCAGATCGCAAAACAGGGCGATACCATTGCAGATGGCCACATCGCAATCTATACAGATGACGCTAAAGTAGATTCAGCTGAGCAGGTTGAAGCTGTAATTGCACAGCTGAAGGACAATGGAATTGAAAGTACTGCAAAGGGAACTACTGGAGTGACTTTCAAGAAAACAGATGTAGCAACAAAAGATGGCTTAAGTCTTCAGATTGGTGATACTGCTGATTCCTTCAATCAGTTAAATGTAAAAGTTGGAAACATGAGCTCAGCTTCTCTTGGAATTGGTGCTCTTGATATTTCCACACAGTCTGGTGCAAAGGCTTCCATCGCATCGATTAAAGATGCTATCAATACCGTATCTTCCACTCGTGGTGACCTTGGTGCGCTTCAGAACCGTTTAGAGCATACCATCAACAACTTGAGCGTAACTTCTGAGAACATGACTGCTGCTGAAAGCCGCATTCGTGACGTAGATATGGCAAAAGAGATGATGGATTATACAAAGAACAACATTCTTGTACAGGCATCTCAGGCAATGCTTGCTCAGGCAAATCAGGTTCCACAGGGTGTTCTTCAGTTATTAAAGTAATTAAAATCTTACATAAGATAAAAAAGGGGTGGCTGCGTATTGCAGCCGTCCCTTTTTATGCGCTTTTATCTTATGGAGAGAGAAGCTTTTCATGAAATTGGTTTTGCTTTTTTTGTACAGAGAACAAAGTACCGGTCCAGATGCTCTGTTTGTTTGCTATTTAATTCCTTTGGCAGATTACTTCCCAGAATGCCTCTTACTTCTGCGGTTACGCCTAATTGGTTTAGTAACAATAAAAGCCCAGAGATCGGAATGAGGGTCATGGAAGAATTGGCGTTTAAGAGAGTTTCTTCCTTTAGCCCTTTTTTTACGTCAAGAGAATAGGGGTTTTTCACGTAGAAGGTGAGAGAACCGGTATCTGCTAGTTGAGCCGTACAGGCGGTAAGGAGCTCCTTATAGTCTGGATAAAGGGATAGATCCTTCCCAAAGCGAATGAAGTGGAAGGTTCCTTCGGGAATATACTTGTGGGTTTCCATGGCAGAAGGGGAGAGGGCGATGGAAGATTGAAAGGGACATAAGTCAGGAGCAAATTGCGAATCCGTAAGTAGAAACGAGAACAAAGCCTTTTTTCCATCTCTTCGAACCTGCGTCTGCAACTGCAGTGCATCGGCTCCATAACCGGGGTCAATCTCAAGGACAGACAGCTCCTTTGGCTGTGCGGGAATGGTTCCTTCTATATGAGTCAACTGGTAGGAGTCATAGACAAAGTGATGATCCCATGGATCTAATCCGTGTTTTTTAAGAAATAAAGCCCTTCCGTTTAGAAGTGTATTGGATTTTAATTGGTCTGCCTTTCCCGATACACTTCCAAAGTGATAACACCAGGTATCTTTGCACAGAACCTGTTTAAACCCAGCCCGTCTTGCCCGTAGGCTGAAATCATCATCCCAAAATTCCATGGTGTAGAAATACCGGTCCGCAAACCCAATGGTGTCTACAAGATCCATGTCATAAAGTGCAATTACCGGCATAAGACGGCAACGCTCTTCCCATAGATAGGGACAGGGTAAATTGTGGAGTTTGGCTTTCTCTTCTGCATTCTCTGGGGTGAAATCTTCAATCATACTTTGCCGGTTACTGGTGTTTGGAGTGCTTGGCGAAGCCATGATAATCTTGGGGTCGGAACGGACACAAGCGAGGAGATTATCAAGCCAGTGACTGGTAAGAATGGTATCATTGTTTACAAAGGCAACGTATTTTCCCTCGCAGATCCGGTACATAAGAGAAAAAATCATTGTCTTGACGTTTTCTTTTAAGGTGATCACTTTACGAATCGGTAATTGATCAAAATATTCCTGCGTTCCGTCAGTGGAACCATCGTTTAATAGAATTAATTCACATGGATATTTTTCTAAATCTGTCGTTCGAAACAGACTTTCCAAACACTTTTTTGTATAATCCACTTTATTATAAACTGGGATGAAAATTGAAATTAAATAGTTCTCCCCTCTCTTTGTATACGTGTTTTTATGATGCTCGATAAATTCATTTTTGTAATATTGATTCATTTTTTCTTTGTCCGGATAGACAAAAAGCCAAAAATAGGTATCTTCTTTCCATTCCTTTAAAAATGGAATTAATTGAAATTCAACTAAATCCTTTGCTTTTTCCACTTGTTTTTCTGCCAGTAAGTAAAAGAGCCGGTCAATGGTCCAGGCTATATTTTCATACATAGCATCATAAGAAATTGGCAGAGATTTAAACTTTGGATTCCTGCAAAGTGGTTTTAAGTTAGAATGGATCCTGGCAAAGTTTTTCAAATGACCGATGCAGCTGTTTGCTTCCTGTTTGAATAAAGCGGAGAGTAACGAGTCTGCAATATGGATTAGGAACTCCTGGGACCTTAGAGCTGCCCGGTATGACTCATGGGGCGTGTCATTTGATTGAGCAAAGACTCTGCTTTTGTTCGTATAAATCATGGTTCAAACACCTTCTTTTCTATATTTCTATCTAAGAGGCTTTTTAAGCCTGTTAGGAATACTATATGCCGTCTCTCTCTCTTTTGGTGGTTGACCTGCAATTTCATAGCGGCAGAAAGAAAATCGAAACTATTTGTTATAAAAAATTAATAAATATTACTTTTATCGACATTATCCCCTTAATATTTCTAAAAAAGTTTCGATATATGTAGTGGAATGTTTAAAAAAAGTAAAAATATAACCAAAATAAATGAGAAAATAAAAATTACGCATAAAAAAATATTTTAAATTTTAGTAAATGGCTAATTTTTTTAGAAGTATATAGCGGGGGAATAATTCAGTTATAATCAGTTTAATGACAGGCTTTTGCCAATTAAAATCAGAATTTTATGGCAAAAATGGAAAAGTTTTACTATTTAAATTGAATAAATGCCCATAGAATCAACACTGCTGTAAAGTAGTCCCGGCTAATATGCAGAATTCTCATTCGACAAGAGAGAAGATTCTTGACATTATTTGTAATAAAATGTAAAATAAAGTAAGAAAAATTACAAAAAACAAAAGTTTTTGGGATAGGCTGTAAAAATTTAACTAAATTTTACATACTTACGCAGCCTGAATCCGTTTTACAGGCATTTTGCCGGAAGAGATGAAAGTGAGGAAAATCCGATGAACGCAATATTTGGAAACAACATTTCCATGGCAGAGAAATCTCTGGATTATCTATGGACAAAGCAGAAAACAACGCTTACCAATATAGCCAATGGAGATACGCCAGGGTACAAAGCGAAGAATGTAACGTTTGAAAATGAGTTCCGCAAGCGTTTGATGTCAGGGAAAGGCAGTACATCGTCTGATATTGGGAATATCATCAACCGGTCTAGGTATTTTGTCCATAGCACGGATCAGGAATCTGCAAGAGTGGATGGGAATAACGTCAACATGGATGTAGAAAATGTAGAACTGGCAAGAACGACTCTGCAATATCAATATGAACTAAATGCATTTAACAGTGAGATAAGCAGATTGCGTACAATGATAAAAGGTTAAAACAGGAGGCACGAAAAAAGATGGAACAGATGTTTATAACACCCATGAATCCTTATAGCACCATTGCTGATATGGGCAATGATAAGAAAGTAGCATCCGGTCAGGACGGCAGTGCTATGTTTCAGGACATTTTCAAAGAAGCGGTTCAGAACGTACAAAGCTCAGAGGCAGATTTGTCCAAACAGGAATATTTGTTGTCTACGGGACAGATTGATGATGCACATACGGTACCGGCAGCAGCAGCGAAGGCTCAGTTATCGGTAGAACTTTTATCAACACTTCGGAATAAAGCGCTGGAAGCTTATACTGAAATGATTCGAATCAGCATTTAAGACAGATAACGGGGCGGACGGACGCGATGAATAAAATTAAAGATTTTTTAAGTAATATAAATGATAGAACGAAAAAATTAGTAATTGCCGGGGTTATTGGAGTACTTGTTATCACAGGAGCGGTGATAGCGGCATTGTCCATGAGACAAAAACCGTATGAAGTTATGTTTACTGGGGTAGGGAGTGAAGAAGCAAAACAAATCATAGGAAAACTGCAGGAAGATGAGATCGACTATCAATACAAAGATGGCGATATTATGGTACCCACAGAAAAGATGGATACAACAAAAGCCATGCTTGTATCGGCGGGATATCCCAAAAGCGGTTTTACATATGATGTTTTTAAAAACAACGTGAGCCTTATGACGACTGATTCTGATCGTAAGACCTTTAAGCTATATGATCTGGAGACTAGAATCGGTTCTACAATCCAGATATTTGAAGGTGTAAAGGAAGCATATGTTACGATAGCCCTGGGAGAAACTTCTAAATATGCGCTGTCAGAAGATAACGCAAAAGAAGCAAGTGCCCAGGCTGTTGTCGTGATGGAAGACGGCGGATCCCCCACAAAAGAACAGGCAAAGTCTATACAGCTTTTAATATCCAGAAGTATACCGGGTATGGTGATTGATAATGTATCTGTTTTTGATGGGAATGGACTGGAAGTATCGATAGATTCCGAAGATGAAGATATTAACTCAGGCAAAGCAGGAGAAGAGATCTCTAAATTAATCGAAGATCAGATCTCTGCAAAAGTCATGAATGTACTGGGACCTGTTTATGGAAACGGTAATGTACGTGTTTCTGTAAAGGGCACCGTCAATATGGAAAAACTTATCCGGGAAAGCATCGTTTATAATACACCGGAGAAGATTGATGAGAAGGATAAAACCGGATTGACATCCGAAGAGTCCATAAACAAAGAGTATTCAGGAGATGGAAAAACCGCTTCTGGAGTTGCTGGTTCCGAGGCAAACGCAGACATTCCCCAATACAATGCAGGGGAAGGCGGGACAAATAGTGTATATGGTTCCAGCAGCTTAACCAGAAAATATCTGTTAAATCAAATCAAAGAGCAGGGTCAGATTAACCCAGGCAGTCTTGAGAATCTGACCATTTCTGTTGTGGTGAATGGGACCGGATTCGGGACGATAAGCATTGATGATATTCGTGATTTGGCAGGGAATGCAGCCGGAATCGTTCAGGCAGACCGTCCGGAGAAGATTACGGTAGTAGCAGCTCCGTTTTATACCATTGATGTTCCCAAAGAACCAGAGACACCTGCAGAGACAGCGGTTAAAGGAATCCTGATCAATCAGTGGATCTTAATTGGTGCCATGGCTGGTGTACTGTTACTGATTCTGATCATTATCCTTGTGATAAGGAACAGAAGAAGGAAAAGAGCTCTTCTGGATGAGATGGAAGAGAGTCAGGAAGATGTTCCAACTCTTGATCCCTTGGATAAAAATAGTCTGTCAGAAATCTTGTCGCCAGAGGAAGACAGAGGCGCAGAACTGCGTAACAATGTTCGTGATTTTGCAGAGCAGAACCCTGAGATATCCGCTCAGTTGTTGAAGACATGGTTGAATGGAGGAAACAATAATGACGAATAATTTAACGCCGGAGCAAAAAGCGGCAACGGTTATTGTTTCACTTGGTGTGGATAAAGCTTCAAAGATCTATAAGTATTTAAGTGAGGAAGATATTGAAAAAGTAACCGTAGAGGTGGCAAAGCTTGGACATGTGGAAGCAGAAACCACCGAATCGATCTTGGATGAGTTTTATAAGACATGTCTCACTCAGAAAGTAGTTACAGACGGAGGGCTGGAATATGCCAGAACAGTACTGGAAAAGGCATTTGGTGAAAGTACAGCAAACAGCCTCCTCCAGAAAGTAACCCATTCCCTGAAATCAAGATCGTTTGGCTTTATCAGAAAAAGTGATTCCAAAAATCTGTTTTCCGTTTTACAGCACGAGCGCGCTCAGACCATAGCGCTGGTTCTTTCCTATACGAATGAGGAGATGACTGCGCAGCTGATAGCAGAACTGCAGCCAGAAAAACGTCTTCAAGTAGTGGAATCCATAGCTAGAATGGAAAGCGCTTCTCCTGAGGCAATTAAGATTGTTGAAAGTGAAATTAAGAAAAAGTTCTCCGGTATCTTAACGACCGATTATACAACGGTTGGAGGTATCGATTACATAGCAAATGTAATGAACCATATGGACCGAGGAAACGAAAAACTTATCTTCGACGAATTGGGAAGAAAAGATGCAGAACTTGCGGATACCATCCGAAAGAAGATGTTTGTATTCGAGGATATCATTACCATGGACGATCGTTCCATTCAGCGTTTTATCCGCGAATGCGATATGAAAGATATGGTATATGCGCTTAAGAATGCCAATAAGCAGATTACTGAGATTATCTTCTCTAATATGTCAGCCCGTATGAAGGAAAGCATTGAGTCCGATATGGAAGTGACTGTAAACGTCCGCTTACGAGATGTAGAAGAAGCGCAGCAGAGAATTGTTGGTATTATCAGACGTCTGGAGGAAGAAGGCGAATTGATCATCAGCAAGGGCGGAAAGGATGATATCATTGCCTAATATTATGAAAAGATCCCAGATTACGGGAGAGGTTCTGGATTATGGATTAAAAGATTTAGAGGATATCATGACTGGAAGTGACTGCGAATCTCTTTCGGGGGAGCAGTTGTTAACAGAATCAGAAGAGAGCCGGCATCAACAGACAGACGAGGTGTACGAGGAAGCTTTAAAAGAAGCGCAAGAGATCGTAAGTCAGGCAAAAGAAGAAGCCAAACGGATTCGAACCGATGCCAGGGAAGATGGGCATCAAGAGGGATATGAAACTGGGTTTCAAGAAGGAAAAGAAAAAGCGTTTGAGGAACACAAACAAGAGTTAGATCGGCAGCTAGAAGCGTTTCAGAATTCCATAAAAGAAACCATTGAAAGCGTGGCAGAGGAAAAGAACCACATACTAGATCAATACATAGATGATTTAAAGAAGATCACATTAACCATCGCTGAGAAAGTAATTCAAACGAGTCTAAGATCCAGTGGTGAAATTATTAAACGGATGATTGTCACGGCTGCAGGGAAGTTAAAAAAGACCCAGTGGGTTAAAATTTATGTTTCTCAAAAAGACGCTGGTTTGATGATTCAGGGAGATGTGGGGCTTTTAAAAGAACTGTCTCACATTTCAGGAAATATCAAGATAATAGCCATGGAGAATGCAGAAGATGGTACCTGCATCATCGAACTTCCAGAAGAAATCATAGACGTTAGTGTGAATACTCAGATTGAAAATATCAAGGGAATACTAAACAACGCAAGACTGTAATGGGGAGGACCCACATGTTTAAAGAGTTATCTGATCTTATTATGAAGACGGAGACGATCGACCATATCGGGAAGATTGAGAATATTGTAGGGATGTCTATGGAGGCATCTGGAGGCAAAGCAAGCATTGGAGATATTGCCTACATATATAATGAAGATAAGCAAGAACAGATACCAGTCGAAGTCGTAGGGTTTAAGAATGACAAGATCCAGCTTATGGCCTATGAAAATATGAATGGGATTGCGGCAGGGAGTTTTGTGAGAAATACCAGAAGAAGGCTGAAAATACCAGTGGGTGATTTCTTACGAGGACGGATTATTGATGCCAAGGGAGAACCCATAGATGGGAAAGGTCCCTTTGAATCACCACGCTACTATTATGTGGAAAATCCATACATCAATCCGCTTACCCGTCCGCCCATTACCGAGAAGCTGGAATTTGGAGTAAAAGCGATTGATGGGGTGAACACCATTGGAAAAGGGCAGCGTATTGGGATCTTTGCTGGAAGTGGTGTGGGAAAAAGTACGCTTCTAGGAATGATTGCTAGAAATGTTAAGGCAGATATCAACGTGGTTGCACTAGTTGGGGAGCGAGGCCGTGAGGTTCGTGAGTTTATAGAGAAGGATTTAGGACCAGAAGGAATGAAACGTACGGTATTGGTGGTCGCAACCTCCGATCAGCCGGCTATGCTTCGCATGAAGTGTCCCCTTGTGGCAACTACCATTGCAGAGTATTTCAAGAATCAGGGGAAAGATGTCCTGCTTATGATGGATTCTCTTACCCGCTTTGCGATGGCTCAAAGGGAGATTGGACTTGCCATTGGAGAACCGCCAGTGGCAAGAGGCTATACACCATCCATCTATGCGGAGTTTCCAAAACTGCTAGAGCGCAGCGGTAATTTTCCCGAAGGTTCCATTACAGGGATTTATACTGTATTGGTGGAAGGGGACGATACCAACGAGCCGATTGCAGATACCGTAAGAGGAATTGTAGATGGTCATATTGTTCTAAGCCGAAAGCTTGCCAATGCCAATCATTTCCCCGCCATTGATATCAGTGCCAGTATTTCTCGTCTGATGAATAACATCGTATCAGAAGAGCATCTTTCCTTGGTTTCCCGGATCAGGGACATGTTAAGTCTTTACGAAAAGAATGAGGACTTGATCTCAATCGGTGCTTATAAAGCAGGGACCAATCCCAAACTTGATGTGGCAATATCGAAGATAGACAAGATCAATGCGTTTTTGTGTCAGGGAATTCAAGAGAATGACAATTATGAAGAGATACTAATAAAGATGAAAGCGATCTTAGCGTAAGCCAGAGAAAGAAGGCAGAAGATGAAAAAGTTTAACTTTCCTCTCCATACAGTTTTAAATTATAAAGAACAGGTATTAGACAGTCTCAAAAGCGAACACGCGCAGATGATAAAAAAAGTGGAGCTGCAGGAGAAAAAGATTCAGGATCTGATTGAGAAGAGAAAACAGACGGTACTTTGTTTTGGTGAAGACATGAAACATGGGGTCGGCATCAATATGATGAGGGAATATGAAAGTTATATCACCTTTATGCAGCAAAAAATACTGGCAGAACAAGGTATATTGCAAAAACTGAAAGCCAGGGAAGAAAAAAAGAGAGAAGAAGTGGTAGAAGCCAGAAAAGAAAAGGCTTCGATCGATAAGTTGAAAGAGAAAAAACTTCTACAGTACAACAAAGAATCAATGCGAAACGATGAATTGTTCATTGATGAATTTGTATCAAACACCATGTCAGTTCATAACAACAGGTAATCCTGTCAAAGATATTTGGACAGTTGCCATAAATAATATGCCAATGGCAGAAAAAGAAAGGAGGGAAAAAGGTGGAGTTAAACATGAATCGATTGGATATCAGCCTGAGGCAGATGCCGGATCCAAAGACTCAAAAGGACAAAACGGGAGATGACATTTCCGAATTTAAGAAAATGATGAAGCAAAAAGAAATAAAAAAAGACAATGGCCCTGAGAAAAAGGACAAAAAGCAAAATCCCGAATTATCTGCTCAGGAGGCGGCCGCCTCTACAGTAGCTGCAAATCAGGGAAAAGAACCTTCTGTGGTCGATCCAAAAGATACTTCTATTAAGAAAGCAGTTTTAGCTTTGGAGACAGTCAATTCCGCTAAGAATTTAAACGAAGAGTCAGCCGATTGGGGGCAGTCAGATGCCATGGATTCCATTCAATTTCTGAAGGAAATGCGGTTAAAGAATTGGACTGCAGGAGAACAGGGGATAAAGCAGACTGGTGAGGAATTGAAGGTTAGTCCAAAGGACACACCTAATATGGTAGAAACGGCGGGTCCTAACCATGTTTCACTACTGGAACAAGGGGAGAAGCCGGAAGGAAAAACGAAAGTGAATGCCAAGAATCCGGAAGAACTTGTAGGACCAGGAAAGCAGGTGGGAATCAAGGAAATGAGCTCCCAGATGAAAGCGTTACTGGTTGGAGATCAGACGGATGAAACGGCTCTAAAAAACAAAGGCCCCGGGAGTCATGAAGAAATGGGAAACAATTCTTCGAAGGAAGATGAGAAAGATCAAATTATGAATGTGCTTGAGAATAAGTCTTACTCTGCGGAGTCCATGCCTCATATCCAAAAAGAGAAAGAAGTGATCGCTCTTACTCCTATGCAGGTAGAGGATTCAGAAGATTTAAAGGAGAAGCTCACTGACCAGATGTTAAAACAGATCCATAAAGGTAATAAAAATTTGGAACTTCAGTTAGAGCCTCATAATTTGGGAAAGATACAACTCAAGGTTACGTACGAAGACAACCAGGTGAATGTTTCCGTGGTATGTACTGAAACCAGAACTTTAAAGATGCTGACCCATTCCGCCAGTGAGTTAGGAGCGATTCTAGAACACAATCTGGAACGTCCGGTTCATATCATTGTAGATGAATCTACCAATGATTATCTGAAACAACAGTCAGAGAATCAAGGGAATAGTCATGGTCAGTCCCAGCAAGAATCTCATAGCCAGACACAGGACAAGCGGGATGATTTTTTTCAAAAGTTAAGACTTGGACTGTTTGATGCAGACTTAGATGAGAGAAACGAAACCATTTACAGATAAGGAGACAAAGGATGTCAAGTTCTACAAATGCTGTTACAAGTTCTACAAATGCTGCTTATAAAACAAATGTCAATGACAACACAGAGATAAGCAAAAAAAATAGTGATATGTCAACGGAATCGTTTTTTAAACTTCTGGCTTCTCAGTTGCAGAATCAGGATATGTCAAATCCCATGGATAATTCGGAGATGATGACGCAGATGACGCAGATCGCCATGATGCAGGCAATGGACAATTTCTCCACAGCAATGGATGATTTTTCACAGGTAAACACCATTAATTACGGAACATCTATGATGGGAAAAGAAGTTTTGGTAGCAGACATGGATAAAACCGGTCAGTTAAAAAAAGAAAGCGGAACCGTGACTCGTGTGGATATTTTTAATGGAGTACCTACACTATATCTTGATGATGATACAGAAAAAGGATATCCAGTATCCAACATTATGTCTGTATTTGAGAAAGGACATAAACCATCGGAAGACCCAGACGACCCAGGTGCTAGCGATGATCCCAGTAAAGCAGATCCCAGTAAAGGAGATCCCGGTAAAGGAGATCCCGGTAAAGCAGATCCCGGTAAAGGAGATCCCGGTAAAGAGGATAAAACCGTGGTATAAGAGTAAGCGCATAGGTTGAACGGTTGGTGATAGAAAATGATAGGAAAGATAAATCAATATGAAGATATTCGGCAGCTAAAGCTGCGGAGTGCAGGGGCGACAGAGCCTGGCAATCGTTTTCTTACCGTCTTGCAAGAACGGATAGGGGATGCAGAGAAACTCCAATTTTCCAAACATGCGGCAGAACGGGTAAATCAACGTGGAATACAGATGTCTGATTCGTTTCTTAATGATTTACAGTCAGCCGTGGACAAAGCAAGGGTAAAAGGAGCAAAAGACGTTGTAATTATAAGTAATCGGGGTGCATTCATTGTAAATGTACCGAATAATACAGTCGTTACAACCATGTCAGGCAGCGAGATGAAAGAGAACATTTTTACAAATATTGACAGTGCCGTATTAATATAGCTGGACCATTTATGGAGGCATATCCCCTGGTCCGATTGACCAGAGGAAGCGGCAATGGAATGTAGAGAAAGGAAAATAAGAATATGGTCAAATCAATGTTCGCTGGTGTAGCCGGATTAAGAGCACATCAGGCAAGGATGGATGTTATTGGTAATAATATTGCAAATGTAAATACCTGGGGGTTTAAAGCAGGTAGTATGTCTTTTAAAGACACCATGTATCAGAATACATCTTCCGGATCCGGAGGGAATACCGGTGAAGGAGGGAATGGTGCAGTGAATGCAAACCAGGTGGGATATGGAGTGACCACAGGAGCCATTACCTACGATTTTGCAACGGGAGGGATGTCACCGTCTGCCAGTGGTCTGGACTGTATGATAGATGGAACTGGATTCTTTATCGTTGGACCGATGAAAAGCGAAGGTGTATCCTTAGATGGAGAGGATGCGGTCAAGGAAAGTGGCCTATATCTGTCAAGGGTTGGTAAATTTAAAGTGGATCCCAATGGTTATTTAACGGATGACAGTGGTAATTATGTTTACGGGTTCTCTTATAGTCAGGATGAAAAAGAGTTTGGAACGGCAACTCTTTCCCCGTTAAAACTTCCCACGAAGGCAGAGATGGCAAATCAAGCCACGAGACAATCAAGTAGTCAGGTGGAAGCAGCGACAAAAAAACTAAATGAAGCCATGGCAGCGCTGAATAATCAAAGTGCCGCGCTTGCAGGAGCAAACCAGGACTATATCACGGCACAGTCAAAGTATGATACTATTTATGATGCTAAGGATATAAAGAATCTGGATGCAGATTTGAAATCGAAAAAGACACTAAAAGAGGAAGCGTTTAAAGCCTGGCAGGCAGATACCTCTGACACTAGTTTAAAAACTCTTTATTATGATGCCAATATGGAGTATGAAAAAGCAAATTATGATCTAATCGTAGCCAAGTCTGAGTTGAGTGCACCGGATGCAAAAAAAGTTTATACGGATGCTAGTACGGATTTTGCTAATGAATTCCAAAAATATAGTGATGCTTTTGATAATTTTATCACTTCGGATGAAGCTACAGATCCACTCTATGCGACAAAGAAAACTGCTTATGAGACTGCCAAAGCTGATATAACAAAAATTGAAACCGATTTAAATGTTTTGGAAAAGACGTCTCCGGAAGCGGTTCGAGATGCTGCAAAACTTAAAGCACAGGCTGAAGATGCCAAGTTTAAAGCGGCAGAAGGTGCTGTTACGAAAGCGAAGGCTGCCTTAAGCACAGCTCAATCTTCGGCTTCTAAGACAGAGGATAAGAATAAAGATGCGGATGATGGAATAGCGGAATTTTCTAATTACAAGATTCAGCAAGATGGTACGGTAGTAGGGACTTCCAGTAGTGGAGTTACCATGACGATTGGTAAGATTGCGCTAGGAAGTGTACAGAATGTGGGCGGTCTGGAAAAGGACACTGGTTACTACTATAACGTAGGTGCCAGTGCCGGGAATGTAAGTGTGTTTGAAGCTGGTGGCTCGGAAGGCCGTATTCTAGGAAACTACTTAGAGATGGCAAAAGTGGATCTGGCAGTTGAAATGACGGATATGATTACCACACAAAGAGGGTTCCAGGCAAACTCAAAAATAATTACAGTAACGGATCAAATGTTGGAAGAACTGGTTAATATGAAGCGATAGTGTAATTCAATGAATGGGAGGGGCCATGTCCGCCCCTCCAGATTCAGGGAGAGAGGAAACTATGATTCATCTGACAAGACTGAATGATGAAAAATTTGTAATTAACTGCAGACAAATAGAGCGGGTTGAGTCCATACCGGAATCAAATATCATATTAGTCAGTGGGAAGCATTACGTGGTGAAAGAAAGCGTAGATGAAATTATAAACCGAGTGATTGAATACAATGCCCGAATTTATGCATGTGCGCAGAAAAAGAAAGATTAATCCGGGAGTTGCCTGGACTATTGGAGGTTATTCATGGACATAACGTTGATTATAGGATGGGTACTGGGATTTGCATTGATCATTAACGGAATTGGTTTGAATAAGCTGGGGAATTTTATTGACATAGACAGTATGGTCATTGTTATTGGCGGTACACTGGCAGCGCTGGTCGCAAGCTTTCCGTTCAAGATTTTATCCCAGGTACCAAAACACATTGGAATTATGCTCAATCCTAAGAGATATAACGCAGAAATGGTCATTGACACATTGGTGGATATGGCAAAGACAGCTAGAAAAAAAGGCCTTCTGGTTCTGGAAGAGCAAGCCAATGGATTAAAAGATCCTTTCCTGAAGCAGAGTATTATGCTGATTGTCGATGCAATGGATGCAGAAAAAATCAGAGAGATGTTAGAAAGTGAAGTTGCAGCCATGACAGAACGGCATGATCAAGATGTCAGTTTATATGAAAAAGGAACTTCCATCGCACCGGCATTTGGAATGATTGGAACCTTGGTTGGGTTGGTAAACATGCTAAAAGGCATGACTCTGGACAGCGGAGGAGCATCAAACATTGGTGCCGATATGTCAGTTGCCTTGATTACAACCTTTTACGGAAGTGTATTATCAAATCTGATTTTCGGACCTATGGCGAAAAAACTTAGAATCCGTAATGACGAAGAGGTTTTATATAAGCAGATCATCATTGAAGGAGTTTTGTCCATCCAGGCAGGGGACAACCCCAAATATCTGGAAGAAAAACTTTTGTCTTATCTGTCTCAGAAACAGCAGAATAAATTAATGAAAAAGAAATCTTCGGGTGATGGAAGCGGGAATGTTTCCTAAGATTCACTTCCATATTGATTAATGAAAAAGGGAAACAGGTGGTTGTATGGTAAAGAAAGATAAAAAGCCAGAAGAACTTGGAAATTGGATGGATACATACGGAGACATGGTTACGTTGCTGCTGTGCTTTTTTGTCCTTCTGTATTCTATGTCCTCCGTTGACCAGAGCAAATGGAAGCTATTGGTGCAAAGTTTTAATCCAAGTGCAGTGGAAACAGAAGATCAAGTGGTGCTCGATGCCAATGTTACAGATGATAATGGAGATTTAAAGGGCAATCCACCGTTAGAAGCTGGAGATTCTACTGACTTCGATGAAATGTATCTCATGTTAAAAAAGATTGTTGAAGACAGAAATATGCAAGATACCGTCGAAATAAGTCGCGGCGACGGCTTCACATTTATCTCTTTTCGTGATAAAGTATTTTTTGACGGGGACAGTTCCGTTCTTAGACAGGAAGGGAAAGAAGTTCTAGAGGAATTTGCTGCTGTTATGTCACAGGCGAATAAAAGCATAAAGGAAGTGCAGGTATTGGGACACACTTCTCAGGGAGATCCTAGAAGACCAAATAATATTCGCAATGACCGTATGTTGTCTGCACAGCGTTCGGCAGAAGTGATTATCTATCTGCAAAGCAAAAGTGCTGTTTCACCGGAAAAACTGGTAGGCATGAGTTTTGGACAATTTCGGCCTATCGCACCGTTTGATACCGAAGATGGGCGCGCCAAAAACCGCCGCGTTGAAATCCTGATAACAAAGAACGATACGGTTGAAAAATCACTGGAAGAGTATTATAACCAGGTGTATCATATTAGCCAGGAAGAAGCGGGCAATTAAATAAAAAGCGGGAGTGAAACAAATGGCTGAAGTATTATCCCAAAGTCAAATCGATGCACTGCTCAATTCCCTACAGGGAACAGAAGAGCAAATTGAGGAGATTGAAAAAAAGGAAAATGAAACGAAATACCGGAAGTATGATTTTTATAGTCCTAAAAAATTCACAAAAGATAAACTGAAAATATTAAAGAGTATATTTGACAATTATTCCAGAATTGCAGGCTCCCAGATTAGCAGTTTATTCCGGACCTCCAGCGAATTGTCCGTTATTACAGTAGAGGAACAAAGATATTATGAGTTTGGCAATGCATTGGTTGATAATGATATATTAACCGTTGTAAATGTAACTTTGCCCAATCACTCAAAAAACCCACCGCTGTTAATCAATGCAAGTATGACATTGATGTTAAGCCTGATAGACCGTATGCTGGGAGGTATGGGAGATGACAACAATGTTAGTGAATCCTACACCTATACAGAGATTGAGATGGCTCTCTATCGTAGGGTGATTCAATATATCATTGGGGCACTCAAAGATTCCTGGTCTAGTTATATCAATCTGGAGTTTGAACTGAGCAGACTGGAAGAAAACCCAAGTATGTTTCAGGAAATTGGAGTAGATGAAACCATTGTGATTGTAGTTCTAGATGTAGAGATGAGTGAGTGTACCGGAAGGCTCAATATCTGTATTCCTGGCTCTCTGCTTATGAATATATTTGAAATTATGGACAAGCGCAAACACAGTGCAATGGGAGATGAAGCAAATAGTCTGGATAATAAACTTGAAATCATGAACAGCATTAAGGCATCTGACTTGATGGTTCGTGCGAAAGTAGGGGAATCCGTGATTACGCTTGATGATGTATATAATCTTCATGTTGGAGATGTAGTCAATCTAAATGCGCCAAAAGATTCCGATGTTCAGCTGTATGTAGAAGGACAGCCATGGTTTAAGGGACAACTGGGAGTTCATAAAAGAAATGTGGCAGTTAAGATTGAAGATATGGTTGATAAAGGAAATTACCAGGCCGGTGAAAACTGAGTCAGGGATTATATAAAGTATGATAGGACAATAAAGGAGATGTAAAGAGATGGCAAAAATATTATTGGTAGATGATGCTGCATTTATGAGAATGATGATTAAGGATACGTTGTCTAAGAACGGGTATACCGATTTGTACGAAGCTTCGGATGGAGCACAGGCAGTACAGATGTTTTCAGAAATCAACCCTGACCTTGTTATTATGGACATCACGATGCCTAATATGGATGGTCTGGAAGCGTTAAAAACAATTAAAGCAAAAAACCCCAATGCGGCAGTTGTTATGTGTTCTGCGATGGGACAAGAGAGCATGGTAATTGAGGCAATTAAATCTGGTGCAAAGGACTTTATCGTAAAGCCATTTAAGCCGGACAGAATTTTAAAGACCGTTACAGGAATTATTGGTTAAACCTTACATTTAGGAGGGTACATATGTCGTTTTTAAGTTCTATGAACATTAGTGCGTCGGCGATGACTGCGCAGCGTCTTCGGCTAGATATTGCATCGCAGAATATAGCGAATATTGATACGACCAGAACGGAAGCGGGTGGGCCATACCGGAGAAAGATGGTAGTGCTTGAAGCTAGGAATGAAACTGGTTTTCGCAAAGCGTTTATCAATGCAGCTGGAATAAACCGTCAGCAGAGAGGCGGTGGTGTTCGGGTATCTCAGATTGCAGAGGATACCAGCCCATTTAAATCCGTATATAAACCAGAACATCCAGATGCGGATGAGAATGGGTATGTACAGATGCCCAATGTAGATCTCATCAAGGAAACCGTAGACAGTATGTCTGCAACCAGGTCTTATGAAGCCAACATAACCGCATTCAATGCGATTAAAATGATGGCAGGAAAAGCATTGGAAATCGGGAAGTAATCGGGAATAAGGCATAGAGGGCTAAATGAGTATAAAGGGAGAAAATATGTATGGATTCGAAGAATTTTAGCGCATTTGAGATAGATGCCATAGGTGAAATACTAAATATAAGCCTGGGTGCCTCGGCCACTGCAGTATCCACCATGCTCAATGCCAGAGTTGACATAACCACACCGGTGGTCAGGGTTTTAACAAAGGATGAATTTGATATAGCAAATCTGGAACCAGCAGTCGGAGTGGAGATTACATATATTGCGGGACTTAGTGGTAGCAATATTATGCTATTAAAGAAACATGATGTAAAAGTGATAGTAGATATGCTGATGGGGATGGAAACTCCAGAAGAGGAGTTTGAGTTAAATGAACTAAACATCAGTGCAATTTGTGAAGTCATGAACCAGATGATGGGATCGTCAGCCACTGCCTTATCTGAATTTTTGAGCAAAACAGTTAATATTTCAACACCGAATTCTTTTGAGATCGGAGACAGTTCAGATTTTAAAGAGAAATATTATTACGATGAAGATATAATGGTTGTGATTGGATTCACATTAAAAATTGCGGATCAGTTGGAAAGTGAATTTATTAATGTGATGCCCCCTAGTCTAGCAAAAGAATTGGTAGCAGGATTCTTTCCACAGGAGAGCGACGAAATGGAATCAACAAAAGAACAAGATTCAGTATTGTCTCCGGAAAAAGAACCGGAAAAAACAACTTCGGGCAGCGGTATGCTTTCACAAGAAGAGATTGAAAAACTTCTAGCTGGAAGTGCAGAACCAGAGCCTGAGACAAAAAATGAGCAAACGACTCCAATGCAGGAATCTACAGGTGGAGTTTTATCACAAGAGGAAATCGAAAAGCTTTTAGGTGGCAGCTCAGCCGTAGAACCGGAAAAGGCAGAACCGCCGGTTATAAATCAGCCAGATCTAGGTTCGTTTGCGTCTGCACCACCAGTTCTGGATGCTTCAAACATGAATATGCAGCAGATGATGAGTCAGATGCAGATGCAGCAGCAGATGATCAATCAGATGCAGCAGATGATGAGCCAGATGCAGATGCAGAATTCCCAGCAGGGAGCCGCTAAAAAAGAAGCACCTCAGCCAAAGACCATTCATGTAAAACCAATTCCTCAAAATACATTAAACGAGGGTGAGTTAAGTTACGAAGAGCAAGAGGAAAACCGGGAACTGATTATGGGAGTCCCCCTTGAAGTTTCTGTGGAGATCGGCAGAACCAGAAAGCTGGTAAAAGAGATTTTAGAATTTACCAAAGGTTCCCTCGTAATCCTAGATAAGCTGGCTGGAGAACAGGTAGATTTATATGTAAACGGACAATGCATTGCCAAAGGTGATGTGGTAGTAGTAGACGATAATTTTGGTATTCGTATTACAGAAATCATTAAAAAGAATATCGAATAGAGAGGAAGTGACTGTATTGAACAGTTTGATTAGTCTGGCATCGGTGCTGCTTATTACCATCTTGATCTTATATTTAAGCTATGTTTTCACAAAGAGTTTAGGCAAAGGGATTGGTATGAAGAAGCAGGGGGGCAGTAGTATGCAGATGCTGGACAGGCTTCCGCTTGGGCAGGATAAAGCAATTGCAATTGTTCGTACAGGGAATCACTATTTTCTGATTGGAATTGCTTCTTCTCAAATTTCGTTACTTGCAGAACTTTCTGAAGAAGATATACAAAATAATCCCCAGGTTCCATTGGCAGGCTATGACAATTTTAAAAATATATGGATGAAATATACCAGTCATCACAGAAAAGATGAGTAAGGAGGGATTGAATGAATGCAGATGCTTTAATTAATATTAATGGCGGCCGAGTGCCGACATTGGAACTTTTCCTCATAATGACTATCATTTCTTTGATGCCCTCCATTTTAGTGATGATGACATCCTTTACCAGGATTGTCATTATCTTATCTTTTACTAGAAATGCACTGGGGGTACAACAAACACCACCCAATATGGTTTTGGTTGGGATTGCGTTATTTTTAACGTTGTTTATTATGGACCCGGTCATAAATGATATCAATACCAATGCGTACCAACCCTACATAAAAGAAGAGATTACTCAGACAGAAGCGCTAAAACGGGCACAAGTTCCTATGAAGCAATTTATGCTGAAGCAGACAGAGAAAGAGACTTTGAATCTGTTTGCAGAGTTGTCGAATACAAAAATGCCAGAACAAATTGAAGATCTGCCGATGACGGTCGTAATATCCTCATTTATGACATCAGAATTAAAACGGGCGTTTACAGCAGGCTTTATGATATTTTTGCCCTTTATGTTAGTGGATATCATTGTGTCTAGTACACTGATGTCAATGGGTATGGTCATGTTGCCGCCGGCCATGATATCGCTCCCCTTTAAACTGCTTTTGTTTGTTACAGTAAATGGCTGGGAACTGCTATTTACAAATTTGGTTAAGAGCTTTCACTAGTGACGGGAGGTGTCAAGATGACAGATGTTGCACTCGGCGGCCTCATGTATGAAATGTTTGGGGCGGCCATTAAACTAGCTGGTCCTATCCTGGTAGTCAGTATGGTTATCGGTGTTTTAATCTCCATTATACAGGCTGCAACACAGATCCATGAGCAGACAATTACATTTGTTCCTAAACTTTTAGTAATTGGGCTGATGCTTTTGATGATGGGAAGTAATATGATGGAAACACTTAGCGACTTTACCATACGTATTTTTAACAACATGCTGGGATAGCCGGAAGAAGACAGAGAAAGGAAGAGTAATATGCCAGATACAGGACAGATGATGCTGCTATCTCTGATCTTTATGCGAATGTCAGGATTTATCATGCTAAATCCGGTATTCGGAAGAAAAAACATTCCGGGATATGTCAAGGGCGCAATGATCATGGTATTCACCCTTCTCCTTTATTCGTTTTCAGCCGCTCAAGTAGTAGAACCAGTAAATTCCATTGAGTATTCCGTTTTGCTTATAAAGGAATTTGCAATGGGTTATATCATTGGTTTTGTCATGGATTTATTTATCATGGTAATCACCAGCGCCGGAACGGTCATGGATTTTCAGATGGGTCTTTCTATGGCAACGGTTTTTGATCCCCAAAGCAATGCACAGATTGCACTGACTGGAGGAATCTATCATGCCTACTTCATGTTACTATTCTTTGCAGTTGATGGACATCTGGTTCTGATGAAACTTTTGATTCAATCGTCTCAGATCGTCCCATATGGGCAAGTGGTGATCGGAACCAATGTGGCATGGGCCATAGCTGATATATTTGTACAGTGTTTTAACATGGCGATTCGTTTTTCATTTCCTATTTTGGCCATTGAGTTTATAACAGAAATAGCTGTTGGTATTTTGATGAAAGTTATCCCGCAGATTAATGTGTTTGTAGTTAATATTCAAGCTAAGGTTTTCATTGGTTTGTTAATGCTTGTTTTCTTTTTTTCTCCCATGTCAGAATATGTGAGGGAAATAATTAACCAGATGCTTACAACAATCCAGAATATAATTGGAATTTTATAATGGCAAAGGATGTGAAAAACTGCAATGGCTGAAGATTCAAAAACAGAAAAAGCCACCCCGAAAAAGCGGCGGGATGAACGAAAAAAAGGACGTGTTGCAATTAGTAAGGATATAATTATGATTTCCAGCCTGCTTGGCACATTCATTATGCTAAAACTTTTATTTCCATTTATGTACCGGACCATGCGGGATTATATGATAAAGTACATAGGCATTGCAGTGACAGCAGAAACACTGTCTGATTATACCGTAGGGGCTTTTTGGGACACTCTGAAAGCGATTTTAAAAGCGGCATTCCCCATTCTTATAACTTCCACAATTCTTGCAGTGCTAAGTACAGGGGTACAAACCGGATTTTTGTTTTCAAAAGAAAGTATGAAGCCTAAATTCAACAAACTCAATCCCATCACTGGGATCAAGAATATAGTTTCATTAAAGAGTTTGGTGGAGTTAATTAAAAATATAATTAAAATCGTAATCCTTGCAGTTATCTTATTTCAGATCATAAAAGGGGACTTAAATTCCATTGCAAGGAGCATCAATATGAGCATAAATGATTCCATTGTTTATGTTTTAGATTCCATTATGGATATGGTGTTTAAAGTATCCATTGTGTTTCTGGCAATCGCAGTCTTTGACTATTTTTATCAATGGTGGGATCATGAACGCCAATTAAAGATGTCGAAGCATGATATCAAAGAAGAGTATAAACAGACGGAAGGGAATCCGGAGATTAAGGGACGGATTCGGAACTTACAAAGAGAGAGAGCGAAAAGCAGAATGATGCAGTCTGTTCCCTCTGCAGACGTCATCATACGTAATCCGACGCATTATGCAGTGGCACTTCGATATGATCTTGACAAAGACAATGCTCCCGTCTTGCTGGCGAAAGGGCAGGATGAACTTGCATTAAGGATTGTATCCGTAGGAGAAGAAAATGGAGTCTATGTACTGGAAAACAAGCCTCTTGCGAGAGGGATTTTTGCCAGTACGAAGGTCGGAGCAGAGATTCCGCCGGAATATTATGGTATGGTTGCTGATATTCTGGTGTTCGTATACCGTATGAACAATAAAATCATAGAATGATGAATCCGGCATAGATACTTGAAAGAAATGGTGTAGAGAGAATGAAGAGATTAATGAAAAATTCCATAGTAGTATTTGTCATAACGATAGTACTGCTGTTGATTATTCCATTGCCTCCATTTTTTATGGACGTAATGATTATCATAAATATTACCCTTTCCATGATTATCTTACTGATAACCATGAATATTAAAGAGCCGCTGGAGTTTTCAATTTTCCCATCCCTGCTCTTAATTACAACTTTGTTAAGACTTGGGCTGAATGTATCCTCAACACGTAATATCTTATCCAAGCAAGGATCCTCCGGTATGGTGATCAAAGCGTTTGGTGACTTCGTATTGCAGGGGAACGTTATAGTCGGTTTTATTATATTCCTTATTATTGTATTGGTAAACTTTTTGGTTATTACAAAAGGAACCGAGCGTGTGTCAGAGGTTGCGGCACGATTTACCTTGGATGCTATGCCAGGAAAGCAGATGGCCATTGATGCAGATTTAAGTTCAGGTCTAATCAATGAGCAGGAAGCCAAAATAAGACGTTACAAGATACAAAAAGAAGCAGATTTCTACGGTGCTATGGATGGTGCGACCAAGTTTGTTAAGGGAGATTCCATTATTTCTATGATCATCACAGCCATTAACTTTATCGGTGGTGCGATTATAGGTATGATACAGTCCAATATGCCGTTTTCAGAAGTTTTATCCATCTATAGTATCGCAACGGTCGGTGATGGGTTGGTTTCTCAGATTCCCTCTCTTTTGATTGCAACGGCTACTGGTATGATTGTAACAAGAGCCGTATCAGAAGGAACGTTAAACGAAGATGTATCGGAACAGTTTTTGGCACAACCAAAAGCAATTATGTTAACTGGTTTCGTTATGATTGTTCTAATGGTGGTTCCTGGAATGCCCAAATTACAGCTTGGAATTATGGCGGTCATTTTAATTGCCTCAGGATACAATTTGGGAGAAAAAGTAAAGCAGGCGGCAATCAAAGAGATTGTTACAACTCAGTCCGGGACCTTGGAGGAATCGCAGGAGCAAGGAACCGACGAGGAATCATATTACCGGGATGTGAATAATGTCTATTCTCTCATTAATGTGGAACCCATTGAGATGGAATTTGGATACAGTCTGATCCCTCTGATTGATGAAAGCAGCGGAGGGAAAATGATCAATCGAATCGTTATTTTCCGGAGGCAGTATGCCCAGGATATGGGATTTGTGATTCCTTCTGTCAGACTTCGGGACAGTTCCAGCTTAAACACCAATCAATATGTGATTAAGATCAGGGGAGAAGAGGTATCAAAAGGAGAAATTCTAGTGGATTACTATCTGGCTCTCGAACCGCCTATTCTATCCGGAGAGGTGGATGGAATCGAAACGGTGGAACCGGCCTATGGAATCCCAAGTAAATGGATTCGTCCTGAAAACAAAGAGATGGCAGAGATTTATGGTTACACGGTTATTGATCCTCTGTCAGTCATGCTGACTCATCTATCGGAAACCATTCGCCAGCATGCCTATGAAATGCTTGGGCGACAGGAAGTAATGCAGTTATTGGATAATGTGAAAAAACATTCTCCTGAATTAGTGGAAGAACTGTTCCCTGGACAGTTTACATATGGAAACTTCCAAAAGATTTTAAACAACCTTTTAAAAGAAGGGGTTCCAATTAGAGATATGGAGACAATTTTAGAAACCATTGTAGATGCGTTACCTACGACCAGAGATGTAGATGTGATTACTGAGAATATCAGGATTGCATTAAAGAGGACGATTACCAGAATGTTCTGCGAAGGAGGTCAGATGAAAGTCATGACTTTGGAGGCAGATCTGGAGAAAACAATAATCAGCAGCATGGCAAAAGGAGAGCAGGGAGTCTATCTAGCTCTCAGCCCGGATGTGATGCAATCTGTGATTGGACAGCTGGGAGAACAGATTAAGAAATTTAGTGATCTGGATCAAAAACCTGTGATTCTTACAAGTCAGGTTGTTAGACTGTATTTTTACCGTCTGATCGAGCAGTTTTATCCCAATGTGTATGTCCTTTCCTTTCATGAGATTGCCAACAATATTCAGATTCAGGCAGTTGGAAATATTACCATTTGACAAAGAGTTGTGTCAGAAAGGCAGTGTTAGTCGGAATGGAGCAGGATTTAAGCCAATATACCAATGAAGATTTATTAATTAAATATAAGCGGACGAAAGATATCAAGATGAAGCATGAACTGGTTATGCGTTACCTTTATATGGTCAAAAGCATTTCTATTCAGATGCGGGATATATATCTAAGCTTTGCACAAGTAGAGGATATCGTGAATGAAGGTGTTTTAACGATTATGAACGGGCTTGAAAAGTTCGATCCTGAGATGAATGTAAAGTTTGAAACATATATATCCAAGCGGATCCGTGGCATGATTATTGATATGGCACGAAAACAGGATTGGATTCCCAGGAGCGTAAGGAAGAATGCAAAAGAACTGGATCATGCTGTCATGGAATTATGCAATCGTCTTGGCCGTTTTCCTACCCCAAAAGAAACTGCTGATCATATGAATGTGAGCTTGGAAAAGTATCAGGAGGCTTTGGGTAAGACAAATGTCTACAGTGTTTTGTCACTGGACATGGTGTTAGAAACAGGAAATGATACCAAAAAAACACTTCAGCTTCCGTCCATCAATGACGAGGATCAACCAGAATCTCATTACCTCCAGCAGGAATTTCGGCAGGTATTGGTTTCTGCCATTGATCATTTAAAGGAAAATGAACAAAAGGTTATTTCTTTGTACTATTTGGACGAATTAAATATGAAGGAGATTGCCAGGGTCATGAATGTCAGTGAACCTAGAATCTCCCAGATTCATTCGAATGCAATTCAAAAAATGAAAGTATATTTAAATAATTTTATCAATGGGAAATAAGAAAGGGGATAAAGGAATGTTTCAGGGCTTTTATAATCTAGCTTCCAGTATGCTTTATCAAAACCGGAACTTAAATACAATCAGTAATAATATGGTAAATTCTAGTACACCAGGGTTTAAATCTGACCGGTTAATCAGCACAACCTTTAAAGATGCAATGCTTTACCGAACGGAAAGCATCAATAATAACAATTCCACGCAGATCGGTGCTATATCAATGATGAAGACAGCTGCTGGTACGAAAACTAGTTACGATCAGGGAACTGTGGAAGAAACTGGAGGTAATTTGGATTTTGCATTGACCGAACCAGGTTTCTTTGCATTAGAAGATACCGATGGTAACCGTCTCTACACCAGAAACGGATCGTTTGATATCGACCAGGAAGGATATCTATGTCTTCCTTCTATGGGGAGAGTGCTGGACGACAGTGGTAATCCTATTGAGATTACATCGGATCATATATCAGTGGATAAATCTGGTAATATTTATGAAGTTCCGTTAAAAGGTCTTGGAACAGAAGATGGAGCTGATAGTGAAGACCAGGAACCTAATTTAATCGGGAAAATCGGAGTGACCAATTTTGATGATTATACCCAGCTCGTAAAAGGAGATAATGGAACGTTCACCACTCAGGCGGAAGGGAATGGCATTGACGGAGGAGTTCAGTGGAAATCCGTTGAACGATCTAACATTGATACAATTGAAGAGATGACATCCATGATGAGCAGTCAAAGAGCCTCACAGAGTGCAGCGCAGGTACTAAAAATGTATGATCAGCTTATGAGCAAAATTGTTACAGATATTGGAAGAGTATAAAGGAGGGGCAGCAGATGAATCAATCGTTTTATACAGGTGCTTTGGGGGCCTTAAATCAACAGGCAAAACTCAATATAGTATCCGGTAATATTGCCAATGTAAACACCGTAGGATATAAATCACAATATGGTGCGTTTTCTGACTTGATTTATGCGCAGACAAGAAATACGAAGGGAGAAGACGGGGGTAAGACAGGAAGTGGAACAAAGATCAGTGAAGTAAAAATGAATATGACAAATATGCCCTACCGTACGACTGGAGTTGAGAGTGATCATGCAATTGCAGGAGAGGGCTTTTTTATGTTAAAAGATCCAACAACGGAGCAGATTACTTATTCTAGAGATGGCTGCTTCCAACTGGCAAAAACCGATGATAAATATTATTTGGTTAATGGAGATGGGAAAAGAGTATTAAACATGGATCAAGAGGAGATTTCCTATGATGTAAAACCAGCTTCCTATCCCTCTGAAGATGGGGAAGAGGAAGAAGAGGAAGAGGAACAGGTAGAGTATGGGGAAGGGGAACATGACCCTCATTCCATAGGAGTTTATACATTTTCAAGACTCAACGGACTTGAAGGTGTAGGCGATAATGGATTTGCTGCAACTGCAAAAAATGGAGATCCAGTTCTTTTAGAGAAGGCAAAAGTGGTAAAAGGATCATTGGAAGAGTCAGGGACAGATTTTGCCCTTGAGATGACTAAAATGATGGAAGCTCAACGGGCTTATTCCTATGCGCTTAAGATGGTACAAACTTCCGACGAGGTTGAGACTACGATAAATTCACTGCGATAAGGTTGCAGTTGTAAAGGAAAGAGGGCGATTACATGAAAATTACACGTTATGACGAGATGAATGGACTAGGTCTGGATCTGATACGAGAAATTGGAAGTATTGGAACCGGGAATTCTGCTACTGCATTGTCGTCTATGCTTGGTAAGACAGTTCGAATGACACTGCCAGACGTGCAGATTCTTGGTTACAATGAGGCGATTAAATTTCTAGGGGATCCGGAGGAAATCGTAGCTGCGGTACTGGTTAAGATGACAGGTGAAATTAATGGTTTGATGCTGTTTATCTTAAAAATGGATTTTATTAATGAAGTTCTCTCATGTGTAATGCAGGAGGAAATAGAAGATTATTATCAGCTCAATGTGTTGGAAACATCGGCATTGGAAGAAATCGGAAACATTATTATCTCTTCCTATGTAAATGCCATGTCTACACTGAGTGAGGTAACGATCAATCTTTCTGTCCCAGACATAGCAGTCAATATGTTGGGCGGAATATTAAGTGTACCTATGGTTGAGTTCGGTTATCAGACAGATAAGATGATGATGATCAGTGGACAATTTGTAATAGGAGGAAATGTCCTTAACAGTGATCTGCTTATGATGCCAGACATCATGTCATTGAACTTTTTGATGGAAAAATTGGGGATCGTAAATGGTTAAACAGGTAACGGTAGGGATTGCAGAGATGAAATTTGCCAGACAGGAGGGGGTACTGATTACCTATGCCCTTGGATCCTGTATAGGAATCAGTTTATATGATCCTATGATTAAGCTGGGAGCACTTGTACATATTATGCTGCCTGAGGTATATGGGACAGGAACAGGGGGCAGCAATGTTTTTAAATATGCAGATACTGGATTAGCTGAAACCTTTCGTAAAATCGAAATCATGGGAGCAAGGAAAGCACGGCTGATTGCTAAAATAGCCGGGGGAGCCAAAATGTTCGAATTACAGGGGAACAGCACACTTGGAAATATAGGTGCACGTAATATTGTAAGTGTCAAGAAGATTCTTCAATCAGAAGGAATTCGACTGGCAGGTTTTGACGTGGGGGAGAACTATGCTCGAACCATGTCCGTGGATGTAAGTACGGGATTGGTGAAAATCAGGACTTATGGAAGAGATGAAATTGTAATGTAGATATTATGAACTGGCTAAATAATGTCGATAAAAACATAAGGCAGTTGTTTTTGCTGGATCATATTGGGACAAAGGAGAAAAATTATGGCAGAAACAGAAATTTTGTTAGAATCAGGGACAAATGAAATTGAGATAATGGAATTCACTATATATGGTGAATTATACGGAATTAATGTTGCAAAAGTACGTGAGATTATGATGTCCGATAAGGTAAAACCAATTCCTCATGCCCATGCATCTGTAGAGGGAATATTTAAACCGAGGGATCTTCTTCTTACGGTGATCGATCTTCCCAATTATCTGACAGGCAGCAAAAGTGATAAGCAGGACAAAGATTTATTTATTATAACGAACTTTAATAAATTACACATTGCTTTCCGTGTGCACAGTGTCGTGGGGATCAGCCGGATTTCATGGAATGATATTCAGAAACCAGATGATACCATCAGCCGTGGAGATGAAGGGGTAGCAACTGGAATCGCCCAGTGTGGAGGTGATCTGGTAACTATTCTTGATTTTGAGAAGATTGTAGCCGATATAGCACCGGAAACGGGGATACAGATTGATGAAATAAGCAAGATGGGAAAAAGGACAAGTGTGAATTGCCCGATTCTTATTGCAGAAGATTCCATTCTTTTAACAAAGATGATTGAAGCTGCACTGATTAAAGCAGGGTATGAAAACCTAACCTTTAAAAACAACGGACAGGAAGCGTGGGACTATCTAAGTCAGATAAAAGATGATTCTGATTTGGATGATAAAGTCAGCCTGATCATTACAGATATCGAGATGCCAGTTATGGATGGGCACAGACTTACAAAATTGGTGAAGGGAAATGACAAACTAAAGCATATTCCACTTATTATTTTTTCATCCATGATTAATCAGGAATTGATGATTAAAGGGAAAAAATTAGGCGCAGATGAACAGCTAAGCAAGCCGGAAATCCGTCATTTGGTTGAAGTAATAGATCACCTGCTTCAAAGGAGGAAAAATAATGGATAAGTATGTCACCCGACAGCCTATAAAGGCATTGAAGGAGGACAGGATTATCGGCTATGAAGTATTGTTTGAGAAAGATTATGATTCTATTTACAGTAGTTCTGATGTGGCAGCTGCCGATACCATTGCAGGGTTTCTTATGCAGAATACGGAAAACATATTTCATGATAAATTAACCTTTGTTACGTTTACTCCTTCTTTGTTATTTCGGAATACACCTAAAATCTTTGATAAAAAAAAGATGGTAATACAGATTGAGGATCATGTTATGATCCATCCTCTTTCTCCTACGATTATTAGAAGATACCGATCGGAAGGTTATGTGTTTGCAATTAATGATTTTCAGTTTTCTCCAAAATATTTTTCTATGCTGGACTTTGTTACTTACATAAAGATTGATATTAGAAATAAGCGTGACGGACAATCTAGGACTTCCTTAGATAATCTGATTAATACCATGCAAGGCTTTGATAAAAAATGTATTGTAACTGGTGTCAATACAAAGGAAGATTACGAACTGGCTCTTTTAATCGGTGCAGATTATGCCGAAGGAAGTTACGTTGCAGAATCCATGGCAAAAAAAGTAAATCGTATGGAGTTTTTGGAAGGAAATTTCTTCCAATTAGTTGTAGAAGTATCCAATGATGAACCGGATGTGGATCGAATTGAAGAGATTATTAGCCATGATGCAGCACTAACCTACGCATTGCTTAAAATCGTAAATTCTGCTTATTTTGCTTTAAGGAGAAGAGTTTCTTCCATACGTCAGGCTTTGGTAACCATGGGAATCAGTCAGTTGAAGCAGTGGGTTTACCTACTGAGTTTTAAGAGTGATTTTGAGAACAATGAAACACTGGAAGCTATGATGAAGATGTCTTTCTTAAGAGCCAACTTTGCGATGGCAATTTCAGATCATATTAAGGATCTTCCAATTATAAGATCTGAAGTCTATATGATGGGAATGTTTTCCACTCTTGAACACATTATTGATGCTCCCTTAGAAGAGATTCTAGAGGAAATACCAGTCGCTCAAGAGATCAAGGATGCCCTTATTAAAAAAGAAGGGATTTGTGGATTACTCTTCTGTCTTGTTACCAGTTACGAGAATGCAGATTGGAAAAACGTGAAAATTTTGTCTCAGCAATTGGGAGTTCCTTCTGGTCAGCTTTCACAGACCTATATGGATTGTGTAGAAACAGTCAATGAAATTTGGAAAGGACTAACCAGTAGTGCAGAGATGGAGTCTGATGCGAATGGTACAGAAAAAGCCCACACCTAATGGTGTGGGCTTTCTTTTACGGTTATACAAGCTTTTGTCATCTCCACAATTACCATTTGTGAATACCGGTTGATATAATAGTTTAAGAGTGGAGTGGAAGATAGGTAATCCACCACAATATATTTGGAAGGAAGATTGGTCAGCGTCAGCGCTGTTACATCTGCGATGCATCGTTTGCAGGTACACATGCCCAAACGGTTCATATAGTCTTCTGCTTTTGTTTTTACTGCCTGCTCCATAATGTTTAAGAATTGATACGATGGATTGTCAGGAAAATTTTCGGTTGAATCAATTGGAGTCACTGGTACGTCAATTGCTGTTACGGCTTCTGGCTCCGCTATGGGTTCAACTTCTGAAGTCATTGGAACGGATTCTTCTGTTTCTTCCTCTTCTTCCAATTGTGCTTTGATTAATTCTGCAACGGGATCTGGGACAGATGAGGTCATATCAATGATTGATATGGGGGATGGAGATAAGGAGCCTTCCGATGTTTGTATGGAAGCTTGTTGAGCGACAACGGTAAGTTCCTTGACTGTCTCTTTTTGGTTTCCCGCCTGACTGGCAGCAAGGTTCTCTTGCGCTGCTTCAGATTTTGAACCTTCAGAGTCATCGCCGGACAACAGATTCATCACATGGGCTGTTTTACTACTTTTTCTAGCCATGATAGCTTTCTCCTCTCAAGGGAAATTAATTTCAAGTATTCATTAAAGCAAGGACTTCTGAAACCAGAGCCTTATAATCCTGTGCAGGCTTTGATCTTGGGGCATAGTCTAAAAGACTTTCTCCCTGGGCAGGAGCTTCTGCTACGCTGACACTGGAACGGATGTGGGTCTCAAACACACGGGAGTCAATTTGAGAAGCAATCTGTTGTGCCATCTCCTTCACCTCTTTTGAGAGAAGGGTTCTTGGATTGTATTTGTTAAGAAGAATGCCCAATACCACTAATTTTGGATTAACGGTAGAACGGACTGTATTAATGGTATCTTTAATTTGGGAAACGCCCAGAAGGCTTAAAATTTCTGGAACCATGGGTATGATCAGATAATCTGCAGCTGCATAGGCATTGACTGTTAATACATTTAAAGCAGGAGGAGTATCAATGATAATGTAATCATAATAGCCTGCAACCGTAGATAATATCTGTTTTAGCATACTTTCCCGCTGTTTCCCAGTAAACTCCAGTTCCGCACCGCTTAAAAGTATATTGGAAGAGATCACATCGCAGTACTTTGCTGGGCGTATTGCTTCCTGCAAAGTGGCAGTTCCTTTGAATACTTCATATATGGTTGCACTGGTTTCGATCTCTAGGCCAAGGCTAAAGCCTAAATTCCCCTGTGGATCCAAATCAACGGCAAGGACCCTTTTATTGTTCATGGCAAGACCGCAGGCAAGAGAACAGGATGTGGTGGTTTTGCCTACGCCGCCTTTTTGATTTGTAATAGCAATTACAGTTGACAAGTTCAATTCCTCCAATCGTAAATTAAGATAATACTATTATCTTTAGTATACAATATGTCGATAAATAAGTATAGCAAAAACACGAAAAAAACCGATTTTTGACGAAAAACAGTTGATAGAGAGAAAGAAAGGGGTATTACTATGTCAAATAATGTATCAAGCCTTATAGGCGGCGCATCCTCCATTCGTGGTTATGGCGGTCTTGCTAGTGGTTTAGATCGAGATAGCCTAATTGAAAATATGACGGCGGCGACTCGGGCAAAAATTGCGAAACAAGGGCAGAAAAAACAGACTTATTCATGGCAACAGGAAGCATATCGCTCTGTTAGTGATAAACTTGTGGCATTTTCTAAAAAATATATGTCCTATACCAGTCAGGAGACCAACCTCTCGAGTCCAAGTTTCTGGTCCAGAAGTAATATTACGGCCAAAGGTGAATATAGCAAGTATGTTAGTGTAACGGGAAGTTCTTCTAACGTGGACGGCATGTCCATTGTGGGAGTGAAGCAGCTGGCAAAGAAGGCTTCCATGACTTCCGATGGCACCGTTTCCGATCGTCTGCTTTCTACAGATGCTATAAATTTTGGAACAGAAGCTGTGAGTAATTTAGAAGGGGAGGCACTTTATTTTAAAGTCGGGAATAAAACGTATGGGGTTAGTCTTCCAAGTGGAACGACTGACGATGGATTTACTTACGATTATAGTACCGCAGAGAAAGCAAAGGAGTCAATAACCAAAGCGTTGTCCAATGTTAAGATTGGCGATGGAAAAACACTGGCTGATGAAATTGGTGTGGAGACAGAAGGCACCGGGGCAGATAATACGTTGTCTAAACTCAATTTTATCTCCAAAGACGAAGCTGGGAATACAGTACAACTGTTAACTGGAACGAAAAATGCATTAAAGGCATTGGGGATAACGGATATTGATAGCTTAAGCGAACAAGACAGGACCATTGGAAAAACTGGTTTTTCAGATAAGATAAAAGACTTAGAGCAAGAGTTTTTCGATGAAAAGACCTTTGCTCAGCGTTTGGCAGGGAAGAGTGTCAGCTTTACCTATAATGGAACGACAAAATCAATCTCCTTTGGAACGGAAGCAGAGATTAATACCAACATTACGAATTCCGACCAGTTAGCTACATATATGAAAAGTGAACTTAATAAAGCCTTTGGTACGGGGAGAATTGATGTAACATCCGTGGATGGAAAGTTGAATTTTCAAACGACAATACCAGGGACAGGAGCAGTAGACACTTCTTCAATCTTATCCATTTCGTCAGCAGATAAAGGAGTCATTGGAAGTACAGGAGTATTAAATGTAGAATATGGAGAATCCAATCGTCTCAATCTTTCCTCCCCACTGCTTAAATCCGGATTAAAGGGAATTCCCACTGGGGTAACTGCGGATCAGGAATTAAAAATTTCGATTAATGGGAAACCCATAGAAGGACTTACTTATGGGAGTTCGATAAGTGATATTATGAACAAAATTAATTCTTCAGAAGCAGGTGTGACCGTGAGTTATCTGCACAATGCAGATAAGTTTACGATTGTATCAAAAGAAGAGGGGGCAGCTGGTAAAATTGAATTAGGCACGACAGATGATACAAACCTGTTATTTGGGAACTCCACTTATACCGAAGGCAAGGATGCAATTATCAGTGTGAAATATTCAGATTCAGAAGAACCGGTTACTTTGGTACGTGGAAATAATTCTTTTAATTTAGATGGGTTAAATATAACGGTAAATGATACCTTTAATTATCAGGATGGGAAATTGGTGGAAAATGGAGCCCCTGTAACGTTTGATGCCAAATCGGATTCTGAGAGTATCGTATCTGCAGTTTCTGACATGGTGGATGATTTTAATGAGATGCTGGAGTTAGTAAACAAAGAGGCATCAACGAAACCGAACCGGAAGTATGCCCCTCTTACGGATGAGCAAAAAGCAGATATGAAGGAAGACCAAATAGAAAAATGGGAAAAGAAAGCCAAAGAAGGTATGCTATTTAATGACAGCGATTTACGTGGCTTAGCAGATAGTTTGCGTTTTATCTTTGACAGCGGATCTTCGGAAAAAGCAAAGCTGGAGTCCTTTGGAATTAGTACAAGTAGTAATTATAGCGACAATGGGAAGCTAGTATTTGATAAGACAAAATTCAAAGCAGCCTTGGAATCAAAACCCGAAGAAGTAAAGGATCTATTTACGAAGGTGGCTGATCCGAATTCGAATGAACAGGGTGGTTTTATGGGCCGGTTGTCTACGATAACCCAAAAGTATGCGTCTACCACAGGGGCCGTAAAAGGAATCCTTATTGAAAAAGCAGGTTCGGTTTCCGCGCCTACCAGTATCTTGTCGAATTCATTGCAGAAATCTATGGATAGCATTGATAAATATGTAAAGGAACTTCAAAGTAGATTAGATACAGAAACGGACCGTTATATTAAACAGTTTACTACGTTAGAAACAGTAATTTCACAGATGAATTCCCAAAGCAGCTGGTTAAGTTCACAAGTAAGTTCATAAAGATAGGCGGTGCAGGTTATGGCTGTAAGAGGATATCAAAATTATAAGGATCAGGCAGTTAATACGATGACTTCTGGAGAGATGTTAGGACTTCTCTTTGATGAATTGTTAAAACGTCTGACCAGATCAGAGATGGCATTGGAAAAGGACGATTATGATTTATTTAATCAGTCCATAGAACGTTCTACAGAGATTGTTAGATATTTAAAGAATACACTTAATTTTAATTATGAAATTAGCAGTGAATTAAGTCGCATGTATGATTTCTTTCTTTACGATTTAAGTCGAATTCATGCAGGAAGAAATATAGAAGTGATTCAGGAATTAAGATCACTGATTATTGAATTAAGAGATGCGTTTGGTGAAGCTCAGCGTTTAAGCGGCTAATAATGAACAGGCTGGAGGGGATATAACCCTTCAGCTATTTCAAACTATTATATGAGAGGAGGAGCGTTACGATGGAAGATTCAATGTTAATGGAGATATTAAAAAAAATGCAAAAAAAGTATCAGTGCATCACAGAGATTGAGCGAATTACTCGTGATCTTTTAGATAGTATATCAAGAAATGACAGGACCTCCATCCAAATCCTTTTGGGAATGCGCAAAGAGGAGATGGATCAGGCTGATCTTTGTGACCTAAACATTGAATGTCTTATCTCTGCGCTGAGTACATTGGAGAATGATAAGATAAGGAGCTGGATGAAGGGATTAACGGAATGGGAGATCGAAGGTCCACTTGCTCAAAAGATTGTAGAGAGGGGAAGTAGCATTCTTACTATATTAGAGCGTACCGTTTTAATGGATCGTCAGATTAATAAACGAATGGCAGGCAATAATTCTTTTTATTCCTGATTTTACGGTGTAGCAATACCGACGGACCAAAGTGGCCCGCCGCTGGAAGCATGATGATTTAGTTCGTGAAGAATTAGTTCTGGATCCCATTCCACTTTGGTATTTTCATAGTTATTGGAGTCAGCGATCCGAAGTTTCCCATCTTTGGTATATTGGGTAATTATGATAAAATGCCCCTGCTTGGTGAAGTGCCCTTTTTTCATCAATGCAATGACTAATTGGTTGGAATCCAATGCATGTTTAATCCCTTCTAAGGAGTAATTCCGAATCGAGGCAGCTTGTAGGCCATAGGCCCTAGAACTGTCTGCGATCAGACGGTGGTAGGATCCTTGTCCAGGGCACCAGCTTTTATTAGAAGCAGCCCAATCAGCAAGATTAGCAGGAAGTACCTGGTTACCAGTTAAGCTGGTTACCACCATAGCCATAACCGTGGGGCCACACCCATAGACAGAGAGAGGATCTTTTCCCCCATACAGGTAATCGCCCCACCTGGAATCAGACTGATTGTAATAAGTAAGTGGTCCAATCACGCTGTCAAGCATAACATCGTACTTTCCCTCTTGAGGAATATCAGCAACTATGAATTCTTCCTTTACTGGTGTTGGTATGGTGATCTCTAAAAGAGCGGCAGCTTCTCCATCAATCTTTGAAGAATAAGAGGCAGTCACAACCAAAAGAACAGCAGTAACGAATAGGATTTTTATTGAAATTTGGAATAATTTGTTCACTCAACTCACCTTTTCGATAAAATATTAATAACATGTATATCATATCTATCGACTGAACCTGAAAAAAATTAAGATATTTATAAGGATTCAATCAACGGGAGAGTCGATATGGAATCAATAAAGGATGGAATTGGAATGAGTAAAGGATATGAAGAACGATATTTAATGACATTGCTTTCCGCGGTGATGAATCAAAAACAATCCCAAGAACCAATTCGGTCGTTGGACTGGGAGAAAATGTACCGGTTAGCTGATTATCATCATGTAGCTCATGTGGTTTATTATGGGATTATGGGATTGGAGGAAGCCATACCAGAGACCATTCGAGAGCGTTTTTTTCATAAATATCTGGAAGCAGTGCATCGGACGGATCGGCTTCAAAAAAGTGAAGGACAAATATTGACACTGATGGAAAAAAGAAAGATCCCATGTTTTTCTATCAGTTATACGAAGCTCGTACAATGTTATCCCATTGAGGAAATGTGTTGTAGGGATTCCATTGAGATTGGTGTAAGTAGAAAGGGAATGTATTCCGTATTTCATATGCTGCACGAAGTCGATTTTGAAGAAAAACAAACAGACGATTCCGTACGATGCTATTATCGGATTCCGGGAATAAGAGTTTTAAGCTATTGCAACACCGTTTTTTTTAGCATATCGATGCGTAGATTTTTCAAGCAACTTCTTCTTACTCTTCCTTTGAAAGAGGAGAGTCGTTGTATCCGGGAATTATCACCAGATGACCAATATCTATTTCTTATGTGCCGTTTGACGGACGGCTATGCCAAAGGAAATATTAGTCTAAGCCAGATTCTGGATTTTTGGGTATTTTACAAAAAATATGCGGAAAGTTTTAAATGGTCCTATATTTATGGAAAGTTAAAGAAGTTAAAGATAGCAGAATTCGCAGAACGGTTGGAATACTTAATACTCAGGTGGTTTGGTACAGGCGTAGAAATTGAGAACATGGAAATCTATGATGCAATGGAGTCTTATATTCTTTCCAAGGGAACCGAAGGCCGTGAGATTAGTTCAAAGTTTTTGCCATTAATCAAAACGGTGGCAGATTGCTATGCCCGGAATCGTAGAATGGAACACATTAAAAAATTAATTACATGGTTTTTTCCGGATCGGAGATATATGGAAACAATCTATCCGATTTTAGAGAAATTCGGATTTTTATTACCTGTTTTTTGGGGGATACGATTGTTACGCTATATGGGAAGAATCATACCGAAGGTTAAGTTTTCAGATTTGAGAGTGTGGTTTATGGCTAAGAGAGAGAGACGTAATAACAAAGATCAACCCCATTTGAATTCAGAGATAAACTACCTAGATTCAGAGTCTCTTAATAAGTTGGATAATGAAAAAATGGAAGATGAAAAATGAACTTGAATAAGATAAGACAGTGGAGATACTGAAGTAATATCAGGTATCTCCACTGTCTTTTTGATCGTAAAATAACTTATTGATTTTGGATATAGAACCAGCATTCACAGAGATAGAAACAGCTTCTTGATTGGCAGAAGCGGCTTCTATCAACTCGGATCGTAAAATAGTAACATCTCTGGGAGCGTCAATTGCTAACTTAACCCAATCGTTTCCGATGTCGAGTACTTTGATCGAGATATTATCGCCGATGACCAGTGCCTGCTCTTTTTTTCTTTGAAGAATAAGCATATTATTTCTCCCTTTTGATAAAGTCTCTTAACGGATGGCGGAATTGATAGAGGGGATTCTCTAGTATCACTTGTCTTGCCTCCCGGCTTTCTGTATTGACTGCAATTGGTGACTTTAAATTAACCGTGCTGTTTTCCATGGAATCCTGAATCACACAGATCACATAATAGGAGACATTATCTTCGCAGGTTGAGGCATTTAGATGAACTTTATCTTCCTCTGACAATACAGGATTGTAATCAGAATATAAATGGAATGGATTCATAATAATAAAAGATATTTTTTCATTCTCTATAGACTGTAGTGAAATCAGTCCATCACTGTTTTCCTGGAATGTTAGAGGAACATATTTTTTTAGATTCGCAAATCCATATAATCCTTCGGGAAAATAGATCATCTCATTTTCTGAATAAGAGACGGTACCGAAGTATTGTGTTTTAATTTCCATCTGAACCTCCAAAGTGATTGTTATGCGAGTATGTCAATAGGGGCGTGCTCAAAAAAATCTCGTGCACTTGGGGGAACATAAAGTGGCTCACCAATATATTCAATCTCCACATCTGGCATCTGCGTAATAGAAACTTCTACATTGCCTGGAATGAATTCATAATCACCTTTCGCAACCTTAATGTCAAAGCTTAACTTATCTGTCTGGTATTTCATATCCATGTCGGGTTCTGACCATTCGATATCAGGACCAGTCGTAGGGAGAAATCTCATACCAAACTCACCGGTAGGCATCTGAGCACGTTGTTGGTTAATCACATCTAGCGGATTTGATATATTGGGATCTAACAAAATGGCTCCCTCCTTTGCATAATTTGCAGTCGCCTCCATAGCAGCCTCTAATCCGCTGTCAGCTGCCTGGCGTACGCTTGTCATTGTAGTAGGACAAACTGAGTTACGTGCGTTAAAAGTATCTAAGCTTAGCTTTGAAGGTCTGTTTTGTATCTCTAGACTGCCCTTCTGATTTTTGGCAAGTACATCACTTTTCGAACTATTATACTTTAATTCAGCCCGTTGAATCTTCAATTCATACTTTAATGGAATGGTTTTAATTTGCAATAATGGTTTCATTTCATAACCCTCCTGTGAAATAATTCTATTTCATAAAGTCTATAAAAGATGGGGATAAAATGCTGGTGCCAATTTTTAATGCAGCGTTATAAGCGTATTGATCCCACGAGTAATCGGTAAGCGCTTTCGCCATATCGACACCCTCTACTTTTTGCATCTGTTCCTGTAAGGATATAGTATTGTTATCGAGTCGATCTTTTGTAGTTGTTAAGAATTCTGTCTTGACTCCAAGTTCGGTTACCTGATTCATAATACTGCTTGCTACATTGTCAAATTTCCCCATTAGTTTCCCATATGCTTCTGAATCAAACGTGTCTGCTTCCAGGGTATCTGCCAGTTGTCCTGCTAATACAATTACATTATTGCTCATCCCATCTTCATCTTTACCAAATCCCACTGCATTTATGCCAGGTAAGGATATATTAAACGCACTAGAAGGGTCCACTTGATCGTATTCATTCAATGTAAGTCCCATCCCTAGATCTACAAATAAGTTATCGTTTGATAAATTTTTAAGTTGAGATAAGTCGCTTCCACCACTAGAGTCTACATTCACTCCCCGGTAAGTGAGTGTTCCATCTGAGGATAAATCAAATGGTGGATTTTTTCCATCAGTACCTGCAAAGAGATAAGTATCCTCATAAGTTGAATTAAGACTTAACACCATAGACTTTTGAAACTGTCGGATCGCAGTTGCATAAGTCTTTCTTATTTCCGGAGTTTGGTTGGTGCTATTCATCACTTTTATATTGTAATCTTTACCGATTGTTTTCACTACATCAGAAATCTGTCTTAACGCATCTTCCTGTCCATCTTGACGGGACTGAACGTCACTTAACATATCTAAATTATCCTGATTCTTGTAATATCTACGATGAAGCTGAGAAGCTCTGGCTGCTGATCCAGGATCTTCTGCAACACTGTTAAAACTCCGTTGTGTCATTACATGGGTTCTGGATAAATTCAAATTTGAGATAGATGTTGACAGGTTACTCTTGTAATTTCTAATGATAGCACTTGTTGTAATTCTCATAGCGTATCCTCCTATCGTCCTACAATTCCGGTTTTATTTATCAAAACGTCCAAAGCTTCATCCAGCGTCGTCATAAGGCGTGCGGCGGCAGTATAAGATCTTTGATAATGCATCAAATCAATGCCTTCCTCATCCAATGACACACCAGATACGCTATCCTTGCTATCGGCAGTTTGATTTAGAACAGATATATGATTGATTAAAATTGCTTTATTTGCTTTGCTGTCGATCCCCTGTGTGTTTTCTAAGTTGGAATAGCACTGGGAATAACTACCTTTGTAGTAGCTGATCTCTTTTGTCTGCTCAACTCCACTATTGTCCATATACGTGTATTTATATTTGAATTCCCGTTCCTCCGTCAAAGATTTTAACATCTTAATGATATTATCATTGGCGGTAGAACCTGCATCTTCATCATGAGAGGAAACAATATGGATGCTGTTATTCATCCAGTCATCTGCAATTTTAATGTTACTGGCAGAAAAATCCTTACTTCCATCGGTAGTCTGGAACAGATCGAAATTCCGCACATTGCCAGCATAAGCCTTATATTGAAAGCTGCTCATTTTGATACTGTCACTTTTAATCTCGGTACCGGAGGGCACGGGATTGGTGCTTTTCCAAGTCATCTTTTTCGATGATCCGTCGTATGACCAGGTGCCGGATTGAGGAGTTCCCGCTACATCTAAAGTTTTGGTAGCAGGATCTTTGCTTAGTTTATCGGCTAAATTAACCATACTTTCCTGTAGAGTGCTGCCAATCTTTATGGTTCCTTTTGTTCCGTCTCCGAATGTTAAGGTGGTTCCATTCACTGTTATTGTTTCATTTTCCAAGAAGTTTCCAGATGTTTTTGAAAAGCCAATACTAAACTCTGCCAGTTCAGCTCCTGTACTGGTTAGTTCTTTTGCATTACCGGTTGTTGGCATCCCGTTTGTTCCAGTATAAGTATGCATGTGACCGTTTAAATCGTTCAATGTATTAGCAAAGGATTGTACAAAAGAATCAAATGCTTTCTCATAGTAGCCAATCCCCCGGTAATCGGTGGCAGGGCTATCAAGTTCTCCAGATTTATTCAACATATCGACGGTGCCCTGTAAAGAGCCTTCTTTTAAATAGTTTGTGATATCCGTCTTTAACTCAGAAGTATCTGCATAAGCAGGTAAATCGCTGGCTGGGATTAAGTGAATGCTTACGGTACCATCTGGTTTCCCCTTGTGATCAACATTTCGGTCCATGGAAAGAGATGCAAAGTTTTCACCATGTTCTCCTCCTGTGAGAGGAAAAGTCATACCATCGGATCCATTAAATGTAACAACTGGATAGTTGAATTTGTTTCCTGTTCCAAGCTCTACTTCTTTGTAAGTCACGCTAATTGGAAGATAACTGGCCAATTCATCTAACTTATTGTTTCTTTGGTCTAATAGTTCAAGAGAGGGATTTCCAAGAACCTGACTTTTCCAGATTGTATCATTAAGCTCACCGATATCAGACAATAAACCGTTAACTGTAGGGATATCGGTTTTTTCAAGCCCTTCGAGGGTACCTTCCCGTACACTACTTAGATCGGCAGCTTTTTGATGGATATAATTCAAAAGAACCTGACATCTGGAACGGACAATGCTATCAAATTCGCTGTTACCTGCATTCGAAGACAACTTGTCCAAACTGCTGCTTAAGTCGCTGAGTGCTTTCTTTAAAGCATCGGTATCCGTCTCATCGAAAATATCGGCAAGTTCATCAAGAGTTGCCTGATGCCCGTCTGCTGTCCCTACTTTGGCAATCTGATTGCGGTACTGCACGTCAAGAAATGGATCACGTATCTGTGAAATACCTGCTATCTCTACTCCATAACCGATCTTTGAGCCGGGATTGGTGCTGTACGGGCTTGCACCTCTTAGGTTCAGGCTTACAAGGTCCACTCGTTGTCTCGTATAACCCTTGGTATTGATATTTGCTATATTCTGTCCGGTGACGTCTAGAGCACGCTGGCTGGAAGCCATGGCTAATTGAGCAATGGTAAAGCCGGAGAATGTGGATCGTGTCATATGAGTCCCTCCCATTTCTTCTTGTTTGTGTCCGTTCTATCTTTGGAATGATCAATTGCTTTATTAATGTTGTGTAAATTAATCTCTATCATCGTCCGGGCACTATCATTGGTGTCCTGAAAAAGATAGACTTGATGAGAGAGGGTGTGAAACAATTCCTGAAGCTTTGCGTGATCGTCACCTTTTGTTTCTTCAAGAATCTGTTGAAAAGTAAAGTCTTTTAAGCCGATTTTTTCTTGTGTAAAAGCACGTTTCTTTTCGAGACCCTTAAGCTTTAAAATAGCAGCCTGCTCTTTGTTCATACAATCTTCCACATAGGTAATTCGATTCTTTTTTGCTGCATCTAATTTGACTTGTTCGATCTGGATCATATCCTTAAATAACGCAATCAGATCTTCAATCACTGCTATCAATTCATTCATCGAGTTCCGCTCCTTTATTTAAAAGAATCTTGTCGGCAATCTTATTTGGATCGACGTGATAAGTTCCTTTTTCCATTTGTTTTTTCAGCAAATCCAGTTTTGCTTCCGGTGTCGGACTCATGATCTCATTCATAAGTTTGTTCTTCACTGCAGAAATAAACTTGGTCTCTACTTTATCTTGGGAAACGGACCGTATGGTGATTTCATCATAATTGTTTTTCTTGTTATCTGAAGTAGTAGTTCCGGATAAATCCTGATTTTTTTGCATCATGGATGTATTATGCAGCGTACTAAGATAATTCGTTAAAATACGCATTATATTACTCCTTTCTAAGAGCGTTTAAAATACATTTGTTTTTACTTTACATGTATAATATCGTCAGTTTGCATTAAATATTAACGTAGTTGCGTTGATTTTCTTTACGAAAGTGAATATAAATGTTTAAGCAGTACATTGGAGATGTTTGAACAGGATACCTGCTTAGTAACCGCACCGATGTTGAAAGCAACCATAGGCATACCGTAGACAACACAGCTTTCCGCATCCTGGCCAATGGTAAAGGCTCCCTTTTTTTTCATATTGAGAAGTCCATCTGCTCCATCTCTTCCCATACCGGTCATAATAATTCCTACGGAGGAAGAACCAGCTGTATCCGCAATGGATTGAAATAAGACATCCACAGACGGTCGGTGCCCACTGACCTTTTCACCAGAATAGCAGTTTACACTATAACGGGATCCAATGCGCACTACCTTCATCTGAAAGTCACCAGGTGCTATGAGTACCTGACCTCTTTCTATCACATCGCCGCTTTGTGCTTCTTTTACCTTCATATGGCAGAGGCGGTTTAATCGGTCTGCATACATTTTAGTAAATCCTTCTGGCATATGCTGTGTTACTACAATACCGGGAGTATCCTCTGGAAGATCCTTTAATACCTGAAGGGTTGCTTCGGTTCCACCAGTTGATGCTCCGATGGCAATGATAGTCTGATAGGCAAACGGACCAAATGGTTTTACCCCCCCTGTAACTGGTAGATTAATAGGAGGACGGGGAACGGATGAGACCTTTATTTTGGCTCTGGAAGCAATGTATATCTTGCTCATAAGAGTTTTTAAAAACAAATTGGTGTGATTGCCTGTGGTCATGTCAGGTTTGCGAACAAAGTCAACAACACCTGCCGAGAGTGCATCGAATACATTTAAGTCAAGGGAAGAAACCAATATGACTGGCACCTGATAGTTAGGAAGTAGCTTTTTGACGAAATCAATGCCATTGAGACGAGGCATTTCAACATCTACCGTTACTACGTCAGGTTTTAGCAGGGGGATTTTACGTTCCGCATCGTATGCATCCATCGCATAGCCAATCACCTCAATATTGGGATTTTGAGAGAGATTATCAATCAAAACTTTGCGAAACAGCAGGGAATCATCTACAATAAAAACTCTAATTTTTTCATTCATAATTTACTCCATTCTGTGTAACTGAAATTCGATAGATAAGTTGCCGTATAAATGCGGTAGCTTGTAAAAATCTGTGTAATATAAAATCCATTTACCAGGTAGAACCAAAGTAAATAGATTTTATATTAGGCAGATTATTCTTTTCGGTAAGTAGCCGGCATCAAATATTTATAAGGAGTCTTTTCCTTATTAATTGTTTCTGAATGGCCAATCAGAAGATAACCGCCCGGAGCAGTTGCTTCATAGAAACGCTGGATCAAACCGTCTTTTGTATTCTGATCAAAATAAATCATCACATTCCTACAGAATATAACATCAAATTTTAATCGAAACCGAATTGGTTCCATTAGATTAAAGGTCTGAAATATAACATTAGACTTAATGGAAGGAGCCACAGAATAAACACCTTCCTGACCTGTTTTTACAAAATATTTATTTTTCCATGTAGGAGATAAATTTTTCAGGGAATCTTCGTCATAGACCGCTTCTTTTGCTGCACGTAAGGCATTTTGCGAGATGTCGGTTGCAAGAACCCGGGTATCCCAGAGGGCGGCTTGCGCCCCTAGGGTTTCCTTTATAAGCATTGATATGGTATATGGTTCTTCTCCGGAAGAACAGCCTGCACTCCATATACTCAAAACTTTATTTTTTTTTGTACTTAATAAATAAGGAAGAATTGTATCTTTGAAAAACTGAAAATGAGCTTCTTCTCTCATAAAATATGTATAGTTGGTGGTTAGTTTATTCAACATGACTTCTAAGTCAGCCGGATTTTTTGAAGAAATAACATGGTCAATATAATCCGTAAAGGATGTATACCCCAATGAGAGGATTGTATTTGATAATCGTCCCATAATTAGCTGTATTTTTTTCGAAAGGTCGATCCCGTAATTCTTTTTGACAAATTGGACCAGACGAAGGAAGTCTTGTTGTGAAAGTGTTAACATAGAGTGCCGTCCTTTACGAGTTATTCACGAGTGTTTCGCTATCCAGAAGCAGAACAACTTTGTTATCCGGCATAGAGATCATGCCACTAACCAGTTCTTCCCGGTTATTGGCTGGTACAGAAGAGATTCTTGAGTAATCAATATCAAGAACCTGTTCCACGTCATCAACCACAATGCCTATAAAAACAGAATCTACATTTAAAACAATGACACAAGTCGTGCTCGTATATTCAATGGCTGGTTTTCCCAGTCTCAGGCGAATATCAATAATTGGTACGATCTGCCCTCTTAAATTAATAATTCCCTTCACATAATTAGGCATCATGGGCATCGTTGTGATTACGTGATTGGTGATGATTTCAATGATATAGTTGGTACTTACTCCAAAGATCAAATTATCGGAGCGGAAGGTTAAATAGCGTTCCATATTCTCTAAAACATCAGAAGTAAGGTCGCCGTAAGTGATTTTCTCCGAATCGGCCATAGCGGTTCGTGTATTCTCTGCTGACATGTGTATTCCTCCAATTCCTATTTTATTAATGTTGTGAAGCCGAAAATAGATTCAGCACGTCTAAAATAATACTGATATTACCATCGCCCAGGATCGTACAGCCACTGATACCGGAATCCTTGATGTTAAAGCTGTTTAAATAGACCGGAAGAGGTTTTACAACCACTTGCTGTTCTCCAAGCAGATCATCAACAAAGAGACAATAGGATTTATCCCCAGATTCTACCCATACCAGAATTCCGTCTTCAATATTGGCAACGTCTGTATCAATATTATATAGTCTGTGTATTCTCACGATCGGATAGAACTGATTCATGCATTTAATAATTTCATTGCCTTCTGTATCATAGATTACCTCTTCCTTTTTAACTTTAAAGGACTGACGAATATTGGCAATTGGAATCGTAAATACGGATTTTCCAACTGAAATCTCCATACCGTCAACAATAGCCATAGTAAGAGGAATCTTTAACGTAGTACACATACCCTTTCCAAGCTCACTTGATACGGTTACGGTACCACCTATGGTTTCCACGTTTTTCTTTACAACATCCATGCCAACACCCCGGCCAGAAAATTCCGTTACGACTTCATTGGTAGAAAATCCAGGAGCCAGTAAAAGAGAAAGAATTTCTTTTTGTGTGTATTCATTCTCCGGTTTTGTTAAAATACCGTTTCTCTTTGCCTTTGCCAAAATTCCAGCGGGATCTGCCCCTTTTCCGTCATCACTGATGGAAATAACGACTTCATTGGTTGTATGCGTGGCGGAAAGAATAATCTCACCCTGTGGATCCTTGCCAGCTGCAATACGGTCTTCTTCTGTTTCTTCAATTCCATGGTCCATAGAATTTCGAACAATATGCATGATAGGGTCTCCAATGCTATCAACAATGGATTTATCTACTTCCGTATGCTCACCTATGATGGTCAGGCGAACGTCTTTTTTAAGTTTCTGCTTCATGTCTCTTACAATTCGGTTCATCTTCTGGAAAACACCGGAAATAGGAACCATGCGCAGAGACATTACAATATCCTGAAGATCATCCGTCAATTTGCGAAGCTGTCTGGTTGCCTTTAAAAAACTGTCTAAGTTTTTTAAATTCTGGATTTCAGGAGAAGAAGTTACCATGGATTCTGTTATAACAATCTCGCCGACAATGGCAACTAAGTTGTCCAGTTTTGCAAGATTAACGTTGATTAAGTTCTGCTTACTTGGCATTTGATGACCGGAGCTTGCAGCCGGAGCGTTAGCGGGTGCCGCCTTTTCACGTACTGCGGGCGCAGCTGAGGAGGGGGAAACAGATTTTACTTGTTTTTTCTCAACAGAATCTTTTGATCGAATGTTTTCTATGAGTTCATAAGATCTTATATTATTTAAATTATTAATTTGTGAAATTGCGGAGTCTACATCGTCTCTAGAATTAAAGGTGAGGAAAAATCCTTTTTCAATGATAGAGCCCATGGTTTTACTGTTTGTTTCCACATCTTTGGGATAAAAACCAAATTCCAGACCAGACTCTTTTAATGAGGTTACAAGCATGAATGCACGAAGGTGCTCCATTCCACATCCCTCGTCAAAAAAGATTCTTAAGAAAAATGCAGAGTTATCATCTGGACATCCTGCCAGATCCATCCGGATCTCATCCAGACTGGAAGTTGCATTAACAGTCTCTTCTGGCTGTACCGTTTTTTTTGATTCTGGTTTGCTGCTGATGCCTTCATCTTTTGTTGTTTTTACGCCATCTGTGCTTATTTTTTTAAGAAAGGTATTAATTTCCTCCGTGAGATTGTCGACATTATCACTAAGCGGCTCGTTGTTTTCTACCTTTGCCACCTCAGCACGAAGCAGATCCGTAGAACGGAACATCAAGTCAAAAAGAGTGCTCTTGTGAGAAGTGTCAAAGGAATCCAGCCCATGTTCACGAATAAAAAAGAATAAATCTTCTATGTGGTGAGCGATTTGCATCAATGAAGAAAACTCCATCATGGCAGAGGATCCCTTAATGGTGTGCATAATACGAAAAATTTCGTTCACATCGTCCACCGTAAAATCTCCTGCTTTTTCGGCTTCTATCAGGAGCTCATCCAACTGCTCCAGAAGAGAATTGGTTTCAAAAAGATACATATCAAGCATATTATCCATGCCGTTATCCATAATATTTACACCGCCTTGTCTAGTTTAGTATATATTTAAATATCGGTATGGCTGGTCAAAAAATAATAGCAAATCACAGAACCTTTTGAAAAAATAAAAGGAAACACCATATACATGGAGGCATAATATGGCAGATATTTTAAAAGTAACGACACCGATGTCCGGTTATGACAACTCAAGCATCAAAAATAACCCCCAGGCAGGGCAGGGAGTACAGATACAAAACCCTGTGGATCCAAGCAAAGTCACAAGAGGGGATAACCGGACTGACTCAGGTGGAAGCAAAGAACAGCAGTTGGCATTCCAGTACGGTTCTAATTTTGGAACATTTTTAAATTCAATTAAAAACATGCCAGATCTTTCCAAGATTTTCACAGATATATTTTTTCAGGGAGAGGATGTGCTTACAGGAGGTGTGATGGGAGAAGAAGCTGCAAAACAGATCGCTTCTTTTTTTCAGGCAGCTCAGATGAAGGATGAAGAAATTCTTGGCTTCATCAAAGATCAGGCAGAGTCATCTGTTCGATTCAATGGAGGGATTTTCGAACAGCTCCGTCACGTGATGTCAGATACAAATTCTGTTGACTTAAAAACTGATGTTTTGAATTTTATTCGAAAATTTAATGATATGTCTTCCGGCAAGCATATACTTCATGATATATTTAATAATGTGGATGGTATGAAGGCATATGTGTTTAAACAGACTGCAGACCAGATTGAGAATCTGCTGAATGCTTTGAATCTGTCTGCCAGTGCTGGGGATACTTCTTCCAATGCAGTTTTGTTAAAGGAGAAACTTCTGCCAATGCTTGGTAAGTATGTAGCTCAGAATCACGAAATGGGAACGTTTCGGGATAAGATATCCCTTTTAACTGTCTTGATTTCAAGATATGAGAATGGGAACCGGGAGGATGTGTTACAAGCTTTCTCAAAATTAACGGGATATCAAGGATTTCGGAAGCATTTTGGGAACACCTCCATGGAAGAATTTGGAGAACTGCTTGAACAAGTGGATATGGAGCAGGCTGCTGGAAAGAATGAATGGGCAGACAAATTTATAGATTTTGTAAGTATGGGGGCCAATGGTGATACGGGACTTGAAAATAAGCAGATGTTTTTAAACTTACTTCACAACATGGTTCTCAACGAGAGTGTCTACATGCCTTTGCTCCATCTTGCGTTCCCAATTCATATCGGAGGAAAGAAATTATTTTCTGAAATGTGGATTGATCCAGATGAAGAGGGTAGCAGCACTCAGGCAGGTGTGGAGCGGAGAGTCCGGATATTCGCCAAGTTTGATATCAAAGATTTGGGACAGTTTAAACTTTTGATGCTTTATGGGGAAAGCAACTCAGTTCTCCAAATTTATTATCCAGAAAAGATTACAAAATCTGAGTCAAATATACAAAAAGGCATCAAAAGTATTATGGAAAAATATCATTTTCGCAGTGATAATATATTTTTGTATGCGGGAGAAGGTCCAACTTCTCCACTCACAGTTTTTCCGAAAATCCAGGAAAGGAGAAATTCAGTCGATGTCACAATTTAAAAATACGTTAAATAAAAAAGCGGTTGCATTAAAATACGATGATGCGAAAAACCGCTCTCCAGTTATTGTTGCGTCAGGAATGGGGTATATGGCAGAAAAGATTGTGGAAGCAGCCAATGAAAATGGGGTACCTGTTTATGAAGATAATTCTTTGGCCACCATTTTGACGCAATTAGAACTGGGAAGCCAGGTACCGGAAGAACTGTATCAGGCAATTGTAGATATTTATCTTTATTTCCTGGATTTTGCACCTGGAACGGAAAAAGAAAAAATTATGACGGTAGAAGAAGAACTGATAGAAACAGAAGAAGAGGAAATATTAAAATAGGAAGCGGTGGAGTAAGTCTATGTTTAAAGAGTGCGAAAAAGCTTGTATTTATTCTTTGGATAATGTTTTTTTGGCAGAAGTAAGAGTACTCGATGGGGAACAAGAAGAAATGGGACTGATTTTTGACCAAGAAGAGGATATGGATAAGGTAAATACCGAGTCTATTGTTGTTTTTTATGATGCAATCCAAGGGCTTGTTACCTGCAAGTGCAGTCTGTCTGGAAGGCTTAAAGTGACGGGAGATGAAGTTGGCGAATTAGGCAGGGCGATTTATAAGGTCCCTTGTAGAATCGTGGAACACATTTGTGTGGAACAAAGGCGCAAAGATTTAAAAGTTAGAGTATCCCTTCTGGTAGAGCTGGAAGGAGTGGACCATGAGGGGAATTCGATTCACGTTCCAGCGAAAATCAAAGACATCAGTGCAGGTGGAATTGGTTTTGAATCGGAAGCAGAATTAACACAAGGTGATGTCTACTCCTTTCTATTTAAGACATCCACGGGCAGTTCCATGTTAAAAGTGTCTATTCTATGGGGGGAAAGTTACCGTTACGGCGGTCGCTTTTTCGATCAGACCTCTTTTCAGGAATCTCTTGTGAGGAAGTTTACATTTCAGGAACAGTTGAAAAACAGAAAAGTACAATAAATCCTTATTTTCCGCTCCGGGAATGTCGACAACCTATTAATAGGCTGTTTGGTTTATTTAGTTTAAAGAAAAGGAGCGATAGCATGAAACAACAAAAGAAAGCTTTGATCTTGTGTATTTTGTCAGTGCTTTGCCTATATCTGACTCCAGAAAGAGTGCTGGCAACCGAAACAATAAGTTCAATCAGCATAAAAGTTGGAATGAAGATTGAAGCAGGTGATCGGCTACCAGATATCAAGATTGATCAAAAGGATGGAGACTGTTACATATCTTCTGGAGACAAAAGGTATACCGTAAGGGAAGCCAAGTGGATTACATCCGCTTCAAAAGATATGACCATAGGGGAAGAACCAAGGATGAGTGTCACTCTTTCCCCCTCCGATGAATATGATGCTTATTTTAAATCTTCTTACGAAGCGACTAAGATAAAAATAAACGGGGGCTCTTATGTCAGTGCCAAGAGAAGTGGGAGTGATCTTGTGGTGACGCTTAGAACCAAACCGATGAAAGGACTGTATGCGGAGCCAGAGGATGTGGGCTGGAAGGATACCAGACTAGGCCACGCTGTATGGTCAAAAGGAGATAACACATCCGGAGCATATGATGTTTGGCTTTATCGGGGGAAGAAAGCGATAGTAAAAAAAGAGCAAGTAAAGGCAACCACCTTCAATTTTTACCCTTATATGACAGAGGAAGGGACCTATTCCTTTAAAATCCGATCTGTGCCGTTTAAACAAGATGAATTAAAGAATGGGAAAAAGAGTGGCTGGGTAGAATCCGATGAACTTGTTATTCGTGCAAGAGATGTTTCTGATGGAACGGGGAAAAGTTCTGATACTGTAGACGGGGTGGCAAACAGTACGAAAACAGGTTGGTTGGAACAGTCAGGTTTATGGCAATATCAGTATGCAGACGGAACGGTTCAGGCAAATTCATGGCTGGTTCTTGATGATGTCTATTACAGATTTGATCAGACGGGTAAGATGGTAACTGGCTGGTTTCTTACTGACAGGGACATTTATTATATGGCAGCAAATGGTGCGATGGTAACTGGCTGGAATAAGATAGATAATACCTGGTACTATTTTTATCCCGATCAGGGACATGAAGCCCCGTATGGGGCAGCAGCCACTGGTTGGCAGGTGATTGATGGGCATTCTTTCTTTTTTAACAACAAAGGTGCTATGCAAACGGGCTGGTTGAATCAGGCAGGGAGATGGTATTATTTAAATACCGTAACCAATGGTGTGGAAGGTGTTATGCTAAAAGGTTTGATCACCAGAGATGGACAGACCTATTACACCAACCAGGAGGGGATTATGATGACTGGCTGGCAAAAATTTGATGGATATTGGAGATATTTTAATCAGGATGGAACCATGGTTGTGAATGCAGCCATTGATGGATATATAATAAATCAGGATGGAGTATGGGAATAATGATGAGGACGGAAAAGACGAAGAAGATGGGTTTGTTCTTAGCTGCACTCATAATGGGATTTACATTCGTACTTCCTGTTAAAACATTAGCGGACGAATCGATTGTTATTCGAAGTGTGAATTTAAAATTCGATAGTAAGTATGGGGATCAGGAAATTCTTATACCTGAAGTTTCTACCTCCGTTTCAGGAGTTACGGTACAGGACACACTTTGGAAGCATGATGTTAGTAAATGGAAAGCAGCTAAGCCAGAACGTGTGAGTGTATATTTAACCTCTGATACTATGATTTTTGCGGATGCATATAATCGTTCTAAGTGTAAAATCACGGGTGGTAATTTTGTATCAGCGAAAGCGACGGATAATCATACGTTGGAGATTAAGGTAGATTATACTCCAGTTGTACGGTTGGGTACCACTGCACGAGCGGGGTGGAGTGACAGCAGAAAAACAAAGGCAGTTTGGGACAAGGTAGAATTCGCAACCGGTTATCAAGTGGCACTTTATGCGGATGATAAATTAATAAAGAGAATTCGTGTGGGAACTAACGTAGTAGATCTTTCCGAGTATATGAAGAAAGATGCGATTTATTATTACGAAGTCCGTGCGGTGGGAAATACTTCTAGTGACAGAAAATATTTGAAAGAAGGGGAATATGTTACTTCTGAAGATATATTTATGGAATATGAAGGAGACACGGCCGGGAAGTGGAAGGGCAATACCTACCTTCAGGAAGATGGGGGATTACCGAGAAATAGTTGGAAACAGATATTAAATGATTGGTATTATTTTGATGGCAGCGGGATTTGTCAAACTGGCTGGTTGTTATCTGGCCAAAGATGGTATTATTTAAATCCAGCCGATGGTAGATTGCTTACCGGATGGCGGTTTATAAATGAAAAATGGTATTATTTAAATCCTGCTGGTGGGGAGATGCTGACCGGGTGGGTACAGGTACAACCAAACGTTTGGTATTACTTTTATAAAGATGGAAGTATGGCTAGTAATACCAATATAGACGGATTTTGGGTGGATGAAACTGGAAGATGGTTTACGAAGTAGCACTTAACTTAAAATAAGTACTAGGAGGAGCAAAAAGTGGTGACGATAGACCAGTTACGACTATCTGCACTTGCTAAATCAGGCATAGTGGAGAAGGGATACAAAGCTGCGAATGAAGTAAAAGGTAGTTTTAAACGAACATTTCAATCGGCTCTGAATGTTCCGTCTAATATGGAGTCAATGTTTCAAGAAGCTTCTAAAAAATATGGGGTTTCTACAAAATTGCTGAAAGCGGTAGCAAAAGCAGAGTCTAATTTTAATGCTTCAGCTACATCACCAAAGGGAGCTGCAGGCATAATGCAGCTAATGCCTGCAACGGCGAGAGCGTTAGGGGTTTCGGATCCCTACGATGCACGGAGCAATATTATGGGCGGTGCAAAATATCTAAAAGAAAATCTGGAGCGTTATAACGGAGATGTAAAACTGACATTGGCGGCCTATAATGCTGGAAGCAATAACGTACGAAAGTATGGAGGGGTTCCACCTTTTAAAGAGACCCAGGAATATGTAAAAAAGATTATGAAAGATATGGGGAGTGAAGAGGGTACTTATGATGACGGCATGACTGGTAATATGTACGGTATGCTGAATACATATCAGAACACATATCAGAACACATATGGTAGTTATGATATACAAAATGCCATTCATGCCATATACAATCTGACGGGCACGAGTGGGAGTGGTGAGTCTTCTGAAATCGGTACAAAAAAAGAAGACTATCTCTATCTAGTTGAGCTGATGAAGCTGCGTATGCAGACTGCTTCCCACCAGCTTTCAAATCCTATGGATTTTAGCGACAAGAATAAAATCATTTGATCATAAAAGCCTTATGACAAGCATAACAGCTGTCATAAGGCTTTTTATGTTTATAAAATCAATTCTTGTTTGTTTGAAGTGTTTTGCTTACCTTTGACAAAGCTTCTATAAAATGTGATGTTTCAATTGGTTTAAAAACAACTGGGATAGAAGGATTCAAGTCCGCCACCATCTGCAATGTTTTGTCGTAGGCAAGAGAGCTGATGATAATGATGCCAGCCTCTGGGTGACGATTCAGCAATTGTTTGGATGTTTCAATACCATTGATACCTGGCATTATAATATCCATAGTTACAAGATCAGGCTTTTCAATTTCATAGCTTACCAGCGCCTCCTCACCTTTTTTGCACTGACAGATTACCTGGTATTCAGTTCCTTCTAGTAATTGTTCTATTTCTTTTCTGATTAATATGGAATCATCAACAATCATAATCTTCTTTTTCATAATAATATCCCTCCCATTAAAACTACTTACTACCAATTATTATATCGCCTTCACTATTTTTGTATATAGTGCAGCTGGAATGCTCCTCTTGGATCATGAGGCTGGATGAACCGATACGAATTCGAACGACAGGCAACAATTGCTGGCTCTGGATTATTCCAGTCTGTTCCATGTCTTTTTCATTGATTACGGTGAGACGGTCATTGATTTCATTCTCCCGGATTGCTAGGATATCGGAAGCCTGTTTTAAATTTTCCAGTAATTGCTGCTTGTCTTGCCGTTGTACTGTCTCCAGATAAGTAATATTCTTTCGTATTTCTTCTAAATTGTGTTGAAGTTGTTCGAGTTCACGAGTAAGTCGTGTGGACTCCTCTACGTCTTTTGGTATATTAGCTATAATAAGTTCAGTCACCAGCCGGCGTACTTTAGAACCAATCATTTTAGCACTTATATTGTTGGTTGCAAGAAGGGAACCGCCTATAATCACTCCAATTCCAGCTGTGACAATGATATCTTCACTGCTTTTTACCTTTGAGTTAATGATACTTTCCGCGTATACATTACCTTTTGCAGTTACACTGCAGTGCTCTAAATACCTACATTTTATATAGGCATCGGAATAAAGCGATCCCTTCCCATTTCCAGAGACTCCACTGGCGATAACAATAGGTCCTTGTGCTGAAATTTCAGCTCCTTCTACGGAACCACGAATATCAATGCTTCCGGTTGCTTTTACAGAGAAACCATTTCTAACATCACCTGCAATTAAAATATCTCCGTCATAGTCTAGATTACCCGTATTATTATCTACATTTCCATTGATTTTTAGAATTGGATCTACCTGAAACTTACCGTTTGCAAAGGTGACGTGACCAGTTTTCTGTGAAAGAAGAAGAGTTCTGTCCTCAGTAAGCGTAGTGTTTCGACCAGAGGGGACTGGGACATTCGTTCCCTTAATATCACAGGGATAGGATTTCCCAGTTACAGTTTTACCGTCTTCTCCAGGTATGGAAGTGCTGATTTCGCTGATTACTTCGCCCTCTTTAACGGATTGGATGTTATTTAGATGTTTATAATCCACAGAACCATTTTCGTCTTCTTCGAATTCAAGATTGACAATTCGTTTGAAATTATCTTTGATTGTTCCATCAATTCCGTTCCGTGCCAGAATCCCTTTGGCGATCAGGACTACCTTTTCATACGTTTTGTTTTCAACAATTGATTTTAGCTCATCTTCCATGATACCGACTGTTATGTGCTCTTGAGCTAATAATGCTTTCAAATCTTCCTCTTTAATATCCGCACCATTATTAATGGGAGGAATTACGTAAATCCAGGCCGCCATCTGATCATTCGACAGGTAAAGATGTGGTTGTGCTGCTATAGGATCGGGCTCTTGCTCTTGATGTGGTTCTTCTTGATCTAGTTCCCCTTGATCTGGTTCAGTTTCTCCTGCCTTGGTTGATGCTGCTGTGGATTTCATTGCGTTTGAAAGAGATTTCATTTTACTTCCAAACTGTTTGTACTCAATTTCTAATAATTCTTCGTCCACTCTTACAAGAAGTGGATCATTGTTGCAGGATTCCCATATAAGAGAAGGTGGAGGGGTTGCCTGTTCATGATTTGTGTCTGGTTTAAGCGACTCTGTGTCTTCCGGTTTTGATGGAGGGGTATTCACTTTTGCTTCTGGTTTCTGATTTTCTGTCAATTCATTGGTATCATCTGCTGATGGCACATTTTTTAATGAATCTTTGAAATGTTTAACATTTTGAAAAAGTCCTAAGAACCCTTTTCTGTTTTTCTCTTTCATGGTATTCTCCCCTAACATTATGGATTAACTGACTCCCCTGCTTATTACAGGTAATGGATTGATTTATATAGCTGCTATGATGTCTTCTTAATGAATACAGGAAATGTGATAGGAATGATTGGCTGCAATTGATAAGCTCTCCTAAAGTTTATGACGTTATTCATCATGGTGAATGGACTGAGTGTTGTGTTTCCAGAAGGTGTTGAAGCGTTCAAACCATACATAAGAAGCACACCCCCTTCTATATTAATAATGTACCACAACGTTATATCGACAAACTACAGTCATAATATAATACATAAGTTCCATTTTATAAGGGAATTATCACTATGATAGCAACAAAATAAAAAACGAAAAAAATAGCAAAAAAAGTGTTGACAATTGCAATATGCTTTGGTATGATATAACACGTTGCTGAAAACGGCAACAAACATCTTTCGAAAAAACACATTGGGATACGATGAAAAAGTTTTGAAAAAGACAAAAAAAACAGTTGACAAAAAAGACTGAATTTGGTAATATATGAGAGTTGCTGCTGAAGCAACAAAGTAAAAAAAGCACTTTGAAAACAGAAGATTGAACAGTATGTAAAACCCTGAAAATTCTAATAAAAAGTCATGTTTGATGACTTTGAATGAGAAATTCAGAACGAATACAAGTAATTGTATACGAACCAAACAACAAGTAAAAACGGGAAATAAATTAGCTAGTTAGTTGATTTTGACCGTGGATTGAAC
>NZ_RJLQ01000013.1 GCF_003833015.1 Clostridium sp. E02
CATAGCCGGCTAACTTACCGGAACCAAACGAAAAACAGTCTTACCGCCCTGAAGTACGGTACCAGTCTGCCCAGGTAAGGTCAAGAGCAAGACAAGTGCAAGCACTCTTGACTTTACCTGAGCGGACCGGTACTAGATGATCAAGGCGGTTAAGTTGAAATTTAATTTGCGCAAAACTATTGACAGTATCATACATTTCCTGTTCTGTTCTCAATTTTACACCTCCAATAAAACGTATTTTCATTCTACTTCTGATTTTAATCCTTTATAATGTGATTTACAATAATTTATACGTTTTTTAACTTTTTATAAATTATCTCGTCAACGACATCAAGTGGATCATACTGAATACGCCTCCTTTTAAAAACCAGTATAACAAAAGAATTAATTTGATGTTCTCTACTTGTTCTATGTGCGTTCTCTATGTATAATTTCCCCCTTTGTTTCCCATTGCTTTAATAAGTTGTAACAATAAAAGAAACCCCGAAAGTATAAGCATTTTCGGGGTTGTTGCATTTTTATTAAATATGCAATTATTATCTCTTTGAGAACTGTGGAGCACGACGAGCTGCTTTTAAGCCGTACTTCTTTCTTTCTTTCATTCTTGGATCTCTGGTTAAATAACCAGCTTTTTTAAGAATTGGACGATATTCAATATCAGCCTGAAGTAACGCTCTTGCGATACCGTGTCTGATTGCACCAGCCTGTCCGGTAAATCCACCGCCACGAACGGTAACTAATACGTCAAACTTATCAACTGTCTCTGTAGCAACAAGTGGCTGACGAACGATCACCTTTAATGTTTCAAGACCTAAGTACTGGTCAATATCTCTCTTGTTGATAGTGACTTTACCTGTACCTGGTACTAAATATACTCTAGCAATTGACTTTTTTCTTCTACCTGTTCCGTAAAATTTTACACTAGCCATGATAACTTCCTCCTTTCAGCACCTCTAATTAAAATTTGATTTCTAAAACTTCTGGTTTCTGAGCAGCGTGATTATGATCTGCACCAGCATAAACATGAAGTTTTGTTATCATGCTTCTTCCTAAAGGTCCTTTTGGAAGCATACCCTTAACTGCTAATTCCATAACTTTTTCTGGCTTTTTCGCCATCATCTCTTTTAAAGTAGTTTCTTTCATACCGCCAACATACTCAGAGTGATTATAATAGATCTTCTGATCCATCTTTTTACCTGTAACTTTGATCTTGTCCGCATTGACAATAATCACGTTATCGCCACAATCCATATGTGGTGTATAAGTTGGTTTGTTCTTACCTCTTAATACTTTAGCTATTTCTGAACCTAAGCGTCCTAATGTATATCCTGTAGCATCAACTACATACCATTTTCTCTCAATTGTTGCTGGACTAGCCATAAAAGTCTTCATTGGACATCCTCCTGTTATTTATGGTGTTATTAAGCATAACTATATTGCAAAATGCTCACTCCGGGGCATTGGATGAACATTTTCGTCTAACGTCACAGTTATACATTATATAACATTCATCCGGTTGTGTCAACCTTTTTCCCCATAAAATCAGGGTCAAAACAAGTATTTTCTGTCACTGCCCAACCAGAATTCTCCGTTGCCTTTTGAAACTTGTAAAAACCATATGACTTTCCAAAAATAAGCCTGCCCTCAACTTCTTCATCCTTTACAAAAACAGTTTTTGCTCCATTCCGGACTGCCTGATGAACCACACGAATTACAAGACGTTCGAATTCTTCATTAAGGCATCGATGTATCCGAAGCCATGCCTTTCCTTCTGTGGGAATTTGATCTTGAAAAAGGGTATAGCTCCAATACTTATTCTCCCCTTTTATCTCACTTGGCATTTCCGTTTCATAGTCAAGACTGATAAGGGTAAGCCCCTTTGCCGCTGCCTTAGGTCCCGCTGCATTCCGATTTCTTGCAGAAAGAATCTCTTCCACATGTTCCGGTGGATATCCTGCCATTCCCACCATCATCAAGGTCCCTGCTATGATACGAACCATATTATATAAAAATCCACTTCCCTGAATGCGGATTGTCACCAAGTCCCCGTCCCTTGTAACATCCAGACTGTAAATCTTCCTTACTGTATTCACTGTCTGTCCACGATCGGTACAAAAGCTCTTAAAATCATGTTCACCCACCAGGAACCTGGCACCTGCCTGCATCAATTCTACATCAAGGGGATTATAGCAAAAATGGCTATAGAGGCGTCTAATGGGTACTTCTATCTTCCTATTTAAAATCTGGTACTCATATGTTTTTACACAGTTTTGTTTTCTTGGATGAAAATCAAGAGGCACCTCTTCTGAATGAAGAACCCGTACATCGTCTGGAAGTCTATGATTCAATGCAAAACACATTTTATCCGCTGGCATGCGGTTCTCCGTATCAAACACTGCTACATTCCCCATGGCGTGAACTCCAGAATCCGTCCTGCTTGCACCGATTATGATGATCGGCTCATTTAACAATTTCGTCAGAGCCTGATTCAATACCTCCTCGATGGTAATCCCATTTTTCTGAATCTGCCATCCGCAGTAATTGGTCCCGTCGTAGGCCACGATCATCTTAACCCGTTTCATATATCCTCCTCATATCCTTCGTATCGTAAGAATTCATTATCAAATAAAGCGAAGTACTGTGATTACACCTAGGTATACAATATACACTAGATAGGTGATACAGTCCTGTTTTCTATATCGGAGAGGCTTCATCTTCGTTCTTCCTTCTCCCCCCCGGTAGCATCTGGCCTCCATCGCCATGGCAAGATCCGTTGCCCGACGAAATGCAGATATAAACAGGGGAACCAGAAGAGGGATCATATTTTTAGCTTTCTGAATTAGATTTCCTGTTTCAAAGTTAGCACCTCTTGCCATTTGGGCCTTCATAATCTTATCCGTTTCCTCCACTAAGATCGGAATAAACCGGAGCGCAATGGACATCATCATCGATACTTCATGCACAGGTACACCTACTTTATTGAACATACCCAAACTTTTTTCTAACCCATCTGTCAACTGATTTGGAGTCGTTGTCAGTGTCATAATGGTAGATCCCACCACTAGATAAATCAGCCTGATTCCCATAAATCCAGCTACTTTAATGCCTTCTTTGGTCAGCTTTAAAAAGCCAAATGAAACGATTGCCTCACCAGGCGTGAGGAATAGATTAAAACTAATGCTGATAAGTAAAAGAAATACAATTGCTTTTAAACCACGAACCATAAACCGAACTGGTACCTGGCTAAGAGCAATGGCACCAACAAGAAAACCAGTCGCGATCAAATAACCCCATATATCATTTGCAATAAATAGAGAAATAATAAAAATCATTGTCCCAAACAGCTTTGTCCTGGGGTCCAGTCTGTGCAAAACAGAATTCACCGGATAATACTGTCCTAATGTAATATCTTTTAACATGCTATCTCCCTGCCTATTTTCCCAGAAGCCGTAAAATCTCGTCTCTGGCCTCATCTATCGTTGTAATCGTGTCATCTATGGGAATTCCATGGCTTCTGAGCGTATGGACCACATAGGTGATCTGAGGCGCCGCTAGACCCATGTCTTCCAACTCCTTATAGTGTATAAATACATCTTTCGGTGTACCGTCAAATACTTTTTCTCCCTGATTCATAACAAGAATCCGGTCTACATATCTTGCGACATCCTCCATGCTGTGAGATACAAGAAGTACCGTCATGTTTCTTTCTTTATGCAGGCGCTCAATCTGATCCAATATCTCATCTCTTCCTTTGGGATCCAGACCCGCTGTAGGCTCGTCCAGAATTAAGACATCCGGATTCATTGCAAGGACTCCTGCAATTGCCACTCTACGTTTCTGACCTCCTGATAATTCAAAAGGAGAACGTTTATAATAACTTTCATCAAGTCCCACCATAGCAAGTGCTTCTTTTGCTCGATTTATCGTTTCCTCTTTGGATAGTCCTTGATTTTTGGGACCGAAACAGACATCAGTAAGAACATCTACTTCAAAAAGCTGATGCTCCGGATACTGAAACACCAGTCCAACGTGACTTCTTAATCCACGCAGATCATATCCCTCATTGTATATGTTTGTCCCATTGTATTGAATTGATCCCCCTGTTGCACGAATCAATCCGTTTAGATGCTGGATCAGCGTGGATTTCCCGGAGCCTGTATGCCCGATCAATCCAATAAACTCTCCATTTTTAATCTCTAGATTAACATCTTTTATGGCATGTTGTTCAAAAGCAGTTCCCTGTCCATAAATGTAACTTAAGTGTTCTATTTTAATTGCCATAGTTTCCTCCAGTCATACCTTTCACATTGGGATCATGCTTTGCAAATTCGGGCAGAAGATACTTCATTAATTCCTCTAGGGTCAGGATCCCATCCGGTAACTCTACGCCCCCTTTTTTTAACTCATAAGCAAGCTCTGTCACCTGTGGTACGTCCAGACGATAAGATTTTAATTCCTCCACACGGGTAAATATCTCTTTCGGTGTTCCATCCATCACCACTTTACCTGCGTCCATAACGATTACTCTATCTGCCCCCGTGACTTCTTCCATGTAGTGAGTGATTAGAATTACCGTTATTTTTTCTTTCCTATTCAATTCACGAACCGTTCTTACTACTTCCTTCCGCCCGTTGGGATCAAGCATGGCCGTTGGCTCATCAAGAATAATACATTGAGGTCTCATTGCCATTACTCCAGCGATGGCCACTCTCTGTTTCTGTCCTCCAGATAATCTATTTGGAGATTTTTGACGATAAGCCGCCATCCCAACTGCTTCAAGACTCTCATCCACCCGTCTCCATATCTCATCGGTAGGCACACCAAGGTTTTCAGGTCCAAACCCTACGTCCTCTTCTACAATATTGCCGATGATCTGGTTGTCGGGATTCTGGAAAACCATTCCAGATTTTTTACGAACTTCCCATATATTCTCTTCTATGGAGGTATCCATGCCCTGAATCCATACCGTTCCTTCGGTTGGTAAAAGTATGGCATCCAGATGCTTTGCAAAAGTAGATTTTCCCGAACCATTGTGACCAAGGACTGCCACAAATTGTCCTTTCTCTATTTCCAGACTGACATCATCAATCGCACGCTTAATTTCTTCAATATTCTGTTCCTCATCTCTTCTGATATAATCATAAATCAGCTTCGACGTTTTTATTATACCCATCGCAAACCTTTCTTCCATTGAATTTAAACATTCGTATGTCTCATAATTTTAGTTTAATATCTTCAAACAGTCAAGCATGGACAGAAATGTTTTATGATTCAGCCAATTTTTACCATGGTAATACATACCTTGTACACCAAAGTGTACCTCCTCCGGAAAGGAAAGAGATTGTCAAATCAATTCTAACGCTGACGTGCTTTCCCCAAAAAAAGTATCCGCTTGGTCATTGCTAACCATCCGGATACTTTCACTTATATATTATGATTCCCATAATCCATTGCTATTTAGCTTGTATATTCCTTCAACCGTGGTATTTGTCGCCATACTTCCATCCGCATTCAGATAATACCATTTGCCAGGCTGAGGTTGGATCCAACCAGTTGCCATATCACCGTCCGTATTAAAATAGTACCAGGTTTCTCCGATCTGCTGCCAATCTTTTTTTAGTTTAGAATCATTGCCCATGTAATACCACTTATCTAAAAGTTCAAGCCAGCCGGTAACTGCATACCCATCTTGATCAAAATAGTACCAATCTCCAGTTATCATCTTCCAACTGTTTTTGACATATTCCCCGTCTTCAGCCCGATATCTTTTTCCTTTTTCATTATTTATCCAGATCCCCTTATTGTCACCAATTTCTTGAACAACGGAATCGTCAGAAGTCATTGTGTCGCCTTCTTTTAAATAATCATCTTCAGAAGAATTTTTTACTATAGCCTTTACGGTATAATAATATTTATTTCCATCATCCAGATATTCCATCAGATCTACCGATGTAGAAGAAGTCGTCAGGCTCTTTAGCCATATTCCACCCTCTTTATAAAGAACTACCTGATAGCGCGATGCAAAAGGAACCTTTTTCCAGGATGCCTTTGTCTTCGTATTGTCACTCCAGCCTGCCCTTTCTGGACATTCCAGTTTCGCAACCGGAATATATGAAAAACGAATGACTGTTTCTCCGTTTTCTGCCCTTACTGATATCAGTTTTCCACCATAAACAGTACAGTCAGATGTTTGATAGTTCCCAGAAACTCGTATGGAACCTGTAATCTTTTTCCCAGGTTTCCATTCATCTTCGGGCTTGTTCCAATCCGGGTTTTCTTCTGAGTAATTAACAGTAACCGTTGGTGTCTGAATTCCATCTGTCCAGTCGCTTCTTCTTCCATTTTCCAAACGAATCTTTAAATCTACTGAAGCCAAAGACGACATCGCTGTCGCAAGCAATATCCCTGTACAGAGGAAAAACAACCATATTCCTTTTCCTTTCATCCATCTCATAGATTGCAGCTCCTTTTCATTCTACTTGTGCCATACCCCATTGGCATCGATCCGGAATCCGCTGATGGTTGCATTCACTGCCATGGAACCATCTCCCGGATAGAAATAGTACCAATTACTGTTTACCTGCTTCCAGCCTTCTTCCATGCCCCCGCTGGTGTCTGCATGATACCACTTATTATTATAATGAATCCAGCCAATACTCATGGCTCCCTCAATTCCAGTGGATGAAGATTGGTTCATATAATACCATTTGTTGTTAGATTTAATCCAACCAGTTACCATTGTTCCATCACCATTTAGATAATACCACACGTTATTCTTCTGCTGCCAACCACTTAGCATCGCACCATTTGTGTCAAAGAGATACCACCTTCCATTGATTTGAGACCAGTTATTTTTTAAATAACTCCCATCTGGGTATCGATAATACCAAGTATTTCCACTTTTAATCCAGCCAACATCGTTGCTCGTCACAATCACATCGTTATTTTGTCCACGACCATCCGATACTTTTTCCTTGGGTAAATACACCTCATCTGATTCGGTCCAATCACTTTTCTTCCCAAACTTATTTTCTTTCTCCGTATAGGCGACTGTGCGAACTTTAAAACTATAAGTCCCTTCCTTCGTCATATAAGGATAAAAATTATAAGAATTCGCCTTTAACTTCTCCAATTTTTTAATAATTGTATTCCCACGATATAAATACACATCATAAGCCTTCGAACCATACTCAGGAGCACTCCATCTAGCATTCCCAAATCCAGAATCCTTCCACTCAGCTTCCTCGGGTGATTCATAGGTACCCTTTACTGGCTTAAATGTAAAAGTAATATACAAAGTATCTGTCCCGGAACGGTTCGAAGATACATAATCTCCCCCCTTAATGGATACATTGCTAGAACGATATCCACCTTTAAACGCATATTCATCAGGATCTGTCGCCCTAAGAGTTACCTTCATCTTAGGTTCCGATCCAATCTTCATCTCTCTGCTGTCAGAAGTGATCCAGTCAAGATCGCTCACTTCATATCTACTATTATTACTGTAAACGTAATTTCCTCCACTATTCTTTAAATCAAAAGAATTCTCTGACGGCAATGTTTCTCCTGTAGTAATATCTTCAAGACCTACGTTAATGGTCACCGATGATATGGTTTTGGTAGTAGCTGCTAAAGATAGTATTGGTAACGTGAATCCTAGCATACTAACTACAGAGGCGACAGCCACCAACCTCTTCAAAATCTTCATTCTAATTACCTCCCATTTTCTAATTTTGCGCAAATTAACAGAATAGGAATTTTATTCTATTGATACCATTATAGACCGATTTCTAATTAATCGTCAACTTACGATATTCTTTCTTTATTCTTTCAAACCTTAATAATCGAAAGAATACGATCACAGGAAAAGACCCGGTATAGAATTATCTTCTATATCGGGTCTTATGATTATTTATTATACAAGCTCAAGAACAACTTCCATTGCTGCATCACCTTTACGAAGTCCGATCTTAACGATACGAGTATAACCGCCATTACGGGAAACGTATTTTGGTGCTACATCATCAAAAAGCTTCTTTGGCAAATCAACAGATTTTGTATTTTTCTTTCTTCCTGCAGCCTCAGTTGGAACCTCGGTTACATCGTAAAGAACCTTTAACATCTGTCTTCTTGCATGAAGTCTAGAAGGAAGATCTTTCTTGATTTCCTTTTCCACTTCATCATAAACAGTAACCTTCTTACCGTTTACAACTTCTTTGACTCTCTTGCCTTCTTTATCTTTTCGAGCAACTTTAGCTGTAACCTTTACAGTTTCGAAGTTATCCTTCTCTTTTACTGCTAAAGCAATCAGACCTTCCGCAACTTTGCGAATTTCTTTTGCCCTTGCTTCCGTTGTCACGATTTTGCCATTGTAAATCAATGCAGTTACCTGGCTTCTAATTAATGCTTTTCTCTGACTGGAAGTTCTTCCAAGTTTTCTATATCCTGCCATTTTCATATTCCTCCATTTGCGGAACACGGATACATGCTTCTTCGGTCTTACTGTACCCGCGCTTAATCTCATTGCATTGAACACTTGACGTCAACATCCAGACGCAAGTGTCATAATTCAAGCATTCCAATTAAGCATTAGAATCATCGCTTGGGTTAAGCTGTAAGCCTAACTCTTTTAATTTTGCCAACACTTCTTCTAAAGACTTGCGGCCAAGGTTACGAACCTTCATCATATCTTCGGACGTTCTGTTACACAGTTCTTCCACAGTATTGATGCCAGCTCTCTTGAGACAATTATAGGAACGGACAGAAAGCTCCAATTCATCAATATTCATCTCCAGAACCTTTTCTTTTTCATTGTCTTCTTTTTCTACCATAACTTCTGCAGTTTTGGCATTCTCTGATAGATCAATGAAGAGATTCAAATGTTCACTTAACACTTTTGCGGCAAGGCTAACTGCCTCATCCGGCGCCAAGGTTCCGTTTGTAAATACATCTAATGTCAGCTTATCATAATCGGTAACCTGACCTACTCGGGTGTTTTCTACCGCCATGTTGACGCGTTCTACTGGTGTATAAATAGAATCAACGGCAATCACGCCAATCGGTAAATCTTCACTTTTATTCTTGTCTGCACTTACGTAGCCACGACCTTTGGTAATGGTAAGCTCCATATAAAACTTACTGTCTGTGCCGCCACTAAGCGTAGCGAGTACCTGATCCGGGTTCGTGATCTCAATATCAGGATCTGCCTGGATATCCGCAGCTGTTACCACACCTTCGCCTTCAAACTCGATGTATGCAACTTTTGCTTCATTGGTATCGCTGTTATTCTTAATAGATAAGCTCTTGATGTTCATAATGATTTCAGTCACGTCTTCCTTAACTCCCGGAATCGAACTAAATTCATGCAAAACGCCGTCGATTTTTACCTGACTGACTGCAGCGCCCGGTAAGGAAGAAAGCATGATTCTTCTCAAGGAATTACCCAAAGTCGTTCCATAACCTCTTTCAAGCGGTTCAACTACAAATTTGCCATATTTTTTGTCTTCTGAGATTTCAGCAATCTCAATGTTTGGTTTTTCAAAATCGAACACTAATAGCCCCTCCTTTTGGGTGTATTGTATCGAGGCTCTTATACTCAAACCTTGCCCGGAAGCAAAATACTCCCGGGCGAAAGCCGGCTTCTATCAACAGACTTTCAATTATTTGGAGTACAACTCGACGATAAGCATTTCATTCACTGGAACGTCAATCTCATCTCTTGTTGGTAACTCTTTAACAGTACCACGTAAATTCTCAAGGTCAACATCTTGCCATGCTGGAACCATACGCCCAGCAGAAGCTTCCTGAACACCCTTAAATCTTGCATTGGTTTTGCATTTTTCTTTCACTTCAATTACATCACCTGCTTTAACAAGGTAGGAAGGAATGTTTACGCATTTACCATTTACAAGGATGCTCTTATGATCAACAATCTGTCTGGTTTCTCTTCTTGTTCTTCCAAATCCCATACGGAATACTACATTGTCAAGTCTTCTCTCCAGAAGGATCATCAGGTTTTCACCTACAAGTCCCTTCATCTTTTCAGCTTTTGCATAGTAGTTACGGAATGGTTTCTCAAGTACACCATAGATGAACTTTGCCTTCTGCTTTTCTCTTAACTGAAGACCATATTCACTCATCTTTCTGTTGGATCTTTTTATTTCTCTCTTTGATTTTTTATCTATTCCTAAATAGATCGGATCAAGACCAAGGGATCTACATCTTTTAAGAACAGGAACTCTATCAACTGCCACTGTAATTACCTCCTAATTAGACTCTTCTACGCTTTGGTGGACGACAACCGTTATGTGGAACTGGTGTTACATCCTTAATACTGGTTACTTCTAATCCGCATGCCTGAAGTGCGCGAATAGCTGCTTCACGGCCTGAACCAGGACCTTTAACCATAACGTCTACTGATTTTAAACCATGTACAAGAGCTGCCTTAGTAGCAGTTTCTGCCGCCATCTGAGCTGCATATGGAGTAGATTTCCTTGAACCTCTAAATCCCAGACCACCAGCACTTGCCCAGGATAATGCATTTCCCTGTGTATCCGTTAATGTCACGATTGTGTTATTAAAAGATGACTGGATATGTGCTTGTCCGCGTTCAACGTTTTTCTTTACGCGCTTTTTTGTCACTTTTTTAGTAGTGGACATTTTCTTAGCCATTTTAAACTAACCTACTTTCTTTTTACTTGCTCCGCCCTGCAATATTGACAAGGTACGAATATTCGAATCCTGTTATTCCTGTTTTTAAAACATGTAACGTGATTCTGTGTTGTTAGTTGTGAAGATGCTCTTCACTTTGTTCAGGGTATCCGCTTTCTCACTAAACTCGGTAAACCTCGTTAAGTGTTCAATGCGAATCCCTATTTCTTCTTGTTTGCTACAGTCTTTCTAGGACCCTTACGTGTTCTTGCATTGGTTTTAGTTTTCTGACCACGAACCGGAAGACTCTTTCTATGACGGATTCCACGGTAGCAACCGATCTCCTGTAATCTCTTGATGTTCATAGCGATTTCTCTACGTAAATCACCTTCTACAGTCTGAGATTCTGTAATAACTTCTAAAATTCTTTTTACTTCATCGTCTGTTAAGTCCTTGACACGAGTGTCAGGATTTACGCCAGCTTTTGTAAGAATGCGATTAGAACTAGTTCTACCAATACCGTAGATATAAGTTAAACCGATCTCAACACGTTTTTCTCTTGGTAAATCAACACCTGAAATACGAGCCATGTGTGTAGTACACCTCCATTATTTTTTTTAACCTTGTCTCTGCTTATGCTTAGGATTTTCACAGATTACTCTGATACTGCCTTTTCTTTTAATGATTTTGCATTTTTCGCAAATCGGTTTGACTGATGATCTAACCTTCACAGCAATTCTCCTTTCCTTTATGCGCTCTTTCTCATAAGCACAAAATGCCTGTTAGACAGACGTTCTTGTGCAAAAGCCCTCCCCGGCACCTAGTGAAAAACCTCACTATTTTGGTGACGATGAAGTCTCTTTCTGCAAAGAGCTTTCTGAGTATACCCGCAGTGTGTTTTATCTTAAAACCAGTGCTGTCCCTATGGACATAATACACCCAGTATTTCAACAAAGTCGCTATAGCATTATAACACTGATTATAATATAATGCAAGCGATTTTACCCATATATTTATTAACCCTTTGCCCTGGTGTGTCGCACTCTGAAAAAAGAGACTTCTACAATTCGAAGCTCTTATTTATCTCTCCAGATGATTCTTCCCTTTGTTAAATCATAAGGTGACATCTCGATCGTAACTTTATCGCCTGGTAAAATACGAATGTAGTGTAAGCGAAGCTTTCCGCTTATATGTGCCAACACCTGATGACCATTTTCTAATTCAACCTGGAACATAGCATTGGGGAGCTTCTCCACAACGACCCCTTCAATTTCAATAACATCTGCTTTTGACATAAATCTTACCTCCTAACAACCTGATTTTCTCTTTTGAAACATCTGATAAACTGTTTGATCTCTTCATCGGTGACCTTTTTATATTCCCGGATTTTGATTCCAGGGGATTGTTTCTCCCAATCAAGGGCAATTACATGCTTTTTCTTTTTCTTCTTCGGGCAGTCGAGACGTTTTATTTTTCCGTCCACCAGATATATATATTCGCCTTCTTCATATAATATGAAGAAAAAGCTATTTTTATCGTGTCCTGCCGTTGATTTTACAAATGTTCCGGCTTTAAGCATCCTTTTCTCTTTCCATCGGCTTTTATAAAACCAGACTCAGTATTTCGGGCTCGCCTTCTGTAATCAGTACTGTATTCTCATAATGAGCGGAAAGACTACCATCTTCCGTTACTACGGTCCAGTCGTCATCAAGCCACTCAACTTCAAGGGAACCTTCGTTGATCATTGGCTCGATGGCAAGCGTCATACCCGGCCTTAACTTAATCCCACGCCTTTTTGTTGCGAAATTAGGAATCTCCGGATCTTCGTGAAGACGGGTCCCAATCCCGTGACCGACCAGATCGCGGACTACACCGAAGCCATAGGTTTCTGCATGTTTTTGGATGGCTGCAGATATATCACCTAAATGATTGCCAGATTTTGCAAATTTAATCCCTTCAAAGAAACATTGTTTTGTCACTTCTATAAGTTGCCCCGCCGAAGGAGTGATTTCTCCGATTCCATAAGTTCTTGCTGCATCGGAGTGATATCCTTTATAAATAACACCGGCATCCAGGCTTACGATATCTCCTTCTCTTAAAATACGTTTTTTATCTGGAATCCCATGAACCACCTCATCATTGACAGATACACAGATGGAGGCAGGATAGCCATTGTAATTTAAGAAGGATGGCGTACAGCCGTAACTCCTTATGATGCTTTCTCCCAGATGATCAATATCCCAGGTTGTCATACCCGGCTTCAAAGCTTTTTTTAATTCTTCGTGAGTGTTACAAAGAATTCTTCCAGCCTCTCTCATAAGTTCTATCTCTCTTGCAGATTTAATCGTAACTGACATAGACTAAGCTCCTAATATAGCAGTGATATCTGAGAACACTTTATTTAATTCCTGTGTTCCGTCCACATCTACCAGCACGCCTTCATTTTTATAGTATTCAATCAAAGGCTGGGTTTGTTCGTGATATACGGATAGACGTTTTTTCACGGTTTCCGGTTTATCATCGTCTCTTAATACAAGTTCTGAACCACACACATCGCACACTCCAGGTATCTTGCTTGGATTGTATACAATATGATATGTAGCTCCACAGGAAACGCAGGCACGTCGGCCTGACATTCTGCTGATGATTTTCTCATCCGGTACATCAACATTAATGGCAAAGTCTATTTTTTGTTCCAGCTTTATGAGCGCGTTTCTCAAACTCTCCGCCTGAGGAATGTTTCTAGGAAATCCATCCAACACATATCCCGGTTTACAGTCTTCCTTCTTAATCCGGTCCATTAACATTCCAATGGTCAGTTCATCTGGTACCAGCAAGCCCTGATCCATATATTCCTTTGCCTTTCTGCCTAGCTCCGTTCCTTTTTTTATGTTAAAACGGAAAATATCCCCGGTAGATATATGCGGAATCTGATATTCTTCAGCAATTTTTTTCGCCTGGGTACCTTTTCCGGCACCAGGGGCACCTAACATGATGATCTTCATCAACAGTCACTCCTTTTAAATATTCGGTTATATAGCATAAATTCCAAGGAAAACACGCCATAGCGTGTTTCCCTTGGTTTCTCATCTAATCGTTTAAAAAACCTTTATAATTACGCACAAGCATTTGTGATTCAATTGCCTTCAGTGTCTCTAAGACAACACTGACAATGATAATAAGAGAGGTACCTCCAAATGACAAACGGCTTACACCAAATAAACCGGATACCATAATCGGGATAATACAGACAATTGACAAACCGCACGCTCCTATAAAAACGATATAATCCAAGATGGAATTCAGATAATCACTGGTAGGCTTTCCAGGACGGATGCCTGGAATAAATCCACCTGATTTTTTCATATTATTTGCAACTTCAAGTGGGTTAAACGTGATTGATGTATAGAAATAAGCAAACACTACGATCAAAGCCACATAAACCAACATACCAATTGAATAAGCTGGCTTCTCTGCCTTGAACCAGTTGGAAGAACTCATTGCTGCTAAGATATGGCCTCCAATGCTGTCATAATTAATCTTATCCTGAAAGAACTGAGAAACCACAACTGGAGTTGACATAATAGAAGAAGCGAAAATAACCGGAATAACACCGGCTGTATTTACTTTTAACGGAATGTTGGTTGCTTGTCCTCCAACCATCTTCCGTCCCTGCATCTTTTTGGAATATTGCACAGGGATTCTTCTCTCTCCATCCTGAAGGATCACAACAAATACAACAATTGCTGAGACGATTGCTACGATAATAATAGCTGCTACTGCTGCTACTGCTACCGATTTTCCAGACATAAATCTGGTATACATAGTTAACGCATCTGACGGTAAACTGGAGATAATGTTAAATAACAGGACAATTGATATTCCGTTACCAACACCTTTTTCAGTAATTCGTTCGCCAATCCACATCAAAAGTGCACTTCCTGCTGTCATCGTAACAACAACAATCATAACACTAATGAAATTATATTCTTTTAACAGTCCCTGGCCACCGAATCCTATCGCCATAGCGATGGATTCGATTAATGCCAAACCAACTGTTACATAACGGGTGTATTCTGCAATCTTTTTTCTTCCGTCCTCACCATCCTGCTGCATCTCTTCAAGCTTTGGAATCGCTATGGTAAGCAGCTGCATGATAATGGAAGATGTAATGTAAGGGGTAATGCTCAGTGCAAGAACGGACATGTTGGTAAATGAATTACCCGTCACCGCATTGAAAAATCCAAATGCATCATTATTCTGCTGAGCAAAAAAATCTTTAAAAAAGCTTGTTTCAACTCCTGGAATTGGCAACTGAGAACCAATTCTAGTAACCACCAGCATCATGAACGTATAGAGCAGTTTTGTCCTAATGTCCTTGATCTTAAATGCATTACGGAGTGTTTTCAACATATTAGACCACCTCGCAGGTTCCACCTAAAGCCTCAATTTTGGTTTTTGCGCCTTCACTGAAAGCATCTACCTGTACTGTAAGCTTTTTGGTTAATTCTCCATTTCCAAGGATCTTAACACCGTCACGCGGATTCTTAACGATTCCACTCTCTAATAAAGTCTCAACAGTTACAACTGTACCGTTGTCGAATGCTTCTAAAGCGCTTACATTAATGCCGATAATAACCTTTGAATTTCTGTTTGTAAAGCCTCTTTTCGGAATACGTCTGTATAAAGGCATCTGACCGCCTTCAAATCCTGGTCTTGTAGCACCAGAACGGGCTTTTTGTCCTTTATGACCTTTACCTGCTGTTTTTCCGTTTCCTGAACCATGTCCACGGCCTCTTCTAAAATTATCGCTGTGTTTGGAACCTAAAGCAGGCTGTAAATTTGATAAATCCATCGTTTGCACCTCCTTACTCTATTCTCTTAAATCTCTTCAACTTTTACCAAATGACGCACATTAGCGATCATGCCTCTGATTGCTTCATTATTCGGCATTTCAACTGTTTTGTGAAGCTTCTTTAAACCTAAAGCTAAAACAGTTGCCTTATGCTTCGGAATTGCACCAATCGGGGATTTCACCAATGTGATTTTTAATTTATCTGCCATTTTCATATCCTCCTTAGCCTAAAATCTCTTCAACAGATTTTCCGCGAAGCTTTGCAACTTCCTCAGGAGTTTTTAACTGAGTTAATCCCTTGATTGTAGCTAAAACTACATTGGTTTTATTATTGGAACCTAAGGATTTTGTACGGATGTTCTTGATACCTGCAAGTTCTACTACCGCACGAACAGGACCTCCTGCAATAACTCCTGTACCTTCAGATGCTCTCTTAAGAAGTACAGAAGCACTTCCAAATATACCTGTGAGATCATGAGGAATACTGTTGTTATCATCCATAGGGATGGTAACCAAATTTTTAACGGCAGCCTCTTTTCCTTTACGGATTGCTTCTGGAACTTCTCCAGCTTTGCCAAGACCAGCACCTACATGACCATTACCATCGCCCACGACTACTAAAGCAGAGAATCTCATGGTACGTCCACCTTTAACGGTTTTAGATACACGTTTGATAGCAACTACTCTGTCGTTTAATTCAAATTGACCTGCATCAATAATTGTACGTTTCACGCTGTCATTCTCCTCTCTACTAGAATTCCAGACCAGCTTCTCTTGCTGCGTCTGCTAATGCTTGAACTTTACCCTGATATATAAATCCGCCTCTATCAAAGACAACTTCTTTAATTCCTTTTTCCATAGCTCTTTTTGCAACTACGGTACCTACATATGCTGCAGCATCAACGACGTTAGTTTTCTCTAATTCTGCCTTTACATCTTTTTCCACTGTAGAAGCAGCGACTAAAGTCTTACCAACTGTATCGTCAATAATTTGAGCATACATATGATTATTACTTCTAAATACAGCTAAACGTGGTCTTTCTGCAGTGCCTGCAAAACGATTACGTAATCTGTTGTGTTTTTTAACACGAACTTCGCTTCTTGACTGTTTGCTAACCATCTTTACACTCTCCTTAATTATTTCTTACCAGTTTTACCAACTTTACGTCTGATTACTTCGTCAGCATACTTGATTCCCTTACCCTTATATGGTTCAGGTCTTCTCTTATCTCTGATTTCAGCAGCGTACTGGCCAACTTTTTCTTTATCGATACCTTTAATGATGATGACGTTCTGGCCTTCCATGGTAGATTCGATTCCTTCTGGATCTTCCATCTCTACCGGGTGGGAGTAACCAAGAGAAAGAACCAGTTTCTTACCCTGTTTCAGAGCTCTGTAACCAACACCATTGATTTCTAATTTTTTCTCATAACCGCTGGTAACACCTACGACCATGTTATTTACTAATGTTCTTGTAAGACCGTGCAGTGATTTCATTTTCTTTAAATCATTTGGTCTTGTAACAAGGATATGACCATCTTCTTCTTTGATTGTCATTTCAACTGGTAACTCTTTTACAAGAGTTCCCTTCGGACCTTTTACAGTCACTTTGTTCTTTTCTGCGATTGAGACAGTAACTTCTGCCGGAATCGCGATAGGCATTCTTCCTATACGTGACATGCCGTTTACCTCCTTAAATTTTCGGAAGGAACCTTTGTTCCCTCTGTTTTCAGATGAATTGTCCCTGCGTCCCACTAGGTTTCACTGGGTGTTCAATGCCTACCAAACAAATGCTAATACTTCTCCGCCAACACCTACATTGCGTGCAGCCTTATCGGTAATAACGCCCTGATTCGTTGAGATGATTGCTGTTCCCAATCCTCCAAGTACTCTTGGCAACTCTTCCTTGTTTGCATATACACGCAAACCTGGCTTAGAGATTTTCTTAATACCTGTAATAATTTTTTCATTTTTATCTTTACCGTATTTTAAGGTGATACGAATTGTCTTGAATGCACCATCTTCTACGATATCATATTTTTTAACGTAACCTTCTTTTACAAGGATATCAGCAATAGCTAATTTCATCCTGGATGAAGGTACATCTACTGTGTCATGTTTAGCAGTATTTGCATTACGAATTCTTGTAAGCATATCTGCAATTGGATCGCTCATTGTCATTTTGAATTTGCCTCCTTCCTTATTTTACCAGCTTGCTTTTCTAACGCCTGGGATCTGACCTTTGTATGCTAATTCACGGAAGCAAATTCTGCAAATTCCGTATTTTCTTAAATAAGCATGTGGACGACCACAGATTCTGCAACGATTATATTCTCTTGAAGAGAATTTTGCAGGTCTCTGCTGTTTGATCTTCATTGAAGTCTTAGCCATGAATATTTCCTCCTACTATTTTGCAAATGGCATATTGAATAATGTCAAAAGTTCACGGGCTTCTTCGTCTGTTTTCGCGGTAGTAACGAAAATAACGTCCATACCTCGTACTTTGTCAACTTTATCGTACTCAATTTCAGGGAAAATAAGCTGTTCCTTAATTCCAAGTGCGAAGTTTCCTCTGCCATCAAATGCATTAGGATTTACACCTCTAAAGTCACGTACACGAGGAAGTGCAAGGTTGATCAGACGATCTGCAAATTCATACATTCTCTCACCACGTAATGTAACTTTGCATCCGATTGGCATACCTTCTCTAAGTTTAAAGTTAGCAATTGATTTCTTCGCCTTTGTTAAGACTGCTTTCTGACCGGAGATGATTTCTAAATCTCTGACTGCAGAGTCTAAAACCTTGGCATTTTCCTTTGCTTCACCAATACCCATATTAATGACAATCTTATTCAGCTTAGGTACTTCCATGGCGTTTTTATAACCAAATTTTTTTACCATAGCTTCTACGATCTCTGTCTTATACGTTTCTTTTAATCTAGCCAATTTTTATTCCTCCTCTCCGAATTAGTCAATTACTTTACCGGTTGCTTTTGCAACACGAACTTTTTTACCGTCTTTTAGTTCAAATTTAACTCTGGTAGCTTTTCCGCCAACAAGAAGCATTACATTGGAAATATCAAGTGCTGCTTCTTTCTGAACGATACCACCCTGTGGGTTACCCTGGCCCGGTTTCACATGTTTTGTTACCATGTTCACACCTTCTACAACCACTTTACTATTCTTCATATCTACATGAAGAACTTTACCCTGTTTATCTTTATCTTTACCTGTAATCACTTTTACAAGATCTTCTCTTTTTATTTTATGCACAGTCCGACACCTCCTTATAATACTTCTGGAGCTAAGGAAACAATCTTCATGAAATGTTTCTCTCTTAACTCTCTGGCAACCGGTCCAAAGATACGAGTACCTTTTGGAGTCTTGTCATCTTTGATAATAACGGCAGCGTTCTCATCGAACTTGATATAGGATCCGTCTTTACGACGTGCGCCCTTTACAGTGCGTACAACAACGGCCTTTACAACGTCGCCCTTCTTAACAACACCACCAGGTGTTGCATCCTTAATGGTGGCAACGATAACATCACCAATGCTAGCATATCTTCTTGTAGATCCGCCCAACACTCGGATACAAAGTATTTCTTTTGCACCAGTATTGTCGGCAACCTTTAATCTGGTTTCCTGCTGAATCATGCCTGTTACTCCTTCCTAGAAATAAATTATTTCGCTCTTACGAGAACTTCAACAAGTCTCCATCTTTTGTCTTTAGACAATGGTCTTGTCTCCATAACTTTTACTGTATCGCCCATGTTGCAATCATTTTTCTCATCATGAGCTTTTAATTTATACGTTCTTTTTACGATCTTGCCGTATAAAGGATGTTCTACATGGTCTACAATGGCTACAACGATGGTCTTATCCATCTTGTTGCTCACAACCTTACCAGTACGGGTTTTTCTAAGATTTCTTTCCACGTTCGGTGTTCTCCTTTCAAGTTTGGCCTTATCGGCCCTATCTATAAGTTTACACACACTCGTGTGTGTCATGCTTTTTAAAAAATAAGCTGGAACCTAAGCTAATTTAGCCTTCTCAGTTATAACAGTCTGAATTCTGGCAATGTTTTTGCGAACATCTTTGATTCGGCTTGTGTTATCAAGCTGATTGGTTGCATTCTGAAATCTTAAGTTAAAAAGTTCTTTCTTTGCAGCTACTAATTCTTCATTCAGTTCAGCAGCTGATTTTCCTTTTAATTCTTCAACATACTTATTCATTTTCACTGTCATTCACCGCCTTCTAAATCTGCTTTAGCAGCAATTTTACATCTGCATGGTAACTTATGCATAGCAAGACGTAAAGCTTCACGTGCTGTTTCTTCAGGTACTCCAGCGATTTCGAATAATACACGGCCTGGCTTTACGACTGCTACCCAGTACTCCAGAGCGCCCTTACCGGAACCCATACGGGTCTCTGCTGGCTTTGCTGTTACGGGTTTATCTGGGAAAATCTTAATCCAGACTTTACCACCACGCTTAATATAACGAGTCATGGCAACACGTGCTGCCTCGATCTGATTAGATTTGATCCAACATGGGTCTAAAGCGACTAAACCGAACTCACCGTTGCTGATCTTATTGCCTCTTAACGCTTTACCAGCCATGGATCCACGGAACTGTTTACGACGCTTAACTCTTTTAGGCATTAACATTATTTATCGCTCCCTTCCTTTTTTCCTTTAGTTGGAAGTACTTCGCCATTGTAGATCCATACCTTAACGCCAACTTTACCGAAGGTAGTATCTGCTTCTGCGAAACCATAGTCAATATCTGCTCTGAGTGTCTGTAACGGAATCGTTCCTTCGCTGTAGAACTCAGTACGAGCCATATCAGCACCGCCAAGACGTCCTGCAACTGCAGTCTTAATTCCCTTAATCCCAGATTTCATGGAACGACCCATAGTAGATTTCATAGCACGACGGAAGGAAATACGATTCACTAACTGCTGTGCAATGGATTCAGCTACTAATTGAGCATCTTTGTCTGGTCTTTTGATTTCTTTGATATCAACGAATAATCTTTTATCTGTAAGCTTCTGAACTTCTTTCTTTAATTTCTCAATCTCAGATCCGCCTTTGCCGATAACAACGCCAGGTTTAGCTGTGTGAATGATAAGTTTAATACGTTCAGATGCTCTTTCAATTTCAATATTAGAAATGCCGGCGCTGTATAATCTCTTTTTCAGGAATTTTCTGATTGCATAATCTTCTACCAGGTTATCTGCGAAATCAGCTTCAGCATACCATTTTGAGTCCCAGTCTTTAATAACACCGACTCTTAAGCCGTGTGGATTAACTTTCTGTCCCATTATTTGCCTCCTTATTTTTCATTAAGCACGATGGAAATATGGCTCATTCTCTTTTCGATTCTATAAGCGCGACCCTGTGCTCTTGGTTTTACTCTTTTCATTGTCGGTCCCTTGTTCGCAAAACATTCTTCAACATAAAGTTTCGCAGGGTCCATACCATTGTTATTCTCAGCGTTTGCAATTGCTGATTTTAATAATTTCTCTATTAAAGTAGAAGCATATCTGGGATTGTAAATCACAATACCAAGTGCACTTGTCACGTCTTTGCCTCTGATGGCATCTAATACGAAGCATGCTTTCTGAACGGAAACCCTAGCGTAAGATAACTTTGCTGTTGGTCTAGTGTCCTTCACGGCATTTCTTTCTCTCTTAATCTGGCTTCTATGTCCTTTAGCCATGGTGAATCCTCCTTTCAACTTAACGCCCTTTGGGAATCTCTAAAAACGCCCGAAGGGTGTCTGTCTCTTTATTACTTACGGCCTGACTTCTTCTCGTCCTTGCCGTGTCCTCTGTAGGTTCTAGTAGCAACAAATTCACCCAGTTTATGTCCAACCATATCTTCTGAAACATATACCGGAACGTGTTTTCTGCCATCGTGAACTGCAATTGTATGTCCAACCATCTGCGGGAAGATTGTAGAACGGCGGGACCAGGTCTTAATTACCTGTTTTTTTCCTGCTTCGTTCATAGCATCTACTTTTTTTAGTAAATGAGCATCTGCAAATGGTCCTTTTTTAAGTGAGCGAGCCATAGATTCTAACCTCCTTCAATTATTTAACGGTCTTTCCATCTCTGCTTCTAACGATTAATTTGTTAGACTGCTTGTGTTTCTTTCTGGTCTTTAAACCAAGTGCTGGTTTGCCCCATGGTGTACATGGACCTGGACGTCCAATACCAGTCTTACCTTCACCACCACCGTGTGGATGGTCATTCGGGTTCATAACAGAACCACGTACTGTAGGACGGAATCCCATATGACGTTTTCTACCAGCTTTACCGATATTGATCAGGTTGTGATCTCCGTTGCCTACTACACCAATGGTAGCTCTGCAGTTGATCGGAACCATTCTCATCTCACCGGAAGGAAGACGAAGGGTTGCATATTTGCCTTCTTTCGCCATTAGCTGTGCACCGTTTCCTGCCGAACGAACTAACTGTCCGCCTTTACCAGGATAAAGTTCAATGTTGTGAACCTGTGTACCTACTGGAATCTTGCCTAATGCCATACAGTTTCCAACCTTAGGTTCAGCAGTATCACCGCTCATAATTTTCATTCCGTCTTTCAAGCCAGCCGGTGCAAGAATATAAGCCTTTGTTCCATCTGCATAGCTAAGCAATGCGATATTAGCAGTTCTGTTTGGATCGTACTCAACACCAACAACAGTTGCTGGAATACCATCCTTGCTGTTTCTCTTAAAATCGATGATTCTATATTTTCGTTTAACTCCGCCTCCGCGATGTCTAACTGTAATTTTACCCTGATTGTTACGACCAGCTGTCTTTTTAATGGTCTTGCCGATCAGTGACTTCTCTGGAGTTGATTTTGTAATTTCAGCAAAATCAGAACCAGTCATTTGTCTTCTGGAAGGGGTATATGGGTTATACTTTTTAATTCCCATGAATATTTCTCCTTTCTGCTTTTTCGTCCAGGCTTTCTGGACATAAAGTGAGGCACTAAGGCTCTCTGCTTTTTGTCCACACTTTCCGAACATAAAAGTATGTCAGTAAGGTGTATCAACGCCGCCTGGCGTATCTTATTGTCGTGATATAATGTTCATCACATAGTTGGCTAATGGTTTCGCTCCACTGCCTAGCGATTCAATCTTACAGACCTTCAAAAATTTCGATATCTTTGCTTTCAGCGGTTAACTGTACAATCGCTTTTTTTGTCTTAGCTGTTCTACCAAAAGTCGTACCTCTTCTTTTGATTTTACCATCTAAGTTCATCGTATTTACACGAGCCACGATTGTTCCTGGGAACATTTTCTCAACGGCTTCTTTGATCATAGTCTTATTCGCTTCCGTGTGCACCATGAATGTGTACTTCTTGGATGCCATCGCGTTCATACTTTTCTCTGTTACGACTGGTTTTTGAATTACATCATAATATTTAATATCTGCCATTATGCGTACACCTCCTCGATTGCTGCAACAGCAGTCTTGGTAGCAACGACTGTGTTATACTTTAAGATATCGTATACATTGATTGTGTTCACAAATGCAGTCTTTACAGCAGTAATATTTCTTGCACTCATTGTTGCATTTGCGCTGTCATCGCCAACAACGACCAAAGCTTTGGATACCTTTAAATTATCTAATACAGCCTGGAATTTCTTTGTTTTGATCTCATCAAATTTCAACTCATCAACAACAATGAACTTGTTCTCATTCACTCTGCTTGTTAAAGCGGACTTTAAAGCAAGTCTTCTTTCTTTCTTGTTGAGTCTAATTGTATAATCTCTTGGAGCGGGAGCAAAAACAACTCCACCGCCTGTCCACTGCGGAGATCTAGTAGATCCCTGTCTTGCATGACCGGTTCCTTTTTGCTTCCAGGGTTTTCTTCCGCCACCGGAAACTTCAGCACGTGTCTTTGCCTTCTGTGTTCCCTGACGCTTATTTGCAAGCTGGCTTACGACTGCCATGTGTACGAGATGTTCATTAACATCTACGCCAAACACTGCATCGTTTAACTCTAATGTGCCAACTTCTTTACCTTCCATATTGTAAACAGATACGTTTGCCATCTGTGTGATCCTCCTTTCTGATAAAAGCATTAGTTCGATGCTTTTACTGTTTCCTTAATTGTTACTAAGGACTTTTTCGGTCCTGGTACAGCACCTTTAACCAGAATCAGGTTAGTTTCTGCATCTACCCTAACGATTTCAAGATTCTGAATCGTAATCCGCTTATTTCCCATGTGTCCTGGCATTTTCTTGCCCTTGAATACTTTACTGGGATCAGAAGCGGAACCATTGGATCCTGCATGGCGATGAAACTTAGAACCATGAGCCATAGGTCCTCTGGACTGACCGTGTCTCTTAATAGCACCTTGGAAACCTTTACCTTTGGAGATTGCGGTTACATCAATCTTATCGCCTGCGGCGAAGACATCTGCTTTGATTTCATCTTTTACCGAATACTGGTCAGCATTCTCTAATTTAAATTCTCTTACGTATCTTTTATAAGATACACCAGCCTTATCAAAATGGCCCTTTATCGGTTTGCTTACAAGTTTTTCTCTCTTGTCAACAAAACCAATCTGTACTGCACTGTAACCATCGTTCTCAGTGGTCTTAATCTGTGTCACTACACAAGGACCAGCCTGAAGAACGGTTACTGGAGTTAATGCTCCGTTCTCATTGAAGATTTGTGTCATTCCGACTTTGGTAGCTAAAATACCCTTCTTCATGTTTTTTACCTCCTGTTTGTTAATTCTACAGCGGATTGCTTTCGCAATCATCCTAGAACAGCCCAATATACGTGGAACACTATGACTCCGCCTAGCGAAGATGTTGATTCCTTACAGGAAAAAGTGTTGCTTCTATATTAAAACCCTTCAGGATATGCATTGACCACTTCATATCTGTCTTTTAGACGCTTATGTGTAAAAGCTTTTCTCAACCATGAGACCATACATAAGCTTAGTGACAATGAAACTTCCATTCGATTGTAGATGAAGATTATTTATTCTTCATCTTGATATCAATGTAAACACCAGCCGGCATTTCCAGTCTTGATAATGCATCAACTGTTTTCTGACTTGGTGTAATGATATCGATGAGTCTCTTATGGGTTCTCTGCTCGAACTGTTCTCTGGAATCTTTGTATTTATGAACCGCTCTTAAGATAGTTACCACTTCTTTCTTAGTTGGTAACGGCACCGGCCCACTCACTTTAGATCCTGTCTTTTTTACAGTGTCGATGATTTTGCCCGCAGACTGATCAACTAACTGATGATCATACGCCTTTAATGTGATTCTCATTACTTGACTTGCCATAAAAAAAGTCGCCTCCTTTTCGCACTTAATAGAAGTACGACAAGCGGTGACTGTACACGTTCCCGTGTGTGTCTTCATAGACTCACACGAACCTTCTGTTTAATCAAACAAAATTTTAAATTTGTACAGTGACTTGTCGCCAGTTTCCTAACTTGACATTCGCTCCACGGAAAACTTGCTTCTTCAGCAACAACCTCTCGCTTCACAGCTATCATGCCACAGCCTTAGTATAATACCATATATTTTTTTACATTGCAAGTATTTTATTCAAAAAAAAATGCAAAATCTGAATTATACAGTTTTTGCACCTTTTTTATTCTTACCAAGTCGGTTCTACTGGCTCTCTTCCTACGTTTCCAGAAACTGAATCACCATCGACCGCCAACAATTTCCCACTGTTCGTAGTCGTATATTTGATTCCATCCGCATCTTTGACGGTGTGCCCTTTTGCTACCCTGCCACTTGCATTTACCACATAAGTAGTCGCGCTGCTGCCAGTTGGCAGATCTATCGCTTCATATTTCATACCACCTTCTGCACACTGAAGTTTTCCTTGATAATATAGGTAACCGTCTTTTACTCCAGTATATCCACGACCACTTCCACTAAAGTAATAGGTACATTCATCTCCGTCCCCTTCTGTTACCTTAACTTTTCCCGTCTGCATGGTACTTGTTTTTTTGTCTCCAAAATAGACTGCTGTATACTCAGTACTACTTCCTATCTTAAGCTTCTGCAACCCATAGACTGGATTGCCTAATTCATTAAACAAATAGTTCTTTCCATTGATTTTTTTCAGATCCGATGTACTTGCTTCCTCTTTCTTCGGTCCAGATTTTGGAACTCCTGAACTGGAAAAATAAAACCATTCTACATTCTCTTCATATCCTACTATATCTTGAGGGGGTTCTACGGAATACCAGCCCACTCTAAGTTTACCGTTGCTATCGTAGTATTTGTAATTCTCAATCTCGTTATCCGCATTCTGACTTCCTACATTCCTCCAGCCAGTCTGTAGTGCACCTTCAGAGTCAAAACAATAAGAGATCCCATCAATCTTATAGGAATCATAGTCTCCTGACATATCCTTAGGAATGTATTTTTTCCCATTCTCATAGAAATAATACCAATGTTTTCCATCATCGTTATCTCCTGGAGTTACTCGATCTGGATCATAGTCACTATCGGGGGGAAACAGTTTCTGCCAACCGGTACGCATTGCTCCATCTGTACCGCTGTAATAAAGATCATCCTGTATCCAACCAGTCTGCATCTCTCCGTTGCCATCAAAATAATACCATTTGTTGTTAATCTTTGACCAGTTATCCATAATGGCCTTTCCGCTACTACCGAAATAGTACCATTTATACTGGGAACTACCAGAATCTTGGAATTTCATCCATTTATCCGTAACGAGAATTCCGTTGGCATCTACATAATACGTATTCTCAACCCAGGTATTAATTGCCATTTTCCCATCGCTGTCCAAATACCGCCATAAGTTGTCCGCACCTTTCTTCCAGGTGTTGGTCATCCGATTCCCATTGGTATCGGTATAGATCCATGTGTTTTCTGACTGTTTCTGTTCCCACTCAGCATGTGCATTTATAGTAACAGCACCAAGCGTTAATAAAGCAGTTGTAGCCAGTACAATGAGGCCTTTTCTTTTCATATCTCCACTCCTTACAGGGATTTCCTTTTCTGTAATTTATTTTAACAATTAATCTAAGAATATTCAACTGTTTTAATCTTTCATTTCTATTACGAATTTATTTCCGTAAAAAAAGTACTATTAATCAAGTAAGCGGACCCAACGCATTCGGCCCGCTTTTATTTATAATTAATCTACAGAAAACTTTCACCTGCAGCAGTTTCTTCTTCTGCAACAGTTGTTGCCGCACATCCGAAACCCGCAGTTTACACAACCGCAGGAACGGTTGTAACACCGTTGATTGCAAATCCAACCACAATAATTTGGTCCCCTCCATCTACACCAGCAATTTAAGCCACCGCAGCCAATGGAAAAGCCAAGTCGATAACAGCCCATAAGTTTTACCCCTCTTTTTTTGATATACTATATTATATCAGACATTCAGACAAGGTGTGAATCACCTTGACGCTCATGGTTCTATCCAGTATAATCATAGAATCATGAAATGAATGAGTAAATAGAAAGGCGGCACGAATTATGTGGATTGCAGACGGCTGGAGCGATTATGAAGTGATAGACTGTTCAGAAGGAGAGAAATTGGAGCGTTGGGGAAAGTATCTTCTGATACGTCCAGACCCTCAAGTCATCTGGTCCACCAAAAAAAAGGACCCAGGCTGGTTAAAGAAAAATGGACATTATCACCGAAGCCCAAAAGGCGGCGGAGAATGGGAGTTTTTTAACCTGCCAGAGCAATGGACCGTTAACTATAAAAATTTAACCTTTCAATTAAAACCTTTCAGTTTTAAACACACTGGACTTTTCCCAGAACAGGCAGCTAACTGGGACTGGTTTGGGGATAAAATCAGGAAAGCAAACCGGCCTATCAAGGTTTTAAACCTGTTTGCCTATACAGGTGGCGCAACTCTCGCCGCAGCTGAGGCAGGTGCTATGGTTACCCATGTAGATGCCTCAAAAGGAATGGTAAGCTGGGCGAAGGAAAATGCCAAGTCATCGGGACTAGAATCCACTTCCATCCGTTGGATCGTAGATGATTGTGTGAAATTTGTAGAACGGGAAATTCGAAGGGGCAACCATTATGATGCGATTATTATGGACCCTCCTTCCTATGGAAGAGGCCCCAAAGGTGAGATCTGGAAAATCGAAGAAGCGATTCATCCTTTGGTTAAGCTATGCGCTCAACTTTTATCGGATTCGCCCTTATTTTTCTTGATTAACTCATATACCACTGGACTTGCTCCTTCCGTACTTTCTTATCTGATTTCCGTTGAGGTGTTCGCAAAATTCGGAGGTAACGTTCAGTCTGACGAAGTTGGACTCCCAGTTAAAAACGGGCTGGTTCTGCCCTGTGGTGCGTCTGGAAGATGGTCATCTGACCGTTGATGACTCAATCATCTCCCACCATTTAAATAATTCCAAACAGCTGGAATATATGCCCTTAGAAATCGGCTGATTTGATAACTGACACAAACACAGATTACTGGCATAGTTAGATATAGAATAAACGGTATTGCCGGTACTGGCGGGAGCAGCAAAGCTCCCGCTTTATTTATGAAACGAACCATGGAAAAATGAGTGGCATACAAAAAAAAGTTTTGTTTCATCCAATCCTTTGGCTTCTTTAAATAGTTCCCCGGTATGACAAGCCACAAACCTGCGGGAAATAAAAGACGGTAACATACCGTTGAAACTGCAAGCTCTCCCCTAATATCTCCCGGAAAGTCCACTTTTCGAATCAGTAAGGCCGACACGAGCGTAATAATTCCCACGACCAGATATTTTCTTTGAAACGATTTCTCAACTATATGTTTTCCATGAACTGCAGCAAATGCTCCGGCTGTATAATAAAAAAGAGCATCTAGATTTAAGAATGAAAGTCCAAATCCCATATAGATCGTTGCAAAAACCCCTCCCAGAAATAAACCTCCGTACAATTTCTTTTTCACAATCAGATAGATCAAAGGTGCAAGTATAATTAATAGAATAAGCTGATTCAAATACCAGAATACATAATTATACCGATACTGAAGAATCGCGTTGACCGACTCAAAAAAAGTAAAGGGTACTTTTCCTTTCCCGATCACCTGAGAGAGAAAGGGAAGACGGCTTCCTATTACATAACCAAAGTAGTAAAGAAAATTCCAGCTGACATAAGGCACCACAACACTTTTGATCCTGGATTTATATTTCACCCAGGTCCTATCCAAAGAAAACCCTCGAAAAAAAAGATAAGAAGAGATTAAGAAAAAACCTGGAACTGCAATCTGAGCCATCGTGTCACCCAAAAATCGTTCCAGCCAGTCAATCTGGTAAGCACTGCTTGTCTTACCAAGGAACAGGACTGCATTATAGGAATGGACCCAGATTACCAGAAGGCTGTAAAGAAATGTAAACCAGATGATCTTATTTTTGAAGTATTTCTCTTCCATTCGGGTCCTCCTTCTTTCTTTATTAACACATCTTATCCAAAACCGATGCGGAAGCTTTTTCGTTATTTCGCTTACACGTCTCGTAATATCTTCTATAATATTCCGTATATAACAAATCTATGAGAAATAACTGACTGATTTCAGAGGATGTGGAACCTCCCTGAAGAGGGCCTTCGTTGGAACCACACAAAAGTGTTATATCGGAAAAGACTGTAAGAGGAGATTTAACGAACCTAGTAATACAAATGACAACAGCTCCTGCCTTTTTCGCCAGTTCTGCCGCATGGATGGTGTCTTTTGTCGCACCGGAATAAGAAAATAAAACCGCAGCATCTCCTTTTTGCAACATAGTTGCAGCCATTGCCTGCATATGGGAATCCTGCACACAGGAAACCTTAGGTTCAATTCTTAGGAACTTATTAAATGCCTTTAAAGCTGATATCATACTGGTCCCTACTCCAAAAAAACTGATTCTATTCGCCTGGTATAGAGATTCAACTGCCAAGTGAAAAGAATCTTCATTTAATAAAGAATACGTTTCTTCCAGTGCTCTCATATTGGTGTTTAACACTTTCCTTGATATCTCTTGAAAGGAGTCGGACAGGGAGATATCTCCTTCCAACCGTCCTTGTTCATTCTCATCTTCATGTAGACTCAAAGACAGCATCATCTTAAACTCCTGATATCCTTTTAATTCTAAGGTCTTGCAGAAACGAAATACACTAGTATCCCCCACCTCACATGCATCTGCCAAATCGGTTATCGACATAAACAACACATCTCTGGTGTTTTGTAAAATGTAATCAGCTACTTTCTTTTCAGCCCTGGTAAATTGGTTGTATTCTGTCCGAATTCTGGTCAAAAAATCTAACTGCATTAATTTCACACTCCTTTCTATTCCTTCTTTAGTTTGTTTTCCTGCATCCAGACCCATCTATAAAATATCCAGTTATTTCTCTGGGTCTTGTAATCGCAGTGCCCACTACGGCTGCAAACGCACCGGCCTGAAAGGCTAATTTCAATTGTTGGGGTGACATAATACCCCCCTCTGCAATTACGGGTTCGCTTACTGCCTTTGAGAGACTTTCTACCAGCTTTACGTCAGGCAGTCTGATGTGTATGGTATCTTGCGTATATCCTCGTAACGTTGTCCCAATCAGATCAAATCCCAGCTTTGCAGCTATAATCCCCTCTTCATAATTCGAGCAATCAGCCATGAATAGCTGGTTTGGATATTGTTCTTTGACCACCCTCCAAAAATCAGCCAGACTTTGACCATTCGGGCGAAGCCTTCCGGTTCCATCCATAGCAATAATTTCTACGCCACTAGAAATCAGCTTTTGAACTTCCTCCATTGTTGGAGTGATAAAAACTTCACTGTCTTTATATTCCTTTTTAATCAATCCAATGACAGGAACAGAAACGCTCTTTTTTATCTCCAAAATATCTGCAACTGAGTTGGCACGAATTCCCACTGCGCCTCCCTGCACCGCCGCAACGGCCATACGTGACATTATATAAGAACTGTAAAGAGGCTCTGATTCCAGTGCCTGACAAGAAACAATCAGACCACCTTTTAATCTGCTAAGCACCTTCTGTTTCATGCTGTATATCCTTTCCACGTTCATTTCTTTCATCATATCACATCTGAAAAAATTATCCTATACTGGTTTTTTATAGTTTAATAGTAATATCTGTAAAATTAATGAATTATTTACATATTTTTCAAGTACTTCGCGTAGGGATTATGGTATAATGAATAAAATCTTATGGATCCAACGATTATAAAGGAGAATAAATCATGAATAAGAGAGTTCGTGCTGTTTGCCTTTCTTTGGCAGTTCTTTTTATAGGAATGTATTTATGCAACAGCCAAGTCAACCAAATAGACAAAATGGAATCAAATGATCAAAAGATACATATATTTTCCTCTAACTTAAGACAAGCCCCCCTTCATACCATGGCACTTGGACCTGGTCTTATTAATCTATCCCCTGCGGATCAGTTTTCCACCTATCAATGGGGTCTGAAAAACGATGGAGAACTCCGTCTTGTGGAAATGGTATCAAAATTCAAAGCTGTAGATGATCTATATTCTGGACCATCTTCGTTTGGGGGCGGCCACACACAACAACCTGGTCCCAATGATTATGAATCAAAAGTAACAAAAGCAGTCCCGGGGATTGATATTAACATACAGCCTGCCTGGGAATTATACGACAAACAGTCTGAGAAACGAAGCGTAATTGTAGCTATTATCGATACAGGGATTGATATTAACCACAGGGAGTTAAAACATGCCATCTGGACCAATCCTGGTGAAATTGACGGAGATGGGATCGACGATGACGAGAATGGTTATATTGATGATATTCATGGATGGAACTTCTACTCTGGTAACAATCAAGTTTTTACTGGGGAGGAGGACAGTCACGGCACCCATGCTGCTGGTACTGTCAGTGCAGCAAGGGGTAATTATGGCATAGCCGGCATTACAGACAACCATTATGTTAAGATCATGCCAATAAAAGCATTAGGCGGATCGGAAGGGATCGGTTCTCCCTCTAAAGTCATAGAGGCGATCCGTTATGCAGAAGCCAATGGGGCATCTATCTGCAATCTGAGCATGGGGACTACGGCATATAGCAAAGAACTGGCTGATACGATTCACAATTCTAACATGTTATTTGTTGTATCTTGTGGAAATGGTGGAGTCTCAGGCCTTGGCTATGATACAGATGAACATCCCGTGTATCCAGCTTCTCTTCCCTATGACAATGTCATTTCCGTCGCTAACCTCCTGTTTGATGGAACGTTAAGCGAGGATTCTAATTATGGAGCAAAAAGTGTTGACCTTGCAGCACCGGGAACTTATATACTCAGTACCATTCCAGATAATTCTTATGGTTTTATGAGTGGCACCTCCATGGCCGCCCCAATGGTAACCGGGGTTGCTGCTATGCTTTACTCCTATCGTAAGGATCTTTCTCTACTTGAAGTGAAATCTATATTAATAAGCTCTAGTAAAAAAACAGATGCACTGGCAGGAAAAACAGTCAGCGGTGGTTTGTTGGATGCGTACGGCGCATTGACCTGGGGACAATAAAAGACAGGGCAGAAAGAAATAACTTCTTCTGCCCTGTCTTTTATTGATTTTCTGCTTGTGCTTATATCATTTCTTATTCTCTTGATATTCCCATCGGAAATTGGGAATCACATCAGACCAGTTATCAATTCCGATTATAGATTTCGCAAATTCAGAAGATTCTAATGTGTATTTTTTCTTATCAATATCACGGAACACCTGCCATATCTTACGACGTCTTGTTGCTACAATATCATCGCCCCGATCCATCCTACATTCCCAAAGTCCAAAAGATAATCCACTTCGAACTTCGGATGGTGCATCCACCTGTCGACTTAAAATATAAGCATCAATATAAGGATTGCTGTCAACCATATAATAGGAATAAGCATACGCAGCCGCCTGAACCTGAGGAATCTTCCCTCTTGACTGACTGGTAGCAGTAAATCCCTGTTCTGTCAATATAATGTGGCGAACGTTCCCACTTGGAGATTTTAAGCTATCCTGAGCCATATAATCCGTTAGTGTGTTTAGATTCTTGAAATTAATAACAGGAGAATTAAAATCATTAGTGATCAAACCTGTCTTATCATCATCCCAGAATTCCGGCTCTGTCATGGGACATGGGTATGGATGGTAGGATAATCCCCAATCCATCTGCCCCTGTTCATTCGCAAGAGCGTTGAAATGATCTACAATATCTTTTCCACCGTATTTTTGTTTGTTGTCAATCTCGTTCTTCCAGTTATAATCAAGGGAATAATAAACCCGATCATTAGCACTGGTACTTTTAATGGCAGTATAAAAAACCCGAAATACATCCTGATATGCTTTCACATAGCGGTTGATTTCCATATCTCCTACATAATTCCATTGCTGATTGTTGATTTCATTCCCTACAATCCAGTTGGAAATCTTACCAGCGTTTGGATTGGAGCCATTATAACGTTCTGCCAGAAATGAAGCGATAGCTTTAGTTTGGTCTAATCCCTTGGGAGTTGCTACGTTAAACATGTAATAAAAAGCTTTTGAATTCTTTTTCGTTCCAGGATAAACCAGATCTGGTGCTGCTTCATTCCAGCCATTTAAAATAATTGCAGTTACTGTCATCCCTTTTCCTGACAATGCACTAATGGTCTCATCATAACTTTTGATGGCATTCTCATCAAAATGATAGGTCTTTCCATCATACTGGTATTCAATTCCCTGTCCTAAAATCTGGTGAAAGGATATGTTGGTCGCTACATGCTTTACTCCCAAATCGAAGGCATCTCCCAGCATGTTAAGCTGAATATTTAATCCCTTCTTCGTCAAAGGATCACTGAATTTTTCTTGATTTTCCGCTACAATCTCAGGGTTGGTAATGTAATGTGGTTTGCTGATTTCAATGTATTTTGTTCCATCCCAGACAGCTACCACAAATTTACTGTATAATCTGTCGCTAGCCGTATTGCGAGCCAATGGAAACGTGAAGGTTACTGAACTTCCGGGAGCTGATGATGCTAAATAATCGGTTCTTCCATCCAGATTATCCTGGTAGGGTTGAAGTTCTACAAGATACAATACACCATCTGTACCCTCCACCGGCGCTTGATTGGACACCTTTAATGTTACAGTATTCTTATCCGTACCGATCAGACAGGATTGGATCACGGCCTGTGTATCCATAAATACTTGTTCCGGTTCTACCTGTTGATTTGTATTCTCATCTGCCAGTGATAGAAAGGCAGTAAAACAGCATAACATCGCAGCAGTTAGAAATCCAGTTAAGGCCCTGCCTAATATTTTTACTTTCATTTTCCGATTCCTCCATGTAAAGGTAATTAGATACCATACCATAATAACCAATTTCCCTTATATTTACAATAACGTTTTTATTACTTATTTGTAAGGAATCTGTAATTGATTCAAGTTTGAGGTTAGTGCTTAATTGGCATAACCACATATTTACCGCCACTTAAAATTCGGCTTTTTAATTTAATTATCCAACGATAGTAGCAACTCTTCTTAAGAGCGTTTGTAAGCCCTTGAAAGCAGTGTTTCTAATCGTTTTTATGATGTTTTTATCGAAAGTTTGTTCTATTTGCAATGCCTGATTTTGTAGTACCATTTTATAAAAGAAAACACCCATCTTTCGACAGGTTCTATGATCTATATGGATAATACAAAGTGAATTAACAAGTCTACATATTAAAGTTACATAAGTTTATATTAAACCATTGAAATGAATCATACGATATGATATATTAGAACTACAAAGAGTAACCGCCACACAAAGTGGAAGCTCCCAGAAAAAGCAAATGTCCTAATGGACACCGCCTATCCTGTTCGCAGCAGGGTAGGCTATTTTTTTAACTTATCTATGTAAGTCAGCAATGCCAAGATAAAAGTTGCAAATAAAAGCACGTCTGCAAAAGAAAACATATCCGACACCACCTCCCATCTCGTTATGACGTAAAGACATAAAAGCTGGAAGGTTCCACCCTGTATTCGGTTACTCCTGAAATCATATTACCATATAATTCCAAGGTCCACAATATTTATTTGACCTTTACAATCGGTGAGGGATAAACGTCCTTTTCGTCATGAGGTACGAAAATCTCCGGCCATCGCCCAAAGCAGTTATGAGCTCGTCCTCTGGTAGGAACGGAAAATCTCAAGCTCTCCTAATCTGTTGCGACCGTCGCAACTCCTCCAGAAATTCGATTCCTTATAATAGTACCATTTTAGTCCCACAAAACAAAGAAAAAGCCGAAACCCTCATAAACAAAGGGCTCGGCTTTTAAATTTAATTATTCAACGATAGTAGCAACTCTTCCTGAACCTACAGTACGTCCACCTTCACGGATAGCGAAACGAAGACCCTGCTCCATAGCGATTGGATGAATTAACTCTACAGTCATTTCAACGTTGTCACCAGGCATACACATTTCTGTGCCTTCTGGTAAATCACATACACCAGTTACGTCAGTTGTTCTGAAGTAAAACTGAGGTCTGTAGTTGTTGAAGAAAGGAGTATGACGTCCACCTTCATCTTTTGTTAAAACATAAACCTGAGCGGTAAATTTCTTATGACAAGTAATTGAACTAGGTTTGCAAAGACACTGTCCTCTTTCGATTTCTTCTCTCTGAACACCACGAAGTAATGCACCGATGTTATCACCAGCCTGAGCTTCGTCCAGTAACTTACGGAACATCTCAATACCAGTTACAACAACTTTACGTGTTTCTTCGTGAATACCAACGATTTCAACTTCGTCAGATACGTGTAATGTTCCACGCTCTACTCTACCAGTTGCAACTGTACCACGGCCTGTAATAGAGAAAACATCCTCTACTGGCATTAAGAATGGCTTATCAGTTTCACGAACTGGATCAGGAATGAATTCATCAACTGATTTCATTAATTCAAGGATTTTATCTCCCCAATTGCTGGAAGGATCTTCAAGAGCCTTTAATGCAGAACCCTGGATGATTGGTGTATCATCGCCTGGGAATTCGTACTCATCTAAGAGCTCACGGATCTCCATGTCTACTAATTCAAGTAATTCTTCATCATCAACCATATCACATTTGTTCATGAATACAACGATGTAAGGAACACCTACCTGACGAGAAAGCAGGATATGCTCTCTTGTCTGAGCCATAACACCATCAGTAGCAGCTACAACTAAAATAGCTCCATCCATCTGAGCAGCACCAGTAATCATGTTCTTAACGTAATCAGCATGTCCTGGGCAGTCAACGTGTGCATAATGTCTTGTCTCTGTCTCATACTCTACGTGAGAAGTTGAAATTGTGATACCACGCTCTCTCTCCTCTGGTGCCTTATCGATATTCTCGAAGCTTACTGATTCACCAGTACCTAATCTCTCATGAAGAGTCTTTGTGATAGCAGCTGTTAAAGTAGTTTTACCATGATCAACGTGTCCGATGGTACCAATGTTACAATGGGTTTTGTTTCTTTCAAACTTAGCTTTAGCCATTTTATAACGTCCTCCTTAATATATGCTCTTTCCAGAGCGTTGTTTTAATGTTAGGCTGTTTTTTATTATATGCTATTTATGCACTATTTTCAACCTTATTTAACGGATTCCAGGACGGACTTATCCGCCCGAAATCCAGTAGAACCTATTCGGTATTAATTACCCTTTTTCTCTGAAAGTACTTTTTCCTGTACACTCTTCGGTACCTGCTCATATTTCTCAAAGAACATAGAGAAGTTACCACGGCCTTGAGTTCTGGACCGTAAATCAGTAGAGTAGCCAAACATTTCGGAAAGCGGTACATATGCTTTGATCATCTTACCACCGCCGATGTCTTCCATACCTTCGATACGGCCACGGCGGGAGTTAATATCTCCGATAACGTCACCCATGTAATCTTCCGGCATAGTTACTTCTACTTTCATGATTGGTTCAAGAAGAATGGATCCACCCTTGTTCATCGCATCTTTAAATGCCATGGAACCAGCAATGTGGAATGCCATCTCACTGGAATCGACATCATGATAAGAACCATCATATACAGTAGCCTTTACACCAACCACTGGGAATCCACCCAGTATACCAGCTTTGGTCGCTTCCTCAATACCTTCCCCAACTGCAGGAATGTACTCTTTTGGAATTGATCCGCCGACTACCGCTGACTCAAACTTAAACAGTTCTTCGCCATTGGCATCCATTGGTTCAAAGCGAACCTTACAGTGTCCATATTGTCCACGTCCACCAGACTGTTTCGCATACTTACTATCGATTTCAACGGTCTTTGTAAAGGATTCCTTGTATGCAACCTGAGGAGCACCTACGTTTGCTTCAACGTTAAATTCACGAAGCAGACGATCTACGATGATTTCCAGATGAAGTTCACCCATTCCGGAGATGATAACCTGACCAGTTTCCTGATTGGTCTTCGCACGGAAAGTAGGATCTTCTTCTGAAAGTTTAGCCAATGCTTCACCCATCTTGCCCTGACCAGCTTTGGTCTTAGGCTCGATTGCGATATCGATAACTGGCTCTGGGAATTCCATGGATTCAAGAATTACCGGATGCTGTTCATCACAGATCGTATCACCAGTGGATGTTACTTTAAATCCAACAGCTGCTGCGATATCACCGGAATACACTCTGTCTAACTCTGATCTCTTGTTCGCATGCATCTGCAAGATACGGCCAACACGTTCTTTTTTGCCTTTGGTTGCATTCAGTACATAAGAACCGGAATTCATAACACCGGAATATACACGGAAGAATGCAAGCTTACCAACGAACGGATCCGTCATGATCTTAAATGCAAGAGCTGCAAATGGTTCATCGTCAGATGAATGTCTCTCGATCTCATTCCCGTCCATATCAACACCCTTAATCGAAGCGATGTCAGTAGGAGCTGGCATAAATTCAAGAATTGCATCAAGAAGTTTCTGTACTCCTTTGTTTCTATATGCACTTCCGCAACATACTGGGATAGCAGTACAGTTACAGGTAGCTATTCTTAACACTTTCTTTAAATCTTCGTTTGAAGGCTCTTCCCCTTCTAAATACTGCATCATCAGATCATCGTCTAATTCACAGATTTTCTCTACTAATTCTGCACGATAAAGTTCTGCATCATCTTTCATATCCTCTGGGATATCAGCAACTGTGATGTCATCACCTTTGTCATCGTTGTAGATATAAGCCTTCATCTCAAACAAATCAATGATTCCTGCAAAATCATCTTCTGCTCCGATGGGAAGCTGAATACAGATCGTGTTCTTGCCTAAACGACTCTTGATCTGATCTACAGCTCCGTAAAAATTCGCACCCATGATATCCATCTTATTGATGAATGCCATACGGGGTACGTTGTAGGTATCAGCCTGACGCCATACATTCTCGGACTGCGGTTCAACACCGCCCTTGGCACAGAAAACGCCAACAGCGCCATCTAATACACGCAGGGAACGTTCTACTTCCACGGTAAAGTCAACGTGTCCTGGAGTATCGATAATGTTAATACGATGTTCCAGCGCACCTGGCTTTTCTTTGGTCATTTCGCGCATTGTCCAATGACAGGTCGTAGCAGCTGAAGTAATTGTGATTCCTCTTTCCTGTTCCTGTTCCATCCAATCCATGGTAGCAGTACCTTCATGAGTATCACCAATTTTGTAATTTACACCAGAATAATAGAGGATACGCTCCGTCAATGTAGTCTTACCTGCATCGATATGGGCCATAATACCAATATTTCTAGTTCTTTCCAATGGATATTCTCTTCCAGCCAAAGCCTTGTCCTCCTATTAGAATCTGTAATGAGCAAATGCCTTGTTTGCTTCAGCCATCTTGTGCATATCTTCTTTCTTCTTTACAGAAGCACCAGTGTTGTTAGCTGCATCCAAGATCTCATTTGCAAGTCTTTCTTCCTGAGTCTTTTCGCCTCTCTTACGAGAGTACAGAGTAATCCATCTCAGGCCTAAAGTCTGTCTTCTCTCTGTTCTTACTTCGATCGGTACCTGGTAAGTAGCTCCACCGATACGTTTTGCCTTTACTTCAAGTACAGGCATAATGTTGTTCATTGCTTCTTCAAATACTTCAACAGCTGTTTTACCTGTTTTTTCTTCGACACGGCCAAATGCGCCGTATACAATTTTCTGAGCAACACCCCTTTTACCATCTAGCATAATGTTGTTAATTAACTTCGTAACAACCTTGCTGTTGTAAATCGGATCTGCTAATACGTCTCTTTTTTGAGTATGTCCTTTACGTGGCACGTTACTTCCCTCCTTAATATCGCCGTCTTTCCTTACGGATAAACAGCTATTCATTAGATCCTCGGTACTCACAAACATTGAAGTTGCGTTCGCGCTCGGTTTCTATATATAATCCTGCAACCTACAGGTTCAATATCAAAAGTCCGGCACTAGTTTTCAAATGTGTGGTATTATTTCTTGTCTTTTGGTCTCTTCGCACCGTACTTGGAACGAGCCTGTCTTCTGTTGGCTACTCCTGCAGTATCGAGAGTACCTCTTACGATATGGTATCTTGTACCTGGTAAGTCTTTTACTCTACCGCCGCGGATTAATACAACGCTATGCTCCTGAAGGTTATGACCTTCACCTGGGATGTAACTTGTTACTTCGATCCCGTTAGAAAGACGAACTCTTGCGATCTTTCTAAGAGCGGAGTTAGGTTTTTTAGGGGTTGCAGTCTTAACTGCGGTACAAACGCCTCTTTTTTGAGGAGCAGAAACATTAGTCGCCTTCTTCTGCAAAGAGTTATAACCCTTCTGCAAAGCTGGTGCTGTGGATTTCTTAACGCCTGTCTGTCTTCCCTTTTTTACTAACTGGTTAAATGTTGGCATTCCATTCACCTCCTGTGATATTGTCTGTGGTTGCTGTTATCTTCAGCTCAATTTACGCACAAAAACATGACGCGTCTATGCACGCCTAATCATTATATCCATTTTGTATTTTTCTGTCAAGTTTTTTTTTACTATTGTCAATTCTCAATTTAGAATATGTCTGGCAAGTTAGACTCTAAAGCAGACGCGCTGTCCATATCGTAATATATTCTTAAGCTTCATGCGCATTCTGCCCGAAGAGCTTTTTATCACATAGGACTTGATTTCCTATGTGATAAAAGACGCCCTGACAGCAAATAAGTCAGGGCATCTTTTGCTTTATTCTTCTATTTCACTTTCACTAATGGCTAAAATCTCTTCTGCTTCCTCAAATCCATCTTCGGAAAGCAGGATCTCATCTTCATCTAGGAGGATTTCATCCTCTTTTTCATACTCTGCATCTGTGCTTAAAGTAATGTCACGGTAACGTCTCATACCAGTACCCGCCGGAATCGGTTTACCAATAATTACATTTTCCTTCAACCCGATCAGATGATCGACTTTTCCATTAATCGCTGCTTCTGTTAGCACCTTTGTGGTCTCCTGGAATGAAGCGGCAGATAAGAATGAATCTGTAGCCAGAGATGCTTTTGTGATACCAAGCATAACCTGTTTTCCATCCGCAGGTTCTTTTCCTTCTTTAATAAGTGCTTCATTTAAGTCATTATAATCAAGAACATCCATAGAAGTTCCAGGTAGAACTGTGCTGTCTCCACCTTCTTCGATTTTGATTTTCTTAAGCATCTGTCTTACAATCATCTCCACATGCTTATCATTAATCTCAACACCCTGAAGACGATACACGCGCTGTACTTCTTGAATCATATAATCCTGAACCGCACGAACTCCCTTAATTTTCAGGATATCATGTGGATTAACACTACCTTCCGTCAACTCATCACCAGCCTCAAGCACCTGTCCGTCCTGGACCTTAATTCTCGAACCGTAAGGGATCAGATAGGTCTTTGAATTTCCAGTCTCATTATCTGTAATGATGATTTCACGTTTTTTCTTCGTATCCTTAATCACCATAACGCCGCCGAACTCTGCAATGATTGCAAGACCCTTGGGCTTACGTGCCTCAAAAAGTTCCTCGACACGAGGAAGACCCTGTGTGATATCTCCACCAGCAACACCGCCTGTATGGAAGGTACGCATGGTCAACTGGGTTCCTGGCTCTCCGATAGACTGTGCAGCTATGATTCCAACTGCTTCACCTACCTGAACCGGCTGTCCGGTTGCCATATTGGCTCCGTAACACTTCGCACAAACTCCGTGATGGGCTTTACAGGTTAAAACGGTACGGATCTTAACCGAATCCCGTCCCAACTTATTTAGAACTTTCATAACTGCAGCCGCACGCTTCGGCGTACACATGTGATTTTCTCGAGCTATAATCTCTCCCGTATCCGGATCTGTAATGGTTTCAGCGATAAACCGTCCAGTTAGACGTTCTTCCAATCCCTCAATAACTTCCTCACCATCTGTAAATGCCTTGATTTCCATAAATGGATATTCATCGCCTTCCCCGCAATCAATATCCCGGATAATCATATCCTGAGATACGTCTACCAGACGTCTGGTTAAATAACCGGAATCGGCAGTACGAAGTGCGGTATCGGAAAGTCCTTTTCGGGCTCCATGAGCAGAGATAAAGTACTCCAATACATCAAGACCCTCACGGAAGTTGGATTTAATTGGAAGTTCAATGGTGTGACCGGTTGTATCTGCCATAAGTCCACGCATACCTGCAAGCTGTTTGATCTGCTTGTCAGAACCACGAGCTCCGGAATCCGCCATCATATAAATATTGTTGTATTTATCCAGTCCGGTCAACAGATCATGGGTCAGCTGATCATCGGTGGTTTTCCATGTGTCAATTACTTCTTTGTAACGCTCTTCTTCTGTAATCAAACCACGTCTGTAATTCTTTGCGATCTGATCAACCGTTGCCTGAGCCTCTGCAATCAGTTTCGGTTTGCTCTCTGGTACAGTCATATCAGAAATGGATACCGTCATAGCTGCCTTTGTCGAATATTTATAACCAATGGCTTTAATGTCATCTAGAGTTTCCGCTGTCTGAACTGCTCCATGAACGTTAATGACTTTCTCAAGAATCTGCTTACACTGCTTCTTGCCTACATGGAAATCCACTTCCATCAAAAGTTCATTCTCTGGATTGGTACGGTCTACAAACCCAAGATCCTGAGGAACAATCTCATTGAAGATGAAGCGCCCTACCGTCGATTCTACAACTCCAGTTTTCACCGTTCCATCGGGCATCTTTTTGCTGACTCTTGCCTTAATTCTGGAATGAAGGGTAACAGCCTGGTTTTCATAAGCTAAAATGGCTTCATTTACACTTTTAAAGACCATTCCTTCCCCTTTTGCTCCTGGACGTTCCTGTGTCAGATAGTAAATACCAAGAACCATATCCTGAGAGGGAACTGCCACAGGACCACCGTCAGATGGTTTCAGCAGGTTATTCGGAGATAACAGCAGGAATCGGCATTCTGCCTGTGCTTCTACGGAAAGAGGCAGATGAACCGCCATCTGATCCCCATCAAAGTCGGCATTAAATGCGGTACAAACAAGAGGGTGGAGTTTTATCGCTTTTCCTTCTACCAGAATCGGCTCAAACGCCTGGATTCCCAGTCTATGAAGAGTAGGTGCACGGTTCAACATAACCGGATGCTCTTTGATTACATCTTCCAGAACATCCCATACCTCTGTCTGAAGACGTTCCACCATCTTCTTCGCATTCTTAATATTATGTGCGGTTCCGTTGGATACCAATTCTTTCATAACGAAAGGCTTGAACAACTCGATTGCCATCTCCTTCGGAAGACCACACTGATAAATCTTAAGTTCTGGTCCTACTACGATAACAGAACGTCCAGAATAATCAACACGCTTTCCTAACAGGTTCTGGCGGAAACGTCCCTGTTTTCCCTTTAACATATCAGACAGGGATTTTAAGGCACGGTTTCCTGGACCAGTAACGGGTCTTCCCCGTCTTCCGTTGTCAATCAGGGCATCTACTGCTTCTTGAAGCATACGTTTCTCGTTTCGAACAATGATATCTGGAGCACCAAGTTCGAGTAAACGAGCCAAACGGTTGTTGCGGTTAATGATTCTTCTATATAGATCATTAAGATCAGAAGTAGCGAACCGACCACCATCAAGCTGAACCATAGGGCGAATATCTGGAGGGATAACTGGAACTGCTGTCATAATCATCCATTCCGGCAGGTTTCCGGAGTTGCGGAATGCTTCCACAACTTCCAGTCTTTTGATTATCCTGGCACGTTTCTGTCCGGTTGCTTCTTTTAAACCATTCTTCAGTTCTTCCGAATCCTTTTCAAGATTAATGGAACGAAGCAATTCTAATACCGCTTCCGCCCCCATACCAACGCGGAAAGAACCATAACCATATTTGTCGCTTTCTTCCCGATACTCTTTTTCAGATAACACCTGTTTATACTGAAGTCCGGTATTTCCCGCATCCAATACCACATAAGATGCAAAGTAAAGCACCTTCTCCAAAGTTCTTGGAGAGATATCAAGGATCAATCCCATACGGCTGGGAATTCCCTTAAAATACCAGATATGAGAAACAGGAGCAGCAAGTTTGATATGACCCATACGCTCTCTGCGGACACTGGCCTTTGTTACTTCAACACCACATCGGTCACAGATAACGCCTTTGTACCGAATTTTTTTATATTTACCACAATGGCATTCCCAGTCCTTACTCGGTCCAAAGATTCGTTCGCAGAACAAACCATCTTTTTCTGGCTTTAAAGTCCTATAGTTAATTGTCTCTGGCTTCTTCACCTCGCCATGGGACCATTCCAGTATCTTTTCCGGAGATGCCAGACCAATCTTGATGGCATCAAATGTCATTGGGTGGTAAGTTTCGTTATTCTCAGGCATAAGCGGTTCTCCCTTCTATTATTCTTCGTCTGAATCGTCAAAATCTACGTCATCGTTCTCTACTAAAGAATTTTCGACACCCACTGCAACCACTTTTTCTTCGACATCGACATTGACCAGTTCATTGTTTTTGAATTCCTGTTTCTGGAAACCAAGGTTTCCAAAGGATTCTTCGTTTCGATACTGTTTGTCGCCTTCGATGATAGATCTTAAATCTGTTTCTTCGTATTCTGTACTTTCTGAAATCTGAACTTCTGTATTGTCATCGCGAAGCACCCTTACATCCAGTGCCAGGGACTGAAGCTCTTTTAAAAGTACCTTAAAGGATTCTGGAATACCCGGTTCTGGGATATTCTCTCCTTTTATGATTGCTTCATAAGTCTTCACACGTCCAACCACATCATCGGATTTCACTGTCATGATCTCCTGTAAGGTATAGGAAGCACCATAAGCCTCCAGTGCCCAAACCTCCATCTCTCCGAAACGCTGACCACCAAATTGCGCTTTACCACCTAATGGCTGCTGAGTAACTAGAGAATATGGTCCAGTAGAACGGGCATGAATCTTATCATCAACCAAATGGTGAAGTTTCAGATAATGCATGTGTCCGATGGTAACTGAACTGTCGAAGAATTCTCCAGTCCTGCCATCCCGCAAGCGTACTTTACCATCACGGTTAATCGGTACTCCCTTCCAGAGTTCTCTATGATCTAGGTGTTCGCCCAGATAATCAATCACTTTGGATTCTAAAGTTCCTTTATATTTCTCCTGAAAGTCTTCCCATGTTAAATTAACATAGTCATTGGCTACATCCAGGGTATCCATAATGTCATTCTCGTTTGCCCCGTCAAATACCGGAGTTGATATATTAAATCCAAGTGCTCTGGCTGCAAGGCTTAAATGAATCTCAAGTACCTGCCCGATGTTCATACGAGATGGTACACCAAGTGGGTTTAATACGATATCCAGAGGACGACCATTTGGTAAGAATGGCATATCTTCTACAGGAAGCACGCGGGATACAACACCCTTGTTCCCATGACGTCCAGCCATCTTATCACCAACAGAGATTTTCCTCTTTTGTGCAATGTAAATACGCACTGTCTGGTTTACTCCTGGGGAAAGCTCATCCCCATTTTCTCTTGTAAACACTTTTGCATCTACGACAATTCCATAAGCTCCATGAGGTACCTTCAAAGATGTATCACGCACTTCTCTGGCTTTTTCACCGAATATAGCGCGAAGCAATCTTTCCTCAGCCGTCAGTTCTGTTTCCCCTTTCGGAGTCACTTTCCCAACCAGAATATCACCTGCCCGAACTTCCGCTCCGATTCGAATAATGCCTCTTTCATCCAAATCTTTTAAGGCTTCTTCTCCTACTCCTGGTACATCTCGGGTAATTTCTTCCGGCCCCAGCTTGGTATCACGAGCCTCTGCCTCATATTCCTCAATGTGAACCGAGGTATAAACATCTTCCTGAACCAGTCTTTCACTTAGAAGAACCGCATCTTCGTAATTATAACCTTCCCAAGTCATGAATCCGATCAACGGATTCTTACCAAGTGCAATCTCACCATTTTGGGTGGAAGGACCATCTGCAATCACATCGCCAGTTTCCACATGTTCATTCTTATAGACAATGGGTTTCTGGTTATAACAGTTTGATTGGTTGCTTCTCTTAAATTTTGTCAGACGATATACATCTTTCCCACCGTCTGAGTCTCTCTTTATAATAATTTCATTGGAAGCAGAGCGTTCTACTACCCCTGGATTTTTAGCAACCATACAAACACCGGAATCGACGGCAGCCTTAGTTTCCATTCCTGTACCTACCGCTGGAGCATCGGTTGTAAGAAGTGGAACCGCCTGACGCTGCATGTTTGATCCCATAAGCGCACGGTTCGCATCATCGTTCTCAAGGAAAGGAATCATTGCTGTTGCTACAGAAAACACCATCTTAGGCGATACGTCCATCAGATCAATGTTCTTTCTCTGGAACTCAGAAGTTTCTTCCCGATAACGTCCAGAAATATTTTTATGAACAAAATGTCCATTCTCATCGATTGGCTCATTCGCCTGAGCAACCACAAAGTTATCTTCTTCATCTGCAGTCAGATAAATCACTTCATCGGTTACTACCGGATTGTCAATATCACTTTTATTTACAACTCGATAAGGTGCTTCTACAAATCCGTACTGATTCACTCTTGCATAGGTTGCCAGAGAGTTGATCAGACCGATATTTGGACCTTCAGGAGTCTCAATTGGGCACATACGACCATAATGGGTGTAATGAACATCTCGTACCTCGAATCCGGCACGGTCTCTGGAAAGACCTCCAGGTCCCAAGGCAGAAAGACGTCTCTTATGGGTAAGCTCTGCAAGTGGGTTGTTCTGATCCATAAACTGGGACAACTGAGAACTTCCAAAGAATTCTTTCACTGCCGCAGTAACTGGCTTAATGTTAATCAAGGACTGTGGTGTTATACCATCCATATCTTGAGTAGTCATACGTTCGCGAACCACTCGTTCCATTCTGGAAAGACCAATCCGGTACTGGTTCTGTAACAATTCACCAACCGCACGGATTCTTCTGTTTCCTAAATGATCAATATCATCTGCGTTGCCAACTTCTTCCTCTAAATGAATATTGTAATTAACGGAAGCAAGAATATCTTCTTTTGTAACATGCTTTGGAATCAATTCATTGACATTGCGATGAACCGCTTTTTTTAATGCTTCTATATCTTCATTTCCAACTTCTGACAGGATTTTTTCTAGCACAGGGTAGAATACTAATTCTGAAATCCCTGCTTCTTTTGGATCAAAATCCACATAAGAAGCCAGATCCACCATTAAGTTAGAAAGTACTTTCTGTTTCCGTTCTACACCCTCTAACCAAACAAAAGGAACAGCCGCATTCTGGATGTCCGTTGCAAGCTGCTTGTCTACTGTCGTTCCTGCCTCAGCTAAAATTTCGCCGGTAGTCGTATCCACTACATCCTCTGCGAGTATGTGACCGGTAATGCGATTTTTAAAATGAAGCTTTTTATTGAATTTATAGCGTCCTACCTTAGCCAGATCATACCGTCTTGAGTCGAAGAACATACTATTTAATAAACTTTCCGCACTATCAACAGACAAAGGCTCACCTGGGCGTATCTTTTTATATAACTCCAAAAGTCCATCCTGATAATTATCTGATGTATCTTTACCAATGCTGGCTAATAATTTAGGTTCTTCACCAAAGAGTTCTAAAATCTCAGCATTGGTGCCATAACCAAGCGCGCGGATCAACACGGTTACAGGAACTTTTCTGGTTCTATCAACACGCACGTAGAAAATATCATTGGAGTCCGTCTCATACTCCAGCCATGCACCACGATTCGGAATCACCGTACAGGTATAAAGTTCTTTTCCTACTTTATCGTGTGAGATACCATAATATATACCTGGGGAACGTACCAACTGGCTTACAATAACTCGCTCGGCGCCGTTAATTACGAAAGAACCGGTACTTGTCATAAGCGGAAGATCACCCATGAAGATCTCATGTTCATTAATTTCATCTTTATCTTTATTGCAAAGTCTTACTTTTACCTTTAAAGGCGCTGCATAAGTAGCATCTCTTTCTTTGCATTCTTCTATTGTGTACTTGATGTCATCTTTACATAATGTAAAATCAACAAATTCAAGACTTAAGTGTCCCGCAAAGTCTGCAATCGGCGAGATGTCTTCAAAGACTTCCTTCAATCCTTCATCAAGGAACCACTGATAGGAATTCTTTTGAATCTCAATCAGGTTTGGCATCTCAAGCACTTCTTTTTGTCTTGAGAAACTCATTCTCAGGCTCTTACCGGTTGGAACCGGACGCATTCTGCTTTTTTCCATTGACGTTTCACCCCTGTTTTCTTTCTAAAATTTCTGTTTTGGGCATAAATGTCCCTTTAAGGCACACAAAGCCACAATAGTGCACATTCCATAATATCATAGCACTGTCAAGGTGTCAAGCATTTTTTACTTGTATTTCCAATAAAAGCGTGCTATACTATAAAAGATAGGCCCAATTTATAAAACGAACTATTGGAGGTATTCCCGGTGAACACATTTTTAAACGTATTATTAGTGATTCTTTTCATCGTAGTTGTGGTTCTGGCAGTCCTTTATTTTCTCGGAAAAAAGCTGGAAAAGCGTCAAGTAGAACAGCAGCAGGCTATGGAAGCTGCCGCACAGACCGTATCTATGCTGGTAATCGATAAAAAGAAATTGAAACTAAAGGATGCTGGGCTTCCCAAGCTTGTGTATGAACAGACACCAAAGTATATGCGCCGTACCAAACTGCCCATTGTAAAGGCAAAGGTTGGTCCAAAGGTGATGACACTGATTGCTGATGCAAAAGTTTTTGATGTCCTTCCCATTAAGACAGAAGCTAAGGTTGTGGTAAGTGGTATTTACATAACCGAGATCAAAAACATTCGGGGCAAAGCTGTCCCACAGGCGCCAAAAAAGAAACCGTTTTGGGACAGGTTTAAAAAGAGCGGTAAATAGAAAAGTGATATCTATCACCGGAAAATTACGTGTAGAATGCCTATAGAGCGAGTCAATTCGCCTATAGGCATTTTTTTGTTTTTCTTTTTTTATAAATGCAATAAAATATCAGACAAATCTCTTGACAAGTGCATAATCTATGCTATAATGAAGTTACAACAAGTTAGTTATCACTAACCAATGATCAAATCATAACTCTTATATAAATAAATGAATGGATATGAAAGGAGAACTACTATGTTTCAACAAATACAATTACCATATGACTATAAAGCTTTAGAACCTTATATTGATGCCCTTACCATGGAAACTCATTACTCAAAGCATCACGCAGCCTACACAAAAAATCTAAATGATGCTGCAAAAAAAGCAGGTGTGGAAGATAAGGAAATTACTTCTCTCCTCTCCTCCCTAGATCGTGTCTCTGACGAAGCATTAAGAAAATCCATACGAAACAATGGAGGTGGATTTTATAATCACAATTTATACTTTGGAATCATGAGCCCTCAAGGAGGAGGCGAACCAACTGGTGATTTAAAAACTTCCATTGACCAGGCTTTCGGAAGCTTTGGTAATTTTAAAGATAAGATAAGCGCACTGTCGGCTGGACAATTTGGATCTGGATGGGGTTGGTTGTCTACCGATCGAAGCGGGAATCTCCATCTCTCATCAAGTGCGAACCAGGATAATCCGTTGATGGATGGCAGTGGGGTGATTCCTATTCTTGGAATTGACGTTTGGGAACATGCCTATTACCTCAAATACAAGAATCTGAGAGCGGATTACATCAAAGCGTTCTTTGAAGTTGTGGACTGGAAAGCAGTGGCTGCTAACTATAGCAATGCGACTCGAGGGTAATCAAAAAAGAGGGTTCATTTAATTTAAAAAGAAGGCATACTTCCAATTGGCAGTATGCCTTCTTCTTAGTTCAACAAATGAATATCTGCGGTTGCTCTAGAGCGAACTTCCAGTACAATGTTGCACTCTGACATATGCTGATAATTGATATCAAGAGAATATGCCACTTGTACTTTTAAATTATCCTCATCTTCCTCTACCAAAATATCATTGGTATTAACTCCTATCATCAATTCTCCGTAAGGAGTTGCATAACAGGATAGATTCTTTTTTTCTTTTTCAAATGTCATATGGACACTAGATCCTCCATGTTTGATGATATCAAGACCGGATTTTTGGACCTTAATGGTGTTTTTAATGACACCCTCTAATCCTTCCTGTACCTCATCGTATAGAATGTAGTGAATGTCATTTTTATAAAAATAGTCCCCTGCCGTGATCATCTCAACCTCTTGATCATCTTTCTCTGCAATCTGCATCCCTTTGATGCTGATCAGAACGTCTCTAGTCATCGCTAACTCCTTTAGTAATCCTCAATATTGATTTGCCTGGACTCTCTCACCTGACCAGGTAGAATCGATGTTGCAAAATCAGTAAATTTATCTGCCAGATCACTGACATAAAACTGATATTTGTCTGATAGTCCCTGATCCTGTTCGCACAAAAGCCTGTTCTGCGTCAAAATCTGTTTTAATTCCAATGCAGTCTCGTAAGCTGGATTCACAAGTGTCACTTCTGGTCCCATCAATCTTGCAATTGTGGAACGAAGCAGCGGATAGTGGGTACACCCTAGTATGAGGGTATCAATATATTTGCCTTTTAATTCACTTAGATAACGAGATGCAATCTCGTCTGTCACGGAATCATGAATTAACCCTTCTTCCACCAAGGGGACAAGCAATGGGCAAGGTTTTCCAATCACTTCAACCTCTTTTTTCATCTGATTCATAACCCGGGTATACACTCCGCTTCTTATGGTTCCTTCTGTTCCTATGATTCCGACCTTTCCATTTATCGTCGCATCCAGTGCTGTCTTCGCCCCTGCATGAATCACACCAATAATCGGGATATCTAGTTCCTTTTCCACCGCCTCAAGGGCGTATGCAGTGGCTGTATTGCAGGCAATGACGATTGCTTTGACATCTTGCGTCATAAGAAAACGAATGATTTGTCTGGTAAACCGGATTACAGTATTACAAGATTTATTGCCGTACGGGACTCTTGCCGTATCTCCGAAGTAAACAATTTTTTCTTCCGGCATCTGGCGCATAATCTCCCGTGCCACCGTAAGTCCGCCGACTCCCGAATCAAAGACTCCTATGGGAGAATTTCTATCTGCCATCGTATCTTCTCCTCTTTATCTAAACTCTGTTCATTCCAAGCTCCAACAACGAATCAACCAGTTCCTCTTTCTTGATTCCAGCTTCCTCCCATAACATGGGATACATACTGATTCCAGTAAAACCAGGCATGGTATTAATCTCGTTAAATACGATAGTTCCATCTTCTTTCACAAAGAAATCCACTCTTGACAGTCCATAACCATCGACCGCCCGAAAAATGGATTCTGCTGTTTTGCGGATACCCTCTGCTGTACCTTCTAAAAGGTCCGGGTTAAGGACGGTTTTGGAACTGGAATCATGATACTTGGCATCAAAATCGTAAAATTCAGCTGTCGCTAAAATTTCTCCTACGCCAGAGGTTCTTACAGGAGTATTCCCTCCCCCCAATACCGCACATTCAATCTCCCTGCCTACAATCATTTCTTCTACTAGAATCTTCTGATCATATTTAGAAGCCTCTTGTAACGCCTTTATAAGTGCCTCTCTGTCTCCAGCACGACTGACTCCTTTGGAAGAGCCGGCGTTGGAGGGTTTTACAAAGACTGGATAGTGAAACTTCTCTTCCACTTTCTTAATAATCGGATCTATCTTCTCTAATTCATAACCATAAACTGGTATGTAATCGGCCTGTGTTACGCCCAGATGGTCTGCAATAATTTTTGTATATAGTTTATCCATAGAAATCGCAGAAGCCAATACACCGCAGCCTACATATGGGATTTTTGATAATTCCAAAAGCCCTTGTACGGTACCGTCCTCTCCTAAAAGCCCGTGCAATACCGGAAATACTACATCTACATGAATCATCTCCGCTTTCTCTCCATGCAACAGTACAACCGACTTCATGGAGGCATCTGGGGATAAAATAGCGGTTACATTCCCATTCTTCCAAGTCCCATCTTTGATTTGATTCACAGAATCTGTCTTAATCCAATGCCCTTCTTCGGTGATTCCTATGAGGAGTAAATCATATTTCTCCTGATCGATATGGTCAATTACATTGATGACAGACATGCAGGAGACCACATGCTCCGATGACTGTCCGCCATACAATACAACGACTGTGTTTTTCTTCATTCCGATCTCCTTACCAATTTCTTTTTTTTATAGCGTTTATATTATAACACATATGGTTACAATTACAAATAGATTCCAAAAAGGAGAAACCTAGAATGAAAATTAAACGCGATCTATTCTTATGTATTACATGCCTATTTCTTGCATTTATACTAACTCTTACCAATGAAAGAACCAATGACGAAGCACTTGCCGCACGAATCGCACCTGATATTCTGCGTTTTCATGTCCTTGCAAACAGTAACACCAGTGAAGACCAGAGTTTAAAATTAAAGGTACGCACCATGCTGCTCAATACCATTTATGAGGATATGGGAGAGCATGCTTCCCTAGAAGAGACAAAAGATTTCGTCCGTTCTCATCAATACATACTAGAAAAAAAAGCAGAACGCTTTATGGAACGATTTGGATACAATTATCATGCAAACCTAGAATTAACTACCTGTTATTTTCCCACCAAAACGTATGGAGATATGGTGTTTCCATGTGGAACCTACGAAGCCGTCCGGGTAATCATAGGCAAAGGAAAAGGACACAACTGGTGGTGTGTCCTCTATCCTCCCCTATGTTTTGTTGATTCATCCTATGCAGTGGTCCCCGATTCATCAAAGCAGATATTAAAACAATCCATTGATGCTGCTGATTATCAAAAGCTTAAGATGGAGAAACCAAAAATCCACATTCGAATCAAATTACTGGATCTTATTACTGAAAAAAAGATTCCTATTGATTCCCGGAAACAATAATCCCTTTGATTCCCCATTGATAGGTGTCATAGGCTTGAAACATGGTGTTATAAGCACTCTCTTTTTCCCCACGGGCCTGTAGATATGTCATCTGTGCTTGTAAATATTGAATGTTCGATATTAATTCCGACTTGGAACGCTCTGCCTTTTCCATCTCAAGTCTTGCTTTTTCAAATGCAGTACAGGACGCATCATAGGAAGACTTTGCCTGCATCAATGCCTGATAATAGGATTGCATGGTTATGATAATGTTTTGTTCTGCTTCTGAGACACTGGAATCCCGATTCTTCATTCCAGTGGATGTGTGATTGGACCCGCTGTGACGGAGGGAAATTAAGTCATAATTATTCCCGATTGCTTTTTTTGTATCCGCTTCCAGATCAATCGCTTCTAATATTTTGTCATCAATGTTTGGCAGATCTCCGATTGTGGGAGCCGCGTCTTCTGAATACCCTGTCATAAGGCAAAGAGATTGGCGCAGATTATCTACCGTACTGTTTATTTTCAAACGCGCACCATTGGCTGACAATAAATCCTTATGAGCAGACAACACATCTGCTTCCGTTGCCATACCAAGTCCCTGACTTAACTTCTGCGCTTCATATGCTGCATTGCTTAATTCTACCATTTTTTCAATCATCGCCTGATTGGCAATCGCACTCTGATAACCAATCATAATCTGATTCGCAAAATAAGTGTAGTTTTTTGCCGCAAAGACAAGATTCGATTTGAGGGAAGAATCGGAGCGGTTCATATATTCTAGTTGCCTTCCCATCTTGTAAGCATTGCTTTTTAAATCTTTCACCGTCATATTCAAGATCATGTACTGTTCCATTCCATCTTTTGTGTTTATCGCATCAGAGTCTTTTAAGTTATCCGCATCTATCTGCAGATCTCGAATCTGATTCCGCATACGTTCTTCCTGATATTTTAAGTCTCCCAGAGAATCGTTTATAGTATCTGAGGTATTCTTCATATTGGGATTAAAATAAGCAATCAGATCCGGAAGCTCATCAAATTCAATGGTTTGATCGTTGAGCCGATTCCACTGTTCCTGTGAAACACCTTCTGGAATGGGGTTTTTCTCTTCACCTGGTCCGGCGGCATAGGCTGTAATGCTTGTAAGCATTGTAAGTACAACACCCAGTGTAAATCCTTTCATCCATTTCTTTTTCATCTTATCAGCCTCCTGTTGAAGCCAGCCCATTTACCGCATTCTCATAGGTTTGGACAGCCTGTAATAAATCGAGTTCTGCAGTCTTTACAGCAATGGATTTTGTGATATAAGCATTTTGTTGTTTCTTATGGTCCAGTGGACTGATGTTTCCAACTTGAAGTTTTAGATCTGCTGTAGCCATGTTTTTGCTTTCCAAAGTATCTTCTGCAACAGCCTGCTCATAGGTTGCTTTTGCCTGTAAAACTGCCTGATATTCTTTTGCCACATCTGCGTTTATATTCTGCTCATTGCTTGCAATCGTACGATTCAATGTCTGAATTGTAAGGTCTGCAGTGGCATTCTTCCGTTTCTGTTTGTTAATCTTAAGAGTAAAGTTGTTATTTAGCGCCGTTTCCTTATCCGTATCAGGATTCATGGATTCCAGTCGTGCCATATCCACTTCGGGTACTTGTTTGATCTCAGGCGAAGCGTTGTACTTCCAACCTAACATCACACAGAGCTTCTGTTTTGTCTCCTCTATTGTGGATTTCAGTTTATCTATGGACGTCTGTGTATTCTGCATACTCTCTTGAGCACCCAATACATCAATCTGAGTTGCCGTCCCTGCGGCTTGTCTCGCCAATGTTGCCTGATAGACTGCTTGTTGCAGCTCCAAACTATTCTTTGCAGATTCTAGTTCATACGATTTTTGAAAGTAAGAGATCAAAAGGTTCTGTGCTGAAGCCACCAAATTTGCCTCTTCCTGCTGGTGAGTCAACTGGTAAACCGTAATATCTTGTACGTTTTTATCTGCCATTTCATCTGCTTGTTTCGCACTCACTGCACTTTGGGCATCCGCGATAGGATTGTCCCCCGAGATATTATTTCTAGTATCAAAGGCCGCGTCCCGGTATTGTTGGGCATAATCATCACTGGTTATCAGATCATCCTTTTTCTTATCATTAATATCTAGCTGATTTTTCTGTACCGTCACATTATATTCGTGAATCAAATCAGCTAGTTCGTCATACTCCATTACATTATCTCTAAGCTTGGCCCATACTTCCGGAGTCCGTGCAAATTCAGGACTCCCCGCCCATGCTGTGATCCCCGGTCCAGAAGCCGAAAGTACCGTCGCGATCATACAGATTCCCATCCGTTTCCATTGTCTCATTCCTAATCCTCCTTCACCGAATCCTTACTTCACTATCTATTTATTCATTTTACCATATCTGTCATAGAAATACAAAACCACATTCCTCCAAATGGGGGATCCTATAAAAGGATCCCACTTGGGTTAATCTGGCAATTCCGCTTTATCTAGCTTTCCACTCATCAAAGAATAATAAATTGGAAGCATCAATAAAGAAAGTATAGTGGAAGCGGTCAAACCGCCTACATTGACAAGCGCAAGCCCCTGCATCGTCTCTCCATTGCTTCCAATCGCCATCGCCATTGGAATCATAGCAACTACGGTGGTAAGTGTTGTCATAAGGATCGGACGAAGTCGGGTGACTCCAGCCTCAATCAGTGCAGTACGTTTATCCATAGTCTCTCGATATTGATTTACTGTATCTACATATAAAATACCTGCATTTACCACGGTACCAACCAGCATTAGAAATCCCAGCATTGTGGGCATACTGATGGCAACTCCTGCGGCCGCTAAAAATCCAAAGGAACCGATCAAACTAAACGGTATGGTAGACATAACCATAAAGGAAAACTTAGGAGATTCGAACTGGGCTGCCATAACTATAAATATCAAAAAGATTGCTGTGAGAATTGCTTTTAACAAATTCCCCAGTTCTTCTGCCATGGATTGATCTTCACTATTTTTTAATTTTGAAATCGTTCCATTTAAGTGCTTGCTTATTACCTGTTCATTAATATCCTCAATAACTTTCTTTCCTTCTGCTTTATTTTTAACTATATCAGTAAAGGATCCTGTTATGGTAACCATGTATTGTTTGTTTTTTCTTGCAATGGCAGATGGACTGTCTTCATATCCAATATCTGCGATATCAGTAAGAGCCGTATATCCGCCTGACGCTTTGGGAATGGTGATCCCCTCTACCTTATCGAGGGTATCGTAGGTATCGTCCGGATATTCCACTAATACATCTACATTTTCCCCTTTTACGTCCATAGTTGTCGCCTTAACACCACTTAGCATCTGGTTAAGCATTCCACCGACACTGGCTGGTGCAATTCCCTCCGCTGCCGCTTTGATCGGATCCACCCGAACTTTAATGACAGGTGCCGCATTTTCAATATCAGAATGCACTTTAATCAAGTCATCCCGTCCCGACAGCTCTTTTACAATCTCTGCTGACGTTTCTTTTAATTTATCTAATTGGGCACTTTGAAGAATCACTTCATAATCATGGCTTGAATTGCTGCCACTCATACTAGAACTGGAAGAGGACTGGACCGTAACATTACAATCCGGAAGCTGATTCATCTCTTTCTTCCATTTGTCTACAATCTCTTTGGTACTAAGTGTTCTCCCATCCTTTAAATAAGCAGTCAAGGAACCTTTGGCGCCTCCACTAAAGCTTAAGCCACTGCTTCCATAACTTATTTGATATGATTTTAGATCTTCCTCACTCGTCACAATTTTTTCGACTCGTTTTAAAATCGTATCTGCCTCTTCTACTTTAAGGCCTGGTCTCATCTCAACACTTACGCTAACAGTTCCTTCATCTACACTTGGCATCAACTCAAAACCAAGTTTACCAGCTAATAGAAAAGAGGCTATCAGTAAAAGCACAGAAAAAACCATAACCAGTGCTCGTCTGTCCAGGAGTTTATCAATAATATTACGATAACCATTCTGCAATATTTTTACGATCCCACTCATTGGAGAATTGTTTTTCTCTACGGGGCGGAACCGACTGTAACACAATGGAACGATGGTGATAGCAGAAAGGAAAGAAGCAAGCAAACAGAATACAATGGTGTATCCCAACGGCTTAAACATCTGACCCGTCAATCCCTCTAACAATGCCAGGGGAATAAAAACAACGCAAGTGGTTATGGTACCGCCCATTATGGATTGTAACACGGTTTTTGTTCCATCTAGTGCTGCCTCAATGTATTCCCTAAATCCCGTCCCTTTTTGTGCCCGAAAGCAGCTTTCTAGTACAACAATGGAGTTATCCACCATCATGCCTACTCCAAGAACGATACTGCTCATTGTGATTATGTTCAATGAAAAGCCCATAACTGACATAAAGATTAACGATACCAGGATCGATACAGGGATCGAACTTCCTACAATCAGGGAAGCCTTAATGTCACCAAAGAACAGGAAGATGATAATCATAGAAACAATGATAGCCATAATCATCGTTTTCGTAACACTCCCTAGTGCCGATGTAATTTGATTGCTGTTGTCATCAACCACAATCACATCAAGCCCTGGATGTTCTGTTTTTAGGGTTTTAATGGTTTTATTAACCGCCTTAGAAACGTCCACAGCACTTACTTTCTGCTGTTTATTAATGGAAAGTGTAATGGTATCTTCCCCATTATAACGGCCAATGTTTTTCTTTTCTTTCGAAGCTTCTGTAATATCAGCAATATCTTCCAGATAGATGGTCTTCCCACTTCCGGCTACGACTGGTATCTTCTTTAAGTTCTCAACCGTTTTTACATCAACACCGGTACTTACAGATAAATCTCTTTTCCCTACTCCCGTGCTTCCAGCTGGATACGTAAAATCTGCCGCTTTTACTGCCTGAGCAATAGAGTCCATGGTCAGATGATACTGATTTAACTTTTCAGGAATGAGACGAACTCTGATATATCCTTCCTGTCCACCGCTTACATTAACACTTGCAACGGAAGATATTTTTTCAAACTCTGGTACAATCTTGTCATTCACATAATTATAAAGGTTATCCTGAGTTGAATCATTCACAGACAAGGTAACGGAAGGCATCTCGTTTAAGTTAAATTCCATTACAGTTGGGGCATCCACATCATCCGGCAGTTTTATATTATCCATTTTCTTTTTCAAATCCGAATAAGCCTTATTCATGTCAGAGCCATATTGGTATTCCAGCATAACGATGGATACATTTTCCTGAGAACTAGTTTGAACATTTTTTATTCCAGAAAGTGTTCCAACGGAATCTTCAATGGGTTTCGTAACCAGTTCATTTACATCTTCCGGACTTGCACCAGCATAGGTACTACTGATTAAAAGCATCGGATAATTCATTTCTGGAATCAGTTCCATCTTAGAAGACAAAACGGAAGATAAACCAAAAACCAATAGACACAAAACAGCCAAAACAGCGGTTACGGGTCTTTTTAAAACAAATTTAGTAATTCCCATATTGCTGCCTCCTTATTGTGCTGGCTCAGATGTTTCTTCTGTGGTTTCTTCTGTGGTTTCTTTTGCAGAATCTTCTGTGGCTTTATTCGATACATTTACTTTGGATCCATCGTATAATTCACTGGACCATGTTGTAACGATTTCATCGTCAGCCACAATCCCTTCTTTTACCTCACAGTATGCTTCATCTGACAAGCCTACTGTCACAGCGTTTTCATGAACGGTTCCATCTTTATAAGAGTAAATATAGGGGATTCCGCCTTCGTAGTAAACACAATCCACAGGAACGGTTAGTACATTTTCCGCCTTCTGGGAGACAACGTTTAGTTTCACCGATGTACCAGTTGCCAAATTGGATCCTTCCGGAATGGATGCTTTCATCTTGAATAATCCGCTTTCCTTTTCAATCATGGTACTTTTTTCAGTTATGGTTCCTTCTATGTCAGATCCATTTTTTTCAATACGAATCCGTTCCCCTAGATTCAATCCGTTCATAACTCGTTCCGTAACATAGAAAGTAACTGCCTTTCCTCCCTCTCCGGAGATTACACAAACCGTTGACTGAGGAGAGATCATATCATGCAAGCTTAATTGAAAGCTTTCTACTCTTCCAGAAATAGGAGCTGTAATCTTACTGCTTTCCATTTGGTTATTATAAGCAATTTGCGCATTTTCATATTGAAGCTTTCCTGTCTTTACTTTATCCTGAAGAGATTGATAATCTGCTTCTGCTACGTCTCCTGCTGCATAGAGTACGGAATAACGGTCTAGATTCTTTTTCGCATCTTCATAACCAATCTTAGTCGTCTCCATTGTAATTCTTGATGACTCTAGTTGTTTGGTATCAACTTCGCATAGAAGCTGACCTGCTGTTACCACATCACCTGTCTTTGCTTGAATTCCGATCACTTCCCCTGAACCGAGAGGCTTTACGTATACAATGCTGTCAGGTTCAATGGTACCCATAAGTTCACTTGTCAGTTCGATATTCCGTACTTCAGGCTTACCAATCGTTACAGTAGGTGGTACAACAGCTACAATTTCATCTTTGTTCCATCCTGATATTTTAGGAATCACAAGTCCTGCTACAACAGCTACGATTATAACAGCTCCTGCAATTATAAGTATCTTTCTTTTTGTCATAATGAACTCCTTGTCTCGCTTCTACTAAGATTTTAGTTGTTATTTACAAATTCCATATTGTAGAATTTCTAATTTTTCACGGAATAATTCCTTAACTTTTTCCTTGTCTTCCAAATGATAGTAATACCAACTGATACATTCAGCCTGTGAAACAAGTATCATAGATAATATTTTACTAAATGTCTCAATCCCCTGATCCTTAAATTCAGTCTTATCTACTGCTTGGTATAGGGTCTCAATCAATAACGTCAATTGATGATCATTGCAGTTTCTTAAGTAATGAATTTCACCATACAATTTTTCTATATCTAAGATATTATGTACTAGTCGAGGCATTCTCTCTTTCGAATGATCAATACTATAATCCATAAAAGCTTCTGAAGTTTTCCATAAATTCCCCTGGTTCTTTTTGGCACAATCCAGCCAGAAAACCCGTAAACGCTCTGCTTCCTCACTTATAATATAACCGAGTAGATCCTTCTTATCGGTAAAATAAGTATAAAAACTACCTCTCGATATTCCTGCCCTTTGGATAATCTTATTAATAGAAGCCTTCTCATAGGAAACTCGGATAAATTCTTCCATCGCTGCATCATAAATCAAGTGTTTTTTTCCCTCAGACAAGTTAATAAAACGTTCCGATGGCATATTCTCACCTCTCTTTTCCTGTGTCCCTTTCAATAATCCAATGCAAAAAGGTGACAACATGTCACTTATTATAGTGACATGTTGTCACCTTGTCAAGAAAGGTTATATTTATTTTATAATTTTTCAGTTTAATTTATTTTTTCTGGTCTAAGAATTCTTTTAAGGCTTCCTCGCTTTCCTCAATCCATAAGTCTTCTTCTTCTGCATTAAAGCCAAGAAACTTAGCAAGTGTTTCTGCTGTACTGCTATTATTCCACTCCTCGATCCAGTCGTCAATCGCTTCAAATTCAATTTCACCTGTTAAATATTTTTCTTTAAATGTCATATGCCCTCGCTTTCTATTCCTTATCTTTAATATTTTTTGACACGGTAATCTCCTGATTATCTATATGCTCTCTCATCGCTTCCTTTGCATCTTCAACTTTTCGATTCCTTACCGCTTTTAAGATATTGTCATGTTCCAGTAATAATACCTGACGTTTATCCTCATCCTTTATGTATTCCAAACGATAACGATACATCTGCTCCCGTAAATTATTAATGATCTGAACTAGTTTTTCATTGCAGGTTCCTTTGTAAATGATATCATGATACGCTTCGTCTGTTTCTGCGATCTCCATGGAACTTCCGGATAATACAGCTTTGGAAAATAAGTCCTGCTTTGCCTGTAACTCTTCTACTTCTTCTACCGTCATACGCTGACAGGCAAGTTCAATGGCAAGTTCCTCCAATGATCTGCGTACTTCCAAAACATCACGAAGGCTTTTTTCTGAAATCTTAGCAACCTCTGCTCCCTTTCGTGGAATCATAAGAACCAGACCTTCCAGTTCCAATTTTCGAATGGCTTCCCGAATGGGGGTACGGCTAACTCCAAGACGGTCGGCAAGCTGAATCTCCATCAAACGCTCTCCTGGCTCTAATTCACCCTTTAAAATTGCTTGTCTCAAAGTATTAAATACCACATCTCTCAGTGGCAGATATTCATTCATATTAACCTTTAAATCATTCCCCATTGGTAACCTCCTTGGTATTATAAAAATTAGTTAAATATACTTGCTTTGCCAAATTCCGGCTTTTTCCGTAACGCATTTCTTCATAAGCATTCTCAGCTGATTTCTCACTTGTAAAAATCCCAAAAACGGTGGGTCCGCTTCCGCTCATAATGGCATTGACTGCTCCTAGTTCTTTCATCTTATCTTTGATTCTTGAAATGCCCGGATATTCAGATATGGTAACTGTTTCAAGTACATTTCCCAGTCGGTTGGATACCTGATAAATGTCACGTTTTTTAATGGCACTTATCATTCCATCTATATCTGGATGATCTTCTTTTTTCAGTCCAGCCAAATCAAGATGTTCATAGACGAACTTCGTAGATACACTAACCAGGGGTTTGGCAATGAGGACTTTGCACTGTGGCATATCCGGTAATGGAGTTAATATCTCTCCAATTCCCTCTGATAACGCAGTTCCTCTCATAATACAATAAGGAACATCCGCTCCGATCTTTACCCCTCGTTTCATTAACTGTTCTTTGGAAAGTCCCAGCTCAAACATCTTATTGACACCAAATAATACCGCTGCTGCATCACTGCTTCCTCCTGCCATTCCAGCAGAAACAGGGATAAACTTTTTTAAATGAATGCGGATTCCATGATTAATATGAAATTCATCCATTAAAAGTCTGGCCGCTTTATAAACCAGGTTATTCTCATTGACAGGCAGATAAAATAAATTAGTAATTACTTCAATTCCTGGTGTTTCTTTTAAGTAAATGTCGATTTTATCGTAAAGACCCACGGTCTGCATGATCATACGCACTTCATGATAGCCATCTTTTCGCTTACCCAAAACATCAAGTCCCAGATTAATCTTCCCATAGGCTTTTAACCCAAGATGTCGAATCATAGGCATCCATCCCTCACTTTTCTGATTTTTGGATTGTATTTTTAGATTTTTTTGTATACAGTATTTATTATATACCGAAAAAGGGAAAAGCACAAGAGTTTTATCTCTTTTATATTGCCTTAATTTTGTTAATATTTCACAAATATAAATAACTTTTATGCCTTATTTTTTTATTTGACAAATGCTGTGAGAAATGTATAATGTTCATATACCGAACGAGGGCGTTCCAAGACTGGAATTGCCCTCTTTTGCTGTTATTAAATCAAGGAGGTTGTGCTGTATGAAAAAACTGGAAATCATCATTAAACCAGAGAAGCTTGAAGACTTAAAAGCAGTTCTGGAAGGCTGCAAGGTCAATGGTCTTATGATCAGTAACGTCATGGGATATGGCAATCAAAAGGGCTACACTCAGATGTATCGGGGTACCAAATATAATGTAAACCTACTCCCTAAAGTTAAAGTCGAGACTGTGGTACCAAAAGAACTGGCTGACCCGATTATCGAAGCAGTTGTTGAAGAAATTAACACCGGCACATTCGGAGACGGTAAGATCTTTGTATACGATGTTCAAGAAGCAGTACGAATCCGCACCGGGGAACACGGTCGCGAAGCTCTGTAGTAAAAAGTATGCAGAGTATTTCTTAATTTAATACGGAATGAAATCAATTATCAATGGGGATAATCGCTTTTTTAAGCGGTTATCCCTTTTTTATTTGGCATTTCGTACATTCCATTATAAAAATCAGGAGGAGTTATGATTATGGATAATACAACATTATTAATAAATATTATGTGGACGATGCTAGGTGCATTTTTAGTCTATTTTATGCAGGCAGGATTTGCAATGGTTGAATCTGGCTTCACCCGGGCTAAAAATGCTGGTAACATCTGCATGAAAAACATGATGGACTTTGTCCTTGGATCCCTTGGCTTTTTCTTGCTGGGTTTTCCGCTTATGTTCGGACCCAGTATCGCTGGATTCTTTGGAGGCTCTGGATTTTTAATTCCTTATTCTCTCGCCGATGGCGATGGCATGTTTAACGGGCTTCCGATTGCTGTATTTATGATATTTCACACCGTATTCTGTGCAACCGCTGCCACCATTGTATCCGGTGCCATGGCAGAACGTACCAAATTTTCTTCTTACTTGGTTTACTCTGCCTGTATCAGCGTTCTGATTTATCCAGTCACTGGACACTGGATCTGGGGAGGCGGCTGGTTAACAGATCTGGGATTTCATGATTTTGCCGGATCCACTGCAGTTCATATGGTAGGTGGTGTTTGTGCTTTCGTCGGTGCTAAAATTGTTGGTCCAAGAATTGGAAAATATGACAAAGACGGAAAACCACACGCAATCCCCGGCCACAACATTCCTCTTGGAGCACTTGGTGTATTTATTCTCTGGTTCTGCTGGTTTGGTTTCAACTGTGGTTCTACCACTGCCGCGACCACAACCCTTGGAGACATTGCAATGACAACCAATCTGGCAGCCGCTGCAGCCACTTTAGTTACATTGCTATTCACCTGGAAACGATATGGAAAACCTGATGTATCTATGACTTTAAACGGTGCTCTAGCTGGGCTGGTGGCGATTACTGCAGGATGCGATGTCGTTACTCCATATGAAGCAATAATCATAGGTGCAATTGCTGGATTTGTAGTCGTACTTGCAATCGAATTTATTGACAAAGTAGTTCGGATCGATGATCCCGTCGGTGCGATTGGTGTTCATGGCTGCTGCGGACTCCTTGGAACACTCCTTACTGGCGTATTTGGAGAAGGGGTTTCTTTCCTTCCACAGCTAATCGGTGTATTAGCTGTTATGGCTTATGCTGGAGTTATGGCTTTCATTGTATTTACAATTATTAAGAAAACCATGGGGCTTCGAGTTTCCGATCAAGAACAGATCGATGGGCTGGATCTGCACGAGCACGGCATGTCTGCATACTCTGGATTCCGCATTGACAAATAATAAATCAGCTCTTATTATTTACGAAAGTCCCGGCAGGAACTGCCGGGACTTTTTATGTAGAATCAGATAAGAACTCCATTTTCTCTTCGATTTCTTTTAGTGCATCTGCGTACAGCTTCAATTCCTCAACTGCTCTTTCTTTCTTTTCTCTTTTGTAACAGATTCTGTGTTCCAGACTTGCCCAAAGATCCATGGACATAGTACGAAGCTGAATTTCTACTGGATAATACTCCATGCCGTCTGTATGGTATACTGGAACCCCAAATACAATATGATAACTCCGATATCCGTTTTCTTTTGGCTTCTTAATATAATCGCGCTCTTTAATTAATACGATATCCGTCTGTTTTCGAAGCAGGCAGACAATGGAATAAATATCTCTCACAAAGTAACAAATCACCCGGATTCCTGCAATATCAGTCAGGTAATTTCTAGCCGCCTCTGTACTTATATCCTGCTCATTTCTTAACAATTTGTTTTCGATACTTTTCTTCTGTTTGATTCTGTGTTGAATATGATGGATTGGATAATTATGTTCTTTCCTTCTATAATCATTATTAAGTACATCCACTCTCACCTGGATATTTTGTCTCGCATCTTCATAGGGCTGAATAAAACTGAGGTATTCTTCTTCGGTCATATTCCACCTCCAAAAATCTATCATCCTGAACCTTTAGTATATCCTTTTTTTGTGTCCATATCGTGTCCAAACTATAAATTCGCACGTTCCATTTTTGATTTAACTTAAAATCAAAAAGACCAGAAACTGCATTTGCAATCTCTGGCCCACTCAAAGCAAAAATTTATTTTAATTCATTGGTATCTTTCTCGTTTTTGTGTTCATCCCCTTTTGCTAAAAGAATGCTGTTTACCGGTTCATCCCCATTCTCTGCAAACAACGGTCTTAACTCGTCGTCCTCGCTCCGCTCCTCTTTTGGTGTATACCGATCAAATACCGGAGTCAGCATATAAGAATTTATGAATGCAACCAATGGAAATCCAAAAAGCATAAATACCATTAAAACAGGTGGAATCAAGAACACAAATCCTGCTGCCACCAATGCTCCATCAATTACAATAATTCCAATGGTACGGAATAAATGACGAAGTGACATAAAAAATGCATTAAAAAACGTCCGTCGAATCCCATTGTAAAATCTTGATTGAAGCGGAAATATGTACGTCGCAACTGCCAGATAAATCAGCCCCATCGCAAGGAATATGGTAAGCATAACCGTCTTAACCACCGTCGATCCTGTAAACAAACGGGTAAAGAAATACATGTCCACTCCCAAAATAGCGCCCAGCACCAATAAGATCAGCCAGATCAAAGTGGCCTGCTTAAAGTTTTCCTTAAACGACTTAAAAAAAGATCGGATGGTATATCCATCCTCATCTCTGGCAAGTTTCAGTGTTACATAATACACCGCTGTCGTAGATGCCCCCATGGTAACAATGGGAATACTGCATATAAACCATAAAATATTTAGTATAATCAGATCTCCAAATTTACCAATAAAGCGCCAGACCGGATTATCATAATTAAATAAACCAGAAAACATATGTCATTCCCCTTCTCTATAGAGTCAAAGTTATTATAGCGGATATGTGAATAAAAAGCAAATATTCTTGATTTTTTTATTAATTTTTATAATTATTAAGGATGTATTTCGTAGATCCTGTGGTATAATCAGTTCATTGGTAGTAATTACACAAGGAAAGAGGCGTGAGATATGACCCCTTACGAAGACAAAAAGTTCAAAGATACCCTACTAGAAGAAAAAAAGAAACTGAAAGATATGACTTTCAAAAATAAGATGTGGTACATATGGGAATATTATAAAATTCCCATCATTGGTGTTATCGTAACCGTGTCCCTTGCCGTTTCCATCGGTTCTGCTGTTTTAAACAACCGACACGAGACAGCGCTTTCTTGCGTCATATTAAACAGCCAGTCCGACAGCCAACAGGATCTGGTCGGTGAATATTTTGATCCGGGATTTCGTCAGTACATTGAACTGCCTGAGGAGGTTGAAATCGATGTGGACCATACCATGTCTTTGAGTTTTGATGAATCCGAGATGAATGAATTCACCTATGCAGAGATGGCTAAACTGTCTGCCATGATTACAAGCAAAGAACTCGATGTCATGATTGCAAAAGAAGATAGCATCGATCACTTTGGACAGATGGGAGGCTTCTACGATTTCAAAGAACTGCTTCCCCCTGATGTCTATGACAAGGTGAAGGATAATCTCTATCTTGTAACCAATCAGGAAACTGGAGAAACAGCCGCTTATGGTCTAAAGTTAACGGATACGGATTTTTTGAAAAAAACCGGCCTTCGGATGAAGGAGCCAATTCTGTCTGTTTTAATTAACTCCACCCATACAGACACTGCGCTCCAGCTAATTCGTTATGTGTACGGGCTATAAGATGAAATCCCAATTTTTCCAAAAGGCGTACAGAGAAATAATTTTCATCACTCACCCTTGCATAGACTTGATCTGTAAATCGAGAGGCATAGGATAACATCGATCGGCAAGCCTCCGTCCCATATCCCCGATTCCTATAAGGAGAAAAAATGTGATACCCTAGTTCAAGCGGGGTATCATTTTTATTTAAATGGTTCTGCCACACCGCTTCGTTGTCAGATTCCATCGGAAAAATCCCACCAACTCCAAGAATCGTTTTTCTATCTTTATCCCAGATTGCCCATAGCCCATATTCATAAAACCCATACTGATATTTGATATAATCTCTTAGTGTGTCTTCCCCACAAACAATGCTTCCTGCCTCTGTCATTTGTAATTCCGCTGGCAAAAGTAACCTGTCTTTTTGTTCAAATTCCCGAATAACAAGTCGCCTGGTGAGTGCAATTTCAAAGGGAATTCCCATCGCTCTTCTAACTGCCTGATCTAGAATGCAGTCATTGACATCCTCCATGGATTCCACTAGATATAATGCCATAGAAAGACACTGGTTTTTCTGATTCCGGTCCCACAAACCAATAACAGCCCTGCCTTCTGCAACGGCAGAACACAGGGCCTCATATTCATCGGATATGGTAACACGGTAGGTCTTTCCTTCTACGTCAATCTCCCGTTCCCATATCATCTCTTTATACTGTCTCCGGTTCCGTATACTCTTCACCGAAGGTTTCAACTGTCATAGTTTTTATCTTCTGTTCCTTCATTGGACGGTCATTGTAATCCGTCTTTTCATCTGCTATCCGATTCACAATATCCATACCTTCGGTCACTTTGCCAAACGCTGCATAGGAACCATCTAAATGTGGGGAGAGCTTATGCATGATAAAAAACTGAGATCCACCGGAATCTGGATGCATGGCTCTAGCCATGGAAAGAACCCCTTCGGAATGCTTTAAATCATTGTCCACTCCGTTCTGGATAAATTCGCCCTTGATTGAGTAACCTGGTCCGCCTGTTCCAGTCCCTTCCGGACATCCACCTTGTATCATAAATCCATGAATGACTCTGTGGAAAATCAGTTCGTCATAAAACCCCTTCTTTATCAGACTAATAAAATTATTGACTGTGTTTGGTGCAATCTCTGGATACAGCTCCGCTTTCATTACATCGCCGTTTTCCATAGTGATTGTTACAACCGGATTTTTCATGTTATTCTCCCTTTCTCGCGTAATTATTCGCACATGAATGTATTTTATCAAATCCATTCATTTTTGTAAAGCTGTTCATACTTTGTTTAAACTTCATTCAAAAACCTTTTACACAAATATCATTATTTCTTCATGTTTCTTAGATATACTAATAATATAGAAAAACAATATTTGAATTATTTTTTTCATAATACTTGAGCTGATAATTTATTATCAGCTCTCCTCCCTTTTTGAATAACTTTCTAAGAGCTGTCTCACAAATTCACGTGGGCAGCTCTTTTTTATAATTTTTAAAGTGGTCCCAGATCCGTCCGCTTTGCTTGATTGATTTATTTATATCTGTCTTTAAGCCCAGTTGTTGCTACTTGAATATTATCATATGCTTTAAAATAGTACTGACAATCAGAGGTATAATGCCTTCTTTAATTCATTTATGCAAGTCACCGGCTTTTTGCATGTACCATTCTGACATATATAGTATTGCGCACCAGTCTCTGGTATAGGATAATCTTTTGTAAACGGTGCTATTTTCGAGAGAACGTTCTGATTCTCCCCTGTCTTTAAAAGTATGCTCATTCCTGGCATGCGCAGATTCTTTAGCTGTAAAAGCTCTTTTTGTGTGGTATCTCGAAACGTAACTGCCACAATTTCTACCGTAGGATAAAGGATTGTCTGCAAACTTAAGAGTGAAAAACAAAAGTTAGCTGGACTGGCATTTATCTCTTTCATCAGATATTTCATCTGCTTTGTTAAAACCTCTTGCCATGTAACCTCCCCAGTCAGATGATAAAGTCTGGATAAAACATAGGCTGCTACTGAATTACCAGATGGCAATGCACCATCATAACATTCTTTTGGCCGACTGATCAATGCCTCTCTGTCATGGGCATACATATAGAATCCCCCCTGTTTTTGATCGAAAAACAAGGTTATCATGAAATGAGATAACTGAATTGCTTTTTCGAGATAGGCCGGATCCAATGTAGCATCGTATTGTTCCAACAACCCAAATATATAGAATGCATAATCATCAAGCTGTCCGTCATAAGCCGCGTCACCATCTCGGTAACGCACAAACAATCTTCCTTCTGAATTTGTTAAATTCTCTTCTAGAAATTTCTCGGCTCTTTGAGCCGCCTTTCCATACCGCTCATCTGAAAACACTTGGCTGGCTTTTGCCATGGCTCCGATCATAAGTCCATTCCATGAAGTTAGAATCTTATCATCCAAATGGAGTTTGGTTCTTTTCTCCCGATACGAGAAAAGGCGTTCATTCCCCTTCTGAATCGTTTCATTTGTCTTCTTATATTCTTTATTCCCAATTAAGTTTAAGATATTTTCCCCTTCAAAGTTCCCCTCTTTTGTAATACCATACCAACGGATAAATTCCTCTGCTTGATCTCCTAGTATTTTCCGTACCTCTTCCTCTTTAAATGTATAGAACTTTCCTTCCACACCTTCACTGTCTGCATCCTGCCCACAAGTAAATCCGCCACCTTCATCGGTCAGGGTATTCATAACATAAGATAAAATCCCCTGAGCCACATTTTTATAAAAATCATCCTTTGTAATAAGACTGGCTTCTAAATAGGTGTAAGCAAGCAAGGCATTGTCGTATAGCATTTTTTCAAAATGAGGAATCAGCCATTTTTCATCGGTGGAATAACGGGAAAACCCACCTCCCAGATGATCATAAATTCCACCTCGATACATCTGTCTTAATGTTTTTTCCACCATGGAACGCGAACTGGTGTCTTTTTCATAATAGGAGTGGCGGAGTAAGAAGAGCAGATTATGCCCCATTGGAAACTTAGGCGATCTGGAAAAACCACCCCACGTTTTATCAAACGATTGGTTAAGCTGATAGCATCCAGTTAGAAGCAGTTGTCTGTCCGGTTTCTTTTTTTCTTGCTCGTCCGTTTCAACTGAATGGTTTAAAAACTCTGTGATTTCATCCCCTGCTTTTAACAGCCTGTCTCTTTCTTCTTTCCAAAGCCGCCCAATGGATTCTAATACATCCAGCAGACCGGGAGACCCCCATCTGGCATGTTTGGGCAAATAGGTGCACGCATAAAAGGGTTTTTGATCCGGAGTCATAAAAATGGTTAAAGGCCAGCCTCCTGATCCAGTGAGCCTCTGGCAAACACTCATATACACCGCATCGATGTCTGGTCGTTCTTCCCGATCGACTTTAATTGCTATATAATCTTGATTCAATGCGATAGCTGCTTCTTGGTCTTCAAAGGATTCGTGTGCCATCACGTGGCACCAATGACAAGTTGAGTAGCCGATGCTTAAGAAAATCGGCTTATTTTCCTCCTTCGCCTTTTGAAATGCTTCTTCTCCCCAAGGATACCAGTTTACTGGGTTGTATTGATGTTGTAGAAGATAGGGCGATTTTTCATTTGATAATTTATTGGGTATCTTGCTAGTTGTCATAGGGCATCACCTCCTTAAATAAAGATACAACCTTATTATACCCATTAAAAAAGTGACTATGTAAGCCACATAGCCACTAATTTTTATTTCTTTGCATGTTGCAAAAGATATGGAATTCTTTTCTATCGATTGTCATTTTTAGGAACCGTTACTTCTTTCATAAGAAAAATCAGCGCAACGATGTTAGGAATAGCCATAAGACCATTCCAAATATCAGAAAATTCCCATACTGTCTCTAATTTTGCAAGGCACCCTGCAAATACGGCACCCAAATACAGTCCAGTATAGACTTTCCCTCGTAAAATCCGCTGGACCAGATAGAATTTCCCTCTAATTTTCAGACTCTCAGCCAGATATCCGGCTGCCTGCCGCCCCAGATAATACCAGGCGATGATAGTCGCAAAGGCAAACACAAGCATAGAAGCGGAAACTACATTCTGCCCCAGACCACCAAGTCGTTTGGAGAAGCTGTATGCAGTCAGTGCGGCGCCATCATATCCAGAAGCAGCCGTATTTCCATCTGTCATACAAAGAATAACAAGTCCTGTCATGGTACAGATTAGTATGGTATCAAAAAAAACTTCAAACATGGCCCACATCCCTTGTTCTTCAGGTGTGGTATCCTCTGCTGCCCCATGCAAAACGGCCATACTGCCCAGTCCTGCCTCGTTGGAAAAAACGCCACGGGATATCCCATACTGCAGACTTTTGCTGATTCCATATCCTGCTGTTCCCGATACCAGAGAGACTGGGCGAAATGCATCTTTAAAAATACATTCAAAAATATAAGGAATTTTATCATAACAGGACATAATAATAACCATAGAAAAAAGCATATAGATTCCGGCAGCCAGTGGGATTAACCGTTCCGATACAAAGGCAATTCTTCCAATTCCGCCAATGACTACAAATAAAACAAGAACAGTCAGAAAAATCCCAACCGGAAGGGATGGCATTTGAAACGCATAATTTAAGGTATCTGCAATGGAATTTGACTGGACCATACTTCCCATTCCCAAAGATACCATGATACAGAGAAAACTATAGAGCATACCAAGATATGGCAGTTTCAATCCTTTTTCCAGGTACACCATGGGACCGCAGACCCACTGACCATTTCCATTTCGGTAACGATAACGGATCCCCAGCATGGTTTCTGCATATCCTGTCATCATACCAATCCCTGCCGATACCCACATCCAAAACAAGGCACCCGGTCCACCGGCTGTCAAGGCAGTGGCAACACCAACGATATTACCGGTTCCAATGGTGGCTGCCAGAGCGGTACAAGCTGTTTGGAATTTAGTGACTTCCCCTGTTTTTTCACCACTTTCTTCCTGTATGCTTCCAATGGTATGTTTCCACCAATATGGCAGTTTCCGTACTTGAAAAAAACCTGTTTTCAGCGTATAAAAGATACCTATGCCCAAAAAAGCGAACAATAGCCACGGTCCCCATACCAGTTCATGTATGGTATGTATCATCCAATCAGCTCCCTAACACTCTCTCTAACACATATTCGTCCCAACCACATAGTATGAAAATTTCCAATAATTTTTGCACAAAATAAAATAACATATGTTATAATCAAACTAATAGTTTCAGAATTTATTCCAATGCGAGGTGAATAATATGCCCGGTTTTACCACCCACTACCTTTTGGGAGTCAGGGTTTTTAGCGACATTCCAAACAATCCATTAAAGCGAATCATATCCAAATACCGTTGGCTCTATCAGCTTGGTCTCCAAGGTCCGGATATCTTTTTTTATAATATACCCATTATCCGTCATAGGGATTATCGCAATGTGGGATCCTATATGCATGAAAATCACGTAAATGAATTTTTTGTCAATTCTCTAAACTACCTGTCCCAAATTGAATCCAGACAGCAAAGAGAACAGGCGATTGCCTATTTAAGCGGTTTTTTCTGTCATTACATCGGGGACTCCATTTGTCATCCCTATGTATACGGTAGAATTGAATGTAATGTAAATCATATAAGCAATTACCACCACGGTCTTCATGCCATGCTGGAAAACGATATTGATTCTTTGTTATTGATGAAATATAAAAAGAAAAAGCCTTCCCAGTTTAATCAGGCGGCTACGATATGTTTGAATGGGCAGGAAATGCAGTTTATCTCTGGGTTTCTGTCTAAGTGCATCAATGAAACTTATTACCCGATAAAAGACGGGAACAATTATAATGTTACTTCAAAGATGGTATCTCGTTCTATTCTTGCCATACGACTGGGCTGCCGAACTCTAGCTGATCCCAACAGTCGTAAAAAGAACAGCATTGAATTTATTGAATCCTTATTTCTACGTACTCCCATTGCATCTAGAAAACTGGTGACCGATATCACGCCAAATCCAGTGATCACCTTTAATCTAAAACACGAGACATGGTATAACCCCTGGGATAATCGACTGGCCTCAAACGCATCCTTTCCCGATTTGTTCCACTATTCTATGACCAAATGCAGCAATGTTTTTTACCGATTTAATGAAGAGCTGATTTCTCCCATTCCTTTAAGAAATCTAGATCACCATAAGCTGTTAAAAGAATTGGGCAACTATTCTTATCACAGCGGTTTGGCTGTTGATTAGACCTATTTCCCTGATACAACAAAAAACATGGACTGGGACTGGGCTTTCCCCATACCTGATCCATGTTTATTTACGATTCATCATTCATTTATATTTAATTCGTTTTACTCTTCTGCCTTTGTAGCCACTGTAGCTTCTGTATCCGTATCCCCCGCTTCCTGCTCATTCTCAGATGCAGTGGGCTCTTTGATAATCGCTCCCTCTTTGGGTTCAATCTCTTTTTCTGAGCCTTTTGGGATAGACATATCTACCAGCCAATATTTTGTTTCTTTCATGGTATAATCTGGCATAACAATCAGATGCAGATCATATTCCTTCAAAAATCCACCGTATGAAGTAGCACTGGATCTTTCAAAAGAAAAATCTTGAGTCGCAGCTTCGTCATTTAAGTAACGAACGGCAGCGTTCGCAAATGTAACGGCTTCTTCCGGAGTGGTTCCCTCTTTTACCATCAGTGTCATATCAATGCTTTTCTTTTCTTTGTCCACTCTGTAGTTGATGCTTAAAGCCATAGGATATTCTTTATTATCAACAAATTCCTCATCCATATCATTGTTTATCTGCTTCCAGTCCAGTACGATTCCCTGCTTTGTTTCAAACTCTGGTTCCGCTGGGCCACCAGAAGACAAGATATGACTCTGTGTACAGCCTGTTAACAGCAACGCTGACATGGCAAATATCGTGAACGCTTTGTTCCTCATCATAATTTCCTCCTTATTGAACATTTAACATTATATCTGATTCCCTGATCTTTTTGTAGTGTTTTCCGCAAAATGTCAGAAAATCTTCACAATTAAGTCAGAGTTCATTTCTCTCTCATACAATTCGCTGTTGCAATTTTTGTTTAACCATGGTATTATGTTCAATATTAACATTATAATTATGTTTTTGAACATAGAATAAAGGAGCGTTTCCTATGAACCAGAAAGAAAATAAAAGTATACTAAAACAACTTGATCTAGTGACGACACTAATCCCCTTTGCAGGTATTCTCCTCTTATGTATCTTATTTCTTACCAATCCTGCAAAGTCCGCCTCTGCCCTTTTCGCCATCCGTTCATTTTTTGGTAATGAATTAGGCAGTTATTATCTTCTCTTGGGACTTTTTACGTTCTTATGCTCCCTTTACCTGGCCTTTTCAAAATTTGGAACCATCAAGCTTGGAGAGATAGAGAAACCTCAGTACTCTAATTTTAAATGGGGCACTATGATGTTTACGGCTGGACTAGCTGCTGATATTTTGTTTTATTCACTTTGTGAATGGATCCTCTATGCAGGGGAGTCTCACATATCAGATCTGGGCTCTATGCAGGACTGGGCATCTGCCTATCCCCTGTTTCACTGGGGTCCTATCCCATGGAGTTTTTACTTAGTTCTAGCGGTAGCCTTTGGCTTTATGCTCCACGTTAAGAAGCGAACCAAGCAAAAGTATTCTGAAGCATGTCGTCCGATTTTAGGGAATAAGGTGGACGGATTTTGGGGGAAACTCATCGATATTCTTGCTGTTTTCGCTTTGCTTGCCGGTACGGCTACTACTTTTTCCCTTGCAACTCCACTGCTTTCCATGGCAATTAGCCGAGTCACCAAGATTCCCGATTCCCGATATTTAACCATTGCCATTCTTGTAATCATCTGCGTTGTTTATACCGTAACCGTCTACTTTGGTATGAAAGGAATTACCAAACTGGCTACCTCCTGTACTTATCTTTTTTTCGGTCTATTGCTTTATGTATTGATCGGAGGAGGTCAGGCACGGTATACCATTGAAACTGGTATCACTGCAATCGGAACAATGACGCAAAACTTTATCGGACTTGCAACCTGGACGGATGCCCTTCGAACTTCATCCTTTCCTCAAAACTGGACGATCTTTTACTGGGCTTACTGGATGGTATGGTGCGTGGCCACACCTTTCTTTATTGGTAGTATCAGCAAAGGACGAACCATCAAACAAACCATACTAGGTGGATATATCTTTGGGATTTCCGGCACGTTTACTTCATTTATTATATTAGGCAATTACAGCCTTGCCTTACAGACAAAGGGAATTCTTGACGTCATGGGGATCTATCAGTCAACCCAGAATCTTTATCACACAATTATCTCAATCCTTGAGACCTTGCCATTTTACCAGTTTGGTATGATCCTGTTATCTGTTACGATGATCGCTTTTTATGCCACTACCTTTGACGCTTTGACACTGGTGGCTTCGTCTTATTCATACAAAGAGCTTCCAGAAGGCAAAGAGCCTGATAAGCATGTGAAGCTATTTTGGGGCGTTATGCTTATGCTTTTTCCCATTGCATTGATCTTTTCTAAAAATTCCATGGAAAATTTGCAGACAGTTTCCATTATCGCAGCCTTTCCCATTGGATTGATCCTATTAATAATTATTTTCAGCTTTTTTAAAGATGCAAACGAATATTTAAACCAATCTTAATATCAAATAAAATACCAGATGCAATCCTATGTAGGATCACATCTGGTATTTTATTTAAAAATTTTGATTTCCATACTGGAATGGGTCGGTGTTCTCTGCTCTTTGGGTGGCAATTCTTTGTAATCCCCATAAATCCAGCTAAGTACTTCATGCCAGCCCTTTGGCGCCATCAATTTGGTGTCCTCAAACTCTAGATCTATGGTATCTTCACACCACTCTTTTTTTAGCGTCACATACAAATAATCCGGCTGGTAATTACTGTAATAGCGAAGTTTGCTTTTCCCTTTTCGGTCCTTTACTGCAACTGCATGTTGTAATTTTCTAAGTACTTTCATAGGAATTAGCTTTCCAATCAACGCTAGAATACCTACAACAATTTTGTTTATAAAACTATATTTAGAAAAGTCCAGCCGGTACCGATGCCCCATAGCCAATCCGTAGATTAACGTATGAAGAAGCAAGGTACCAGTAGATGCAACCTTATTCTCTGGCAGCTCGTCTATCAGGAAAAGATCCACCCATAGATGATTTAATTTCCCCTCATAATACTGCATCTGAGCCGTATTCTCATGGGTTTGACTCTTCTTATAGAGGATTCTGGGGGTAAAATCGTAAAATGCTTTTCCTCCCTTTAAATCCTCCGGTCTTAACAGTTCCATTTCTTCCGGAAGTTCTCTTTCCGCTACTTTCAAAAATGCTTCATAATTGGAACGGGTAAACGCGATATCTGCATCATCATCCCATGGAATAAACCCCTTGTGTCTCACTGCACCAAGCAGCGTACCTGAATCCAATAGATACTTAATTTTATATTTACGGCAGATCCGGTCAATCTCTTTTAAAACAGCAAGGTTGGCTTGATGTACCTGTGTTAAATCGTATTCTTCCATATTTCCTCCATTCCGCAGGCGCAGCCGGAAGATAGATTAAACCACCTGCTGGTCTAATGCTTCTTTTATGGTCTTCGTCATAAAATCAATCATCTCATCGGTCATACCAGGATACAATCCGACCCAGAAAGTATCTTCCATAATTCGATCGGTATTTTTTAAATCCCCAACGATCCGAAATCCTGTTTTTTCTTCTCTCATCTGATTAAAGCATGGATGTTTGGTTAAATTCCCAGCAAAAAGCATACGAGTCTGCACCCCTTTGGATTCTAGGTACTGGACCATATGGTTGCGGTTTACTCCTGATTTGCAGGTGATTAAAAATCCAAACCAACTGGGTTTAGAATTCTCACAAGCCTCTGGAAGGATCAAACGATCCTCTGTTTCTCTCAAACCCTCAGAAAGACGTATGAAATTACGCCGTCTTCGTTCTACGAAGGAAGGGAACTTTTCGATTTGTGCGCATCCAATAGAGGCCTGTAAGTCGGTAGCTTTTAAGTTATAACCAAAATGGGAGTATACATATTTGTGATCATAACCAATGGGAAGCTCTCCATATTGACGATCGAAGCGATGACCGCATAAATTATCCTGGCCAGAAGGACATACGCAATCCCTTCCCCAGTCCCTTAAGGACCTTATGATTTTATTTAAAAGAGAATTGTTGGTATAAACAGCGCCCCCTTCTCCCATGGTCATATGATGAGGTGGATAAAAACTAGAAGTCCCAATATCTCCGATGGTACCAGTAAGACGTTCTTCTCCATCCAGAGTATACAAAGTACCCAGTGCATCGCAGTTATCTTCAATGAGCCATAATCCATATGTATCACAGAATTTTTTTACTGCCGACAAATCAAAGGGATTCCCAAGCGTATGAGCAATCATGACGGCCCGTGTCTTCTCCGACCTAGCTTCTTCGAGCATTGTCACATCAATATTATACTGAGGAATGGTGACATCCACAAACACCGGAACAGCACCGAACTGAATCATAGGATTGACTGTGGTCGGGAATCCAGCTGCAACGGTAATTATTTCATCTCCCCGTTTTACCTGCCGTTCTTTTAACAAAGGGGAGGTAAGTGTCATAAATGCCAATAAATTTGCGGAAGAACCAGAGTTTACCAGAGAACAAAAACGAACGTTTAAAAACTCAGCCATTTTTTTCTCAAATGCGTCGGTATACCGACCGGAAGTAAGCCAAAATTCCAATGCACTGTCTACCAGATTGACCATCTCTTTCTGATCGTATACTCTGGAAGCATACGGAATCCGATCTCCCTCCTCAAACGGTTTTTTCTGATTGTGATGGGTATCACAGTATTCTTTTACCATCGCAAGAATTTCGTCTCGCGCATCTTTTTCTGATTTATGTTCAAACATGTCTCATATGCTCCTTTCTATTGTTTCATTGGTTAAAAAATTCATTGATCTGATGATCCATTATTTTTATCATATCATTGCCATCTAGGTAAGCTTTGGTCCATTCTACGGTTTTCTCCAATGCTTCTTTTACCCCGTATCTGGGGTTCCAGTCAAATACTTTCTTTATCTTCGAACAGTCCAGCTTTAAAAAATTCGCCTCATGAGGGCCACCATCGTACTGGTTGACCCATTGAATCCCTTGTCCCCACGCCTGACAAAACAAGTCAGCCAGTTCTCCTGCGGTTACGCAGTCCTTATCATCTGGTCCTACGTTATAGTATCCCTGATAGGAACGATCTTTATCCTGTTTCATGGCAATTAACATATACACGGCTAGAGGCTCTAGCACATGCTGAAACGGTCTGGTGGAGTGAGGATTTCGGAGAATAATGTCTTGTTTCTTGACTGCTGCCCGAATGCAATCTGGAATAATCCGGTCATTGGCAAAATCTCCACCACCGATTACATTCCCTGCCCGGGAAGTAGAGATTGCTACCGATTCAACTGCAAAAAAGGATTTGGCATAACTATGGGTAACCAGTTCGGAACAGGACTTACTGTTTGAATAAGGATCATAGCCATCCAATGGATCACACTCCCGATACCCATATTCCCATTCTTTATTCTCATAAACCTTATCCGTTGTTACGTTAAGAAATGACTTTACCGTATTGCTCTGCCTTATGCATTCCAGTACATGAACCGTCCCCATCACATTGGTCTCATAGGTATATACAGGATTCTGATACGATTCTCGTACAATGGGCTGCGCTGCCAGATGAAAGACGATTTCAGGTTTTACTTTCTCAAAGGTTTGTTTTAAATGTTCCAGATCCCTGATATCTCCGATTACAGAATCCATCCGATGGGATAATCCTGCCACCTCAAAGAGACTGGGGTCCGTAGGAGGAGTCTTTGAATAGCCTGTGACCTTAGCCCCAGCCAGATAAAGCATCCGACTAAGCCAAGCCCCTTTAAATCCTGTATGACCAGTAAGAAGCACTCTCTTCCCCTCATAGAACTCACAAAATTCTTTCCAGTTATCATTCTTAACAACCATTCTATTCATTCTCCCATATCTTCCAAGGCGCTTTCCCTGATTGCCATAGGGCTTCCAATTTTTTCATCTCACGCTGCGTATCCATACACTGCCAAAAGCCGTTGTGGTGGAAACTCATCAACTGACCCTCGGATGCCAGTTTTTGTAACGGTTCTTGTTCAAGCACCGTCTGATCTCCTTCAATATAGGAAAACACCTCCGGATTCATAACCATAAATCCTCCATTGATCAGGCTGGCATCGGCCTCGGATTTTTCCCGAAAGGAACGAACTACGTTGCCGTTGTCAATATCCAGAACACCTTTTAATTGAGCAATATTAACCGTTGTCATCGTTGCCATCTTTCCATGTTCCTTATGAAACTTTAAAAGCGCCTTTAAGTCTACATCGCAAACCCCATCTCCGTAGGTTAACATAAATGGTTCCTTCCCAATATATGGCTCAATCCTTTTAATTCTTCCACCTGTCATTGTATTTAATCCGGTATCCACCAGGGTAACTTTCCAAGGTTCGGAATAATTATTATGTACCTCCATCTTGTTATTCGCTAGGTCAAACGTCACATCTGAGGTATGAAGGAAATAATCCGCAAAAAACTCTTTTACCACATACTGTTTGTAACCAAGACAGATCACAAAATCATGAAATCCGTACTGGGAATAATACTTCATGATATGCCATAGAATGGGCTTTTCACCGATTTCTATCATTGGCTTTGGTTTTAAATGGCTCTCTTCACTGATCCTTGTCCCATATCCCCCCACTAATAAAACCACTTTCATTTTAACGTCCTCCAAATTAATAATTTAGTCATATTCTTTATATGCTTTACGGTAGAAATACATTAGAAACTTTACAATTGGTTCAGGCCACATCTTTTGAAACATCTCTGTTTCCTCTCGTGCCCGGCTGTTGTCTTCAATGCAGGCTTTTGTAGCTGCCTGCTCATGAACTCTATAATAAAGTACTGGCTTTTCAACACAAATAAAACGCCCTGGCAGCTTTGATAATTTATAAAGCGTATCCCAGTCTAGCGCAAAATGATAAGGAGAGGTGAACAAAGGGGCTCCTAATCTCTCCTTATTGTATGCACAGGCCGGACAGCAAATGGAATTACCAAACAGCAGAACGCTTTTTTTAATCCAGGATAGGTGACTCATGTGGCGGAGACGTAACGGAAACCTGAGTATTCTCTTTAGAAATTCCACCAGTTCAAAACCAGATACTTCATCCTGTTTCACAACCGTATACCCACCTGTAAATAAGGTTATATCGGGATACTTCTCATAACTATCCAATAATTTTTTTACATAATCCTTGTGATAAAGATCATCCTGATGCGTAATCGTAACAAAACGGGCATCCGCCATATAATAGGCAAAATTCCAGTCATCTTTGATGTCACTTTTTTCATGCCGGACAAAAAATGGGATTCCATATTTGTTCGTCAGGTCTTTTATATAAGGACTTGGCGTAGAAGTGCAAAGGATCACATCGGATTCCACGCTTTGATTCATAAGGGAACGGATACAAGACTCAAGGTACGGAGAGTCTTTGTAAGCGCAAATTGCAAATACATGTGGTTTCATCATCATTCCTCTACAATGTTAGTCATATTTGTCTGGCTATGATTATACCATAAAAGAGTTATAACATTCCACCCTATTTATTATTTTGAAAGAATTAATAATTTACTGTCAGAAAAAAGCCGCCTGTGTCAGCCACGGGCAGCTTTTTTTATGTTAGTAGAGTTCTCTGATATATCCTTTGACTAATTCTAATGTCTGCTCCATTCCTTTTTCATGAGCTCTTTCTGTCCCATGGGAAGCATGAACGCCTGGTCCGATGAGAGCACCACGAATATTATTCCCTCCATGGATTGCGGCACCCACGTCTGACCCGTAATGGGGAAAGATATCCACGACATAATCAAGTCCCTTGTTTTTTGCAACTGCAATCAGACGATTGGTCATCTCATAATCATATGGTCCAGAAGAATCCAGGGCACAGATAGAAACTTTTCGTTCATCTCCCATCAAGTCATCTCCAACAACGCCCATATCAACTGCAATAAACTCCTCAATATCTTCTGGTAACCAACTTGCACCAGATCCTACCTCTTCATAATTGCTGATGACTATTTTAAGGGTTTTTAGTGGTTTTTCTTTTGATTCTGAGAGATCTTTTAATACACCCATTAAAACGGCAACAGACGCCTTATCATCCAAATGGCGAGACTTAATATGGCCACTCTCTGTATGCACAAACATAGGGTCAAAGCTAATGTAATCTCCAGCGGAAATTTCTAATTTTTTAACGTCTTCTTCACTATCGGCTTGTGCATCAAGACGCACTTCCATATTTTTTGCCTTCCGTTCTAAGGTCTTTGCATCATCATAGGTATGGACAGACGGTTCTTTTGTAAGTATCGTACCGGTATAGGTTTTCCCCGTTCTGGTATGTACTTTGCAGTACATGCCTTCGATGGTTTCCATCATGAATCCCCCCACCGGTATGAGAGTAAGCATACCTTTCGAAGTAACAGAACGCACCATGGCTCCCAAAGTATCCACATGAGCAGACAGACCCAGCACTTCTTTTTTTAGTCCGGGAACTTCAATGATAAGTCCCCCTTTTCGATTATAGCTTGAACGATATCCAAACTTATTCGCTTCCTCTTCGACTGCCTGTATGGCTTCTTTTGTAAAGCCACTGGGACTTGGTATATTCACTAACGTTTCTAAAAATGATATTACGTATGACATTGTATCCATAGATATCCCTTCTTCTTTCCTATTTCGTTGTAATCATGTGCAGATGTCCTATTTTACCATGGTTTTCAATTCATTTCTAGTATAATCAACAAGAGCAATAATTTCTATTAGCATATGTAATCCTGTTCCCCCGCCTTCCTAAATGACAATAAAAACCGCCCTGTTGGATACGCCACAGGGCGGTTTTTATTGATTCTTATATGAGTTACACTTCGAAAATCAAATCTCCGTAGCTTGGCAGTGGCCATAATTCTTTATCCACAATCATTTCCAGCTTATCCGCCGGAGCACGAAGTGCTGCCATGGCAGGAATTACCTGAATGTAATAGGCATTGGCCTGTTCTTTGTTCCCTTCCAACGCACCGCATTCATCGGTTACCTGAATCAGGGTAGAAAGTGCTACTTTCATATCGGACAGGTAAGCACTCACTTCAGTAAGAAGTTCTTTTTGCACGCTGGTATCTGCATCCGGACAAGCTGCATTTACTTTAGAAAGAGAATCTGCAAGTCTGCCGATGTAATTTATCACGGCTGGAATAATCTGTTTTCCAGACATCTCAATCATGGTCTTCGCTTCAATATTAATTGCTTTAATATAAGCTTCATATTCAATCTCAGCCCTTGATTCCAGTTCTGCTTTGGTAAACACATGGAACTCTTCAAACATATTGATCGATGCTTCCGTAATCAGGGAAGGGATTGCTTCCACCATGGATTTAATGTTTGGAAGCCCTCTCCGCTCTGCCTCTTTAACCCAATCTTCGGAATAACCGTTCCCATTAAAGATAATTTTTCTATGAGTCGCCAACTGTTCTTTGATCATGTCATGAACAGCAGAATCAAAATCATCTGCCTTTTCCAGAATGTCTGCAGCCTCCTTAAACGCTTCCGCCACAATGGTATTTAGTATTACATTCGGGGAAGAGATCGAATCCGAAGATCCTACCATACGGAACTCAAACTTATTTCCTGTAAATGCAAATGGAGAAGTTCGATTCCGGTCTGTTGCATCCTTAAATAAATCAGGAAGTGTTTTTACCCCCGTCTTTAATGTTCCACCCGCTTTGGAGCTTGTTGCCTCTCCAGTACTGCAAAGCTGGTCAACTACATCTTCCAACTGTTCTCCAATGAATACAGAAATAATAGCCGGAGGTGCTTCATTGGCTCCTAGTCTGTGATCGTTTCCTACATCAGCAGCTGATTTGCGAAGTAGATCCGCATGTTTGTCAACCGCCTTTAAAATACAGGATAACACAAGAAGGAACTGAATGTTCTCATGAGGTGTTTCACCAGGATTTAATAAGTTGATCCCATCATCGCTGGTCAGTGACCAGTTGTTGTGCTTTCCAGATCCATTTACGCCTGCAAATGGTTTTTCATGAAGCAGACAATTCAGTCCGTGACGTCCTGCTACCTTCTTTAGTGTTTCCATAACCAATTGGTTGTGATCCACTGCTACATTCGCCTGCTCGAAGATAGGTGCCAGTTCGTGCTGAGCTGGTGCCACTTCATTATGCTGTGTTTTTGCCGGAACACCTAATTTCCAAAGTTCTTCATTTACTTCTTTCATATAAGCAGCAATTCTTTCACGAATGGTACCAAAATAATGATCTTCCAGTTCCTGTCCCTTTGGTGGCATCGCTCCGAATAACGTTCTTCCAGAATAAATCAAATCTTTTCTCTTTAAATATTTTTCATGATCTACCAGGAAATATTCCTGCTCCGCTCCTACGGATGGAGTAATCCTTTTCGATGTCGTATTTCCAAACAATCTTAAAATTCTCATGGCCTGTTCATCAACAGCCTCCATGGATCTTAAAAGAGGTGTTTTTTTATCAAGCGCTTCCCCTTTGTAAGAACAGAAAGCGGTTGGAACACAAAGTGTAACACCAATCGCATCTTCTCTTAAAAATGCCGGTGAGGTACAATCCCAAGCCGTATATCCTCTAGCTTCGAACGTTGCTCTTAATCCTCCCGAAGGAAAGGATGAAGCATCCGGTTCTCCTTTTACCAGTTCTTTTCCGGAAAATTCCATAATCACCTTTCCATCTGTTGCCGGTGAGGAAATAAAGGAATCATGTTTCTCCGCAGTGATACCGGTAAGCGGCTGGAACCAATGGGTATAGTGAGTCGCGCCTCTCTCAATCGCCCAGTCCTTCATCGCATGTGCCACAACATCTGCAATGGAAGGATCCAGTTCTGCGCCATCTTCAATGGTTTTCTTTAATTTCTTGAAAACTGATTTTGGCAAACGCTCTCTCATAACGGTTTCATTAAATACATTCTTACCAAATAATTCGGCTACGTTCACAACTTCACTCATAAATATCCATCCTCTCATATTAAAATCCACTTCATATCATTAAGTTAAGTCTAGATGCCTTTTAGTCTCCTCAATATCTGAATATGCGCACAAATCAGAAATGGCGCCCTCCTGCTATTAGGAGAACGCCATCGTTCCTTATTAAAATAAACCATTTTCCTAAAAAAATCAAGTACTTTTTTAAAAAACATGGATTCTATTCGTCTGATTATGCTTGTCCGACTGATCCAAATAACTCCATCTTCTCTTTCACAGTCGCTTTGATCGCTTCTGTGCCAGGGAAAAGAAGTTTACGAGGATCAAAGCCCTTACCTTCTAAATCTTTGCCTGATTCAATATATTTACGGGTAGCTTCTGCAAAGGTAAGCTGACATTCCGTATTCACATTGATCTTTGCTACACCAAGGCTGATCGCTTTTTTAATCTGGTCTTCTGGAATTCCTGTTCCACCATGAAGTACCAAAGGCATATCACCTGTTTTATTTTTCACTTCAGCCAGAGTTTCAAAACTCAATCCAGCCCAGTTTTCTGGATATTTACCATGAATGTTACCAATTCCTGCAGCGAGCATCGTTACGCCTAAATCTGCAATCTGCTTGCATTCATCTGGATCTGCACATTCACCCATACCCACAACGCCATCTTCTTCTCCACCAATGGAACCAACTTCCGCTTCAATGGAAAGACCTTTTTGTCCACATACCTTAACAAGTTCAGTGGTTTTTTCCACATTCTCTTCGATGGGATAATGGGAACCATCAAACATGATAGAAGAAAAACCAGCTTCAATACACTTTACACAGCCTTCATAAGAACCGTGATCTAAATGAAGTGCTACCGGAACTGTGATGTTTAATTCATCGATCATGGCTTTTGCCATAGCAGTTACAGTCTTATAACCTGTCATGTATTTACCAGCACCTTCGGAAACTCCAAGAATTACTGGAGACTTTAATTCTTGTGCCGTCTGTAAAACAGCCTTCGTCCACTCAAGGTTGTTGATGTTGAACTGTCCAACCGCATATTTGCCATCTCTTGCTTTTTCAAGCATGTCTTTTGCTGAAACTAACATATCACAAACCTCCAATTTTTTATTTATCTTACTCGTTTCATTATATACTATTTTTATCCATTTGAAAAGTTTAATTTTGAGCAGATCGTTTTTTTTATAACAATGTTACATTTCTTTTCATAGAAACTGCACTGGTATAAATACAGGCGATTCTAATCCAAAAAGCGTAATACTGCCTCTTGCATTTGATCCACATCGCATTCTGTCTGGTGGCGAACTGGAGCTGTGCGGATTTCTTCCACCGCCTGGGGAATCGTTGTACCAGATAATTCTGCAAGATGGTCGATGATCTGAAATACTTTCTCGGTCTGCTTCTTTCCTTCTAGTGCTTCCAAAACATGCCCTGAAAACTTATAAGGACTTGCAGTAGACGCAATGACCGTTTTTCCCAGGTCCTTCGTCTCAGACCGATACTGTTCATAGACAGATGCTGCCACCCCGGTATGGGTATCAATTAGATAACCAGTCTCCTCAAACAGATGCCTAATGGTTAATTGCATCTTTGCTTCTGGAGCATATCCTCCTACAAAATCCTTCATAAACCTCTTCATCTGGGGTGTAATCTCATAGCTTCCGGTTTCAGATAGTTCTTCCATCCGTTTTTTATTCTCAGCCGCATTCTGTCCAGTACTTAAATAAATCAGACGTTCTAAATTGCTGGAAATCAATATGTCCATAGAAGGGGAACTGGTTAAGATAAAGTCCCGGTTCTTATCATAGGTGCCTGTCTGGAAAAAATCATAAAGCACTTTATTGTCATTGGATGCGCAGATGAATTTGTGTATGGGTACTCCCACCTCTTTAGCAAAAAATGCCGCCAATATATTTCCGAAATTCCCTGTTGGAACCGCTACATTAATCTTTTCCCCATCCTCTATTTCACTGCTTGCAAGAAGTTTCGCATAAGCGTAAACATAGTAGACCACCTGAGGGATTAGTCGTCCAATATTGATGGAGTTTGCAGAAGAGAGCTGATATCCTTTTTGTTCCAATGAATGAGCGAAATCAGCATCCCTAAATATCTTTTTCACCCCGGTCTGTGCGTCGTCAAAATTCCCGTGAATGGCTGCCACATGGGTATTCTTTCCTGTCTGCGTCACCATCTGCAGTTCCTGAACTCGACTGACTCCATCTTTGGGGTAAAATACAATGATCTCTGTTCCTTCCACATCGGCAAATCCCGCCATCGCTGCCTTTCCCGTATCTCCTGAGGTAGCTGTTAAAATCACGATTTTATTCTTCACCTGATTCTTTTTGGCGGCGGCTGTCATTAGATGAGGAAGAATGGACAATGCCATATCCTTAAAAGCAATGGTGCTTCCATGGTAAAGTTCCAGATAGTATGCATCCCCAGCCTTTTTAAGGGGAGCGATCTGAGTTGTATCAAATTTACTGTCATAAGCCCGTTCAATACAACACTTTAACTCTTCCTTTGTAAAATCTGTAAAAAACAGCTTCATCACTTCATAAGCTGTATCCTGATAAGACATTGAGGACAGCTCCTTCATGGTTCTGTCAAGCTTTGGCATGGAATTTGGCATAAATAGACCGCCGTCTTTTGCAAGACCTTTTAATATTGCCTGGGATGCCGTCACATTGACCTCGCCGCCTCTGGTACTCTGATAAGTTATATCCATGGTTTCGCATTCCTTTCCTGCTGGCTGAATTCTAAATCTTTAAAAACCTTGCCAGCATTGTAGCACATTTTAAATAGACGTGCAAGAAAAAAGACAAGGTTACATTTTATCCTTTGCTGTGATAAAATACGGGTATCGATACAAAAAAGGAGCGTGTTTAGATTGAACTATAGCAATGTGATAACTGGTATTTTCATAAGCCGTCCCAACCGTTTTATTGCACACGTGCGGATCTTAGCGGATAACAAAAAAGAGAAAATGGTAATCTGTCACGTTAAAAATACTGGACGGTGTCGGGAGCTTTTGATTCCCGGGGTAGAGGTAATCCTTACGTTTCATCCGGAGGCTTCTGTCCTTGGGAGAAAAACAGACTATTCCCTAATCGGTGTTTGGAAAGAAAGAGACAAGGACCGGTTACTTATTAATATGGATTCTCAGGCGCCCAACCAAGTGGCCTTTGAATGGCTTTCATCGAATTCAACAAAGCTTCTCAAACCACAGCAATTCTTATCCCTTTCCAAAATCAGACGGGAAGTCTCCTATGATCAGTCCCGGTTTGATCTGGCTTTTCAGATTGTAAGCAAAAACCAGGAAGGAGCATTGGCAGCAATCCCTGCATTCATGGAGGTAAAGGGAGTTACCTTAGAGGAACAAAATGTTGCCATGTTTCCAGATGCCCCCACAATACGAGGTGTCAAACACATCATGGAACTCATCCGGGCGAGGAAGGAAGGGTACGAGACTTATCTCTTGTTTGTCATTCAGATGAAAGGAATGGTTTCGTTTACTCCTAACCAAATAACCCACCCAGAATTTGGCACCGCATTAAAAGCAGCGAAAGAAGCTGGTGTTCATATTCTTGCCTATGACTGTACCGTTACAAAGGATTCCCTTTCCATTGACCAGCCGGTTCCTGTTAGCCTGACTTGACTAATTTAAGATCTCCGTATTCCTCAACATAGCGATCTCCTTTGCATGACCTGCAGAGTCATTGGGAGTTTCCAAATAGATGGGAAGATCCTTAAGTGCTTCATGATTGACAACACGCTTTAACGCCTCAAATCCAATCAATCCCTCACCAATTTTAGCATGGCGGTCTTTCCTTGATCCCAGAGGATTCAAACTATCATTTAAATGAATTGCTTTTAATTTAGAAAGTCCGATCCTCTGATCAAATTGATGAAGCACTCCATCAAGATCCTCTTTTATGTCATATCCTGCATCCCAGATATGGCAGGTATCCAGACAGACTCCCATCCGATCCTCTTGTTTTACCCGGTCAAGGATTTCTCTTAACTCAAAAAAATCTCTTCCCACCTCACTCCCCTTTCCAGACATGGTTTCTAACAAAACGGTCGTGTTTAAATCTGGATTCAAGATTTCATTCAGCATCTGAGAAATATACTCTATTCCTACTTCTATTCCCTGTCCGACATGGTTTCCTGGATGAAAATTATAGCTGTTTCCCGGCAAATATTCCATACGCAACAGATCATCCTTTACGGTATCTCTTGCCAGTTTTCGAAGTCCTTCATCGGCAGAACAGGCATTTAATGTATAGGGAGCATGTCCAAGAATTCGACTGATTCCATGTTCCTCAGCAAATGAACGAAATCGATTAATATCATCCAGATCCATGGCTTTTGCCTTTGTTCCTCGTGGATTCCTTGTAAAGTACTGAAACGTATTGGCATCGATCGTTACTGCTTCTTTCCCCATGGCAAGGAAGCCTTTGGCACAGGATAAATGGCACCCAATTGTAAGCATAAACACCTCCTGTTATTTTTTATTTCTCATCCTTTTTCCCCGGCTGGGATGGATCACTATAATGGCTGCAGCCAGGAAAAGTGCTGCAAGTATAAGTTGAATTATAATACTTAATAGTACCCAATTTTCCATAATAAAATTTCCCGGATGAGGTCCAAACCAGTTGTTTAAACTGGTCACCACTTTATTATCTCCTGTCTGCGTGCTAATCATTACATAAAAAGTTGCCACTGGATTTAACAGAAGCAGATACAGACTGGGACCAGAACTGGCCTGATCCGCCACGCCTTGAAAGGAGGAAACAAGGGCACTATCCATATTCATTTTGGCCATGGATAACATAAATACATTGACCGCATAGGTTCCTGCTGCAATCAATATTAAAACCCCATAACTGACAACCGTTGCTATGGTTGATCGCTGAAACAGAGAGGAAAAAAAGATTCCCATGCTCCCACAGAGAAGCGCTACAGCCAGATAACACAAAAGAAGCAAAAAGACATCGTAAATCATCACGCCACCATAAACAAAGGAAACTGCCAGCAGAGGAAAGCTAGATACAATAAGCAAAAACATCGTGGCAAAAGAAGATGACAGTTTTCCCACAATGATTTCTCTGGGCTTCATCGTCGTTGTTAGTAAAAGATCGAGGGTCTGGCGTTCCCTCTCACCACTAATACTTCCAGATGTGAGTGCTGGCATAATAAACATCAGCATAACAAATTCCACAACTGCTACAAAGGTATATAAGTTTGTAAAGGAGGAATACTGAATGTCAGCCGTTAATTTTACTCGTTCTACCACGGAATACATATTTAGCAAAGTCACCAGGGCTAAAATAGCATTAAAAAAAACAAGGGTCAGTGCAAGTCGAAAGCTTCTTGAACTAACTTTCGTTTCCATTTTATAGACTGGATTTATCTTCATGTACCAACACCGCCTTTTCTTTCTCATGATCTGTGATCTGCATAAACAAAGACTCTAAATTCCCTTGTTCTCTAAAAAATCCGTGAACCAATACCTCTGCATCTATTAACTGCTGTAAAAGAAGTGCCTCATCTTGATCGTCGCCGATAAAATTAACTCGAATGTCCCCATCCTTTACTGCAATGGTCTGAACACATGCCTGACTTTTTAAGATAGCAAGTGCCTTTTCCTTGCTGCCAAGAACGGAAATAATCAGAGGATTGGTTGCATTTACACGGCGTAAAATTTCTTCCATATTTCCACATAATACCATCTTTCCCTGATCAATGATCCCCATGTCTGTACAGAGCTCAGAAAGCTCAGAAAGTACATGGGAACTAATGATTATGGTTTTTCCCTGTTCCTGTAATTCTTTTAGTATTTCTTTTAATTCAAACCGTGTTCTAGGATCCAGACCCGAAGCTGGCTCATCTAATACCAATATGAGTGGATCATGGATTAAGGCTCTAGCCAAGCATAGCCTTTGTTTCATCCCTCTTGATAGACTATCTACATAAAAATTAATTTTATCTTCCAACCCCACCTGCTCCAAAAGAGTCATATAACGGGTCCGTGCCTTTAATCCAGTGATCCCATAACAAGAGGAGAAAAACTCCATATATTCATTGACTTTTAAGTTATCGTAAACCCCAAAAAAATCTGGCACATAACCGATTTTTTCCTTTAACTTGTTTGTTCCCCTCGTCACATCGACTCCATCAATTTTAACCTGACCGGAATCCGCATATAAAAGTCCTGTTATGATTTTAATGGTTGTCGTCTTTCCTGCACCGTTGGGTCCTACAAAACCAAAGAGGGAACCCTTTGGAATGTGTAAATCCAAACCATTTAAGGCATGAAATTTACCATATTTTTTTCTCAATTCTTTCATCTCCAGCATTATTTATCCCTCCCTACGACTGTCAGCATGGGGAGCGTCACATACCAATTATTCTCACTGGTATCTTCGCATACATATTTCACAGTCAACGTATTGCCTGGTGATAGATAGGGTGCTAGTTCCCTTTCATAGTATACCGTTTTTTTGTCCTTCATATTATCATAATTCCCTGTATTGTGATTATAGAAATATATCTTTCCCTTAAAGATGGTTGTGTAATGATTGGCATCGCTTTTTAAAAAGTCAGCGGAAGGGTTCTCAAAGGTCAGTTTCTCCACACTTAAATCATTCCCTAGATAATACTCAAGTGCAACCGGATCCACTCCATATATGGAATTGGTCTCGGAATAAAACTGTCCACTGACCACATTGGGAGCCTTCATTAGTGCAGAACGGGAAGTAAGTCCCTTCTTTTTCATCTTAACATCTACGGTAGAGGTAAACATGGACATTCCATAGGTCTCATAATTGCCGTTTTTTAGAAACTGTCTTTCATTTTGATCCTTACTAAATGCCACAATTCTGGCCTCCTGATTATAAAACGAGGAGTATTTATCCAGATAGAAACTCAAGATATTGGTTCTTGATAACGCCAGCATATATGCAGGGTCTTCAATATCTGCCTGTGGATATAGATAGCCACCAGTTACTCTTGCCGCCACTTGAAGGGAACTGTTGATGGGATAATTTATGACGGGAAGTTCATCAAGCTTCTTGACTTCACCTGGTCTTAATTCATCTATGACCACCATTTTCCCATACATTAAAACGCCTACTTTCTCCACCGGAAATGGGTACTGATTGGTAATCGTACCATATGCCTTTCCCTCAAACAAAGTGATGCTGCCCAAAAGACCTTTGTGATCCGGATTGGAAATACGTCTCCTTAAAGAATAATATTTAGGTGTAAATGCCACCGTGTTTTGAACCGATACATTGGTTCTCTCTTTTTCGTAACGAATCTTAACCTTTGCATCTTCCGTCCCTGTAAATCTAGGAACCACCGTCTGACCATAAAGATTGCTCCTTGTGATGGGAAGAAGGTTATAGGATGGATCTAGGGAGATATGGTAAGTTTTGTTATAGGGTGTTCTCATGTTAAGATAGGTATATTCATCCACGTAAGTATCTTTGGTATCCAGTATGGTTGCGTAAGTAAAAAAGGTGTCTTTGAATCGGGTTCCTACCCCCATTAAATAAACCACTGCAGTAAATACAAGGGAGACAGCCACGACTCCAGTCCGGTAATACTGTCTTTGTTCCTTCCGTTTTAAAATCAGGTACAGACCTGGGCCTACAAGCAAAATATATGCAATAATAACCACAGAATAAAAGAATATATCCGGTAATTTATCCACATCTCCGGTATTTAACATATTCTGAACCGACCAGTACTGACCGTTATTGCCACTGTAAAGATAGGATGAAAGATTGTTTAACTTTCCTTCCCCCAAAAGTGCAGTAAATAATTTATCTACATAGGACCGCTGGTCTTTGCAGAAAGAAGCAATGTCTACAAAATCGTAAGCGGCTACCCCAACATTTCCTTTTCCTTTCGTCACGGAGGTTAAAACCGAAAACTGGTCATTGGACAATACATCTGTTCCGCCTTTTATGGAAACATCTGCACAAACCAAATCCAGAAAAGAATCTCCCGGACCATTGGTGGCATACTCTACCCCCATATCCACTGCCCGTTTTTCGGGCGTATTATACTCCTTAGAAAGAAGTTCTTTCCGGAACGCAAATAAGGTATCATCTGCACGAGCACCTGTTCCAATTAAAAGTGTGCCTCCTTCTTTAACCCATTCCCATATGGCATTGATTTGATCTTTTGAAAGCTTTTTGGTGTCGTAATCTGAAATAACAATTACATCAAGAAGGCTTAATCCAATTACATGATCCGTTAGCTCTTCTGCGCTCATGTCAAAGGTCTTAATCTCTACCGAACTGTAATTGACCCCCACTCCATTCAAATAGAACAGCTTGTCAGGATGATCGGTTAACACACCCACAAAAAGCTGAGCAATGTCGTCTTTGACGTTCATTTTTAATCGTTTACTAATTAATTCTGTTCCCTGCTCATCCAGTAATTTCACGTACAAAACGTCTGCTCTTCCAACCGGAATATCCAGAGTTTTTTCTAGGTCTCCCATCGCATCCACTGATACTTTATAATCGTACTGGTAGATATCATAATCGGATTCCATGGTTTCTACTCTTATTGTACCAGAAAAGGGAACGTTTGACTGGCTCTTTATGGAATACTTCACCGGTATATAACGTCCTACTTTTGCATTATCTTGATAGCCGCAGGAAACATCCATGGATAGTTTCAGAGAATCATTTACATAAGAATCATATGCAAACGTCTCATTCTCCTGCATACCGAAAACAGGCAGCCGAAAGCTGCCTGCCAGTATAACCGCCAAGGCGCAAATCAGGGATATCTGTCTGAATTTCATCATCTGTCACCCTATCTTTCCAAAGTTCTCTTTGTTTACATCAAAATCCACTTTTAATTTTACCGTAAATACCGTCCCGGACAAATCACTGTTCACCATAATGGTACCTCCGTGCATATCCACAATATTTTTGGCAATCGCAAGCCCTAATCCTGTTCCACCTGTATTGGTCGATCTAGACTGCTCAACCCGGTAAAACTTATTAAAAATAAGAGGCAGTTCGTCTGCCGGAATTACATAACCATAATTGATCACTTGAACGGATATCAGTTCATCCTCTTCATTAATTTTTACAAGAACTCGTTTTCCATCGGCCCCATATTTTATGGCGTTGTTGATCAGATTATCAAACAATCGGGCAAGAAGATTGCCATCAGCTGTTACCACCTTCACCGGTACATTGCTTTGAAGTTCATAGGAAAGGTTTTTCTCTACAAAGCTAGGGTAGAATTCTTCTAACAGCTGGCTCAGCAGTTTGACCACATCCACTCTTGATATATTCATGGTTATCTTTCCGTAATTAAGCTTTGTAAATCCAAAAAGATCCTCGATCAGTTTTTCCAGACGCTTTGTCTTTATGTAGGCAATCTCTATGTATTTTTTCTGCATATCCGAATCTACCTTTACATCTCCAGACAGAATCTCCAAGTAACCTATAATTGAGGTGAGGGGAGTTCTTAAATCATGGGCTATATTGGTAATTAGCTCATTCTTGGTCCGCTCCGCCTCCCGTTCCTTATCAATTAGATCTTTTAAATCCCCGACCATCTTATTTAAACTGGCAGCCATCACTGAGAATTCATCATCTCCGTCGATATCCACCGTAACGTTTAAATCTCCTTCCGAGATGCTTTGCATGGCATCCGAAATCTTACCAATGTATTGCATGGATTTTTCCTGAAGAAGGAGAAATGTGATGGTGAACACACCAATACCGAATATTACATAGATGAGAATCACGACTACATCAAATGAGGTAAGCAATTCCAAAAATGCATTGTCCCTCTGCGTGTTTCTCATGTAAGAGGCAACCAAAGAGAGATTGGTCACTAGAAATATCTCAATTAACACAGTAACCACTGCACTGTAAAAGATATTCGCAATTACCCGTGTGTGATAACGGTGATTAATATCATTTTTCAATTTTGTATCCTACCCCCCAAACAGTTGCGATAATTTTGTTCTGTCTGGTGTCTTCTTTCATCTTACCGCGCAGACGTCTAATATGTACCATTACCGTATTATTCGCTTCATAGACTTTCTCATTCCACACTTTTTCAAATATCTCATCGGTGCTAAACACTCTTCCTGGATTGGACGCTAACAGATGTAGGATGTCAAATTCTATGGGGGTCAGTTTGACCTCTTCTTCATAAACAGTCACTTTATGATTATCCTTATTAATTGTAAGTCCCCGAATCGCTATCTCATTCTTTGCGGCATCATTGACCGCACTGTTTGGATTTAACTGGGTATAACGCCTTAGCTGGGACTTGACCCGTGCAGTCAGCTCCAGAGGATTAAAGGGTTTTGTCACATAATCATCTGCACCGGTTCCAAGTCCCAAAATCTTATCTAAATCAGATGATTTGGCACTGAGCATGATAATAGGAATGTTGTTGTTCTCTCTTATCTTTTTGCACATGGTAAGCCCATCCATACCAGGCATCATAATATCCAAAAGCACCAGCTGAATCTTGTTATGTAAAAGAACCTCCAACCCTTCTTCTGCGTTATTCGCTTTATATACTTTATATCCATCACTAACCAGATAAATTTCTACCAGATCTGCGATCTCCTTCTCGTCATCCACAACCAGAATGTTAATCGTTTCGGACATGAAAAAATACCTCCCTTGTCGTTATGTAAGCAGTCCCCCCCATTTTAGAGGGAAGCCTGCATTCATTTTACCACAAGAAAGGTATCTTTGCTTTACTATTTTCTTACAAAAAAACTAGAAATTGGGAATCTTTTGCCAGTGATTGCCTTTCCTTTTACGTGGGAATAAAAGTTCGGTTGGCAGATGGATCCCATTTTTCAATCATGCCACTGGCTTCTTTGGCGGCCTCTTCACAAAATGTTTCCTGACAGTTAACCAAAGCTCTTCCTCTCTTATCTGGTTTTTCATAGGTCCCATCCGGTTGTAACACATGAGACTTTACATTATCATCTAACTGAACCATTAGAACATGAAGAATTTTCTCTTTCAACCGTTCCTCTTCCACAGGGAACATAATCTCCACCCGTTTGTCTAGATTTCTCGGCATCCAATCGGCACTTCCAAGATAGACTTCTGGACTTCCATCATTCTCAAAATAAAAGATTCTGGCATGTTCTAAGAAATTACCAACAATAGAACGAACGGTGATTCGCTCACTTAACCCAGGTTCGCCGGCCTTTAGGGAACAAATCCCACGCACAATCAGCTGAATGGTTACCCCTTCACAGGAGGCTTCGTAAAGTGCCGCTATGATCTCTTTGTCACACAAAGAATTCATCTTTGCTATGATGTGAGCCGGCTTATTGGCTTTTGCATTCTTTACTTCCCTGCGAATCATCTTTAAAAATCTTGTGCGCAGCCAAATGGGGGCCATAATCAGTTTATTCCAGTGGAGCGGTTCGGAATAACCAGATAACATATTAAAGACTGCAGTTGCATCTTCTCCAATCTGAGGGTTGCAGGTCATAAGACCAAAATCTGTGTACAGCTTTGCAGTGGAATCATTGTAGTTTCCTGTTCCCAAATGGACATACCGGCGGATTCCATCTTGTTCCCGACGTACCACAAGAGTAATCTTACTGTGGGTTTTTAACCCCACCAATCCATAGATTACATGACAGCCAGCTTTTTCCAGCTTTTTGGCCCAGTTTATGTTGTTTTCCTCATCAAAGCGTGCTTTTAGTTCCACCAGGACAGAAACCTGTTTCCGATTATCTGCAGCTTCTAATAAGGCTGCTATGATGGGAGAGTTTCCACTGACCCGGTAAAGGGTCTGCTTAATAGCCAGTACTTCTGGGTCTTTGGCTGCTGATTTGATAAAATCTACCACAGGATCAAATGTCTGGTATGGGTGATGAAGCAGGATATCTCCGTTTCTGATATTGGTAAAAATATCATCTTCATTCATTAATTCCGGAACCTGTTTGGGAGAATAAGGTGCTGCTTTTAGATGTTCAAAGCCTTTCACGCCATACATCTTCATGAGAAAGGTCAAATCAAGCGGGCCCGCGATCTCAAAAATATCCGTGGTACCAATACTCAGTTCCCGTTTTAAGGTCTTTAACAGTTTTTTGTCCATCTTTTCTTCTACTTCCAGTCGAATTGCCTCTCCCCATTGGCGTTTTTTCAACTGTTTTTCAATCTCCTCCAACAAATCCACTGCCTCTTCTTCATCAATGGTAAGGTCTGCATTTCTCATCACTCGAAATGGATGGGCAGACATTACATTATAATTAAGAAACAGCTTTTCCATGTTTCGTTCAATGATTTGTTCCAGCAAGATCAAGGATCGAACATCGTTTTGTTTATTTGGGATTTCTACTATCCTCGGAAGAACACTGGGAACTTGAACCATGGCAAATTCCAATTCCTCTTCCCCGTTTTTCTTCTTTAAAAGGGCAGCAATGTTTAAAGATTTGTTTCGAATTAAGGGAAATGGTCTGGAAGAATCCACCGCCATTGGTGTTAAGACGGGATAGATATTCTGTTCAAAATAATGGTCTGCATACACTTGCTCCTCTTCCGTGAGATCTTCGTGTTTTAAAATAACGTGAAGCCCATTTAATTTGAGAGCAGGAAGCAATGACCGATTGTAGGTAGAATACTGAAGTGCCACCAGATTGTGGGTTTTCTCACTGATCTTTAAAAGCTGTTCCGATGGTTTTAAACCGGCTATATCAGGCTTTGTATAATTCGCATGAACCATATCTTTTAACGAAGCCACACGTACCATATAGAATTCATCCAGATTGGAAGCGGTGATACTTAAAAATTTCAACCGTTCAAATAGAGGCAGACTTTTATCTCTTGCCTCACTTAAAACCCGGTAATCGAACTCAATCCAACTCAATTCCCTATTTACAAAATTCTTAGGATTGTGATATATTTCATTTACATCTGCCATCAGGATAACCTCCTTTTCTGTTTTAATACAGGTCTGATTCCAAATATTTCTTCGAAAAAATCTGCTTTCTGTCGAAAAGCAACCGCTTCTAGTGTAATATCACCCTCGTAATGGGTGGTCACGTTTAGCTGATTGTTTTTTATCATCATGCGGCTTCCAATTAGCTTCTGTTTGTGGCTCCTGTCCATGGAATTAGCAAGTCTTAAAATAGCAGTCAATTTTGCCATCAGGATTGTAATATCCTCATGGGGAAGTTCCCCTTTCGTATTCCGAAACAATTCATCATTTAAATGGACCTGGTTATAATCAAATTCAACGCCATTGTATCGTACGATATTGGCAACGATCTCTCGTTCCATATGGGACAATCCAATGATTTCTGTAGACATAATGATATGATACGCCGATTCACTTGGTTTTCTCATGGTAATATATTTTCCGCATGCATGTAAAATGGCGGCAATCTGTAAAAGCAGACGTTCCCTTTTTCCCATGCCATGGTATTTTTTCATACTGTCAAAAATACTCAAAGAAAATTCTTCCATACAGGTCGTATGAGGTCCATGGCATTTATATCTTTTTGCCATATTTCTGGAAGCTGCAAGGATATCCTCGGAAAAATCATGATGAAATTTAATGGCCTTGGTTTCTTCCGCATATTCGGCAGCAATGCTGTCACAAAGTCTGATCCCGGGAATCCAAAACATCTCGGCCCCCATGAGTTTTAACACTCTTTTATAAATAATTGCTGCAGGAACTAATAAAGCTGCATATTCGGCATTCACTCCAAACCGGTCCTGAATTTGATCCAGAGACAAAAACTTGATCTTATCGTAAAATGTGGTAAAATCCTGCTTCGTTATCCATTCCACTGATTTCCCGCTATTGATTTCCCTTGATAGATATAATATACTTTCTCCAATTCCGATTAAGTGCTTAATCTCCCTATCTTTTAAGTATACCTTTCGAAAGGTATCCAGTTCGTTATCTACCATCTCCTCAATCAGGGTATTCTGCATCTGGATATTTGCTTGTACCTCTCCGATCATTTCACGAATCCGCAGCACTCCAAGCATCAGATTATGGGTGGAAACCAGAGCGTCCTTATCAAAGAGAGAGACTTGCATGCTGCCAAAACCTACATCTACTATGGCAGTCCCTTTTTGGATGATTTTATTAAATTCTGTATCTTTTGATGCAATTGCTTTGTAACTGATAAAACGCTGTTCTGAATTGCTGATAATCTGAACTTCAATCCCAGTTCTGACCCGGATCTGATCCAGAACAATCTGACTGTTTCTGGCTTCCCGTAACGCACTGGTGGCATAAGCCCGGTAACCGATAATTTTATAGGTCTGCATAATGGATTCAAAATCCTTAATGACGCGACACATTTCATCCACCAATTGATAGCTTATTTTCCCGTTTTTATAGGTATCCCTACCCAGTGCAATGACATGACGGACATGATCAATCTTGCAGATTCCATTTTTCCCAGAGATCTCATAGATGCCTAGTTCAAGCTCAAAGGATCCTACGTCGATGGCCGCAAATATTTTGATTGCCATACTTGTCCTCCTTACCGCCCCTATGGGCTTTTTTTATATTTTACTCTATCTTTTCTCTCTTTGTGTCAAATCTTTGTAAAATTTGCAAAATCCCCTAAATTTCTACCATTTTCCCCAGCAAATGGACAATGAATTGATTTGCTGTTCGTCCCGATAAGCCCCCATGGCTTAATTCCCACATATTTGCCTCTGCATATAGCTGTTCTAAGGGCATGGAAATCTGATACCGCTCTGCAAGTTTTTTAACAATCTCTTTAAACTGAGACTTGTCTGGGGAGCCATAATAAACCGTAACACCAAAGCGGGCCGCCAATGAAAGTTTCTCCTGAACCGTGTCATTGGTATGTAATTCCTCATCTAACTGCCGTTTATCCTGAAAGGTTTCTCGTATTAGATGACGGCGGTTTGAGGTGGCATAAATCAAAACATTCTCCGGCTTCTTCCCAAGTCCGCCTTCAATGATTGCTTTTAAATACTTATATTCGACCTCTGTATCTTCAAACGATAAATCATCCATGTAAATGATAAACTTATAATTCCTGTCTTTGATCTGTTCCTGAATTTTCGTTAAATATGGAAATTGATGCTTATACACTTCAATCATCCGCAGTCCTCTGTCATAATATTCATTTAATATTGCTTTGATGCTTGAAGATTTTCCAGTTCCACTATCCCCAAATAGCAATACATTATTGGCAGCCTTCCCATCTAGAAATGCTTCGGTATTCTCAATGAGTTTTTTCTTTTGAAGCTGATACCCAATGATGTCGTCCATTCGAATGGACTCCACATTTGTAACCGGAAGAATTGCAAATCCATCTCCTGATTCTTCTAACCGGAATGCTTTATTTAGTCCATAATTACCCACCCCAAACCTGCCATAAAATTCGGTTATTTTTTCGGCAAATTCATTGAGACCGGAAGTATCTTTTAAAGCCTTTGCCAGTGATATAATCTCATCTCGGATTTGTTTGTGATAGAATTTACCCATTGAGTTTCCGCTTTGATACTCACAAATTGAGGCAAAGACTCCCTCATCTGCCTCATCCAAAATCCGAATATCTAACTCAAACAGCTCTTTCATTTTCTTTAGATCATGAAATGCCAGCTGTTTTAAGGTGCCAGGATCTGCACCTTTGATCTCGCAAGAGGTGCTGTAAGGGTTTTCGTTCTCTGTCAGGCAGTATGTTAAAAAACAATGCCAGAGATTCCCCTCAAATCCATAGGCATCTGCCAGTTCAATGAGCTGGCCTGCGCAGGCAAAGGCATCTGACATTGTTCTTTTATTTTTATCTGTTTCCAGTAATAAGTCTGTCATCTGATCAAATAAAGTTTTGTATTTTAAATTACGGTACAGGATCAATTCCTGAGATTTCATAATAACCTCCCCTGATTCTTTAAAAGCCGGACTGGCAATCAGTCCGGACTTTTTGCTATCTTAATAATTTCCTAATATTCTAAAATTATTTCCTTCCTCATAGATACCCTTTAACGCATTCTGGATGGAGGCATCGCCTAAATTGCCTTCCACATCTATAAAGAAACGGTATTCCCAATTTCTTCCTGGTATCGGTCTAGATTCAATCATAACCATACTGATTCCATTATAAATTATGTTACTGAGCATGTTATAAAGGGATCCGATTTCATGAGGTGTTTCAAAGCTAATGCTTAGTTTTTTTGCATCCTCTTTGTAAACTGGATCTTTGGATAGAATAAGAAAACGTGTGGTATTTTCTTTGTTGTGGCTGATGGATGATTTTAATATCTTTAAACCGTATAGTTCTCCTGCAATTTCACTGGATACGGCTGCTTGCGACGGATTGCCATCCTCAATCAATTTTTTCGCTGCGACTGCGGTATTCTCGACACTGATCTGTTTCCACTTCCGATTAGCATTTAAAAACTCCGAACACTGCATCAATGCCTGGGGATGGGAAAAAACAGTTTGGATCTCTTCTAGTTTCGCATCTGGAAGTCCCAATAGCGCATGATTGACTGTCAAGAAAGTCTCACCCACGATGGTATTATGATATTTCATCAAAAGATCATAATTGTCACTTACGGTTCCCGCAGTTGAATTCTCAATGGGAATAACGGCATAGTCCGCGTTCCCATCTGCTACCTCTTTCATGGCATCTTCAAAGGTAACCACGTGATAAAGGTCCGCCTCCTGCCCAAAGTACTGAAGTGCTGCTCCATGGCTGTAAGCACCTTCCACTCCCTGATAAACCACTCGTACATCCGATACTGGAATACTTTTTACAGGCTTAAAGTTGTTCTCTACCACAACCCCGTGTTCTGCCATCTGCTTGTACTGGAGATGACGGCTGATGGCCATCATCTGCGTGAACAATTCCTGAACCGCTTTCTTTTGAAATTCGCCTCCTGTTAACTGTGTGACAGAATCGATTTTCTGTCGTTCTCTTTCTCTATCATAAACTGGTTTTCCAGTATCAATCTTATAAGCCGCTACCTCACCGCTTAATTCCATCCGCTTTTCAAATAGTGCTACGATCTTCCGATCAATGACATCGAGCTGGTTCCTAATTTCCTGCAAGTCTAAATTCTTCATATGTTTATCATTCCTTTTTTTCTTCGGTTGTACGATTCGTTGGAACGCTGTTATCTCTTTGCTGTGCGTTCAGCATGTTTATGATTACACTGCTTGTATAGGCTCCTGGAAATTTCTTAACTTCCGGTTCCAACTCTTTAATGAGAAATGGCTTGCCAAATTCAATGATAACATGAGATGGCCGAATGAAGGGAATATGCTTTTCTAACACCTCTGCCGTCCCTGACATCGCAACAGGAACCACCGGGCAACGGCTTTTCTCTGCTATCTTTAGACTTCCTTCTTTAAAATCAAGAAGTTTCCCTAAATCTTCCTCCCGATTCCTTGTCCCTTCTGGAAAAATCCAGACGGAAATTCCTGATTTTACCTGTTCGATTCCTAAAAGAATGGTCTTTAATCCCTCTTTTAAGTTCTTCCTGTCTAGAAACAGACAGTTAACATTCTTCATCCAGGATGCTAATAACGGGATTTTCTCCATCTCCTTTTTTGCTACAAAACCCACCAGTCCAGGCACTGTCACATAACCCACCAGAATATCAAAATAGCTTCTGTGATTCCCTACATAAAGAACCGCACGGTCTTTTGGTATGTTTTCTTCTCCCTTAACTGTAATGGTAACTCCAGAAAGCATTAAAATAAACCGAAAAACCCGGCGAACGATAGAAATGCTCTGCTCATTACGCAGTTGGGGGTTTTTTCTTCCCAGGAACCATTCAATTATCAGAATTGGAACACTCAATATTAAAAATAGAATGATTGTTGCTGCTACAAGTATTATACGTATCATTGGTTTCATCCTCCGTTTTACCTATTATATAAAAAGGAGACTTTAATTACAATACTACCTCGCTTTCTTTTTTGTTATTTGTTCAAACAATAGTCCTGTAGCAAACCACAGCGGAGCAAAATCCAGACGGATTAATCCGTCAATGTTGGTGCTTCGTCCCGTATAATCCCAAGGGCATATGCCGTTTCCCCGCAACAGGGTACCGGCGAAATACTCAACGACAAAGATTAATACCATGTAAAGAAACCCATGGCGAATGGTAAGTTCTGCTCTTTTTGCCGCTGATTTTTTCCCAGGATTGACCCAACGGTCAATCAGAAAACCAATGGGGCCTAACAAAGCTCCACAGCCGTAAATCGGAAACATAAGAAGGGAAGTCTGTCCCATAAGTCTCCAATCATTATGCAAGATAGAGTCCATCGATGTAAAAATAACCTCCAAACACCACCCTGCAACCCCACATTTACAAAAGTTAAGGGGAAGTTGTTTTAAGTTTAATTGTGATAGTATCTTCATAAACTTTATTATGCACCGGATCGGGTTAGATTATGTTCTTCCTAGTAGAATTCTATAAAAGTGGAGACAAAAGTCTGCTGCCCTGTTCCTTAACCCGGATGAAGATATTTCTAGCCTCATAAAGTTCTGGTGTTATCTCTTTTGATTCCTTTAAATCTTCCCTAAATGCTGCCTCAAGCTCCTTAGTCGTCTCTTCATCATAGATGACTGCATTGACTTCAAAGTTTAGTTCAAAGCTGCGGATATCCATGTTTGCAGTACCATATGAACAAACTTTTCCATCGGTCATAACCCCTTTTGCATGTAAAAAACCATTCTCATAGGTATAACAACGTCCCCCTGCTGACAAAAGATCTCCCACATAGGAATAGGAGGCCCAGTATACAAATGGATGATCTGGTTTACATGGAATCATCAAACGAACATCCACACCAGATCTGGCCGCTACTTTTAAAGCAGTAAGCACTGCATCGTCAGGCACAAAATAGGGGGTCTGAATGTAGATGTGATCCTTGGCTTTGGAAAAAAGGCGAATGTAATTATCTCGAATGTGGCGGCTGCTTGCGTCAGGACCACTTGCAATGATCTGGATTCCAAGCTGTTTTTCTTCTTCATTCACCTTTCCCATCCCAAAGGTATCGAGACAGGACAAGTCATCCCCTTCGCAGAAATATTTCATACTTTTAAACAGATTCTCTCCTGCCGCGTAGTTCCAATCTAGGGCAAAACGGATCTGAAGACTTAAAACGGATCCTCCCTGCAGCTTTAAATGAGTATCTCTCCAGTACCCAAATTTAGGGTCCTTTGAGATATATTCCCTGCCGATATTAAATCCACCTACATATCCCACCCGATTATCAATGACTACAATCTTCCTATGATTTCTATAGTTGACGCGAAGTTGAAGTCTTCCAAGAATCGGTGGGAAAAAGATCCCAACTTTGACTCCGCTCTCTTTTAATTTATTCCATTTGGATTTTGGCATAAACCTGCCCCCCATGCCATCGCAGAGAATGCGGACTTCAACACCTTTTTTTGCCCGTTCCACGAGGATTGGTATCATTGAATCAAACAATTCATCATCTTTTATAATATAATACTGAAGATGAATAAACTGGGCTGCTTTTTTTAGTTCCTGCCTAAGATCTTCAAACTTCTTCTCTCCATCGGTGAAGATGGCGACGGTATTATCCACAGTTAAAACAGCTCCGGACGTTTCTAAATTGTATACCACCAAATCGTTGTAATCCCGAGAAAGGGAAGGAGCCAGACTAATTCCATGATTCTTTAAAAATTCTTCTTGACTCTTTGCAGAATAACGCATTCGATCTTCCACTTCCTTAATCCGGAACATTTTTCCTTTTCTCATATCCTGCCCCAGTATGAGATAGAAAAAAAATCCGAAAACTGGTATGAAATACAAGGCAAGCAGCCAAGTCCAGACCGCCTTTGGATCCCTGCGTTGAAAAAAAACAATGATTATGGAAAGCATTAAATTAATATAGATCAAATGATCCATCATCCATTTCCATACACTTGCTGTTTGATTCAAGATTTCCTGCATATTCTCCCCTCCTTATTGCTCCATAATTCTATATAACATTACCCAATAACCTAGGCTTTCATTCCCAATAACAGGCCCTAATTTATTCAAAAAAGAGCCCCGCAAATGCGACGACCCTTTAAAGTCCCATAAACCAGTTCTTATAGGAATCGATTTTTCTCATCGTCATAGTGATAGTCAATGGCAGCCAGAGAGGATAGAATGGTTTCTTCACTGATTAAAAGACTTTGACAACATTCTTTCAGTGAGGGGTAAAAATCCCTTAACTGGGTATTGATGTAACTTAACAGCATGACTGGATCTTTTGGTATATTAGGCATTGTCCTATCTCCCGTTTTTATTCCTCATTCTACCATAAGTGTAACCGCTTTACAATAAAGTCCTGTACGAATCCAGAAAGAAGTGCTACAATCAGGTTCAGAAACTTTCAGGAGGTACTTCTATGAAAAAATTACTGATGTTGGGAACTGGAGGCACCATAGCATGCAAACGAAGTGATTCTGGTTTAAAACCGCTTCTTACTTCAACGGAACTTCTCTCCTATGTTCCGGATACCTCCACATTCTGTGAGGTACATAGTCTGCAGATTCTCAATATAGACAGCACCAATATGCAGCCAAAGCATTGGATCACCATTGCGGAAGCGATTATCAATCATTATAACGCTTACGATGGCTTTGTGGTCTGCCACGGCACAGATACCATGGCATACACTGCCGCCGCTATCTCCTATCTGATACAAAATTCAAAAAAGCCTATCGTAATCACAGGTGCCCAGCGTCCCATTGACATGGAAAACACCGATGCCCGGACTAATTTGTCCGACAGCCTGCGTTTTGCAAGTGATGACAGATCCCATGGAGTTACCATTGTCTTTGACGGGAAAGTCATTGCCGGAACCCGTGGAAAAAAGGAAAGAACCAAAAGCTATAATGCTTTTTCCAGTATAAATTTCCCCTACATTGCCTCCATACAAGATGGACAGGTCATATTTTATGTAGATGACAAAGACTCCTGTTTGGATCCACTCACCTTTTACCACAAGTTAAATCCTAACGTAGCATTGATCAAACTGATCCCATCTATGGGAGCTTCAGCCCTTGATTACATGGCAGAGCATTATGATGCTGTCATAATCGAATCGTTTGGAGTCGGCGGACTTCCTTCCTATGATACCGGTGACTTTTACAAAGCCATAAAAACATGGATCTCCCTTGGAAAAACCGTCGTCATGACGACCCAGGTTACCAACGAAGGGAGCAATATGTCCGTCTATGAAGTAGGACATTTCATCAAAGAGGAATTTGGTCTTTTAGAAGCGTATGATATGACATTAGAGGCAACTGTCACAAAACTTATGTGGATTCTTGGTCAAACCAAAGACCCGGAAACCGTCAAAGAGTTGTTCTATCGCACCATGAACCGGGATATTCTCTGGAAAGCATAAAAAAATCACTTCAACCCAATCATACTGCTGTGGAACATGCAAAGTATCTTCCCGGGTTACCATCTCCCAGTGGTCTGCGGTTATCAACTTTTTCCCTTTTGCTTCCATAAAACAAACTCGTCCAGTGTCAAAAATACTTCCTTATAGCCAAGGGAATGACACAGCTTCGTCGTATTGGGCTGCTCCAGACATGCCTGCCTAAGAATCTCCTTTTCTCCAAATACAGTTTTCATATCCCCGTCCAGAAGAATCTTACCATTTGAAAAAACAATGGCTCGTTCAAAGGTCTCGGCTACAAAGTCCATATCGTGAAGAATGGAAATCACAATTTTATTTCTTTTTTTCAGTTCCCTAATGATTCGTTTGATTCGTTCCTTTCCCTGATAGTCCTGGGCAATGGTAGGTTCATCAAAGATTACTACCTGAGTGTCCATAGCCAAGATGGCAGCGATGGAAATCAGCTTACGGTCCGACAATCCTAGATCATAAGGATTCATCTGCCCAATACCGGACAGACCTACCATACCCAGTGCTTTCCTGGCGGACTCTTCCGCTGATTTTTCAACCAGTCCAAGCTGCAAAGGACCGAACATGACTTCGTCCAACACCGTATTTTTGAAAATCTGGTCGTCTGGATTCTGAAATATCAAACCAATATCCTTTGCCAGTGCTGCAACTGTCATCTGGGACAGATCTTTTCCTTTAAACAGGATCTGTCCAGAAGCAGGTTTAAGAAGTCCCTTAAGTAACTTGACAAACGTTGTTTTACCTGCTCCGTTCTGTCCAATGATTGCAGTGGGACGTTCATCTATCACCATGCTCAGTCCTTTTAATATTTCTTCCTTCTCCGTATAGGAAAAATGAAGATTTTTGACTTCTAATGAATTCATTTAACCTCCTGTCTTTGATCCAATAATCCTTTTGCCTCTTCTAAGGTTACCGGATAATATTGGGTACCCGGAATTTTTAAATTAAGTTGCCGGCAGATTTTTGTAAAAACAGGAGCCGCACCTCCATGCTGATCCAGATCATCCCGAGAGAAGATTTTCTGTGGAGTGTCAAACGCCACCAGCTTTCCATCATCAAGCAGCATGATCCGGTCGCTGTAGGCCGCAATTTTCTCGATTTTATGTTCCACCATAATTACTGTGATTCCACGCTTGCTCAAAGTCCCCACTGCCTGAAAGACTTCTTCACTGCCCTGTGGGTCCAGCTGGGAGGTCGGCTCATCTAGAATAATTACTTCTGGTTCCATGGCAATCATACAGGCAATTGCCATTCTCTGCATCTGACCGCCTGACAGATCAAAGGGACCTCTGTCCTTATATCTGGTGATATCAAACAGTTCCATGCTTTCATCGATTCTCCGTTTCATTTCTTCTCTTGGCACTCCAAAATTCTCCAGACCAAATGCAATTTCTTCGTATACGGTCAGTTTTGCGCCTGTTACCTGGTTAAAAGGATTCTGAAATACAATACCGACTTTTTTTGACAGATCATCTATTTCTACATTTCTTACTTCCAATCCGTCGATCAGAACCTTTCCGCCATAAGCCCCCCGGTAGAAGCTTGGTACCAGCCCTGTCAGCGCCTGACAAAGAGTACTTTTACCGGAACCGTTTGGGCCGATGATCCCGATAAATTCACCAGGCTCGATTTCTCCAAAAATACCATCCAGTGCCAGTTTTTCCGTATGTGGATACCGGTACTTTAAATTTTCTATCGTTATCTTAGCCATTGTAATATCCTTCCGATCATTGGAAGTATTATGCTGATCACCAGTACCCCTTGAATGATTTGATCCAAAACGGTTGTCCGCTTTTCATTCAGAAATGTCTTTTTATTCCGGGCGTTGAAACCGCGGACCTCAAGTGCCAGAGCTCGCTCTTTGGTGTCAATAAAGGAGCTCATGATCACCGGTGAAATCAATGGCAGAAAAGCTTTCATCCGAACCAGAATATTTCCTTCAGTCTCCATTCCGCGGCTTCTCTGGGCATCGGTTATGGTGGCTATTTTATCTGTCATCTGCGGTATCAGCTGGAACAAGGATATGAATACATAACCGAATCGGGGTGAAAATCCTCTGCGTACAAAATTTTCAATCAGATCAGATGGTTTTGTGGTCAAGATCAATACACAGAAGCTAAGTATTATATTTAAAACATTTATAGCAATTTTAAGTGCAAACAGAAGACCTTCTTTATAAAAGACGGCTGGACCAAGCTGCAGCACCGGAGTCATATTTCCTGCATGGAACTGCCCCTGAATGATCAAGACTGTCAGTATGACAAAGCTGGATATTCCCATAATGGAAAAGGTCTTACGAAATACTCCTGACTGTAAAAGCAAAATGGAGCTAATTACGATAAAAGCCACTCCAAGGAATGGAACGTTTACGAATACCGGAATTATGATCGCCGCCAGAACATACAAAAGCTTGCTTTCCGGCAGAAGTCTGTTGAGAAAAGAATGTTTGTCTTCATATAAGCTGATGCTTTTCATCTTTTTAACCCCTCCTTAATCCAGATTTTCAATCTTACTGTTGCTCTGATACAGAGACAAAAGACTCTTGGGAAGTCCTTTATAAAGGCCGGCGGCCAGAATAAGTACAACTAATTTATCGGGAACGTCCACCACAATTTCATCTAGTGAGGAGGCGACCCAGACAGGCAGCTTCTGAGAAAGTGCTCCGGCATAGACTAAATCACCCCATAAGTTTCCTGTCGTACCGCCCCAAAATATAATGTTTAACGGAGTGGATACTAAGACCGCAGCAATACCGGTCAGAATGCCAGTCAGTATGATATTTCTTAAGCTTTCCATTTTTCCATAATACGCCATCAGGCCTACCACAATTCCAATTGCTGCCTGTGATAATGCATAAACAGTGGAAATCGGATCCATGGTCAGACCATAAATGATGTTATTGGCCACCCCTGCTATGGCGCCTACTAAGGGACCTGCCAGACAAGCCGCCAGACAGGTCCCAATGGAATCCAGCCAGAGCGGAAGTTTTAGAACACCGGCAAACAGCTTCCCAATATAATTAATCCCAACCGCAGCCGGAATCAGTACCAATGAAGCTGTATTAAATTTCAAGGACCATTGGTTATTATCATGCTTTCCTTTCATATTCTCATTCTCCTATTTTTGCTAATTTTCTTCCAAAATTGCTATTGCCGCACTTTCCTGAATTTTATAATTTCCTCTTGAGTAATCTTACATAAGGTTTGGAAAGCATAGAAAAATCCGGGGAAGAAAGAGATCTGATTCCTTCTCCCCCGGTTGCCTATTCTAGATCTGCAATCAGTTTTTCCCTATCTTCTGAACAATCAATCACAATTTTATTCCCCGGATGGATCTCATTTCCCAAAAGTATCCTGGCTGCCAGCGTCTCTACGTGTTTTTGTAAAAATCGCTTCAAGGGGCGGGCCCCGTAAACAGGATCGTATCCTCTTTCTACCGCAAATTCCTTCGCCTGATCGGTTAGTTCAATTTTAATCTCACGATCTTCCATTCGTCTGTTCAAATCCTGAATCAAAAGATCAATGATACCGGCGATATGATTCTTCTCTAGTGGTTTAAACAGAATGATTTCATCTAGCCGATTTAGGAACTCCGGACGAAAATGAGCCCTTAATTCGTTCATTACCATGGTACTTGCTTCCTCTTTTATCATACCCTTATCATCAATCCCCGTAAGCAGATACTGAGAACCGATGTTGGAGGTCATAATGATAATCGTGTTCTTGAAATCCACCGTTTTTCCCATAGAATCGGTGATTCGTCCGTCGTCAAGCACTTGAAGCAGAACATGGAATACATCGCTGTGCGCCTTTTCTACCTCATCAAAAAGCACAACGGAATAAGGTTTTCTCCGAACTGCCTCCGTTAACTGTCCACCCTCTCCATATCCCACGTATCCAGGAGGTGCCCCGATTAACCGGGAAACGGAATGTTTCTCCATATATTCGCTCATATCAATTCTTACAATGTTATTCTCATCATCAAACAAATTCTCTGCAAGTGTTTTAGCGAGCTCTGTCTTTCCGACACCAGTTGGTCCTAAAAAAAGGAAAGAACCGATGGGTTTGGATGGATCCTTAATTCCAGCCTTGGAGCGAATAATGGCCTCGGTCACTTTAGTCACCGCTTCTTCCTGACCAATGATTCTTTTATGGAGTTCTTCATCCAGATGAAGGGTTTTGTTCCGTTCACTTTCGGTTAGCCTAGCAACCGGGATCCCCGTCCATTTGGATACAATCCTTGAGATTTCTTCTTCGGTTACGCTTTCCCGTACCAAACTTAAATCCTGATTCTTTACTCGTTCTTCTTCCTGCTCTAGTTCTTTTAAAAGCACTGGCAATTTTCCGTATTGCAATTCTGCAGCAAGATTTAGATCGTATTTTTGTTTGGCATCCTGAATGTCCCGATTGAGACTCTCGATCTCTTCTCTTAACGATGACAGCCGATCTACCGATTCCTTTTCATTGTCCCACTGAACTTTTTTTGAAGCAAATACATCGTGCAGTTCCGCCAGTTCTTTTTGCAATTCCAACAGCCGTTCCTTGCTTAAGTGATCCGTCTCTTTTTTCAGTGCCGCCTCTTCGATCTCCATCTGCATGATCTTTCTTGACAATTCATCTAGCTCCGCAGGCATGGAATCCAGCTCGGTTTTAATCATAGCGCAGGCTTCATCCACCAGATCAATCGCTTTATCTGGAAGGAAGCGGTCGCTGATATAGCGATCCGATAACATCGCCGCAGAAACCAATGCGGAATCCGTAATCTTGACTCCATGATAAACTTCATACCGTTCTTTGATTCCCCTTAATATGGATATGGTATCTTCCACCGTTGGTTCCTGAACCATAACCGGCTGAAATCTTCGCTCAAGTGCTTGATCTTTTTCAATGTACTGCCTGTATTCATCTAACGTGGTTGCCCCGATGCAGTGGAGTTCCCCCCTCGCAAGCATGGGTTTTAGCATATTTCCTGCATCCATGGATCCTTCTGTCTTTCCGGCACCTACAATGGTATGAAGTTCATCTATAAAAAGAATAATCTCCCCATCACTTTTTCTCACTTCATCAAGAACTGCTTTCAGTCGTTCTTCAAATTCTCCTCGGTACTTGGCACCGGCTAATAATGCTCCCATATCCAGTGCGAATAGTTTCTTGTCTTTTAATCCATCTGGAACGTCTCCCCGTACAATTCTTTGTGCCAGTCCTTCCACCACAGCAGTTTTCCCTACTCCAGGTTCTCCGATTAACACCGGGTTATTCTTTGTTTTTCTAGAAAGAATCCGGATCACATTACGGATCTCACTATCTCTTCCGATGACGGGGTCAAGCTTCTGCTCTCTGGCACGTTCCACCATATCGTATCCATATTTATTCAAGGTATCGTAAGTTGCTTCTGGATTATCATTTACCACGCGCTGATTCCCACGGACCGTGGACAATGCCGTTAAAAAGTTCTCTTTATTGATAGCAAATTTTTTAAACAACTCCTTGACTTCCCTCGAGGGCTGCTTTAGCATGGCAAGAAAAAGATGTTCAACGGATACATATTCATCTCCCATACGTTTTGCCTCGTCCTCGGCACTGATTAACACCTTATTTAAATCCTGACTGATATATAGCTTCCCACCGCTTACTTTGGGGAGTCTCTCAATTGCCTGAGATACTTCATTGACAAACAATTCTTTTTGAATCTTCATTTTCGTAATTAACTTTAAAATAAGGCTGTCCTCTAAGGTAATAAGACTATAAAGCATATGCTCCTGTTCGATCTGCTGATTTCCATACTCGTAAGCTAGTTTTTCACACTGATTCACGGCTTCCATGGATTTTTGTGTAAATTTATTAATGTTCACGGTTAATCCCTCCTTTAATCCAACTCTAGACATACATCTCTTCGTTGCATTGTTCTATATGTAATATAACAGATGCTTCTTTGTCTGTCAAGATCAAATTATCCATTCATAATGGAATCTTATTTCTTACAGTTTTCTTTCGCACATTGTATTTTTCACTCAGATCCCTTATAATCGAACCAACCAAATGGTTCACGAAAGGAGACACTCGTTTTGCATATTAAATTCAAACTTCTTCGTCTTAATTCACTCCGTTTTCGGGCTGGAATTTTATTCTTGTCCGTGCTTATGACGCCCCTTAGCACATTTGGGATAACAAGCTACGCACATACAATCGAAGAATCCATCTATCTCTCTGGTACTTGGACAAGGGATGCCGTTGGATGGCGTTTCTTTAATCAATATAATGCCTCCTATCCTGCAGGTCAATGGGCGGAATATGAAGGATATTCCTACTATTTTATGCAGAATGGATATTTAGCAACTGGTTGGGATACCTACCAGGGGCACTGGTATTATTTTAATAAAGACACCGGAAAGACGGAAGGTGCGATGGAAAAGGGATGGATCTTTGATCCGAATTATAATGGTTGGTTCTATACCAATGATTTGGGGATTATGATAACTGGATGGCACAAGATTGAAGGATTCTGGTATTATTTTAATCAAAGTTCAGATGGAGTATTGGGGCTTATGGCAACGAATACAGTCATCGACGGTTCCTATGTCGATCCCAACGGAATTATGAACGAAGAACGATAAAGGACAGTGCCGTTTTAAACGGACACTGCCCTTTTTTCAATTCCATGAAAACGAAACGCAAATACTACACCTCTGAAAAACCAATCAATAAACATTCCGTACCATACTCCCATAACACCTACATTAAGAATCTTTACAAAGAAATAAGCAAAGGCAATCCGGAACAGCCACATGGAAAAAACAGATACAAACATGGTAAATTTAGCATCCATAGAGGCTCTTAGCGTGTACGGTATGGTAAATGACAGAGGCCAGATGATCATGGCATAGCTGTGAGCAACAATCATTTGAGTCGAAATCTCCGATGCTTCTTTGGAAAGGTGATAAATAGATACAAGTTGTCCAGAAAAAGCTATCATTGCCGTACAAAGCACAAGCAATACTCCGTAATTAAGAAATACCAACTGCCTGGTGTAGCGTTTTGCTTGTTTCTTCTCTCCTGCCCCAATACACTGTCCCACGATGGTAATTAACCCCAAGCCAATGGCATTCCCAGGCAGATACAGCAATGTAACTAGATTAGAGGCTACTGCATAGCTGGCTATCGCAGCTGTTCCTAAGGAAGAGACCAGACTTTGAAGTGCAATCTTACCAAATTGAAACATTCCACTCTCCAGTCCATTGGGAATCCCAACCAACAAAATATTACGAATCATTTTAATATCTGGTTTCAACTCATCAAGCCGCTTAATCCTTACTGTATTTTGTGGATTCTGTATCAAATAAAACATCATGAGTGCCGCAAGCATACGGCTTAATAACGTGGGATATGCAACTCCAGTGACTCCCATATGAAGACCAAATACGCAAATGGCATTTCCTACAATGTTCACCGTATTCATCACAAGGGAAACCATCATAGATACTTTGGAATTGCCCATGGAACGAAATAGTGCGGCACAAGAATTATAAACGGCTAAGAATGGATAAGACAAGGCAGTAATCTGAAAGTAGATTACCGCATCCTTCATCACATCTGCATCTACTTTACCAAATATTGCACCTAGTAAAAAACGATTTCCAATGAGTGCCACCATGGATACCAACAACGATAATACCGTGGTTACTCCAATCAGCTGTCCAGCAGCCTTACAGGCATTCTCTGACTGCTTTTTCCCTAGATACTGGGCAGAGATAACCGCACCTCCTGTAGCAAGGGCTGCTAAGATTTGAATGATTAAAATGCTGATAGAATCCACAAGGGAAACCCCCGAGACTGCTGCCTCTCCAACAGCTGCCACCATCATGACATCAACCATGCCAACCAGTACTGCTAATACCTGCTCAACGATTAAAGGAGCAAGTAGTTTTATCATATCTTTTCTCGTAAACATTTATCTTTCCTCATTCGTATTATTCAAAGGGATAAGAAATCCCCCACGTCTTTCTCAACGAATCCATTACTTTCATAATATCCAGTGTGGTTTTATGCGGCATCTGCGGACATTCATTCCAATTATTAAGAATTGCCTCATAACTTGCCTCAATCTGATACTCATAACCAGAGATTTGTTCCGGTCTTATATAGCTGTCCACTAATTTTCTGTCTGTATTATATACTTTAATGGATTCAAAGTTATTAATGTTTTCAACAACCAAAAATCCTTTTGTTCCGTAAACGATCCCCTTGCGGTCCGATAGTGCTTGAATCGAACTGTTTAAAACCGCCATTTTCCCTCCCGGATACGTAAGGGTCATACTATTTTGTGCATCCACACCAGTCTCTGTTTTGATCACACTTGAGGTGATATCTAAAATCTCATCTCCGAAAACCAAGGAGGCAAAGTTTAACGTATAGACTCCCACATCAAGAAGTGCACCCCCGGCCAGTTCTGGTTTCGTCAACCTGGGTAAATGGGACACCAGATAGCAAAGGTTAGCAGTCAATGTCATCGGTTCCCCTATACTACCAGAATCAAGAACCTTTTTTAACGTTTCCACCATGGGCATATAACGGACCCACATCGCTTCTGTGATCAATCGGTTCTTCTTCTGTGCCAGCTGGATCATCTCTTCTGCCTGAATGGCATTGACAGCAAATGCCTTCTCACACAGCACGTGCTTTCCATGTTCCAGACAAAGCTTGGCATTATTGTAATGCTCCGAATGGGGCGTGGCGATGTAAATAAGTGAAATCTCCGGATCCTTGACCAATTCTTCGTAAGAACCGTAAGCATTCTTAACGGAATGACGATCGGCAAATAACTTTGCCTTGGCTTTATCCCTAGAAGCCGCTCCATATAAACAAACCTGTGGCATATGAGACATCGTATCTGCTAATACCGATGCAATATTTCCAGTTCCCATAATTCCAACATTTAAAATCTCCATGATTTGACCTCCTCCATAATAGCAACCTACATTTCGTCTGTTTCCCCAGTATAGCATAACCATACAACCGGTACAATGTTTCTTTTGGGATATAAGGTTATGTGGTCATTTGAGCTTGCTTGGTACCTTCCATTTCCTCCACCAGTTCAAGAAAAGACCGCATTTCTCTGCTAATCCATTTGTCCTTATGGTACACAATCTGCCTAAAAGTCTGCAAGTGAAAATCCTTCATCTGAAGTTTTACCAGTCTCCCCTCTTCCATCTCTTTTCGTATGGCAAATTCAGGCAACAAAGAAATTCCAGCATTCTGTCTTAGAAGCTTGACGATAAACTCTGTGCTCCCAATCTCTAAATAGGGACGAACTTCTTTCCCTTGTTCCGCCAGGAACTGTTCTAACAATAGCCGGTAACTGGCATCTTTTTCCGTAAGGATCATAGGTTCTCTAATCACTTGATCCACTTCTAAATCAATCTCTCCAGCCAACCTATGTTTTCTGGATGCGGCAAATATAATATCTTCGGGTTTTTCCATCACTTTAACCCATTTTACATCAAAGACCTGTTTGTCCAGAAAATAAACAAGGTCAATGGCATTGCTGTTCATCTGGGACAAAAGAGTTCCGGGAGAATCAATGATCAATTTCACATTTACGTTTGGATGGCGGCGATGGTATTCCAGAATCAGAGATGGAAACAAAGTGGAGCAAACAGACTCAATGGTTCCAATCAGCAGACTTCCAGAAAGTTCTTCTGGCTGACTTAACAGGCTCTTAGCAGAAGCTAGACTTTTCATAACATCTTTCGCATACGGGTAAAAGACCTCTCCTTCGTGTGTCAGAGTTGTCTGCTTTCCAAGCCGGTCAAATAAATGAACCATCAACTCATTCTCTAACTGTTTGATCTGAATGGTTACTGCCGCCTGGGAATATCCTAGCTTTTTTGCTGCCTTGCTAAAACTATTGTGATTGGCTACTTCTAAAAATGTCCGAATCTCCCTTAGTTCCATCTTCTCCTCCTTCTACAGTTTAAAATTTTTAAACATATTTATAAAAACATTAAATTTTACATATGTGTACTTTTATGATACATTAATTTCACGTAGAGTACAAGACTTGAAAGGCGGTTGATCCTAAATGAATCAGTCAAATAAAAAATATAGTGCATATATTCAGATCTTAAAAGAAGAACTTTTGCCAGCAATGGGCTGCACCGAGCCAATCTCACTGGCCTATGCCGCTGCAACCGCCAGAAAGGTACTAGGTGAGATTCCGGATCGAGTGGAGATCAAAGTAAGCGGAAGCATCTTAAAAAATGTTAAATCGGTCATTGTCCCGAATACTGGACACTTAAAAGGTTTAAAAGCGGCTGCAGCGGCCGGGATTGTGGCAGGAGACCCAGATAAAAAACTGGAAGTCATTGCAAAGGTGTCTCAACACCAGATAAATGCCATAAAACAATACCTGGAACAAGCGGAGATGACCGTGGAGCATCTAGAAGAGGGCGCGGACTTTGATATTCTCATCACTCTCTTAAAGGGAATTAAAACAAGCAGAGTTCGGATTTCCAATCACCACACTCATATAGTTCTTATTGAAAAGGACGGAAAGCCCCTCCTTAAACAGGAACTGACAGAGAAGTCAGACGGACTCACGGACCGGAATCTACTTAACATGGAAGACATCTGGGATTTTATTCATTCCGTCGACATCGGGGATATAAAGGAAATTCTTGACCGGCAGATTTACTATAACTGGGCCATCGCAGAAGAGGGATTAAGAAATAACTATGGGGCCAACATCGGTAAGGTACTCCTGATGGATGCCCATGAGGATGTATGCAAAAAGGCCAAAGCCATGGCGGCGGCTGGTTCGGATGCCCGTATGAACGGATGTGAACTTCCGGTTATTATCAATTCAGGCAGTGGAAATCAGGGCATTACGGTTTCTGTTCCTATACTGGTCTATGCAAAGGATCAAAATGCAGACGAAGAACGGATCTACCGGGCACTGGCACTTTCTAACTTAACTGCCATCCATCAAAAAACTCCCATAGGTAGATTATCCGCTTATTGTGGTGCAGTCAGTGCAGGGGCTGGCGCTGGCGCTGGGATTGCTTATCTTTGTGGTGGTACTTATGAGGATGTGATCCATACCATTGTCAATGCACTTGCCATTGTCTCAGGCATTGTATGTGACGGTGCCAAATCATCATGCGCTGCAAAGATTGCTTCTTCTGTGGAAGCTGGGATCTTTGGGTACCGCATGTTTCAGCAGGGTCAACAATTTCTCGATGGAGATGGAATTGTAAAAAAAGGGGTGGAAGCCACAATAAAGAATGTAGGTCGTCTCGGCAAACTAGGAATGCAGGAAACCAACAAAGAAATTATAAAGATAATGACAGAAAACTAAAACTCTTTTCCGATTATAGAAAAGCAAAAAGTGCTGGGAACCAACTGATCCTAAGAGGTTCCCAGCACTTTTTTTATTGTAATTAGTAAAGTTCTTTTTTCAGAGTTTGTCTTACGGCTCCAGCGCCCTTAATCTGTGCACAGAACAGTTCTTCAATCATTTCCCCGATTCCAGCTTTGTAAAGATCGATTCCAAATATATTTTCATTGGAAAGAATCTCTTTGAGCTGACCATGATACGTCTCTGGTTTTCCAACTAAGATCCCTTTTAGCTTGTCTGTCAATTCAGGAATCATAGGATCCGCGGAGAGTTCAAACGCATTGCCCTCATCATCAACCGCAAGCAAATATCTGCACCAGCCAGCAATGGCAAGAGGAATAGCTTTCAGTTTCTTTGCATCGCCATATTTTTCCACGTAAGCCTTAATGGTCTCCCCGTAACGAATTCCTACTTTTTGAGAAGTATCAGTTGCAATTCTCTGAGGTGCATCTGGCATAAATGGGTTTGGAATTCGAACACGAATCACTTCATCTACAAATTCCATAGGAGAAAGGATTCCGGGATCCGTAACAACTGGCATTCCTTCTACAGGTCCAATTTGATGAACCAATTCCTTAAGTTCTGGATCTTTCATCTCATCTGCAATCAGGGTGTACCCAAGTACACAGCCATAAACCGCCAGCGCAGTATGCAGCGGATTGAGACAGGTTGTAACCTTCATTCTCTCTACTTTATTCACGGTATCCCGGTCTGTTAAATATACACCAGCTTTTTCAAGTGCTGGTCTGCCATTGGGGAATCGATCCTCAATTACCAGATACTGTGGTCCCTCTGCATTCACAAACGGTGCAATATAAGTTCTTTTTGATGTAATGACAGGAGCCATATCTTCCACTCCTGCTTTTTTTAGTTCTTCATAAACAGAATCAGCCGGACGTGGTGTAATCTTATCAATCATGGACCAAGGGAAGGAAATCTTTGATTCATCTTTTAAATATGCAACAAATAAAGGATCTACCATTCCTTTCTTCTGCCACTCTTCTGCAAACGTTACAATCGAATTGTTGAGCTTTTCTCCATTATGTGAACAGTTGTCCATAGAAACCACTGCAAGTGGTGCTCCACCTGCTTTAAAACGTTCATTCAACAGGGCACATACAACTGCCATAGCAGAAACTGCCTTTTCAGGACCATTGTCAATGTCTGCCTGAATAAATGGGAAGTAGTTTCCATCTGCGCTCTTTAATGCATATCCTTTTTCTGTAATGGTAAAAGATACAATCTGCAGATCCGAATTTACAAAGATTTCTTTTAATCTATTCCATGCTTCCTCTACAGAAGACTGTGCCTTAATCGCTTCTGTTAAGGAACCGATGACCTTTTTGTCAGTGGATCCATCTGCATTTAAGGTAACTGCAAGAACCAGGTTATCGTAAGGATCATAAATTTTATCAACTACATCAAAGTCAAAGGTTTCCACACAAGAAATTCCCTTCGTGCTTTCTCCCGATTCAATCAGTGCATCGGCAATCCCACCAATAAAGATACGGAAGATATTACCAGCTCCAAAATGAACCCATGCTGGATCTTTGCGGCTGTCTTCTGCAACTTTTGATATATCATAGGATGGGAGTTTGATTCCTGCCTCTTCCCATGCTTTTCTGTCTTTTAATCCTTCTATCGTTAGTTTCATATGTGTTTGATCTCCTTATTTTAATTTTGCTTTTTCAAAATCTTTGTCACTATTATACTTTAAATTTCTTACATGTGCAAATGGAATTCATCTTGGTGTTATGAAATAGTTTGTCCTCATCAAAGTCTTTATATGCTTCAAACTAATTTCCCAAGAAAAATGCTGTTGATACCAATACCAACGATGGAATACAACTGCAGGCAACATTTAAAACAGTGCCGACTGGCGGAAGCAGTACAGACGTTACTATCATTATAGGGGTAACATCCATAGAGGTTCCTACCAAAAGTACAATCCTCCCCTTCCGTATTAAAATACCATTCCCACGTAAATATCTGTATTATTACTCTACACTTTCCACTACTGGTATGGTAGTATATATCTTATTTGGATGCAATATGTATTTTTAACAATTTTTTTTGAATATTTTTGTGCATTTTGAATTAATTTCAAAAAAAACTTGACATTTGTTCAAAAACAGTTCACCATACTTGTATACAAGTTGTAACGACATTCAACTTAAGGAAGGAAGAAATAAATATGAAAGCTGTACAAATACTCAACCCAGGAAAATTAAAGGTAATTGATATGGAGAAACCAACCATTGATTTGAAAAATAATGTACTTGTTAAAATGACCGCTGCAGGGATCTGTGGTTCAGATATTGGAATTTACTCTGGAAGCAATGCCGCTGCCACCTACCCCCGAATCATCGGGCACGAAATGGTGGGTCGTATTGAAGAAACAGGGCCAGATGTGAAAACACTGAAACCAGGGGACCGAGTGATTATCAATCAAGTTACAAGCTGTGGAACCTGCTATCCTTGCAAGATTGGAAGAGGAAACGTCTGCGATGATCTAAAAGTTCGAGGAGTCCACATTGACGGAGGATACCGGGAATATATCGCCGTTCCAGAATCCGACTGCTATATTCTACCAGATTCACTTTCTGATAACGATGCAGTTATGATCGAACCTACAACCATCGCAATCCAGTCTTGCACCAGAGCGGAGTTAAAAAAAGAGGATATGCTGCTGATCTATGGATCCGGTGCTTTGGGAAGTTCTATTTTAAAAATTGCCCGGTTGCTTTGTGATACCATTATCGTAGCCGATGTGGTGGATGAAAAACTGGAGACCGCAAAGAAAAATGGAGCCACTCACGTTATCAACGTAGCAAATGAGAATCTGGTTGAACAAATCAAAAAATACACCAATGGCCATGGATCTACGGTATCCATCGATGCGGCTTGTACAAAGGATTCACTGATTCAACTTCTGCAGGCAACAGGAAATGCCGGACGGGTCATAACCATGGGATTTTCAACTTCCGATACTGTAGTAAATCAGTTCTTAATTACTTCCAAAGAGCTTGATGTCAAAGGTTCCAGACTTCAAAATAAAATGTTTGGAAAGGCAATTGAATTAATCGAGGAGGGTAAACTGGATCTTTCAAATTCTATTTCCCACACCTTCCCCCTTGATCAAGCCCAAGAAGCCTTTGACTTTGTCACCAGCCACGACCCTTCTATCCGTAAAATTGTTTTAACCTTCGATTTATAAAAAACTATAGATAATCGAATCATTCGGTAGTATACTAACAAGGTTAACTAGTATACTACCGAAATTATTTTATGTGAGGTTTTTATGAAAATTCTAGATCGTACTCCATCTGAAAATGCAAGAAATTATGCGTACCGCGTTCTTTTATATAATATTATTAATCTGGAACTGATTCCCGGTAGTTCCGTGAGTGAAAACGAACTGTCAACCATTTTAAACCTGTCCAGAACCCCCATTCGGGAAGCTCTGATTGAACTTAGCAAAACCGAGCTTGTGAAAATTCTCCCTCAAAGAGGAAGCTATATCACTAAGATTGACTATGATTTAATTGAAGAAGCCCGGTTTATGAGAGTCGTTTTGGAAAATGCAGTGTTAAAACTAGTCTGTGAAACCATTGACCCGCAGTATCTGATTCAGTTAAAGGAAAACGTCAATCTGCAGAAATTCTGTCTGGAGCATAATGATTTACCAAAGTTACTATTGTTAGATAACGATTTTCACAGACTCATTTATGAATCCGCAAACAAAAAAAAGACCTATGACATCATTCATTCCCAGATGGTACACTTTGACCGGCTGCGCGCCCTTTCTTTAAAAGCGGCCAAACCAACGAAAACAGTGGAGGACCACGAGAATCTTCTATATGCCATTGAGCGAAAAGATGGTGAACTGGCAGAAATTTTAATGACAAGGCACCTCACCAGACACCAAATGGAGAAATCTGAACTTCTTTCTTTGTTCCCGGATTATTTTATTAACTAAAATTTAATGGTTATTTTTTCAGTTTTTTTTGAAAGTTATTCGTATTATTGGAAAACTGGACATATACTTATATTAGCAGAGATACATACTGCTGGCAATCGTGTACAGGGTAGTTGGCCTCGGTTCTTGTTTGAATGGAGGTGTTGCTTATGAAGAATTTTGACTTTAAAGACATGATGTCTTTTGGAATGTTCCTTCTAGCACTACTGACATTAATCTTTCGGATATGTCAGTAAACGAAAAAAACCTTCCCTGTACTTTGGCTGGTCAGGAAGGTTTTTTACTTTTTAATTAGCCAACCACCCTGTGGCGATTGCCCTTTTTATTATATTATAGCTACTATTAAAATATTACAAGTACGTGCATAAATTTTAATTTTTTCAGTTAATTCGATCAAATCTTTAATTTTCATTCAATTTTGCTAGTTTTTGTGCCTGATCGGCAGCAATCAAGGAATCTAGCAGTTCATAGATATCTCCATTCATAATGGAATCAATTTTGTAAAGAGTCAATTTAATCCTATGATCTGTCACACGTCCCTGAGGGAAGTTATAAGTCCTGATCTTTTCGGAACGGTCTCCAGTCCCGATCTGGCTTTTTCTTTCTTCTGACTCAGAATTTTGCCTTTTTTCCAGTTCCATATCATAAAGTTTGGAACGAAGAAGTCGAAATGCTTTTTCTTTGTTCTGCAACTGGGACTTTTCTGTCTGACTATAAATCACAATTCCAGTTGGATTATGAGTGAGTCGTACCGCAGAATCTGTGGTATTAACACACTGCCCACCATTCCCGGATGCACGCATTACGTCAATTCTAATATCTTTGTCTTCAATTACCACATCTACCTCTTCTGCTTCTGGCATTACGGCTACGGTTGCCGTAGAGGTGTGAATTCTTCCTCCACTCTCCGTCTCTGGAACTCGCTGTACCCGGTGAACCCCACTTTCATACTTCATCTTGGAATAAGCACCTTTTCCTGTGATCATTGCCACTACTTCCTTAAAACCACCGATTCCATTCTCATTGACATTAATAAGTTCTACTTTCCATCGCTGGGATTCTGCGTAATTTACATACATACGATAGAGCTCTGAAGCAAATAATGCGGCCTCGTCTCCACCAGCACCAGCACGGATCTCTAATAGAATATTCTTATCGTCATTGGGATCTTTTGGAAGCAGCAGAATCTTAAGCTCCTGTTCTAGCTGTTCAATCTGCTTTTTGGCATTGGATAAATCTTCCTTTGCCATCTCCCGCATTTCTTCGTCATTTTCTTCTTCCAGCAAAAACAGACTGTCTTCAACGGTCTGTTTTTCTTTCTTATACTGTGAATAAACTTCTACGAGTGCAGAAAGATCCGACTGCTCCTTCATCAGCTTTCGAAACCGATTCTGGTCTTCTGCTACAGACGGGTTATTAAGTTCCTGCATAAGTTCTTCATAATGAATTAATATATCATCCAATCGGTCAAACATTGGTAGCCTCCAAACTATTCCATAACGGCACACACCACACGATCAAGGCCAGCTGCATCTTTTACTGCCCGGATCTTATGATATCCCGCATCTTTAAATAAACGGCTGACAGCTTCTTTTTGATCATATCCAATCTCAAAATAAACCGATCCGCCCCGGTTTAGATATGTTTTGCTGTCAAGCACAAGTTTCTTATAAAATTTAAGTCCATCTTCCTCACCATCAAGAGCGATTTTGGGTTCATGATCCCTGACTTCTGGTTCTAGTCCTTCTATCACACTTGTAGGAATATAAGGCGGATTTGATACAATCAAATCAAATTTACTAAATTCATGAAGGGAAGAAAACAAATCGCTCTCCATGAAATTGATCTTATCTTCTCCCAGATTTATATCTGCATTTTGTTTGGCAACCCTTAACGCTTCTTTTGAAATATCCACAGCTGTAACTGTATCAAATCCACCTAATTTCGCCAAACTTACGGCAATACAGCCGCTTCCTGTACACATGTCAAGAACGGCTGGTTTCCTGCCCTTATAATCCTTTAGAATCAATTCTACCAAAGTCTCTGTGTCTTGCCTCGGAATCAACACAAACTCATTGATATGAAATTCCAATCCCATAAATTCAGTCTTCCCGATAATCTGTTGAAGGGGAATTCGCTTAGAACGGGTTTTTATCATCTGCCAATACCGAAAGACGCAAGCAGATATCGCTTCATCGTCGGAGAGCTGACTGGTACTTTCCAGTAAATAATGAGTCAGATCCGTATCAAATGCTTCAAGAAGCAGGTATCTGGCGTCCAACGATGCCTCTTTTACACCTGCTTCTTGAAGGATATTAGTGCCTTCATCCCAAAGGCTTTTTAAGGTACCGTTCATGATGGTTTTACAGGAAAGTTTTTATCTAAAAATGCCTTCCAGTCAAACACAGCTTCTACAGATGCAATCCCCACTTCGATCATGGAATCATCTGGTTCACTCGTTGTCAGTCCCTGCATCCACATGCCGGGACGGCTTAGTATATCTACTAGTTTTGAATCGTTTCTGCCAGCCAAACGAAGGAACTCATAGGATACTCCAGCAATCACCGGTATCAGCACAATACGACTAACAATCCTCAACGGCAGCGTCTTCACTCGTATTACCATAAAAAACAATATACTTATAATCATAACAATCAGAAGGAAACTAGTTCCACATCTTTTATGTTCTTTGGAACTGTTTCTCACATTCTCTACATTCAGTTCCAATCCATGTTCCAAACAATTGATGCATTTATGTTCTGCACCATGATACATGAAGGTACGTTTGATGTCTTCCATGCGGGAAACAAGTTTGATATAAGCAATAAAAATACCAATCCTTAATACCCCTTCCAGTACTGCCATTATGGTCTGAGATTTTATAAAGTGATGAAAAATATTAGCCAAAAACATGGGCAGCAGCATAAAAATGCAGATTCCCATAATTACAGAAAACACCATAACCATACTCATCAGTGCTTTCTCCATCTTCTCCCCAAATAACCGATCCAGAAGTTTTTCAAATCCTGAGGGTTCAGAATCTTCCTCATCATCTTCAAAAAAACTTGCTGAAAAGGTGAGGGCTCTCATTCCAAGAATCATGGAATCTACAAAGCTAAAGATTCCTCTTAGAAAGGGAAGAGAAAAAAGTTTTACTTTTTCTCCAGCACTGACATAAGTGTCTTTTTTTACTTCGATGCCCCCATCCGGTTTTCGAACTGCTGTGGCATACTCGTCTCCGTTTTTCATCATAACACCTTCAATCACGGCCTGTCCACCGATTCCTGAATACTTCATGCAACCACCTTTCTCACGCAATCGTATACGCTCCTTCAAATCCAAAAAAGGTTGAGCTAAAGTGTTTCCACCAAACTCAACCTTCTTTTTGCTCCTGATATAATAAGGAAGTCCGATTTGACTACTATAAACCGGACGGCTGATTTCTTACATGTATGCCATAAAACTGCATAACAAAAGAAATTAAGCCTCAGCCTTAACGCCATATTTACGATTGAATTTATCAATACGTCCACGAGCAGAAGCAGCTTTCTGCTGACCGGTATAGAATGAATGGCAATTAGAACATACTTCTACGTGGATGTCTTCCTTTGTAGAACCAGTTACGAATTCATTCCCACAGTTGCATACAACTTTTGCCTGATAATAACTAGGATGGATTCCTTCTTTCATGATTTTCACCTCACATACTTTGTTTTCTATTAAATCGTGGTCCTTGAACCGACAATGTCTACTAAACAGCTTGTATAGTATATCATAGAAAAAAATCGAATGCAAGCATTTATTTCTATGATATACGATACAACTTAGAAAAATCGCATTTTTTTGGAAATTTCTACAAATTCCCGATTTGTCTTTGTTTTGGAAAACAGATCTATTATTTTTTCTACCGAATCTTCCGGTTTCAGCGTATTAGTCGCTTTTCTGACCAAATCTACCACCTCTGCCTCTTCTTTCGTTAATAAAAGATCATCTCTTCTGGTCCCTGACTTTAAAATATCAATAGCAGGGAAAATTCTTTTCTCTGACAGTTTCCGATCCAGTACGAGTTCCATGTTACCAGTCCCCTTGAATTCTTCATAGATTACGTCATCCATACGGCTTCCCGTTTCCACAAGTGCGGTAGCCAGTACGGTTAGGCTTCCGCCTTCCCGCATGTTTCTTGCGGCACCGAAGAAACGTTTGGGCATATGAAGTGCTGCTGGATCCAAACCTCCGGATAACGTACGTCCACTGGGAGCTACTGTTAAGTTATATGCTCTTGCAAGACGGGTAATACTGTCTAACAAAATCACCACATCTCTCCCATGTTCTACCAGACGTTTGGCTCGTTCAATCACCATCTCCGATACTCGTTTGTGCCGTTCAGGCAGTTCGTCAAAGGTTGAGTAAAGCACCTCCACATTTTCACCTACAATGGATTCTTTGATGTCTGTTACCTCTTCTGGACGTTCATCAATCAGAAGAATCATAAGATGAATCTCTGGGTGATTGACTGTAATCGCCTTTGCCACTTGCTTTAATAAGGTGGTTTTTCCTGCCTTAGGAGGGGAAACAATCATACCTCGTTGCCCTTTACCAATCGGGGCAAGAAGATCAAGAACTCTCATGGGGGTTATATTCTGTCCGGGCATCTCCATATGAAGTCTTTTATTTGGAAATATGGGAGTCATATTTTCAAAATTAGGGCGGTGTTCTCCCATAGAAGTGGGATATCCATTGATCTTTTTTACATACAACAAGGCTGCAAATTTTTCAGTGGCAGTCTTCACTCTGCGGCTGCCATGTATAATATCACCTGTCTTCATGTTAAATCGGCGGATCTGGGAGGGTGCAACATAGACATCATTCTCTCCGGGCAGGTAATTCTCACATCGGATAAAACCGAATCCATCTGGCATGACCTCTAAAATTCCGTGTGCATCAATTCCACTGTCCAGTTCTTGAAGCTCTGGGCTTGGATGAAAATCACTCTTTTGCACTTCTACTGCATTCTCATGTCTGCTGTCATTCTTTGCAGACTCCGAGTTATTCCCGTTCCCAGCTGTAGAACGGTACACCGGCTGCCTTGACTGAGTCTCACGATGAGTACGGATCGCTGTTTTTCTCTGGGTGTTCGTCTGACTGCCATGAGCTTCCAACGCCTGCCCTTGTTCTGCAGCCTGGGATGTCTCAGGTTTGTTGACGTTCTTTTCCTCATCTTCTGTCTTCTTTGGTGAAGCATTCCCTTTCGAAACATCTAATGTAATATCTTCTTTATTTTTGCAAAGCATATCTATAATCTCAGTTTTTCGCATGGAACTATAGCCCTTGATCCCCTGGCCCTTTGCAAGCTCCTTTAACTCAATTAACGGCAGTGTCTGTAATTTTTCACGCATATTAGTCTCCTTCATGATTCCTTATAACAGTTGTTTCGCAATCTTGGGAATGATTCACGATAGAATATCGCAGCAGATGGCCGGAATATATTCCCAGCCTAAATCAGGTTAAATCAGGTCGTACGATACGCCTATTATATACCTTAATATATAAAAAGAAAAGTCATTTTTTGAGAAATCTAAAATGCTCATTAATTTTCTTCTCATATCCATTCTCCGTTGGACGATAAAACCTAGTCCCTTCCAATCCATCGGGAAGGTATTGCTGTTCCACATAATGATTGGGGTAATCATGGGCATATAAATAGCCCTGACCATGCCCTAGTTTTGAAGCACCTTTATAATGAGCGTCTCTTAAATGAACCGGAACTGGCATTGTTGTCTGATTCTGCACTGCGGACAACGCTTCAAGCACAGCATTATAAGAAGCATTGCTCTTCGGGGCTGAGGCTACGTAAGTGACCGCCTGTGATAAGATGATCTTCGCTTCCGGCAGACCGATCCGTTCCGCTGCCTGGGCTGCTGCCACTGCTACGACAAGTGCTTGAGGATCTGCATTCCCCACATCTTCAGATGCACAAATCATAATTCTTCTTGCAATAAATTTAATGTCTTCTCCTGCATATAGCATTCGTGCCAAGTAATAAACAGCTGCATCCGGATCAGAACCTCTCATACTTTTAATAAATGCAGATATGGTATCATAATGATTGTCACCTGATTTATCATAACGTATGGCTCTCTTCTGAATGCATTCTTGTGCTACTTCCATATCAATGTGTATCTGGCCATCCTCTGGATCCCGTTCCGTAGTTAGAATCCCAAGTTCCACAGCATTGAGAGCCGCTCTTGCATCCCCGTTGGCCGCATCTGCCAAAAATGCTTCTGCCTCTGGATCTATGATTGCATTATAGGATCCCATTCCTTTGTCACGATCATATACTGCCCGATGCACCAATTGACTAATATCCTCTTTTTCCAACGACTTTAATTCAAATACTCTGGATCTGGAAAGTAAGGCTCCATTGACTTCAAAATACGGATTTTCTGTGGTCGCACCAATAAGAATCAGGGTACCATCTTCTACAAATGGAAGCAAATAGTCTTGCTGTCCTTTATTAAACCGATGTATTTCGTCTACAAATAATATGGTTTTCTTTCCATACATTCCCAAAGAATCTTTGGATTCTTTTACGATTTCTTCCATATCTTTTTTTCCAGCCACGGTTGCGTTTAGTTGTTTAAAATCGGCGCTGGTGGTATTGGCAATTACTTTTGCCAGCGTTGTTTTCCCCGTCCCTGGCGGTCCATAAAAGATCACAGATCCCAGTTTATCCGCTTTGATTGCTCGATAAAGCAGTTTATCTTTTCCTATGATATGCTGCTGGCCAACCACTTCTTCCAATGACGTGGGACGTAGTCTTGATGCGAGAGGTGATTCTTTTTCCATCGTATTTTCTCTCATATATTCAAACAAGTCCATGATACTTCTCCTATATCCTGATTATTTCAGTCAATAACAATGAATACCAACTCATTCACTTTAATTCTTACCTATTATTATGGCAGAATCTACATATTTGTCAAGAAGCGAACCGTTGTTGTCTGCATTCTTGCGTGAATAGAAAAACAACCATTTCGCAAAAAATGGATGTTTTTATCTACATTTATTATCAGGGTTTGAAGCTTCGTTTCCATACTCCATTTGTGCTTGTCCCTGCATACACAGCCTTATCTTTTATGTACAAGGAATAAACATCTGTATTCCCCAGCCCATTCTCCTCTCTCCTCCAAGTCTTTCCTTTGTTCTTCGAGTGAAAGACTCCTCCTCCATACGTCGCCGCAAGAAGTTGGGAACCTTTAAGAGCAAGTGCATCTACATTGGGATTTAATAACCCTGAATTAACTGGCTTCCAGATTGTTCCGTTATCACTGGAACAAAACACCCCATCTCCGGGAGTTGCCGCATATAGAAGTGATTCATTTGAGACAATTGAAAAGATCTGTAAATTGCTCAATCCCTCATTCACTGGTGTCCAATTTTCCCCGTTATCTGAAGATCGAAAGATTCCACCACCGAACGTTCCTGCAAACAGATCCGAATGGTTGCCAGTTAAGGACCCCACGTTTTGATTTGTCAATCCTTTGTTTATGCTTTGAAACTGTTGTCCTCCATCTGTGGAACGAAAAATCCCTTTCCCAAAGGTTCCTGCAAACAAGTCTGTTCCTTTTGCATAAAGGCTGTACACTACTTGGTTCTTTAATTCTCCTGATGTCTGGTTCCAGCTTTCCCCCTGATCGGAAGAGAAAAACACCCCTCCTCCCCCTGTCCCTGCAAACAACATAGAATCCGTCGCAGCAAGGGAGAGCACCTGCGGATTTGATAAGCCAGTATTTACTGTTCTCCAGCTCTTCCCTTGATCCTCAGAAAGAAATACGCCAGCCCCATTGGTACCGGCAAACAAAAGGGTACCCTGATTGGCAAAGGAACTAACATGGGTATTGTTCAAACCTTCATTGACTGCCTTCCAGCTATTCCCACCATCTGCAGATTGGTAGATTCCACCACCATTGGTTCCTGCAAATAGCTGACCTTCTTTTTCTGACATGGTATAAACACATGGATTCATGAGTCCTGTATTCATACTGTTCCATGCCGATTCTTTGCGATTGAATTGAAAGATTCCTTTATCCGTTCCTGCATAGAGTTTGGAACGAGAGGATAGCAGGGTATAGACGCCTTGACTGTCCATCCCTTTCATAGACTCCCATTGTTTTCCATTGTCTTTGGATGCATAGACTCCACCACCATAAGTACTGGCATAAACAAACAATTCATCCACGGCAAAGGATGTAATCGGCTCTCCAGTCGGAAAGTTAAATTTTAGGACCCAATTTTTTCCTCCATCCATAGACTGATAAATCCCTCCATACTCTGTGCCCGCATACAAATCGGTCCCACGAACCATTACTGCTTGAATGCTTCCCTGGGGGGAATCTTGGCTTGGCTTGCTCCAGTTTGTTCCCTGATCTTCAGAATAGATGAAACCGCTGTCTGTTCCGGCATAAACCATATTCTGGTCTACTTCAATCTGGTACACAATCGTTTTAGTTAATTCTGAATTGATAGGAGTCCAGTTTATGGATTCTATTGATGATTCATAAATCCCTCCATTGGTACCTGCAAATATCTTGGATCCGCTGACTGCCAGAGCGTAAACATTTTTACTTGTCAGACCCTGATTTTCTTCTTTCCAACTTACGCCATCATCTGTGGATCGATAGATCCCACTCCCCTGGGTTCCAGCAAGCTGACTGCCGTCTGCTGTCAAAAGACAATGGACAAATCCACCATAGGGTCCATTCGTTGGTATAAATTTCTGAGTTTGGATTTTTGTAGGACTGAAAAAAAAATAGGCAAACATTAAGAAAGGCACTAAGAACAGAATATAGAACTTCTTTTTCATATCATTTCCTCCATATCTTCATGGATTTATTAAAAACGCTGCCCCAAAAGGGCAGCGCAGTTATAGATTCGTTTAATATTGTGCGAATCCAAACCCCTGATTCTTTAGGTTATTCACAATTGCTGGAATTGCGGATACTGTATTCTGATAGGAATCATGCATCAATGGATTCCCTCCGGACCGCAAATTATTACAGGAACTAATAATAGCATTGGTACTAGCGCCATTCCAATCATTGGTATAAACCGTTGGTGTCACAATTGACAGTCTTAATGCAGAACACGCCTGCCGAATGGTCTGATTGCTGTAAAGATAAGGCAAACGAACTTTAGTAGGTCTTGGTTTTCCTGCATTCTGAATCGCCTGGTTGCACTTTTGTAAATCATTATATACCTGCTGATAACTCCAGTTGTTCATATAAGCATGAGACCAACTATGATTTTGCAGGCTATACCCTGAGTTTAAGTAAACATTCCAAGCCCATTGATTGCTTTGGATTTTGCTTCCCCACACAAAGAAGGTAGCCTGATAGCAACCTGCTTTCTTCAAGTTATTCACCAAAGTATTGGAAGTTGCATTATTGGGTCCATCATCAAAAGTAAGATAAACGTTGCCCCTATAAGCGGCTGTGTTCACATTTGCCACCTGATTCTGTTCCGCATGTGATACTTCCTGTGCATTTGCAGTTGAAATTCCAGCAGATGCAAGCGTTAGACTTAAAATTAAAGCTGATAACATAGTAACTTTCCGTTTCATTCAATCCCCCCCTTCTAATTGAATAACGTTACCCCCACCTTAGAGTTTATCTTATGGTGATATGCAGCTACGAATCAAAATCTTTCCCCAAAGTTTTTTGATATGTAACATTACCAATATATTTTAGTAATTTCTTACATTTCTATTCTAACACCACCTTTTTATATGAGCAAGTTTTTTTTAATTATTTTAATATGTCAATTAAACAGTAATATGTTATAGTTTTCTCATTCTCAGGATTGTCGTATTTTTCTCTACAATATATACAAAATTAAGTTATATTATTTCTATTTTCATCGAATTAATTAGTTACATTAACTAAATTTATTTTTTTTAATGTTATGTTATTTACAAATGTACTTTGCACTGATATTATGGTTATTAGAAAGACATCTTGTGTCAACAAATCAAACTACTCGAAACCCTTACTTATCTATTCTACTATCATTTTTAGCCCATAAAGATTTACTTGAAAACAATTACAGAAACATTTGAAAATATCATTCCGTTTTTATACAAACGGAACAAAAACGGAGGTGATGAAAAAGCAATATTTATATAGTATGTAGGTAAGTATATCGATCAGGATAAAGAAGTAGGAGGGGTTTATCATGAAACGATTAAGCAAGAAGGTCTCCATGTTAATTTTTTCTCTGGCAATGTGTTTTGCTGGTATGTTTGGAAGTACTTCCCATGCTGCTACGGATTATTGGCAGAATTATAACGATGGAGGTGGCTCAGTCCAAACAGTTAACGGTTCCGGAGGAAATTTCAGCGTCAACTGGACAAACTGTGGCAACTTTGTTGTAGGAAAAGGATGGACGAGAGGTAGTTCTAACAGAGTCGTAAACTACAACGCTGGTGCATTCTCACCATCTGGCAACAGCTATCTGACAATGTATGGTTGGACAAGGAATTCACTGATTGAATACTATGTGGTTGATAGTTGGGGATCATATCGACCAACTGGAAACTATAAGGGTACCGTATACAGTGATGGAGCCAACTACGACATCTACACAACCATGCGTTACAATGCTCCTTCCATTGACGGAAATCAGACCTTCCAGCAATTCTGGAGTGTCAGACAGTCAAAAAAGCCAACCGGAAGTAATGCTAAAGTTACTTTTAGCAATCATGCAAATGCATGGAGAAGTAAAGGTATGAATCTGGGGAACTCATGGTCTTATCAGGCCTTTTGCGTAGAAGGATATCAAAGCAGCGGCTATGCAAATGTAACTGTTTGGTAAAATGACTCATACACCTATAGGGGTGCATTAACTAATGTAAATTATACTTACCTATATACTATTTAAATATTTCAAATATAAAATTACAAAGACATAATTGTTTGTACGTTTTTATTTTATACAAACAAATAAGATACAGAAAGGAACTTGGCAATGAGAAAAAAACTGATCCTGATTTTGATGACAGCAGCTTTACTTTTTTGCGGATGCTCCAAGAATGAAACGAATAATTTTGTATTGGTGGAAGGCAAGGATTCTGCCGAAGTCTCTGTTCCTGATTTTTATATCGGAAAATATGAGGTAACTCAAAAAGAGTGGGCTGAGGTGATTGGAAGTAACCCATCTGGCTTTAAAGGGGAGGATCTGCCGGTTGAAATGGTGAGTTGGTATGACTGTGTAGACTATTGCAACAAAAGGAGTGAAAAGGAAGGGCTTACACCATATTATAAGATAGATAAAAAGAATAAGGATTTGGAAAATCAAAGTGTTTATGATGATATTAAATGGGTGGTCACGGTAAATGATGAGGGGAATGGTTACCGCCTGCCAACGGAAGCTGAATGGGTATATGCTGCAAGCGGGGGATTAAAGAGCAAACATTATACATACAGTGGCAGTAACGAGAAAGAGGAAGTTTTATGGTACTGGAGAAATGCAGGCAAGGAATTTTTATCTGGTGATTGGAACTGGTCTTCCATTGAAACCAATAAAAGTCAAACCCATCCAGTGGGGTCAAAGAAACCAAACGAATTGGGTTTATATAATATGTCCGGAAATGTCCGGGAATGGTGTTATGACTGGTATGAGGATGATAAAATTCCAAGTGGGCAATTTCGGGTCTGGAAAGGGGGCGGATGGATCGGAGATGCTACCAGCTGCGAGGTTTCTTACCATGGTAAGTATGAAGCCAACGGAACTGGTTCGGATCAAGGATTACGTATATGTCGGAATAAATAATGAAAGATTAAAATTTATAATTGCTTTTTAATTGCTGGGACGTTATAATTAAAGGAGATTAAATTATGTGGGGAAAATTACTTAGAGCAATAGCAAAATATGGTTTCAAAGCAGTTCGTTATGCAATCAAACATAGAAAAACTATTATTAAGATTTTAAAAGAAGTAGGCATTCAAGCAGCCATTGCATATATTCTTGATCATATCTAAATTTAACTAATTTTTTGAGTATGTAACTTATTAACTTAGTCGTCCTAGCTATTAAAAAGTAATTATAAGTCTTAATCTTGTACAAAGGGAGAATTATGGAGCTATTGATTGATGGAATCCAAAAGAGTTATGGACAAAATATAGTGTTAAATAATATAAGCTATAATTTTGAACATGGAAAAATATATACAATACTAGGAAAGAACGGAAGTGGAAAAACAACTCTTTTTAGTGGAATTGCTCATGAAGGATTCTTTGATTCTGGACAGATTTATTTGACAAACAATGAAGGGGTAAAGAACAAAATATCATATGAAGATATTGGTTATATATCTGCGACTCCTTCTCTACCTGATTTTATTACAGGATATGAATTTGTTAAATTTATGTCTGAAGTTATTTCAAACGAAAAAATGAATGAAAATGACATATGGGAACAATTAGCTCGTGTGGACTTATCCAAAGAAGATGGGAAAAAAATAATTAAAAATTATTCTCTCGGTATGAAATGTAAACTACAAATTTTAGGATATGTTATAAATAAGCCAAAAATAATTCTAATGGATGAACCTCTTGTATCGTTAGATATTATTTCTTCTGCTCATATTAAAAAAATTATAAAAAAGATGAAAAACAATCATATTATACTGTTTTCTACTCATATTATGTCCTTAGCAAATGATTTGGGTGACGAAATCATATTATTGAAAGATGGAAATTTACAACCTGTAAACTGGGAAAAAGGTACGGATGAGGACTTAGAAAACGAGGTTGTCAGACTTTTTAATAAAGGAAGTTCAGATGAATTATATTAAACTTAATAAAGAAATACAATATTGTGTAAAAAAAAATAAACGTGCACACTTTTTCGAAAAAATCCCATTTTTACGTAATATACGCAAAAAAAACATTAAAAATTATACAAATGCTAAGTTTGTAAAATCTATTATTTATGAAATGCTAAAAGAAATATTTAAAAAAATTATTTATTTTATTTTATTTGTCATTATTCCTATTATTTTTTTTCAAGTTAATGATAAAGATGTTTATATTATACATAATATATTTTTCCTAAATATTTTATTTGGGTCGTTCCATAAAAGTTATATTTTCGATATGAAGTTTGAAAAATATTTCAGCGTAAATTTTTTAAAAATAAATATGAAACCTTATATTTTAATAAATATGTTTTATAAATATTTGATACATTTTATTTCTTTAGGAATATCGTTAATTATAATATTTAATTTCTATGATATAAACCGTTTTTTAATTTTAATAATTATTCTATTAAATATTGCAACTAGTTTTTTCGCAGAATGCTTATATTTGATCTGCTTTGAACATTATAATATTTTCCTAAATGAAATGAAAATTTATGATATAATTATTATAGCGATAGGCGCAATCGGTTACTTACCTCTTCTTACACATATAAAATGCATACCAATTGAATTAATTGCAGAACCAATCATTATAGTCTTATGCCTTTGTATTATTTCTGCTTGTGCTTATTACATGATTTATGTTAATAAAAGTTTTAATTCATATCGTTTTATCAATAATTTTAATGAAAACAAACTTATCTCTAAGATTATATCAAATGAAATGAACGAAGAGAAGAAAAGTGGATTTGTTGACGAATTAGATGAAGACACTGAAATTAAAGCCATAGACGGTTATAAAAAAACGGATTATCTTAATGAGATTTTTTTTCAGAGATACAAATCCTACTTTTTTAATGTTGTTTTAATTCGAGCAATAATAGCTTTTATTGTATCAATAGTTGATTGTATTTATTGGATTCAGCATCTAAATAACGCATTACAAATAGAAATATATTTACCGCTCATAATAATTGAAGTATCTTTATTATGCAGTACAGATCAAATGTATCGGCATATATATGAAAAATGTGATAAAAGCATGACTCAGTTTTATAGTTATTTAAAACCAGATATTCTTAAGAGTAATGCCTTATATCGATTAAAGAGAACCCTAAAAGATAACTTATTGATTGGCATACTATTTATATTACCAATTACGTTTTGTTTTTTGGTTTTCCAAGAAATTAATATTATTAAATTACTATCATTAATACTTACAATTTTTATTTCGATGGCCTATTATTCGATCTATTATACTATGGCGTATTATTTAGTTCAACCTTATGGTAAGAAACTTAATATTAGTTTGAAATCTTATATCGTATCATTTTGTACTACCCCAGTCTATTTATTTGCATTTCTCCTCAATGGAAAAGAGAGTTTATTTATTATTATTCTCTGCGTATTGACGATTATATTTTTAAAGATTAGTATGTATTTAATTCCAAAGTTAGGGGGAAAAGCTTTAAGAAAATTATTATGAAATAAATGATAAAAGGAAAGGATAAGTATGATTATAAATCATACGAGATAATTATGAGGATTATTATAGCAGTTATAATAGGTTTGGCTTTATTAGCGATACAAAAAATTCTAAGTAAAAAAAATAATAAGTTTTTGGGTCTTTTAATCCCTATCATTGTTGCGGGTATTGGGATATGGTACTGTGTCTTTAAAGAAAATAGTTATACTTTTAGTACTATGTTTCCTTTTCTTCTAATTGAGTTTATTTTAATGGAAGAATATGTAGAAAACAGAATTAAAAGCAAAAAAAATGATAATTAATACTATAAAATCAAAATATGATTCATTAGATTTTTATATAGGGCAGTCTTAAATGACCGCCCTATTTTCACGTTTTCCAATATAGATAGCTTTTCTTAAATTTTTCCCTTCCATGCAAGAATCCTTAGTATTACAATAACGATTCCAACTACTATAAGGATTCCTCCAATAATCTTAGCTGCCGTTGTCGATGGCATTTTGGGAAACATCTGTAGTAATTGATCCGCTGGTGTTATTAGCAACTTTGCTCCTACCACAATCATTGCAATCCACATAATAAAATCTAACATTTTTTCTCTCTTTCTTGTACTTTTTTAGAATCATTGAGTGTAGAAAATTCGGATACTATCCATTTCTTAAATTTTAACATAATCATGACAATATGGCCATTAATGTTCCAAGTCTAACCAGACATATTGTGATAAAATCTCTGGATTCCTGATATTCGCGAAAGGTATTTCCTTGAGTTCGGCTGTTAGGTCTTCTGCTGTCTTTCCCTGCAAATGAGGAGGGGATGGGTAGGTCTTCCAGAAATACATGGCACATTTCCCGTCTATCTCGCTGAAGAACTTACTATAACTGGGATATGCCATGGATATCTGCTCATGGAGTCCGTTCTTAAAACGGATACCATCTTTCTACCAGTAAATCTCTCCGATTCACCAGCTGTGCCAGCGTCCATTCATTATCTTTTGGTTTTGCATCTGGCAGAGCATGTAACTGGTTTATGAGTACCGTTGCCACACAATACGCATCATGCTCATCATTCTTACGGAGCATGGGTGCACTTTTTCTCTGATCATAAGCCAGAGCTGGATTAATGTCTTTTACAATGTAACCTTTGTCAATCAGCCAGACAGCTAAACTTCTGCCGTAGCCGTATGCATTCTCCAATCCGTAAATGGGTTCAAGCCCAAGATGATTAGATTTTCTGTTTACCTTTTCTGCCAGCTTTTTAAATTCACTGGGCATGTTTTCTATCACAACTACCTCTAGCTTTTCATTCCAACAGTTCACCATCACTGCGGTGTGAGTTTCCTTATGCAGGTCAATCCCCACATAAAGCAGATTTTCTCTTTTCTACAATACTCTCCCTCCTTGTATAATAATGATATAGCCAATGAGGCTTATATCTTACTAACATCTTTTTATTCTGTAACTGAATAAGGCTTCACCCTTAATCAGAAGTTACTATTTCTTAATTACCATGTCTGACGGTTCCCTG
>NZ_RJLQ01000014.1 GCF_003833015.1 Clostridium sp. E02
CATAGCCGGCTAACTTACCGGAACCAAACGAAAAACAGTCTTACCGCCCTGAAGTACGGTACCAGTCTGCCCAGGTAAGGTCAAGAGCAAGACAAGTGCAAGCACTCTTGACTTTACCTGAGCGGACTGGTATTAGATAATCAAGGCGGTTAAGTTAAAATTTAATTTGCGCAAAAGTCTTGACAGTATCTCCCTTCTCCTGTTCATCCTCATTCTATCTTCACAGCATCCCTTGTGGAGCAGGTCATGTACCTGAAGCTTGATGGATCTTCCTTTGACCAGGAAGGAGAAGGGCTGGTTTCGGTATGGACCGCTACTCGCTTTTCACATACTTCGCTTCGTCTTGTTTATCTAAATGTTTAAATAGGAAGACCATAATATAGATTACTACAATAAATGAAACCACATCTGCAATTGGTGCTGAAAACAAAACACTAATCAGTCCAAATTTTATTGGGAGTAATACTATTAAAGGAACAATTAAAATAATATCACGCATAAGGGATAACACCATTGAAAGAACTGGTTTGCCCAGTGATTGTAAAAAAATACTGGTTGCTTTTTGAATGCAACATAATATAATTGTGCTTAAATAAATCTGAAATGCATGTACAGCAAATTCATTATATAATCCCTCTTCACTGCCAAATATTTTTATGATTTGTAAAGGGAAAACTTCAAAGCAAAACATAGCGATTAGCCCTACACCAAGTTCAGCTGCAATCATAATTTTGTAAATATTTTTTACACGATTATAATGATTTGCTCCGTAGTTGTATCCCACAATGGGTTGTGCTCCGGCCGCGATGCCAACCACAACGGAGATAACAATCTGGAATACTTTCATGACAATACCAACGACAGTTAGTGGTATGTCAGAACCATACTTAGATTGTGCACCATAGATAACAAGTGTATTGTTCATCACTGCCATAATAATAACGATAGAAACCTGAGTTAAAAAGCTACTAATTCCCAATGGGAAGATGTGTCTTAATATTGCCCCTCTAAGATAAAAGCTAGACTTTTTAAGGTGAAACGATTTGGTGTGAAATAAATAGTACAATACAAAAAGTGCAGATACTATTTGGCCCATAATTGTCGCCAAAGCAGCCCCCATCATGCCCCAATGTAATACAAAAATAGCAATAGGATCAAGAATTATGTTGATAATACAACCAATAAAGATAGTTATCATTGCAAACTGTGGGCTTCCATCTGCTCTGACTATTGAATTAATGGCATTGCCAAACATAAAAAAAGGAATTCCAATGATGATGTAATTAAAGTATTCTTCAGCATATTTAATATTGTTTTTCGTAGCTCCAAATCCCCATAATATATGATCTCTAAAGATAGCAAAGATTACCGTTAAAATGATACTGCATAAAATTAAAACTACTATTACATTTCCAACGCTCCTGTGTGCGTTTTTTTCATCTTTTCTGCCTTGACATATACTTAAAAATGCAGCCCCCCCATCGCCTATTAGAAGTGCAAACGCCAATGCAATTATTGTGATAGGAAAGACTACATTTGTTGCACCGTTTCCCAACATACCAACACCACGACCGATAAAGATTTGGTCTACAATGTTATAAAGCGAAGAGACCAGCAAGGAAACAATACAGGGGATAGAGAACTTTAACATAAGTTTTCCGATTGACTCCTTTACAAGATAATGATTTTTTTGATTTTCCATAAATTTCCTCCATGATATTTAAATATCTTCTCGGAGTCTTGAGCCCTTGATTTATAAGGCTTTCAGACTCTATTTTTATAAAATCACCCACTTTTTTTGCCGAAAATGCTTGACAAGTCACCAAAAATTTGCGGCAAAGACGATTAATTGTAATTTATTTTTCGACTGGAGGCGATTTTAATGTTACCTATTATTTCTGGCGGTCATTCCGCCTATCAAGATACTTTCGTATCTGACTTTCTTGCTATTTATCCCGACCCATTTGCTTTGTCAAAAAGTACATGGAACACGATTATTGAGTTCTGGTATCTGGATTTATCCCTAACCGACTCTTTGTTATTGGACTCTTATTCCAAATTTGGTCCTTCTCCTCGTCAGCCTTCTTGTATGCTGCGTTCCTATCTGCTTTCTATCAAGCTAAGAATCACTTCTATTACTCAGTGGTGTTCAAAGCTTAAAGAATGCCCTTTATACGCTATAATCAGTGGTTTCCCTGTAAATGATACTCCCGGTATCGGTACTTTTTACGACTTCTTTTCTCGCCTTTGGCAATCAGATTCAAATAATCTTTCAACCAAAAAACGACACATAAAAGAAAAGGCTAAAAAAGGTAAAAAACACGGGGATAAAACACCGCTTGGTACAAAAATGACCTGTGAAAATTTGTTACCTTTTCTTGTAAAACATCCAATTCAGAATACCCATCCATTTCAGCTTATTTTTAAGCTTTATCATCAACAGTTTTTAAATGTCTCGGTAGAAAAAGGTCTCTTAGATTCTAAACAATTGTCTGTAGCCGGTGATGGTACTCCCGTCCGAACCTCGTCACTGCTTAGGAAAAAACGTATCTGTGACTGTAAGGAAAAAGGCCTCATTAACTGTAAATGCAAGCGGCTTTTTTCCCAACCAGACTGTAATAGTGGCTGGGATTCTTCCCGGGAATGTCACTTCAATGGTTACCATCTATACATGTTTGTCGCATCTGATTCTCACAGTGATTTACCTGTTTTCCCTTTACTCGAAAGGGCTTCTAGACATGATATGCTTTCTTTCCTACACACCTTTTTCTCTATGAAATCATATCTACCTGAATTTAATGTAACGAAACTTCTGCTGGATTCTGCCATGGATGCCTATCCTCTTTACGAGTATTGCCGCAAAATGAATATCGTTCCTTTTATTGACTTAAAGAAAACAAAAGCAGATGGCACTAGTTATAAAAACGATTTCATTCTTGATTCAGATGGTGTTCCTATCTGTAAGATGGGCTTACGTATGAATCACGATGGTATTGAAATCAAAAAGCACCGTGCAAAATTCAGATGTCCAAGGGCTAACCGTAAACGTGGTTGTTTCTGCGAAACACCTTGCTCACAGGCAAAATACGGCAGAGCCGTACATGCACAGCTTAAGGATAATCCAAGAATAATTAACATACCGCCAAGAGACAGTAAGGAATGGAAAAAGGAATATGACAGAAGAACTTCTGTGGAACGCTCTAACAAACGTGAGAAAAATGATTATCTTTTAGAGGCCGGCAAGCACCGCTCCACTAAGATGTGGTACTGCCGCCTCTATGGCATCATGATGCTCCAACACCTTGATGCATGGGAAATACCTTCCGTAGAGGATTTCCAAATGTCATTTAGTAAACTCACTGCTTAATAAGTTTTTATGACATATTCATTTTAAAGCATAGCGGTTGCTATGTCTATTCCTCATACACAAAATTTCTTCTTATTCTTCCAAACCACCAGTATTAAGTTTTCAATCTACGTTAGCACCAGAAGGTACTAATTCCGAGAAGTTATTTAATAATATAGATTATTAGCAACAAAAATGGTTGTGGTTTTTTTGTGTATGGTCCTCACACAAAAAAGCTACAACCATTTATTATTGTTATTATAACATGTGTTTTTTTATCATGTAAGTAAAATTTTTACTAAAAGTTCTTTTACATAGCTGACGAAACCACCAAAAGACAACGGTATAAATTATCTATCCGCCTATCTTTACATAAAGTCCGTATGATTCAATAATTTCACTTAAGGAAGTTAGTAAATCACTGGACGGAATTTCTATTAATTGTCTTTGGGGCATATTCAGGCTCTCCAATTTGGAATCCCCTAATCGGTGATAGGGAAGTAAATTTATTTCAACCTCCTGACTTAATTGTTGTTTCACAAATTTGGAAACAGCTTCCATATTTTCATAAGAGGAATTAAAACCAGGTATAACAGGTATTCTGATTATGACGGGAATGGAAAGATCATTATAAATGTGTTTTAAATTATCAAGGATTTGTTCATTCGGCACGCCAGTCAGTTTTTTATGCGTATCTGAATCCATATGCTTGATATCATAAAGAGCCAGATTGATATTTTTAAATACAAAATCAATTATATCTCTTGATGCAAATCCACTTGTTTCGATTGCGGTATGAATTCCATTTTGCTGGGATACATAACAGAGCGAAGAGACGAATTCAGGATGTATTAGGGCCTCACCGCCGCTAACCGTTACCCCACCTCCGGATTCAATAAGAAATAATTTATCAGAGGCTACCTTTTGAAATACCTCATCAACAGACAGATAGGAACCAACCAATTCTCTGGCACCAGTCGGACATACCTGAACGCATTTGCCGCAGTTTGTGCATATGCTTCTGTCCGTAAATGGAAAGGATGTAGAATCTGATGAACTGATCGCTTCGTTCGGACAGGATGGGACACAAAGATTACAGTGTGTACATTTAGAGGAATAAAACATTAATTGTGGGTCACTTCTGTGCGATTCCGGATTCTGACACCATAAACATCGAAGAGGACAACCTTTTAAAAATACTGTAGTACGTATGCCTGGCCCATCATGAATACAAAAGGACTGTATATTAAATACCGGTGCTGTTAATTGTGTGTCTATCTTCATAAAACCATCCCCTTACTATAATTAATTTATTTTAATTCATTATTTTTCTATATAGTATCAGTTTATCCATTATTAATATATAATCAATATGATTTTATTAATATGGTCAAATATAACAATAAAGTGTGCAAAGTGTTTAGAATTTAGTGGGGGAGTATGTATATAGTTGTTCCTATGCTGATTTGTGTATATAATTTTTATTAGAAAGAGTATATATTTCAGCGATTTATATACCTATACGTAAATTAGCGTAACATACTGATTAGCAGTATCAAATACAAACAGACAGAAAGGAATGAGTTATATGATGACAAAACGAGTAAATAAGATGATAGAAAGTCTTCGCATTAATCAATATCCATTGTGCGTGGAACAATTTCGTCTGGCAAATGAATCATTAGAAAAAACGGGAGGTCAACCAATGCTGCTTAGAAGGTCTAAGCTGCATGCCCATGTACTGGACAATATTAATGTTTTTATTGAAGAGGATGATTTACTTTGCGGCTCTGGTGCAAGTAAGCCATTTGGACTTGAAATGCAGTATGAATATGGGGTATGGACGAGAGAAGAGGTAGAATCCTTAAAAAGCGAAATATATACCATAGCACCCGAAGATGAAGAAGAATTATACCGCCTGAATGATAAGTTCAGCAAAAATTCTTTGAATAGCAATTTGATTGAAGCAATGGGAAAATCACTGGGGGAAAATGAACGCTTGTGGCCATTTATGAAGTCAGGTTGTATTCTTCCGCCCTGGAAGGATAAAAAAGGTGGTTCGGGTGGTGGCTTTGCAATGTCAGGATATGGTCTTGGACCGGGATTTTCTCTTGTGTGTATTGATTATTCCCGTATTTTGCAGGAAGGTGCCAAAAGCATTATAAATGAAGCAAAAGAATGCTTAAATAATCTGCGGTATGATTCTACTGATAGTATTGAAAAACGCAACTATTGGGAAGGGGTTATCATCGTTTTTGAGGCGTGGGTTCGCTTTGCAAAAAGATATGCAGCTATGGCAGAAAAAATGGCATCAGAGGAAAAGGATGAAGCCCGTAAAGCAGAATTACTGGAAATGGCAAGAGTATGTAACAAGGTGCCGTATGAACCGGCAGAAACCTTTTATGAGGCATTGCAGTCCTTCTGGTTTACATTTCTTTTAGTATGTCCGTCTCCGACTTCTACGGCAGGCCGTTTTGATCAGTATATGTATCCGTTTTATAAGAAAGATATCGAAGAAGGAAGAATATCTGACGATAAGGTTCTGGAATTATTAGAGATTATGCGCTGCAAGGTTATGAAGATCAACCGTGTGTCAGGTAAGGCGAACAGAGCAAAAAATTCTGGTATGGCAAAATGGTATAACTGGACAATTGGCGGACAAAAAGCAGATGGAAGCGATGCAACCAATGAATTGTCCTACCTTTTACTGGAAGCAGCAATCGAAACTCATTTACCCCACCATACCATTACGCTTCGTGTTCATGCAGGTACTCCGGAAAAGATAATGACAAAGGCGTTAGAATGTGTGAAAAGCGGAATTGGTCTGCCGGCATTTATCGGAGACAAAAGCTTTATTAACTTCTTTGTGAACCAGAGTGAGACTAATCGGCTAACTGTGGAGGAAGCCAGAGATTATGTTCCGACGGGCTGTGTAGATGGGAATATTCCAGGCATTACCCGTACTCAGGTTGCTACCTTTTTTGTTGTTCCGCAAGCTATGGATATATGTATGCACAATGGGGTGTGCCGGTATACCAATGAGATGGTAGGAAAATCCTTTGGTGATGTGACTAAGATGGACACCTTCGAAGAATTTAAGCATGCAGTGTTTGAAGAAACAAGATATTTAATGACAATGGCAAATGAAAGAATTAATGTAGAGTTAATTACAGAAAGAGAGCTTTTCCCTGATGTATTTCGTTCTGCACTCATGAAGGATGGAGTAAAAGAAGGAAAGGATATGTATAACCGAAGATTTTCGTTTGAAAATGGTGCCGTACTTGGTGCAGTTGGCGGGGTTAATACAGGAAACTCTCTCTATGCGATAAAGAGGCTTGTTTATGATCAAAAGAAGTATTCTATGAAGCAGCTGATTGAGGCGCTTGATGCAAATTGGATTGGTTATGAAAAAATGCAGCAGGATTTTAAAACACAGGATAAATATGGTAACAATATTACGGAAGTGGATCAGATGGTTGCAGAGGTATATAAAACACATGCAGACGTTTGCTTAAGTCTTCCTTGTGCTTATGGAGATACGCTAAAACCGAATGCGATATCCATCTCTGCACATCAGCCGGGTGGAGAATGTACCGGTGCTACTGCAGATGGAAGAAAGGGAGGAGAAATTCTTGCAGATGCGTCTCTTTCACCAGAGCATGGAACCGATAAGAGCGGACCGTTGGCAGCTTTTATGAGTGCCATGAAAGTAAATCAGGATGCATACCAGGGAACCTTAATGAACATGAAGATTCTTCCGGACAATATGAAAACAGAAAATGATTTGAAAAAGCTGGGCTCCATGATCAAAACATATTTGACAAATGGAGGCAAGCATATTCAGTTCAATATCATCAATCAAGAGGAAATGCTGGATGCAAAAGAGCATCCTCAAAGCCACTCGGATCTTGTAGTTCGTGTTGCAGGTTACAGTGCGTATTTTACAAAGCTGACTACACAAATACAAGACGAAGTAATAGAACGTACCAGCCATACAATGGATTGATTTGAAAAAGTCAGATAGAAATTAATAGAGAGAGATAATAAAAGGATTGAGACCTGTATGAAACAGAGCTCAATCCTTTTGTAGGTTGCGTCATAATTGACAAAAATGCCATATCAATGCATGGACTGCTTTTCGTTAAATTTAAATATCATGGTATAATGTTCTTTAAAATACTTAGAGGTTAAATTGTCTCCTGTCAGGCTAAACAGATTCACATATCCGTTTAGGATATCATAGGAAGCAGCATTAATATTAGTAAGGAGAGGTATAAAATCGTTCTCAGGAATCCAAAAGCCATCGTTTTCAAGTTTGGTTTTTTCTGATATCTTTTTTGATACATAATCTTCGACTATTATATCGCTGTCAGTACTGATAGCAAGAATATGAAGCCTTCTTTTTGCTTTTAACTGTGTATCGAAAAACGCTTTGATTGCCTGTTGGGTTTCAGGTTTTTCGCCGTATTCACCGGTTGTATTGCCATAAAGGAACGTTAAAGCCTCCACCTTGTTCAATGCTTCAAAGGTTCTTAATGACTGTTTAAAGGCTATATTGATGGTATTCATACCATGGCCGCCAAATAAAGCAATAGGCGGAACGGAAGGGTTGGCGTAATTTACAGGAGAAGCAAAGGAAGCCTCTTGTAATTTACGGTCAAAATATTCATTTGCCGGTGTACAGCCATTTTCTTTATATTCTCTTAATACCTTAAGACCTTTACCAGGTCCGCTAAAGCCAATTACTTCAGAGCTGGGAGAATATTCTCCATCAGTCATCAAAACCCGATCCGCCTGGAGCGCTGGAGAAAATTGAAATTCGTCGGCAATATCTTTCCCCATATAAAGTAAATCTGACCAGGCAAATCCGGCTGCCGCCGCTTGGATTCGGCTGGAATATTCCAGATTACCACCGACATTACCTTCAAGAATTGGCAAATCTCCGGTCATTGCAGTCATAAGGGTGGTATTACCGCCCAAAGAGAATCCATACATACCAAATCGTTCCGGATCAATACCAAAGGAGGCAGCATTGGCTCTTAAATAACGAATTGCACCTTTTGCATCATTGATATAATCAGGAAATTTATTCGGTGGATAATTCCTGACATCAATTGCAGCAATGGCATAACCATTTTCATACATCGTAAGCAACTGTGACGGAAGATATGCATAAGGGCTTCCATAACCATGAATGTATATAATGCAAGGCATAGTATCAGAAAGACGCTGTGTGAATACATCCAGGTAAAGTTTCTTGTATCCGGGAACAAAAAGCGTGTAATCACGTGACGAAACTTTTTCTATTGCTACTAATTTCTTTCGAAATGCTGGAAATGGGTGCAGAATTTCGTTCTCCATACTGCTTTCTGGCATACCGGGAATTCTAAGAGGAGCTCCCATGGGATGAAAGATCATGTTTCCTTCATCAAACACGACGTCATTTCCTTTGATCGTATAAGAGTCTGAATTTTTGAATTTATGCCAGTATCCATCGGTATAAAGGTAAGTGTTTTCGTTAAATGCATAAAGTACAGCAGGAGAAGTGCCGCCTTTTTGTGTAGCTGTACCTCTGTAAGTCTGATTTGATTGCTCCAAAAATGGAATACTGATAAAGGAAGCATATTCACCTCCTGTATATAGCACAAGCTCTGGTGATCCGTTCTTGTACATATTGTGCTGGTAAGCGGCCTTATTAGAACAAGTAACAGTAAAGCGTATACGGCTATTCGGCGCAAAATGATAAGCGATCGGATCAATTGCAAATTTAATATGAGTAGGCTGATTGAGTCCTTCGTGAAGGCAGTGTGACACATCAGCAGACATACTGGTATGCCAGGCAGCGCCCATCTTCTCCCATGCAGGATTAAAACCTGTGGTTCTGTGGGAAGCGCGCATAATGCCATCCTTAATGTAATGTGATGTACCATCTGGAAGAATTTCTTCCAAATATACAATAAAATCAACATCATTGCTGGAGCAGGATACCCACAGATCAACAGAAACACATCCAGCCATTTCATTTAAGTAATAGGGGAAAAGAGGAGCTGAAGTAAAGGTTAATCCCTTTTGATCAACCTCTTCGGCCATATTGCCATTCCAGAAAAGCTCGCTTCGATTGTAGTGGCTGATGCCATTTTCGTCCATGAAAACAGATATGTCATCATTTACCTGATAAGTAATAGAATCTGCGGCATCTGAAAAGTTAAGACTTAAAGTGCCATCATAGGCGGAAGAAATGGTATTGGAGGAATCCGGTGAAAGATATAACTTTGTGCGTACTTCATTTTCTGGAGGCCAGCTTTCAGAAAAGCGCCATTCATTTCCTGCTTCGGCATGAAACATGTAGTAAGTGACAGCTGGTGCGTTCTCAAAACCATTGTTGATCCCTTTTAAAACATAATCATACCAGCGGTTATAAGATTGCAGCATGTTGACAGTACCATTAGGAAAATCGGATATTCCAATTAAAGAACCAAAATGGGTCCATGGACCAAGACAGACAGTTCCTCCAAAATCAATAAAATGTGCAAGTTGTCCCAAAGTTCCTGATTCAAGCTCGCCAATGTATTGATGCTGCTTAATGGGATAGTTATGATAAAATTTATTTAACTTGCCAAAAGGAGGCAATGTCAGATTGGTTTTTTCATTATGATAGTCTGGATGCTCAGAATCCCGATTCATATCTTCAAGAAAAAGTGTTTCGAAAAAATTCTTATTATTATCATAATGAAAGTTTGTATAAGCTTCATAAGCCATTGAGCCGTTAGTATCTTCATCCACGGGTACTGCTGTTTTTAAGAATTCTTCCTTTGAAAGCATGTGGTCTGGCTTAGGAAGCTTTATATTTGGTACAGCAGATACTCCGTTGGGATAATTCTGATAGTAGAAATCAGAAACTGCTACAACGGGAGTAAGGGCAGTTATATTAGACGGATATAGTGCCAAAGCACAGAGCTGAATGTAGGCACGGTTTGAGCACCCAAGCATCCCTATTTTATCGGAACACCAATCCTGAGCTGCGATCCAATCCGTAGCGCTGATTAAATCCTTACAATGTTCAAGGCTTCCAAAGCTGTCATTGATGCCATACGAAACGCCGCAGCCTCTTAGCTCTAAAACGACAAATATATAACCAAATGCCACTAAATCATAACCTAGCTTGATTTCCACATCTTCCATATTTCTGCGGTTGGTTCTTGATGCAAGTAATATAACTGGAAACTGTTCAGAAGCAATTTTGTTGTTTAATATAGGAAATGTTATATCAATTGCCAGCTTTGTTCCATCATAACTGTTAATATATTGCGATTTTGTTTTAGACTCAGCATATAGTGGGAAAGAATATTCCTTATATGAAAATGGTAATGATTCTTTGTTATAGTTATGGGTGATCATATAATTAACCTCCTTTTGTTATACTTATAAATACCGCAAATACTATGCCAATTTTTGCGAATTAAAATAATGAAAATGGAAAAATTACACTGATTTATTACATTTACCACATTATAATAAAAATATTTATTAGTCGATAGTTAATAAGAAATAACTTAAAAATACTATTATATCGGCCTAGTGTACACGATATACATTATTGTATATTGATTCATCATTTCATAATGAAATGATGATAATGAAATGAAAATTCATTTTGGAACAAAAACACACAATGAAACGATGCGGGGATGCTAATAATATTCAAAACAATGTGAGAAATACAAAGGAAAGAAGATAGAGTCTATCTGATTGTGTTATAAGTATATGATAAGTAAAATGTTATTTGCATTATTATTTTTTGTAGATGAATAAATTGGCATATAAATTGCGTTATCATATTGTATAAGAGTTTGATAAAGAAAGGAGAAAAAATGGTTAGATTTATATTAAAAAGGATTCTTTGGCTCATACCAATCATCTTAGGTGTAACATTTTTTGTTTTTACTATAATGTATTTCACTCCTGGTGATCCGGTTCGATTAATGTTGGGAGCCAATGCAACAGAACAACAAATCCAGATGCAGAGAGATGCACTGGGGTTAAACGATCCGTTTCTTGTACGATTTGTGAATTATTTAAAGGAGGTATTTGTAAATTTTGATTTTGGTACTTCTTATCAGACAAAACAAAGTGTTACGGAACAGATTTTCTTAAGATTTCCATATACCCTAAGAATCGCATTGATAAGTGTATTTTTAGCGGCGTTGATTGGAATTCCAGTGGGAGTTCTCGCTGCAACTCATCAATATTCATGGAAAGATAACCTCTCTATGTTTGGTTCTTTGTTTTGTGTTTCTATGCCAAGCTTTTGGTTTGCATTGATCTTGGTAATGATATTTGCACAAAAACTTGGCTGGCTTCCTTCCTCGGGTATCAAATCATGGACTGGCTATATATTGCCTTGTGTATCCTGTGCGTTAGGAGGTGCAGCCGGAATCGCAAGGCAGACAAGGTCTAGTATGTTGGAGGTCATCCGTCAGGATTATATCACAACTGCAAGAGCAAAAGGGCAAAAGGAAGTGAAGGTTATTTATGGACATGCACTAAAAAATGCTTTAATACCGATAATTATGACAATTGGTAATATGATTGGTGCTTCTCTTGGTGGTGCATTGATTGCAGAAACTATTTTTTCCATACCGGGAATGGGTGTATTTATGATGAACGGAATAGCACAAAGAGATTATCCTGTTGTTCAAGGAGGGGTATTGTTCATTTCGGTATGTTTTTGTCTATGTATGTTGTTGGTAGATATTGTATTTGCCTTTGTGGATCCAAGAATACGTTCCCAATATAAAAGTGCAAATAAGAAGAGAAAAAGAAAGGGTATATAAAACTCATGGCTGCTATAAATAAAAAAAGACATAAGTCACATTTTAAGGAAGTTATGGCAAGACTAGCCAAAAATAAACTTGCAATGGCTGGTATGGTTATTATTCTTTTACTCATTTCCATTGCGCTGCTGGCACCGATTATTGCTCCATATAATTATGCGGCTCAGGACTTAAAATCAACCTATGCTGCACCAAGTAGTACACACTTACTTGGAACTGACAAATTAGGAAGGGATATTTTAAGCAGATTAATATACGGAACAAGACAGTCTTTGAAAATTGGTATGCTTTCTGTGGCCATTGCCTCCGTACTAGGAACAATAGTAGGATCTATCGCAGGTTTTTATGGCGGGAAGATCGATAATATCCTAATGAGAATTCTGGATATCTATCAGTCAATACCAGGTATGCTTTTATCCATTGCGCTTGCTGCTTCTTTAGGACCTGGAATCAACAACGCAATCATTGCAATCGGTATTTCTACTATTCCTGCTTATGCCAGAATTATCAGAGCTTCGATTATGACGGTAAGAGAGAAGGAATTTATTGAAGCTGCAATTGCTATTAATGCCAGTGATTTTCGTATTATTACCAAACATGTTCTACCTAATGCAATCTCTCCTTTGATCGTAGAGATTACAATGAATATTGGAAATTCCATCCTGGCAGCGGCAACGCTTAGCTTTATTGGATTGGGGGCACAGCCACCATCACCAGAATGGGGAGCTATGCTGGTAGAGGGAAGAAACTACATGAGAGATTATGGCTATTTGGTAATTTATCCAGGCATTTGCATTATGACCAGTGTTTTATCCTTTAATATGCTGGGAGATGGTTTGAGAGATGCGTTGGATCCCCGGTTGAAGAATTAAGGAGACAGAGAAATGAGTGATAAGAATAGTTTATTAGATATTAACAATTTAGTTGTTGAATATGTGACTGATAAAAAAGTTGTAAAAGCGGTAAATGGTGTTTCCTTTACAATAAACAAAGGAGAGACACTGGGACTTGTCGGTGAAACAGGAGCCGGTAAAACTACAATTGCAAAGTCCGTTATGAGAATTCTTCCGGATCCACCGGCAAAGATTAAAAGCGGTGAGATTTTATTCGAAGAATCGGATATTATGAAGCTATCGGAACATAAAATGCGCAGAATCAGAGGAAATAAAATATCCATGATATTTCAGGATCCTATGACTGCATTAAATCCAATTATGACAGTAGGCAAACAGATTGCCGAGACAATTGGACTGCATGAAAAAATGTCTAGTGCCGAGGCAGAAATAAAAGCGATCAATATGCTTGAAATGGTTGGAATTCCAGGTGAAAGATTCTCTGAGTATCCCCACCAGTTTTCCGGGGGGATGAAACAGAGAGTGGTGATTGCCATGGCACTGGCCTGCCAGCCGGAACTGTTACTGGCAGATGAACCTACGACCGCATTGGATGTGACGATTCAGGCACAGGTTCTTGATATGATGGACAACCTAAAGAAGGAACTCAATACCGCTGTTTTAATGATCACTCATGACCTTGGTGTTGTAGCGGGGATGTGCGATAAGGTTGCGATTGTATATGCAGGTGAAATTGTGGAATATGGTACGACAATAGATGTGTTTGACCATCCAGGTCATCCGTATACCAGAGGACTTTTTGATTCCCTTCCTAAATTAGATTCGAATGAAAAACGACTCAAACCGATCAGGGGTATGATGCCCGATCCGACAGAGCTGCCAGAAGGCTGTAAATTTTATGAAAGATGTCCATATGCGGTTGCTGCATGTAAAACGGAGAGGAACAGGGATACTGAATTAGGAAATGGACACTATATTAAGTGTGATAGGATGAAAGAGGTATGATATGGCAACAATATTAGAAGTCAGGAATTTAAAAAAATATTTTAGTACTCCTAAAGGTGAATTGCATGCGGTAGATGATATCAGCTTTAAAATAGAAAAAGGAAAGACCCTTGGTGTTGTTGGAGAATCCGGATGCGGGAAATCGACTTTGGGCAGAACGATTTTGCATTTATTAGACAGTACGGATGGACAGATTTTATTTGAGGGTCAGGATGTAACTCATTTAAAGAAGAAGGAGTTAAAAATACTGAGAGAAAAAATGCAGATTATTTTCCAGGACCCGTTTGCGTCATTAAATCCAAGAATGAGTGTCCGGGAAACCATAAAGGAACCCTTGATTTTAAGAGGCGGTATGAAAGAAGAGACAATGGAGGAAGAAACAGAAAAGCTTATGGAAACGGTAGGGATTGCAAACAGATTGGCAGATTCTTATCCTCATGAGCTGGACGGAGGCAGAAGACAAAGGATAGGAATTGCAAGAGCCTTGGCATTAAATCCCCAATTTATATTATGTGATGAACCAGTCTCAGCCCTAGATGTTTCCATTCAGGCTCAGATTTTAAATTTGATGATGGATTTGCAGGAAGAGAGAAATCTAACTTATATTTTTGTAACCCATGATCTGTCCGTAGTAAAGTATATATCGGACGAGATTATGGTAATGTATCTGGGACAGATGGTTGAAAAAGCCCCGGCGGATGAACTGTTTGCAAATCCTTTACATCCTTACACAAAGGCCTTGCTATCAGCAATTCCGATTCCGGATGTACATGCAAAGAAACAACGTATACTTTTAAAAGGTGAAATTACATCTCCAATCAATCCAAAGCCGGGATGCCGTTTTGCAGCAAGATGCAATTATGTTACAGAAGAATGCCTAAAAGAACAACGTGTCAGAGAAATAAGTAAGAATCATTTTGTATTCTGCCATATGGTAGAAGATAATGATAAATAACACAAAAAGGAGAAGGATTATGAAAAAAAGTATGAAATATCTAGCAGCATTTTTGGCAGCTGTTGCAACAATGGTTTCAGTAGCAGGGTGCGGTTCAGGGAAAGGTGTTGATGATAATGCAACAGGGGAATCAACCAATACGGCTGCAAACAGTGGAGGTGGAGACACCATTAACATAGCGGTTGACGGAGACGTTGGAAATATGAGCGTTTTTGGAAGCGGAAGCACTTATTCATATGTATCCAATCAGATTTATGAGGGGTTATTTGCAGTGGGATACGACGATGAAGTTGTTCCTCGTTTAGCAGAAAGTTGGGAGGAAGTAGACAGTACCCATTACATTTTTAAAATCCGACAGGGAGTAAAATTTCAGGATGGTAACACATTAACTGCAAAAGATGTTTTGTTTTCCTTTAAGCTTATGCAGGAAGATACCAACTATAGCCAATATGTAATAAATGTTGATTTTGACAAGACCAATGTTATAGATGATTACACTTTTGAACTTTATTTAAAGGAGCAGAATGCATACACTTTTACGAATTTATCGAATGTTAGTATTGTAAGTGAGGCATCCTGGAATTCAAGCCCAGATAAAATGGTTACTACGCCAATCGGAACAGGACCATACAAACTGAAGGATTATGTAAGCGGTTCTTATGTGACTTTAGAAGCATACCCTGATTATTGGGGTGGTGAAGCAGACATAAAGGAAGCGACATTTACCGTAATTGCAGAGCCTTCTCAGAAAACAACGGCTTTAGATACTGGTGAAGTTCAGTTAATAATGAATCTACAGACCAGTGATGTAGATTATATGAGTGAAAAAAGTGAGTTTGCAGTAACAAAAGATATTGGTGTACAATCGTTAAGTTTCTTCTTGAATATGCATGATAATTCTGTGTTTACCAAGAAGCAGGTTAGACAGGCACTGTGTTATGCAATGGATAATGAAGCAATTAACGCAGTTTCCTATGGTGGCTTTGCATTGGCAGGTAAAGCTCCATTTTCTACAGCGATGAGGGATTACAGCGAACAAATGACAGGGGATATGTATACTGCAGCAGATATGGATAAAGCAAAGAGCTTAATTGAGGAAGCTGGTGCAGCGGAGGGAACAGTAAAGATTGTAACCGATGGAACAAGCCCTCAGATTAGTGCGGCTGAAGTGATTCAAAATACATTAACCGAGTTAGGATTTAAAGCTGAGATTAATAATTATGACAGTGCTACCATATGGAATGTAGCAGCAGATCCGACACAATGGGATGTATTATTGATGGTTACTGCTTCACCAAGTGGTTACGGAGTTGATTCCATGAAAGCATTTTTAGGTGGACTTAATTGGAGTGGTTGGCAAGGTGAAAGCTATGATTCCTTTTTGCAGTTTTGTGCAGAGACAATCGGAGCTAGTGATGATCAGACTTCAAATGAAAAGGCAGTAGAGGTTGTAAAGGTAATTGAAGACGAGTGCCCGATTTATTCTATGGTGCAGCTAGTAAACTGTTATGCACATGAGGCTAATTTGAATTTTAAGGTATGGAATGCGTCGAGTCTTTATTTAAAAGATTTAAAATTTGAATAAGAATTAGGACTAATATTAAAAGACAGCAGGTACACCTGCTGTCTTTTGCTGCAAGGTGTGGTACAATGATTAAAAAACAAAGGGGTGAATGAAATGTTTCGTATATTTTTCATGAATCTGTTTGGAGATTCCATGATTAAGCAAGTACAAAGCCTTGAGAAAATTATAGATTTTAATATGTATGTAGGCGATGCCACAGTTAATGATGAACAGCTAAAAAAGCAGATTAAGCGGGTAAATGAAGAAAAGATGGATGCAATTATATGCCAATGGGAACATTATGACAGAATTATGTCATATAAGCCTCTGGTACCGGTATACCCTGTTTCTATGACTGCCTTTGATACCTGTGTGATATTATATCTTTTAAAAAAAGAGTTAAAGTCAAAAGGGTTGGAACATTATAAGAGAGTAATTCTAGGTACTTATCTGCCCATAACGGTTCGTTTGGATGTACTGGAGGAGATGTATGGATTTGAGCTTATGAATCCGCCTTGGCGGGATGATTTGGGACAAAGTTATTTCGATTCCCTTGCTAAAGAAGGATATGAGGTGGTTATTTGTAATACCCAATATTTAGATATGGTCAGAAATAGTGGTATGTATGCCTTTCATGATGATCGGATTTATGATTATCTGGACTTTAGTCTGGATTTGAAGCGTGCGATCCAACAGGTAGCGATTGGTTCCCAATTGCAGGAAACTTTAGACGAGCTTAAGAATATGTTGAACTATTCATTTGAAGCTATTTGCATCTTAGATAAAGAGGGCAGAATTACAGCTCATAACGAGCAGGCAGTCAATATGTTCACACCAATTGAAGATGACAGCTATATCGGAAAATATTTTGCGGATATGGTTACAACACTGGAAAAGGATGAGTTTAACGATGTATTAAATAAAGGGAAAGCATATTACAGCAGAATAGTAAATGTTAACAGCATGGCAGGTATGCTTAATATCACGCCTAATAGCAAGGATGATATTTCTCATGGTGCTGTTGTGCATTTTACCACGATCCAACAAATTGAGAAAATGGAATCTTATGTAAAAAGTGAATTTTATCAAAAGGGTCATTATGCAAAATACAAGTTCCAAGATATTTTGGGAGAGTCAGAGACAATTATAAAATCAAAAAAGCTGGGGGAACGATTTTCCAAGTATAATGCCAGTATATTAATTTATGGTGAAAGCGGTTGCGGAAAGGAACTGTTTGCACAGAGCATACACAATTCCAGTTTTAGGAATAACCAGCCGTTTGTAGCGATAAATTGTGGGTCTTTACCGACGAATCTTTTAGAAAGTGAATTATTCGGATATGTTGAGGGGGCTTTTACAGGTGCTTTAAAGAAGGGCAAAAAAGGCCTTTTTGAAATAGCGAATAAAGGTACGATATTTCTTGATGAGATATCGGAGATAGATGCCCAAGGTCAGACAAGGCTGTTGAGGGTAATCGAAGAGCTATGTGTTATGCGGATAGGAGATGATAAAGTTATACCGATTGATGTACGAATTATTGCGGCATCCAATAAAAATCTTTTAAAGCTCTCAAAAGAAGGGAAATTCAGAGAGGATCTATATTATCGTTTGAATGTTTTAACCCTTAATATCCCGTCTTTAAGAGAACGAGGCAGAGATGTGATTTTGCTGGCGAATATATTCGTTAAAAACTTTGGAATAGAATATAATAAGAAGATATTACTAAGCAAAGATGCCGAGGAGTTTTTATTAAATCTTTCATGGGATGGAAATGTAAGGCAACTTAGAAATTTCTGCGAAAGACTTGTTATTGTAGCAGACAATAAATATATTGATGGAAAAGATATTAGGGAACAGCTGGATGTAACTGAGTTGGCATTACTTCAAAAGGAGACAAAATTGCCTGACAGTTCGTTAGAAAAAATGATAAAGGGTTCAGTGATAGCAAAGGGGAGTATTGTAGAAGCAGAAAAGAATAGCATATGTCATGCATTGGAGAAGACAAAAGGCAATAGAGAAAAAGCAGCAGAGATTCTTGGAATTAGTAAATCAACACTATGGCGTAAAATCAAAGCATATGGATTAACAATAAGTACTAAAGAATAGTGGTTATATTAGCGGAGAAGTTATAGGCTTCTCCGTTTTGATGTATCTGGTATTAATAATTCAGTTCGATATTTTGCAACGGTTCGCCTGGCAATATTTATGTTATCTTGTGCAAGCAGGTCAGCAATTTTTTGATCACTTAATGGATGTTTTTTGTCTTCGGTATCAATTAGCTGTTTTATTTGATGTTTCAAGTGAAGGCTGGTTAAGTCTGATTGATTGCTGGCGGCTTTGGAAAAGAAATACTTTAAAGGGAACACACCCCAGAAGCACTGCAGATATTTATCATGTATCGCACGGCTAATGGTCGAATTGTTTAAATTGAGTTGACTGCCTAAGTCTGATTGTTTGAGGGGTTTTAAATTATCTGGTCCATTTAAAAAAAAGTTTTTCTGATTAATGAGTAATTGTTGTGTGATCCGAAGCAATGTAACATTTCTTTGCTCCAGACATTTATTAAGCCATTCTGCCTGCTGAAACTTTTGATAAAGATATTCTCGAACCTCTTTATCTGGATGATTTAACAGGTTCCTGTAACTATTGCTGATGGTAAATCCAGAAGCGAAATCATTGCAAATTGTAATCTGAAAATTATTATGCCGCTGCAGTACAATAATGTCAGGCTGGACATATGTGGCCAGCTCCTTGCAGCAAAAGCCGTTACCTGGCTTTGGATTCAAGGATTTAATAAGTTCACAGGCATCTATAATATCACTAAGAGGTACCTTTAATTTCTGGGCAATTAATTTCAATTGATTATTAGCTAAATTTTCCATGTGACTAGTCAATATTTCTATGGATAGATCCTTAATTGGGTTCGATATTCTTTTCAATTGTAATATCAGGCATTCTGCCAATGAACCAGCACCGATACCAGCTGGCTCCAAGGATTGTAACGTGCAGATATAATAGTCTGCTTCTTCGGGAGTTATTTTAAATAAACTGCAAATATCGTTTATGGTAACGGTTAAGAATCCATTATCATTTAAGGAATCCACTAAAAAATAAAAAATAGATTTATTCTGCTCGGTGTGAAAAAAAGGTATTAATTGAAATAAAACATGTTCAGTAAGAGAATTTTCAGGAGTAGAAGCCACATTTTTAAAACGACCTCCATCTGTAAAAGATTTCGCTATGGAGCTTCCGGTTAAATGATTATTATGATATAGGTCTGTTTCATTCAATGGAGTTTCTTCGGAAATCCGAGATTTATCATTTAACTCAATCACCGGATTTTCCAACGAAATATTGTTAAGATATAATTCCAGCTCATTGGTACTCATTTGTAATATTTCTATATTTTGTATCACCTTTTGAGACAATGTTTGCTTTTGTTCAAGGTTTAAAAATAAGTCCGACATAATATAACCTCATAAAATTCTTTCCATATACTCTCTGTAATAAGTTACGACAAAGCAGGACATTAGCAATTTAAATTGTGTGCGTCCATTATCCAGGGGAGAAGAAATGATAGAATTGATTTTTTTTAACTTGTTAAAAAGTGTATTCCGATGCATATAAAGTGATTTGGAAGTATTGGTAATATTACAGCCATTTAGCAAATAATGAAATAGTGTTGATAATAAATCAGCATTGTGTTTTATATCATATCGGTATAACTCGATAATACAGGGAGAAACCAGATAAATAATATCAGAATGACCATGAATTCGAACAAACTCTTTCACACATAAATCAATCATATAAAAAGTACTGAAATTTTCGTACTGATAAATTCTGTTATTAATACGAAAGGAAGAAATCTTTATCCCTAAATCCAAAGTTGAAAGAGAAGTATGATATAAAGTTGGATACATATGTGGGTACCGGCACGCATTGCTTATTCCTGCATTCATATGATATTTATGAAGAATAGAAGAAAAGGAATCATAGGAAAAGGATAAAGTACTGGTTGGACGGTTATCCTGGGAGTATAAAATAATAATATGATTTTTATAAGGGAAAATATTAGTTTCAGGGAAAAAAATATTTAACTCTTCCAGTAAAAGCAACAAATCATTTTCTGATATTTTGGCACAATCTTGTTCCATAGTAAGTACAAGACAAGCAATATACTTATGAAAGGAATAATAAAAATCCTTTATGATTGTCAGAATTTCATCAGTCTGCCCCGGAATTTGAATGATCTGGTTCCAGATAGCCTGCATCTTCTTGTAATTACTTCGAACAATTAACCTTTCATTTCGTTGGAATATATTTGATAAGAGCACACTTATTTCATCCATAGTACAAGATAGAAATAAATACGAACAGTTCGTTTGAATGTTCTCTATTTCAAGTGACGCCTCAGTACAATCAATAACAAAAAAGGTAATATTGGCTGGTTGGGATTCAAAATTTAGAATCTCCTTTAATGTATTTAAACGACATAAATAAACCCCATCTTGTTTTAAATAAGAATTAGGCAGGAGCAGAGAAATTCCGTTTTCAATTTTTATGTCAGAGGAAGCTAAGACAGTTTTTTTTATATATTGAGACAAAATTAAAACTAATTCTTCTGATTTCATAGTTTTTCTCCATTGTAATGTTTCTATAATTTTAGTTTATACTAATACCATATAATGTCAACGGGTGCCGGTAAAAATCTTGTATTAATAAATTCCATTCTATGCAAGTATTACAAAATAATGTGCAATAGGTCTATAAATTGCACAGCATAACATAAAACATTTGTTACAAAAGAGGATTCCATTTATAATTTTATTAGAGAGTAAAATTAGGAGGAGTAAATAGATAAATGAACGAAAAGCTATGGAACTTTAAGTTTTGCTCCGTAATTTTCATTAATTCATTGATAAGCTTTAGCTTTTATATGATAACAACCATATTAATGGTATATTTGACAGGAATTGGAGTAAATCTTTCGAAAGCAGGATTAATTGTGGGGTTGTTTTCTATAACCTCTTTGTTTATCAGGCCTTTTACAGGGTATATTACAGATCAGTTTAATCGGAAAAAATTGCTGATAATTGGTAATTTTTTTGTGGCGATTTCTATCATGGCTTATGTAATTACGGATAATTTAATGGTCATTATCCTATTTAGGGTTATTCACGGGATTGCCTTTGGAATAAACAGTACAGCAATTGTAGCAATGGCAAGTGAATATATTCCATCAAAAAGATTTAACGAAGGGATTGGATATCTGGGATTAGGACAAGTAATTGCTTCAGCTGTCGGACCGGGTCTTGGTGTAGCTTTGATGGTACAATATGGTATCAAGTATGCGTTTTATGTATCAGCCTTATTCTCACTTTTTACTATGTTATATTTGTTGCTGTTTCACTATTCAAAAATGATCAAAGAAAGCAAATCACATAAGATATTATTACAAGATATTATTTCGTTAAATGTGTTGGATTATGCCTTTATTGCAGGTGTTTATTCATTTATGAACGGTGGAATCGCAGCTTTTCTTGTAATATATGCACAAGGAAAATCAATTGAAGATGTAAGCATCTACTTTACTGTAAGTGCCGTGTTTTTATTCCTCGCCAGACCATTATCAGGCAAGATTGTTGATAAAATGGGATTAAAATATATTGTTTACCCAGGGATAATAATGACGATTATTTCATTGATTTTTTTGGCTTCTGCAGACTCACTGGCAATGATATTAGTATCAGCGGTTATTCGAGCTTTAGCCCAAGGAGCAGTACAGCCACTATTACAAGCTGCCAGTATTAAAAAGGTTGGGATAGAGAAAAGCGGATTAGCAACGAGCACCTTTTATTTGGGAGGAGACATCGGACAAGGAGCCGGACCAATGATAGGAGGAGTGATTGCAAAATGGTATGGTTATGAAGAGGTTTTTTATTTGTGTGTTTTACTTATGATCTTAGCACTGGTTGTATTTTACTTCAGCAATAGAAAAGAAGGCAAGAAACAACATAATTGTTTGTCTTAAATTAATTCATAAACAATTATGTTTGATGAAAATAAAAAATATCAAATTTATAGGAGGTTCTTAGATGTTGAACAAAACAAAAAATATAAGCAGCCAAATAAAAGGAAATAATCCTTGGACTCCGGTCGCAATTACAGGAAGCATCCCACACGGTGATATGCCGGGTGATAAAGTTAATATTGAAGAGAATCATATTGATAAGGCAAATATTATTTTTCCGGTTTTATTAAAAGAAATGGACCATTTGGTAAAAGAAACCGGAAGCGAAAAAGTAGTCATCACAGTTTGCGGTGGATCGGGAGTTGGAAAATCTGAAACAGCATCCTTAATTACTTATTATTTGAATCAAATGGGCATAGGTGCATATACGCTGTCAGGAGATAATTATCCTCACAGAATTCCCAAATATAATGATGCGGAACGATTGCGTATATTTCGTGAGAGCGCAATAAAAGGCATGGTTATGAGGGGCGGATTTTCAAAGGAGCGTTTTGATATAATCCACGAACTGCAAATGAAAGGTCAGGATTCAAATCCAGAGACAATAAATAAATACCCTTGGTATGAAACTTATATAAACGAAGGACGTAAAGGGCTGAAGCAATATTTGGGAAGCAGTGAAGAGATTGGATTTGAGGAAATTGATTCGATCATAAAAGCATTTAAAAACGGTGAGAAAGAAATCTGGTTAAGGCGTATGGGACGGGAAGACACAGAGCTGTGGTATGATGCAGTTGATTTTTTCGGTATAAATGTTCTTGTAATAGAATGGACACATGGAAATAGTAAGAATTACAATGGTGTTGATATTCCAGTGTTATTAAACAGTACGCCACAGGAAACCTTAGAGCACAGAAGAGCAAGAAACAGAGACGGAGCAACGGATAGTCCATTTACAATGATGGTATTGGAATTAGAACAGCGGCTGCTTATAAGAGATGCGCATAAGGCAAAAATCATCCTTTCAAAACAAGGAACGATATTGACTCATGAGCAATTTCAGAAATTAATGGGAAACTAGCAACTTTATATGGTAAAGGAATCGACGTTGAGTACATGGAAAGTGCCTGTTTACATGATTGGGACTTTTATAATAATTTAGAAAGGAAAAGTATGATTGTAAATCATACAAATTCAGGATGAATAAAGAAAATATAGTAAACTGGGGACCTATGCTCAATGCGTATCCGGACAGTATTGGCGAAGCATTATCGGATTCTGTTTCATTTTTAAAAAAGGCGGAGTTGGAAGATATATTCAGCAGCTTTTACATTCTTCCAAGCGTTTTTAATACAGATTTAGATAGAGGATTTTCAATTATTGATTATAATCTAAATGAAAATTATGCAACTGCAGAGGACATCAGTGAGCTTCAGAAATTGGGGATTGATTTAAAATTTGATTTTGTTTTAAATCATGCTTCCGTCTTGTCCAGGCAGTTTCAGGATATACTCAAAAATGGAGAGGACTCAAAATATAAGGATTTTTTTATTAATTGGAACAAGTTTTGGGAAAATAAGGGAGTAATGACGCAGGAAGGATATATCCAGCCGGATCAGGAGCTGATTAAAGATATGTTTTTCAGAAAGCCGGGACTTCCATTGCTTATGGTTAGAATGCCGGATGGAACGAGTGTACCGTATTGGAATACTTTTTATCAAGAGGTAAATTATAAAAGAATTGATGCTCAGGATTTGATGAAAGAAATGGATATCCAGTATCTGGCGGCTTCCTGTATTACTGATATTGTAAACAATGCACTGGATGATGGGGGTTCGCCGGCCGATATTACGTTTGGCAGATACGATACCTATAAAGCGGCTGTCGTAAATTATCTTGAGACAAATAAAAGATATTTAGGACAGATGGATTTAAATATCAAATCTCCTCTTGTTTGGGAATATTATGAAAATACATTAAAATCGTTAGCCGATTATGGCGCAAGAATTGTAAGACTGGATGCGTTTGCTTATGCACCGAAGGAACCGGGAGAAAAGAATTTCTTAAATAGTCCGGGGACATGGGATCTTCTGGAAAAGGTACAGGAGATAGCGGATAAATATCAATTAAAATTATTGCCGGAGATACATTCAAGTTATGGGGAAAAAACCTATGAGGTTTTGTCACAAAAGGGATATGTGACCTATGATTTCTTCCTTCCGGGATTAATTATTGATGCATTGGAAAGACATTCAGGTGAATTTCTTGTAAAATGGGCTAATGAGATTCAGGAAAAACAAATTATGGTTGTCAATATGCTTGGGTGCCATGATGGTATTCCATTATTGGATTTGAAGGGATTAATTCCGGATGATCAGATTGAGAAGTTAATTGATATTGTCGTAAAGCGCGGCGGATATGTAAAAAATCTTCATGGAGAAAAAAATGTATATTATCAGGTTAATGCAACCTACTATAGTGCTTTGGGTGAGGATGACAAAAAGATGCTGCTTGCAAGAGCATTGCAAATCTTTATGCCGGGTAAACCACAAGTTTGGTACTTGGATTTGTTTGCGGGGAAAAATGATCACGAAGCAGTAAAGAGAGCCGGAGCAGGCGGGCACAAGGAAATAAATCGTACCAATCTTTCCTGGAAACAAATTGAACAGGCTATGAAACAAAAGGTTTTTGCAAAGCAAATAGAGCTGGTAAAATTTAGAAATCAATTTAAGGCATTTGGTGTTGATGCAAAGTTAGAGGTAAAAGTTGACTGCAATAAAATGCATTTTGTATGGAGTAATAACGGCTATAAAGCAGTATTAGATGCGGATCTAAGTAATTATAATTTTGAGATAGCGGGAACAGATACTGCTGGTAGTATCGTATTCAAGTGGTCCTGATATTGCAAAGCCTGCTTATGCTGAACTATATGTATATCCTTATCTGGAAATATAAGATGAGGATATACATATAGTTTTTATTTTACAAGCTTTTAAATGTTAATTTTTTATATTTTTCCTGTTTTTCTTTTACTTTTTTTATATTTTCCGGATTAGCGAAAAAACCACCCTGAGTATGAGAAATTTCTTCCAAATGGTGCGCCCGGCCTTCTATCGTAGTACGATCACGACTGAATCCATTTTCAGCAATTATAAATTTCCATTTATTATCGGCAGTTTTTTCCAGGGTTCCACCAGCACCACATACCTGGCATTCAACTGGATAGTGAAGTCCATCCCATTGGACTTCTCCAAGAATCAAGGCGTTAGAATGGCAGTTAGGACACCAACCCATATCGTCATCACCCAGCCATTTACGTTCTTTGGCAGGAGTGCGGACTGCTTCCATAATGTGTTTGCCAACTTCGTTTGCTCTAAGAATCATGTCATCATTCAACAGACATTGTGCAGGGGCAGGAACTCTTGTTGCAAGATACATGTCGATTACTTTCATATCAGTAGTAAACATGGCAGCCTGCATGGATTCTAAAGCCATGGACATCCATGAACGGGTGGAACCTCCAATTGCAATGAGAGCTGCAACACGGTCTTTATGTTCAATTGCTCCGATTGTTTCAAGAAAAGAAGTTTCATAACTCAAATTACGCTGCATAAATTTTAAAAATGTAGAGCATGCCATAAGATCATATATAGGTGTTGAACAGATTAAAGCATCTGCATCCATAATTAGATCCATCATTTTCTTTTTATCATCTTTATTGTCGAGGATACAGCCAACGTTCTTTCCTTCAGACATTCCTTTGGTGCAGGAGGTACATCCGGTACAATCCTGAACATCATAATCTCTTAAGTTTAGCATTGCTACATCAGCACCTTGATTTTGGCATTCTAATAATGCTTCTTTTAATAAAATCTCACTATTGCTGTTTTTTCTTCCGGCAGTAACACCGACTACTTTATAACTCATTTTGTACCTCTTCTATTCCTTAGTTATTTATTTATCAATTAATAATAACATAATGTTGCATTTGACTGTGCAAGAACTGCGAAACGTCTTGGTGCGGAAGTAATTCATGTGTCATGTCTGGAAGCAAGAGAAAAGATGACAGCAGACGATGAAGAGATCTTTCTGGCGAAGGAAGAAGGAATTCAGGTTCATCCGGCACAGACTTTCCAGCGGATTATAAAAACAGATGATGGAGAAACAGCCGGTGTCGGTTTTTTTGATATTGCATCGTTCACCTTTGATGAGAGCCATCGTGCAATCATTGAAAAGGTGGAAAATTCCTATCATGAAATTGAAGCGGATACTGTTATTTTTGCAGTAGGACAGAGCTGTGGTCTGGATCCAGATGCTGGTTTGGCAAGGGGAAGAGCCAATTCTATCGTTGCCAATCAGAAGACATTTGCTACAGATGAAGAAGGTATTTTTGCATGTGGTGATGTTACATATGGAACCAAATCTGTAATTCTTGCCATTGCAGATGGAAGAAAGGCGGCAGCAGTAGCTGCTGGTGAAAATAATCTGTCTTCTATTATATTTGAGAAGTCCAACACCACTGGTGGTGCTGCCAATATGGGAATGGGACCACTTGGAATTGATACTAAGGTTCAAAGAAAAAGCTTCAGCCAGATCACAGTTGAGAAGGCATTTGATATGCATATGGATTATACTCATTGGAGAGTGGATGCAGATCTGGTATCTGCCTATTTTAACAAATCTGGGGAAACAATTGAATGGTTAGAGGATATGGGGGTGGAATTTGCCGGAGCATTTAAATACTTTGCAGAATCCGAAGCTACCTGGCATATCGTAAAACCTGAGAATGGTGTCATTGGACCACGTGCAGCAGGCGGAATGGTGAAAGCTCTTACCAATCGTGCAAAAGAGCTGGGAACACAGTTTGAAATGGAAACTGCAGTAGTAGAGTTGATCAAAGAAGGAGATAAAGTTTGTGGCGTTATCGCTGTAGATAAAGATGGACAGCAGATTAAAGCAACCGGGAAAGCAGTCATCGTTGCAACCGGCGGATTTGGGAACAACAAAGAAATGCTGGAGAAAGAATTCAACCTTCATTTAGGAGAGGATTACTATCCATTCATGATTCCAGGTATCGTTGGAGACGGACTGAAAATGATGTGGAATGCCGGAGCAATGAAATATGGTGCAGGTATCGAAGCAATCTATCAGCTTCCGGATAACTTAAACTGGTTCCTGCTTGATGCAGTTCTTCGTCAGCCAAACCTCCTGATCAATCAGCTGGGGGAACGCTTTATGAATGAAGACCGTATGGGTAATACCACATTTACTGGAAACGCATTAGCTCTTCAGCCGGGAAATTATGCTTACTGTATTATGGATGGTGCAATCTTAAAGCATTATAAGAAAAACGGTCCGGACCTTGAAGATATTGTACATCCAGCTGAGGCATTTCATGCTTTTGAGCAGCAGGCAGCAGTTGCAGTTGAACAGGGGTATGAAGCTTATACTGAGGCAGAAACATTGAATGAAGTTGCAAAAAAGCTTCAGATTGATGCAGATGTGCTTAAGAATACGGTTGAAGTATATAATGAGATGTGTGATCTTCATTGTGATACACAATTCAATAAGAATCCTAAATTCCTACACAAGATCACTGGAAAAGGAAAATACATGGTTGGTAAATTCTTCCTTGGAGCGTATGGAACCATCGGTGGAGTACGTATTAACAAATACTGCGAAGTTTTAGATGAAGGCTTTATGCCAATCGAAGGTCTGTATTCTGCAGGATCAGATGCCAATACCATCTATGGCGATAGCTATAACTTTACATTACCTGGGAACACCATGGGATTCGCAGTTAATTCCGGATGTATGGCTGGAGAGGCTGTGGCAGAATTTGTTAAGGAGCTAAGAACAAATTAATAGACTTTATCAAATGTTTAAATTTCCATCAATCAAAGCCCGTAGTATCGGTTCCCAAAATTTAACTGAGTATTTATGGATATCAAAATCATCGCGTATTGTCCAGCCGTAAAGGATACCTCTCTGTATGGTAAACAGGAATTCAACCGTATCGGTAATGTGTAAATGATTGCTAATGGTTCCTGCCTCCTGAGCCATGGCTATAAAAGTAACCAATTCTTCTCGTTGGATGGGACTGCATCCCGACGTAGTGCGGGAAGATGTCCATCTGAATTTGTTAGTTAGCATCATTGGTCCGGTTTTAATCCAGAGGTTTTGTACATCCAGCATGAATTTTAAAAGATGGTTGTAAGGGTCTTTCACCTTTTCGTCAATGTCTTTGGTTAAGCCAAGAGATATATTGATATACTGATTGTAAATCTGCTTGAGAATTTCCTGCTTACTTGTGAACAAGTGATATATGGAGCCATTAGATATACCTGTTACTTTGCTGATATCGCTTATTGTTGTCTCATCATACCCGTTATCATTGAACAGCTTGATAGCCGTTTCCAGTATTAATTGATAATTTCGCTTCGTTTTTTCCTGTCGTGACATATTCTTATGTGTTGCCATCTGAAGACCTCTTTTCTCTGTTTCAGTGATTGAATTATAACATATTAAAATGGGAATTGCAAAATAATTAGAGTATGTGATTAGAATCGTAAAGTGAATAATTGTGATCTTTTTATAAATAGTTATTGACTTTAAACTCCTGCTATACTAATATAGAATCAAATATTAGAATATCAATCTAATTTTGAAATCCAAATTAGCTATTGGTATTTGTGGAGTAATATTTAGGTAAACAATGGTAAAAGACATTTGAAAGGCGGTAGAATTATGAAGATTGAGCAAAAAATTAAAGACATGGGAATTGAACTCCCGAAAGCACCTAAACCTGCGGCTATGTATATACCTGCAAAACAACTTGGAAATGCTCTGTTCATATCAGGCCAGATTCCTATAGTAGATGGTAAATTAGTTTACGTAGGAAAAGCAGGAGGAGAGAGAACTCTTGAAGAAGCACAGGAAGCCGCAAGAATATGTGCAATCAATATAATTGCAGCCGCTAAAGAACATCTGGTGGATTTGGATAACGTTAGAAATGTTGTAAAGTTACAGGCTTTCGTGAACAGTACAGCAAACTTTGATCAAGCCCACCTCGTAGTGAACACAGCATCTGAATTGTTATATACAATTTTTGGAGAAGCAGGGAGACATGCACGGACTGCTGTATCTACGAACATGTTGCCAATGAATGCAACCGTAGAGATTGAAGCGATATTTGAGGTGAACCAGAATTAAAATAAAATTATGGAATCTATATGAATGATTTATGGGAGTGCTTATGAAAGCCATTCAAATTTCAGAGTTTGGTGGGCCAGAAGTCTTAAGGCTTGTAGAAATTGATGAACCAATTCCATCAGAAAACGAAGTACGTGTGCGGTTGTATGCGGCGGGGGTCAATCCAAACGAGACGTATGTTCGCACAGGAACCTACTCCTTCTATGTACCTGAGCTGCCTTGTACTCTTGGGTTTGATGGAGCGGGTGTGGTAGATGCTCTTGGTGAAAATGTGAATCATTTGAGAATTGGTGACCGGGTATTTGTGGCAGCGTTGCTTGCCAGACACAATACCGGTACATACGCAGAAAAGGTAGTCTGTGACGCAAATTCTGTATACAAATTGCATGAATCTGTATCATTTCAGGAAGGAGCTTCTCTTGGAATTCCAGCCTTGGCCGCTTACCGAGGATTGTTTCACAGAGCAAAGATTAAACCTGGTGAAACTGTTTTAATTCACGGTGCTTCAGGCGGCGTCGGAATATTTGCGGTTCAGATGGCCAGCAGTATTGGGGCAAATGTTATAGGAACGGCCAATACGGATGTTGGAAAAGGTCTCGTATTGGCTGCAGGAGCTAAATATGCTATTAATCATTTAACCGAGAATACGGTTTGCGAAATTCTTGCTTTAACGAATAATAAAGGTCCGGATGTAATCTTCGAATCATTAGCGAATATAAATCTGGTCACTGACCTTAGAGTGATTGCTAAATATGGACGTATCGTTATCGTTGGTAATCGTGGTTCTCTAAAATTTGAACCGAGACTGGCAATGATTAAAGAAGCGGATATTTTGGGAATGGCTTTAGTAAATGCACCGGATCATGAATATAAAGAAAGTTTATATGCAATTGAAGGATTTTTGAAATCTGGAATTTTGCGTCCACAAATTGGTACGGTGTTTAAGCTAAAAGATGCAAGAGATGCTCATGAACAGATAATTAGTAAGAATGCTATGGGCAAAATTATACTTTCGATTAAATAAAATAAATTCCCGTTTTAGTTATTCAGCCATTCATAAAAAACATGGAGGAATTAAGGATGAAGTACTTTATAGTTGATGCCTTTGCAGATAAAAATTTTGAAGGAAATCCTGCAGGTGTATGCGTAATGGACAAATGGCTTCCGTTTGAAGTTATGGAGAAAATCGCAGTTGAAAATAATTTATCGGAAACTGCATTTGCAGTAAAAGAAGGCGATACATACGGATTGAGATGGTTCACTCCGGCAGGTGAAATAGATCTCTGTGGTCATGCTACCTTTGGTACGGCGTATATATTATTCAATTTCTATGAGAAGGAAAGTAATGTTATCAATTTCTATACTAAGAAAGTTGGCCATAACTTAACTGTCAGGCGGGACGGGAAACTTCTTGAAATGAATTTCCCAACGATTGTTCCGGAAAAGTATGAATTGTATGATTATATGTCAGATGCTTTTGGAGCAGTTCCTTTGGAAGTTTTCAAAACAGAACGGGATTTGTTCTTTCTATTTGATTCGGAAGATGTTGTACGGGAGATGAAACCAGATTTTTCTAAAATTAAAGCATTTCCTATAGGCCTCTCGGCGCATGTTACGGCCAAGAGCAAAAATGAAAAAATTGATTTTGTAGTACGCTCGTTTTGGCCCAAAATCAAGGTCAATGAAGATCCGGTTTGTGGGGCTGCGTACTGTTGCCTGATTCCGTTCTGGAGAGATCGCCTTGGCAAAGAAAAAATGACAGCAAGACAAGTATCTGAGAGAGGCGGTACGGTGTATTGCGAGTATGATGGGGAGCGAGTAAGATTAGGAGGCCGGGGTCGCCTTTATCTTGAAGGGGATATTAATATTGAATAAGGCATTTATTGTTCCCTGCCACTACAATCCAACTTCTTCATTTTATCCAATGTAGTAGAAGAGGAAAAACATGGTAAACTAAAGCAGGCATAAATGAGCCTGTTTTAGTTTTAAATGTGCGCCTGGCGGCGCACATTTCTAATGGGTGAAAGTCCCTAATCCGCCCTAGTAGTGGGAAGGATACAGCCAAGACCAAGGGTGTCGTGGGTGACTGCGAATCTGAAGGAAGGTGGAGGCAAATCTCTGGTCTGACGAACAGAAATCATATGAGGCTATGGTTAAGGATAAGATTGCATAACAAATCAAAGTCCAATAGCTACTCGGCATGAGCTGGAACTATATATTTGTGCTTGTTGACCTCTTTAATAGAGAAATAATTTGTTACAGTGCCTACGCAACAAAACAGCAAACCTTGAAAAACAGGCATTTCAGTCCGTAAGGGAAGTCTGAAAGATATCCAGATATTTCATTCGGATCGTGGTGACGAATTCAAGAATCAGACGATTGATGAAACTCTGAAAGCATTTGAAATTCAACGTTCCTTAAGTCATAAAGGATGTCCCTATGATAATGCAGTTGCAGAAGCAACATTTAAAATAATCAAAACAGAGTTCGTCAGGAACCAGACCTTTAGCAGCTTATACCATCTTAAGATTGAATTGGCTGATTATGTGAACTGGTTCAATAACCACAGGATTCATTCTTCACTAGGTTATCTCACACCGGTGGAGTACAGAATGATTACCTTTAAAAAAATTGACTAGAAAACTGTTGACAATCCATTGTTTAGTAAGGTTTTAATTGTGGTGATTTAATTTTACAATAAAAAGGGAGAAGGTTCCTTATATTTTAGGCATTTTCTTAAAGTTGTTTATTATAATACCTATGAAGTGAAGGTACTGTGGATAAATCTGCGGAAACTCAAGAAGTACTCGCATTGCAGACCATAATAATTTATGATAAACTGAACTGGCTCTATCCTTAATAATAAAAATTTTGTAGATATAAAAAGGAGTATATAATGTATACAGCAGACTATTTTATTCAAAAGTTAGATATGATTCCACACCAGGAAGGAGGTTTTTATAAAGAAATCGAAGCTTCCACTAAGAATACGCCGTTAAATGAAGATGGAAGGGAAACACAGGAAATAAGAAAATTATGGACAAGCATCTATTTTTTGCTTAGAGATGGTGAAGTTTCAAATTTTCATCGATTAAAGTCAGATGAGATGTGGTATTATCACGCAGGATCTTCTTTGACCATATACATGATAAATCCCAATGGAGAATTAATCACAAAAGAACTGGGACTTGATGTAGAAAAGGGAGAACAGCCTCAGGTTTTAGTTCCAAAAGGATATATATTTGGTTCAGCCATGAACAAAGAAGGTTATGCTTTAGTTGGCTGTATGGTATCTCCAGGCTTTGATTTTAAAGATTTCGAATTATTTGACCAGGACGATTTGTTGGAAAAATACCATCAATATAAGGAAATTATCGTTAAGCTATCGAGGGAATGATCCATCTGACATATAAATGTCATATAAATAGATATCATAAGAATAGTTACTTGACTTAAAGAGGAGATATAAAAATGTGTAAAAGTTAACTGCATTTGGAATGCTGGGTGCTTCAGTTTATGTATTGCATGTTGTTATCGGTGGAATTACTATGGGAAAGCGATATAATGCAGCCAATCAGTGATCTGACCGCCCAGGAGCTCCATTAATCAGATTGTGCCAAATTTGTTTCTAAGGAATTGATATTACTTGAAAATAGTGGATTGAATTTCTGACGATGCCGATAAAGATTTACATCTTAAAACAGATGCTATCAAAGCAAATGTATATGATATATAGAAGAAGCATTGACTCCCGGAATTTTTGTAGAATGTTCTGGGGGTCTGTTTTCGTATTAAAGGGGAGGATTTTAATGGAATTATACTACATTGAGATTAACTATGAGAAAAGAAAGCAGATACAGAATATAGCAGCAATTAAAGTTTTACCTACAGGCTTTTTATAGAAAAGTACTTTCCGCGAAGGTTTTATATACCTAAGAGCTTCATTGATATATTTTGTATCTATCTTCCCAATTGCTTCAGAGAATATTTCTTTTTTCATATTATAACACCTCTCTTTATTAGATATTTTTTCATTCTCCTACGTATACGTGAAAGGCGGACAGAAGCATTGTGCTCAGTTATCTCGAACATTTTTGCAAATTCGGTTAAGGAATCAGAAAACCAGTATCGGCGCACAAACATGACACGTACCTGTTAGAATTATATCCTTTTTTGATTTAGTGGAAATTCTATCTCGATTCCCGCTCCCATGCGCAAAATGGAAAAAGGCAGCGAGCTTGACAAAGTCATTTTCAACTATTTTTGGTCAAATCGGCTGGCGGAAGGAAAAGGAACCGAAAACGGTGGACTATACATGGACTTTTCAAAGATTGCCCGTTTGCCCCGGTTTATTTTCAACCTTGGATTCAACGAATTGCTCAAGTATTCTCAAAATTTTCATCCGTATGGTCTTTATCACAGCGACGATTTACATGGCAATGATACATCCATCAATTAACAATATTGCTGACCTGTCTTTGTTTGGCATTCATATTATGCAGGTGAAATATTCTTCCAATATTATTCCGGTATTGTTTATGGTTCCTATTTTAGCTGTTATTGATAAATATGTTACAAAATGGCTGCCGGATGCAGTTAAGTTTATCTTAAGACCATTTTTATTAACAATCATAATGGCTCCATTGACTTTATTCCTGCTGGGACCGATTGGTTCTGTCGTTGGTACTGCTCTTGCTCAATTTTGTGTTTTATTAAGTAATTATGGAGCGATCAGTATTGGGCTTATGGCATTCTTACAGCCGATTTTAATTCTTACCGGTATGCATACGTTGTTAATACCACTTATTGTTAACGAAATGGCCACATATGGCTTCTCTTATATTTTCACAAAAGCTTTGGCTGCTAATTTTGCGATTGCTGGTGCTGCAATTGCAGTAGGGATTAAGTCTAAGAAAAAAGAAAATAAGCAGGTGGGATTAACCACAGGGATTACAGCGTTGCTTTCCGTTACAGAGCCAGCAATATACGGTTGCCTGATTCGCTATAAGAGACCTTTTGTAACTACGTGCATTGCTTCAGGTATTTGCGGAGTTTTTATGGGCATCTTAAAGATTCGTGCGTATGCGGCGGCTTCTGTATCAATTATAACGATGCCAATTTTTATTGGAGATAGTTTGAATAACTTTATATTGGCATGTATTATGGGAGCAGTTGCATTTGCAGTATCATTCATTTTAACGTATTTATTTGGTTATAAAGAGGAATAAGGAGCTGCTTATGAGAAAAGAATTTCCAGACAATTTTTTATGGGGAGGGGCATTGTCCGGTTGTCAGGCAGAAGGTGCTTACAATCTGGATGGAAAGACGATGACCATTCCGGAGGTAATGAGGTTTGATGATAAGATTGACCGTAAAGTTACAAATCAAATGAATATCACAATGGAAATGATTCAGGGGGCAAAGGCGGATGCGGATACTGCTTTTTATCCAAAACGTCGTGGAATTGATTTTTATCATAACTTTAAAGAAGATTTAACACTTATGGCGGAAATGGGGTTTCAAGTATTTCGTTATTCTATTGCATGGGCAAGAGTTTTCCCGAATGGAGATGAGAAAGATCCAAATCCAAAGGCTTTGCAATTTTATGATGAATTGGTCGATACCTGTATTCAATTAGGAATGCAGCCACTCATAACCATTTCACATTTTGATATGCCTCTTGTTTTAATTGAAAAATATGGAGGCTGGTACAACCGGGAATTGGTCGATTTGTATGTGAACTATTGTAACGTTCTATTCCAGCATTTTAAAGGGCGTATAAAGTATTGGATTCCTTTTAATGAGATAAATATGAGCGTAAAAGCCGGTGCGAAAACACTAGGAATTATCAATGAGGGGCAAGATAATTATGAAGAAATGATTTTTCAGGGGTTACATCATCAATTTGTTGCAGCATCTATTGTAACAAAGCTGGCACATGAAATTGACCCGGACAATAAAGTGGGGAGTATGGTGGCTTATTTTACCACTTATCCCCATACCTGCAAACCAGAGGATGCCATAGCAATGCAAAAAGATGATCAAATGAAAAATTTATTTTTTCTGGATGTCTTAAACAAGGGAGCCTATCTTTATTATGCAAAGACTTATTTTAAAGATAGAGGCATTTGTTTAAAAATGCAGCAGCTGGACTTACAATTGATAAAAGAAAATCCGGCTGATTTTATCGGAATATCTTATTACAATTCCATGATATCGGCAGGAGATGACTCCCAGCTGGAGCTTACCGCAGGAAATGTGCACAGTGTTTATAAAAATCCATTTCTTCCAGCAAATGAATGGGGCTGGCAAATTGACCCCGTTGGATTACGATATACATTAAATCATATTTATGACCGGTATCAAAAACCTATTTTCATCTTAGAAAACAGCTCCGGATTTTACGATAAACTAAATGAGGATAAAACGGTGAATGATCCTTACCGGATTGAATTCCTGCGACAGCATATTGAGCAAATGGAGCTTGCAATTGAAGATGGGGTAGAAGTAGCCGGCTATACCATGTGGGGACCAATTGACATGATTTCCTCCAGCACCTCTGAAATGAGTAAACGTTATGGTTTTATTTATGTGGATCAGGATGATTATGGAAATGGAACGAAAAGACGTTATAAAAAGGATTCTTTTTACTGGTATAAAAAAGTGATAGAAACAAATGGTGCAATTCTATAAAATAGAGAAAACATAAATAAACCGGTTTTTTCCTGCCTGGAGCAGAAGAAAGAACGTAACCGCTTCAAAACAAGGCGTCAGGAGGAAAATCATAATGAAAACTAACAATGCCATCCTGTGGAAGGAGCGCTTTGCTGACAGAGCAGCCAGTGGCTTAAAGGTTGAGGACTGGTGTAAAAGGAATGGAGTTACGAAAAATGCTTATTATTACTGGCACCGCAAAATCCAAGGTGATCAGCTGGTGTCACTGGAAGATACATTTGTTGAAGCCCTGGTCAATGATCCGTCAAAAGAAAAGAAAGCTGGTGCAGTCAGCGGCGAAATAATCGTCAATTGGAAGGACTTTTCAATTTTTGTAAATGACACACAACACGTTCCTCTCTTGGCAGAACTGATGCAAAAGCTGGTGAGAGAATGCTGAATCGTTTTACTGCTGATGCCAGGCATATCTATCTTGCGATTGGGGCTACCGACTTTCGTAAACAGATCAGCAGCCTTGTATCCATGGTGCAGCTCCAGTTCGGAATGGATCCATTTGCAGAAGCCTGTATATTTGTCTTCTGCAATAAGAAAAAAGATTCTGTTAAAATCCTGAGATATGACAGAAATGGGTTCATACTGGCACATAAGAAGCTAATGGAAAAGATAAAATTTCAATGGCCAAAAGATTCTCAAATGGTCAGAGAGATTTCCGCAAAGCAGGTGGAATGGCTTCTGGAAGGGTTGGAAATTGAACAGAAAAAAGCTCATCATGATATAAAAATAAGCAAAGAAAATATCTGCTTTTAAACAAATAAAAATGACGGTAAAAGTGCCGGAAACCACCACGTTTTAAGCACTTTTCAGTTTCTTTTATATGCTTTAATTATAGTGAAAATTTGAGAAAAATGGTATACTTATCTTAACAAAAATCAAAGGAAAGATACCATGACTGAACAGGAAGAACTTTTAAAACTGCGTGCACTTTTAGCTGAAAAAGAACAACTGATCTCTGATCAGAACAAGCTGATTGAAAAGCAGCGTATTCAAATCGAAAACATGATACAGGCACTGCTTCATGTACGGAAAAAATCTTTGGCACATATTCTGAAAAATCTCCACGTAAGTCAGGGGTCAGAGAAGAAATGCTTTCTGGATTAAAGAATGAACTTGTAGAATACGTGATGAATGAAGGGGAAAAATGCCCAAAGTGTGGTGGTCGGCTTAAAGTGATGGGAAAAGACATTGTTTGTACTGAGGTTGAATTTATACAGGCAAAACTGATTGTAAAGCAGATCGTGCGTCAGGTTGCCAAGTGCGAGAACTGTGGAAAGCATACGCCGGATTTAAAAAGGCTGGAAATTATAAAAGATGCCTGTGCTGGGCCTACTGTTGCAGATATTTTATAGAAAGTATTCCTTTGGATAATAAAGGGAAAGAAATCCCTGGCCCTAAAGGAGCGGGAGGCCTCAAAGCCGAGCCTTGATGCATTTTGGTCGTGGATTGAAATGACTGCAGCCATGCATACAATATTATAAACTGGATATTGAGTTAAACATGGATATACAGCAATTTCTTGACGGAATTGATCGTATATCCGAGGAAAAAGTTACGTTTTCAGTATTGAGAATGTACCTTTTTTTTTTGCCCTAATTGTAGATGACAAGGGGGCATTGGAGGAGGATATATATCAGGAGAGACAAAGAATTTTCTTTTCTATTAGGTAGTTTCCCACTCATAATGCTCAAGTAGATTATTTATCCTTAGAATCTTTAATTTTCTGTCATTGAAGTATGCCGGGTCTAAGAAGGGATTTTAGTAATCTGAAGATTGACGGTGTCGGGCTATGTGAATTGTCTGCAGCTTATCAATAAACAATACCGAGTAAAACCAATTATAGTAAAATAGTATTATAAATAAATAAATATTACATTATATCATATTATATTATATGGTAAAATATAACCATAATATATGTTGAGAAGTGATGTGAAAACTTAAAGATAAGCAATACGAGTGCAGTGTACTTACTGAAAATGAAGGAGGTTAAAATGGTAACGTAACGATGAATTTAATCGAAAGGTAGTTTTTCTGTTAAAAAAAAAGAAAGGAGAAATAAAAATGGAATCAAAAACCTTAATAAAAGAAATAAGCAGGAAATTGAGACGAACATTTTCCATACTCGCTGTAATTCTTTCTGTAATTCTCGCAATACCTGTATGTTCAATGGCGGCGGAAACGCTCCCAACCCTACCGTCCGAAGCAGGATTTACGGATCAGACCACGCCAACACCAACCTCTGGCTCGAGATCGGTCTTTACACAGATTGAAGCGGAAAGTTTCGTTCACCAGAAGGGAGTCCAAACCGAAACCTGTACCGAAGGTGGGAAAGATGTCGGGTATATCGAGAATGGGGATTATGCTGTTTACAGCAATATCGATTTCGGCAGCGGTGCGGCAAGCTTCCAGGCCAGAGTAGCCAGCGCCACCAGTGGAGGTAATATTGAGATCAGGCTGGATAGTATCACCGGCACATTGATCGGGACTTGTCCGGTTGCAGGAACCGGCGCTTGGCAGACTTGGACCAATGTAAAGTGCAGTGTCAGTGGGGCAAGCGGAAAACATAACGTTTATCTGAAATTTACAGGCGGAAGTGGATACCTATTCAACTTTAACTGGTTTAAATTTTCGACGTCAGCACATAATGCTGCTAAATTCCACTGTTTTCTGTTATTAGGTCAATCCAATATGGCAGGTTATGCTTTGGCACAAGCTTCTGATAAAGTGGAAGACCCCCGCGTGCTTGTATTGGGGTATGATAATAATGCTGCACTCGGACGGGTAACCAATAAGTGGGATGTGGCATCTCCACCTCTTCATGCTTCATGGCTTAATGCTATCGGCCCTGGAGATTGGTTCGGCAAGACCATGATACAGAAAGTCCCGGCTGGTGATACCATCGGACTGATACCCTGCGCGATTAGCGGTGAAAGGATCGAGACATTTATGAAGTCGGGAGGCAACAAATATAATTGGATCATCAACCGTGCAAAAATTGCACAGCAAAATGGAGGCGTCATTGAAGGCATCATTTTCCACCAGGGCGAATCCAACAGCGGTGACCCGAGATGGCCCGGCAAGGTAAAAACACTGGTGGAAGACCTTAGAAAAGATTTAAACCTGGGGAATGTTCCCTTCATTCCCGGTGAACTGCTTTATAGCGGTCCTTGTGCAGGTCACAATACGTTGGTAAACCAACTGCCTTCCCTGATACCAAATTGCTCGGTAGTCTCTGCTAGAGGTCTGGTAGTAGATCCTGGCGATACACAATACCGTCTCCATTTTAGTCATGATTCATCAGTAACCTTGGGCAAACGATATGCTGAAAAAATGATTCAAGCTCTCGGCTGGTGAGTTGGCATATAAAACTATGATTTTACCGTCTTTAAAAGTACTTGTTGGGTACAATTTCCGAGTACCTAAGCTATAAAGAAATGTAAAAAAATCAGAAGGAAACGGGTATGTTAAAAAAAGAAGGCTTCTAAAAGAAGCGTTTCATGCATTCTCTCTTTGATAACTGTATTATGCAGCATATTCGTGACGGGGTTCAGTATAATACAACGGATGTACCGGTAATTGCCAGCAACAAAGATGACCTTGAGATTGTAAACGGTACTACCTGGAATGAGAATATAGTTTGTACCAGGGATGTCATTACATCCGGCAGTTATAGAGTGCTTCTTTTGCAGCAGCCTTATGGGGCGATCGCACAGACTCCAGGGTGGGGTGCAGCCTTTCGCGCTTCCGGTACCCATACGATTTATAATGCCTTCGAATTCTTAAATTCCCCTGGACAATTTTACTTTGACAAGACGGCCAAAACACTTTATTACTATATCCGTCCAGGTAAGAACATTGGGTATATTGAAAATGGGGATTATGCCGTATACAACAATATCAATTTCGGCGCCGGAGCGTCAAGCTTCCAGGCCAGAGTAGCCAGCGGCGCAAGCGGGATGCATAACGTATACTTGAAATTTACCGGTGGGAGTGGTTACTTATTCAATCTAAACTGGTTCCAATTTACCGGGGGAAGTGCGACTCTCACTGCCGTGTATCCTGTTTGGGATACCGGCGATATAAAAGAAAGGGGAAATAAAAAATGAGACTAAAAACCTTAATGAATGAAATTGGCAGGAAAATAGTACCGGCTTTTTTCACTCTTGCAGTACTTTTAGCAATGCCTGTTAATTCAATGGCGGCGGAAGCGTTCCCAACCATGCCGCCGACAGGATATGACCAAGCTAGGAACAACATTTCCCACGGGCAGATCAACAGTATTACTTATCAATCATCAGCAACAAACAGACAGAGGAAGGCGAGAGTTTACCTGCCACCAGGATATTCAATAAGCAACAAATACAGCGTCCTGTATTTATTTCACGGTTACGGCGGGAGTGAAGGGGATTGGTTTACAGGCGGAGGCGCAGCCAATGTCATTATGGACAACCTTATTTCCGATGGCAATATTCAGCCATTTATCATAGTAACACCAAATGCGAATACAGCTTCAATATCTGATGATAAGCTTCCGAATGATATACTCAACAGCCTTATACCATACATCGATTCACACTATTCCGTTTATACTGACCGCCTTCACAGAGCAATTGCCGGTCTTTCGTATGGTGGTCCACAATCCTATAATATTGGGTGTACCAATATGAACAAATTCGCCTATGTCGGAGGTTTTTCAGGCGGCGGACCTGTTGCCTATCCGACCAGCAAGTTGTTTCCAGATCCTGCAGCTACCCGCCAGCAGATGAAGCTATTGTTTCTTTGCATTGGAACCAATGATAATTTATCTTACAGTGACGGCATAGCTAATTTTTGTAAGAGCAATGATATCCCTTGCACCTATTATCAAATTCCAGGAAGAGGTCACAATTGGACTGTTTGGAAACCAAGTCTGTGGAATTTTTCACAAATGGCATGCGCGAAAGGATTTACGGATTATGACACCCCTACTCCAACGCCTAGCCCGAGATCGGCATTCACTCAAATCGAAGCAGAGAGTTATGACAACCAGTCTGGAATCCAAACCGAAGCTTGTAACGAGGGTGGACAGAATATCGGGTATATCGAGAATGGGGATTATGCAATCTTCAACAATATCGATTTCGGCAGAGGTGCGACAGGCTTCTGGGCTAGAGTAGCCAGCGCCACCAGCGGAGGTAATATTGAGATCAGGTTGGATAGTCTTACCGGTCCTTTAGTAGGGACTTGTGCAGTCGCCCGAACTGGTGATTGGCAGACTTGGGCGAATGCAACGTGCAGTGTTAGCGGAGTAAGCGGAAAACATGACATATATCTGAAATTTACAGGAGGCAGTGAATACTTATTCAACCTGAACTGGTTCAAGTTTACCGGCAAAAGTGTAACCGCAGGAGATCTCAATTGATAGGAGGTAAATCTATGAAAAAAGTATGTGGAATTGTAGTTTTCCTGTTGGCTATTTCCCTATTTCATTCAACAGAGTGTTATGCAGACAATCCAATCGTACAAACGAATTATACTGCGGATCCTGCCCCGATGGTCTATAACGGGACTTGCTATTTGTATACCACTCATGACGAGGACACCATCGTCAATAATTTTTATACCATGAATGACTGGAGATGCTATTCATCCACCGACATGCAAAACTGGACGGATCATGGATCACCGCTGTATTACAGAACATTTAATTGGGCAAAAGGCGATGCATGGGCTGGCCAGGTTATTCATAGGAACGGGAAGTTTTATTTCTACGTTCCGATGACCCGGAAAAACGCTGGGGGCGCAAGGGTAATCGGTGTAGCGGTATCTGACAGCCCGAACGGACCGTTTACCGATCCTATCGGGAAACCTTTAATCACCAATAACGGGGCGCAGGATATCGACCCTACTGTATACATTGACGACAACGGACAGGCGTATCTCTACTGGGGGAACGGTAATCTCTATTATGTGAAGTTGAATCAAGATATGATTTCATACTCAGGTGGTATTGTTAAAGTATCTCCCAAACCAGCGAGTTTTATCGAAGGCCCGTGGTTCTACAAGCGTAATAATTTATATTACATGGTATACGCAGGTATGGCTGGAGGATCCGAAAATATCTCCTATGCTACCAGCAACAGTCCTACCGGGCCATGGACCTCCAAGGGGACTATTATGGGTTCGCAAAACAGCTATACAAACCATCCGGGAGTAATTGATTATAAGGGAAATTCTTACCTTTTTTACCATACCGGTATTTTACCGGGAGGTGGAAGCTACCATCGTTCTGTTGGCTTGGAACAATTCAAATATAATGCAGATGGTACGATTCCCAGTATTCCAATTACTAAAAATGGTCCGGACCAGCTTAGTAATCTAGACCCATATGTCAAAACGGAAGCTGAAACAATTTGCTGGGAATCTGGTGTTGAGACAGAAAAATGCAGTGAAGGCGGAATGGATGTATGTTATATCGAAAACGGGGACTGGATAAAAGTAAAAGGTGTAGATTTTGGTTCTGGTGCGGTATCTTTTGATGCAAGAGTGGCTTCGGCAACGAATGGCGGGAAGATTGAACTCCGCCTTGACAGCGAGACAGGGAAACTGGTGGGAACTTGTGCTGTTTCAAGTACCGGAGGTTGGCAGACCTGGGCTGATGCAATGTGCAGTGTTAACGGAGTAAGCGGAAAACATGACTTATACCTGAAATTTACGGGAGGCAGCGGATACTTATTCAACCTTAACTGGTTCAAGTTTACCGGTGGAAGTGTAACCGCCGGGGACCGTTAAATACAAATAAGGAGGAAGATGTGGAGTATGAAAAAAAAATCGATATTTATGATTGGATTAGTTTTATCAATGTTATCTTTCGGGGTAGTACATGCTGCTTCATCGTACATTGATTATTTTAAAGCGACGCCGATAATCGATTCCCTATCGTCGTCCTGTTGGGGCGCCGCGGCAGTGGGGCCACGTGATCAATCGAACGGTTTGGAAGACAGAACCATGTCGAAGTATGCTTATTGGGATGGAGGAATCATCAAGGGGTCAGATGGCACGTATCATATGTTTGCCAGTCGGTGGAATCAATCTGCCGGCCACAACGGGTGGTTTGGCTCTGTTGCTGTTCATGCGACGAGCTCCAATCTGTATGGACCTTATACGGACAAGGGTATGTGCTGGCCGAACGATCAGGGCGGTAAAGGTCACAACGTGATTCCGCTGCAATTAAAAGACGGACGGTTTGCGATCCTCGTGAGTGAAACCAGGCGTCCGGCAAACATTTTTGTCTCCAATTCCCTGGATGGGCCATGGTCAAAGCTGGGGAGTGTATCGATTGCTTCAAATGCTTACTCATCTAATTATACAGCGTCGAATGTTTACATTATGCTTCGTCCGGATGGACGTTATGGGTTGATTGAAAGAGATGGGGTAATTGGTATTGCTGATAATATCCTTGGACCTTACACCATTCAAGGAACCAATATTTATGCGAAGACTCCTGGTTGTCCGACAGGCAACATGGAAGATCCGGTTATGTGGTATAGTGGTGGACTTTATCATATTATTGTCAATAAGTGGGACACACGTAAGGCGTATCACATCACTTCCCAAGATGGCATCAGCAACTGGAAATTAGAACCGGGATACGCTTATGACCCGACATCGAATTTTATTCGCTATTCAGATGGTACGGTCAATCATTGGAATAAATTAGAACGTCCCAATGTGTATATGGAGAATGGCCATGTGGTTGCGATGACACTCGCGGGGATAGACGTTGCAAAAGACCAAGACCGGGGCAACGACAGTCATGGCAGTAAGGTTATCGTCATTCCATTTGATGGTGCCGGATTAGATTCCGGTCCTGACCCAAGATCAGCCTTTACACAGATCGAAGCGGAGAGTTACAATAACCAATCAGGAGTTCAAACCGAAAGCTGTACGGAAGGTGGGGAGAGTGTCGGATATATCGAAAACGGGGATTATGCAGTTTACAGCAATATTGATTTCGGCAATGGTTCTAAAAGCTTTCAGGCCAGAGTCGCCAGTGCCACCAGCGGAGGAAATATTGAGATCAGGCTGGATAGTCTTACCGGGACTTTGATAGGGACTTGTCCGGTTGCCGGGACCGGGGATTGGCAGAATACTTGGGCGGTTGCAACGTGCAATGTTAGTAGGGTGAGTGGAAAGCATGACTTATATCTAAAATTTACGGGAGGAAGCGGATACTTATTCAACCTAAACTGGTTCAAATTTGGTACAGGAAGTAATTCAGGAAGCTTGGGTAATTTAAATTCCGATGGGCAAATAGACTCCAATATTAGCAGTTAGATTACTAAAACAGGAATTACCTATAGCTGCTGGAGCAGAGGAAGAAAGAATATATCTAAGTAGTGAAATGATAGAGCAGAGAATTCCATTTTCAGAAGTAAAAAAGATAGTATATTTAACACATCAAGGGAATTCTCTGCCAATTAAAGTTTCAGAAACAGAAACTATTTCTATGAAGGAGTACAAGGCAGCTACCGCCATATTCGCCAAAAATCAATAGCTGAGTACGTGTCCTAAATACTACATTCCCAAATATTTGACATAATCTACAGTAGACATCAGTTCCATATCAAGATTATCTTTGGTTTCTTTATGAATCTCACCATGAGTTGCCATTTCATAACCGGCTTGTTCCACAACTTGCAAATACTTCCTTACCATTACTTGCACATTTTCAGTTTTGCTTTTTAAAAGCTTACCACAATTTCTGTATATTTCCAAAGTAGGCTTGCAAGGAGAAATGGAAAATTTTAATATGTCAAAATTTTTATTCCCAGGAAAACCACAATTTGATATAATAACAAATTTTTGCGTTTTAGGCTTTGTTTCTTCAAGGTCAAATCTACCTTTTGTTTCTACTATAAGAGGTTGTTTCAAGGGTATTAATCGATCTACGAAGTTTTTTAGCATTGCTGTCATATTCCAAGTATAAACAGGAGTTGCAAGCACTACAATATCAGAATAAGTATACTTTTGCATAAGCTCACTCATGTCATCGTCTATGATACATTTTCCGGGTGTTTTAAACCAGCAGGCAAAACAACCTTTGCAATGATTTATATTTTTTTCTGTTAAAAGAATATTTTCAACTTCGGCTCCCGCCTTATTTGCACCATTTAAAAAAGATTCAGCAATTACATTTGTCGTATTCCCAAATCTCTTTTTGGGAATACGAAGTTCTATTTCCCATTCGGGATATTGTTTATAAATCGTTAAATTATCACCTGTGAGATATGCAACAAAAGAAATGTAATTATCTTTTTCCATTTCGTGATTACTTGTTATATACCATTGATTATCTATTTCATCAATTATCATTTGATCATTTGAATCAGCTTTTTGTAAAATATTCTCTGATACCTTTCTGCCACAACAAGAAATCTCAGCATTTCCAGTACAAAGAGAAATATTGTGACAAGTCGGGCAGACATAAAACTTTGTTTTTTTCATGTTTCCTTCCACAAAATTATTACTTGACACATTACCATTTAAAAGACTTGCTAAATCAACTCTTAAAATTTCAGACAACTTACCTAAGAGAGAAATATCTGGACAACCAAGACCTCTTTCCCATTTAGAAATAGTTTTATCACTTATGTTCATTTTATCTGAAAGCTGTTTTTGTGTCATGCTTTTTTCTATTCTAATTTGCTTGATTACATTACCAACTTCTATATTCTGCACTTTTTTTCCTCCTAAAAGAATTGTATATTAATAAATTGTATATTTCAATAAACGCTCCGTAGAGTTAAAGAAAGGTTAACTTGTAATGGTCAAGCATTATTGGTAATACAAAAAGAAACATGAAACCTCTGTAGAGAAGGATACGTTTACTCAGTTTGGTTATGCCTGCAAACAATTAGGAATCGACATTCGTACATCTAGCGTTGCACAAGCGAAAGGGCGGGTTGAAAGAATGTTTACACTTTTCATCCCCGCCTTCCTGTTGTAATCTGATCCATCCAGTTAAGCATGACATCTGCCGCCAGCCCCAGATTCCCAATCTGGCAATGGGTATCGGCTGTTTCCTCCGAAGTAAACATACGCGCGGTAAGAGAGCGTACCTTTGTCAATGTTAAAATCTGATCTGTAAACTGTTTTATTGGAACATAATGATCATTCTGCCCCGCAAGAAGAAGGACATCCTGAGTTATTAAAGGTGAAAAGGCCCTTGAATTATAAGAAAGCATTCTATGGAAAAATTCATAAGGAGATGCACTGCCGGTTATATGCAGTCCCTGCATAATTCCCCATTCCAGCATTAAATTATGTTCCGCCAGCTTTTTAAGTGTTGTGTTAACCTCATCTATTTTTTCCTGAACCATCATGTCTTTTAGGTTATCTCTGAAAATAGGGTCAATTTGATGAGTCAAAACATCATAAAAGTCAGCTAAAATATCGTATGCAATCACTTTTTTTACTCTTTTTTCATATGCCGCAGCCCTTAAGGATAAATAACCTCCAAGTGACATGCCAATCAATGTAATATCGTTCAACTGGAAATAATCAAGAATTGATTTTACAGGATTTTCCCACTCGTGCGTCATTGGTATATTATAATCTTCCAATGCACTGCCCTGACCTGGTCCGTCAAAACAGATAACATCATATCCTGCATCTTTAAATATCATACACATCAGAAATAGCTCTTCTACATAGCTGTCGAAACCGCCGAAAAAAACAATTGTGCCTTTGGGATTTTGAGGTGATATACGATAAGCTGAGAGATAACCATTCTGATAAGGAATCATATAGTGCTGCTTCTCTAAGATCTCATAATAATCACAGGTAAGAGATATAAACTGTTTGCGTAACTTTTTTTTGTCCGGATTAGAATCAGGCATATAGAACTCAGCACCACGGAAATAATAGGCAGCCTTTAACTTTTTATTTTTTTCGAGAGAACTTTCCCCAAGTTCAATAAACGATTTAATTAAGTCACTATATGAATGAATCGCATCACTGGAACTTTGCATTTCAGCCAGCATAGATTTATCGTTTGTCCAATTGTAAAATCGATTCATTTGAAAATTGACGCTTGGGTCTGGATGTAAATTATAAAGCCCTACCGGAAAATCGTTTGTTGTCCATTTCTTTGTCATATTGAAAACTCCTTTCTTGTTTTAACTAGTAGTAGTATAATAGAGGCAAATTTTATAATCAATGATGGATAAAATAGAATTTGCGGTTTATGCAACGAAGCAGTTGTAATTGTTGATTATGTACGAAACAATAGAAAGGTAGGGGAGAAAATGTCGAATGAAAATGATTTACGGATTATAAAGACTCGCAGGCTGATAAGGGATGCATTCGTAGAGTTGTTGGATATAAAGGGGTTTAGCGGAATAACAATAAGTAATATTGCAGACAGGGCAATGATTAACCGATCAACCTTCTACCTTCACTATACCGATAAATATGATCTTTTGCAGCAAACAATGGAGGAAGCTATGCAAAATATATTGCAGCTGGTGGCTCCTGAGACGCATATTATAGATGGGAAACTTGAATATGACAGCTTTATCCAAAATATAAGCTCTATTCTCAAGGCAGTTGAACGTGATGCTATGCTTTATAAAATAATTTTAAATGATAAAGAAATGTCAGGAATAACCAAAAAATTTGAGAATGCATTAATTGAGAAGCTTGGCAATTGTTTTCCAGATCATATTTTAATTTCAAGAGATTTATTTTTAGAGATGATCACTTCGCTATATATGTCAGCCATAAAATGGTGGCTAAATAATGATATGAAATATTCCCCCAATTTTATGGCTGAACAGTTAGTTAAATTATTGGTGGCAGGACCAACTAAGTCAATCGGAATTTAAATCGCTTAAGTTTATTTGCAAATTTGGTTATTTTTCAAGTTTACCCCATTCATTAATTATTTCTAAAGCAGGAAGAAGCGCTTCACATCTTTTCGTAATAGAATATTCAACATGTGGTGGTATTTGGCATAATTTTTTTCTAGTGATTAGATCATGCTGTTCAAGTGCCTGAAGAGATCGTGTCAGCATAATGTTTGTAATTCCAAACAAATGACGTTTAAGCTCATTGTAGCGCATGCTATCATAACGAGATAGTTCCCAAATGATCGCCAATCGCCATTTTCCACCTAAAATTTCTAAAGCGCGGATTACTGGACATTTTTCAAAATAATAAGGTTTACTATTATTATCCTGTTCTTTCATGATGATTCCTTTCTTATATTAAGGCACAAAAAAGTGCGTACTTATATTTGGTATTCAGATATTGTATCATATTTTTATAATATTGAAATCAGTATGGAGGAATTATTATGGATTATGAAGAGGCATTTAGAAAGAGATATTCTGTACGCAAGTATAAGGATCAGTTAGTTGAGGAAGAAAAATTGAACAAGATCCTGGAAGCAGGAAGGTTTGCACCTACCGCAGGAAATCACCAGCCACAAAGGATTTTAGTTGTAAACAGCGAGGAAGGGATTGCAAAAATGCAGGAATGTACACCTTGTCATTTTCATGCAAAGCTGTTATTTCTGGTTTGTTATGACAGACAAGCCGAACATCACAATCATTATGGAGATCAACGACCATATGGTGAGGTTGATGCAAGCATTGTATTAACCCAAATGATGCTGGAAGTATTTAATTTAGGGCTTGGCAGTGTATGGGTGGGACTGTTTAATCCTGAATTGCTAAGAAAGAAATTTGATATTCCTGCTCATTACGAAATACTTGGTATCATGCCTGTCGGTTATCCGGACGATGAAGTGGAACCCAGTAAGATGCACTATGAAAAATATCCTGCTGAGCATACCATTTTTTATAATACCTACAAGCGCTAATGAATGGTTTTCATAAACGAACAGCCCCGGTTTATAAAAAATCGAGGCTGCTTCTTTAAATTTCTGAGTTATTCTCATTCGTGAAGTGGTTTAATCTCCGTGATCTTTTTCAGGTCTCCGCTGCACAGGACATCAAGATAATCAAATATTTTTTTAGCAGGCCAATCCCACCATTTAATCGTGAGAAGATGTTCAATCAGGTCATCATCAAACCTCTTTTTCAGTGTTTTACATGGGTTACCACCTGCAATGTGGTAAGCAGGAATATCTTTTGTTACAACAGAATTAGCGGCGATAATTGCTCCGTCACCAATATGAATACCGGGCATTATGGTGACGTTTTGTCCGATCCATACATCATTTCCAATTACAGTATCGCCTTTCAGGGGGAGGTCTGCCAATGTTGGCGTCGCTTTTTCCCAACCATTCCCCATAATATTAAAGGGATAGGTGGTAACGCTGTGCATTCTATGATTTGCCCCGTTCATTATGAATTCAATGCCCTTTGCTATGGCACAAAATTTCCCGATGAGGAGCTTGTCTCCAATAAATTCATAGTGGTGTGTAACATGCTCTTCAAACTTTTCAGCACCGTTTATGTCATCATAATATGTGTAATCTCCAATCATTATATTGGGGCGTGTCACGACATTTTTAATATAGCACACACTTTTAATTGCCTCATTTGGATATATGACTTTGGGGTCTGGTCCGTATTGCATAAAAAATCCTCCTATATTAACTCAGATTAACTTAGCGTCTATATATATTTGGTTCAGCCATGAACAAAGAAGGGTATGTTTTGGTGGGGTGTATGGTATCTCCTGGCTTTCATTTTAAAGATTTCGAATTATTTTAAGCTATCAAGGGGATGATCCATTTGACATATAAATGCCATACGGCCTTTAGACGTTGGTCGTTGTTACGACATATCGCCTGGAGCTATAATTTTTTCGATAAGATTATCTGTGTAGGCTAGTTTTCCATCCACAGTTATGACAACAGCCCCCATATCTTTAATTCTGTTAACTCTATGAATAATTGAGGCAGCATCTAGTCCAAATAATTCAGTCGTATAGATATCGCAGTCCAGCGAACTGTCGGCAATAATAGTCAAAGAAGCAATGTTATTTTCTATGGGGTAGCCTGTTTTGCTGTTAAATATATGGTGATATTTACTGCCTCCCTTTTCAAGAACTCTCTCATATATTCCTGACGTTACAACGGATTGGTTTCTTATTTTGACAAGTACTACCGCATTCCCTCTTGGTAAAAAAGGATTTTGTATTCCGACTTTCCAGTCGCTGTCTTCAGACGGTGATTCTCCAAAAACGAGAACATTGCCCCCCATATCTACCATAGCTGAGATAGCTCCGTTTTCCTTAAATAATTCCATGATTTTATCAGCAAAATATCCCTTGGCAATGGCTCCAAGGTCTATCTCCATGCCTTTTTTTAAGAAATAGATGGTTTTATTTTCGTCGTCCAGTTGTAGATTTTCAGGCTTTAAAAGTTCCAGAACGTTCTCTATTGCTTCTTTTTCTGGCACATGAGCTTCGGTAAAACCGATTCTCCATAATTTTATTAATGGGCCTATTGCTATATTTAGATATGAATTTTCATGTAGACTATGCTCTTTTCCTGTTTTTATCAGCTCATACAGCTCCTCGTCCACCTTTTGCGGAGCGAAGGCAGCCGTTCTTTTAAGCATGGCAAGCTGTGAGTGATCACTGTTGGCACTAAAGATTTCATTATAATGAACCAGCATATCCTCAGCTTTTTTTGCCAGCATTTCAGCACCTTCTCCCTTTATATATAGAGAGATTTTTGTTCCCATAAGATATATAATCTTCGTATACTCAGTCATTTCAGTCTCCTATATCAAAATGGTCCTGCCCATGAGTTAGAAATGCATCTATCAGGTCATTATCAATACTGGTTCGTGTTCTTTCACCGTGATATGCCATAAAATAATCTAAGCTCAGCTCATCAATGGGAATTGGATATATATTGTATTCAGACGGGCACTCCTTCACATAGATGCTTTCAGGTATAATGGTCAGCCCCAAATTACCCGTAGCCAGCTTAAGCACAGTATTTATTTCAGTGCTTTCCATTATGATTTTGGGTTCTACCTTATAGACGTTTAATAGTTGGTCGATCTGTTTTCTTATAGCAGAACCCTTGGAAGTCAGTATCAGCCTTTGACATAAGATTATACTTATGTCGATCGTACCTTCTGCAATAATGGCTACATCTTTCTGATAAAGATCACAGCAACGCGGGATCACGGCCCGGTATCTGTGTCTGCCCCAGCTAACAGAGTTTAAGTTTGGTGAAATATTTCTTGAATTTTGTCCAATCCAGAAATCTAATTCATTATTTTGAATCAGCTTCTCATTTTTTCCTGGTAAATCCTCTAAAAGTTCGATTCTGCAGTCTGGGTGCATGGTCGCAAAATCCGGTAAAAAAAGAGGTAAAAGGTAGGTCCCAAGGCTGGGAAGCACCCCTATCTTTATGATGGTTCTATCGTTATCGGATACATCTGAGATTTCCCTAAGCAGCTTTGAATAGTTATTTTCTAAAGAAGTCAAATACTGATAATATATCTTCCCCTGTTCGGTCAATCGATATGGCAGTTTGTTGCGGGTGATCAGTTCGCAGTTTAATTCATTTTCCACTCTTTTAATTACCTGCGTCAAATAAGGCTGAGAAATATAAAGGGATTTAGCAGCCTTACTATAGTTACTGTATTTTAAAATAGCATCAATATAATACAGAATATCCTGAGAACAGACTTTGGACATTTTAATCCTTTCTTTAAAAAACAATATACTTTTCTATCATTATTTTTCATTATAACAAATTTGTTATTAAACTTCAATGAATAACTATTAGATATTATAGAATTGACATGTTAAAATAATATCAAACACATGGCTATCATTGTAAAAGTTATGTACAGGAAGGAGATTACTATGAAATATTTAGCAATCGTAGGCACCAATTCAGATGTGTCAACTAATCGTATGCTGCTTCAATTTATGCAAAAGCATTTTTTAAGTGAGGCAGAGATTGAATTATATGAAATTAAGGATTTACCTGCCTTTATGGAGCCTGAGGATAATGATATTCCTGAAAAGGTAGCGGAGTTATCCCATAAAATCTCAAACGCAGATGGAGTAATCATAGCAACTCCAGAGTATGATCATGCCATACCTGCAGTTCTAAAGAGTGCTCTTGAATGGATTAGTTACACCAGTCAGGCGCTTACGGATAAACCTGCTTTAATTGTAGGGGCATCTCATGGTACGCTTGGATCCTCTCGTGCACAGGCGCATCTTAGACAGATCCTTGATTCCCCTGAGCTTGCGGCCAGAATCATGCCAAGCAGTGAGTTCCTGTTGGGGAAATCACAGGGCGCATTTGATAGTGCAGGAAATCTTATCTATCCGGAAAAGGTATCTGAGCTTGATGAAATTTTCAGAGAATTTGTTTTGTTTACGGATATTACAACGAAACTTTTGGCAGAAAAGGTTCAGAATAAAGATGCAAAAAAATTTACTTGGCAAGAGTAGGAGGATTCATATCAATGAAATTTATAGCAATTGTTGGAACGAATGCAAAGAAATCATATAATCGTAAACTTCTTCAGTTTATGAAAAAACATTTTGAGTCAAAAGCAGAGATTGAAGTACTTGAGATTACAGATGTTCCCATGTTTAATCAATCGGATAATCAGTCTTATGGTGAAGTGATCCAGATGTTCAATGATAAGATCACAGCGAGTGATGGTGTTATTATGGCTACTCCTGAATATAATCATTCCATCCCATCTGGTCTTAAAAGCCTGATTGAATGGCTGAGCTTTGATCTTCATCCCCTTGCAGGTAAGCCAGTGATGATTGTTGGCGCATCTCTTGGAACGCAGGGTTCTTCTCGTGCACAGCTGCATCTTCGACAGATCCTAGATGCACCAGGAGTGGATGCAAGTGTCATGCCAGGTTATGAGTTTTTATTGGGCAGTGCAAGTAAGGCATTTGATGATGCCGGTAACCTTATGAATGAGGGAACTATCGACTTCCTGGATATCTGTTTCCTGCGCTTTCTGCGTTTTGCCAATATTGCAAATCAGCTTAACGAGGAAGAGGAGTTTAGCTTTGAGCCGGGTGAATATGAGGTAAATGCAATCGGTCACAGCGGAAATCTTCCAATGAAAGTATCCTTTAGTGAAAAACGAATCGAAAGTATAAATATAGATACCAAGGGTGAAACCGAAGGAATCGCCGATGTTGTATTTGTAAGAATCCCAGATAAAATCATGGAAGGACAAACTTTAAATGTGGATGCCCTCTCTGGAGCATCGGAAACCAGCAATGGTGTTATCGATGGTGTTGCCAAAGCCGTGAAACTTGCCGGAGTAAACCCTGACATTCTTAAGAGACGTCCAAAACCTGCCAGCAGCCGGATCAGAGAAGACGAAGAGTATACTTGTGATGTGGTCGTTGTAGGTGGAGGCGGGGCCGGACTCAGTGCGGCTGCTACCGCATTACAGAAGGGCTGCAGTGCAATTGTTCTTGAAAAATATCCGGCAGCAGGTGGAAATACCATACGTTCCGGCGGTCCTGTCAATGCAGCAGATCCAGAGTGGCAGAAGCAGTTTCAGGAAAATCCTGGAGAAAGACATACCATTGAGGCATTATTAAATACAGATGAGAGCCAGATTCATATAGAATATTTAGAGGATTTCCGCGCGCTGAAGGAAGAATTTGCTGCCTATCAGAAAAAGTTTGGAACACAAAAAGGCCATCTGTTTGACTCTCCACTTCTTCACAGAATGCAGACATATTTTGGTGGTAAACGAACGGACCTTAATGGAAATACCATATATGGACAATACGATTTAGTAAAAATACTGACAGACAGAGCCTTAGAAAGTGTGAAATGGCTGGAAGAGATCGGCGTTGAATATGATAAGAGCTTAGTATTTGCTCCGGTTGGTGCACTTTGGCGCCGCGGTCATAAGCCAGTGAAAAGCTATGGATCTGCATTTATCCTTTCCCTCACAAAATATGTTGAGGAGCAGTCAGGAAAGATTATTACTGACAGTCCTGTAAAGGAATTTATCATCGAGGATGGTCAAATAGCAGGAGTGATAGCAACTGGTGTCAATGGTCAAAAGATTACGGTTCGTGCTAAAGCAGTTGTACTGGCAAGTGGTGGTTTTGGTGCAAATACAAAGATGTTAAAGGAGTATAACACCTATTGGAGTCATATTGATGACGATATAAGAACCACCAATTCCTACGCCATGACTGGAGATGGGATCCAGCTGGGTAAAACAGTAGGAGCAGCGCTGACTGGAATGGGATTTACCCAGATGATGCCTGTATCAGATCCTGAAACGGGTGAATTATTCAGTGGACTTCAGGTACCACCGGAAAACTTTGTAATCGTTAATAAAGAAGGCAAACGATTTATCAATGAATTTTCTGGACGAGATGTTTTAACAAAGGCTGCAATCGATCAGGGCGGATTGTTCTACCTGATTGCTGATGATGAGATTAAGAAAACAGCAGCCAATACAAGTCAGGAAAAGATAGACCGTCAGGTAGAAGCCGGCACCTTATTTAGAGCTGATACCATTGAAGAGTTGGCAGTAAAAGTCGGTATGGAGCCTAAAACTCTTAGGGAAACCATTGATAAATACAATTCTTATGTAGATGAGGGCTTTGATCCTGAGTTCCATAAGGATACATTTAGTTTGAAAGTGGAGAAAGCTCCGTTTTACGCGACTCCTAGAAAACCAGCAGTTCATCATACCATGGGTGGACTTAAGATAGATACGAAAGCCCGCGTATTAGATGAAAAGGGACAGCCAATTAAAAATCTTTATGCCGCTGGAGAAGTTGCTGGAGGTATCCATGCAGGGAACCGACTTGGTGGTAACGCATTAACAGATATATTTACCTTCGGACGAATTGCTGGTAAGACTGCCGTTGACGAAATAAAATAGCTATAGAATGAATTCCGCTCTTTGTTGAGCTGAAAATGGGGCTAAAAATGCAATTTTTGGCCCCGTTTTTTTGTTCTTCCACGGCTGACACAGGGTATAATAATTAGACATGGTATAGCAGAAAATCTCACGATCTCTGCTTAAACAATAAGCCGCAGGCATGAAAGTTTGTGGCTTTTTTTGTTTTAAATGAAGATCAAAAGGGGAATTGTTGAGGTGATACAAAATTGTTTGTTTATTATGGAGATGAAGCAAATAATGGAATGATGAATTGTCATTATTTAATTGAATTTTTTTACAATTTGTCATAAAATAAAGAGAGTACACAAGATTAAAATATAGTATGCCTCTAGGTATTTACATAGAGATAATATTTTATAAATGGTCTACTACTAAAAAGATTTTAATATTTTTAATTATAAGTTTGGTATGCGAAGTATTACAATTTATATTTGCTGTAGGAGCTTCTGATATTACAGATATCATCAACAATACGTTGGGGGGAATTATAGGCTTTTTGATATTTAAGGTAATCGTAAAATTATTTAATAATAGGGATAAAGCTCATAACTTTGTTAATATAATTTCAACAATCAGCACTGTTTTAATGATATTACTCCTGGCATTCATTATAATTGCTAATTTGTAATCGATTGATTTTTTATTATAAAAATATTTTCTCACGGAGATGGACTCATTAACTTTTAATGTTTTCTGTGCAACTAGTAGCATTTCGCTTTTTTAATGCGGCCTCCCCTATCTTTGTAACTATGAGAGGTGTTAATTTGAATATTATATTCTCACTCACGGAATATATGTTGTCATGTATAGCTAAATTAGTTGGTGTCATATTCTCTTATACGTCATTGGATGTTAATTATTATAAAGCACTTAAATAAATATTTATTGGATTTGACTGACTATATAACTCAAAATCAAGAATAGATGATCACGCTGTTTCCATACTCAAAAAAGGTGGCTTTTTGAGTATGGATCAAGAAGGATATCTCTCTTTCTATTATTCTGAAAAACAAATGTTTCCGGAAGAACTTCTTTTCTTGATCTGAGTCTGTACGTGAATGGTATAAAAAGGAGATTCTGGGGCTTGAATTCTGGATAGTAGCTGATTTGCTGCAATCTCCCCCATTTCCTTTTTGGGAATATGGACAGTGGTCAAATGTGGTTCTATGATTTTTGATTCTGGTGAATCATCAAACCCCACAATAAGAATATCTTCCGGTACCGAAAGACCCAGTCGTTTAATTGCCCTAATGGCATTGATTGCCTGATAGTCATTCGAGCAGATAAAAGCCTGAGGAAGCTGCTGTAAATCTTTCATTCGTATGCTGAGCCAATTGCTGTCGCTGTAAGGAGCGGTATCCTTATCTAGAATACAAAATTCTTCGCCGTAGAAAAAATCATAATCGATCAAAGCGTTTCTATATCCCAGCCAACGTTCGTGAAAAGAAAGACAATGATTTTTATCTCCTAAAAACCCAATTTTTTTATAGTTGTTATCAATCAATGTTTTGGTTATAGAATAAACACTATTGTAGCTTTCCATTAATAAAATATCCGCCTTCAGAGGGGATTTTGGATTCATGACACAGGTATCGACAAAAAGTGTGGGGAGCCCTAAATTGCATATGTGCTGGTTGTAGCTTTCGGAAAACATTTCCATGCAGATTAAACCGCTTGTTGTATTTGGATTAAAGTTAATTGGAAAATTCGTAGCTGCAATATCATCTTCCCTTACCATGTACATTGCCAGCCGATAACCTGATTTACTGATTACGGCTTCAAAGGTTGACAATAGATGAAAACCAAAATGGGAAGGGGTGGGCATATTGCAGGTTAATAGTGCAATCTCTTTCGATATTGGAACTTGGTCGTTAAGTGGCTTGGAATCCATATAAGAATATTGCCTATAACCAAGTTCTATCGCTTTATTTAAAACTCTCTCCTTTGTTTCGTCAGAAATGGAACCGGTTCCGTTAAAAGCTTTTGATACAGTATTTCTGGATAACCCTAATTTATCTGCAATATCTTGCGCAGTAACTCTGGATTTCATAAGAGGCCTCCTATTATTAATTATTAAAGTGGGTTTACATATAACCATTTAGCGATAACAAAAAATAGTTATGTTTACATTTATAATACATTATTTATGCAAAAGTGTCAAATGTAAACTTTCAAATTAAAAAACTTGAAATTCATACAGAACCGCTCTTTTGTAGGTGTCAAATGTAAAAAAATAAAACGACTATATTGTGCATTTGAAAAAAATAAACAAAACAATATTGACAAATTAAAGGTAGAGTGGTAATATATGAACATAAAAGACGCTTTGATTAGAGAAAATATAGTATTTATGCACAAGTTGTACTATAAAAATATAATCATGTGTGCAAATGTAAAAACAGGAGGGTTAATATGAAAGGTACTGCAAGTGAAGTTATATATAAAAATAATTCCTACAGCAGGAAATACAAATGGAACTATATTCAAAAAAATTGGCAGCTATATATTATCTTCATGCTTCCAGCATTTTTGCTGACTGTGATATTTAAATATCTTCCTATGGGAGGAGTTCTGCTTGCTTTCAAGGATTACAGTGCAATGAAAGGAATTATTGGAAGCGATTGGGTAGGTTTTAAATACTTTCAAAGATTTTTATCTTCGCCTGATTTTATGGGTTATTTACTAAACACTTTGAAAGTCAGTTTGTATGGGCTTGTATGGGGATTTCCAGTGCCTATTATTCTTGCATTATTACTAAACAGAATCAAGCGAACCGGATTGAAAAAAAAGATACAGCTTGTTGTATATGCCCCGAACTTTATTTCGGTTATTGTTCTTTGCGGTATGGTACGTATCTTTCTATCGCCGGTAGGACCACTTAATAACTTGTTAGGAACATCGTACAACTTCATGACAATGCCAAGCGCTTTTCGTACCATCTACATAACCAGCGGAATATGGCAGGGGGCAGGCTGGGCCTCTATTTTGTATACCGCAGCTTTGGCCAATGCGAGTAAGGAACTTACGGAGGCAGCAGTCATTGACGGTGCGAATGTATTCCAGCAGATTAGAAATGTAGAGCTGCCAGCGATTAAATCAATTATTGCAATTCAGTTTATATTACAGGCAGGTAATGCTATGAGCGTTGGGTTTGAAAAGGCATTTGCGTTGCAGACAGATATGAATATGGGGGCATCAGAAATTCTGGCTACCTATGTCTATAAGTTAGGACTTTTAAATGGTGATTATGGCTTCTCTACGGCAGTTGGCTTGTTCAATTCATTAATCAATATTATTCTATTGATTTTTGTAAACAAAATAGTTGCTAAATTAAATGACGGACAGGGACTATAGAGGACAGGAGAAATTATGCAGACAAGAAAATTTAATAAGTTATCCTTTTCAGATCGAACTTTACTGGGAATTGGCTATATTTTACTGGCAATTTTTGTGGGAATCATTGTTGTCCCATTGCTCTATGTGGTGGCAGCATCCTTTATGGATCCGACGGTATTGCAGAATGAAGGGATTCGTTTTGACTTTAATACTTGGACCCTAACTGCATATAAAAGAGTTATGGCGAACAAAATGATTTGGATCGGTTTTATAAATTCGACTATTTATTCGTTGGCTTATACCTTTATTTCAGTACTTGTTACGATTATGGCTGCTTATCCTATGTCAAAAAAAGACTTTGTGGGGAAAGGGTTCTTTAATAGTATATTTATCATTACAATGTTTTTTGGCGGTGGGTTGATTCCTACATATTTAGTGATTGGTAACCTGCAATTAATTAATACACCTTGGGCAGTCATCTTACCGGGGGCTTTCAGTGTCTGGAACATGATTTTGGCCAGAACTTATTATCAGTCCATTCCGGATGAATTACGGGAAGCTTCTAGCGTGGATGGCGCTTCGGAGTTAGTCCATTTCATTAAAGTGCTGTTACCGGTTTGCAAACCGATAGTTGCGGTTTTGGCACTATATCAGTTTGTTGGAATGTGGAACAGTTATTTTGATGCAATGATTTACTTAAATGATTCAAGACTACAGCCATTGCAATTAGTACTTCGTTCTATTTTGATTCAGAATACGCCGGAAACAGGTATGATAGCAGATATTCAGAGCACCGCTGAGTTGGCTAAATTAGCCGAATTATTAAAGTATTCGACGATTGTGGTATCCAGTTTGCCGCTTCTGATCATGTACCCTTTCTTCCAAAAATATTTTGACAGCGGAATTATGATGGGGTCAGTAAAGGGCTGAGATTAAATTTACATACAACAAAAAGGAGAGGAAATATGAAAAAGAGAATGAAAAAAGTATTGTCAGTCTTATTAGTATTATGTATTGCGTTGTCTGCAGTAGCTTGTGGGAGTAAGGGGGGCAAAGAAGCAGAAGCGGTAGGAAAGGGTTCTGATGGAAATCCGGTAGACATTACATTCCCGCTAAAAGATACAGCTACATTATCGTTCATTACCAATGCGTCAGCAAATTCTACTCAGAATCCGAATGAAAGAGTTATTTTTCAAAGATTGGAGGAGAAAACCAATGTACATATTGACTGGACCTGTTTTGTAGAGGATCAGTTCAATGACAAGAAAAATTTAGCATTGGCGCAGGCTAAGAGTCTTCCGGACGGATTATTTAATGCGGGCATGAGCGACTATGATTTACTTCGCTATGCAAAACAAAGTGTAATTATCCCAGTGGAAGAGTTAATTGACAACAATATGCCAAATTTAAAAGCGATTCTCAATGAGAATCCGGAGTATCGTTCCATGATAACAGCAACTGATGGGCATGTCTATGCATTCCCTTGGATTGAGCAGTTGGGTTCTGATAAAGAAGCGATACAGACAATAGGAGATATGCCATTTATTAATAAGACCTGGTTAGATGAACTTGGATTAAACGTTCCAACTACCACGGCTGAATTGGAAGAAGTTTTGATTGCCTTTAAGGAAAAGGATCCGGCAGGAAATGGTGATACCATTCCGATGTCCTTTATTATTAATGGTGGAAATGAAGATGTAAGCTTTTTAATGGGAGCTTTTGGAAAAGGATTTGGTGATGTTCCCGATCATATTGCAGTAACAAATGATAAAAAAGTAATTTACACAGCGACTCAGGATGGATATAAAGATGCAATTAACTGGCTGCATGAATTGCAAACAAAGGGAGTGATTGATCCGGAGGTATTTACACAAGACTGGTCCACTTTTGTAGCCAAAGGAAAAGCAGGACGATACGGATTGTTTTTTTCATGGGATAGCGCTAATATCGCGGCAAATGTGGATGATTATGTTCCGTTGCCGGCATTGGCAGGTCCTACAGGTACGGTAAGTGTTCCGAGGCAAAGCAGCAGTGCAACAAGTGGTTTTGACAGGGGAAGAAGTGTGCTGACAAGTAACTGCAAAAATCCGGCTTTGGCAGCGGCATGGATTGACCAGATGTATGAACCATTACAATCCATACAGAACAATTGGGGTACTTACGGAGAAAAAGATAAGTTTAATATCTTTGAAATGACAGACAGCGGTATGCTGCAGCATATGGATCTTGGAAGTGAATCACCGGTTGAAGTAAGGCAGGCACAAAATGTTGCGGGACCTTTGGCAATCCTGAACAGTTACTATGGAACTTATGTAACTCCCCCGGCTGATGCACAATACAGATTAGACTGGATTAAAGATATTTATACCAAAGATATGAGTGAAAAATATGTATATCCGAATGTATTCATGAGTCAGGAAGATACCGATACGGTTACACAATATACAACAGATCTTGATAAATATGCAAATCAAAAAAAAGCAGAGTGGATTTTAAACGGTGGTGTTGATGAAGAATGGGATGCATATTTAGAAAAGCTGGAAGGTTATGGTTTGTCAAAGTATCTTCAATTGAAACAAACATATTTAGATAAATATTTGGTTGATTAAATAGAGCAAGGTGTTGTTGGTTTAAATAACAACACCTTTTTAAAAGCCAAGGGGACTTATCGTATGAGAAAAATGGTTCTTTTTATAATTGTGGTGTGTCTAATCGTATGGTGGTGTGGGGGAAATTTAGATGTAAATACAGAAAAAGAGAAGCAAATAACAGTGGACAAAAGAATGGTGAATTTGAGTGGAATATCAAAAGTAGAAAATAAGGAAAAAGAGTATAAGTTGTTTGTAAAATCTAATAATGCGTGGGTGGGTGATATCATGCCGTTGAATGACGGTGAAAAACTCCAGTTGTATTACCTGTATGATACCGATAATAACGGGGTTGGATATCATCCTATCCATAAGTTTTCTACAAGGAATTTATATGGATATGAGGATGATGGATTGGTTATTCCGTTTGGAAGTGATTTGAAAGATTTAGATCTGGCGGTGGGTACGGGAAGCTTTATTTTAGCAGATGGAGTATACCATTTTTTCTATACCGGACATAACGACATAAACCCTTCTGTGAATAAAGATAAAGAATGTATCATGCATGCAGTAAGTAAAGATAATGTGACCTGGGAAAAGATACAGGAAGATACCTTTTGGGCTCCTGTTGGCTATAGCGGTAATGATTTTAGGGATCCTTTCGTGTTTTTTAATGATGAAAAACAGTGTTATCAAATGTTAGTATCTGCAAGAAAAGAAGGAGAAGAGGGAGGGAGAATCCTTTCTTACACTTCGAAAGATTTATCGACATGGTCATTGGAAGGGACATTCTATGAGCAGAAAGAATTGTATTTCCTTGAATGTCCGGATTTTTTTAAAATGGGAAAGTACTATTATCTGTTTTATAGCTGGAATAACGTTTCCTATTATCAAATGAGTGAAAGTATGGAGGGGCCATGGGTTAAACCCGAATATCCGGTTCTGGACGGAAATGCATATTATGCTGCAAAAACAGTGGAGTATGAGGGGAAACGGTATCTGTTTGGTTTTATTGACCGGAAAAAGTATCAAGATGATTTGGAAGACTACAGTTGGGCCGGAAACTTATGCGTCTATGAGTTGGAACAAAACGAAGACGGTACGTTTAAGGCTAAGATACCTCACCAATTTGAGGAAGAGTACTTTAATAAAGAAGCAGAGCTTCCATACGAAGCGTTTTATGGTAAGGCTTGGAAAGATGATAATTCCCTTATCCTGAAAGGAAAAACGGATCAAATAGCAGGAGTAAGTTTTGGGAATTTACCATCAACCATGCTATTAAGGTGTAAGGTTGCTTTTGAAGATGCATCTGAAAAGGGTGGGGGATTTTATTTTGGCAATACAGGAAACTTTAAAGAGGCGTATGCCATATTATTAGATACACAATTGGGGAAAATTCACTATGATAAAAAATCTATAGCGGATGAGGTTAGCGCGGAACCAATTACATACTCGGATTTTAAATTTCAATCCGGAAAAAAATATGATTTAAAAGTAGTGGTGGAAAATGAAATTATTGTAATTTATCTCGATAATACTAAGGTATTAAGCAATCGTATTTATCGTGCAGTTGGTAATGGGTGGGGAATTTTTGGAATGAGTGATGTTAGATTTTCAGATATTCAAATGTTTTATGCTAACTAAAAAATCACCCCGTATGTATGAAAGGTTGAAAGAAATATGAAGAAAAAGGAATTTCAAGAAAGACCCTATGATGTTATTGCCTTGGGGGAATTGTTAATTGATTTTACCGTATATGGAAAAAGTAAGCAAGGAAATTCTCTTTTTGAATCCAATCCCGGAGGGGCACCCTGTAATGTGCTGGCAATACTTACAAAACTTGGAAGAAAAACCGCATTTATTGGAAAAGTTGGAAATGATGCCTTCGGGCACATGCTAAAAGAGAGGGTTTCAAGTTTGGGAATTGATACACAGGCTCTTGTGATGGATGAGGAAATCCCTACTACATTAGCGTTTGTTCAAAACAAGGAAAATGGAGAAAGAGACTTTTCTTTTTACCGAAACCCCGGAGCTGATATGATGCTTAGAGAAAATGAGATTGGGGAAGAGATCTTTGCAAAGACGAAGATATTTCATTTTGGTACGTTATCCATGACGTCTGAAGGGGTTAGAAAAGCGACTCAAAAAGCAATTAAAATAGCGTCAGAGAATGGTTGTATTCTTACTTTTGATCCCAACTTAAGACTACCCTTATGGTCTGATGAAAAAATGGCGAAAGAGGCCATTCACTATGGGCTGTCAAAATGTGATGTCTTAAAAATATCCGATAACGAGATTCAGTTTTTATTTGATACAAGTGAAATTGAGGAAGGTATTAAAAGGATTCAAACGCAATATCCGGGTATTAAGCTGATTCTGACTACAATGGGCATGGAAGGAAGCTATGCATATTATAAGAAACAATGTATCTTTCAAAAAGCTTTTATTCAAAGTAATACCATTGATTGCACGGGGGCAGGTGACACCTTTAACGGAATTGCAATTCACTATATTTTGGAATATGGATTAGATCATTTAAATGAAGTAAAATTACAAGAGTTATTATGCCATGCAGGTGCAGGTGCGGCTATTATCACAACGAAACCTGGGGCTTTGTGTGTGATGCCGGATAAAGTCGAAATAGATGAACTATTGGAAAAAATACAAAAATAATACCGATGAATATTACTAGGAGGAAAGAAATAGTGGAAGTAAATAAAGAGAAGTTAGAAAAGGCCAGAGAATATGAACAGATAATGGGTAGGGAGATTCCACAGGAGCAAAGACCTTCTTTTCATGTAAGTGCTCCGGTTGGCTGGATTAATGACCCCAATGGATTTTCTGTTTATAAGGGGGAGTATCATCTGTTTTATCAATACAATCCCTTTGAGGTAAGAAACGGGCTAATGCACTGGGGACACAGTAAATCCAAAGATTTAATAAAATGGGAGCAATTACAGACGGCATTAGCTCCTGATAGGGAATATGATGCCCAAGGCTGTTTCTCAGGCAGTGCTTTGGAATATGAAGAAAAGCATGTGCTCATGTACACGGGAGTGCAGGAAAAAAAGAGAGAAGACGGTTCTTCTGTTATTTTTCAGACACAGTGTATCGCGGTTGGGGATGGAAAAGATTATGAAAAACTCGAAAAAAATCCAGTCATTACGCATGAACAACTTCCAAAAGGCAGCAGTTTAACTGACTTTAGAGATCCGAAGATATGGAAGGAACAAAATAGTTTTTATGCAGCGGTTGGAAGCAGGAGCGCAGATGATAGCGGACAAATAGTATTGTTTCGGACTGAGAATCTGACAGATTGGAACTATATTACCGTCCTAGACAGCTGTAAAAATGAGTATGGTAAAATGTGGGAATGCCCAGATTTTTTTGCCTTAGATGGAAAACAGGTACTTTTGATTTCGCCTCAAGATATGATTGCTAAGGAATTGGAGTTTCATAATGGAAATGGAACTGTATACTTCATTGGTAATTATGAGACAGACAGACAGTCATTTAAAAGAGAATCTGTTGGGACTATAGAATACGGCCTTGATTTTTATGCACCTCAGACATTGGAAACAGAGGATGGAAGAAGGATCATGATTGGGTGGATGCAATCATGGGAAAATCATTTGGTACCCGGTGATTTTTTGTGGTCAGGAATGATGACGATTCCAAGAGAATTAAATATCAGGGGCGGGAAACTAATTCAAAATCCGGTTAGGGAGCTAGCGCAGTATTATAAACAAACAGTAACTTTTCATGATTTAAATATCCATGGTGATATGACGTTGGAGAAAGTTGCAGGGCGTTGTATCGACCTGACAGTGGAAGTTACCGGAGGAGATTTTAAGGTGTTTACAATAGCTTTTGCAAAAAATAAAGAATTTCAAACCATTATTGAGTATAAGGCAGAGGAAAACAAAGTAAGTATAAATAGAGAATACTCAGGTACAAGGAAAGATATGATACATAAAAGAAGCATGTATGTTGCAGATAGAAAACATAAAATAAAGGTTAGGCTTCTTTTGGATAAATTTTCAGCGGAATTATTTGTTAATGACGGGGAGCAAGCTATGTCTGCTCTTATTTATACACCTTTGGATGCAAAAGACATCTCATTCTATACAGAAGGAGATGCTTACATTAATATAGTAAAACACGACATTGGTTAATATATTAATGTAGCAATTATGGCTCTTTTTGTATTAACACAACCATCATTTAGCTTGATTTGAAGTTATAAGACGCATGGTAACCCCCTCCATTCAGCCGATATTGGAGTAGGCTGTAAAAGAAAGACTTGTTGTAATTGCATCGGAGCTAATGGAATATTATCAACTTTAATCGCTTCACTGACAGCAGATGTTAAATATTGGATTTACCTGTTTCAGTCAGATAATCAGATACGAGAAATGACAAATGCAGACGAAAAATTGTTTTATCTGAAAAAGCCAGATCAGTGAGTTCTATGATCTTGTTGATCCGGTATTTTAAAGTATTATAATGAATATGCAGAGATGATGAAGTCAACTGCAAATCCTGATTGTATTTTATGTACGCTTTTAAAGTGGGACATAATTCACTGCTATTTTCTTTATCATGTTCTTTTAAAAACTTAATAGAAGAATGAATTAATACCATCGGGTCACTGTGCTCTGAAAACAGTCTTACCATATGATGAACGCAGAATTCATCATAGTACGCGGCTCGCTCTTTACTATTTGTTTCCGTACTAAGTTCCAACGCTGTCAATGCCTGTCGGTAAAACAATTCGAATTTATAAATTTCTTTAAATGAATTGCTTATGCCAGCTTTTATATCATAATCGGTGCATAATTTTTCCAGATGAATCAATTCATTTTTAGTAAACAGGACTTTTGTTTTGCAGTCATAAAGAATAACCAGATTACCCTTAAACGTGATGACCGTCTCCCGATTTAAAAAATTCTTCATTTTTTTCTTTATAAAATAGATTTTATCCGTGACCAGTCCTCTGGTTCCCAGTACAATTACGGAAAGATTCTCATATAACTTTAGTCCAAAGCGGTTTACTCTTTCGTCAATTGCATATTTGTCATACAAGCGCTGGGTGAGCATAGAGGTTAGGAGAGTATCAATCAGTGAATTTTCCTGATCCGATGTTCCTATGGAAGCATTCATACAAATTGCAAGAAATTTACATAATATTTTCAACCTGTTCACTGCTTCATCGGTTATTGGCTGGTTGTATTCCAATAGCTTCAAATAACCGATGGGTATTCCGTTTCTGTTGATTTTACCTACCAGCTGTCTGTGATGAAGAAGGCCATCCTGCCAGATAAGTCTGGAATCCCCCGTCGACCAATCCTCGCCGAGATCATACTCCGTATTATCGCCGCTTAATACATATTTTACGTATTCTTCTGTTACATAGCCTTTGGAAAGTGTCCAGTCCCAAAGTGGTTCATCTGTGATGAGTCCCCCTCCAGTCTGTGCAACAAAACAAAGGGCAACGTCAACCAGCAGAAGAGGGTTACCAAGCTCCTGATATCCAATATCCAGCAGCAGCTGTATGTTTTGACTACTGTTGGATACATCAAGAAGCTTATTGATAAAATCCTCGTTATTTTTTCCGGTTTCAGGTTTCGTCCGCATAAATTGTCATCGCCTTTCTTTTTCGTCTGTTAATCGAATCTCCATATTTATCAATTTTATCACACATATGTGGCATCTGGTTGTGAAATTTCAACAAATTGCATAAGGGGCGTTTGTCTGATTAAGACAAAGGTCGCTTATCTTATAATGACAATTACCAGTGACAATTTTCATAATCTGTACCATTGCAGGCACTTGATATAATTGTTACACTGAGTAGAGAAATCGTTATAATCGTAACAAAGATTTTATACTACTATCATAATAAGGAGATGTCACAATGTCAAGATATTCACAATTATGCCCGGTTTATTTTGGTTCAGGAGAAGTGAACAACACAGGTACCATAGCAAAAGAATTAGGGATGACAAAAGTACTCGTGGTAACAGAAAAAACAATTGTTGATACAGGAATTCCCCAGAAAGTCATAGACAGCCTTTTAAAGAGCGGAATAACAGTCAGCGTTTATGACGGAGTAAAAATGGATGCCCCCGACACAACGGTTATAGAAGGCGCAAAGCTTGCAGAAAGTACAGGTACTGATGGGATCATTGGATGCGGTGGCGGTTCCAGCCTTGATACAGCCAAAGGAATTGCTTTATATCTTACAAATAAGGATACCGTTGATCTTAAAAAGATGATACATTTTGATCCGGCGAATCCGATCGCATTAAATCCAGCCCTTAAATCACTTATGATTCCGACAACCTCCGGAACCGGATCAGAATCTACTTTTGTTGCAGTTATCACAGATACCGACACACATCAGAAGTGCGGCTGTATCGTATGGGCAAACGCTGCTGTGGTTGATCCTGATTTAACATTGGGACTTGGAAAAACAATTACTGCCTACACCGGTATGGATGCATTTTCCCACTGCAACGAATGTCTCTGCAACGCAATGCCAAATCCACATTCAGATACATTAGCCCTCAACAGCATGGAACGAATCTACAAATGGCTGCCTGTGGCGGTTGAAGAACCAGATTGCAAAGAGGCCCGTTATAATCTGGCCATAGCCAGCAACTTTGCCGGAATCGCCTTTCAGGATTCCCAGGTAAATGTAGGACATGCCATGGCGCATGCACTGGGTGCAAGATTACAAATTCCTCATGGAATAGGCTGTGCACTGGTAACCCCCTCTGTCATCGAATTGGTTGCTGGTGCCAGACCGGGAATCTACCGCAAGGTTGCAGAAATATTTGAACTGAAGATTTCCTCTGAGGAAGAGCTTCCTACAAAGCTTGCAGATGCAGTCCGATCATTCAACCGCAGAATCGGAATTCCTTCCATGAAAGACCTTGGAATCACCAGAGAGCAGGTTTTATCCACCGTTAACTACGCTCTCAGCGAGATGATGCGCATGGGATGTATTGTTCCTCAGGATGAAGCCATTATTACGGATATGATGGCAAATGTTTACGACTGTTACCAGTAAAACGAACAGAAAGGATTTATTATGAACTATCCAAATTTATTTTCTCCTTTAAGAATAGGCTCTTTAACAATCAAAAACCGCGTAGTAATGGGTGCAATGGGAAATATGACCGCAAATCCGGATCAGACTGTCTCTGATAAGGAAATCGCATACTATGCTGCCCGTGCAAAGGGAGGGGTCGGTCTTATTGTTAACGAAGTAACCCGTGTAAATGATGAACATGGTATGATGGGCGAACGCCAGACCTCTGTCACGGATGATAAGTATATTCCAGATCTTACCAGACTTGCCGATGCAATTCATTACTATGACGGTGCCATCTTTGTTCAGCTTCACCACCCAGGACGCCAGACCGCAGTACCAGGCGGTATGTGTGCTACCCCCAGCGGTGTGAAAAGCCTGCTTATAAACTGGCCCTGCTTTGAGATGACAACCGAACAGGTAGAAGAGCTTGTAAGACAGTTTGTAGACGGTGCAGAGCGGTGTAAAAAAGCTGGAATTGACGGAGTTGAGATCCACGCTGCACATGGTTACTTGCTCAATCAGTTCCTCTCCCCTTATACCAATAAAAGAACGGATAAATACGGCGGCAGCCCTCAGAAACGTGCCCGTATCATTCAGGAAATTGTCACAGGCATACGTGAGAGACTGGGAGACTACCCGATTATGCTGAGAATATCAGCAGATGAATTTTTAGAGCGCTCTGTATTCCCGATTCCAGAAAACGAAACAGGTTTAAAACTGGAGGAATCCATTGAGATTGTTAAGTATTTAGTACCGTTTGGAATTGATGCCGTAAATGTATCTGCAGGTGTATATGAAACCATGAACGAAGCTTGGGAACCAGTATCCTATCCAGAAGGCTGGAAAGTATATCTTGCGGAAGAGATAAAAAAAGTAATTGAAGTTCCCGTGTTTGCAGTGGGGGTTATCCGGAATCCGGAATTTGCGGAAACTATCATTGCACAGGGACGTACAGACGGAGTGACCATTGCCCGAGGAATGCTGGCAGATCCAGAATGGTGTAATAAAGCCAATAGCGGACGCACCGATGAGATCCGGCGCTGTATCTCATGCCTTAATTGTATGGAAACAATGTTTGACGGCATTAACTGTTCTGTCAACCCCCGTACTGGAAATGAATGGTTCTATAATGATATGGAAAACAACGGAAACGGACGCTGTGTTGCCGTAATTGGAGCCGGTCCTGCCGGCATGGAAGCCGCGCTGACTCTTTCCCAGAGAGGCTTTGCCGTTACATTATTTGAAACAAATGATCATCTTGGTGGTCAGGTATGGCTTGGCTCAAAGCCACCATGCAAAGAAAAAATGGGCTGGATGGGTGAGTACTACGAAAGCATGTTTAAAAAGCTGAATGTAAACGTACGGTTAAATACACCCGCCACTGCAGAGGAAATCAAAAAACTCAACCCCTATGCTGTCTTTGCTGCAACAGGATCAAAGTCAGTTATCCCCGGATCTATCCCTGGTGTGAATAGTTCCAATGTCTATACCCCAGAGGAGATTCTCAGCGGAAAAGTATCATTTTCTAACAAAAAAATCGCAGTAATCGGTTCTGGACTAACTGGTATGGAAACAGCAGAGCTGCTTGCAAGTTCTGGCAACACTCTGGAAATTGTGGATATGGCTGATGAGATAGGACCAGGAGCTTACTGGCAGCCACTGACTGATATTAAGAAAAAGCTGGGTGCTTCCAATCCTGAATATTATCCCGGACATAAACTGCTTGAAATTTTACCTGACGGAGTTATCACAGAAGATAAAGACGGAACTGAAAAAAAGCTAATTGCTGACGCCGTCGTACTTTCCCTTGGGGTAAAACCCGTTAATCAACTGGCGGCTGAACTAAAAAAAGAATTTAAAAACGTCATTGTGATTGGGGATGCCAATCACATCGGCAGAATCAAGCAGGCCGTTGCTTCCGGTTACCACGAGGCATACAAACTTCGCTGATGCCAAATGCCCGCCCCTCATATAGGAGGAGCGGGCACAATGTTACCCTTATGAAGTATTATAATACGATTAAACTTTTGAATGATAGAAAGTCTATGGGATGAAATCGTTCAGGATTCCACGAAATCCCCTGACACAAGTGAAATTACAGATTTTACAGATTTAGGAATTCAACCCAATAAAGTGATTTGTAGTTAAGTATGTCTTGCCGATGTCATATTATCCTCTTATAATAAAGTAAGAGGTGTAAAGAAATGCAAATTAATAGACTTTTTGAAATGGTGTATTTACTTTTAAACAAAAAAAATGTTACCGCTGGTGAGATGGCAAAACACTTTGAAGTATCCCCCCGTACGATTTATCGTGATGTGGAGCTTTTGTCCTCGGCAGGCATTCCTATTTATATGACCAAAGGTAAGGGGGGAGGAATCTCACTTTTACCTGATTTTGTGTTGAATAAAACGTATCTCTATGGATATTGTCGAGAGAGAAATGATTACCGTTTCTTTAAACTCAGACGAATAAAGAATTTAATGGTAACGGAAGAACAGTTTGAACGCAATAAACCTGAAAAAATATTTAATGGAAGCCAAGTGTTTGAAGATGATTTTGTAACTATAGCACTCAAATTTTCAAATGAAATGGCTTATCGTGTTTATGATGAATTTACCTTTGGTGAACATTGTGAGGTATTAGAACCCATAGACATTCGCCTACAAATAAAAGAAAAACTCCAAAGAACTTTGCAACAGTATCTTTAATATGACACGCTGTTGTCTAATTAACAGTGGTATACTCTGCGTGTAGATTGGAAGAATGAGCATGGAGAGATGCCCCAAAGAAGAGGAGAAAACTTATGAAATTAGATGGTTTTGGAATTTTTGTAAAAGATATGTCGGTGATGGTAAGCTTTTATCGTGATGTTCTTGGTTTTGAAATTAAAGAAGAAGTAAATACAGATAATGTCTATCTGATTAAGGATGGAACTTTGTTCTTGCTTTACCGCAGAAGTGATTTTGAACAGATGACAAAAAAATCTTTTTCTTATGCGAATGATATAAATGGTCATTATGAAATTGCACTTAGTGTTGAAAATTATGCTGCGGTAGATGATACCTTTAACGAAGTTATTTCAAAAGGTGCAGTGATTTTTTTGAAACCTACAACAGAACCGTGGGGACAACGAACCTGCTATATTGCAGATCCAGAAGGCAACTTAATTGAAATAGGCTCTTTCAAAAAATAATGAATTATATTTTCAAGCTTTACGGACAATCAAAAAGTTGCAGAGTTTGAACAAAATCCCAACGTTACATTTACTACGATATACGGTTTCACTATAATTAATTGCCCTACTGAATCGAAATAAGTGGGGTATATTTTATTAAAATAAAAAAATTTAGCTACTGTTAGCATATAATGTCGAAAAATGCGGTGAATCAAAGTTTTATATTGTAGTTTTTAGTAGTATTGTATATTCATAATCGATGAAGCTACAAGTGCAGTAGTAGATGGTAGCTTGCAGAGAGTGAATCGTGCGCCAAGTGAGAGAGCGTATGCAGAACGAAAGAAATTGAAGAAAATTAACATAGGATTCGTGAGCCTTGGTCATAATAAAAAATATCAACTTTTACATGAGGATCATTTATTATGAGGGAGAAAATAGTCAGTAAAAAAAACCAGATGAGAAGTATCTTATTTATAACCTCTTTGATGGCAGTTACTGTTACAGTTGTACTAAAAGAGTATTCGATTAAAGAATTGATGAAAGCGGTTGGAAGAGCTCATTTCTTTTACCTTATTACAGGAATTGCATTGATGTTTTTTTGTGCTGGGTGTCAGGCCATGAATTTTTATATAATTATGCATCGATTACGGCAGGCTGTTTCGTATAAAAACTGCATTGATTATACTTACATTGGAAATTATTTTAGTGCAATAACACCGGGAGCATGCGGAGGGCAGCCTGCTCAGATGTACTACATGAATAAAGATAAAATCCATGTTGATTTCTCTGCTATCACTATATTTTTTATGGTTTTTGTAAGTCAGATTGTTGTTGTCTTAATGGGTGCAGTATTTGCGGTGCTACGATTTTATATATTAGCCAAGTCTGCACACTGGTTTATCTGGATTTTATTTGCAGGAGCCTCTGTTATGATTTTTCTGACAGTTGCTTTATCAGCATTGATGTTTTCCAGAGTAATCATACCTCTTCTAATTGACTTAGCATTAAAACTTGGTGTAAAACTTCACCTCTTTAAAAAACCGAAGGAAATAAAAGAAAAGCTGGATATTTTAATTATATCTTATCGTGAAAAATCGAGACTGATTTTAAAAAATCCAGACCTGTTTCTAAAAGTGTTTGTCGTTTCTATATTTCAATGGAGTGCTTACTGCCTTGTCGCTTATTTAGTTTATTTAAGCTTTGGTTACAGGAAGTATGATTGCTTTGATCTAATGGCTGGTCAATCTTTTATTAATATTGCAGTTGCCGCAGTCCCCCTTCCGGGGTCAGTTGGAATTGCAGAAAAAGCTTTTTTAAATATGTTTGGTCAGTTTTATTCAGGTGAGCAGCTCCCATCCGCTATGATCTTAAGCAGAATTATTAATTTTTATTTTCCGTTACTAATCAGCTTTATTGTTTATGTTTTTGCACATCACAGAATCAGGAAGGAACAGAGGTGTTTAAGTAAAAAATTGCAATAGTCCTATACGGTTCATTTTAAAAGGAGTAAAAGATATGAAAATAGTAACTTCTCGTTTAGAATTACGTCCGTTTACAGAACAGGATATTAACGATGTTTTCGAATATTGCAGCCAAGAAGGTGTTGGAGAAATGGCGGGCTGGCACGTTCACAAATCAGTAGTGGAAACTAAGAAAATCCTTTCCGAATGGATAGCAAATAGACAAAAATTGGCAATAGTTTGGTATGAGGGCGGAAAAGTAATTGGACACATTTCTATTGATGAGGACTCAGAAGACGGACGTGAGGATACGAGTGAACTGGGATGCGTTTTAAATTGTACTTTTCATCGAAAGGGTATTATGACAGAAGCTATAAAAGCAGTTTTGGATCATCTCTTTAACCATGGAATTTCATATGTATGGGCATGCTGTTTTCAAAATAATTTAGCATCTAAGGGGATGATTGAGAAGTGTGGATTTGCGTTTCAACAAGAAGGAACTTATTATGCTAAAAGCCTAGATAAAAAGATATCTTCTTACGAGTTTCGCCTTTCCGCAGATGAATGGATGAAATGCGATTAATAAATCGCAACTATTTGATTGAACTATTTTACAATATATTATAAAATAAGTATTGTTATTATGATGAAAATATTGATATATATATTATATAATGTATATTTCAATAAAGCACAAATCGAAGAGAAAGGGAAAATAGATGTATTCATTTGATATACACTACAAGAAATCAATATGAGAACAAGTAAAGTTTTTCTATGGATTCACAAAAAAATTATAAAGTATGACAAATTTTTATATGTTTTGATGCTCTTATCTAGTATCAGCTCGACTGTGTATATCATATCATTTACATACATTCCCAAACTAATTTTAGAACTGGTGAGAGTACAGGCAGATAAGAAAAGGGTTGTGATAACAACAGTTATTTTCGGGCTCGTCATTATTATGTCAAAATTTTTATCTTCCATTTCCAATGAATACTGCAATGCAGCATATATGAGGTTAAGGCTTAAAATCATAGCTGAGATGAGTGGGGAATTTATGAGACAGCCATATAATTATTTGGAGTCTACAGATTTTTTAGACAAAAGCCAAAAGTCTGATGTAGCGGTTAAAGGCTGTTCCCCCGGATTGGAAGCGGCAGTCAAAAGTTTAACTCTTATGGGAGGACATTTTGTTACATGTCTGGTAAGTTTGATTGCATTTGCAACGTTTCAACCGCTCTTGGTTCCATTCATTATGGCAATCGTCTTATCGAATCGAAAATTAAATGAATGGAAAAAGAAACAGGAAAAGGAACTGGTAGAATCCTGTGTATTTACAGAACGAAAAGCGGAATATTTCTTTGATTTAATGAGTGATTTTCGTTATGGAAAGGAAATTCGGATATTTCAGTTTCACAACTGGATTAAAGATAATTTTCATGCGTTGATAGAAACTTTAATTATTACAAAAAGTCGAATAATAGATAAAGGAGTAGTCATTAAGCTGCTTGTATCTTGTCTTTCATTTATCCAGATTATTATTGTTTATGTAGCCACAACTGTTTCTGTTTTATCTGGTAAAATTGATATAGGAAGCTATCTAACTTATATTGGACTGGCTTCAGTGTTTGCAACAGCATTAAATCAACTTATGGGTGACACAATTGAGTTTAAATATCATGGGATGTATGTAAATGATTTGATGCAATTTTTTGACCAAATGGATAATAAGGATGTAGGAACCTATGCACTTGCTGATTTTGACTTAAGTAATTGGACGATTGAATTTGATCATATCAGTTTTCATTATCCGAACCAAACAAAAGATGTAATCAGTAATTTGTGTTTAAAAATACATAAAGGTGATAAAATCGCAATTACGGGTTTAAATGGCGCAGGAAAAACAACGATGATAAAGTTGTTAGCCAGATTGTATGAGCCGACTCAAGGGAAAATATTGCTAAATGGAGTAGATATTCAGACAATCAAAAGAAAAGAGTTATATCAGCTTTTTGCACCGATGTTCCAGGAAGTATTTATGTTTGCGTTTTCTGTAAAAGAAAATATTACATTGCGTCCCAAAGAGGAGGCAAATGAAAGGCTAATATGGGAAGCACTGAAAAAGGTTGGTTTAAAAGAAAAGATTGCAACGTTACCAAAGCAGTTGGATACTAGCTGTCTGAACCAGTTGGATTTAGAAGGAGTTCAATTTTCGGGGGGACAGCAGCAGAGGCTGGTTTTAGCTAGAACATTATACAAGGATAGAGAAATTTTTATATTTGATGAGCCAACAGCGGCTTTAGATGCACTGGCAGAAGATATGATTTATCGGGAATTTTATAAAATGACAGAAAATAAAACTGCAATTTTTATCACACATCGTCTGGCAAGTACAAAATTTTGTGATTCCATATACGTACTAAATCAAGGGAACGTTATACAACATGGGACTCATGAAAGTTTATTGCAAGAGGAGGGAGAGTATCAACAGTTATTTGAATTACAGGCAAAGAACTACAGAGAAGAGGGAAAATGTAATGCATGATGGTTTAAAAAAGAATCTACGGACATTAATGTGGCTTCTTCATGAACTAAGTGACGATTCTATTCGCTACCGTGTTTTGGTGCTTTTGCATGTCATTCTTGCGGGTATTTACCCTGTTATTATTGTATATCTACCTAAAGTAATTGTTGACTCTATAATTGAAGTAAAACCTTTCAAGTGGATTCTTGGATATATTATCATTCTTGCACTTGCAACGTTTGTTTATACAAATGCAATCAGTTTGTTCGATGCCAGCCTCCAAAAAATTGAATATGCAACTACATATCGAATGAAGGAAAAATTAGGGGAATTGGTTATGCATATTAATTTTTCCTATCTGGAAAATTCTAAAATGTTAGATGAGTATGAAAATGCATACCGAAGTTTATTGTTTTGGTCGAATGGAATCAGTTTGACATCTCAAACGTGCATGAAGTTTGCCAGTAACATCATATCACTAATGGGTATTTTGACTATATTAATTAGTAACCGACAGATATTCTCAATTTGTTTACCCATCTTTGTATTGCTATTTATTATGTTGGAAAAAAAGAAATCAAGTTATGATGTCCCTTTTTTCTCACAGATGGTCAAATATAATCGGGAGTTTAATTACTATACAAAGATTATGAAAGAAGTAAGTTTTGGAAAAGAAATCAGGTTATATGACGCAAAACAGTTAATTACCGATCATACAGATCGATACCAGGAATATTCAGATCATATCTTTAGAGAACGTGCTGGACTTCGTTCAAAAAATGTATTTTTCAATGATTTGATTCAGGGGATTTATTATACGGTTATGTTTATGTATCTGGCTCTAAAAACAATAACGGGAGCAATATCGATTGGTAACTTTGTTTTGTATTCCAATGCATATACAAATTTTGTAAATATTTCATTGGAACTGTTTGGTAATTACACGGAAATCAATCGTAGTTTTCATTTTTTCGGTATCTATTTTGACTTTTACGAAAAATACAAAAACGTATTGGAGAAAGAAAAACAAAGTACGATTATACGACTGGAAGCTAATTTAAACGAAATTATTTTTGAATTTAGTAATGTATGGTTTCGCTATGATGAAACGCAGGAATACATCTTAAAAGATATCAATATTAAAATTAGTTCGAAAGAGACTTTATCTATTGTAGGGCGTAATGGAGCAGGGAAAACAACTTTTATAAAATTACTGATTCGGCTATATGAACCGAGTAAAGGAGTCATTAAATTAAATGGAATTGATATAAAAAAAATACCAAAGTCAGCATATTATAGAATGATATCAACTGTATTTCAAGATTTTCAAATATATGCAGCTTCCGTAAAAGAAAATGTAGTGATGTCAAAACCGTATATAGAAAATGAGTTAAGGAGTGCTTTGAAGGATGTAAATCTAAAAGATTTTGTAGAAGAATTAAATGACAAAGAAGCTACCAATGTATCCAAGTTATTTGACAATGAAGGCATCGATTTATCAGGAGGGCAAAAGCAGCGTCTTGCAATTGCAAGAGCAATTTATCAAAATACGCCTATTATTATATTAGATGAACCCACGTCTGCATTGGATCCTAAAATGGAGTACGAAATATTTCAGCAAGTACAGAATTTGTCCAGTAGTAAAGGAATTATCTTTATATCACATCGTCTATCCAGTTGTAAATTTAGTGATCGTATCCTTGTGTTTTGTGATGGGCGTATCATACAAGAAGGTACACATGAAGAACTGGTTATGCAGAAAAAGAAATTGTACTATGAATTATTTACGGCGCAGGCAAAGTATTATGTTTAGTTAGAGTGGCATATGTAATTAGATAAAGGAGAAAAAATGATAAAAATCAATCGAAAGTTTATTCTGTTAATATTAGTAATTCTTTTTTTTCACGCATTCATTAATTTAATAACAAAAAGCGATGCCAATGGAGTGATTTATAGTTTACTAGGTTACATACTATTTTTTGATGCCTCCAAAATAGATATTTATGACTATATATTTGCTGGAAGCGCAGTACTAGGTGCAATTTTGCAGTTTGTAAATATATTTTATAATAATTATTTTATGACAAATGCCTATTCTTTATTAATATGTGGTTTTTTGATTGTGGTTTATATTAAAAAGTCAGGTGTTTAGTATGGCGATTGCTTCTATGCCCCCAAAGACTGGGGGCTTTTTTGTGTTTGGTTAAATATCCTTAGGAATTTCAATAATTACGCTGTTCTTTAAGTAAGGGATGCTTAGAAATGATATGCCAAAAGAATCCCCATAACATGCCTTCAATCTCTTTTTTATATTGGATAGTCCAAAATGCCTTTGAGACTCTGGAGAATTATCTGTAATGCAGGCAGTTGCCTCTTTAATATCAATCCCTTTCCCGTTGTCCATCACTTCGATCCGTATCCGGTTGTTTTCTGCCTCTGATATCTGAATATCAATTCGTGGAGGAACCGGTCCGAAACCATTAACGAAACCGCCAAAACCGTGGCGGATGCAATTTTCTGCCAGCGGCTGCAGCAGAACCTTCATGATTTTGGAATCTTTTAACAGCGGATCAATTTTTGCTTCCATTTGAATCCCATTAGAAGAATGGCGGTTCATGATTTCCAAATAGGAAGTGACGTGCTCCACCTCTTTTTCAACGGAGATGAGCGTTTTACCAAAACTAAGGGTAATTCGCAGATATTTCCCCAGGCTCTCAAGCATCGCTTCGGCAGTCTCCGAATGACCATTTAATATCTGAAAATGAATGCATTCCAGAGTATTGTAAAGAAAATGAGGGTTAATCTGCTCCGACATCATCTGTATCTCTGCCAGTGCCTTTTTTTGTTCCTCTTTCTTAATCTGTAAAAGCTGGAGTTTTATGGTATCGTACATCTGATTTAACTGTACGCCCAGAAGGCTGATTTCATCCGTATGAGCAAATTCCCTTCGTGTTGTATAGGTATTGTCGTTAATGTTTCGGATTATTGTACCAAGCACCTTTAAGTTTCTGGTAAGAAGACCGGAAAGAGCGAGGCTTAATAAGACGGCCGCAAAGAAACAAGAAATCCATACTAGAATAAAAAACGAGCGGAGCTCCCTAATATCTCCGGTAAGAGCCGCCTTTTTTGTCAAGTGGACTACTTTTAAATTGCAGAATTTGATGGAGTTCATGGATAAAAATAGATCCTCATTCTTTATTTTAACCAAGCCTCTCTGTGCGGAAGGATTTTTTTCTATCCATTGGCGGATCTGAGGCTGAAATGCGTCAGGATATTCGCTTCCAGTTATATCAAGGGGATGGCCATTTTCATCTGCCAGATACATGCAATAGGTATAACGGTTGGACATCCGGTTAAAATAGTCTCGGATCTGATTGGTATCTATCAAAAGTATAAATCTTGCTTTTCTGCTGTCCGAGATATCCTGGTAACTTAAATTTCCCGAAGATAAATTTCTGGAAACCGGATAAACAATAGGAATCGCCCCATCTTTTCCAAACATAGTGTTAAAACGGGTAGGCAGGACAGTGATACTTGTGTATTGCCAGATGTTTTCTGGAAACAGCTGCTCAAAGTGGTTTCCAATTCCCAGTGAAGTGGGGCTGAAAACAATGTGGTTCTCCCCACAGATTAGTACGTTGTTCACCATGTTATGATTCTGAAGAAAGGAATCAGTCGCAGCAGTAGCCGAGGAAAAATATTTGGCATAGCCTGTAAAATTCCTGTTATTAATATCAGAAATCATCTTAGGAAAGGGTTCCTTGACCAGAAGATGATTGGTAGCTGCAGACAAAGAGTTAAACTGAGAGGAGAGGGAGTCTGCGGCCATCTGTACGGAACTGCTTTCTTTCTTTCGCACTTCATTGGTATTGCGGTTGTAAAAGTAAGAATAGGACAACTGGCTGATCAAAAAGAGCGCAGCCGATGTAATGAAAATCATACCAATTAACAATTGGTAGTGGAACTTTAAATTGGCAAAACGTCTCATTATTGACCGTTCCTTTCTCCGGCTGTGTACTGTTTCTGATATTCGGAAGGAGTAAGACCGGTTCTTGCCTTAAATGCTCTGCTGAAAGATCTGTAATCCTCATATCCCAGAAGAACAGATACTTCACTAGGGGAATGTTCTGGAAATTTTAATTGCGCTTGCGCATAATTGATTTTTAAATCCAGTGTATAATTCCGGAAATTCAGCTGTGTTTTGTTTTTGAAATATGTACTGAAATAACTTCTACTTAATCCCAAATAACTACATACATCTTCCGTTTTTGGATTTTTCAATAAATTTTTATTAATATAGTCGATTGCTTTTTCGATCAAAGGATCGTTTTTTGCAGCCTGGATTACCGTCAATTCCTCTGCAAATCCACAAAGAATCGTTATCATAAAGCTTCGGATATCTAAAAGAGAGTCTAAACTGGAAAGAGCCGCAAAAGAATTGCCTGTATAGCTTTTGGGAGGTCCGTCTAGATAACGGGTCAGCTGGCTTTGCAAGGTGATGATCAGATAATTACACATACTATATAAATAGGAAGGCGGAGGAGTCTGCGGTGACAACAATTTATCAAAATACAGATTAAACCGTTCCTCAAGTTTTTTTCTGTTATTCTTTAAAATGGCTTCGAGAATTTCGTCCCCTGGCATAATTACAGGTGGCTGTTTGGTATCAATGACTGAAGAATCAAGAACAGGACCTGTCTCTGGATAAATATGCCAGGTTATCGTTTGTCTTGCATCTTGGAACGAAGACTGAATTTCGCAAAGAGAGGATACGGATTTCCCAATCGCTGCAGTAATTTGCAGAGTATCAACGAAGCCGGTGGATTTTATATATTCTTCCAAAAGTTGGTTAAGATTTCCATACGGATCAGAATGAATAGGAAGATTTAAGATAAGCAGCAGTCCAGCAGGAGGAAAATCTGCAATCAGAGCGGGACTTCCGTTTAACGCTTTCTCCAAGGAATCCCTTAAAGGGTCCATAGTCTGAGTCAGTTCGGCATTCTCGTCTGCATACCGATAAGAGGAAAAAGCCTGAATTAGTACGGCACAGCTTTCTGTGTCCTTTATGGAAAGTGCATAATTATCTATGATTTTTTTCAATTCCAAAGCAGTTAGCTCACCCCGCAGCAGCTGAGGGATCAAATTTTGCTTGCGCAGGGAAATCTGTGCTTTTCTAAGTTTTAAAAGCGTGGAAAGCTGGTCACTCTGCATTCCACGTTTGCTTACTATATCTTCTTTTAAATTCAGGATCAATTCAGTTAAGTCCCTAGTGGAAATGGGTTTGAGTAAATACTCTTTGACCCCATATTTAATTGCAGTTCTTGCATATTCAAATTCGTCATAACCGCTTAAAATAACAAAAGAACAGTCAAACTGTTCCTCCTTGGCACGCCGAACCAGTTCCAAACCGTTCATACCTGGCATCTGAATATCTGTGATTACAATGTCTGGTTCATAGTAGCGAATCTTATCCAGTGCTTCTGCACCGTTAACGGCTGTGCTAATGACAGAGATTGAATAGTCTTCCCATGGAATAATAGAGCGCAGACCAGAACGTATTTCTGCTTCATCGTCCACGATCAGCAGAGTTATTATGGATAATGGATACATAGCTGTCTCCTTTTTGCGGCTGTAGTTTAGGTAAACCAATTATAGCATTGTGCATAATTAAAATCAAGAAAAACAAAATGTACAAAAAATAAAGTAAAAAATGTCACATGTACAGTAAAAAATGTGGTGTTTTTATTGGTGAATTTGTATTATGATGATGTTATATTAGTATCGGATCAAAAAAATCAAACAAATAGAAAGGGAGCGGAAACTATGAGAAAGTCTAAGAAACTGGTTGCGATTGGACTTGCTGGTATGATGGCGGTATCGGCATTGTCTGCATGTTCTTCTGGAAACACTGCGGAAAGTAAGGAGAAAGAGATACAGTCCACGGTTACTGGGGGAGAAGAAAAAGAAGCATCTTCTTCTAAAAAGGTGAAGATCACCGTATGGACCAACAACCGTCATGATCTGGAGTATATGAACAAGATTGTAGATGAATTTAACAAAACAAACGATCATATTGAACTGGATTATGTAGTTCAGACAGAAAACTATGAGAATCTGATTTCCATGGCTGCAAATTCAGGGCAGTCACCTGATTTATTTACGCAGGTAAGTGCCACCGATTTTAAGAATTTTGCAGAAAATGGAATCATTCAGCCGATTAATGATTATCTGACCGATGAATTTAAAAAGGTCAATGAGGTTGAGGAACATTTATACGAAGGCTGCAATGTACTGGGAGACAAGATATACTGGGTACCAGGCGGAAAACGAAGTGGTTCTAGATTTATCTATAACAAAGAGATATTCGATCAGCTGGGAATTGAGGTTCCTAAAAATTTGAGTGATCTTCCTGCAGTTGCAAAACAGATTACAGAGGCAGGAGCTGGTGATTTTTATGGAATTGTTTTCCCTGGTGCCAGCGGCCCGTTCGAGCGTTGGTTAGAGCATTCTGCTGAAATGAGTGGAATCACTCCTTATAATTACAAAGAAGGTAAATATGATTTTTCCGGCTTTAAGCCATATCTTGAAACTGTTCGTCAGATGTTTTCAGATGAAAGCGTATTCCCTGGATCTGCTTCCATGAAAATTGACCCAGTGCGTGTACAATTTTCAGAGGGACATGTGGGAATTCACGCAAATGCATCCCAAGAAGCTACTGTTTTGACAGAACAGTTCCCTGCAAAGATCGAATGGGGAGTTGCACAGCTGCCAACGTTAGATGGTAAGATTAAGGGAAGTGAAGCCTGCAATCCCAACACCGGATGGCTGATGAGTGCCTTTACGGAGCATCCCAAGGAAGCCTGGGAAGTAATTGAGTACTTTGGATCAGAAGCGGTATTAAAGGGGTATTTAGAAGGCGGCTATTCCCTTCCAATATCTCAATATATGGAAGAGATGATTGACAAGACTAAAATCGGCAGAATGGCAGATTTTGCTGGCGCAGAATATGAAGCAGTGCTTCCGGTGGCTCCTTCCGTAACTCCTGACGGAGAAAATTACAGAGACGCATTATGGAATGCATGTCTCCCAGATGGTGCTTCTATCGATGACACCATCGCAAAACTAAATCAGACTTATAACGATGCACTGGACAAAGAAGTAAAGATGGGCAAGACAAAACGTCTGGTTATTAAGAATTATGATCCACTTTACCCGAATGCAGGTACTATGGAATATCTGGATAAATAGGACTGGCATTACGGCTGCTGCAGAACAGATTTGCTGTCTTGCAGCAGCTTTTTTGACATAGGGTCAAGTTTATGAAAGTAAGGAGTGCGATGTATGAATTCAAAAAAATCTTTGGGACAAAGATTCAAAAAAAGCTGGGATCGTGGGGATATTCCCATGTGGTTGATGCTTCTTCCCACAATCTTTTTTATCCTGGTCATGTCCGTCTATCCGTTTGCATGGCTGATCCGTTATGTTTTTTATGATTATAATGGATTTAAAGCGTATTTTATCGGATTTGATAACTTTAAACGATTAACTACCGATGGGATTTACTGGAAAAGTGTTCTTCATACGTTTGAATACGCTGTTTTAAAGCTTCTGTTTGTCCTTCCCCTTTCTCTGATGACGGCTGTACTTCTTCAGAGGAAACGGTTTGCCAGCGGTCTGATACAAGGCATCTATTTTCTGCCAACAGTAATTAGCTCTGCAGTATACAGCCTGATCTGGTATTTTATTTTTGCGACCTATAATGGGGTACTAAACGGCTTTCTTCAGGCGGCGGGAATGATCAAACAGCCAATTGACTGGCTTGGAAGTGGTAAAACAGCCATGATTGCCGTGGTAATTGTCGCAGTCTGGGGGGCATTTGGAAATTATATGATTCTTTTGATTTCCGGTCTGACAGGAATTCCTTCCGATGTCTATGAGAGTGCACAAATTGATGGTGCAAATGGAATTCAGACATTTTTCAAGATTACCCTTCCCATGCTTGGACCTGTGCTTAAGGTTGTAATTATGCTGGCAGTCACTACTGCATTTAAAGATTACCAATCCATTCTTGTATTGACAGGAGGCGGTCCCAATAACAGGACGCATGTCATGTTTTCCTATATTTTCCAAATGGTATTTGGAACCTCGGCAGCAGCATCCCATCTTCAGATCGGATATGGTTCTGTACTCAGCATCGTCTCAGCTCTCATTGTGGGAATTGTCACGGTTATTTACTTGAATTTCAGCAAAAAGATGGATGACATTTCATAGGAGGGAGAGAAAGGATGGCAAAGGAAAGAGCGGGTCATTCCGTAGAATCAAATAAAACAAAATTAATCAATGCAGTAATTTTTCTCTTGCTTGCGATATTGGCAGTATTTACTGTATATCCAGTTGTTTATATTGCATTTGGTTCCTTTAAAACCAACAGTGAGCTGGTAGCGGGGGGACTCAACCTGATTCCAAAGACATTTATTGTAGACAATTATATTCAGGCATGGAAAATGGCCAACTTTTCCAGATATACAGGGAACAGCCTTTTCATCGGTTTTGGTGTCATGGCAATTTCAATCCTTGTAAGCAGTATGGCAGGCTATGTTTTTTCCAGAAAGGAATTCCGTTTAAAAGGTCTCATCTACAATGCCATGGTAATGTTTATGTTCATCAATGTGGGAAGTGCTTCCCTCCGCCCTTTGTTTGAACTGGCTGTTAAGATTCATATGAATAATTCCCTGATTGCAATTATACTTATATCGGCAGGAAGCAGTCAGGCTATCTATATTTTCTTAATCCATGGATTTATGAACAGCATTCCAAAGGAACTTGATGAAGCCGCAAAGATGGATGGTTGCAGCTTTTTCGGAATATACAGCAGAGTCATTCTTCCGGTGTTAAAGCCTGCTTTGGCAAGCGTTGCCTTATTATCCTTCCGTGGAGGCTGGAACGAGTATATCCTTCCTTTGATTTTTACCATGACTAACGATAAGCTTCGTCCGCTGACGGTAGGAGTCGTGGCGCTTCAGAATGCAGGAGACGGTGCAGCAGCATGGAATATCTTGTTTGCAGGGTCTGCCATAGCCATTATTCCTATTATCTTCGTATATATTGTGGCAAGCAAACAGTTTATGGGAGGAATGACAGCAGGAGCCGTTAAGGGGTAAGATCAGAAAAGAAAAGAGGTATCAAAATGATATTTAATTTAAATGAATATGGATTTATAACGAATTATCTGGTAAGTGGGAAAAAGGAAACTCCTTATTGCAGCCAAGTGACAGGAGAAGATCAGCTTGCCTGTGAAAAAACAATGCGTCTAGAAGCCTTCGATCACAATACACAGATGCCGCAGGGGACGATTCGTGCTGGTGCGGTCAGTACACTGGGACTTCCCTGGGAATATTATTACAATTACGGAAGCTGGTTTGTGGATCAGTCAGCGTTCTACCCACTCTTGAAAAAAATAGAACTTCATGGTGCCACTGTTTTAAATGCTCCAAGGGACCTGGAAGTAGAAGCCTGGCTTTGGAGCTATGGGGCTGTTGATGTCTGGGTGAACGGAAGTTACTGTGGAGGAATTGAAAAACCCGTTTATAAACCGATCAGCAGAGGGACTCTCCGCTTGAAGCTGAATCAGGGAGAGAATTTGATTTTTGTCCGTCTTCAGAATCTGGGAGTGAGAGATACCAGGACCCTGTTCGGAATTCAGGTTCAGGGAAAAGAACGAGATTTGCTTCAAGTGACTCTTCCGGAAGCGGTAGCGGTCAGTGCGTGTGCGGAAGCAGGAGAGTGGCTTACGAATATAAGCTTAAAGGGAGAAACGATCATTTTCCCGGCAGAAGCTCCCGAAGGGAGTCAGTTGATTTATGATTCCAGACCAGTGGATTTTATGGAGTACAAAGACCGGTATACCGATCAGGAGATAAAAGGCAAAACAGAGGCTCATCTAAATCCGAAATTGCCTTGGTTTAAAGTGGCGGTTACTGTGAATGATCAGCAGCTTGTAAGAAACTTTGAGCGTCAGGAACTTCTTTCACCAGTATGGAGCCAGACGGTAGAGGAAAAAGAGAATGAAAAACGAATTTATGACCGAATTGCTTCTGTATTACAGATACCAAGAGGGGATACAGAGAGCTTTTCCATGTATCCGATACTGGCTCGCCGTTATCTTAAAAAGATCCATCCCGATGATGAAAAGGAAATCTATAAGTCCCTGGACCAGATCGAATCCAGAAGAGATTGCTCTGATTTTCTGACCTGTGCACTGGTACGCTTTATCAGCCTCTATGAAATGGATCATGCGATGGCAAAACGCTGCAAAGAAGTGATGGTAAATTATCGTTATTGGATGGACGAAGCGGGAAATGATGGTATGTGCTTCTGGAGTGAAAACCATTCACTGATGTTTTTTGTCAGTGCCTATATTGCAGGAGATTTCTACCCGGATGAGATTTTTGTACGTTCTCAAAAGACTGGCAGAGAGAGGAAGGAAGCAGCCCGTGTAAGAATTTACGACTGGATGAAAGAGACAATAAAAGAAGGTTTTGATGAATTCCATAGCGGAGGCTATTCTCCCATTACATTTGCTGCAATCTTAAATGTAGTTGACTTTGCAGATGATGAGCTTTCTTCTTTGGCGAAACAAGCAGCAGACCGCCTGCTTTATGATCTGTCTTTGCAGACGTTTCAAGGGGTTTCCATTGCTCCTATGGGGCGGGTTTACAGGGAGGTTCTCTATCCGTATGCACAGGATATCCAGAGTCTTGTGAATTTAATTGATCCGGAGGCACCGGACCGATTCAGTGAGTGGATTATTTTCCTTGCAACCAGTAAGTACAAGATACCAGAAGGCTTAAAAGAGGTTATGAAAAATCCTATATCTGTGGTTTATGGAGAAAGCAATGCCAGAATATGTGTGGAAAAAACAGCGGATTACATGCTAACTTCCGTACAGTCCAAAAGAGAAGGAGAGCCCAGATCCTGGGAAAATCTATATGGGAATGATCAGGCGGATAAGGGGAGCTTTGCTTATGTGAAATCCTTAAATGAATGCTTTCACGGTACTACACAATTTGAACCTGGCGTATATGGGTATCAGCAGCATATGTGGTATGCGGCTTTAGACCCGGCAGCAGTGGTATTTGTTAATCATCCTGGTGGCAGCTGTGAGACCTGCTCTACAAGACCTGGATACTGGTTTGGAAATGGAGTGATGCCTGCTTTAAAACAGGTTAAAAATATCCTCTATGGAATTTACCGGATCCCGGAAAATCACCCCATTCCATTTACCCATGTGTATTGGCCAGAAAGCCGGTTTGAGGAACAGACATTTACCGGAAACTGGATTTTTGGAAAGGCCTCCAAAGGATATGTTGCAATTTGGTGTAGTGAAGAACTAAAACCATATGAAGATCAGCTTTCTGGGTGTGAATATCGGGCAGATAGCAGGGATTGTGCATATCTTTGTATTTGTGGAAGCCAGTCGGACGATATCAGTCTTTCGGATTTTATGGAAAGCTGTAAACGTATGAACCCGATTTATAATAAGGAGACAGGAACGCTTATCTCTGTAAAAGAAAGTCTGCAGTACGAAAAACACGAGAATCTGACCCAGTATATTTGATGCCGCAGGTAGTACGAATAGGATCTGTTATTTATCATGAATCATCACCGTCCCTGTTTTCCCATCTACGGTGATGATTTGTCCGGTCTGAATTTTTCGGGTTGCAAACTGAGTGGCCATAATCGCCGGTATGCCATATTCACGGGCGACAATACTGGAGTGGCTTAGGGGTCCTCCTATATCGGTTACAACAGCACTGGCAGAAGCAAATAGTGGCGTCCATGCTGGTGTGGTAGTTGCGGCTATCAAAATATCGCCAGTCTGGAACTTTACAAAATCAGCCGGACCGTATAGAACGCAGGCCGGAGCCGTAACAGTTCCCAAACTGGTGCCGATTCCATAAAGAACTGTATTGCCATCAATCATTTCTGGTTTTTCCAAATTACAATGAGATTTTTTCTTTTTCCTTTCTGGGATTTCTGGGGGAGATGTATAGCTTTGACTCCTTTTCCATTCTTCCCGACGTTCGGGAATTGCACGGGTCAGATTTTGCAATGTCTCACCAAGGTCCAGTCGTTTTACCAGATCTGTCAATTCCGTCTCGTAGAGCCAGTAGATTTCTTCAGACTGTGAGAGTGCCCCTTTTTTCATCAGCCGCTGTGCAATCTCTTTTAGCATTCTGCGAATTACCGGGTGCCCCATTCCCATTGAGAAGATGGCGTCCTCTCTCATAGGTGCGGTTGCCTGTGCCCAACTTAACAGTCTAAAAAACAACTTTCTTCGGGGACCGTGAAGGTGTTTTAAAATTGTTTTTTCAGCTTCATTTCGCCGGCTTTTAGCCTCAGCCTGACGCGCGAAGGGGCTTTCTCCCCGATCGGCAGCAAAGGTTTTAATTGATTCAAAGGAAGGAGTGAGTACTTCCTGAGGGGTGGGATTGGAAAAATCAAATTCATAGGCGGTTCGGCCATAATTTATAAAATACATTTGTAACTGTTTTTTCCATTGCGTCCACAGCTCATCTGAGATCATTGAAGGTGGGGTATCAGCTGAGAACTGCTTGCTAACATTGGTTGACGAAGTGTTTTTAAGATAGTTGATTAAATCCGGGGATTGGGAGGCGTACTTGGCAATTTTATACAACGATTTCTCTGCCTGCAAAGCAATTGTGTCCATTCCCAATAAAAGTACTGAAATATCAGGTACGCCAGCTTTGGCAGCCGTACCTTTAAATAATTTTGTTAATATTGCTTCACTTGTAAGCGCTGCAGGTAAGCAGAGCTGAATGTTTGTAAAATAGGTACAGGCTGCTCCGAAAACGGTTCGGATTCCACCCAGCAGTTGTTCTGAGCTCAAGGCTTCCATTGATTTATTTTCCCATTCCGTAACGACCTTTGCAAAATCCTTTCGTGCTTTATTCGATCTTTCCACACTCTTTTTATAGGTACGGCGTATGGATTTTGGGGAGAAAGATTTTGTAATCAGAAGCAGTGGCTTAAATCTGCAGGACAGATAGGTATATCCATTAATCGTGACGTATGCACCATGCGTGGGCCATAACTTTTTGGTGCTATGTTCAAACATATGGTTCCATAGAATAAGAGTCGCCTGATTCATTAGATCCATTCCCAGAGTTGCAAATAAAGGAGTAGCGGGACTGGGGATATGTTCTGCTAAACTGCCCTTGGTGTAGATCACTCCTTTTTCGAGAGGTTTCCAATTGGGAGGCAGTACTGTGATTGGACGGGCCTGAACGATATACATCTGATTTTTTTCCAAAGCCCATTCCACATCCATCGGCATCTGATAGAATTGTTCGATTGTTTTTCCAAGCGCTGTCAATACCTTGACTTGTGCAATAGTGAGAGCTGGTTTCTGACGTAACGGGAAAGCGACTGGTACCTCTTTGGTCCCTTTTGTACTACGGATTGTCATAAATTGTTTGTCTGCAGTCTCATACCCAGTAATTTTCTCAGAAGTCTTGGAAACAACGATGGTATCTGGAGTGACCAGACCGGATACCATCGCTTCACCCAGTCCCCAAGTGGCATTGATGAGTATTTCATCTCGATTTCCGTTTACTGGATTGACCGTAAATAAAACACCTGCAGTATCTGAAAAAATTAGTTTTTGAACGGTGACGGCAAGTGCAACTGTAGCCTGATCAATATGATTGATCAAACGATAAGAGATCGCACGGGCCGTCCATAAAGAGGCCCAGCAACGCTTTATGGCCGTAAGAACTTCATTTTCGCCTTGTATATTTAAATAAGTATCTTGCTGCCCGGCAAAAGATGCGCCGGGCAAATCTTCGGCAGTAGCCGACGACCGAACGGCAACCGCTACATTGCCTAGCTTTTGATAGGCAGATATAATCTCTTTTTTTAGCTGATCAGTCATTTTACCCTTTGCAAATAAATTGCTGATCTGCAGGGAGGCTGCTTCCAGCTTTGCCGTATTACTGGGGTCAAGTCCATGGAAGGCTTCGATAATATGTGGCTGAATTTTATTTGCGTGAACAAAAAGCCGGTAGGCCTCGGTAGTAATATGAAACCCATCTGGAACTGGCAATCCGGCTGCCCGCATTTTCGACAGGGACATTCCCTTGCCACCTACGGTTTCAATTGTTGTATTGTGATGTTTCATTGATACAATATAAGTCATATCAGACACCTCCCTTTAAACAGTGATTCCGTGTAAAAAGATATTGACTGCTTCATTGAGCATTTCTTCCATACTATGAGATGGACGGGATGTATAAGTAATAGAAAGCATTGAATTAATCAGCAGTCGTGATGCCAGTTCCACATCTGCTACCCGAAAAAATCCCTCCTTAATCCCTTGTTCAATTACCGACTGTACAATATCCTGGTAACTATGACGTACGTTTCTAATCCGCTTCTGGTAAATCCCATCTAGAAAATATGCTTTTGCCCCCAGCCACATAAATAGAATGGTATTTCCTTTTGAATAGGCAAGAGTGATCTTCATGATTTCCCTTAAAGATTGCTCTGGGAGAAGATTGGCATTGATAATCTCTTGTACTGTTGTAATCGCATTCTTCACTTGATCTTCAATCGCAAATACCACAATTTCATCTTTTGATTCAAAGAAATCATAAAGACTTGATTTTCCTAACCCTGCCAGTTCAGCAATTTCCCTCATTGATGTTTTCTCGATTCCTTTCACGTAAAAGAGCTCCAACGCTACTTTCATAATGTCAAGGCGGCGTTTTACTTGTTGTTCTGATGTTAGAATAATACCCTTTGGCATACGTATTACCTCCTGTATCGACCCGCGTTCGCTTCTTGACTTTATTATAAGCGACCATCGGTCGGCTGTCAATCGTCTGAGATAGGAAGGTAAAAATAAAATATACAGATTATGCGATAGACAAACGGGTATTAATTGACAATTTTATAATAAAGTGAGAAACTAATATTAGTAATTAGTTAATTATAAAAATAAAAGGAGATGATTCATTATGTCAAAACTTAAGAATAAAATTCTCATTTTTTCTATTCTGGGACTTGTAACCACTCTTATAATTGCAAATAATTCCATTCGCGTAAGTGCCAAAAGCACTTCCACAGGTACATTCAGCATTCTTTCTTATAATATCGGAGGATTGCCAGACATGTTTTCAAGTAGTGGAGACCCTAAGAATTACATTCCCCAAATCGGAACAAAACTTTATTCCTACGATTTAGTAAACGTACAGGAAGACTTCAATTATCACGCTTCCCTTTATGCAAATGACACACATACATATAGAACCCCCACTTCAGGAGGAGCAGGAATTGGAGATGGGTTGAATTTTTTATCCGATTTTTCTTTTGAAGATATAGATCGGGAGACATGGATAGACCGTTATGGTTTGTTTGATCGTGGTAGCGATGAGTTGACTCCAAAGGGGTTCCTGTACAATCAAGTTAAAGTAGCAGAAGGAGTTTACATAGACGTTTATAATCTACACGCGGATGCAGATACTGATCCAAAATCGGAAGCGGCAAGACGTAGCAATTTAAATCAGCTTGCTACCTATATTGAACAATATTCACAGGGACATGCAGTTATTGTTTTTGGAGATACGAATTGCAGATATACCAGAACTGAGGATAATTTAAAAACCTTATTAGTTGATCGGTTGGATATGAAGGATGTCTGGATCGAAAAAATAAGGAATGGAAGTTATCCAGAAATGGGAGAAGAAGCCTTATTAGGTAGGCCTGGCGAGACAAGTGCCGACAATGAAGTTGTGGATAAGATTTTCTATCGAAGTGGTGCAGGCATTACGTTAAATCCTACTTCTTACCAGGTTGAAAATACATATTTTACGGATTCCGAGGGAAACCAGCTTTCCGATCATTACCCCATCAGTTCCAATTTCACCTATACCAGTAATGATAGTTTGACTTATAGCGATTTATGGGGAGGAACTGGTGGAATCGCTTTTAATTTTCTAAGAAATACAGCACCAATGATTAGCAAGCCTGTATCCGTTGCTGTAAGGGGAGAAAACCGAGTGGATGCAATTTCTATGACCTATGCGGATGGTACGGTACTCAGCAATGGTGGAACTGGCGGGACTGAGAAGAGATTAGAATTAAATAACGATGAGTATATCACAAAGGCGGTTATTTATAAAAATACGTATAAGGGAGCAGACAGGATATTCTATCTGGGACTGACAACAAACAAGGGCCGTGTTTTGGAAAATGGAGTAAAAAGTGGAACAGCACTTACTCTGACCGCACCTACAGGAACCTATATTGCTGGCTTCTTCGGGCGAGCAGAAATTAACATTGATAAGATAGGCGTTATCTACAAAACGCTAGCAAGTGTGTAATGTCAGTTTAGTCTGTATAGTAAGACAATTAGGCTGATATTTATAGCTTACGATCTAATAGCTCTCCATATATATAAAGCCACAATGTAGATACTATTGCGATTGCCGTTACTATAGTTATTATAATTTGTTCATTCACTTTATCAATCCTCCAAAGCTTTGGTTAAAAAACAGGATAAATATTCCATTGGTACTTTAAATATGAAATAGATTTCACATGAAGATGATTTTATGATAGAATAAATAATATGTTGTGTCAATAGATAAAAAGAAGGAGCTGTTTCTTATGGATTGTTTTAGCACAGAAAGGCTGATAATCAGAAGATATAAGGAGGATGATTGGAAAGATTTACATGAATATCTCTCTAATGAAGATGTTGTAAAATATGAACCATATGAGGTGTATACAGAGGATGCAAGTAAGGAAGAAGTTATATACAGATCCAAATCTAATTTTTTCTGGGCGGTATGCCTAAAAGAAACGAAAAAATTAGTTGGTAATATATATTTTGATCAGAATGGACCCGATGATTTTTCTACATACGAAATCGGATACGTTTTTAATTCAAGCTATTGGGGAAAAGGATATGCCACAGAGGCATGTCGTGAATTTTTAAAGTATGCGTTTGAAACTCGAAAGGCACATAGAGTAATGGCTGAATGTAACCCCTTAAATGAGAGTTCATGGAAACTTCTTGAACGTCTTAATATGAGAAGAGAAGGCTGTCTATTAAAAAACATTTATTTCAAAAAAGATAAAAACAAAGATCCTATTTGGAGTGATACCTATCTATACGCAATGTTAGATAGTGAATATAAGAAATTCAATCCCCATCATTGACTGTGGGTATTGAGTGTTTTCCAAATCAGGGGAACAGAGGAGCAGCTGATTTCAAATTTGAGGTATGGCTGCCGGTTAAGAGAGGGGAATGATCGGGAGACATTAGGTTATTTATTTAGATGATGCCGCCAGGGTACCAGAAGGTCCGGGCGGCGTCATTTTTATTTGGCTTGTGCGTCACATTACCGGCTGCCTCCGCCGCCTCCACCTGAAAATCCACCGCCACCAGAAGAACTTACGCCTCCCCCAGTCCCAGCAATATTTGACTTTGGCGCAGCAGCGCTGGTAACGTGGTTAGTCATAGTCATTAAGTAGATCATACTGAGAGGGGAGCAGCCGTACATGCCAGAGAAGGAATTAAACTGTTTGGGATCAAGGGATTTCATACGATCCAATACTTGTTCTCCAATTTGAAACAGGGTGGCAAACACAAGATAATCACCCCAAAGAGCTTCATTCGATGCCTGATCTGTGTCTTGACTACGCATATCTTTGAGATATTTTTGAAAGCCAAGTGTCCGTATCGCTTGTTCAAAACCCGAAGCTGTAAACCGTATGGAACCTTTTATGTCAGTTGCTGCTGCATTTATACGGATTAATTCATTATTACCGTCAAGTTTCACTCTTTCTGCCCAAGCAGTTAGTTTTTCTGAAATTTTCTCTGCTTGATCTTTCATGTCTGACACCCAAAGAATGCCGCTTTCATCGGCAAATCCGGTTAAGATTAAGTATAGCGAATACTCCACTCCAGGTCCGGCTGGTTTGTCTGGACTGAATAGGATTGCTTCTTCATTTTTGGATTTTTTACCGTTTTGATCATGGTCACGCATTTCAATGTGAATGTATCCCGCTTCCTGCCAGCGAATGAGATACGCACCCATAAGCGCATCGTAGGGAATGCCATTGCGCAGAAGCAGTATCGTGGAATATACAGATGGAATGCTTCCTCCAAAAGGGATCGCCCAGTTTTTGTCTATGTGTTTCATACCTGGAAGCCGCACAATTGTTCCGTCGGCCAGTTTGAACCGAGAATAAAAAAAGATAAGTAAAATGATAGACCCAACAATGGCGACTGCCGATACAGCAAAAATAATATACATGACCGTATTTGAGTTTTTATTATCCGCAGATTCCTGCAATTTTTCAAAGGATATGCTGCCCGCTGAGGCCTTGGGGAACAAGCTTCGGTCAAAACGGCAGAGTACATTTGCGTAATCATTATTTTTTAAAGCTTTTGTAGAAATAGCGGTTAAACTGCCATCGTTTTCGATCGTAACTTCGCCAGTAAAACCATAACCCCAGATACGGGCATTGTCAGCCGTTAACGGTACATCCGGCATCCGGATCCGAATATAAGCCGATCCCGGAGCACTGGAAAGTTCGGATAGAAATTGATGATAAAATCCTGCGTAGTCACCGTAATCTTTTACCAATCCCTCAAGCGTATATTGAATGGTATATTGATGGTCACCATAACTTCCAATGCCCCAGCAAAGTTCGTATCCTTTCGAGGTTTTTAAAATGCCGCAGGTGCCGGACTTTTCGTCTTTTGAGCGTTTGGTATCCCAGTTATCCAGAGTCTTGTATTGCTGGCCAGATTCATCCGATACAATTAGAGAATGAACACTCATTTCATTCAAGTTATTCAACGCCTTGTAATATTCTGTGCCGCTTGTTACACCGCGTACATCCCAGATTTCCGTTATGGCTGCGGAACCATCACTCTGAAGATTGACCTCCACACGGATCGATGGGATTGCATCCTCTGCGGCAAATACTGGGACTGCATTCAAGATAAACAGTATTGCGAGCAAGAACCAAATAGGGAATAAATGTTTTTGTTTTAATTCCATTTTCTTTCTCCTGTCTTTTCGATATTAGTATAATACGATTTGACTATGTACTTAGAGTATACCACATTTTTACTGTCATATCATTATTTTTGCTAAATCATGGGTGGGGGAGCAATTACTTTACTAGGTGCATATGATAGTAGGGGAGGCGGTAAATTACAGATGTAAGAGATTTATGGGACATCCGTAAGAAGATACGAATGGGTAAGGGCAGTAAAAAGATATATAGGGAGAGAGTATTTTATGAATAAGTCATTAAGTGCAACCGCAGTTTCAAATCCCACATGGTATGTAGATGAGAGGGTTATTTATCATGGACAAGCAAAGCCCTATGATTTTTATGGTGCAAAAGATCCTACCATTGTATATTATGGGGGGAAGTATCATGTCTTTTATACTGGCGCCAATCAAAGTGGCGGCTGGCAGATGCTTTATACGTCAGCATCTACAATTTCAGGCCTTAAGTACGCCCCACGCACCTATTTGAGTTCCATTGGGGAAAGCTACTTTTGTGCACCACAGGTATTTTATTTTGAACCTAAAAAGTTATGGTATCTGGTATATCAGGATGGAATCCATGGTGCAGCATATGCAACAACAACAAATATAGCAGATCCCAGATCCTGGTCAGGACCAAAGTCCTTTGGTATCTATGGAAATAAGGGATGGGATTATTATGTAATATGTGATGATTCCTATGCTTATATGTATAATACTCCAAGTGACAATTCACATAGATTATATGTACGAAAAACACCACTTTACAGATTCCCATCAGGCTGGGGTTCTGCTTCCGTAGCCATATCAGATACTTTTGAGGGAGCAAATATCTATAAATCCTTAGCAGATGGCAAATATTACCTTGCAATCGAAGATATGAAAGATGGCCGGTACTATGAATTATGGCAATCTTACAGTGCCGGAGGTCCATGGAACAGAGTAGCTGAGAAGTGGGCATGGCGAGGCAACTTAAAATATAATGCCGATAGATGGACCAACAATGTATCTCACGGTGAGTTTATACGTGCCGGCTATAATCAGAAGATGGAGATTAAGGATATTAACCGGGTTGATTTTCTGATCCAAGGGACGAATAACTTATCAGGACCATACCAGCAGATTACCTGGGATTTGGGAATGATAAAAAATTACAGATAAGATCGGCAAAACGGATGATGCGGATAATACCATAAGCGTTATAATTGGTACAAGCTCATGAGAAATCTGCTTTTGCTTACAGGGGATGCCAAGCGGTCATACGCTGGGTGTTCCCTGTGCTTTTTACGCAAGTATGACCTATGCAATTTCTGCTACTAAATGTAAATTGTACATTGGTGCTTAACTTACTTACATTTCTGCATTTCTGCATTTTTTTAGAATAAACTTGCATATTATGTAATTTTGGATTAAAATTAAGATATAACGTGTTATTTGCATAATTTTACACAATATCTAATAAAAATAAGACTAATTTTGTCGAATTTACTTGTTTTATTGTTTGAATTTAGCCCCATATAATTGAGAAATGCGTTGATATAACAAGAAGCTTTACAAAATAACAAAGATGATTTGGCAGGTTACACCTTGATGATCAGCATAGCAATGCGAACCATCTCCAAAACTTGAAGACTGACATCTTCTTGTAAAGATCACTTTCTTGCTGATGGTTATAAAGTTTTTCATTCTGCTAAATGCTAAACTTGAGGGATTTTGCTTAAAAAATATACTAAAATAATCCTCTTCGTCGTACTTTTTATTGATTGACGAAAAACAATTGCTATGTACTTTTTAATGATAGTAAATTGACTGATTTCTGATGTGACACTTTAGAAGTCAGTCTATCAAAGTGTGCGTATGTCAACTGTACGAGGGGGAAAAAAATGGTAAGAATAGCTATATGTGATGATGAAAATAGTCATCGTACGAAATTAAGAGATCAATTAAATTTTTACTCCATTCAAAGAAATATTGATTTTCAAGTAGAAGAGTTCTCATCACCTGAAAATTTACTTCGAAGCAGTTTAAGGTTTGATCTTTTATTTTTAGATATTTACCTTAATACAGAGAAAAATGGAGTAGAGTATGGAAAGATACTAAGAGAAATGGGCAATAATTCTATTATTGTATTTATTACATCGTCACAAGAGTTTTCAATAGAGGGCTATACGGTTGGTGCTTTCCGGTATCTTGTAAAACCAATTAGCCAGGAAAACATAACGAAGACGATGGATGCTTTTCTTAAAAAGGTTGTTCATTCAGCAGATAAAATCTCTATTACTTCGAACAATAGTGAATACTATATTAACATAAACGATATTATTTATATTGAGTCACTTTCTCGCAAAAGATCAATATATGTTTGTGATTATGCAATTGAAACTTGGGAAACTCTTGTATCTTTGTATAATAGATTGCCGAATAATATGTTTTTGTATCCACATAAATGTTTTATTGTAAATATTAATTATATTAAATATTTTAAAAACTATCAAATTATCATGAACAATGGAACTGCTATAACTTTAGGGCGAAAATATTTTAAAGATTTCAAAAGTAAGCTTCATACATATTTTGGTGAATATCATGAAAATTGACATGTATATTGTGGTCTACTTTTTGAGCTTTGTTAAGTGTTTTATAGATTTTTATTTTGCTTATAAATTTACTAATGTATTCTTTCAGCCAAAAGTCAATAGTTTATTATCAGATTTGTCTGGAATTGTTATTTCTGCGGTTTTACTTTTTTTAATTAATTCTTTTAACATCTCAGTTTTAAACTCCATATTTATGCTGATAATTATATTCGTCCGATGCAAAATTGTACTTAATGGCAATTGGAGAACAATATTTGTCACTTCCCTTATAGCCTTTACCGTTGTAATATTCTGTGAATTCATGACTATTGCCATTTGCAACGTCATATTACAGTATACGCCCAATTTACGTGGAACAAATACCCTGCAAATATTTTTAATTGATAGTAGTGTTATAATTTATTCTTTCATTTCATTTTACCTAATAAAATTTTTAAAAAAGAAAAAATTAAAGATACTATCTTTCAGTAAATATTTATTGATTTTGCCTGTTGCGAGCATTGGGTGCATGTATTATATTTTATATTTACATAATAATTCCTATGATACTGATACATTTATTACAAATGTTATTTATGTAGCAGTGGTTACCGGATTGGGAATGGCTAATATTATAGTCCTAGCTGTTCATGACGAATTTAATAAAAAAGCTGCTCTAGAACAAGAAGTTGAAAAAATGCGTACTCAACAGATTACGACTGAGATCTCATATAAACAACAAGAAAAAAACTTGCAGGAGCTTAGAAGAATTTCACATGATTTTAAAAATCATCTTATATGCTTGTCTAGTTTAATACAATCTAATTCTGATATGGAAGAATATATTTCAAATCTAATTAATGAAATTGATAATTCTAAATTTCAAAATCTTAACAAAAGTGATAATAACGTCTTAAATATAATATTATATGAAAAAGAACAGCAATGTCAAAAGTTAAACATAAAATTCGAAATTGATATTGAATACAATTTATTATCTTTTATCTCATATAAAGATACCTGTACAATTTTTGCAAATGCTTTGGATAATGCTATTAGCGCATGTGGTCTTTCACTCGACTTTAATCTGGAGGCATATATTAATCTTAGAATATTTAGAGTTAATTCTATGCTTTTTATTGAAATTTATAATACAAAAGTAAATGATATAGTATTCAAAGGTAATAGAATTAGATCCACAAAAAAGTCGTCTGATTCACACGGTTATGGCTTGATGAATATAAAAGATGCAGTCAGCCATTATAATGGAACAATGGATTTTTCATTTACAGAAAATATTTTTCGACTGAGCCTCTGTATGCCTATAATAGATGACAAAAATCAGTGACATAGGCAGTCTTAGCTTTTGAGACAAGAATATCTGCATTTGCAACAAACAACCAACTTCACAAAAGTACAAATAGTATAATCATTATTGTTGCAAGAAATATTATTTACATAAAGGAGAGATTATTATGAGTATAAGGAATAAAGTCTTAGCATCCGTTATGAAGATTCTTTCAATTGAGGCGAGAAGTATTGCCAAACTCAATGTCAATTCAGCATGCGCGGGTCCCCTTCATCAGCCAAAAGTACCTGATAGTGCGAAAAAACTTCGTAAGGATATATAAAGTTCATGAATAGCTTGGCCGAGTACCTATGTAATAAAGCCATTGCAGTTAATGCAATAGAGTCTCAAGAAAAAGATCTATACATGTATGGGTTTGGTCTGTTAATTTCGTCTATATATACATGGGGAACATTTATATTTCTAGGTCTTTTTTTTGACTCATTGCTGTCTGCAATATGTTTTATGCTACTATTTATTCCTTTAAGAATTTTTTGTGGTGGATTTCACAGGAAAAGTTACTTTAAGTGTTATACAAGTTCACTATTTTTATTTTTATATGTTTATTTTATATCCAAGGTACCGTTCTTAGAAATAGTTAACTTGGTTTTACTAATGGCTTTACCATTAGCAATTTGGTGTATTTGGAAATTTGCACCTTTGGAGGATTCAAATAAACCTCTGGATAGCTATGAGCTAATAAAGTATTCTAAAATATCAAAAAGTATCTTAGCTGTAGAAGTTATAATTATTTTTATATTATGGTTATATCACATAAATCCATTGATTATTTATTTTTCTGTAACCGCCGTGGATATGATAGGGTTGCTTTTATTATTAAAGATAGTTCAAAATTTAACGAAGCATAATAATTATATAACTACACCATAAATGTGATTTAGAATTTCATCGCATTGTATTTTACGAAAAGAAAATAAGTTGGACTCATGGATGACGACGGTCTCTTTATGTTAAAATATTAGAACGAACAGATTGTTAAACAGAGGGGATAATATTAATGAAAGATTATCGGTTTCAAAAAATATATGAAGAAGGAAGTAAGCTTTTTATTAATCAAGGTTATTCTAGAACTCAGATAAGAGATATCGTGAAAGTTACTGGTATATCAACAGGTGCTTTATATTCCTTATTTGTTAGTAAAAAGGCTATATTATTTTTTATCTTAAAATGTACAATTGAACCTGATTTAATTAAATATGATTTTAAGTTGCCTATTGACGAGAATACATTTACTAATCTTGAAGAAGAGATAATGAAGGCATTTGATAATAATAATTTTAAGTTTGGCAGCCATTTAGAAAATGATGCACAAGATTATTCATATGAAACAATGTTATCAGATGCCTTTGATATTTTAACTCGTTACGGAGTAGGCTGTTTATTTATTGAAAACAACCCTAAAGACAGTGGAAGGTTGTGGAATTACTATATAAAATTCAGGCAAAAGTTTTTTGATACTTTTTCAGAATATATACAGATATTTATTGAACGTGGCACGATTCGCCAATTATTATATCCACAACATTGCACCAGGTTAATGATTGAAACACTGTCTTGGTGGGGAATGCATGTCCACTTAGATGCATTTGAAGTAAAAGAAAAAATATCTGTAGAGATTGCGAAAAAGGTTAGCATAGATTCATTAATTCATTCATATAAAATGTAAGAATAAAGATTTACGGGGCGAATAACTCCGTAAAAAAAATAGCAACTAATAGAACGAATCGATCGTTCATTAAAAAGTGAAGCAGAAGTTATATTGAGATATCATTTGAAGAACTGATGTGTATTATATTCAGTGCAAGAGGGTACGATAGGTACCTCCCCCACTGTTTTAATAGAAGTTGAAACCAAAACGGAGGCGTACAGATCACGCAATGAAAAAAATACATTTCTTTACTCTACCCATTATTATTTCTTCTATTGCAGCTTTGATATTGTATTTCAGCAATAGTTATATATTGTTCAATCTATCCTATATTCTCGTGTTCGTTTATTTGTTGATACGGTTCGTATGTTCTACGGCTACAATTAATGATAAATTCATATACATGTTAGCATATATATTTATTGTGGTTGTGCAAATCGTGTTTAACACGCAGATAATTTTTGGATTAAATACTAGTGATGGTGCTTTTGGATTAAGGAAAATATTCGGTACTACCCTTGTATTGGTTCCGTTTGTAGTTGACCAAGTGCTTTTCCACAAACAAAATAGCAACTTTTTAAATTCAGCATTGGAGGAATGGTATGTTGTTAGTTATGTACAACTGATACACAACAAGGACATCATAAGGAAAGGGATTGCAAAAATAAATCAATCTAGAATATCCCTTTCTAAAGAAAACATGTTGGAGATTATTAGCAACCTCCTACGACAAAGCTCTTTTCGGTATGTTAGCAATGGCAGCTTAACAAATGAGTACTTTGACTTAGCTTATTCTACATTAAATGAGGGATTTATATATATTATAATTACAAATTTCGGAAGTGCCGCCAGTAGGCTGATTTCTATTTTTAAAAACAAATCGTTCAATCATGTTCTTCTCTCTTTTGATAAAAAACTATATACAATATTCAGTTATAATGGTGGAAAAAAAATATCTCCACTTGGCCTTAATACTAAAATAATGAATGGTTTTTGTAAAAATGCTGACTCATCAATTATGGTATATAGATTAAAGGCAACCAGTGTAGAAAAGAAAAAAATTATTGACAAAGTACATGAAATCAATGAACAAGGAAACGCATATAACCTTTTAGAATTAAATTCTAAAAACTTATTTAAGTTAAACAAGATGCCTTGTTCTCAATTTGTTTATAAAATACTTGCTTTAGCTAATCTTATATACTTTCAAAAGGATATTGCTAATATTAGGCCGACGGATTTTGTAGAGTTGGACTATTATAGAAAACTGGAATTTGCCTATGAAATTAAATTTTGTAAAAAAAGTTCAGATTTGGAGTACAAAACATGAAATTTACAAAAAAAGACAAAAGTATAACTGCAATAATTTTTGCTTCCTGTGCCTTTGTAGCTTTAGTTATAGTAACAATGCTGGTTATGTTACCTTATATTGAAAAATTATCAGATCCAGAATATCAAAATCAATTCAAAGGTTGGGTTGAAAGTATAGGAATCAGGGGATGGCTAATTGTATTAGGAATTCAAATTTTACAAATCGTTATTGCATTTATACCTGGTGAACCTATAGAAATACTTGCTGGTATTATATACGGAACCTTTGGTGGCTTTTTTGTTTGTTTGGTTGGTGCGTCTATTGCATCAACAATAACCTTTACATTATCAAAGAAATTTGGGAAACCACTACTTAACAGATTTTTCGGAATGGAAAAAGTAAAAGTATGGAGATGGATACAAGACAATAAAAAAATTGAAACAGTCACATTCTTGCTTTTTTTCATACCCGGCACACCAAAAGATATGCTGACGTATGTTGTTGGACTCAGCAATATCAAACTTTCGAAATTCATAATGCTATCATCCTTTGCGCGAATTCCTTCTATGCTATCATCTGCAATGGTAGGATCGAAAATGCGTAAAGGTGAATGGGAGATATCAATAACGGTATTTGTACTCACTGGAGTTATCGGCCTTATAGGAATTTTATGCAAAGATAAATTGGTGAGTTTTTGCAGGACCATTGGAAAACGTAATGACTTAAATACAAAAGGACAGTGTATGGATTTTATTCAAACCATAAATATAGAAAAGCTGCAACCTTTTGTATTTTGTCATTTGCATTTTGATAGACGAATAGATATAGAACGACTGAAATATGCAGTACAACAGACTCTCTCAACCGTACCTCAAATCCTGTGCTCCTATGATTTAAAAAAAGGCAAATGGGTTGATAGAGGGCACACAATTGAAGATTTGTTTGTTGATAATAATTCTGATTTCGGGGACGATTGGTGCTGGAACTTACTGACAGAGACACAGTTAAAAATCCATGTCTGCCACAAAGAAATCCATGATATTCTTACAATCGGCATAAGCCATATCTTATGTGATGGAGCAGGATTCACACAATATTTATATCTTCTGGCAAATTATTATAACAATAATGATTCCCAAAAAGATATACTGAATCAGCGGGATTTAAAACCAATCCTGGAAAAAATTAATATCAAAACTTCACTTTGCAAAGTTATATCATATGGTGAAGTCAAGGAGCTACCATTTGATAAATCTGGAAATATTCCGTACTGTCTTATAAAGACGATAGAAAAGCAGGAATTTTTGGCGATACAGCGAAAAACAAAAGCGTTAAACTGTACAGTTAACGATTTACTTTTAACCGCATATGCCCGAACTATAGTTAAATTCCTTAAAACTGAATCTATTACTTTAAATTGTCCTATAAATTTACGCAGATTTGGAAAACGGGAGTTGCAAGAAGAAGCTCTTACCATAGCAAACATGACAGGTATATATAAACTTCATATAATCATAAAGCCTAGCGAATGTTTTGAAACAACTTTACTTAAAATACACAGTCAGATGGAACAATTGAAATTTAATAATAGCTGTTTTAATGGAATACCACTATTACATTTTCTATATAATAAAGTACCTATATTTATTTTAAATATCTTTGGGAAAAAATTATATAAGATTTTCCCAATATCATTTACAAATTTTGGAGTAATTGATTGTAATAAATTAGTTTTTGACGGTACAAAATTGAATAAATGTTTCCTAACTGGAACTTACAGGATAAGTCCTGATTTTCAGGTTTCCGTCAGCACTTATCAGAATACATGCACATTGAATTGTAATCTAATAGGTTCAGAGTATCGTAAGAAAATGGGACTTGATTTGCTGGAAAAGATTAAAATCGAAATTATACAATGGTTAAAAAATTAAAATTGATTTGAATAGATGGGAGTTGAGGATATTGTCAACTACAATGGCAGAGATAGGGCCTAATGGTAGTAAGACTACAAAAAAGCAGTATTTATACAAGGGGATTTGGATATTTATTATTGGTGGAATCATCGGCTACTTTGTTGAGGTTCTCTATGGCATTATGAAGAATGGAGCTATGGAAAGTCGACAAGGTTTGCTTTATGCACCCTTTAGTCAAATTTATGGTTTAGGTGCTTTGATTCTTGTAATTATTACATATCCCTTAAAAGGAAAAAGTAATAGATGGATTTTTAGCATATGTGCACTCTTTGGCGGTTTATTTGAATTTATATGCAGTTGGATACAAGAGTTTTTTTGGGGTGTACAGTCATGGGATTACTCACCTTTTGCACTTTCATTGACTGGAAGAACATCGTTAATATATATGATATTTTGGGGGGCATTAGGTGTGTTCTTTATAAGACATGTTTATCCCAGGATATCGTTATTTATTGATAGAATAATAGATAAGATGGGAGGATTTATAACGTGGACATTGGTTATATTTTTTATATTTGATGCATCATTAACAACTTTAACTATTGATCGTTGGGTAGAAAGGCAAAACGGAGTTTCGACTCAATCTTTGTATGATGAGTTATTGGATACTTACTACCCTGACGAGTTGCTAAACGATATTTTTCCGCAAATGGAACTTGTAAATAAATGATTTAAGGGAGTGACAATGTATAACAAGGATTTATTACAGCTAATAAATAAAGATATTATAAAAGAGAAGAATATATTTTGCGGACGTGAAAATCTATCTTGCGCAATATCACATTTTTTGGGTGTGATTGTGACGGGGGTAGTTACTGCTGAACTAATTGTTAATAATGTTCTCGATAGAGCTGATCCATGGAAGATAGTTGCATATAGTTTGTTTTGCGCGTGCTTGTGTATGTATTATTTAATCTCTGTATTCGTTCATACAATCTATATCTCGGAAAAAGCACACAAGGCATTGGAAAGAATAGATTCCTGTATGCTGCCGCTCCTGATCACAGGTATATATATGCCTATTTGTTTTATTATTTTGCGGGGAGCAGTTGGCTGGACTATGTTTGGTATGGTATGGGGGTATGCAGTTTCAAGCATCATACTTAAAGTATTAACACTTTATCCACGATGGCTTTTGTATTGTTGTCAAGCCCTATTATGTGGTGTTTTGCTTTTCTCCATGATAGTCTTAACTCATACCATTCATCACAATGGTCTCTTTTGGTTAACTGGTGGTGGTTTACTTTATGCACTTGGGATTTTGATACACCCATACAAAATATTGCAAATAAAAGATAAACGTATTGTAAATCATAAGCTGTCTCATTACTTAACGCTATTTGGTTCTGTAAGCCACTGTATTTTTTTGATTTTTAATTAAATTAATTTCTTTAAATAACTGGTTAAGGTGTCAAATCCCTAACCAGTTATTAATTTATAGATGCCGGCAAAGCTCTATTTTACGATTTCTTGCCTTAAAACATTCCATTCCATGCCGATATTTCATAATGATGGCTATTAAATTATGTTATATTCTTTAAGTAACTTCTCAATATCGGTACCCGCTATCTTCTTAAACACTTCCATAAGAGCTAGTTTGTCATTATTTCCCAGGTTAAGTTCGGTTAGTTTTTTTCCATCGTTTAATTTGACGGTGGCATTGAGCAGTTCACGGATGTCATATGTGCTGCTCCAAACTTCAGGCACACCTCGATCTATATTCAGTAGCGTATAAACAGCCTCCATGCCGGTCCGGACAGAGTATTCTGTAGTGAAGATCGTATCGCGCACAGTTTCGGCAAACTGACCAAGGAATGCAAAGTTTACACTGCCCTCCGGAACAATGGCGGGGCGATCCCCAGATCGCCGGGGCATGAAGAATGCAGTGATATATGGCATCATACATGGCACGGTAGTGGCACTACAATCTGCCATATCATCAATTTGGGCTTCAGGCACGCCCAGGTGATACAGCCACTCCATACAAATCTCCTTGCCCGTGCATTCACGCATGGTTTTTTTTATGTAATTGCCAGGTTTGTCACTGAATAAGCCATAAATCCAGCCTACTAACTGATCTTTTGGTTGATCGCGGAACTGGGGCTGACGGTTAAAAGTCCAACTGAGCAGCCAGTTGGAATCCTTAACAGTTACAATACCACCGGTGACAACTTTACCACTGAAAGGATCCCGTCTGCAAATCTTTTGCACATAAGGAGGTATCCGGTTATCGAGGGTTGTTACGGTCGCTGACATCCAGTTGGTTTGATTGGGATCACCACAGAATTTATCGGGGTGTCCAAAAGACGGATCTTGCGCTGCTATTTTACGCCACATATCCCAACCACCGCCATCCTTGATTTCTGCGTTAAAGGCTGCTGGATGATTTTGGTCACCGAAAGTCGAGTTCTCAACACAGCCACCATTGGTGATGAATATTAAGTCGTTTTTGGTAAGATTAATGTCTTCCTTTCTATTCTTTCGTAACGTTACTATGCGTTTTGCAATTTTCTTATCCTTTTGAATATCGAATTCAACATTTAATACATTGACACCATAGTGAAACTGTACATTATGAGATTCCAGATATTTGATTATCGGCAAAATTAAGGATTCATACTGATTATACTTGGTAAAGCGAAGTGTCGAAAAATCAGGTAGGCCCTTTATATGATGAAGGAAGCGTTTAATATAGAGTTTCATTTCTAACGCACTGTGCCAGTTCTCAAAGGCAAACATTGTCCGCCAGTACAACCAGAAATCAGAATTAAGAACATTTTCATTAAATACGTCTATAATACGTTTGTCATACAGTGCTTCGTCTGGCGTAAAAAATAGTTTCATGATTTCCATCGCTCCCTCTTCAGGTAAGCTAAAATTACCGTCTGTCCGTGTGTCCTCACCACGATTCACAGTGGCACGCATAAGGGAATAATTCGGGTCATGCTTATTAAGCCAGTAATATTCATCAAGTATACTAACGCCCTCGGTCTCAATAGATGGAATGGAGCGAAATAAATCCCACATGCATTCAAAGTGGTTATCCATTTCGCGTCCACCGCGCATTACATAACCGGTATTGTCGTATTTGTAACCGTCACAGGCACCGCCGGCAAGAAATTCTTTTTCAAGAATGTGTATTCTTTCACCGTTCATCTGCCCGTCACGGACAAGAAAACATGCGGCCGTAAGGGCTGCAAGGCCAGATCCAACAATATAGGCAGATTTTTGGTCAATCCCTTCAGGCTTTTCAGGTCGTGCAAATGCTTCATAGTTTCCACTGGAATAATACATAACAAAACCTCCTTTTAATTGCTGATATGATACATAATTTAAAATGGTATGTCTTATTAATCATAACACCTTATAGAAATTAAATTCGCATGAATAGTCGATAAGGTAAGTTTTCCCGTTTAAAAAACCCCAAAGCATTCCGAAGTTATTACTCCCGAACTCAATTGTTATTTGGACACAAAAACTTGTCTTACAGACTATACATGAGTTATTAGATTCTTAAAAGTGTATAGTTTAAAAATAATATCACTTTACTATTTATTTATGCAAACTTATAAATTTTATTTAACAATAATTAATAAAAAGGAGACTGTCATGGATCTTGATTTAAAGAATATGGATTATGCAAACATAAAAACTTTAAAAGACGTAATTACGTTTGCGGCTGAAAATTATGGTGGAAAACCAGCAGTAAAATGGCAGAACGGTATAACAATCGAAGAGAGGTCTTATTTCCAGTTGCGGTCAGATGTTTGCAAAATAGCAACATATCTAAAAGAACTTGATTTGAATAAAGGTCATATCGCAATTATTGGAGATATGAGTTATGAATGGATAGTTTCTTTTTATGGTATTTCATGTTCAAGTGCCGTTGTTATACCTATTGATAAGCAACTCTCAAACGAAGATATCACTCATTTATTAAGAAAATCGGATGCCGATTGTCTCATCTACGATACGTCACACAAATCAGGATTAATTGAATATCTTCAAAAAAATATAGAATCATTAAAATTTATTTCCATAATAGAAAGTAATGAATTTCCAAACGTACCTGATATTATTAAAAGTTCTGAAAATACGGATTCACACTTATCAGAACTAGAGCAAGATTCATTGGCGGCAATCGTGTTTACCTCAGGTACTACCGGTACGAGTAAAGGAGTTAGGCTTACACATAAGAATATGTGTTCTGGGTTAATCGTTTCATGTCATTTTGCTGGCAAAAGTGATTTTAGTACAACGATACCAATTTTGCCAACATATCATATGTATGAAATTACTACCGGCATTCAGAGTGTAATCGTAATAGGATGTACAATTTGTATTGGGAGAGGCCTGAAATACATTACACAAAGCATGAAACAATATAAGCCTACTCTCTTAATATTAGTACCAATGATTGTTGAAATGATGCATAAATTAATCTGGGCAGAGGCAAAAAAAGCCGGTAAGGAAAAAAAACTTAAAAAGCTTATTGTAATTGCCAAACTTTTAAATAGATTAGGTATAGATCTCAGGCGGAACTTATTTAAGAGCGTTCTAGATATATTTGGGGGTGAGATACTTACAATAGTTTGTGGCGGGGCACCATTAAGTGCTGACTTAATGGAAGAATTTCAATGTTTTGGCATTCAGGTTAATTATGGTTATGGAATTACGGAGTGCTCTCCGGTAGTTGCAAGCAATATGCCAGGACATAATAAACCAGGGTCGGTAGGAGTAATTGTTCCGTTCCCATATGGTATGGTAAAGATTTTAAATGATGAGATTTTGGTAAGGGGACCAATTGTGACGAGTGGTTATTACAATGATCCAAAAGCTACGGAGGAATCCTTTGTTAATGGATGGTACCGAACTGGAGATTTGGGATATATAGATAAAAATAATAATTTATATATAACAGGACGCATCAAAAATCTCATAATTTTAGACAATGGTGAGAATGTATCATCTGAGGAATTAGAAGCCATTTTTGGAGAAGTACCACTTGTAAAAGAAGTAGTAATACATGCCTTGAATAATAAAGAGCGACTTTTATTAACGGCTACTGTTTATCCAGATGAACTGTACATTAAGGAAAATAGTATTATGGATGTACAAGGAGAATTAGAAAAAGAATTTTTCCAAATTAATAGTAATTTGCCTCCTTACAAGCGTGTGCAGCTGATTCGGTTACGTAATGCGGAGTTTGAAAAAACAAGCTCAGGTAAAATAAAAAGACATTTAATATGCAGTGAGAACTAATCGAAAGGAGTGATTATGTTGGAAGAAAAAATTAAAACCATATTATGTGAAATGCAGAATATTAATCCGAAAGATATAACTTTAAAAACAAATTTGATCCGAGATATTGAGATGTCATCAATTGAAGTTATGAATCTTTGTGGCATCATTGAAGAAAATTTTGATGTCGAAATTTTGGATGAGGATATAATTACCATTCAAACAGTGGAAGATATAGTTTCATATGTTAAAGGAAAAATGGAGAATATTGTTTAGCAATTTATACATGATTAAAGATTAATGTATTGGAGGAATAATTATGTCACCTATCAAATTGATTTGTCTTCCGTACGCAGGAGGTTCTGTTTCCATGTATCGGGATTGGTCTAGAAAAACTGGTGAACCAATTGAGGTTGAGCTAATTGAACTTGCCGGTAGAGGAGTTAGGTATAAAGAACCAGCTTACAAAACTTTCAATGAAATGATTGATGATATTTTTAACAAATGTAAATTGGTGATTGGTGATTCGGATTTTTCTTTTTTTGGCTACAGTATGGGTTCGATATTAGCTTTTGAGTTGTCACGTCAATTTAAAATTCGCCTTTGCAAAGAACCGAATCACTTATTTGTTGCTGCAAGTAATGCCCCACAGATATCATACGAAATGTCCCAAAAACAATTTGGAAATTTGTCTATTGCAGAACTTGATGAAAGAATAATAAAAATGGGCGGAATACCGGATGAAATAAAGTCTAATCAAGCATATTTTGAACTCTGTATGTCACTTATCAGGCATGATCTGGATATAGCGTGTAATTACCATTACAGTAATATTCCTTATCAATTGAATTGCGAGGTAACAGTATTGTGCGGAAAAGATGATCCGCAAGTAGATATGAAAAGGATTACAGAATGGGATAATACGACTTTGGAGAAGTGTTCTTACTACTTTTTTGAAGGAGATCATTTTTTTATTCGGGAATTTGATGATGAAATCATTAAGGTGGTTAATCATCAACTTAAAGCAAATACTAACTAATATTATTGAGTAAAAACAAATAAAAAGGGATGATATTATGGAAATATTTAATGGAAATACTTTAACGGATGCCTTAGCTGGCATCAAAGACCAGGATACAGGTATTCATTTTATATATTCACAAAATCGTGAGTTATATTTACCATATTCTGAACTTTATCAACAAGCAAAAGTATCCTTATATCAATTTCAAAAGCGAGGTATGGTGAAAGGCGACGAGTTAGTTTTCCAAATTGTAGATAATAAAGACTTTATCCGTACACTTTGGGCATGCCTTTTAGGTGGTATTATCCCCATACCTATTACGACAGGAAATAGCAAAGAAAATGGAACTAAAGTTGCAAAGATTTGGGAACAGCTATCCAATCCGCATTTGATAATTTCTCCAGAAATACATGATAGTTTTTTAGAATTACTAGATGAAGTAGTTGAAAATAAAAAAGTCGTAGAAGATATTAAAGGCAGGATTTTCAATATAAAACAAGAAGATGATTTTGAAGGTATTGTTATGGAGGCTATGGAGGCTGATATTGCTTATGTTCAGTTTTCATCCGGCTCAACAGGAGACCCAAAGGGAGTTACTTTATCCCATAAAAATATTATGACAAATGTGAAATCAATTCTTAAAGGGTGTCATGCTGAGAAGACCGATATCTCCATATCGTGGATGCCACTAACTCACGATATGGGCTTGATTGGAATGCATTTTACACCATTGGTTCTTGGCGCTGATCAATATATTATGACTCCTACAATGTTTGTAAAGCGTCCACAGCTTTTTATGGAGAAAATCACCGAACACAAAGCTACAATAACATCTATTCCAAATTTTGGTTATTCTCATTTATTGCAGAAGATGGATCATAATAACAATTATAATTGGGACTTATCTTCGCTAAAAATTATTTTTAACGGTGCAGAAATGATTTCTTATCATCTTGTAAAAAACTTTATTTGTCACATGAAACAGTATGGTTTTAAAGAGCGGGCTATGTTTCCGGTATATGGAATGGCAGAGGCAAGTCTTGCAATCACGTTTTCAATTCTTGGAGAGGGTATTAAGGGAGTAATCGTAGATCGTAGTACAGTCTCCGTAGGTCAGCAAGTAATTGAAGTTGAAACCGAGTCTGAAAAAGACTCAGTATTTGTTGATTTGGGATCCCCTGTTGCGAACTGTCAAGTAAGAATTGTTGATGATAAGAGAAGCATTGTATCTGATCATATCGTTGGAAATATCCAAGTTCGGGGAGATAATGTTACGAAAGGTTACTACCTCAGGGAAGATCTTAACACTGTCATTCTGCAAAGAGATGGGTGGCTTGATACTGGAGATATTGGATTTTTCCGTAATAAAAGTCTTGTCGTATTGGGAAGATCAAAGGAAGTTATTATTGTTAATGGTCAAAATTACTATGCCACTGATCTGGAGCGAATAGCAGAGAGACTTTCGACTGTAAAATTTTCTGATATTGCGATTGTAGGCTATTTTGATGGAACGGTGGAGCAAATTTTAGTATTTGTAACCTATAGAGGTGAGCTAAAAGATTTTGAATTTGCCACAGAAGAAATAAGATTGGGCATTTTCCATGAACTTGGATTGAGTGTAAAATATGTAATTCCCATCAAAAAAATGCCTAAAACTACAAGTGGAAAAATACAGCGTTTTAAACTATTAGAAGAATACAGAAATGGAATTTTTGATGATACTATTTTAGTGATTGACCATATTAGGAAGGAACGTTTGTCACAGAGAACAATGGAAGCGCCAATAACGCAAACAGAAGTAAAAGTTTTGAATATAGTGAAAGCTGTTATAGGAACAGATACGATTGGGATAGCGGATGATTTATTCTATTATTCGTTGCAATCAATGCTTGTTATGCAAATTTATGACCAGATAGATGCCTGCTATCCAGGCGCATTAAAGGTAGCTGATATCTATAGATTCAGGACAATAAAAGAAATTGCAAGTGCACTAAGTTCAAAAGCTGATATCCAATTAAAGACTATAAAGTGGCCGGAACAATACTATTATCCAGATTATGAATGTAATGATTTCTCTGAACTGCAGTTAACATTTTGTGAACTAGATGCGAACAGAATACAAGATTTATCAAGGAAGTATACCATAAATGCAGATGAAGTGATTCTAACATTAATTGCATACTTATATTGGGAAGTTACTCATGACTCGGTTGCGTCATTGTATGGTTTATTAAAGGAGAGTCATTTTATTGATACCTATATTTTTGACTTTGATTCGCTACAAGAGATTGATGATTTATATCAAGAAATTTCCAAACAGAAATCAAATCAAATTAAGATTGAAATGTTCCAAAGTAAATCAAAATTTAATAAAAGCCATAATATCTCATCCCTAGTATATAATACAAAATTGTTAAGAGATTCAGATCGTATTGCACTTGGTTTTTTCGATATGTTATGGGGGATAACACAACAGGGTAATCAAATCTTTATATCTCTTTATTATAATTCAAATAAACTTGTTTCCGGTCGTATGGAAAACTTATTAAAACTTTTTGCGAAAGTAATAAAAAACATATAGGAACAAATGTGGATATTTAAGTTACCTTTATCTCAAAGAAAGTCTGGAGGGAGAATATATGCGTAGTATTTTGGGTTTAGAAGAACAACAAAAAAATAATAAGAAGAATAGTTCAACCTCTGTTCGTAAAAATGATATGGCAGTAATTGGATTGGCTGTTAAATTACCTATGGCTGATACAGCAAATGAATTTTGGGCAAATATAAAAAACGGGGTTGAATCAATTGTAGATTTTCCAAATTCAAGAGCTAATAATATACAGCCATATCTGAAAATAAAATATGGCGAATCCAAACAAAAATTTATGCAGTGTGGATTTTTGAATAATATAGATCAATTTGATTATGATTACTTTGGATTATCTCCCAAAGAAGCCGAGTTAACAGATCCATTGCATCGATTGTTTTTTGAGACTGCAATAACTGCATTGGAGACTGCAGGTTACAATGGTGATAATATTGATGGAAGCAATACAGGGATTTTTATTGGCGCATTTGGTGATTTAAATATTCATAGCTATAAGGAAATGGTTCGTGATGTTAAACCATCTGAACTTCCTTTGGCTATCACGGGAACAACTCTATCTATGATGGGTGGAAGGCTTGCAAATTTTCTTAATTTACAAGGTCCAGTGGAAATTGTTGATACTGCATGTTCTTCATCTCTTGTAGCTGTACATGAAGCATGCCAGGCATTAAAAAACAATAAGTGCGATATGGCACTTGCCTGTGGAGCGAGAATCCAATTAATACCTTTGGATGATAACTGTTATAAAATAGGAATTGAATCCACTGATGCGTCAACCAGAACGTTTGACAGTGCAGCCGATGGGTCTGGATATGGAGAAGGTGTTGTGGTTCTGTTAATTAAGCCTTTCGATAAGGCGAAACGTGATGGTGATTATATTCATGCGATCATTAAGGGAAGTGCAGTCAACCATGATGGCAGATCACTGAGGTTAACCGCTCCAAACCCAGATGCACAGGAAAAAGTGCTGCTTGCTGCTTGGGCTGATGCCGGTATAAATCCTGAAAAGCTTTCCTATATAGAATGCCATGGAACAGGAACAAAGCTGGGAGACCCTATAGAGATTGATTCTCTTACAAGAGCATTTTCTCATTATACAGATAAAAAACAGTTCTGTGCAATTGGTTCAGTGAAATCTAATCTTGGACATCTCTTAGATTGTTCTGGAATAACGGGTTTAGCAAAAGCGATTCTATCTCTAAAGCATGCCCAAATTCCACCATCAATCAACTTTCAGCAGCCTAATGATTTAATTAACTTTATTGATTCTCCTTTATATGTTAATACCGAGCTTAAGTATTGGGATTCATCGGTTGGAAAAAGATACTGTGGAATAAGTTCTTTCGGGATCAGTGGTGTTAATTGCCATATGGTTCTTGAGGAAGCACCTGACCAAACAATCCCAAACCGTAATATCAAAGAGAATGACGTTGAGATATTTACGCTTTCAGCAAAATCAGAATCTGCGCTATATAATATGATTCATGCTTACATTGAATACCTTAATATAAGTAATGATAATGATTTTACCCGTATTTGCTATACATCAAATATAGGAAAACGAGCTTTTAAATATCGTGTAGCATTACTTTCTAATTCCAATAAGGATTTACAAGGCAAACTTATAAAAATATGTAAAGTAGGTCTGGACGGAGTTACTGATTTAAAAGATGTTTGGTATGGAAAAGTAAGTGATGCTGAGATTGACTATATAATTGACCACCTTACATATGTGCAGGATAATAAACGTTCTCTTTTTAATACCTTATGTGAAGAATATGTGAAAGGTTTACGTGTTGACTGGAAAACATTATATAGAGAATCGTCAAATACACGTATAGAAGTACCTTCTTATCCATTTGATAGGAAGCATTGCTGGCTTAGATATCCGATATCCGCCATAAAAAAACAATCTGAAACTATATTTTATAATGTGCGTTATGTAGAAGTGCCGCAGCTTAGTGATAAACGGATGAATGCGAATGATGGTATTTTAGTAATTCAGGATAATAGCATATTAATGTCTGAGATAACGAATGGTTTAAAATACTACAACTATGATGTTTTAACGATTACTGCGGGAGAACATTTTGAAAAACTAGACAGTCATTCATATAGGGTCCAGCTTAATCATACTGGATTTAGCAGGCTGCTTAGTGAAATTGATTTGGGATATTATAAGACAATTGTATACGCTCCTACAGCAGAGATAAAGGATAATATTAATTCAATAGGCAGCTTGAGCTGCGAATTGGATAAAGGGTTTCTGGGATTATTTGATTTTATACAATCTTTTGCCGAAAGAAAAACAAACAATAAAATTAATATCATTATTATTACAGACTCTGCTTATGAGGTAACGGGGAAAGAAATTCGTATAAATCCACAAAATGCGATGTTAGTAGGTTTTGCAAAGAATATTAATCAGGAATTTTCAAATATATTATGTAAGGTCATAGATGTAACAGATAAAACAGTGAAGAAAAGTGTATTAAAGGAGATTGAACACAAAGATAGTGAGTTCTATGTGGCATTGAGGGATGGTAAAAGATTTGTAGAAGAGTTTGCCTCCATTCATCCAGATGAATTGCCAGATAATAATATAGAAATTAAGGATAAGGGTGTCTATCTTATTACCGGTGGTTTGGGAAACATGGGATTATGTTTTGCTGATTATTTAGCTTCATTGGCAAGTGGTATAAAATTAATACTTGTGTCTAGAAGCAGTTTCCCTTCGCAAGATCAATGGGAGAAGTTAGAACTAGAGGGAAAAGATGAGCAGCTGGCAAAAAGGTTAAATACAATTCGGAAATTGACCGGACAAGGGCATGACATTACAGTATATCAAGCAGATATTTCTATTGAAAGCGATGTAAAAAATCTGATCACTGATATCAAAAAAAAATATGGCGTTATAGATGGTATTATACATTGTGCAGGTATAACGGGAAATGGACTTATCGTTTCGAGAAAAAAAGAAGATATGAAACCGGTTATTGCCCCTAAAGTCTTTGGTACTTGGCTGCTTGATAAATATACTGAAGATCAGATTCTTGATTTTTTTGTTCTGTGTTCTTCCGGCGTAGGAATTTCAGGTGAAATAGGATTAGCAGATTATGCAGCAGCAAATTCCTTTTTAGATTCATTTGCACAACTTAGAGGTCGAGCTAAATACACGCTTGCAATTGACTGGGTCGTTTGGAAAAATGCTAGAATGATGGAAGGATTCTCTAAAAATATAGATGGATTTTTTTTGCAGTTAACACCTGAAAAGGCAATTCACAGCCTAGACATTATTCTAAAGAAAAAAGTTAGTAGAGTCCTTATTGGTGAGATTAATTATGAGAGCCCTTTTCTAGAACATACTGAGAATGTTCTTATTAAGCTGGCCGATGAAATCTTATTAAAACTCCCGGTTAATCAACCTAAAACAAAAAATATAACATCACAAATTCAAAATAATTATGATGTTGTATTAGTCGGAAAGCAAGACTATGACTATACAGAGGTTGAGAAAACTTTATCTAAAATAGTAGGTGAGATTTTAGGGTATTCAGAAATCAATATTTACGATAACTTTTTTGAAATGGGCGGGAATTCAATTCTTCTTAATTATATATGGAAGGAGATCGATAATTTATATCCAAACAGGGTAATGATATCTGATATGTTTGCATATTCTTCAATTCATGCATTGGCATTGTTTATTACTAAGGGAGAGGAATCCAACGACAGTGAACAAACGAATCAGAACTCTCAGTTCCATAAAGATATGGCTATTATTGGTATATCGGTCAACTTACCTTTGGCTGACTCAATGGATGAATATTGGGATATCCTATCAAACTCAGTTAATTGCATTAGAGAGTTTCCCGCTGACAGAAAGGAAGATATAGATAAATATCTGCATTATTCTGGCATAGCTGATGATAAGATCCGGTATGTACAAGGAGCATATCTTGAGCATATTGATTACTTTGATTATAAATTCTTTAAAATAACACCTTCCGAAGCAAACTTAATGGCTCCAAGTCAACGTTTATTCATGCAGACTGCATATTCAGCACTTGAAGATGCCGGGTATGGTGGAAAAGTTCTTAGTGGCAGTAATACAGGCGTTTATGTTGGATTTGCAGATACAATGAAAGATTCTTATCAAAGAATGATTTATGATACGGATCCTTCCCTTGTATCACAATCCATTGCATCAAATCTTGGTGCAATCATTCCGAGCCGAATGTCTTATTATTTGGATTTGAATGGTCCTTCCATGGTTGTGGATACTGCTTGTTCTTCGTCTTTGGTTTCTGTACACCTAGCTTGCAAGGCAATCATTAATGGTGAATGTGATCAGGCCATTGCAGGCGGGATTAAGTTGCACACGGTACCTATTGATGCAGAGTATGCAAGGTTGGGTATTGAGTCTTCAGACGGCTTAACTCGGGCTTTTGATGATACTTCTGATGGTGCCGGCATTGGAGAAGGAGCCATTGCAATTCTGATTAAACCATTGGATAAAGCTGTTGCAGCGGGAGATCATATCTATGCTGTAATAAAAGGAAGCGCAGTGAATCAGGATGGAAATTCAATGGGTATTACAGCGCCAAATCCAGCTTCGCAAACAAAGGTTATTCTTAAAGCTTGGAAGGATGCCGCAGTTAATCCGGAGAAAATACAATATATTGAGACACATGGTACAGGAACTCCACTGGGTGATCCAATTGAAATTGAAGGATTAACAAAAGCATTTAATCAACACACAAACAGAAAACAGTTTTGCGCTATCGGCTCTGTTAAGTCTAATATTGGTCATCTCTATGAATGTTCCGGACTTGCAAGCTTAGTAAAAGTGGTATTATCTCTAAACAATCAGATGATGCTTCCATCTGTTTATTTCCAGAAGCCAAATCGAAAAATAGACTTTTGCAATTCGGCTGTTTTTATAAATAGTATTTTACGCCATTGGGATGATCAAGAGGAAAAGAGATTATGTGGCGTTAGTTCTTTTGGATTTAGTGGTACAAATAGCCATATTGTATTAGAGGAAGCACCCGCTTATATTCGAAAGGAAAACAAAGAGACAAACAGTATCTTGACTATTTCGGCTGAAAGTAAAAGTTCATTATATGCCCTATTGATGAAGTATCAGGATTTCTTGAATACGGATACAGATATACATAATATGTGTTATACGGCTAATACTGGAAGAGGCCATTACTCTTTGAGAATTGCGATTATTTTTAAAGATATAGCTGAACTAAAGGTCAAAATTGCACAAATACTTATGGAAGATACGGCAATAGATGATTCTAATATTTTTATGGGTGAACATAAAATTGTTAGTTCAAATTATGTTGATATAGATAATAGTAAGATTTCAGAAGAGATAAGGATTAAGTTAACTGAGGCATCTAATAAGATAATAGACAGGCAAAGTGCAGAAGAACTACTTGGTACGGATGAATTAAAACAAATATGTTCCTTATATATAAAAGGAGCAGCGGTGAATTGGAGTGGGTTATATTCTTTTTCGGAAAATTATAGAATAAGTATCCCAACTTACCAATTTGATAAGCACAGATGTTGGCTGTCAATCCCAGAATTACGAAATAAATTGAATCAGGAGCAGGAAAGTTACTTTAAATTGAATTGGAGATCCGTTGATAAAATTAGTGTCGGCGATATCAGAGCAGAGAACTGCGATTTAATATTAATTATAAAAAATAATTCTAATTTATTAGCGGAAAACCTTTATGAATACTTAAAAACTAAAGGCCTTAATGCTGTGATGATTGCTGAATCGAATCGTAATAACCGGAACGATGCAAGTAATAAAGATGTAGAAGAATTTTTTATAAATTCATGGCATAATTACAGCAAATATAGCAGAGTAAAGCTCATATATATGATGGATTCCGAAATGGAAAAAGAAGTAAGTTTTAAGAATGAATATGCTAGACTTACAAATTTTTATGGTTTTTTGCGATCATTGAAAGAAATGAACGCGGCAGATATTAGTATTGACATTATACTGCGTCATATAAATGAAGTTGTAAAGGATGATAATTGCATTCCTATAAACGCTGCATTACAGGGGGCGTTTAAGGTTGTGGGTATTGAATTCCCGGAATGGAGCTGCCATGTAATAGATATAGATGAAAGCATAAATGAGAGTAATCTATATAATGAAGTATTATCATTAAATAATAAATTTTTAATTGCATATAGAAATAATCAAAGATACGAGGCATATTTGGACCAAATTCCAATTGACAGGCAGTTATCTGCAGATTCCTTCATAATTAAAGATAGTGGATGTTATGTTGTTTCTGGAGGGTTAAGTGATATCGCACTTGAAATCATGAAAGACAACGCTTCTAGTAAAGCAAACTTTGTTTTGCTATGCCGAACTGAATTGCCAGCAAGGGAAGAATGGCATGAGTTATGCAATGATCATTCAGTACAAGAAGAAAAAACAGCCAATAGAATCAAAAACATCTTAGAAATTGAATCATATGGTGGCAGCGTTACGATCATTCGTTGCGATATCACAGAATACGAGGATGTAAATAATGCAATAAAAGCTGTTAGAGAAAAATTCCAAAAAATAAATGGTGTTATTCATGCAGCTGGTATTGCAGGTAACACATTGTTTGCTGCAGAAAAGTATGAAAATTTTACATCAGTACTGAACCCAAAAATCTATGGTGCTTGGTATTTAGATGAATGTACGAAGGAAGATGATTTGGAATTTTTTGCTATGTTTTCATCAGTTGCTACCCTTTTCCCCGCTCCAGGACAATGCTCTTATGTTGCAGCAAACTCATTTATTGATTCATTTGTAGCTAACCGGAATTTAAAACGTCGAAATACTTTTGCCATTAATTGGTGTACATGGCAAGATGCAGGCATGGCAAAACGATCTGGCCTGAATATGGACACTATATTCAAAACACTTACGAATGAACAGGGGACACGGGGATTTAGGACAATGATTGAACATAAGATTTCTCGTGCTCTTATAGGTATCATAAATAATGATAAGAGATATGTTCGGCTGTGGGATAAAGTTAAATTTAATTTGGCGGAAAATGTAAATAGTGTAATCAAAAATTATCGTTTAAAATCTAGTTCAACAGAAAAGGATAATAAAAAGTTAAATTTAAATTTGACACAATCATTACAGCTCAACGGTAGAAATAATGATCAATATTCAGAGACAGAAAAAAAGGTAGGAAACCTGTTAGCTAAATATCTTGGTTATTCTGAGTTATATATATATGATAACCTGTTTGATTTAGGTGTTGATTCTATTATTATGATAAGAGTCGCACATGAGATAAATAAAATATGGGGAGTCAACCTTGAATTGTCGAAATTTATTGATGGTTCATCAATTGAAAAAATAGCAGCGGAAATTGATAAATGAAAATCTGTAACTATTGTGAATTGGTCATAATTATTAATTGATTTGGAGGTGTATAGATGGATAAAATAGAAAAAATCAGGAGATTCATTAACCGATTTACTGGTGGTAAAGTGCATTCTGATACAGAAGATATATTTGCTGAAGGTCTGGTTAACTCCTTATTCATTACTCAATTAGCTGTATTTATTGAAATGGAATTTGATTTGGAATTACAAAAAGAAGATCTGGAAATTAAAAACATTTGTAGCGTGGATGCCATAGTTTCTCTTATTGAGACAAAGAAAGCGGGGGGTTAATATGAAAAATATTGCTGCTTTGTTTCCTGGCCAGGGAAGTCAATATATTGGAATGTATAAAATACTTTACGATGAAAGTTCTATAGTACGAGATACCATAGAAGAAGCAGAAGAAGTAACCGGAATTAAATTAAAAGAACTGTGCTTTAATGGTTCCATTTCGAAACTGTCCAAACCTGAAAATGCTCATATAGCAATTCATGCTTTTTCAGTAGCTGTGTTTAGAGCATTTGTAGAAACGACCGGAGTTACTCCACAATTTTGTGCTGGTCATAGTTTAGGAGAATATGCAGCACTAGTATGTGCCGGCGCTATAAGGTTTTCAGATGCTTTGAAGCTTGTACAGTTAAGAAGCAGGTTAAGCAAAGACATACAAAGTAAAATTGATGGTGGCATGACAATTATAGATGGTATTGAAGTAGAGACAATTGCTTATGCATGTCAGAAACAACAAGCGGAAGGAAAGCAAGTATTTGTATCATGCTATAATTCTGCAATACAAGCAGCTATCTCAGGTACAAACAATGACTTGGAGGATACAGAAAGACTTTTGCTAAGAAGTGGAAAGGGTACTATGTCCCCGATCATAGGTAGTGCGCCTTTTCATTGCCCTCTTATGGAATCTGCAGTAGAACCTTTGCGTGAACAGTTGCAGCATATTGAAGTGAGTGAATTTAGGTATCCCGTTTTATCTAACTATACTGGTAAGCCATACAAAAATAAGCAGGAGTTGGAAGACAACTTGACTCATCACCTTATCTATCCTGTAAAATGGGTAAATATTATTTCGTATTTGGCTTATAGAAATATAAACTTGATAATTGACTTTAGTGCAAATAAGGTATTTCAAAATATGGTGGCGGGAAATTCTCCTATAGAAACATTATGTTATGGGAGTCGCAGAGACAGAAGCACAATTCAAGAATTATATCAGGGCGATTTATATCAAAAGCATAAGTCCAATTATATTTCAAAATGTATTCTTGCAGCAGTGTCTACGCCAAATCATAATTTTGACCAGGAGTCTTATCAATTAAGTGTTGTAGATAATTACCGTGAACTTATCAAGCTAGGTGATCGTATAAGCAATGGAGGAGGAAAAGAGACGACTGAGTCAAGGCGCAAAGGTATGGAGCTCCTAATAAAGATATTAGATGGAAAGAAAGTGCCTAACCTAGAAAAAACTCGATGGATTAGTCAAATCGAGGAAGAGAATGCCGCCACTTATAAGGATATGAAGATAATCGTATAGGAATTCGTTTGTAAAGAAAAAATCTGGGATAGTTGTTTAGACATACATAATTGTAAGAACGACAAACCGGACACGCTTTTTCTTATATGTCGTATACAATGATTGAAAGAGTTAACTTATTCCTATAAAATTTTTTAATAGCCTGGAGGATTATTATGAATTTTGAATTAACAAGTGATCAGATTAAATTAAAACAGGAAATAATTAATTTTGCGCAGGAAAATTTGAATGATGAAGAATCCTTGGAGAAATTCTCATATGTGATGTGGAAAAAAGTATCTGAATTTGGATTATTCGGACTTACTGTTCCTGAAGAGTATGGAGGATTAAATGAAAGCTTCTTAACAGCTGCAATAGCAATAGAAGCATTAGGTTATTCCTGCAAAAATAACGGCTTAGTATTTGTAATCAACAATCATATCTGGGTGGCTCTCAATCTTATAAATTTATATGGTTCGCGAGAGCTGAAAGAAAAATATTTAAATAAAATGGTTGACGGTGAACTTATTGGAGCGATCTCACTTACGGAAGCAGACGCCGGTTCTGATGCAATGAATATGTCAAGTAGTGCTACGGAGGAAGAGGATCATTTTGTGCTAAATGGCAGTAAGATGTTTATTTCCAACGGACCGATAGCGGACCTTTTTATTGTGTTTGCGATGACTTCAATGAAACCATTTAAGCAGATAACCGCTTTTGTAGTTGAAAAAAAGTTTCAAGGAGTAGTCATTGGGAAAAACATTGAAAAAATGGGTTTAAATGCGTGTCCAACAAGTGAAATTACTTTTGATCATGTGAAAATACCAAAAGGAAACATCCTTGGAAGAAAGAACATGGGATCTTCACTTATGACGAATGCGCTTGAATGGGAACGTTGCTATGAATTCGCACCGCATGTTGGCGCTATGCAACGGTTGATGGAAACTAGTTACAAATATGCTAATGATAGAATACAATTTGGCCAGCCAATTAGTCAATTTCAAGCTGTATCACATAAGATTTCTGAAATGAAGGTCGCAATTGAACTGTCAAGGCTGATGTTGTATAAAATAGCTTGGTTGAAAGATCAAGGCAAAAGTGCATTTTTGGAGGTGTCTATTTTCAAAACATTCGTAAGCGAACAATACATTAAAACATGCAAAAATGCGCTTCAGATTCACGGTGCTTATGGATATACAAAAGAATATGGTATTGAGCGCGAACTTCGTGACGCCATTGCATGTGACATCTATTCAGGTACATCAGAAATGCAGAAAAATACAATTTTTACAATGATACCCAGTGTAGATAATTTTAATTAGTAAAAGTCATATTTAATTTCTTATGTTATTTGAAAGGAGGGGGATATATGAATATTGCAGTCTGTGTGAAGGCTATTTCAACAAATATTGCATTTCCCAATGTTGTTACTGGTGAAAGCTATTGCTTAAACCCATATGATATGTTTTCACTTAAAGAAGTAATTGATTTGAAAAAAAGTTATCCGGATATTCAAGTTACATGTTTATGTATGGGGCCTCCGGCTGCTTCTGAGACTTTGACACGCTGTATAGCTATGGGAGCAGATGCTGCAATTCATCTGAATGATATATCTTTTGCAGGCTCCGATACATTTGCTACTTCGTTGATACTATCAGCAGCATTTATGAAGCTCTCAGGAATTGATTTAATTGTTTGCGGTTCGAGGTCTTCAGACGGTGAAACAGGACAAATTGTATACCAGTTAGCAGAACGGCTATCATTACAATGCTTTGCAAATGTTAAAAAAATTAATTCTATTGAAAATACAACCATTAAATTTGAAAAAGTTAAAGACAATGTAATTAATATATATCAAGCTGAGCTACCTATCATCATTTCTTTCAATGATTTTTGCTCAACTATAACATCTGTTGGACTTTTAAATCTTAAAAGAGCCAGAAAGAAAAATATCCAAGTTTGGACAAAGGATGACTTGACATTAGATAAATCCAACTGCGGAATCATGGGATCGAAGACAAAAGTCTTAAAAACAACTACAACGATTAAAGAAAAGGATGCTGTTGTATTGAATGGAACGGATCAGGAAATAGCAGTTAAAATCAATTCTTTAATAAGAGAGAGGCTAGGGTGATTTATTATGGGGAAAGGTATTTGGGTTTATTTTGACGATACGGACATTAATAATGCCCAAAATACATATGGAATACTCGGAAAAGCACTTGCGTTGAGTAGAAACTTGGAATCACCTGTTATAGCATTTGGCATTGGCAAGTTCAATGAAGATGAAATCGCAGATCTTTATATGCATGGTGCTAATGAGGTGTTACTCAACAACTTTCAGGTTAATCCAAGCGGTGAGGAATATGCATGGATTGTTGATCAAGTTGTCAGTCGGTATAAACCGGATCTAATGATTTTTCCATCAACGGAGATGGGAAAAGAGATATCTGCAAGGCTATCAATTACCCAAAAAGTTGGTCTTACAGCTGATTGCATTGATATTACTCGTACACAGGCGGGAAATAATTATATTTATTCGCGTGCAGCGATTAACTCTAGCATCATTGCACAAATTGAGTGTGTCAACTCCAATACAGAATTATGTACAGTAAAGGAAAATATATTTAACTCTCTAATTGCACTTTGTAAGAGCAAATCTGATGTTAAATATTATGAACGCCCTACCGTCTCCCAGCATATTCATAAAGGTAAAGTTGAATTAATTTCACAACGCGCAGCTGAAGGAATTGAAACGATTGATTTTACCTCTTCAAAGGTCGTTTTGGGTGCAGGGAGGGGGTTACAGAACCTTGAAGAATTTAATCTCTTTATTGAGGTTGCGAAAAAAAGTAATTGTGAATATGGCGGAACCAGAGCACTGGTTGAGAGTGGAATTATAAAAAAGAACCGGCAAATTGGACAATCAGGTATATCCATTTGTCCAGATATTTATGTTGCATTTGGAATTTCGGGTGCAACTCAGCATATTGCTGGAATCAAAGAATCTAAAGTAGTAGTTGCGGTTAATATCCAACCGGATGCTCCAATTTTTAAATATGCTAACTATGCGATTGTCTCTGATGCTGTAAGTATATTAAACCAAATGACGTGTAATTATTAGGAGTTAGAAAGGAGTAAATTTAATATGATAGTTGGAGTAGTTGGAGCAGGTACAATGGGACGTGGAATTGCCCAAACGGTAGCACAGTATAATATGAATGTTGTCTTGGTTGACATCAGTATGGATATATTGGATAGTGCTCAAAAAGAAATACGTAACTCAGTGAGAATGCAGGGATTCTATAATAAAGACTTCAAGGGAATTAAACCCGAAGTGGTATTGGAGCGTATCCTTTTTACTACGGATTATGCCTTACTAGCTGATTGTGATTTTATTATAGAGAATGTCCCTGAGAAACTTGAAATCAAAAAATCAGTATATGAAATATTAGAGAAGGTCAGTAATCCAGAAGCGTACTATGCAGTAAATACATCCTGTATCCCTGTTACAGAAATTGCGGCATTTACAAGCCGTCCGGATAAAGTAATTGGCATGCATTTTATGAATCCGGTACCAATGATTGAAGCGGTTGAGATTATGAGAGGGTTCCACACCTCTGATAAGACAATAGAAGTTGCTTTAGAACTACTCAAATCTATTAACAAACAGGGCATTATTGTGAATGATTATCCAGGATTTGTTTCTAATCGCATATCTCATCTTATGATGAACGAAGCTGCATTTATTGTGCAGGAAGGTGAGGCATCTGTTGAGAATGTTGATGAGGTATTCAAAAAATGCTATGGACATAAGATGGGACCATTGGAAACGGTAGATCTTATTGGATTAGATACGGTTGTAGATTCTCTTGATGTATTGTTCAACCAATACAAAGATACAAAGTTCCGTTGTTGCCCATTGCTCAGACGCATGGTAGCAGCGGGACACTGTGGTAGAAAATCAGGTCAAGGTTTTTATGGTTACAATGGTTAGTAATACGGTCACTTATAAAATAAAAAATAAAATAATAAAAAAGGAAGGGTGTTAATAATGACAGATTTAAATCATGAAAGCATTAGAGCAAAAGTTAGAAAGTTTATCCAGAAGTATTCGAAAAAAGATAATATTGAGGATAATCAGAATTTATTTGAAATGAGTTTTGCAAATTCACTTTTTGCCATGCAGTTAATACTATTTATTGAAAATGAGTTCGAGCTGGCTGTTGCAAGTGAAGACATTGGAATGGATAATTTTGATACAATAGATAAAATTTGCAGCTTTATTCAAAGCAAAATAGAAGCCGCATGATTAAAGTTTATGGAATTTGCATATAGAAAGAGGTGATACATATGGAGAGGATTGCTGTTATGTTCCCTGGACAAGGGGCTCAATTTGTTGGCATGGGAAAAAAATTCCATGATCAATACAATATTTGTAAACAAACTTATGAAGAGGTAAGCGATGCCTTTGGAAAAGATATTTCAAAGTTATGTTTTTCAGGTAGGACAGCAGATTTATGGGATTTTACAAATATGCAAGTAGCAGTTGTAACGACTTCCATTGCAATCTATCGTGCATATATGCAGGAAATAGGTATTCTCCCACGCTTTGCTATGGGACATAGTATGGGTGAATTTGCCGCATTAACATGTGCAGGGCCATTAAAATTGTATGATACCATTAAAATATTAAGCTTCAGAGGTAACTTAGTTAAAAAAATTATTAAAAGTGATATTGGGAAAATGACAATTGTAGATAATTTGCCAGAATCAAAATTATTGGAAATAGTTAAAAAGTATGAAGGTAAAATTTATATTTCATGTTACAATTCACAGAATCAACATGCCTTAAGCGGATATGATGAACCATTACAGGAGCTTGAGGCAGAGTTAAGTAATATGGGTGCAGTAGTTTCTCCTCTCATGTCTAGCCCGCCAATGCATTCACCATTAATGCAAGATATTCGAAATGAATTTTTTGCATTAATGAATACGATTAAATTATATTCATTCAATTACCCTGTGATTATGAATACTACAGGTCAATTGCTAAATAATGAAGCTTTACTTCCCAAAGTCATGGCGGATCAGCTTGTATCCCCTGTATTATGGGAGCATAGTGTTAAATCCATAAATAAATTTGGTTCGACAATAGCCATTGAGATGAGCCCCAAACAATTACTTTCGAATTTAATGGCAGAGATTTTACCAAATGGAGAAATCAAGAGTGCAGTATATGGGGTAAAAGATGAACGTGAACAACTTGTTGAAGAGTTGAATTCAAATAAGGTTAATTTTAGAGGAAAAGTAAATTTTCCTGGTATCTGTTTGGGTATCTTAGCATCGACTCCCAATCATGCTCAAACCGATGAATCATATAATACAGTAAAACTAAATTATGACAATATTGTAAAATTAAAAGAACAGGACGCAGAAAATATTTCAAAAGCTATGGATTGTTTATTAAATGCATTAAGAGCAAAAAAAGTTGATTATATTGATAATATAATTAAAAAACTTATCGATACCACAAATACTATGTATGATTTATCTGGGGTTTTAAATTAGAATAATTCACCAGTATATCAACATAAGGTCTTCTGGTAAAAGGGGGGTAGTTTTATGAAAAAACAGAAAATTAAATTATTAATATGGGATCTTGATAACACCATATGGAATGGAACGTTAACTGAAGATAATGTGACTAAATTGAATAAAAAAGTTAAAGATACGATCCTAGAAATGGATAAACGGGGTATACTGATGTCCATTGCAAGTAAAAATAATTTCAATCAGGCTTGGGATAAGCTTGAAGAATTCCAGCTTTCTGAGTATTTTATTTATCCAGCAATTAACTGGAATTCCAAATCGGGTAATATCAAGGATATTATAAAATCAGTGAATATTGGAGTTGATACAGTAGCTTTTGTTGATGACCAGGCTTTTGAGAGGGACGAAGTGAAATCAGAGCTGCCAGAAATTCTGTGCATTGATAGGAAGGATATTTCAAGCATAGTTGATATGCCTGAATTTATGCCTAACTTTATTACTGATGATTCCAAACTCAGAAGGCAAATGTATCAAAGTGATGTGAAACGAAATAAGGATGAGGACGAAAGTAAGGGTCCCAAAGAAGAATTTCTGGCATCCTTGAATATGGAACTTACTCTAAAACATGCAGAGGTTACAGATTTACAACGTGCAGAAGAGCTGACTGTTAGAACGCATCAGTTGAATTCAACAGGTTATACCTATAATTATGATGAATTGAAAAATTTTGTGGGAACAGATAGTCATAAGCTGCTAATTGGGGGACTTATTGACAAATACGGTACATATGGAAAAATTGCATTGGCATTGTTAACATGTACAGAGGAAAAGTGGATACTTGATCTCCTGTTAACATCATGCCGCGTAATGAGTAGAGGAATTGGGACAGTTATACTCAATTTGATTATTGAACAAGCGATGAAGTCAGGAGTCGATTTATTTGCTGAGTTTGTTCCTACGGATAAAAATAGAATTATGTTAGTAACGTATAAACTTGCTGGCTTTATTGAAGCGGGTAAAAATGGAGATGTTATCATACTTCAATATGATAAAAACAGACAATTACCGCGGCGACCGGATCACATCAAGCTGACAATTGAAATCTAAAAAATATCTATTAAGGTCAAAACAAGGTTTATTTCTAGCTTCCAAATCAATGATAAAATGAGGTATAAATCTATGAAAGAATTCGAGGGGAAAACAGCGGTTATAACTGGCGCTGGAAATGGGATAGGATTGGAACTTGCCAAAGAAGCGGCAAAACGAAAAATGCAGCTTGTGTTAGTAGATATTGAGAAAAAAGATATCGAAATGACGTTGGAGATTATAAAGGGACTAGGTGCACAAGGAATTGCTTTGGCACTGGATGTTTCTCTTTATGAGAATGTGTGTGAAATGATAAAAACTACGCGAGAAACATATGGTACAATTGACCTATTAATAAATAACGCTGGAATTGCCGTTGGTGGGCTTATATGGGAGTTGCCTATTTGTGATTATGAGTGGTCTTTTAGTATAAATACAATGGCACAGGTTTATGCATTACACGAAACAATTCCCATTATGTTACAGCAAGGAACGGAATGCCACATCGTCAATGTAGCTTCCGTTGCAGGACTAGTAACTACCTTAAACATGTCTTCTTATCATATGTCTAAACACGCGAGTGTCGCATTAAGTGAAGGAGTGCATTATGATCTTGAGAAATTAAATTCTAACATAGGTGTTTCAGTTTATTGCCCTGCATATATGAAAACTGATTTGTATAATTATGAACGCCATAGACCAGATCGATTTAAAGATCCGGATCATACATATTACAAGAGTGAATCATACTTAAAAACAAAGGAAAGATCTGAAAAACTTATCACAAATGGATATCCTGTCAATGATGTTGGTCCTTATGTATTTAAAGCTATTGAGGAAAAACAGTTTTACATTATACCGCATCATGAATTTGACCAAACAATTGAAACAAGGTTAAGAAATATCCTGGAGAACCAGGTTCCGGACTTTTCAATTTTGCCAGGTTCTTTTTCGGTATAAATTTATTACGAAAGCGTCAATTTGTAAATATAACTTGGCAGTGCTTTACCGTGAACATAGCGCCTAAATCATTATTAAAAAAAAGGAGAGAGAATCGTGAAAAAAATCAAAAATTTATTATCTTTATTTCTCGTTGTATTACTGGTATTTGGTACAAACACTTTAGCTTTTGCCCAAAGTGAAAAAGCGGATTCGATATTGTCAGAGGAAAAGATAGTAAAAGCCTATGAAAATGTTGTAAACTATGCTTCTGTTAATAATATCCCATTAGATTTAAGTATAGAGACATTTACCGAAGAATTCGAGTCCTCAAATTTTACAGATTTAACGGAATATGAGAACACATATTACAAAATTCTTGTAAAACAACCTACTTTTGCAACTAGATCCAGCGGTAGCAGTAAGTGGTACTATAATACGGGTACATCACTGCCACAAGCTGCCAATTATTCAGAGTATAATCTATTGAATACTTTGAAAAGAGGTGATATTATTTATGAATCCAAAGGAGGCTTTGGCATCACCGGACATATTGCAATTGTAGAAGGAAAATATTATAGTAGTACTTATCAGCAATATTACATCAGAGTAGTTGAAGCTATTAGTGAGGGCGTAGTTAGAAGTATATTGGATGATTCACGTATAGATGACAGAAATTCCAGTGTGCTGCGGGTAGTGGGGGCATCCGAAACAATCGCTTCCAATGCAGCAAAATTTTGCATTGGGCAATTAGGTAAAAGTTATATGATTGATTTTAAAAAGGATACGAGCCCAAACGAACCTGACTGGTACTGCTCAGAACTTGTCTGGGCAGGATACTATAATCAAGGAATTGATATTGAAACCACGGGTATATATAATGAACCGGGTATAACACCAAGAGATATTAATAATAGTTCAAAAGTCTATAATGTCAATTTTAGATAACATTAATTTTCTAATACAGAAGCCAAAATATAGACATTTTCTGTACTCTATTTATAAGAAAGGGATTCTTTATGATAAAATCAAGTGTTTATCTAAAAATAAGTATAATCATGTTTATAATCATGGTAGGTTTTATAGTATATGCTTTCCGTCATCCTGAATTATCCTTTCCTTTTAGCACAAGGATAACTTATTTAATTTATTTTGTATATATATCTATAATGATTGTTACGTTTATTGTATCAATTATTCGCAAATAATTAATAGTAAGACATTTAAGCTCGTGCTTTCCTCTGCTTCGATTTTACTAAAACGTAATTTCATAAACAAATTCAAGTTTTCTGTGATAATCCAGCTCCACAAAATCCGTGGGCTTTACATTAGCTGCGTTATATTCAAAGTAGTTTAAATTCGCAATTTTCAACATGGTATATATAAATTGTGAACAAAACATAATGTTTGGCTTGTATGAAAACTTAAACATTAAACCAAGGAGATTGTATGCACTTCCCTCGGTATTGATTTCTTTTATTTTGTCTATGATTATACGTTTCTGTTTGCTGGTTGCAGGAAGCTTATATACCATAACAGCTGAACCGTTATTTTGCGTCAATCGTTCCAATAATTCAGGATTTAGACCAGGTGGAAGCATCTTTTCTCCCCCGTTATAACTAATGGCTGTAAGCAGTTTCTGATCGAATGAAATTGAAACGTGATTGTACTGTTTATTGGTGAATAACCCGATAACTTCACTGGGAGCAGTTTTGGTTTTGGCAACAATAAAGTAGATGTACTCATCATCCAAGGTCGAGTACGCTTTTTGGAAATACTCATCTGTAAGACTTCCATTGTTGACATAAGAGAATGAACTATATCTAGGCAGGTTTTGAATAATATCTTCTATGCGTACTTTTGATATTACTTCGCCTGCCTTTTTTAATCTTTCAATATTAGATACAATCGTGTCCCTGTCATGCAGTAATAGCGAATAAGATAAAACGGATTCGTTGCCTGCCATGGGAACAGCAGTTTTATCAATACTATGATAAAAGAAACGCCGTTCCACCAAAAAGGGGATAAACACGATAAGCAGCCCCAATAGACGACATAGATAATAGATAAATCGGTTTTCCTCAAATGGACGAATAAAATAGGTGTTTATAAGGATTTGAGATACCATAATAAGGGCATATATGACCACCTGAACAACCTTTTGCCATATGGTCGAAGAAGAAAACACCGCAAAGAAAAACAGAAAGATAAAGCAAAAGATATACACGAGGTTATAGCTGGTATAGCCGCCGCTCCAATACAGGACAACGCAAGCCAGGATAATTATTGGCAGCAAAATCAAAAGAAAAGTATGTTGTTTCATTGTGTTACCTCTATATTACCATTGTTTGTCTCTACCTTAACGGTTACTGTTGGGGTATAGCCAACAACTCCGCTTGTCGTACGTCCGTTAACAGTAACGTCTTGTTGAAAGTTTGTAGATACTGAGCCATTTTTTGTTGTGGCCTCAAATTTAAACTCCAAACTTGCCGGCAAGGTAAGTATAATGTTATCGTTTTTGTTAAAGAAAGAAAGGTCACCGTTTACCTCTGTATACACCACGTTTAGTTTGCCGGAATTATTGGCTTTATAACTGCCGGAACCAATAGCGGACTTTATATCTGTATTTCCGCTTGTAGAGGTATATGTTACATTTCCATTTAATTCGGTACAGGACACGCTGCCGCTAGTCGTTTCCAGTCTGATTTGATTTGCTTCTATGTTTCCTAAATTCAATTTCCCACTGGTAGAGGATAAATAAATATCAAAAGCAACCGCATGATCCAATGTAACAGTTCCGGACGAATTATCAACACGGAGAGCGGATAGATTCAAGTTCATACCGGAAAAATCTATATCACCGTTCGTAGAAGTGACGGTAAGGTTTTCTCGGTATGATTTCGGCAAATAAACCTCAATATAACGGGAAAATCCTTTCTTAAAAAATGGTTTGCCACCTTCACTTATATGGATATTGTTGTTGCGTTGTTTTACTTTCGCATAATAATTACTTTTATTTTTAGTCATATATTCTTTGATTATGAGATCTTCACCATCATTTTCAAAAAAAGTAATTTTTTCTTCATCATAGGAAATTGTCAGAGATGATATTCCATCAAGTGAAAATTGAAGTTCATTCGCCTCTTGGGAAGAATTTGATTTAGAACAGCCAATTAACGCTAATAAACATAGAATAAGAGCCATGCTCAAAGTAATTCTTTTTTTCATAAAAATTTGCCTCACTTTCGATAAATAAATTGTTCATTCATTTATTCTGCAAAAATTAGAGGGCTTTATGCCCTGCTAATTTATTTATTGTATGCAGATAGAATATTGTCCAAGCAGATTTTTTTTGCCAATTCTAAAGGTATGTCGGAAGTTTCAAAAGATGTGTATTGTCTATCCATAGCCCACCAAGTTAAAATTTCAATTATCAGGGTAGTGGATAGCTCCAAATGTTCCATTGGTCGTACTGTTCCTTCATTGATAAAAATAGTTAAGTACTTTGACATTGTCTCAAGAAATTTTTTGCGGTGTGCTTTGTAATGATCAGCCAAAAATTTAAATTCAAATTGATTTTTTTCAATAAACAAACAACCAACAGCATACCGGGCAAGCAGATCAAATGCATCTGATATTAGAGCTTCAAAGTTATACCCATCAGCATCATTTTCAAGGTATTTTTCAAAATCTTTGATAGTATTATCAAGCAAGGATACAATTTCATCTTCGACTCCTACAAATAAATCATCTGTAATAGGTCTTTCAAATTCCTGATTTAAAAATTCCGGGTCAATTGTACATTTCAAAACAAAGTGCATAATTTCTTTTTTTCCTGTAAAGTCATGATAAATAGTTCCGACTGAAACACCTATAGCTTTCGCTATATGGCTAATCTGTGTTTTTGCATAACCTTGACGTAGAAATAAGAATGTTGCGGTCTCCGTAATTGCCTTAATGCGTGTATTCAATGCCACTCCTCCCATATAAATGAATTATTCATTTATATAATATGTTTAATTGATATAATTGTCAATGAGTTTCTTAAAGTCCTAAGGCATCGGAAACCGAGGTAGTGACTTATGGAGATAGGTACGTTCCCACGCTGGTCGTGTTATCGACAGTTCCTTTTGCACACCCGCTCAGCAAGAATCCAACCGATAAGCAGATACATACAACAGTTCTTATTTTCATCTTTTTTACCTCATATATTAGATCGTCACCACACAGCCGGATATTATCTCTTGGAGATTCTGCCTTTGACGAACGAGAAATACCATAATAGACGGTCTCCTTAATTTATAATATGACTATATTACCACCTATTACGTCTTTTTTCTACTGTTCCTGCTCAGTACCTGGTGCTATAACTTCCGCACTGGTCTGATATATTTCCAAAACTTATCCGGATTATGATAAAAGTAGAGCATTCTGCCAGGAGTCGTATCAAAGCAGTAGCCTGTACCTGTAAAATCAAAGTCTGCCATTGCTTTTTCGATTTTTTCTTCCACACTGCGGTTTTCCTGTTCATAATTAAATGGTCCATGTTCAAAAGCAAGATATTCAGCTTCTGGGATATCAATCAACAGCATTTGTGGTGGTATTTCCCCAATGTAATCAAAAGGAAGGCGTACACCATAACACTCTGTACGCAAGTAGCCCCAATCGCAGAGCCGTCCCTTAGGATCATTCATATAGGCCATAATCTGACCGCTGCTGCTGTTTGGCTGGCTTCCGCCATCGTCATCTAACTTACCTTTGATACTATCCAGCAGGCCGCAAATCGTATCGCAGTCCTGCCCTGGTATTTTACTTTGTTTCTGCCAGAAATCCCAATATCCGTTGCTTTCATGGTTTTTAATGTGCAAAAATTTGTGCGTGGGGATGGTAACAAAATAAATCTTAACCTCATTTTCAGATTTCATCATGCCAATCTCTCCTAATCCTAAAAAGTAGCGGTCGAAAGGGGTTATTTTTGTACGAAGAACAACTGGTTTAGGCTTTTTTCGGTATTCGCTGGGAGTTATACTATAGGAATTTTTAAAAGCTCTGGTAAAGGCTTCATGTGATGAAAAACCGTAATCAAAAGCAATATCTATTAAACTTTTATTGCTGTCACGAACCTCTTTTAACGCAAAAGCTAACCGTCTAAGCCGCAGATATTCTCTAAACTGTATACCTGATATTTCCTTGAACTTTCTGGTAGTATAAAATTCGGAATAACCAAGTTTCCGGGAAAGAAAGCGCAGCGTCAGTAACTCATCATGATGCTGTATGATTGATTCATCAATTTCATCAACAATTAGTTGAATTTGCCAATTCCATTCGTACATTTATAGGTTCACCTCGTTTCAATCGTTCTAAAAGAATTATAAAAGATTATAAATTATAATTCTTGATTTTACTTGCGGAAATCATTCCTTTATAAGTAAAGTTTAAAAATACTACAATTTTTTAATTGGGTGTCAACCGTTTTTGAAAATGTCCCGAAAAAGTTTTAACATAAGCACCAGTTTTCTGGTGCTTGATTTAACCAGGTACTATTAGTTTTTGGGTAACTTTAATAAAACTACAGTTACCTGCTTGTAAA
>NZ_RJLQ01000015.1 GCF_003833015.1 Clostridium sp. E02
CTCACCCGTCCGCCGCTAAGTCACTTTAAATTCCATCCGAAAACTTCCTTTAAAGTGCTTCGCTCGACTTGCATGTGTTAAGCACGCCGCCAGCGTTCATCCTGAGCCAGGATCAAACTCTCAAATTAAATGGTTGTTCAATCCACGGTCAAAATCAACTAACTAGCTAATTTATTTCCCGTTTTTACTTGTTGTTTGGTTCGTATACAATTACTTGTATTCGTTCTGAATTTCTCATTCAAAGTCATCAAACATGACTTTTATTCGAATTTTCAGGGTTTTACATACTGTTCAATCTTCTGTTTTCAAAGTGCTTTTTTTGCTTTGTTGCCTCAACAGCAACTCATTAAGTATATCATTTCGTTTCTGTTTTGTCAACACTTTTTTATTTTTCTTTTTTTGCTATTTCATCGTTTCATTGTTTCGCTGTTTTTCGACAGCTGGTATAGCTTATCATATCTTCAATCCCATGTCAACTACTTTTTTTACTGCCCTGAGCAAAAAAATAATCACTTGGAAATGAGCGGAGAAAGAGGGATTTGAACCCTCGCGCCGGTCACCCGACCTACACCCTTAGCAGGGGCGCCTCTTCGGCCTCTTGAGTATTTCTCCGTAGTTCATAGTCTCCGTATGATTCGTCCTTCCTGTATATCTTTTCCAGACGCATTGACAATTATACATAAAATAATTCGACTTGTCAACCCATTTTTTGATTAATTTCATCCTGTATCGTATCATGTACCTTTTCTGCTATCTGAACTGTTTTTAAATTTTTATAATCTTCTTCATAAAGGGGATTTAGAAAGCAGACTTCCACTTTCTGTTTTCTGGAAGAGTTCACATCAAATGGTTTGAAACTATCAATTAGAGCCACTGGAACTATTGGGCATTTTGCATTCACTGCGCTTTTAAAAGTGCCTCCCTTAAATGGAAGTAGTTTATTCCCTTCTCTACTACGGGTTCCTTCTGGGAATATAACATAGTTCTTTCCCTTCTTCACCTGATCTGACATGTTTGATATAATCTTCATAGACGACTTTATATCTTTGCGATCTATAAAAAACCCCTCCAAAGCTTCCACTACCTGCTTAACAAGTATAAGTTTCGAAGCCTCTATCTTCACTACAATACTAATCGGTTTGGGACAGGCTTCCATCAATGCAAGCATATCGAAAAGTCCCTGATGATTTGGAAAAAGAATAAAACCATTATCAGATGGTAGATTTTCAATCCCATGAATTATGACATCTACCTTTCCTGACTTATTAATCTTCTTTACAACCGTTCGGATATAATCATATCTTTCTCGAAGAGTATGGTTATCTCCTGGACGACCAAATTTCAAGATATGGTGAAACCAGATGGGTACCTGGATGAAGTTACGGATTACCATGTAAACAATTCGGTTCATGTATTCTCCTGTTCTTCTTTGTATTTTTCTATTGCTGTTTCATATAAATTATTGCCTTTGCTATCTATAATAACAATTATAGGAAAATCCTTTACGCAAAGACGACGGATGGCTTCTGTCCCCAAATCTTCATAGGCAATTACTTCAGATATTTGAATACATTTAGATAACAAAGCACCTGCTCCTCCAATGGCTGCAAAATAAACCGCTTCATTCTTAACCATTGCTTCTATTACATCGTTGTTTCTTTTGCCTTTCCCAATCATCCCTCCTAATCCCATATTAAGAAGTTGGGGAGTATAATAATCCATACGGCTTGCTGTGGTGGGACCTGCGGAACCAATTGGCCTTCCTTCTCTTGCTGGAGATGGTCCCATATAATAAATAATCGCTCCTTTTATATCAAATGGAAGAGGCTTCTTCTCAGCCAATGTCTCACTCATTCTTTTATGGGCGGCATCCCGGGCAGTATAGATTGTTCCTGTTAGATAAACAAAATCGCCTGCTCTTAATTTTTTTGCATCCTCGGGACGGATTGGTGCTTTTAATTGATAATCCATCTCTTTCCCCTTCTTTCTTCTAAATTATAGAACTCTATGAATATGCCTATTTACATGACAACAAATATTAACCGCTACTGGCAGTCCTGCTATGTGTGTGGGATAGGTTTCAATATTAACAGCCAGAGCCGTTGTACTTCCTCCCAATCCTGCCGGTCCAATTCCCAGTTTATTGATCGCTTCCAGCAGTTCTTTTTCAAGTTCTCTTATATAAGAAGAAGGAGATGTTAGATTTAAATCTCTTGTTAAGGCAGTTTTCGCCAACAATGCACATTTTTCAAACGTTCCTCCAATTCCTACACCTACCACCATAGGAGGACATGCATTGGGGCCTGCTTCTTCAACTGCGGTTAAAATTGCTTTTTTTACCCCCTCTAATCCATCCGAAGGTTTTAACATAAAAATACGGCTCATATTTTCACTTCCGAACCCTTTGGGTGCTACGGTTAGTTCAATCTGATCCCCATCCGTAATCTCATAATGAATTACCGCTGGTGTGTTGTCTTTTGTATTGATACGATCCAAAGGACTAACTACCGATTTTCTTAAATACCCTTCTGCATATCCTTCTCTTACTCCCTTGTTTACTGCATCTGTTATGCTTAAACCCTCCACATGAACGTCCTGCCCAATTTTCAAAAAGACAACGGCCATTCCGGTATCCTGACAAATGGGAATCCACTCTTCCTTTGCAATTATTAAGTTTTCTTTTAACTGACTAAGAACTTTTAATCCCAACTCGGATTTCTCTTTTAAAGCTGCATCAAAAAAAACATCTTCCATATCCTTAGAAAGTCTATGGTTTGCTTCGATACACATTTCTTTGATATTATTCGCAATCTCTTGCGCATTTATGGTTCTAATCATATTTTCCTCCAGAAAAATCATGAGTCAACTGCCTTTTTATTATCATAATAGAATCATGTCCTGAAATCAAGTAAAAAAAGCTGATAGGAAGGCGCATGCGTCTATACCTGTCAGCTTTTTAGTGAGTTTAACTTTTTTCGTACCAATGATTCGTGAATGTCCTTGATCGTTATCTGTTCCATCCGTTTTTTGCAAAGATCATCTAACTCTCCATAGAGATCATCCATCACTCCTGCCATACCAGAGGCAATCATACAGGGATTTGTTTCATCTCCTGATTTCCAAGAGGAAGATACAAATTTTACTTCCAGTGCATCGCAAATTTGCTTTAAAGTGATGTTTAATGGGTCCTTTGCAAGATGATACCCTCCTTCAAGTCCTTCTTTCGTAGCTACAATACCTGCCTTTTTTAGTTTTGCTAATACTTTTCTGACACGGGCAGGGTTCGTACACACATTGGCTGCTAATTCTTCACTGGATGTTGTACTTTTTCTTTGATTCAAAAAAACAAGTCCATGAATTGCAACTGCAAATTCGCTTGTCATAGGAATCCCCCATTCTTTTCTATCTTAACTTTTGTTTCTGTAATCGTTGTGGTTTCAGTTTGTATCTTATCAATTTGTCTTCTTTCTGTCAAGTCCGGTATATAGAAAGTTGATTCAATAACCAGTTTAAGTGGGTTTCCCGATGTTTGAGGCTTTCTCTTCTGGAAATGGGAATAAATTGCTTATTATATAGATAAAATCCAGATTTCCCACAGGTTTCAATATAACGCATGTTCACAAGATAGCTTTTATGACAACGTAGAAATCCTTCTTTTTTCAGTTGATTTTCCAACTCAACCAGTGGAATACAACTAGCAATTAATTTTTCCTTTGTATGGATGACACAAGTTTTGTTAAATACCTCAATATACATAATATTTTTTAGCGGTATGTTCATATTCATATATTCGGATCGAACCCTGATTTTTTTGTAAATATAGTTTCTTTGATCCAAACATTTATCCAGAGTTTCCCCTAATTGCTTTTTTCCTACAGGCTTTAGAAGATACCCCTCCGCCAACATTTGATACGCATGGATAGCATGGCACTCGCTGCTAGAGGTAAACATGATTATACTGTTCGGATTTAATTTGCGTATTTTCTGCGCCACTAAGAAACCATCATACTCAGTCTCTGATAGATGAATGAAACAACATGGTAGTTGTTCACATTGAAAATCAACTGTTTCAAACATGTCTTTTTCGTTGGAAAATTCCTGTAAGGAATAATGAATCAGTTTATTATGCAAGTACTGGTCTAATATGTAACTCAGAATATTTCGGTCATAAGCATTGGATTCTAAAATTACAAGTTTCATGTTAAACTCCCAATTTTTCGATTTTATTAACCAGTATATCACAATATAACAAGTTTTTAAACAAATAATTCGCTCCTTGCACCTATAAATTGCATTTTACACCGGATTTATTGACCCTCATTATGGAATATAATAAACTTTTGGAGATACATTTTATGTAATATAATATGTATAAAAAATAATATATGAATAAGGGAGTTAAGTATGAAGAGAAAAGCATCAATTTTACTTGCAATTATTATGATTCTTGGAACAATGTTAATGGGGTGTGGAGCAAAAAATCAATCCAAATATGTTGGAACAACCTGGACTCTGGATTCTGTTGAAGCTCAAGGAATAACCATTGAAGGGGATACCTTAAAAAATGCAATGCCAGATTCCACAATTAAGTTTGAAGAAAAGAAAGTCACTTTAAACTTTGGCGATACAAAAGGAGATGGAACCTGGACAGAGAAAGATGATACCATTACAATAAAATCAGATGGTGAGACTCTTGAATGTCCAATTGAAGATTCTAAGTTACTTGTAGAAGTAGCTGGTTCCAAAATGTATTTTGTACAACAGGAACAGTAATTTTTAAAGGAGCTGCGCACAGATGACTTAAATCATCTCATGCGCAGCTCCTTTTTTTAATCTATTTCGGGAGTCTCTACAATCTCACTTGTAATTTCCCCTTCGATTTCTTCTAACACTTCATCCTCAGTTTTGTTTTCGTCATCACGAACTTTGGCAATGCTTGCCACCTTGATGTCTGTATCCTGATTGATATTCATAAGTTTTACACCGGACGTATTTCTTCCGATAACCGAAATATCATTGACTGAAATACGAATTATGATACCCTCGTTGGTAATAAGAAGTAAATCATGATCATCCTCAACCAACTTCGCTCCTACAATATCTCCGGTTTTATCCGTGATCTTATAGCACAGAACCCCTTTACCGCCTCTTCTCTGAGGTGAAAATTCTTCGATTGGGGTACGTTTTCCCATACCATTTGCAGAAACGATCAATAATTTCGGTCCTTGAGAATCCATCTGCATCCCCACAACCTCATCATCCTTGTTCAGTTTCATACCGATAACACCAATGGATACCCGGCCTGTTATTCGTACATCATTCTCGTGGAACCGAATGCACTGTCCTTTTTTTGTTACCAGGAAAATATCTTTGGTGCTGTCGGTTGCCTTTACTTCAATTAATTCATCATTATCCCGAAGAACGATTGCCTGAAGTCCATTCTTACGAACATTTGCATAATCCATCATTGGTGTTTTTTTCACCATACCGTTTTTGGTAGACATTAATAAGAATTTGTTGTCTTCGTACTCTTTCATTGGGATGATAGAAGTAATATTCTCACCAGGAAGCATCTGCAACAGATTTACGATAGCAGTTCCTCTCGCTGTTCGGCTTCCTTCTGGTATCATATAGGCTTTTAACCGGTATACCCGGCCAGTATTGGTAAAGAACATGAGATAATGATGCGTGGTTGTCATCATCAGATCTTCAATGTAATCTTCATCAATGGTCTGCATTCCTTTGATCCCTCTGCCACCTCTATTCTGATTCTTAAAGTTGTCAATTGACATACGTTTCACGTATCCTAACTTTGTCATTGCAACAATTGTATTCTCTTCTGGAATCAAGTCTTCCATTGACATATCAAATTCATCAAAACCAATGGAAGTTCTCCTTTCATCCCCGTATTTGGCTGATATAAAGGAAATTTCTTCTCTGATTACTGCTAGAAGTTTCTTTTCATCTGCAAGAATCGCTTTCAATTCAGCAATTTTAATTTCCAGCTCTCTATATTCATTCTCAAGTCTCTCCCGTTCCAAACCGGTGAGTGCTCTTAGACGCATATCTACAATGGCCTGTGACTGAGGATCACTTAAACCAAAGCGACTCATAAGTTCTACTTTTGCTGCCTGAACATTCTGCGATCCGCGAATAATTTTAATGACTTCGTCAATATTATCCAGTGCAATCAACAAACCTTCTAAGATATGTGCTCTTTCTTCTGCTTTATTTAAATCATAGCGGGTTCTTCTAGTAACAACTTCTTTCTGATGTTCCAGATAATAGTTAAGCATCTCAAGGATGTTTAAAACTTTTGGCTCTAGAGTCCCAGAGTAATTTTTTACAAGAGCAAGCATAATTACACCGAAGGTATCTTGAAGCTGGGTATGTTTAAACAGCAAATTGGTAATGACATTTGCATTGGCGTCCCGGCGAAGCTCAATGCAGATTCTCATACCGGAACGGTCAGACTCATCTCTTAAATCTGTTATCCCGTCTATTTTTTTATCTTTTACCAGTTCAGCGATCTTTTCGATCATACGGGCTTTGTTTACCATGTAAGGAAGTTCTGTAATAATGATACGGCTTTTTCCGTTGGGCATCGTTTCAATGTCACTTACACCTCGAACACGAATTTTACCTCTCCCAGTGCGATATGCATCTTCGATTCCTCTTCTTCCGAGGATGGTTGCTCCAGTTGGAAAATCCGGTCCTTTTATAATATCAAGGATCTCTTCCATAGTGGTTTCCCTATTTTCTTCCACCTGGTTATCAATGATTTTAACAACCGCTCCAATCACCTCTTTTATATTGTGAGGTGGGATATTCGTTGCCATACCAACCGCAATACCAGAGGTTCCATTCACCAGCAAATTGGGATATCTAGACGGAAGAACATCTGGTTCTCTTTCTGTCTCATCAAAGTTTGGGCTGTAATCTACCGTATCTTTATTGATATCTGCCAACATTTCCATGGATATCTTACTTAAACGAGCTTCCGTATATCGCATCGCAGCTGCGCCGTCTCCATCCACGGATCCGAAGTTTCCATGCCCATCCACCAATGGATATCTGGTTGACCAGCTTTGTGCAAGATTTACTAATGCTCCATAGATAGAACTATCCCCGTGAGGATGGTATTTACCCATGGTATCACCCACGATACGGGCACATTTACGGTGAGGCTTATCCGGACCGTTATTAAGCTCGATCATGGAATACAGGACTCTTCTCTGAACCGGCTTCAAACCGTCTCTTACATCAGGCAGTGCCCTGGAAACAATGACACTCATGGCATAATCAATATACGATTTCTCCATGGTCTTTTTTAAGTCCACGTCATGAACTTTATCAAAGATATTTGGTTCCATTTTATTTCCTCCAATTAAACATCAAGATTCTTTACGTATTTGGCATTCGCTTCGATAAATTCACGTCTTGGCTCTACTTGATCCCCCATGAGCGTGGTGAATGTCAAGTCCACCTCTGCCTGGGAATCATCTTCCATATTCACTCGAAGAAGAATCCTTCTTTCTGGGTCCATTGTGGTCTCCCACAACTGTTCTGCATCCATCTCTCCAAGACCTTTGTAACGCTGAATCTTATTATTCGTATCACGACCCACCTCTTTTAAAATTGCTTCCAGTTCCTCGTCTGTGTATGCGTACCATACTTTTTTATTCTTTTCAACTTTGTAGAGAGGAGGCTGTGCCAGATATACATGACCCTCGTGAATCAATTCTGGCATAAAGCGATATAAAAATGTAAGCAGTAATGTACTGATATGGGCACCATCTACGTCGGCATCGGTCATAATGATAATTTTATGATATCTTAATTTAGTAACATCAAAATCTTCCTGTATGCCGGTACCAAATGCAGTAATCATAGCTTTGATCTCAGCATTGGCATAAATTTTATCTAATCTTGCTTTTTCTACATTAAGAATCTTACCTCTTAAGGGGAGGATTGCCTGTGTATTCCTTGAACGGGCTGTCTTAGCAGAACCACCAGCACTGTCTCCTTCGACGATATAGATCTCACAGTTTTCCGGATTCTTATCCGAACAATCAGCAAGTTTACCAGGAAGAGCCATTCCTTCCAGTGCTGTTTTTCTTCTGGTTAGGTCTCTTGCTTTTCTTGCTGCCGCTCTGGCCCGCTGTGCCATAATGGATTTCTCACAAATAATCCTTGAAATACTTGGATTTTGTTCTAAGAAATATGTCATTTGTTCCCTAAGGATGTTATCAACGGCTCCTCTGGCTTCACTGTTTCCCAATTTTTGTTTCGTCTGACCTTCGAATTGAGGCTCTTCAATCTTAACACTGATAATACCAGTTAATCCTTCTCGGATGTCCTCTCCGGAAAGATTGGTCTCACTTTCTTTTAACAGTTTATTCTTTCTTGCATAATCATTAATGGTATAAGTGAGTGCACTCTTAAATCCTGCCAGATGAGTTCCTCCCTCTGGCGTATTAATGTTATTGACAAAACTATATATATTTTCTGTATAAGAATCGTTATGCTGCATGGCAACTTCTACATATACACCGTCTTTGGTTCCCTCACAGTAAAATACGTCACTGTAAAGAGATGATTTTCCTTTGTTTAAGTAATGAACAAACTCTTTGATCCCACCTTCGTAATGAAAAACGTGTTCGTGTTTCTCTTCTCGTTCATCTCTTAAAATAATTTTTAAGTTTTTTGTTAAGAACGCAGTTTCCCTGAGACGAACCTTTAACGTATCGTATTCATAAGTGGTCTCTTCAAAAATCTCATCATCGGGAAGAAATGTAACTTTCGTTCCATGTTCTTCAAATCCGCAATCGCCTACTATCTTTAAAGGATATTTGGTTTTTCCTTTTTCATAACGTTGTTTGTAAATTTTGCCTTCCTGACGGATCTCTACTTCCAACCAAGTAGAAAGTGCATTCACTACCGAGGCTCCAACGCCGTGAAGACCTCCTGAAACTTTATATCCTCCGCCGCCAAATTTACCACCGGCATGAAGAATAGTAAATGCAACTTCTACAGCGGGAATACCAGCTTTTTTCTGAATGCCAACCGGAATTCCTCGCCCATCATCTATAACTGTAATCGAGTTATCTTCATGAATTGTGACGTCTATACTATCACAATACCCTGCAAGAGCTTCATCTACTGCATTGTCCACAATTTCGTATACCAGATGATGAAGTCCCCTAATAGACGTACTTCCAATATACATACCAGGTCTTTTTCTTACCGCTTCAAGACCCTCTAATATCTGGATTTGATCTGCACCATATTCTTGACTCATATTCGCATGCTTCCTCCTGAATCGTTAATTTGGGTTATTACTAATTCTCACTGCCTGCTGTACCGCTTATTACCCGAAAAACTTTATCAATTCGGAATCGTTCGTTGACAAATTCCTCTAGACCCGTACAGGTAATTACGGTTTGTATATGATTGATTCCTGCCAGCAACTGATTTTGTCTGCCATGATCAAGCTCAGACAGCACATCATCTAGCAAAAGAATGGGATAATCATGTACGATATTTTCAACTAGTTCAATTTCTGCAAGTTTCAGGGATAAAGCAGCAGTCCGCTGCTGACCCTGGGAACCGAACTTACGAATATCAATTCCATTAACCTGAAAGCTTAAATCATCCCGGTGGGGTCCGGTCAGAGTGGTTTTCTGCTTTAAATCCTGTTTCCTGCTACGTCTTAATGTATCTTCAAACGCATCCATTTGAACATTTGGTTCATAAAGGATGCGAAGAGATTCCTTTTCTCCGGAAAGTTTTGCGTGGATGGGTTCTATGATTTCACCAATATTTTCCACGAATTCTTTCCTGTATTCAATGATTTCTTTCCCATACTGGATTAGCTGCATATCCCATATATCCAGGGTCTCCTCATAATCCGGATGGAAGGCCATATCTTTTAATAGTTTATTTCTCTGTACCACAATCCGATTGTATTGAACCAGGGAGTGTACATATAGTTTATTTAGTTGACATAATTCCATATCAACGAAGCGACGTCTTTCTGCCGGGCCGTTTTTTATAAGATTTAAGTCCTCTGGAGAAAAAAACACAACGTTAACAATTCCAAATAATTCACTGGCTCTCCGGATGGGTACGCCGTTAACTGCCACGCCTTTTGCTTTGTTTTTTTTAAGATGCATGTCAATTCGGTATGGAACGTTATTCTTTCTAACGTTTAACTTAATATGCGACTCTTCCCTGTCAAACTGTATCATGTCTTTATCTTTGCTGCCTTTATGAGATTTAGTCGTAGCACAGACATAGATCGCTTCTAGGACATTGGTTTTCCCCTGGGCATTATCTCCATAAAGAATATTGGTTCCCTCACTAAAATCCATATGTAATTCATTATAGTTGCGATAATTTTTCAGCTCTATCGATTCAATGAACATGGATGTTTTTATTCCTCTATTTTTATGGTATTTCCGCCAAAAGTAACCTCATCACCAGCATGTAGCTTTTTCCCTCTCTGGTACTCTTTTTGACCGTTTACACATACAAGACCATCCTCGATCACATGTTTTGCATCTACACCGGATCCTACAAGACCAGCGGCTTTTAAAGCCTGACCCAATTTGATATATTCTTCCCTAAGTTTTATGATTTCCATATTATCCTTTCTATTGCCCATGCATTTTGATTCTATTATTCCTATTAAACGGATGCTGCATTAAAGTTTACAGGCAGTATCAAATAGATATATTTTCCCTCTTCATCCCGGATAAAACAAGGAGATTTTGGATTAAGCATGTAAAGTGTTACATCTTCATCATCAATAATCCTCAATGCATCGATTAAAAATTTAGGATTAAACCCTATCATGATATCGCTTCCAGTTTTATGGGTTGCAACCTCTGCATTCATGGAACCAAAACTGGATTTCATCTTAAGCTGCATCTCCTGATCTTCAATGCTAATGATCAAAGGCTTTTTATCATTCTCACGCACAAGAATCGTTGCCCGATCCAAACAATCTAATAATTCTTTTTTGTTTACAGTGGTTTTTGTTTCATAATCACTAGACAACATTTGGTCAACGCGGAAATACTCACCTTCAATCAAACGGGATACTACAATTGTATCATCAAATTCAAATAAAATATGGTTTGTACTAAAAAAGATCAAAACTTCTTTTTCATTGTCTCCCCCTACAATTTTACTTACTTCACTTAGAGTCTTGCCAGGAACAATGACTTTTATATCATGATAGGTATCTTTTAATTCAATATTTCGGATGGAGATCCTATGCCCATCCAAGGAAACGACTTTCAATTGATTCCCAGTAACCTGGAAAAGTTCACCTGTCATCATCTTATTGCTATCGTTTGGAGCAATGGAAAATAGGGTTTGACGAATTACTTCTTTTAAAGAGAACTGAGACAAACTAATATAGTGATCTCGTTCAATGTATGGAAGATAGGCAAATTCTTCTCCATCCCGTCCCTGTATATGGAAGATTGAGTTTTCACAGGTAATGGTGGTTGTGAACTTTTCGTCGCTTTCGATGGTAACCATGGAATCACCTGCGGATGATAGCTTTCGAACAATCTCAGAAAGAAGCTTTGCATCCAGTGCGATTTTACCTCGTTCGAGGATGGTTCCTTCTACTTTTGTTTCAATTCCAAGTTCCATGTCATTGGCAGTTAGTTTGATTTCCGAACTACTGGCATCCATAAAAATACATTCTAAGATGTCCATGGTTGTTTTACTTGGTACTGCTTTTAATACGATGTTTATGCTGTTTAAAAGCGCATCTTGTTTAAATGTTAATTTCATAATTGTTGATAACTCCTTTATTCTAGAAATTACAAAATATAGATAAATAATATAATTAAATTCCGTAGTAATAGTAGTAGGGGCTGTGGGTTTGTGTAAAAGCCCTGATAAGCGTTATAAAGGCAGAGTTTTCTGTGTTCATAACGGTGTGAATAACGTCCACAAAACGAAAGGAAAACTCTAAGGTTATCCACATCACCATGAGAAGCATTTTGAGCCTCTTATTTGTCCACATGTAATTCACAGAAGATACACATCTCATTGTGGATTAATTTTCTTCTTCAATATCTCAATGGTATTACCTAGAGTTTCGTTCTTATTTAGGTTAGTCGTTATCTTATCAATTCCGTGAATAATGGTGGTATGGTCCCTGCCTCCTAAGAATTTTCCGATCATCTGTAAGGGGGTACCAACCATCTCCCGGCAAAGGTACATAACAATCTGACGGGGATATACAATTTCTTTATTCCGCTTCTGAGAGCAGATATCAAGAGGAGTTAGTCCATAATGATCAGCAACAACCTGGATCACCAGTTCTGGAGTAACTTCTCGTTTGTCATTAGGGGAAATAATATCTTTTAGGGCTTCTTCCGCCAGTTCTACTGTAATTTCTTTGTTATCAAGCCGAGAGAGTGCAACAATCTTTGTGAGTGCACCTTCCAATTCCCGGATGTTTGAGCGGATGTTGGTTGCAATGTATTTGATCACTTCGTTGTCTATATTATAGCCTTCCATCTCTTCTTTTTTGCGGAGGATGGCCATCCGAGTCTCATAATCGGGGGACTGTATGTCCACGGTTAACCCCCATTCAAACCGGGAGCGAAGTCGTTCTTCTAAGGTTTCAATCTCTTTTGGTGGTTTATCGGAAGATATGATAATCTGTTTTTTCAATTCATATAATGCGTTAAAGGTGTGGAAGAATTCTTCCTGTGTACTTTCTTTTCCTATAATAAACTGAATGTCATCAATGAGCAGAACATCGTTATTTCGGTATTTTTCCCGAAATTCAGTGGGTGAGAAGTTATTCTTATTCCGGATGGCATCGATGAGCTCGTTTGTAAATTTTTCACTTGTAACGTATAAAACTTTTGCTCTCGGATTATTCTTTAAGATGAAGTGTCCGATGGAGTGCATCAGGTGGGTTTTTCCAAGTCCTACGCCTCCGTAGATGAAGAGAGGGTTGTAGATCTCTCCGGGTGATTCTGCCACCGCTAAAGATGCGGCATGCGCCAGATTGTTATTGGCTCCGACCACAAAAGTATCAAAAATATACTTTGAATTTAGGTTTGCGTTTGTAATGGCAGTTTGACTGATGGAATTCGAATTGGCGATTAGTGTGTTACCTGCAGGAGCAGTATCCGTTTGAATCTGATTCTCAACAACGAAATCAACGTTGCACTCAAAGCCAGTCACTTCTTCGATGGTGATTTTAAGAAGAAACCCATATTTTTTGCGGATGTATCCTAAAAACTCCACATCCGGTACCGTAACGATTACTTTATCACCGTTTACGGCATAAATTTTTAGTGGGAGAAGCCAAGTTTTGAAAGACACGTCCGTAATTTCGTGTTCTTCTTTCAAATTCAATAAGATTTCGTCCCATTTTACCTTTAACTTTTCTAACATTGTATGTCTCCTACATCTATATTAAATGAAAATATGCGTATTCGCCCAATCTACTGTTCATTCTATACTATTTTGAATTAATTTTCAATGATAATAGAAAAAAATTGTGGATAAGTATGTGTAGAGGATGTGAATTACATGTGTATGTCTTGTTGATAAGCATCCGCAGAGGTAGTTGTCCACATTAAAATACAGTTTGCTAACTATATTTATTCACATTCGGGAAATACTTTACTTATGGGAAATGGAGAACGTGCCTGTGTACAAGCTTTTAGTTATCAAGATTATATCCATAGAGTTATCCACAAGTTATCCCCAAAGTGTTGATAACTTTATGTAAATTAACAAAATAGGTGCTATTTTTTGGACATAGATTGACGAATAAAAGGTAGCTATGTATAATGCAGATGTAACCAGTTGCATTGTATCTTATAGAAAGAACAGTAGCATAGGAGGAAAACATGATTGCATTTAACAAAACGCGAAATATGGCGCTGGCATCTATATTTATTGCCATTATTGTCATGTTGGCATTCACACCGTTTGGATATGTCCCGCTGGGATTTATGAATGCCACGATTATTCACGTACCAGTCATAATTGGAGCCATTATTCTTGGACCAAAATATGGCGGATTTTTGGGAATGGTGTTTGGACTTACAAGTTTGTGGAAGAACACAAATATGCCAAATCCCACTTCGTTTGTCTTTTCTCCATTTGTAAAAATGGGAGAGTACGGAGGGAATTTTGGTAGTCTTATCATTTGCATGGTGCCTCGAATCCTTATTGGAATCGTAGCATATTATGTATTTTGGGCTGTCATGAAGGTGTTAAAAGAGAAAAAGGGTAAGAGAGCGGTTGCTTTGGCAGTGGCAGGAATCGCTGGATCATTAACCAATACGATACTGGTAATGAATCTGATTTACTTATTTTTTGGAAAAGAATATGGACATGCAGCGAAAGGAATTACAGAAGGTCTTTACGGTGTGATCATTGGAATTATTTGTATCAATGGAGTTCCAGAGGCCATTTTGGCAGCTATATTAACAGTGGCTGTGACCCAAGCACTGGTTAAGGCAATGAATCGTTAAATTTTAGAGGCAGCAATCGCTGCCTTTTTTTGTGTAAAAATATAAATAATTCTATTGTTATGTAAAAAAGTCATCATGTATTGAAAATATGTTTCACAAATCACTGGTTGTATTGAAAATATAGTACAATTAAGATAAAATATAATTAGTTAATAGAAAAAGGGGGGATTATATGAAAGGATTACTAGTTCGAATTGATGATTATGTTCAGAAAGCAGGTGCTGTTGAGAAAGAGTTGATTAAAAAAATGCATAAGAATCCTGAAACAATACTGGGGAAAAGCATAAAGGAATTGGGAAAAGAAACTTATGTATCCCCTGCCACCATTGTACGATTATGTAAGAAACTAGGCTGTACTGGATACAAAGATTTTCAAACTACCTTGGCATATGAAATTGCACTTTTTCAGGAGAGTAGTAAAATTGCATTTGAAAAAATAACTCAAAAGGATACCGTTGATGAAATCATCTATAAAGTCACAATAAAAAACATAGAATCGCTAGAAAACACATCACGCATCTCTCAACTTAATGTGGTAGACATTTTATTTACTGCATATGTAAATAAAAATTATGATTTTTGTATGAATCAATTTCGAAAAACACATATACATAAAAATGGAGGAACAGAACATGATTGATTTGTCAAAACTGACAACCGAAATGCGTAATATGAATACGATGAATCTGGATGAAATGACTTCCTTTGAAATTGCACAGATAATGAATAAAGAAGATGAAAAGGTTGTAAAAGCCGTACAGGAGGTACTTCCTGAAATTGCAACTACAATCAAATGGGCTTCTGGAAGTCTACGGGGAGGTGGTCGAATCATTTATATAGGAGCTGGAACATCTGGGCGGATTGGTTTACTTGATGCAGTAGAATGTTCCCCAACTTTTGGTGTTCCACCTAATATGGTAACTGGCTTAATTGCGGGAGGTGATAGAGCTTTTATAAAAGCAGTAGAAGGAGCGGAAGATAGTGAGACTTTATGTGAAGAAGATTTAAAAAGAATTTTCCTTTCCTCAAAGGACATTGTAATTGGCTTGGCGGCATCTGGAAGAACCCCTTATGTGATCCATGGTTTGCAGTATGCAAATTCCGTTGGGTGTTTGACGGTTGCAATCGCATGTAATAAAGATTCGGCAATTGGAAAAGTAGCAAAACTTGCAATTGAACCGATTTCAGGTCCGGAAGTGCTTACCGGATCCACTCGATTAAAAGCTGCGACTGCGCAGAAATTGGTATTAAATATGATTTCAACTGGAAGTATGATTGAGATTGGAAAAGTATATGAAAATCTTATGGTTGATGTTCAGCCAAGTAATTTAAAACTTAAAGAAAGAGCTCAAAATATTGTAATGGAGATTACTGGATGTAATCGAGATGAGGGAATAACTGCAATTGACAAAGCAAGTGGAAATGTAAAAACCGCAATCATCATGATTTTGTTAAACTGCACAGTAAAAGAAGCAGAGGAAAAGCTCGAACAATCGAGAGGGAAAATCAGAAATGCTTTAAAATAATTCAAATAAGGAGAAGGGATATGAATTATAAGGAGATTGGTAATTATTTAATTACGTTTCTGGGTGGAGCATCAAACATTATTTCTTACGCAGCGTGTATGACTAGACTACGTGTGGAGTTAAAAGATATTTCTAAGGTGGATGTGGAAGAGATCAAAAAGATTGATGGTGTTTTGGGGGTGGTACAAAGCGATACCATTCAGATTGTATTTGGACCAGGTAAGGTAAATAAAGTACGAGAAGAATTAGACCAATTGTCTGGGAGTACAGAGATCAATAAAGTAACAAAAGAAAACAAAGCGGCTCAAAAAGCAAAATATAATAAGCCTGTTCAAGCGTTTTTAAAAAGAATTGCTAATATATTTATTGCTTTACTGCCGGGTATTATTGCTGCTGGTTTAATTAATGGTACTTGTAATGTAATTAATGTTTCTACCCATGGAACTCTTTCTGGTGTGTGGTGGTACGAATGTATTCGTACGATGGGCTGGGCAATGTTTGCCTACCTGCCAATTCTGGTTGGCTTCAATGCGGCAAAAGAATTTGGTGGGTCTGGTGTTCTTGGGGCGATTGCCGGGGCCATGTCAATATCCAATCCATCCATGCCTTTGCTTGCAACGTATCAGGAAGCACAAATTTCCCTTCCAATTACAAATGCTGTATTTAACCCATCCTCTGGTGGGTTGTTAGCGGCACTGATTGCAGGCGTTTTTTTTGCTTATTTGGAGAAAAAGATTCGCAGACGGATGCCTGATCTTATTGATACGTTTGCAAGTCCACTGTTGGTAGTAATAATTGGTGGAATCGTATCTTTATTAGTAATTCAACCACTGGGTTCAGGATTAACTAAAATAATCTATGCTGTTTTGAATTTTGTGTACGAAAAAATGGGTGTGTTTGGAGGTTATGTTCTGGCTGGAGGATTTCTTCCTCTTGTTTCAGTAGGATTACATCAAGCATTGACACCGATCCATGTAATGTTAAATGATCCAGCAGGACCTTCAAATGGTATTAATTATTTACTTCCCATTCTGATGATGGCAGGTGGTGGGCAGGTCGGTGCAGGTTTTGCACTCTATGTTAAAACAAAAAATAAAAAATTAAAACGGTTTATAAGAGATTCGATTCCAGTGGGAATTCTTGGAATTGGGGAACCATTGATGTATGCAGTTACGTTGCCTCTTGGTCGCTCCTTTCTTACTGCATGCATTGGTGCAGGTTTTGGTGGAGCGGTGGCAGCTCTTCTTCATCTAGGAACGGTTTCTCAGGGAGTTTCTGGTTTGTTTGGTCTTTTAATCGTGCAGCCAAATCAGCAGATTGGATATTTAATTGCAATGGCAACCGCTTATGCGGGTGGATTTTTTGTAACTTATTTATTTGGAGTGAATGAAGATAGGATCAATGAGGTTTATGGAGAATGATAAATACAGGAATTTCTTTTTACTTTTCGAATGACATGGTTATAAATGAAAAGGTTATAAAAAAGGCAATTCATAATGAAGTAAAGTATATATTTACTTCACTTCACATTCCGGAAGAGTCTAGCATTAATGATCCAAACCATATAAAAAAGATTTTGAAACTTTGCAAAGAAGGAAATCTAAATTTAATTGTGGATGTAGGACCAGAAACTTTAGAAAAACTTGAAATTAAAACAATTGAGGATTTACAGGAATTTGGGATTACCCATGTAAGGTTGGATTATGGATTTTCTGCAAATGAAATTATTCGGATCTCTCAAAAACTTCATGTTGTTTTAAATGCTTCTACTATTACAGAGGATCAACTTCTGGAATGGAGCAGGTGTGGGGCTGATTTTACGAAGTTTTCTGCGTGTCATAATTATTACCCAAAGCCTTATACTGGATTGTCGATCCAACGAGTAAAAGAGATCAATCAGCAATTGAAATCGCTTGGTTTTACAACTATGGCATTTGTTCCGGGCAATAAAACATTAAGGAGTCCTCTGTTTCAAGGGCTTCCAACCGTGGAAGCGCATCGGTGGTGTAAAAATAATGTGCTTTTAAATATGTTAGAGCTTTTTTATGAAGGTTCTAATGATGTAGTTCTTATTGGAGATCCGGAGCTTGACGATATATCCTGGCACCATATGAAAAATTTGAGTCTCAATTATGTAGAACTAAAGGCAGATATCAGAACCCCTTATGAATTTGTCAGAAATATAATTCATCATGACAGACTAGACTCCAGTCAATATGTCATTCGTTCTCAAGAGTCACGAACCTATAAGATGGAAGATTTTAAAGAAATAAAATATCCAGTGACGGAGAGGAAACCTGGCAGTATTTTTATTTCAAATCATCTGTTTTTGCGGTATTGTGGAGAATTGGAGATTGCACGAATTTCACTTCCAAAAGAGGAAAGAGTCATCATTATTGGACAGATTGAAAAAAGTGATCTAAAATATTTACCATACATAAAAAATGGACTTGGTGTGAAACTTATTTAGGGAATCGTGTATATTATAATTGAGTTTCTTGGTATGATATGGAAATACTTTTATAACAATGTAGGTTTGGATTGATATAATTTGATATTTCCCTTGACGAACCAACGTTTCTTCTATATAATTGAAACGATGTTTAATAAAAAATAGTCTCAATGTGTTTATTCATATTGCCTATGATAAGCGATTGTAATAAGAGGAGGTGTCCGTAGATTATGAAGATGACGTTTCAGCCAAAAAAGAGACAGAGATCAAGAGTTCATGGTTTTAGAGCCAGAATGAGCACTCCAGGTGGAAGAAAAGTAATAGCTGCCAGAAGAGCAAAAGGAAGAGCAAAATTATCAGCTTAATGGACCAGGCCGCAAGTGATTGTGGCCTTTTCTTTTCTTAAATTCCAAGAAAGGAAAAAGGGAAAGAGAAGAATGAAACATTTTAATTCAATTAAGAAAAACAAGGATTTTAAAGAAGTTTATCAAAAAGGTAAAAGCTATGCCAACAAACTTTTAGTTATGTATGTTTTAAAGACGGACAGGCAGGATACTAGAATCGGGATATCCGTAAGCAAAAAGGTTGGTAATAGTATTGTAAGGCATCATATTACCAGATTAATCAGAGAAAGCTTCAGGCTTCATGTAGGAATGATTGAGACAGGATTAGACATCGTTGTCGTTGCAAGAGCTGCAACGAAGGAAGAAAATTACAAGACAATCGAAAGTGCATATATGCACTTGTGCGGACTTCATAACATTATAAAAAAAGAATCGAAGTGATCTTATTATGGTAAAAAAAATCATGATTTTGTTGATCAGGGGATATCAGAAATTTTTGTCACCTCTGAAAATAAGAACTCACTGCATCTACACGCCTACGTGCTCTCAATACGCCATTGAAGCACTTCAAAAGTATGGCGTGTTGAAAGGTACATTTTTGGCTTGCAAAAGGATAATTCGGTGTAATCCTTTCGCAAAAGGCGGTTATGATCCAGTTCCGTAACAGATGAGGAGGTAGTTCATTGGAATTCTTAGTACTGACTAAAGTAGGAGGCGTTCTGGGGCCGTTTGCAACTGTTCTGGGTGTGGTTATGGATTGGCTTTTTAATCTAACGAAAACATTCGGGATCCAGAATATTGGTTTATGTATTATATTATTTACTCTTGTAACAAAGCTTCTTATGTTCCCATTAACATTAAAACAACAAAAATCTTCAAAACTTATGAACGTTATGCAGCCGGAACTTTCAGTTATAAAGGAAAAGTACAAAGGAAAAACTGATCAGGAATCCATGAGAAAGCAAAACGTGGAAATGCAGGCAGTTTATGAAAAATATGGCACATCGATGACCGGTGGATGCGTCCAACTGGTGATTCAGATGCCAATCTTGTTTGCTTTGTATCAAGTTATTTATCATATTCCTGCTTACGTTCAGAGTGTGAAAGTTTTATATGAGAACGTGGTTAATTCTATCTATTCCCTTGGTGGGGATCATGTGGCACAGCTGACACAGTTTGCAGCTGATCACAAAGTTAGTATGGCAAGAATCGGAGATCTAAATACGAGTAACGGAATGGTTGACTTTTTATATCAGTTAAATCCAACTCAATGGAAGTTATTGCAAGATTTGTTTCCCACGATTCAGAATACGATTGCAACCAATGGGGCTCAGATTGAGAACATGAATACATTTTTTGGAGTCAACTTAGCGTCAACTCCCTATAGCATGTTGTTCCCTGTTGGAGGTGGATTTCACTTTAGTTTGGCAATCCTCATTCCTATTTTTGCTGGTGTCAGTCAGTGGTTTAGTGCGAAACTTATGACGGTAAACCAGCCTCAAAAGACAGGGGATGAAGGTGGTGCTATGGCACAATCGATGAAGAGTATGAATACGGTTATGCCTTTAATGTCAGTGTTTTTCTGTTTCACATTTGCTTCTGGTATTGGTATTTACTGGATTTCCTCCAGTGTATTTCAGGTCATTCAGCAGGTATTGGTGAATCGTCATTTAAACCGGATAGATATGGATGAGATGATTAAGATGAATGTTGAAAAAGCGAATAAGAAACGTGCAAAGAAAGGGCTTCCGCCTCAGCGTGTATCTCAGAATGCAGTTGCAAATCTAAAAAATCTTCAGTCTTCGAATGAAAAACAGGAAGAAGAAATTCGTATAAAAACGGAGAAGACAAAGGAGCAGATCAAAGACTCGAATGAATATTATAAAGACGAAAATCTGAACCCAAATAGCATTGCAGCAAAAGCACGTATGGTTAAAAAGTACAACGATAAGCACAGCAAATAGGAAGGGGGACCTATGGATATGATTACAGTTTCAGCAAAAAACGTGGATGAAGCGATTACGAAGGCATTAATCGAGTTGGAAACAACCAGTGATAAACTGGAATATGAAATTGTTGATAAGGGTAGTAATGGTATTCTGGGGTTATTCGGTACGAAGCCGGCGATCATACACGCTAAAAGAAAAGAAACGATCGTAGATAAAGCAACTACATTTCTTTCCGATGTATTTAACGCTATGGATCTAAAAGTTACCTTGGATTTAAATTATCATGAATTAGACCGGGAGCTTTCAATTGGTATGTCAGGTGATAATATGGGGATATTGATCGGCAAGAGAGGACAAACGCTTGATTCTCTTCAGTATCTTGTAAGTCTTGTGGTGAATAGGGAAAGTAATGAATATATCAGAGTTAAAATTGATACGGAAAATTATAGAGAGAGAAGAAAAGAAACTCTCGAGACCCTTGCTAAGAATATTGCTTATAAGGTGAAACGTACCAAACGACCGGTTTCATTGGAGCCTATGAATCCATATGAGAGACGTATTATTCACTCCGCACTTCAAAATGATAAGTTTGTAAATACCAGAAGTGATGGAGATGATCCATTTCGACATGTTGTTATTTCATTGAAAAAGGATCATATAAGAAAAGAACGGTATCAAGAAAGAGATAAATAGTCAGACAACGATGAGGGTTGGGGCTGTCGGAAGGCACCCTCATCCCTTTTCTTTTATCAGAATAAATTATGCAAACCATAAAATTGTGTTTCGAGAATAGAAGCAGGTGAAGGAATATGAAAATGAATACAATTGCGGCGATCGCTACCGCTGCGTCCAGTTCTGGAATTGGGATTGTTCGCATCAGCGGCGAAGAGTCCTTTCAAATTATAGATCAGATATTTAAGGGAAAAGGTAAAAAGGAAAAAAAATTATCCGAGGAGCCTTCACATACGATCCATTATGGATTTATATGTGACGGAGATGAGGCAATTGATGAAGTGTTGGTTCTTATCATGAAAGGGCCAAAAAGTTATACCGCTGAGGATACGGTTGAGATTGATTGTCATGGAGGGGTTCTTGTTACCAGAAAGATTTTAGAGACTGTTTTAAAGTATGGTGCAAGACCAGCGGAACCTGGAGAATTTACGAAACGAGCATTTTTGAATGGTAGAATGGATTTGTCTCAGGCAGAGGCGGTTATTGATGTGATTCATGCAAAGAATCAATATGCATTAAAATCATCGGTACGTCAGATGGAGGGAGCCGTTTCCAAACGTGTCCGAAACATGAGAGAGAAATTAATCTACCAGATTGCTTTTATCGAATCGGCTCTTGATGATCCGGAGCATATCTCACTCGACGGTTATGGAGAAACGCTTCAAAAGGTATTAGGACCTGTGAAGGAAGAAATTGATGAACTAATCCGGTCATCGGAGAATGGAAGGGTTTTGTCTGAGGGAATAGAGACGGTAATTCTTGGAAAACCCAATGCAGGAAAATCATCTCTGTTAAATGCTTTGGTGGGAGAGGAGCGGGCAATTGTAACGGAAATAGCCGGAACAACCAGAGATACGTTAAAGGAGTCCATTCTTCTAGAAGACCTAAGTCTTAATATCATTGATACGGCTGGAATTCGGGATACTGATGATGTAGTCGAAAAAATTGGTGTAGAGAAAGCGAAGCGTGCGGCAGATCAGGCGGATTTTATTATTTATGTGGTGGATGGAACCTGTCCAATCGATGAGAATGATGAGGAAATATTACGGGTTATAAGGGATAAGAAGGTGTTGGTGGTTTTGAATAAATCAGACCTTTTTATGGTTCTTACTGTGGAAGCGTTAAGGGAGAAAACAGGGCATCCTGTGATCGTTATTTCTGCAAAAGAACAACAAGGCATTAAGAAAATGGAAGATGAAATTAAATCCATGTTTTATGAGGGTAAAATTGATTTTAATGATCAAGTTTTTATAACCAATGCAAGGCATAAAAATGCTCTGTTTCAGGCCCAGAAAAGTCTTAGTATGGTGGAAGAGAGTATTTTAAATGGGATGCCGGAGGATTTTTATTCCATTGATTTAATGGATGCGTATGAACAGTTGGGAACCATCCTCGGAGAGTCCGTGGAGGAAGATCTGGTCAACGAAATATTCCGTAAATTCTGTATGGGTAAGTAGGAGAGGAAGGAGATTAAAATGCAGTATTTAGAGGAGTCTTATGACATTGTTGTTGTGGGTGCCGGACATGCCGGATGTGAGGCAGCTTTGGCATGTGCCAGGTTAGGTTTAGAGACAATACTGTTTACCGTTAGTGTTGACAGTATTGCACTTATGCCATGTAATCCGAACATCGGAGGAAGTTCTAAGGGGCATCTGGTAAAAGAGCTAGATGCATTAGGCGGTGAGATGGGAAAGAATATTGACCGTACATTTATTCAGTCCAAGATGTTGAATCAGTCTAAGGGACCTGCTGTTCATTCCCTTAGGGCTCAGGCAGATAAACAGGACTATACAAGAACCATGAGAACAACGTTAGAGAACACGGATCACCTGACCATCAGGCAGGCAGAAGTCTCTGATTTAGTCGTTAACAATGGGGAATTAACTGGAATAAAAACCAGTTCTGGTGCTTTATATCATTGCAAAGCAGCGGTATTAGCCACAGGAACCTATTTAAGTTCCAGATGTATTTATGGGGATGTGAGCATTCAAACAGGTCCCAATGGATTAATGTCAGCCAATCACTTATCGGAATCTTTAAAGGCACAGGGAATTGAGATCAGAAGATTTAAAACAGGAACGCCGGCTAGAGTGGATAAAAGGAGCATTGATTTTTCAAAGATGGAGGAGCAGTTTGGAGATAAGTTAGTCGTTCCATTTTCTTTTTCTACCGATCCGGCAACCATACAAAAGGAACAGATTTCCTGTTGGCTAACGTATACAAATGAAACTACTCATGAAATTATTCGAAAAAATCTGGATCGTTCTCCTTTATATTCTGGTGCAATTGAAGGAACGGGACCAAGGTATTGTCCTTCTATTGAAGACAAGGTCGTTAAGTTTCCAGATAAGGACCGTCATCAGGTTTTTGTGGAACCGGAGGGACTTTATACCAATGAGATGTATCTGGGAGGGATGTCTAGTTCCTTGCCTGAGGATGTTCAACATGCCATGTACCGGAGCGTGCCTGGTCTTGAAAACGTCAAGATTGTAAGGAATGCTTATGCCATAGAATATGATTGTATTGATCCCCGTCAATTAACGGCTACGCTGGAATTTAAAGCAATCAAGGGATTGTTTAGCGGAGGGCAGTTAAATGGAAGTTCAGGGTATGAGGAAGCGGCAGTCCAGGGCTTTATGGCTGGGGTCAATGCAGCCATGAAACGGTTGGGCAGAGATCCAGTGATACTAGATCGTTCTCAAGCTTATATTGGCGTGCTGATTGATGATCTCGTGACCAAAGAAAGCAAGGAACCTTATCGTATGATGACTTCTAGGGCAGAGTATAGACTCTTGCTGCGACAAGACAATGCAGATATACGTCTAAGAAAAATTGGCTACCAAATTGGTCTTGTGAGTGAAGAACAATATAAAAATCTGCAAGAAAAAGAAATTGCCATTGAGAAAGAAATGAAACGTCTGGAGTCTTTAAACATAGGAGCTTCGAAAGAAGTTCAAGGGTTTTTAGAGGCACATGAGAGCACCCCTTTAAAAACGGGAACAACGTTGGCTGAATTGGTTCGTAGACCAGAATTAAATTATTTTATGTTAACTGATATAGATAAAAAACGACCATACCTCACTGAGGATGCAGCTGAACAAGTAAACATAAATATTAAATACGATGGATATATCCGTAGACAGAAACAGCAGGTATCACAATATAAAAAATTAGAGAATCGGAAGCTGTCTATAGAATTTGATTATAGTGATGTGAAAGGTTTGAGAAAAGAAGCGATTCAAAAATTAAATTTATACAAACCCATGTCCATCGGACAGGCGTCTAGAATATCGGGAGTGTCCCCTGCTGACATTTCTGTATTATTGGTCTATTTAGAGCAGTTAAGGCATCATAAAAAGAAAATTGTGAGTAGGGAGGATGAGTCATGAATGAAGAGTTTCAGAAATTATTGGAAGAAAAATTAGCTTTATTACCAATTAAATTAGATCAGGATCAAATACTGAAATTTTATAAGTATTATGAGTTATTGGAAGAATGGAATAAAGTCATGAATTTAACTACAATCACTGAAATGGAGGATGTGGTTATTAAGCACTTCGTTGATAGCTTGTCTTTGATAAAAGTGGTAAATAATATGGGACAAACAAACTATAAGATCATTGATGTAGGAACAGGAGCCGGCTTTCCGGGCATTCCATTAAAAATTGTATTTCCAAACTTGAAAATAACATTAATGGATTCGTTAAATAAAAGAGTGAAATTTTTAAATGAAGTAATTGACCAACTTGATTTGAAAGATATGAATGCAATTCATGGGAGAGCAGAAGAGTTGGGAAGAGATAAATTATATCGAGAACAATATGACTTTAGTTTATCAAGGGCGGTTGCTAACTTAAGCACACTTTCAGAATATTGTCTTCCTTTTGTAAAAGAGGGAGGATATTTTATATCTTACAAATCTGGAACGGTTGCACAAGAAGCAGCGGATGCCAAACATGCTATTTTCTTATTAGGTGGGAAGATTGAAGGAATTGAGAATTTCACGCTACCTGGTGCAGATGCAGAGCGATCGTTTGTTAAGATAAAGAAAGTGGAAGGAATCTCGAAGAGATATCCGAGAAAACCTGGAGTACCAGCAAAAGAACCATTAAAGTAAATGTTTCACGTGAAACATCCTGGAACCTTAGTTCCATTGAATTGGATGTTTCACGTGAAACATTTTTATTTCAAATTGAATTAACTCGTATATGTTTTCTACAATCAGACAAAAAACATTTGAATTACATGAAGTAATTCGGTAGGATTTTCCATCTGAGGAAGATATTTGGAATTATTAATAAAAGAACTTTCGATTGCGGGATTATATTTTTTGTATTCTCGTATCACATCTGTCATGTGGTCCATCTCTCGCCCACCAACCATGTAAATGCTATGGTTGATTTTCTTTAAGGCATTGGTTACATTACACTTAATATAATTGCATTTTTCACTGGCATAAAAGGACTTAGGGGAATCTCCCAAATGAGCAGATTCATAATACAGATCAATAAAGGAGTTTTTTACTGTATATGGATTATAAAAATAATTCTTTGTAAATTCTTCTCTGATCGCTTGTTTGCTGGTCGCGATGTTATAAAGTAAAGTTCCTAATATGGGTAAGTCTAAAATAAATTTATAAAATTTAGCATGTCTATTGGGAATCTGATTACTCATAAGCAGACTTTCTGGATTAATACACATGATCTGATCAAACAACTCAGGAGCATTGTTACAGGCCATAAGTGCGATGGCGGTAGAAGATCCGGAAGAAATTATATTGGTACGATGACCAATTTCTGATTTAATAAAATCTACGATCATTTGAACGTAAAGAAAGTTGGTATAAGTTAGATTTGGTTTTTCAGATCGCCCGCACCCAAGTAAATCAATGGTATATATGGTATAGTTCTCTTTTAATAATGGAATCATGGAATTCCACTCTTGACCGTTGGAACATGAATTAAGGTCATGAATGAGAAGGAGAGGCTTCCCTGTCCCACTTTTTGTATAATGAATGTTACCAAATCTCCACTTATAACACAGTGACTTACTATCTGACAGTATGTTTTTTGAGGATGCAGAAATTTTGATACATTTATTTAGAACAGCAGTGGCAGTGGCTGCACTAGCGGATAATATAAGCAAGGTCAGTAGCTTGTTCTTTGTTTTCATTCTATATATACCTCCTGATATAGCTTAATCTCTTCTTATTATAGTATAATCCACTAAGACTTACAACGACTAACATATTAATTTATTCTTAAAACTTAAATCATTGTTTCACGTGAAACATTTATAGGAAAAAAAGTAAAATTTTACAAGAAACCATAGGAAAAAAAAAAAAAATGTGCTATACTTTAGTTTGAACTGCGATTTCCGAAAGTTGTAACAGGAGAAAATATAAAATGGGAAGAATAATTGCAATAGCAAATCAAAAGGGCGGTGTCGGTAAAACGACAACTGCAATTAATCTATCTGCTTGTCTTGCAGAATCAGGACAACGGGTATTGGCTGTGGATTTTGATCCACAGGGGAATGAAACCAGCGGGTTGGGGATAGAGAAGACAACCATTGATCAAACGGTTTATGATTTGCTGGTAGGTGAGTGCGAAATTGAAGAATGCATGATTGCCAATGTATATGAAAATCTAGATCTTCTTCCTTCAAATGTGGAACTGGCAGGAGCTGAGATTGAATTATTGGAAATTGAAAATAAGGAAGCACTCCTAAAAACATATCTTGAAAAAATCAAGAATCACTATGACTTTATCATCATAGATTGTCCTCCGTCATTAAATCTATTGACAATTAATGCCTTAACAGCAGCAAATACTGTATTAGTTCCCATTCAATGTGAATATTATGCCCTAGAAGGGCTTAGTCAAGTACTAAATACAGTAAATTTGGTGAAAAAAAAGTTAAATCCTACTCTGGAAATGGAAGGCGTGGTCTTTACGATGTACGATGCAAGAACCAATCTTTCTTTGGAAGTTGTGGAAAGTGTTAAAAATAATCTAAATCAGAATATTTATAAAACAATTATACCCAGGAATGTAAGACTGGCAGAGGCTCCCAGCCATGGAATGCCGATTAATTTATATGATTCCAGATCAGCGGGAGCAGAAAGTTATCGGTTGTTGGCCGCAGAAGTAATAAGTAGAGGAGAAGAGATATAACTATGGCTAAAAGAACAGGGTTAGGAAAAGGTCTAGGTGCTATTTTTGGGGATGAAGTGATGGAATCGGCTGCGGAAGATCATCAACAACAACAGCAAAAGAATGAATATTTAGTTGAACAACAGGGGAAACAGTCAAAGGAGCCTGAGTACGGAAAAGAGATATATTTAAAACTTTCTTCCATTGAGCCGAATCTTCATCAACCTAGAAAAGATTTTAGGGAAGAATCTCTTCTAGAATTGGCGGAATCGATGAAGGAATATGGGGTGTTGCAACCTCTTTTGGTACAGAAACAGGGAGATCTCTATGAGATCATAGCAGGGGAACGTAGATGGAGAGCCGCTAAACTGGCTGGTTTAAAAGAAGTTCCGGTTGTAATTCGTGAATACGGTAAACAGCAGACAATGGAAATTGCATTGATTGAAAATGTTCAAAGGGAAGACTTAAATCCCATAGAAGAAGCAAGGGCATATCAAAGATTGATGCAGGAGTTTGAATTGAAGCAGGATGAGATAGCGGCTAGAGTAGCAAAGAATCGAGTTACCATAACCAATAGTATGCGTCTGCTTAAATTAGATGAAAAAGTTCAAGACATGTTGATTCAGAATGAGATCAGCAGTGGACATGCCAGAGCATTGCTTGGAATTGAAGATAAAGAATTACAGTTTCAACTTGCTGGTAAAATAGCAGCCGAAAACTTAAGTGTGCGTGAAGTAGAAAAGCTGGTAAAATCTTTGTCGAAAAAGAAAGAACCTAAGGAAAAAAAGGGAGAAGAGGAAAGTGTTTTATTGATCTTTCGGGAACTGGAAGAACGGATGAAAACTGCTATGGGTACGAAGGTCAGTATCAATAAAAAAGATAAAAATAAAGGAAGAGTTGAAATTGAGTACTATTCTGAGGCGGAATTGGAAAGAATAGTAGAGTTAATAGAATCCATAAGATAACATCATGGAAGTGAGGACGAAAGAATGGACAACAGTATATTGAATCAGCTCCCGATCGATCCAGCCTTTTTAATCATAGGTTTAGGAGCGCTTACTATAATATTGCTGATCGTTATAATCCTATGTCTGGTTCAGATGCGAAAACTGTATCGCAGGTACGATTATTTTATGAGGGGAAAAGACGCAGAGACCCTGGAAGAAATCATCATGGAACAGATGGAGGATATCGCTAAATTAAAGGACGAAGACCGGGCAAATAAAGATTCGTTGCGAAATACGAATAAAAACTACCGAAGTGCATATCAGAAATTTGGTCTAATAAAATATAATGCATTTAAGGGGATGGGCGGAAATTTAAGTTTTGCATTGGCAATGTTGGATTACACCAATACAGGTTTTGTTTTAAATTCAGTCCATAGTCGAGAAGGGTGTTATGTATACATCAAAGAGGTAGAACGAGGAGAAACAGATGTATTATTAGGAAGTGAAGAAAAGGCTGCACTCGAATGTGCACTGGGGTATCATTCATAAAAAGTGCGGCATACTGCCGCACTTTTTATTTGCGTGTGCCCCACGGGCACACGTTCCAACGGGTGTTCGTCCCGAATTCGCCCAGTAGTGGGAAAGATATAGCAGAATACCCGATCTTATTTATAATATCTGTTTCATCTCCATATGATGGTCCTCTGTGAGTGCGGCACCGATCGCAGTACTGTATTCGGCTTGATCCGGTATAATGAAATGAACATCAAACATACTCTCAAGTGACTGAAAGACTTCTTTGCACTGTGGAAATTTAGCAAGGTTACCAGTCATAACAAAATTATGGATGTTGCTGTTTAATGAAGATAAAATAGCAGATTTACCAATGGTTTGAAGCACCATATGAATAAGACCAATCGCAATATCTTCATCGGAAACCTGACTTCTGACCTTACCAAAATTAGAGGCAGTTGCAGACAATGGGAGACCAGGAAGAGCAGTCTTTGATATATCCTGTATCTGTAAGTCGATGTTACTTAAAGTCCCCTTGCTTGCGAGTTCCATTATTCTAGATATATCCTGGGTCTTTAAAAGAAGGCTGGACAGTCCAACGATGGTTCCGCCTCCAATGCCGATTCCACCCGTATGAACGATGGAATCTTCGTTCACTTGAACGATAGAGGTACCAGTTCCCATGCTGACTACAATCAAATCTTTTAATCCGGTAAAATATTGACCGCCAAGTCCATTGCAAATAAATTCATTCACTTTATAGGTAGGAATGCCATATAGGGACTGTTCCACATAGGCACTTCCAACTCCAGTGATCATAATTTTTTCTATTTCACTTAGTTGCATGTTGTTGTCGTAAATAAATTTTCCCAAAGCACCAAAGAGAGAAGCAATGGGGTTATCTGCTTTGACAAACGTTGGTATCTTTAGTTTATGATCATGAAACCCAACTATCTTGGTGGTACTTCCTCCAAGATCAATTCCTATGGTTATTTTCATAAGTTAAAATCCCCTTATTTTTGTATCTGGTTATAAAACCAGTATTACAGTTGTTTCTAGTATGGTTCTTGGGCTAACTATACCATACATAGAAAGGATTGCCAAGTTTTAAAATACGTCCAATTTTCCGCAAAATTTGAAAGAAATCCAATTGTATATTTGGGTACTTTAATAAATATAACAAGAGAAAAAGCTGAATTTAACAAAGATTTAACCCCTGATGTTCCTATTATATAAGTAAAAAAATATTTATTACATTTATATAAAAAATCACTCGAACCATGTATAATTTTGTGATAAATAACATTGACAAAAAAATAACGATATAATATAATGATATTACAAAGATCGTTAAAAATATATCGATCATAGAAACCCATGGAATTTTTATATCATTGGAGGATAGTAAAAATGGCAAAGAAAGAAGAACAGGTTAAAGTTCCCTATATAATTGACAGTGTTGATGCCTTGATTGCAAAGATGGAGGCTATGAAAGAAGCACAGAGAAAATTCGCAACATTTACGCAGGAGCAGGTAGATAAGATCTTTTTTGAAGCAGCGAGTGCTGCCAATAAAATGAGAATCCCATTGGCAAAGATGGCTGTCCAAGAAACTGGAATGGGAATTGTTGAAGACAAAGTGATTAAAAATAATTATGCAGCGGAATATATTTACAATGCATTTAAAGATACTAAAACTTGTGGTGTGATCGAAGAAGACAAAGCTTATGGGATTAAGAAAATAGCAGAACCGATTGGTTTGATTGCTGCAGTTATTCCTACGACGAATCCAACGTCGACTGCCATTTTTAAAACCCTTATTAGTTTAAAAACCAGAAACGCTATTATCATTTCCCCACACCCAAGAGCAAAGAGTTCCACGATTGCAGCAGCTAAAGTTGTATTAGATGCAGCGGTAAAAGCAGGGGCACCAGAAGGAATTATCGGTTGGATTGACGTGCCTTCTCTAGAACTGACCAATGAAGTAATGAGGGGTGCAGATATTATTCTGGCTACTGGGGGACCTGGTATGGTTAAGGCCGCTTACTCTTCAGGAAAACCGGCACTTGGTGTTGGAGCTGGAAATACCCCTGTAATCATCGATGATACGGCAGACGTTAAGATGGCCGTTAACTCTATCATTCATTCCAAAACATTTGACAATGGTATGATTTGTGCTTCGGAGCAGTCTGTTACCGTTCTTGAAAAAGTATACGATGCAGTGAAAAAGGAATTTGCTGCTAGAGGCTGTTATTTCTTAAAAAATGATGAGATCGAGAAAGTAAGAAAAACAATTATAATCAATGGAGCATTGAATGCGAAAATTGTTGGTCAGAAAGCACATACAATCGCAAAACTAGCAGGTGTTGATGTACCTGAAGCTACAAAGATTTTAATTGGTGAAGTAGAAAACGTTCATATAGAAGAAGAATTTGCACACGAGAAATTGTCTCCAGTTTTGGCGATGTATAAGGCAAAGAACTTTGAAGATGCGATTGAAAAAGCGGAGCAGCTGGTAGCAGATGGTGGGTATGGTCATACGGCTTCCCTGTTTGTAAATGTCAATGAAAAAGAGAAAATTGAAACACACGCTGGGGCGATGAAGACTTGTCGAATTCTTATTAATACCCCATCTTCTCAAGGCGGTATCGGTGATATCTATAACTTTAAATTACAGCCATCTTTAACCTTAGGATGCGGTTCCTGGGGAGGAAACTCTGTTTCCGAAAACGTTGGTGTGAAACATTTAATCAATATTAAAACCGTTGCTGAGAGGAGAGAGAACATGCTTTGGTTCAGAAATCCGGAGAAGGTTTATTTCAAAAAGGGCTGTATGCCAGTTGCATTAAGTGAATTAAAGGATGTTTATGATAAGAAAAGAGCCTTTGTCGTAACGGATTCTTTCCTTTATAAGAATGGTTATACAAAAGCAATTACAGATAAATTAGATGAGATGGGTATTGTTTACACCGTGTTTGCAGAAGTTCAGCCAGATCCGACCCTTGCAAATGCACAGGCAGGTGCAGCCGCGATGACAGCATTCCAGCCAGATACGATCATTGCACTGGGCGGAGGTTCTGCTATGGATGCAGCTAAGATCATGTGGGTGATGTATGAGCATCCAGAAGTGGATTTCAAGGATATGGCAATGCGTTTTATGGATATCCGTAAGAGAGTTTATACATTCCCTAAAATGGGAGAGAAGGCTTACTTTGTAGCAATACCAACCTCTTCCGGTACAGGTTCTGAGGTGACCTCTTTCGCAGTTATTACAGATCAGGAAACAGGAGTAAAATATCCACTTGCAGATTATGAATTAATGCCGAATATGTCAATCGTTGATGCAGATAATATGATGAGCCAGCCAAAAGGCTTAACCAGTGCTTCTGGTGTTGATGTACTGACCCATGGACTTGAGGCTTATGCGTCGGTTATGGCATCTGATTATACCGATGGGTTAGCATTAAAGTCAATGAAGAACGTATTTGAATATCTTCCTACTGCATATCAAGATGGCAGCAACGTAGAAGCAAGATGTAAGATGGCAGATGCTTCTTGCATGGCAGGTATGGCGTTTAACAATGCATTTTTAGGAGTTTGTCATTCCATGGCTCATAAATTAGGTGCGTACCATCACCTTCCACATGGGGTTGCCAATGCACTTTTGATTACACTTGTTATGGACTTCAATGCGTCTGAGGTTCCAACGAAGATGGGAACCTTCCCACAGTATCAGTATCCTCATACAATGGCTCGTTACGCAGAGTGTGCACGTTTCTGCGGAGTGGAAGGAAAAGACGATGCTGATGTATTTAAAAAATTCCTTGCAAAGGTTGAGGGGTTAAAGAAATCAGTTGGAATCAAGGCAACTATTAAGGAGTATGGAATTGATGAGAAGAACTTCTTAGAGACGTTAGACGAGATGGTTGAGAATGCATTTGATGATCAGTGTACTGGTGCGAATCCAAGATATCCTTTGATGAGCGAAATCAAGGAGATGTATTTAAAAGCGTATTATGGGAAATAAATTTAAATAGATTGCAAAGGCAGACAGCAGATTTTGTTGTCTGCCTTTTTTTGTGCTTTTCTAAAAAATGTTTCAAATGCACCCAATTTCCCTGTTGAATAATGAAGTAATTCATGGTATATCTAAAAATCTTTTTTATAGGTATAAATTAGTACAAATGCACAAAAAATAAAAGATAAATTGGATATAAATATACATTGTAGAAGCAAATGCCATTACACTAGTGGTAAAAGAGGAAGTGGAGTTCCAAAGTTTAAACTGTTATAATGAGATCAAGTCATACAAGTGAGGTGCTTACATGGATAAACGGTTGCTTGCGTTAACTGTATATTTACACGAAAATGGCACTCAGACTGCAGAGTCTTTGGCGGCAGAACTTAAAGTTAGTACGAAAACAATTCGCAATTACATTGGGGAATGGAATGTACGCTTTGCAAGCTTCGGGGCTCGGATTCAGTCCAAACATGGGATCGGTTACTCTTTGAAAATTCACGATCAAGAATTGTTTGACAAACATTTTAAGGATCTAAAGAGCGATCAGAATCGAGTTTCGGTTCCCTCCACTCTAAAAGAGAGAGTGGAATACCTCTTAAATGATCTTTTAAGTCGTAGAGATTTTGTGAAAATGGAAGCCTTTAGTGAGATTTTATTTGTATCGAGAAAGACCGTTTCAACCACGGTGAAGGAAGTTGAAAAAATTCTTTCGGACTACAATCTAAGACTTGAGAAAAAACCAAATTATGGAATCCGAATTCAAGGCAAAGAATTTGATCGGCGCCTATGCATTGCCAATGTCATTGTAGGAAGAAGCACAGAAGTATATGGAGGAGATAATAAGGAATATCAGGAATCGGTTACTCGAGTTGCAAAATCAGTAGCTGAGGTAATCGATGAGGAAGGATATGCAGTCCATTCGATTGCGTATCAAAATCTGATTATTCATATTTTAATTGCGATTCAAAGAATTAAGAAATCCTGTTATGTGACGTTAGAAGAGGGACACTTTGAGCAAATGAATGGAACGCGGGAATATGAAGTTGCAGAAAAACTTGTAGAAAAAATAAACAAGGATTTTGAGATTCAATTTCCCAAAGAGGAAATCGTATACATTGCCATTCACCTGGCTGGTAAGAAATCACTTTATCTCCCGCAGTATGAGGATAATAAAAATCAGATCATGAGTCAGGAAACATGGGTGGTGGTGATACGGATGCTGGAAGTTGTGAATGAGGCCTTTTGTTTTGATTTTCAAAACGATCTGGAGCTGAGGATGAATCTTGCCCAACATTTGGAACCCTTGGTGATTCGAATGAAGTATAACATGAAGCTTAAAAATCCACTTTTAAAGGATATCAGGGTACGGTTTCCAATGGCTTATGCCATGGCCCTTCAAGCGTCATCTATATTAAAGGAGTATTATGGCAGTGAATTAAAGGAGGATGAGGTGGGATATATTGCCCTTGCATTTGCGCTTGCAATTGAGAGGTTAAATACCAATCTTCCCAAAAAGAACATTTTAATCGTTTGTGCTTCCGGAAAGGGAAGTGCAAAACTTCTTTCTTATCAATATAGACAGGAGTTTGGACCGTATGTAGACCGGATAGAAACATGCGATGTAGGAAATTTAAAAAAGGTAGACTTCTCCGGCATTGATTATGTGTTTACAACTGTTCCGATTTTAGAAAGAATACCAGTACCGGTACAGGAGGTAAAGTATTTCCTGGAATCAGATGAAATTAGGCAAATGAAGATGACGTTAATGGGCGAAGGGGGGGAGAACCCTTTGCTGGCTTATTTTGATCGGAATCTATTTTTCCCCCATTTGAAATTCGAAAGCCGCCATGACGTGATTAAGTTTCTATGCAGACAGGTTATGGAAGAGAAGGAGTTGCCCAACACATTTTGGGATCTTGTAAAAAAGAGGGAGTCAGCGGCTCAGACCGCATTTGGAAACCGGGTAGCAATGCCTCACCCATGGAAGGCAATTAGTACGGATACCTTTGTTTGTGTGGGGATACTAGATCAAGCGGTTATGTGGGGAGATCAAAAGGTTCAGGCAGTATTTCTTGTTTCCATATCAAATAAAAAGAATAAAAATTTAAGAGAATTTTATCAGGGAATGACCGGGATACTGACTGATCCGGAGGCAATCGAGAGCCTAATTGAGAAGCAGACTTTTGAAGAATTACAAAGGCTTTTAGAAAAGTCGGGACAGAAAAAAACGGAGGGTTAATTATATGGATGAAAATAAGTATTTAGGGGCATTTCAAATTATTATGAATGCTGGAAATTCAAAATCTGCATCCCTTATGGCAATTGAGTCCGCCAAAGAAGGAGATTTTTTAGACGCTGAGGCAAAACTCAAGGAAGCGGAAAATGAAATGAGGGCAGCCCATCAGGCACAGATAGATATGATACAGCAGGAAGCTTCTGGAAACCCAGTGGATGTAAGCATTATTTTGGTACATGCTCAGGACCATTTAACCATGGCTATGATGTCAAAGGATTTTGCAGAACAGTTTGTTGAAATGTATAAGCTGCTATCTGATTTAAAGAAAGAAAAAAAATAAAAAAATAAGGAGGAAATTAAGATGAATATTATGTTAGCATGTTGTGCAGGAATGTCCACATCACTGGTGGTGAGCAAGATGGAGGAAGCCGCCAAAGCCCAGGGGAAGAGTGATTACAAAATATGGGCCGTGGAACAGGGAGAAATTGAAAGTGAACTTGGAAACTTCGATGTATTATTGTTAGGTCCTCAGGTACGTCATATTATGAGAAAAGTAAGCAAAATCGTAGAAGGTAAAGCTCCAGTAGCAGTTATTGATCCGGTATCTTATGGAAGATGTGACGGAGCGGCTGTGTTAAAGCAGGCAGAAGCTTTGGCAGCTGGTAAATAGTCTAATAGAAAAGGGGAAGTAAAAATGGCGGGTTTCTCACAAAAGTTTGAAGATGGGCTGATGATTGTAGCCGAAAAAGTAGATGATAACAAATATCTTTCCAGTATTAAAAATGCTTTTACAGTTTTTATGCCATTTGTTATTGTAGGGTCTTTTGGAACCCTGTTAAATGCATTGATTGCTTCAGATAAGACCGGGCTTGCAAGGTGGCTCCCATGGCTTATGAATTTAAAGCCAGCATTCAGTGCTATGAATTTTTGTACCATGACCTTTATGGCGGTTCCTATCATATTCTTAATTGCTATGAATCTAGCAAAATACAATAAAATACCGGAATATATCAGTGGAGTCGTTGCCGTCGCTGCCTATATATCAGTGGTCCCTCAAATGGTTACAGTGGGGGAAAGTTCGGTGTCCGGTCTGTCGTCAGGTGCATTGGGGGCTCAGGGGTTATTTATTGGAATGATAATAGCAGTTTTGGTAACAGAATTGTTTACAATGCTCATTAAGATTGATGCGATTAAAATAAAGATGCCGCCTGCAGTTCCAGCCGGTATTGCAACATCATTTAATGTACTGGTCCCTATTTTATTAACGCTTGTCATTACTTCCGTAGCCGGTATTTTATTTAAGATGGCAACCGGATCCTATGTCAATGAATGGATCTATAAAATTGTTCAGGCACCGCTTGAATCTGTATTCCAAAGCCCCATAGGAATTATTGTGGTTGTTATTATTTCTCAATTGTTCTGGTTTTTGGGAATTCACGGAGGACTTGTTATTTCTCCGATTCGAAATCCTTTGATTGCTGCAGCAATTGCAGCGAATGTATCTGCTCTTGGAGCAGGACTTACACCAAGTCAGCCGGTAACTTATGGCTTCTGGTTAAATTTTGTGGTAACTGGCGGTGCAGGAATTACGTTATCTCTAATATTTGCGATTTTCTTGTTTTCAAAGAGAGATGATTTTAAAATGATAGGGAAGCTTTCCTTTCTCCCGGGATTATGTGGAATTTCGGAACCCATTGTGTTTGGCTTGCCACTTGTTTTAAATCCAACCTTTGCCATTCCGTTTATCCTGAATTCAGGAATTGCCACTGGAATTGCAATGTTTGCGACAAAAATTGGTTTTCTTCCATGCAATACTGTGGATGTACCTTTCGGTGTTCCGGTAATCCTATCTGCCTTTATCAGCCATGGGTGGCAAGGGGTGGTAATTCAGGTTATCATTCTTACCGTCTGCATCTTTACATGGGCTCCATTTGTGCTTATATCCAATAAGCAGGCAGAGGAAAAGGCAGTGGATTAAGATAGAATCAAATAGAGAAAAAGGCTGGGAAAACGTAGGTGGATTCTCAGCCTTTTATAAAACAGTCAAGGAAGTAGAGGTGCGTTAATGTTAGAGAAGAAAAATGTGTTTCCGGAAGGCTTTTTATGGGGAGGTGCTACGGCTGCCAACCAGTGTGAAGGCGCATGGAATGAGGATGGAAAGGGAATGAGCGTGGCGGACTGCTCCGTTTATAAGCCCAATGTGGATCCTAAGGATTATCAGGCACAACATGGGATTAGCAGCAAAGACATTGATGAGGCCATGAAGTCGGATTCTACGGAGATTTATGGGAAACGGCATGGGATTGATTTCTACCATCGTTATGAGGGAGACTTGGATCTTTTTCAGGAAATGGGGTTTAAAACGTTACGTGTTTCCATCCAGTGGACTAGGATCTATCCGACTGGGCTGGAAGAGGAACCAAATGAAAAAGGACTCTTGTTCTATGAAAAATTATTTAGGGGAATGAAGGAGAGGGGAATCGAACCTTTGGTAACCCTTCATCACTATGAGATGCCCCTTTACCTATCCAATCACTATGATGGATGGTATAAACGAGAAGTGGTTGACTTATTTATAAAATTCTGTAAGACTGTATTTACTCGATACAAAGGACTGGTCAAATACTGGCTGACATTTAATGAGATTGATTCGGTATTTCGCCATCCATTTACGACAATTGGGATTGTTCCAGATCGTTATCCTCAGGAAAAGTTGGAGGAAATCATATACCAGTGTGTACACAATCAATTTGTAGCCAGTGCCTTAGCAACAAAGTATCTTCATAAGATGGTACCAGGGGCACAGATGGGCTGTATGCTTACAAGAACTTTAACTTATCCGGAGAACTGTCACCCAAAGAATATGCTTCTTGCGCTTAAAATCAACCGGGAAAATTATTATTATGCAGATGTGCAGGTGTTTGGAGAATATCCGAAACACATCTTAAACGAGTGGAAGAATAATCAGATTGAGGTAAAGTTCGAACCAGGAGATGAAGAAATATTAAAATGTCATACCGTGGATTTTGTATCTTTTTCCTATTATATGACCATGGTAGCCAGCATAGAGGGGGAGAAGAAGGAAAAGGTCTGTGGAAATTTAACTTCGGGAGTGAAAAACCCTTATCTTGATGTGACCGAATGGAACTGGCAGGTAGATCCAGATGGACTTCATTATTCCCTGATTGATCTATATGATAGATATCGAAAACCATTGTTTATTGTAGAGAATGGTCTTGGGAATCGAGATAAAGTTGAGGAGGATGGAAGCATACAAGACGATTACCGAATCGATTATTACCGTCAGCATATTAAGGCCATTGGTGCGGCAATTTCTGATGGGGTTGAGGTGATGGGGTACACCCCGTGGGGGTGCATTGATTTGGTTAGTATGTCCACCTGTCAGATGTCAAAGCGTTATGGGTTTATCTATGTGAATGTCGATGATTTGGGACATGGTACGTATAAAAGGAGTAAAAAGAAATCCTTTTCCTGGTACAAAAAAGTAATTGAAACAAACGGTGCAGATTTGAATTAGAAAAGAGGGATAATAATGAAAAATATAGTTCCAGAAGGTTTTTTGTGGGGAGGTGCATTGGCTGCAAATCAGTGTGAAGGTGCTTACTTAGAAGGAGGAAAAGGCCTTTGTGCAGCGGATGTAATCAAAGCTGGGGCAGATCGATTTCAGAATATCACCTTAAGCATAGATCCGGAAAACTATTACCCATCCCATGAAGCAATTGATTTTTATCATCATTATAAAGAAGACATTAAAATGATGTCAGAAATGGGATTTCGCTGCCTTAGAACCTCTATTTCGTGGTCCAGAATTTTCCCGACAGGGGAAGAAAAAACACCCAACGAGGAAGGGCTTAAATTTTATGATGATTTATTTGACACGATGTTAAGTTATGGCATAGAACCGGTTGTGACTATGTCTCACTACGAATCTCCTTTGGAGTTAACGAAAAAATACAATGGATGGGCAGACAGACGTCTTATTGGACTTTTTGAGAAATATTCTAAGGTGTTATTTGAGCGTTATAAGGATAAGGTTAAGTACTGGATGACTTTTAATGAAATCAATAACGTGATGCGGTTGCCTTATTTGGCTGCAGGGGTTGATGTAACGGGAATAGAGAATTGGATGCCAATCGCATTTCAGGCGGCTCATCATATGTTTGTTGCTAATGCCATAGCTGTAAAGCTTTGTGGGGAAATTTGTCCAAAGGCAAAAATAGGCTGTATGCTCTCTCTCTCTAATACGTATCCAGCTACCTGTCATCCAGAAGATGTTTTTGAAACCTATGAGCTGCGCCGTCGCTCTCTTCTTTTTTCCGATGTAATGCTTAGAGGAGAATATCCGGGATTTGCCAAACGACTAATGGAATCTTATGGAGCTGTTTTAAAAATAGAAGCGGGAGACCTAGAACTGATAAAACAGTATACCAACGATTATCTGGCATTTAGTTATTACCGTACTATGGTGTATTCTCATGACAGTCAATTGGAATACAATACGGGAGGCGGTTTCGGGAGTGAAAATCCTTACCTACAGACATCTGAATGGGGATGGCCCATTGATCCACTGGGATTTCGCTATACCTGTAATGAATTATATGATCGTTATCAGGTACCGTTATTTGTTGCGGAGAATGGATTAGGAAGGGCGGATGAAATCAGCCCTGACGGAAAAATCCATGATGAAGAGCGGATCAATTATTTAAAGGATCATGTATCTGCAATGGAAGAAGCCATCAAGGATGGCTGTGATGTATTTGGCTATACCTGGTGGGGGCCCATTGATATTGTCAGCGCTGGAACCGGAGAAATGAAAAAAAGGTATGGCTTTATCTATGTGGACCGAGATAATGAAGGAAATGGTACCCTGGAGCGAAGAAAAAAGGACTCTTTCTCATATTATAAAAAAATCATAGAAACAAATGGAACTTTTTAATAATAACTTTAGGCCGTTATCCCAAAAGAGGAGATAGACAATGATATGGATCTAGTTATTTCAACTTGTGGAAAAATTGCGGAAATGTTTATACTCATTCTTTTGGGTGTTATGAGTTTTAAATGCAGATTGATAGACGAGAGTACCAGCAAAAAACTTTCTAACTTTTTATTAATGCTGGTAGCTCCCTGTCTTATCATCAATTCCTATCAGATAGAATACAGGCCGGAACTGATTCAGGGGTTATTTTTGTGTCTGGTATTTTCTTTTATAAGTTTTGCCCTGGATGTGGCAATTGCCCAGTTGGTTATCCGTCCGAAATCAGGACCCAATTTAGCAATTGATCGTATGGGTATTATTTATTCCAATTGTGCTTTTATTGGGATACCATTGGTTGAAGGGGTTCTGGGAAAAGAAGGCGTGTTTTATGTAAGTGCGTATTTGACAGTATTTAATATATTAATTTGGACCCATGGTGTGTCTCTGATGGTGAAGGGGGTATCCATGAAAGAAAATTTAAAAAATCTCAATACACCTACCATTTATGCGATTTTCCTTGGGCTTTTATTGTTTTTTTTACAATTTAAAATTCCCAGCATTCTTTTAAACCCAATAGCCAGTGTGGGAAGTATGAATACTCCTTTGGCTATGTTGATAGCGGGCGTAAATCTGGCCCAGTCTGATTTTCTACGGAGTTTTAAAAGCCCCCGTACCTACCTTATGAGTTTTATAAAGTTGATTGTAATTCCTATGGCAACATTGCTTATGCTCATGATTTTGAGGGCGGAGAGGAATACAGCATTTGTGGTGTTCATTTGCGCAGCATGTCCCACAGGAGCTATGACAACGATGTTTGCTTTGAGATATCATAAAGATGCTCGGTATGCTTCGGAGATGTTTTGCACCACTACGTTTTTTTCCATGATTACCATACCGGTACTTACTTTTCTGGCAGGGATTCTACTTTAATAATTTTACATATAAATCACCTTTCCATTCTAAAAGATTTAATAGAATGGAAAGGTGATTTTTGTCTAGGATAACGAAATGGTGAAATAAAATAATATAGGCTGGATGAAATAAAAAAAGTATGTTAGGATAAGCAGGACAAGAGTCAATATCAAAATTCGAGGTGACATACAATGAAATTTATTAAAAAAATCCCCCCGGAAGACTTGGATATTTCAAAGGAATTAGAGGATACTGGCTGGCTCCGGCTAAAAGAACCAAAATCCTCCTTATTGGCCATCCTTTTGTCTCTACCGATTTCTTTTGTCCTTATGTTCGTAAATGTGCTTTGGTGTTATTTATTATCCCCTTCGTTTCAGGATTTTCTTTCGAATTCCAATGAATTATCGGTGGAAATTACCTTTGGACTAAACAGCATTCTCTATCTTTTTGGAATGGTATTTTGTCTTTTTCTACATGAAATGATTCATGCCGCCCTAATTCCGGGAGTCATAAAATCAAGTTGCACGTATTGGGGATTAAACGGACTTTTTGGTTTTGTATACACAGAAGAGGTGATTTCAAGAAACCGATTTTTTCTTATATCAATTATACCGTTATTGGTGCTTTCTTTCCTGGTACCGCTTATTATTTATGCGGCAGGCAGTATGACTGGTTATCTAATTTTCTTAAGTGTGTTTAATGCTGGGGGAGCATGCGTGGATGTATTAAATATTTTGTTAGTGAATCATCAGGTTCCCCAAAAAGCAAGTGTAAGATCAAATGGGAACGCCACTTTTTACAAATAATATCATAAAAAAACGGGACGTAAATAAGACGTCTCGTTTTTTTATGGTAGAGAAAGAATCTAGGTCTTTCGTTATTTTGTGATTTTTCCATCCTTAAATATACGTATCATCTCGTGAGTCAGACTTAAATTGGTAAACTCATCGGGGATATCCTCCGGTGCCATCCATTCAGCGGTGGATAACTCAGTCAAATCAAGGGTTACTTGTGGAGAACCATCCAGTTCGGCCCAGTACCCCATTAAAATCGTATCGCTAATGCCCCAGGGCTGGTTCTTATAGTAACGTAGGTTCTTTACCTTTAGTCCAACTTCTTCCATCACTTCCCGATGAACTGTCTCTTCAAGTGTTTCTCCAAATTCCGTATAACCTGCAATAAGTGCATAACGGGAATAAGTGCCGCCTGCTTGTTTTGCAAGAAGAATTTTTCCTTCATGAAAAATCGCGACTATGACGGCGGGAGCGATTTTCGGATAGACTGTGTTTCCACAGGAAGAACAAACCATTGCCCGTTCTTTCCGGCTATTTAACATCTTGGATCCACAGCAGCCACAATAATGATTGGATCGGTAAAACCGATGAAGCTGCATGGCGCAGACCGCAGAGAATGAGACCCAAAGAGTCGGAATCTCTCGAAGTATACTTGATTGGTGAATGGTGATCCCAGGCAGGTTTGAGAGCGTTACGCCTGTTTCGTCAATCAAATAAAACGTCTTATCGTCAATGGAAAAGAGGTAATCACAGTGGGACATAGCCTCTGATTTTTCCTCCAGTAAAGAAGAAAATTGTGGGATGGATTTTTCATCTCCATCCACTAAGGCTAATTTACCATCGATAAAATAGAAAAAATAGCTGTCATCATCCGGCGCTTTAATCTGAAATTCATTGTGAAATACGTGAGGAAAAATATCCTGTATCATATGTGGAACCCTTCTTTTCTTTATTTATCTTTATTTATCTACGATATATAGGATATTTTAAGTTTAATAAGAGGTTCTGTCAAGCTACACCCAGTCCATAGATATCCTTGTAATACATACAGATATTTTAAATAATCTTGAAACAATATCTAAAAAATGGAAAAAAATAACTGTTGTGTAACCATTAGTACATATACTTATAGTAGAAAATATTATTTTTTGGAGAGGTTTAATAATAAAGATCATTAAAAATATAGTTGAGGAGGAGTCGACGATGAGGGCATTAAGGAAGAAAGTGCATGCAATCAAGAGATTGATTTCATGGTTATTGACTGTGGCAATCGTTATGGGAAATGTTTCCCAAGTGATGACAACGACAGTTTATGCGGCGGATAAGAACGAATATAGAAAAGCCACTTTGTCCAATGGGGAAAAAGCAACACCGTCCGAAGCAACACCTTCCCAGGCAAGACAGGTGATTGGGGTAAAAGTGACTCAGTCACAGATCGAAAAAGTTCTAAAAAAAGATCCAGAACAACGACCAGAATTAAAAGAAGATCTCATTCCATTTAAAGGAGAACATAAAAATCTAGTACTTGACAAGCTCTATCAAGAACTAGAGGATAAGACTCTGATTACACAGAAAAAAGTTGGAAAGGCCATGTATCTGGTGCTGGTATCCGATAATCTGGAAGGAGAACCCTTTTTTGATAAAGGGCAATCGGACCGGATCCGAACGGAGTCTTTCTTACATAGGATTCAAGTAATTGGGATAAATGGATATAAAGACCGTGAATGTGAATTTAAACTTAAAATACAGGGGGAAGATTTATTCATTGCCGATGCTCAGGTAGATGAATATAAAGTGGTTGGTAAAATTACACCTTTTGAGGAACAGAAAACAGAGAGCAAATCCGCAGAGGAAAAAAGCCAACCAGTAAAGGAAACCGAAGCTGAATTGGATGCAGAGACAAAGAAAAATCCAGAAACTGACGTAAACATAGAAACTAAGGAAAATCCTGAAACTGACTCAACTGCAGAAACAAAGGAAAATCCTGAAACTGACTCAACTGCAGAAACAAAGGAAAATCCTGAAACTGACTCAACCGCAGAAACAGATAAAAAGCCAGAAGTTACAATCTCAAAGCAGGATGCTCCCATACTTTTTCAAAACATCTATCATATTTCTACACCTACGCAGGCAGAACCAGATCGAGATGCGTATGAAGAAGCGGATGTGATCCCTGTGGATTCCAGAAGCCTGACAAAAGAGGAACGATCGGACTTAATGGGATCTCCTCTATCGTTTTCCATGGTGGTATCCAATTATGGAATTGTCACACTTGATTCGGAGGTAAGTGAAGAGGAAACAATCACACCCTATGATACGGCTCTGCTTTATTATGGACCCGATGCTACCGAGAAGAAAGAAATCGTTGAAATCAGTTTGAATCAAAGTCAAACAGGAAAGATCAAGGCGGGAACGGTTTTTTCTTATGTCCTTACGTATACCATGCAGGCATCGCCCCTTTATGAGTATGCGGCAGGCGGAAAGCTTTCTCTCTTTGACCATTATGAACATGCAAAAATAGTATTTAAGGTACCGGCAGGGATTGTCCTGGAGGAAAAGGAAGGGAAGGTGACTCAAATTTCTTCTACTGATGGGGAGACGATCTATGAAATTCACGTTGGGGATGAAGCTGGAACCATACGTCCCGGTAAATCGGATCGAATTATCTTAAATGCACACATAGACGGGAATGGAAGTAGGGGGATAGGGGAATCCTTTGCCCTGCCAGATAACAGCGTGGAGTTTCATGCAGAAGTTAAAGTAGCAGATAAATCAGATACGGACCAGATTGAGTATCCTGGAAATATTGAAACGAAAACCTATGCCTCCCAGCCGGAGACTAGCACTTTAATGTTAACCTCCGACGACGCATGGCATATCCGAAAACAGATTGAACCAACAAAGAACTCCTATGAGGTCATTAAAGATAACAAAGGAACTCCCAAGTTTATAGAAATAAAATATTTGATAGAAGTGGGGATGTATGGGGAATCCGGGCAGATTTCCAGGCAGCCAGGTGGTACCATCTATCAGACCTATGGTAGAACTGTTTTTACCGATCAAACCTTTCGGATCACAGATTCCTTGTCCATCTTAACGCCTGGAGCACCAGAAGGAATGAAACCGGTATCCATCAAAGCAGCCTGGGGAGATAAGTCACCAGTATCGGTAACAGAAAACGAAGATGGCTCCATTGCAATCTCTCAGTTTAAAACAAAGGGGCAAGAGAAAGAGGGTCATATTCACGTATCCGATTCAGCCCCGACTTACAGTTCTTATCGAGTGACAGCAAGGTATCCATATGATCCGTTTCTTCTTTTATATAACGATGAGCGGGTGGGGGATTCTTCTGTGTTTACAATACAAAATACCGCACGTCTAGAATACCAGCTTTTGGGGACCAATGAGCTTTTATCGGAGGAATCAAAAGCGGATATTGCCATACATGAAGTCAATCAACCAGCAATTATAACCATTCAAAAAGTGATTGATGAAGGAATTGGAAGTTCAAAACCATACGACACGTCAATGGAGAATGAGTACCCTGGGTTTTCCAGGTTTGAGATTTATACTGTGGATGATAAAAATCATGAAACACCATATAAAAATTATACCGTGATTGACCGTAAGGGCAATCAGATCGAGAGCAAAGACATCCTAGTAAATCCCTCCATGGAAAAAGGGGAGGAGGGGCTTTATGTGACAGGGGATGATGGATCTATTCGGATTCAAATAGACCCCGGAACTTTTGTAATAAAAGAGGTTCAGATGCCAGTAGGAACTTCGCCCAAAGAAGATTCCATTCCAGTAGCAGTGAAGGCAGGAGAGAACAAAAGGATAACGGTCGTAAACAATGTTATCGGAAAAGGAGCCATTGCCTTTTATAAAAAGGCAAGGACCTTTGATACGGCAAATACAAAGGAAGAAGAGTTAAAGGCACTGGAAGGGGCAGAGTTTACCCTTTACGAACAAGTAGGAGATGCTTTGAAAAAAGTAAGGACCGCAAAATCAGATGAGAGAGGGTTTGTGCTTTTTAAGCCACTGACTCCAGGTTCTTATATAGTCAGAGAAACAAGTGCCAATGGTTATATCTTAGATCCGAATAAATATAACGTAATCGTGAGAAAAGGCGAAACTTCTCCATTAATGGAAGGGAACCAAGCTTTGGTTAATATTCAGAATGGAGCCAAAATCCAGGTGACAAAGCTGCTTTTAAATGATCAGGGTGATTACAAAGAAGTGCCAGATCTTTATAGAAGTGATTTTAACAATCATTTCTGGTTGGAAGAATCCCTAGATGGAATGACTTGGAACAAAGTAAAGAAAAATAACAATGGGTTCTATTCCCTGAATCAAGAAAGTGAGTTTGATGAAACGCTTCCTGTTTATAAAGATGGGGTTAAGATAAATTACCGTGTAGTGGAACAGCTGCCAGAGGGATATCAGGCACCATCTCAACCCGGAACTTTCATAGAGGTTCGGGCTGGAATCTCACATGTAGTCCAAAACTTTGATTTAACTCCTGTAAACACCACAAAGATTGTGTTGAAAAATGACCGGGGAGGAAATTTAACGCTTAAGAAAGAAGTCTGGTCTTTTGGAAATCAGTGGTCACAGGGCTGGATTAACAAGAATAATCAACGAAATGGCTATGCCTTTCGGCTTTATGAAACGGAGAAAGGAACCCGTAATTTTACGGAAGTAACGAAAGACCATCTATACTACACCGATGCCAATGGATTTATATCGATAAACGATTTGGATATTAGTAAATCGTATTACTTTATGGAAATCGGAAGTGAGTTCCGTCTGGAAACAGACGATCCTTTAAAGATAATTGACTTAGAAGATAATCAGGATGGAATCACGCACCTGATTGGTCCATTTTCCGTTAGCAGAGAGAAGAATACCTTTGTTTCCGCTTATAACATTCCTCAAAAGGTGCCTTATTGGATTCATAAGCGTGATATCACAGATAAAAATCGTTCTATTTCAGCCATTTTAAAAATCACCAATACGAAGACAAAAGAGGTGATGTATGAGGGGAAGGTTACCAACGACGGAACCTTTCTTACCTTGGATGTGGATTCTACGTATGAAGTGGAAGAGGTAACACCTACTCCGTTCTATGAGAAGATGGATGCGTTTTCATTTACAACTCCCAAAGGTCCCATTACAAAAAAGAGGCTGGAGCAATGGTTCGGGCATCCGGATGATGCGATCACAACTCATGTATCGGTTTATAACAAACCGTTCAAAGATGTTAAGGTTACGAAAACGCAGATAAGTTCTGATGGCAAGAAAAATGATTCTGTTGCAAGAAAATTTGAAGTGTATACGAAAGAAGAGGATGCATTTCATACCGTAACACTTCCAAACGGGAACCAATTTATACTCTCAAATGAGGATACAAAGATGGCTCCGGGAATGTATTATTTCAAAGAAGTGGTTCCGGAGGATGTGATTAATCCTCTGTATCTGCTCCCAAACAGAGCGGATGGGATATATCAGGACTATGAGATAAAGGACGCACAAGTGTATTATGGACCTGCTTCGATTACTGCAGCCAATGAGGCTGAAGAAACGAAGATGACCGTGGAACTAGGAGAAGGGGAAAAAGCCCTTGCAAATTATGTAAATCAAGGAAGGGTGATCGTAAGAAAGAGGGATGCTCTTAGAAAAACTCCGGTTAAAGGAGCAGCTCTTGGAATCTTTTATGAATCCCAGTTTCAAAGCAGTGACTGGGAATCAAGTATTTCCCATCCCATTGAAACTGGGATTACAGATGGAAACGGGCAGGTAGTCTTTGAAGGGAATAAGTTGAAAATATTTGATGAGAATGGAGAACGGATCTCTTATGTAATTGCAGAAATCGCACCTCCCTCTGCATATTTACAGTCCTATGAAACCGTGACGACCAAATTATTAGAAGGAACCAGTATTTCCACAGTAAATGGGGATATAAATGGAGCGGTTCTTAGGATTGAGGATGAACCAAAACTAACCATACGGACGAAAAAGTATTGGCGTGATAGCTGGAATGACCAGTTCTATAAAGTAAACCGTCCGCTGGGAGGCGTCAAACTAGCTCTTTACAAAGTCAATAAAGAAGACCCCAATCGAGCGGATCTGGTTGCATTAGAGTTAACCAATGCATACGATGGGGCTGTTACGTTTACGGATATCAACCGAACCGACACGTATTATGTGGCGGAGGTGAGGGTTCCTACAAAAGAAGAATCAGGGCTTCCTTTTGAACTGAATATGGGAGAGAAACAGCCTCTGCCACTTAATCATGGGGAACCGGTAAAAACTCTTTTGGTATCGGATCTAAAGCAAGTGTATCATACGGTTTCGTATTCAGGCAAAGAGTTAGAAACCAATCCGGAAACCCTTGTTCGGGAAACGGAACCTTTATACAATGAAACTTCTTGGGTTCAGTTTAACATATGGAAAATATGCGATGGAATCGATTCTAGTGGAAAAACCCATGACATAGAACCGATAAACGGTGCCAGATTCACTCTTTATATGAGTCGGTCAGAGGAAAGCAACCTATCCAAAATTGAACTTGAGGATTTGGCGGATGAGAGCAGATTTTTAGAGGTAGGTCATTATGAAAGCGGAACACGACTGGACCCTGCTACGGGGAAACGTCTGGATGGACAGTTTGACACCTCTATCTTGGAAGGTGGCCGGTTATACTGGCTGGTTGAGGATGAGGCAGCCCCAGGATATACCTTACCGAAAGGGAGAAACATACAGGCAGTTTTTGTCCCTGAAGGAGGTTCCTATCATGGCATGGAAGAGATTGTACACACATACAAAAGTGGGAGAAATGAAAAAATTGCAATCATTAAAAACCAACATGCACCGGATGGATCGGGCCTGTTTCATTACCATTTCCAGATTGCTCTTAACAAATGGTTAAACCATATAGACGAAACAATTGAGCCTACACTACTTGGGGGCGTGAAGTTTAAAATCTGGCTGTTGCATCCAGAGACAAAGGAAAAACTGTTTCCGGTTGATGTAGTGGAAACGGGACTGGAATCAGATAACACTCACAAGACCGGGTATGCCCTATCAAAAATCATTCGTATGGATGAACTGAGTAAGCAGTTGGAAGAACAGCACTTAGATCCAAAGGAGATCCTTTTCTTTGAAAAAGAAGGGGAGCCGGTAAAAGCCTTGTTTGGACTGGAAGAGATTGAAACACCCTCTAAGGTAGTACTAAATCCCACCCTCCACATACTTTCAGTAGCCATTCCATATAAAACCGATGAAGTGGATCGTCAGTACTTCTGGGATGAAAAAAAGACGGATGAATCGTACCGATTGCTTAACAATATTTCGAAGGAGTACCCAGTGACTCTAATTAAGTACGGGTATGTACCTGATTCCAGTGCCTTTTATAAGACAGACGACCAGCTTGCCAATATGAATTTAAACAAAACGCCTCTTTCTTCGGTTACTCTTGACATCTGGCAGTATCAGTGGACGGAAAATGGGTACCAATATGTGCATTATGGGACGTATCATACAGATGAGAAAGGTCAGGTCAATATTAAAAATGGGCTTCCATCCGGAAGATACCGGTTAAAAGAAACGTTAACCTCAAAACAAAAAGAAACGTATTTGACGATGTATACGGGAAAAGGTTCATTGTGGAGATATTTTACGGTAAAAAGCCAACCAATGACGGTTCCGGTATTCAATCCTGAAAAACCAGTTCTTAACGTGGAAAAAACCTTATGGAATGGAACGATTCCAACTGATATGGATGGTGTCACAATTGTAGTAACAGATCCAAAAGGAAACGTACTAACGAAAGAAGCGGTCAAAGGAAATGACGGAAGATACTGGGCGGAATTTCAAGGTCTTGAGAGTGGAAGGTACGTCATAAAGAGTGAAATTCTAAAAAACCTGGCAAAAGAGAGGATGGCCTCCAACTATTTTGAAGAGAAAACGGTTATGGTTGGTTATAAACCCCATGGAGAGAAGGAAGAGGTAACCCTTGTTCCAGTGGATGGATCTGTTTTGGGGAATGTGGTAGATCAGAAGGTGAAAAATCCGCTCCGTTCCGATCTAATCGTGAAAAAGACAGATGCAAATACTGGGCAGAGTGATGCTTTGTTAAAGGGAGCTATTTTCCATTTGGAGTACTTAAAGTTTCAAACAGGAAGTGATCTGATTGACGGACAGTTAAAAGACGTTACAAAACCAGAGTATAAAAAACCAGAGCATGGATTTGTTCCAATCAAACAATCCATGGTTGACTTAAAGAATGGTTCTTATGTATTAAAAGATTGTGAACCGGGTTGGTACCGGGTGGTGGAAGAGAGAGCACCGGATGGTTACACGGTAGATTCAACTCCTGTGGTCATTGCAGTCACAGGGGATATGGATGGATCGTTCAAACATTCAGAAGTAACCTTTAAGAATCGGAAAAAAGTAGTACTCACTGTAACAAAGAAACTATATTTTGGAGACGGATTTATCAAAGACCCTGACATCAAAGAGAAGCTTCCAAAAGAAATTGTGTTTGACATTTATACGTATTCAGAGGATGAGAAAGTATATAAACCGGTTTATGATGAAGAGACCCATCCCCTTGTGGTTAAAATTACAACCTTACAATCAGAGGATGGGTATGAGATGGGCAGTGCTCAGGTACTCCTGCCCCAAAATCCAAAGGGAAGTGCTTATTATTTAAAAGAGCGTGGAAACAAAGACTGGATGTATACGGATCAGCAACCGGTGGAAAATGGGATACTTTATCCAGATGGATACATGTTGGTGGGAACGAGCGAAGCCTTTACCACAGATAATCCCGTCGCCATAACGGTAAAAAATCAGTATGCAAAATCAAAAATCCGGTTGATTAAAGTAGATGCAGTTCATTCGAATCAAAAATTATCCGGTGCATCGTTTCAGCTTTTTAAAGATAAAAACTTAACGGAGTATGTTGGTGATTTTAAAGAAATCGAAAAAAGTGGTGTTTATGAAGCCGTCTTTTCCAAAGAGGAATATAATCCCAATACGTATTATATAAAAGAGGTCAACGCACCCCCCGGCTATCTTGTGATAGATGGGGCATTTCCAGAGCAGGGAGTGATCCCAGAGGTGGGAAAAACGACAGAACTTACCGTGGAAAATCAGGGTGGGATTGATTTTGTGATACAAAAGTATAGTGGAATCGGAAAAAATGAGACAAAAAAAGCAGGAATCACCTTTGAACTGTACCGAAAAGTAGAAAATGGAACTTGGGATTATGTGACGGAGGAAACCACAGACGTACAGGGAAACTTGTCATTTCGTGGTCTAAAACAGCAAGACGGATATGCCTATGGGTTGTATGAAGTGCCCGTTACGGAGCATGGATTTGACTTGTTTTCAATGGAAGCATTTCGGGGGGAATTAGGGAACGTATCTCCTCTTCATGCAGACGTGAGTAAAAACGGTGAAGTAAGGAATGGGGTGGATCTTTATGTTCTTTCGAATGGAGAAACAAAAGCACCGGGAGTATACCGTTTCGAGGCGCATAATCAGGAAGCACTGCCCCTTAAACTCATTAAGAATGACTGGAACAAACAAGAAAATCCGGATGGTTCCATAAAAGTAGTTTTAAAAGTAACAGATCAAGAGACTCAAAAGCAGGTTGGAGATTTGGTGGAGGTTCCTTATGGAGACGAGGGAACAACCATAAAACTGCTTCCTGGAACGTACGAGATTGAAGAAACGTCAATTTCTCCCAATCAGCAGGGATTTATTCTAAATAAAGACGACACAAGAACGCTTTATCAGAAGCAAGTAACCATTGAGAAAGGGAAATTACCGGTGCCTTGTGAGTTTACCAATGTAAAACAGAATACTGGGGTATCCATTGACAAGACCACGCAAACGCATACCATACAAAATTTATGGTGGAAGGACAGCCAGACCGTAACATATACCATTACACCAAAAGCGGTCAATACCATTCCGATTGATGAATACATGGTGGAGGATCAAGGGATTTTAATGCTGGATGCTTCTAAGAATGTTCTGGAAGAACCGGAATATACCTATAATCATTCCTCCATAGCATCGGTGACATTAGGAAAAGCAAGCCAGAAAAATCATATTAGGGATGCCAGCACTGGAACCATAACCGGGGAGATTTGTTTCTATGATTTTGATGGGAACCAAGTAGGATCAACACAGAGGATTGAAGTTTCAGGAGAGGGTGAGATACAGCCAGTCGTACCGGAAGGGGAGACAAAAATCAAGTCCTTTACCGTTTCTTACCAGGATGACACCTTGAAACAGTCTACAAAAAATGAATATACACTGGGACAGGATTTTGTTCCTGGTAACATTAAAGTCACAGCCAAGGTGTTCCGGCAAAATGCAAAACTAGAGGATGGGAGATATAAAAAAGAAATCAAATACATCCGAAATCAGACGAGTGTGACGATGAAAGATAGGAGATGGGATATCAATGGTGCTTTATTGCCAGAGAAAATAGAAAGTCAGGCTGAGGCGATTTGTGATATCGAGATTGTGCCCAGTCAGGCACCCGTTCTGTCTGTCAGTAAGAATGTTAACCCGATAAAAGGGATTCAGCCGGGAGACACCCTAACCTATTATTTAACTGTGACCAATGCAACCAAAAGCAATGATAAGGAGATTGTTCCCATACAGAAACCGATTCTAATTGATTTGGTTCCCCTCGGAGTTACCGTATCCGGAGAAACTGGTGGAGAAAATCATCTCTTAAAGGCAGTTTCCATAGAAAAAGCACCGGCAGGGGTACATTTGAGAAAGACCATACGAAAGGTAGATCCGGTTACAGGAAGAGAAACCTTATTCCTTCAGCTAGATGGAGCGTTAGAAAAGGGAGAGTCAGTAACGGTATCCGTATCCGCTCAAATAGCAGGAAATATCATCAATTACGGAAAAAACATTTTAAACACGTTATTTGTTACCAGTGATGTGCTCCAACCCGCATTTTCCCTCAATCAGACGGGAGCATCGTTTCAGATAGAAACCAGTACGGGGAACAAATGGCCCAGTGAGGATCTACCGAAAGCAGTGACGCTTTCCGATGAGAAGTATCGCAGTTACGGATATGCATCTGACTCTGCAGAAAACACAATGAGTACGGGAACCGGAATTCATCTGTTTAAGGAGGTAAAAGGAAATCTAGACACCAGGTTTGTGTCTGGGACCACGGTAGGGAAGGTGGCAAAGAGTGCAGACGATACGGACTTAAATTATCAAGACGGAACGGTGCTTTATCGGTTGACAGTTCATAATTCCTCGGATGTTGATTATGTCAGCCAGCTTTCTCTTATGGATATTCTTCCAGTCAAGGGAGATCGCAGCACTGGTGGGTTTGAACGACTCAGTGATTATCGATTGAAGTTTGAAGGGATTGAGTCCATTCAAATAGAGAATAGAACAAAGGAAAGTCCTTCAGACCGGAAAACCGAAGATTTTACCTATGATCTTACGTATTCCAATGAAAAGTTTCAAGACGAAGCAGTCGTGGCGGCAGGAAAAGAGGCATTATTGTATGACAATCGCAACGGATTTTGGTCAACAAATTCTAGGAATCCATCTGCGTTTCATGTAAAAATTAGGGATGATAAATTTTATTTGGCACCAGGGGAAAATCTGGTGGTCACTTACCGGGCAGTGGTTCCCTACAACACAGCAAAAGAATTGGAAGAGGCAGCCTATGGGTATGCAGTCAATGATTTTGCCACGGTTTACAGTACCCGTGAGGGTGGTCTTCTTGGAACAGAAAAAGAATATAGTCAGATTCAAACCAGTGATTCAGTTCAGGTGGTTCTGGTTCCAGGGAAGGTAAAAGTGTCGGGAAGAATCTGGATCGATGAAGATGACAATGGGATTCAAAATGAAAACGTAACACAAGATCATCTTCTAACGGATTTATCCCCCCTTCTTTCCTCTGGATATTTTCAGGTAAGTCTGTCTGCTTATAGTAAATATGGAGATGACGTAAGCTTTAAACAACCGGGGGTTACGGATGCCAGATTTTTGTTTGAGAATTTGATGCCAGCAAAGCCAGTTGGAATCAATGGGACGGATTTTACCCAGAAAGAGGAAGATCTGTGGTATCACAATCAGACCCTTCGTGTTGGGAAATTAAAAGGGGTTGATCCGGCTCATTACCAGATGTATGTGAATCAGGGTACCATGCCAGACGAATTTAAGGATCTGATTCTAAAATTAGGGAAGCCAAATATGGGTTTCAATGGTCCCAATCGAAAAGCAGGACGGTCCAGACTTCCAAGAACACTTATTCAGGGAGGGCAAAACTATGAGGAAAGCTGGGATAGCAATTTTACAGAGACAAGAGACGGATACGCTTCGGAAGATTTCTTTCTGTGGGCCTCTGCCAATGATTACGATAAAACAAAAGACATTGGATTTGTACCATACCGGAAAGTAATTGTTAAAAAGACAAACCAAGAAAAAAATCCGGTGGTGGGAGCTCATTTTACCATATATGGGCCATATACCAACACCGAGATGGAAGAATTAGAAAAAAAGAAAATTACAGATGAAAAAATGCTTTCAAAACCGGCAGCAGAGGGAATCACATCTATCGTTGATGGAGAGGCAATCTGGAATGCAGGTGAGCTTCTTTATTATAGAAATTATGTGATTGTGGAAGATCAGGCACCTGATGGATACCGGATTTCTGGTGCCAGCTCCAAAGAGATGGAGCCCCTTCATTCCTTCCAAGTTAAGGGACAGAATGCATGGATTCTAAAAAGTAAAGAATTTAAAACCCAGGAGGATCCGATTTCTGGAACCGTAACTGTAACCAATTCATTTGTGACTGGATCTCTGGAATTTACAAAAATAGATCTTCAGACAGAGGAAGAAATAGGGGGAGCAAGATTTCGGATCACAAAGAAGAGGGTACCGGTTTTGGATGCTTTCCAAGCATGGACCAAAGAGTTAAAGAAGAATCCGGATGCCATGGGAATTCTTAATGTAGAAACAACCAAAGACGATGTGACGTTTACGGTTGCGACGGGAAAGGTATTTTTAACGGGAATTCCTCAGGGAAGTTATACGATGTCAGAAATTCAGGTTCCAAATGGATATGATATTACAAAGAAAAGGAAAGAGGTAGAGTTTCAGATTCAAGATCAGGATCAGAAGGCAGTTTTAGTGGGGCTGCCTGGAAACCGGATTACCAATACCAAAACGGAGTATCAGATTCAAATCAGAAAAGAGGATGAAACTGGGAATCAAAAGGTAAAAGGAATCCGGTTTGGAATTAAAAAACTAGCTCTTTTCAAACAATACGAATATGAAGAGAAAGAGACGAATAAAGATGGAATCCTTACCTGGAATCTGCCTTATGGATCTTATGAAATCACAGAATTGCCGTCGCCAGACTACGAGACAATAAAACCGTTTCGTATAAAAATTGATGAAACTGGTCTGGTATCTTTATTAGGCGGAGAGGACCGAAAGGAAATTCGGCAAAACAGCAAAGAGCAGAATAAAATCAATTTTATTGTTACCAATCGAGTGAAAACGGCCCCTCTTTACATGGAGAAATTAGATGGAGAAACAAAGACACCGATTTCTGGTGCTCGTTTCGTATTAAGTGGAACTTCTAAGATTCCAGGTGCATTTAATGAATATCTTTCCCATGTTACAGGGCTAGGTGTCTCACATGTAACTGTGAATCAAGATCAAAGCAATCCGTATGTAACGTTTCAGTTAGATGGAGAACGACCGGGAAAGCAGGGATATCTAAGTGGAATTCCCTATGGAACTTACACCTTAAAGGAGATTCAGACACCAGATGGATATGTAGAGGGAGGATTTAACAAGGAATTTAAATTAATGGATCCCAAAGGAATTCACTTAACCGGAAATGAGGGAATTGTAAACTGGCCACATGAATTAACCATAGAAAAAAGAGATCAGGGAACCAAAAATCTACTTTCTGGTGCAGTCTTTGCATTCATGACAAAGTCAGGAAGATACGTCTCCTTTGATCAGGAGTCTTCCTATCTTGGACTTTCTGATCAGGAGGAAGCAAACACTCATTTTGTCACTGGATCGGAAGGGAAAATTACGTTAAAAAGAATTCCAGCAGGAAACTATGTATTAAAAGAAATTCAGGCACCGGAGCACTATGACCTGTCTTCGGATCAAGAGATCACGGTATTGCGAGCAGGAAATCCGGAAGCCATTGTAGTTTATGACACCAGAAAACAAGGAAAAATACGGATCAAAAAGAGAAACAATTTAAACCAGACGATTGGCGGTGTTCACTTTACGATTCTGGGACCGGGACGTTTTAAGGAGAACCAGTTGCTGTCTTTGTTTGGGGCAAGTCAGTTTTACAAAGAGGCGGGTGGGTTATCTGGAGCGTTTGTTACAGAAGAAGACGGTACGGTTACAATGGAACTAAAACACGGGGATTACTTAATCCGGGAGGAGAATAAGGAAGGCTATCATGCCATTGATCCTTTTTATATTAGGGTGGAAGCGGATGGGAAGGTGGTTATCTTAAAAGATGACAGCCATGCTGTTATGGTTTCAAATAATGATATGGTAACACTTACCGTGACCAATCAGATAAAAACGGGAAGTCTTGAGCTAGAAAAGGTGGATCAGGAAAATAAGGATCATAGGCTAAATGGTGCGGAATTTAAATTATTAAATATTTCGACAATCGTACCGGGAGCATGGGAGCATTACCGCGACATGGCAGCAGCAGAGGGTGCCTCTTGGTCGAAGGATCAGGTAAAAGGTAATACCATATCCTTTCTCTTAGAGGGGAAGGGAAAAATTACTAATTTACCTTATGGAACGTATCGGCTAACGGAAACAAAAGCTCCAGACGGTTACTTATTAGGAAAGGAGCCATGGAGTCGGGAATTTACCTTAACGGAGTCTTCCCCGGATGCTCAATTTGTTAAATCCTCTTTCTTAAAGAAAACCAATGGACCGATTGAAAATACACCTTCCAGGCTGAAAATAGTAAAAACCAATGCGGTGTATGCCGACCGAAAATTACAGGGTGCAGAGTTTATTCTAAAAGATTCTAACAACCAATATGTGAAACTTTATCAAGGCACGTTTGTTGGATATACAAAAGAGAGGGGAGAAGCCTCTAAATTTCAAACGGGCAGAGATGGAACCTACGTTATAAAGAAAATACCAAAAGGGACGTATTATTTTGAAGAGACAAAAGCACCTAACGGGTATCGGATTAACAGAAAAATCCCGGCTCTTACACTAGACGGAGTGAATGGATATACCATAACCATTCAGGACTTTAAGGCAGACCGAGGAGATGGAGGGGGAGATGGAGGAAGAGATCCTTCTCCATCAAATCCAATGGTTACCATTATACCAGATCCGGTTCCACTTTCGAATCTGCCACAAGATAATACTATGGATTTCATTACCATTGATGACCAAGAAGTACCTCTTGGCAGACTTCCAAAGACTGGGGATCATACGAAAAACACTGGAAAAGTATTCGTGGTACTGTCTGCATTTCTAATGGCACTTTATGGGGCACTTAATATTAAAAAACGGAAAAGGAGATAAAATTTAGAATTTCAACAATTGACTTTATTAAATTAACTTGCTATAATTTTAAAAAGTTATGGCAGTAAAAAAGGCTGGAACTTTAACGGGTTCCAGCCTTTTTTTAACATGGTGGATAGCTTTATTATGTGAAGCATTTGATTAAAAAACAAAAGGAGGAACGAAAAGATGTCATATGTGGATGAGGTTTATGATAGAGTGGTGAAACAAAACCCAGGGGAAGTGGAGTTTCACCAGGCAGTCAAAGAGGTTTTGGATTCTCTGCGCCTTGTGATTGATGCAAATGAGGAAAAATACAAGAAGTTGGCGATATTAGAACGACTTGTAGAACCAGAACGGATTATATCATTTAGAATCCCTTGGGTGGATGATGAGGGACAGGTGAGAGTAAACAAAGGGTATCGGGTACAGTTTAATGGAGCAATTGGGCCATATAAAGGTGGTTTACGCCTTCATCCTTCTGTGAATCAGAGTATTCTAAAATTTCTTGGTTTTGAACAAACCTTTAAAAATTCTTTAACCGGTCTCCCCATTGGTGGTGGAAAAGGCGGTTCTGACTTTGATCCCAAAGGAAAATCAGATAGAGAAGTTATGGCATTTAGTCAGAGTTTTATGACAGAATTATACAAATACATTGGACCTAATCAGGATGTTCCGGCTGGAGATATTGGAGTTGGTGCACGAGAAATTGGCTATCTTTATGGACAGTATAAACGCCTTACCGGTCTTTATGAAGGTGTATTGACTGGCAAAGGTCTTACCTATGGAGGTTCTCTTGTTCGTACTCAGGCAACAGGCTATGGTCTTATTTATATTTTGAATGAGATGTTAAAGGACAATGGAAAGGAACTGGCCGGTAAAAATGTAGTGATTTCTGGTTCTGGAAATGTGGCAATCTACGCTTCGGAAAAAGCCATTCAGATGGGGGCAAAGGTTATTGCATTAAGTGACTCGAATGGTTATATCTATGATCCGGCGGGGATTGATCTTAACGTAGTAAGAGAGATTAAGGAAGTACGCAGAGGGCGAATCAAAGAATATGTGGATACGGTTTTGACGGCGGTTTATACACAGGGGAAGGGAATCTTTACCATACCTTGTGACATTGCTCTTCCATGTGCAACGCAGAATGAATTGGATATAGAGGATGCAAAGGCATTAAAAGCCAATGGCTGCTATGCAGTGGCGGAGGGAGCAAATATGCCTTCCACCAGAGAAGCAACCGATTATTTCCAATCAAGCGGAATGCTCTTTATGCCAGGAAAGGCAGCCAATGCTGGTGGTGTGGCAACTTCTGCTTTGGAGATGAGTCAGAACAGTCTAAGGCTTTCCTGGACCTTTGAAGAGGTGGATGAAAAGCTTCGTGGGATCATGGTGGAAATTTACAAAAAAACAGCCAGTGCAGCAGAGCGTTACGGAGTCAAAGGTAACTACGTGTCGGGTGCCAATATTGCTGGTTTTGAAAAAGTAGTGGAAGCCATGCTGGTACAGGGAATTGTATAATTTTCAAAAAAATTTACTGGCATTCTCATTTGTTTTAGTATATAATAAGCGATAAGACTTGAGGCGGAGTGTTCTTCGCCTCATTGTTTTCCTGAAACTATTTATTATAACAGAAAGCAGGTGATGATTCTATGCACAAATTCTTGAGAACCATAGGCTTTAGTCTTTACCAGAAAGACAAGGACATTGAGAAAATGCTGGATGAATTCTGTGAAGATTTGTCTGACATGAAGCGAATACAGATTGATGAGGACTCCAATCTTTGTGAGCTCCGCCGGGAAGTGGCACCTGGAATGGGAATTGCTATTTTTGGTGAGATGGATCGGGAAGGCAGATTTCAAAGAAGATATTATTATCCATATTTGAAAAGCGTTGAAGTGACATCAGAGGTATCCTGTTCCATACAGCGCCATACAGAACGAGAAACTTATGCTGGGCTTTTGGATGAATACAAGGTGGGAATTTCACTTATTTTTTATATAGACAATTCTTTTGAATGTAGAGAACGGGTCATAGACCATCATCCCGTGGATACCAGCGATGTATGTCTGACTGGTTTGGCTGTAGGTGGAAAGATTCTTCTTCCCATTGAAAAAACAGAGAAACAGAGGGAAAAAGCAAGGGTTGCCGCAAAAGATAGAAATAATTTATTAGAAGCCGCTAAGAATGGGGATGAGGATGCCATGGAAACCTTAACCATCGAAGACATTGACCTTTATTCCCAGGCTTCTAGAAGAGTGATGAAGGAAGATCTTTATTCCATCATTGATTCCTGTTTTATGCCCTGCGGTGTGGAGTGTGATCAGTATTCCATCATCGGTGAGATCGTAAAGATCGATGAGAAGAAGAACCAGCTTACGGAAGAAAAGGTTTATGACTTTATAGTAGAATGCAGTGACTTGATGTTTCATGTAGGAATTGCCCAAAAAGACTTAGTTGGAACCCCAGAAGTAGGGCGTAGATTTAAAGGCCAGGTTTGGATGCAGGGGATAATTCATTTTAAAGAACCTATGGATGAATAAAAGTTTTAACTTGACGAATGGGGAAATTGTGAATATAATAGTTTTTGAACTGTGTTGCAGGTTTGCAGCACAGGTATGTTTCCGTAGCTCAGCTGGATAGAGCGACCGCCTCCTAAGCGGTAGGCCGGGTGTTCAAATCACCTCGGGAACAGTAAAAGCAAAGCCGAAAACCAGGATCTTACTGGCTTTCGGCTTTTTAATTTTGAAAATTAGTTTATGTTTAAAAAGCACAATTAAATGCAAAATAACATTAAAAAATTGTTGACTTTTTCGAAAGAAGCTGATATAGTCTAACATAGTTAATAATTATATGGGTTGTTACTGATAAGCAGGCAAAACCAGTTTTAATTTAGAAAACAGATTTCTGTTTTTTGAATTAAGATTGGTTTTTTTTATTTTCAAAGTGAGGTTTTATGAAGGTTATTAAGATTATAAACAATAACATTGTAAGTACTTTGGACTCTGATGGAAAAGAAATAATAGCCATGGGCAGAGGAATTGGATTTGGCGCAAAGGTAGGAAAAGAGATTGCGGTGGATGCGATTGAAAAGGTGTTCTGCTTAGAGAGTCAGAATAGTTTGGATAAGTTTAAGGAACTTCTTATAAATCTTCCGTTGGAGCATCTACAAGTTTCAACGGAAATTATTAACTATGCAAAGGGTGTCATAGACAGAAGTCTGAATCAAAATATATATATAACACTGACGGATCACATTAATTTTGCTATTCACCGCTTTAAAAAAAAGATGGTGTTTTCAAATCCTCTCCTGAATGAAATAAAGACTTTTTATAAAGAGGAGTATCTGATTGGGGAGTATGCGATCGCTTTAATTGAACGGATGATGGGAGTCACACTTCCGGTTGATGAAGCCGGATCTATTGCACTTCACATTGTGAATGCTGAACTCAACAGTGCTATGCGAGATACCATTGGAATCACGAATCTGATTCAAGGTGTGGTGGAACTTATTAAAAGGCATTTTTCTCAGGAGTTAAATGAGGCTTCTTTGAATTATCAGCAATTTATCAGCCATTTAAGGTTTCTTGCACAGAGGATTGTTACCAAAGATTTTCTAAGCTTGTTAGATGAAAGATTTAGCCAATCAATATCCCAGATGTATCCGGATGAATATGAATGCAGTCTGAAAGTCAGGGATTATATATTGGTAACATATCATTATCAGATATCAGAAGAAGAAATTGCGTATCTGGTAATACATATAAAAAGATTAGGAGTTTAAGAGGAAGAGAAAGTATGCCATATCGGTAGCAGAATTAATGTCCAGAGGACAAAAAGAAGGGAGTAATTTTATTATGATGAAGTATTTGCAAAAATTAGGCAAGTCATTGATGCTTCCAGTGGCATGCCTGCCAGCAGCAGGCATTTTAATGGGGATAGGTTATTGGATTGATCCCACTGGCTGGGGAGCCAACAGCGCGATTGCGGCGTTCCTGATCAAAGCGGGCGGTGCTATCATTGATAACATGGCAATTCTATTTGCAATTGGTGTCGGTGTGGGAATGTCTGATGATCATGAGGGAACTTCAGCTCTGGCAGCGCTTGTTTCCTGGCTGATGATTCAGACTATCCTGTCTCCAGAGGTTGTGGCTATGCTAAAAGGAATTGATGTGGGCGAGGTTAATGCAGCTTTTGCAAAAATCAACAATCAGTTTATCGGTATCGTATCCGGTATTATTGGTTCATCCTGCTACAACAGGTTCAAGAATTCGAAGCTGCCGGATGCGCTGGCTTTTTTCAGCGGAAAGCGTTCCGTCGCCATTGTAACTGCTTTGGTTTCTTTGGTTGCTAGTTTGGTGTTGTTCTTTGTATGGCCTGTTGTATATACAGGACTGGTTATGTTTGGAGAAGGGATTTTAGGAATGGGCGCCGTAGGAGCAGGTATATATGGTTTTTTAAACCGTATATTAATACCAGTAGGACTTCATCATGCCTTAAACTCGGTATTCTGGTTTGATGTTGCAGGTGTAAATGACCTTGGAAACTTTTGGTCAGGAACTGGAACACTGGGACAGACAGGACAATATATGACAGGCTTCTTCCCGGTTATGATGTTCGGTCTTCCAGGAGCGGCTCTTGCCATGTATCATACGGCAAAGCCTGGTAAGAGGAAAAGTGTTTATGGATTGCTGTTAGCAGCTTCTGTATGTTCTTTCTTTACAGGAGTAACGGAACCTCTGGAATTTGCATTTATGTTCCTTGCTCCGGCTTTGTATTTTGTTCATGCAATTTTGACCGGTATTTCTCTCGCAATCTGTGATTTACTGCCAGTGCGTACAGGATTTAACTTCAGTGCAGGCTTAGTTGACTGGGTTTTAAGCTTTAAGGCTCCAATGGCTATGAATCCGCTTTTTATTATTCCATTGGGAGCTGCTTATGGGGCTGTTTATTACTTTGTATTCCGTTTTGCAATTTTAAAGTTTAACTTTAAAACTCCTGGACGTGAGGACGATGAAAAAAATGAATTAGACGTAACCCTTTCCAATAATGATTATACCCAGATTGCAGCTATCATTCTGGAAGGATTAGGTGGAAAGGATAACATTACCGGCATTGATAACTGCATTACACGATTAAGGCTTGAAATAAAAGATCAGGCACAGGTCAATGAAAAGAAGATAAAATCGGCGGGTGTAGCCGGCATTATCAGACCAGGAAAAACCAGTATCCAGGTAATTGTGGGAACTCAGGTGCAGTTTGTGGCTGATGAATTTAAGAAGATGTGCCAATAGATCTGTTTTAGCCTGATTGTTTATGTTATACTAAAAACAATCAGAAAAGAAGCCATGTGAATTTCAGGTTATATGTAAATTGAGAAGCTTAAGATAATGAAGAAGAAAATACATAGATTTAAAGGTAAAACAAGGGTTTCTGGGAGTATTCCAAAAACCCTTGTTTTTTTCATACCGAACGTGTAGCAGTAGTTGTGAATTTTTTTGTAAAAAGCCAACAAAATAACAGAACTAGCGCATCTAAACAGCATAAGGTTAGGAGGCAATAATGAATACTGTCAAAATTGAGACCATATTTGATATGATGAAAAACAAAGAACCGCGTGGGTTCGAACTTTTATACGAAAAGTATTTTCGTATTATGTACGGCATTGCATATTCAGTCACCGGAAATAATGAGCTGAGTAAGGACGCGATCCAGAATACGCTCATTAAGCTATTTGGTCTCGAACCACATAAATTTCCAAAAGACCATTCGTTGACTTGGCTCTATGTCGTGGTCAAAAACGAAGCGCTTATGTTGCTCCGTAAGGAAAAGCCGTCTATTGATATCAGTACCGTTGCCGAAAAACTTCCCGTGATTGACAAAGGTATCGAGGAATTTGCCGATATGGAAAACTACTACACTTTGATTTCATCGCTGAACGAAAAACAACAGCAGATCGTCACTCTGAAGGTGTTGGGTGGAATGAGCCATAAAGAAATATCCCATATGCTGCAGAAGCCGATCGGTACCATTCAATGGACATACAATATGTCCATTAAGAAATTGCGAGTCGCACTTTCTTCGATGGCAGCGTTTGCCATCACGTTAGGCACAGGCTTTGTCTATAAGCTGATTCGTGCATTTGATACAGAATACATTGAAATTCCGGAAATGGATATGGAACCGCCCGTCAATATTCCACCACCACCGAGCATTGATGCGTGGGTAATTACGCTGGGCGTATGCTTTTTGTTGTCAGTAGCAGTATGGATCGTATTTTTTAAAAATTCGGATAAATTGCCAACAAAATGCAAAACCGGACGCATCTAAAAAACAGAGAAAACGAAAAGCTCAAAAACGAAAAGCTCAAAAACGAAACAACAAGGAGAGTAAGAATGAAAAAATTTAAAACAATTATATTTATGATGCCGGCAGTCGTTATGTGTCTCAGCTTGGGCATCTATGGCTACAAAGCCACCGGCACAGAACAGACCATTCAAGACGACCAGGTTAAGACGAAAGCACCCACAACAACGGGAACACCGGAGGGCGACGTTACCAAAGGGACGGATGCACTGGATGTAGTACAGTTCAAAGGCAAAATTGACAGCATTGATGGGGACGAAGCCATCGTGACGCCCGACGAAGGCGAAGATATCCGCCGCTCCGGCGATGCCGTTCGCGTCAATATCGCCGATTACAGCAAACCACTGAAAGCAGGTGATGCCGTGACGATCTATTATGACGGCGTAATCATGGATAGCTATCCGTTGCAGATTAACGTACTTGGCATCAATAATGAAATGTTTCAGATTGAAGAAACCAGCAATCGTACCGATTCCGATGAAGCGGTTTCGTTTGCGAATCCAGAAGCATTGGATTAGCAAGTGATCTTGAAATAAAGATTGACAAAATAGAAAGGTACCTTTCTATTTTGCGTAAGGAGGATGAGAATGAACTACAATCAAGATTTATTGGAACAGTTTTATAAAGTCAACCGGATGATGCATCATGGAAACCAAAAAGGAGGCAAGGAGTGTGGTGGCTCCTGCAAGGGACAGGGAAGAGTTTTGTCTCTTCTAAAGGAAAACCCCCATATGACTCAAAAGGAGTTGTCTGAGCTTCTTGAAATCACTTGTACGGTTGGAACGCAATGGATGTATTATTCGGTCGATTTCTGACTCAGACCGCAGGGCGATGAATATTACGTTGACTACAAAAGGAGAACAGGCAGCGGAACAAGTTCCAAGATCCACCATGGTGAAATACATGGGAGAAGGATCTGGAATCAAAGGAGTGCTGCTCGCTTTCTTTATTGGTTCGGCGGCTGCTGGTCCCCTCTATGGAGCGTTTCCTGTGGCAGCTGTTTTTATGAAGAAAGGGGTGAAATTTTTAAATGTTCTGATCTTCCTTGGAGCTTGGTCTAGTACTAAAATCCCCATGTTTTTATTTGAACTGGAATCTTTGGGGATTAAATTTGCAATAACGAGACTTCTTGTGGATATTCCGGGAATTATTTTTATGGCATACCTTCTGACAAAAGTAATTCCCAAAAAAGAAGTGGAAGAAATTTATAAAAACTCTAAAAATTTGGAATAAAAGGCAATCTTTACGTAATAGGGGAATAGAATAAAGAAAAATAGTTTGAGAATTGATCGTATGGGATACTATGTTACAGTTGATGGAGATGTAAACATTTATGTGGAGGATTTAAATCCGGACTGCAAAAAAACCATTCTATTTTTGCATGGTTGGCCAGGGAATCACAATCTTTTTGAATATCAGTTTGATGTGCTTCCAGGGTGTGGGTTCCGTTGCATTGGAATTGACACCAGAGGATTTGGAATGTCAGATAAGCCTAACTGTGGTTATGATTATGACCGATTGGCAGATGATGTGAGAGAAGTGATTGATGCCCTAGGCCTTCATGATATTACATTAGCAGGGCATTCCACAGGAGGAGCCATTGCAATTCGTTACATGGCAAGACAGAAAGGCTATGGGGTTTCCAGACTTGCTTTGTTTGCGGCAGCAGCCCCCAGTCTGATCAAACGTCCTGATTTTCCATATGGACTGGATCAGGAGGCAGTGGATCAAATTATTTCAGGTACTTACACAGATCGTCCCAATATGTTGCGGAATTTTGGGGAACTATTCTTCTTTCAGCATATTTCAGAGCCGTTTTCCCAATGGTTTCTTCAGTTGGGTTTTCAAGCCGCTGGATGGGCAACTGCAAAAGTAGCAAATACGTGGATCCAGGAAGTATTGTTTGAGGATATGAGAAAGATTTGTGTTCCGACACTGATTATTCATGGAATCCATGATAAAATTGTATTGCCTCCGTTAGGTGAGATTCAACATCAGCTCATTCAGAATTCAGTTTTTGTGCCATTTGAATTTAGCGGGCACGGTATGTTTTACGACCAAAAGGATGAATTTAACCAAGTGCTGGCAAATTTTATAGATCAAACTTGCTAAAAAGAAATCGGAACATGGTTTTTGTTCCGATTTCTTTTTCGTTGAAAAATAGAATGCTTACTTGATTAATCCCAGGGGAGGACTTTTTTTACGTCCTTGGAAGCCAAAGTATATCCACAGATCGATGTCATAGGGATGTCTTCCATATCATGTCCGGCTGCACAGCAGTCGGTTGGCTGGATAGAGAGCCAATTGCATAACGTCATTACCCCGTTTTTTTTGTTCGCTTTTGAAGCAACAATATAGAGGCAGTTTTTTTTGATAAAACACCTAAATTTTTTTGATTTTAATTTTAACGTTTCTTCAATTTGTGTACGTTCTAAATCCCTCCAGGTACGGCTGGCTGGTTTTTCAAGAGTAAGCATGTAAACAAGATCCTTCTCCTGAAAAATTCGAAGTCGACAACCAAATTCTCCCTGTTTTTTCTCTAGTATAGGGAGAATCAAAGGGTCCAAAGGCAAATATAATTCTTTTTCAACTTGTGATGCCTTTGCATTTAAGACCACATGAGCACCTCCGGAAAAGATTCCACCACGAAAAAGAGGGAATATATCCCGGCATCGCCGGCTGGCCTCCTGATAGGTTTGAGAGGTGGCAAAAAATAGTGGTCCATTCTCTTTCTGGGTCTTTAAAAAAGAAACTATATCAGGATCTGGGGTAATACTCTTTTCTGAGATCAATGTTCCATTAATGTTAAAAAAGAGTGCTTTTGGTTTCCATGGGATTCGGAATTGAGGATAGGGTCCAAAAACATTCACCCCATCGACGTATGGACTCTTTAAGAAATAAGAATCCATCTTCTGGAATGCCTTACATTCATCCTCAGTATAATCTGATTTTGCATTCTCTACGGGATCAACCCATATATAAATCTTATTGGGTAATTTGTTTCTAAGCTCTTTTATTATCTCCATATGTTCTGGGATGCCGATTACACCAACACTGAATGAAATCTCCTCCTTAAACAGTTTGTTGCATTTACGAACAAACCGGGAGATGGATTCCATCTCTGGATGATAGACGGCACAAATCTTTAGTTTTTCCATACGGCCGCCTGCCGCCTGAAATATCTTAAGACTTTTTGTTATGGAAAAGCTTAAGTTTGTCTGAGCTCCTACCGCATCGATACCGTCAAGACACGTCAACATAGCCATGCCTTTCCAATAATATGGATAAATAAGAGCTTCTCCAGCTGGAGAGATTAACACAGCCTTAGTCGTCTGGCTCCCTGCTTGGTCCTTAAAAGTTTCTAGGAACCGATCAAACTGATCCTTATCATTGGAAGCCTCTTGCGTCGAAGGTTCCGTACTAGGAATGGGACAGTAGGTACAGTTGTAATTGCAGTTTTTTAAAAATCCTGGGTATAAAAGGGTATTTGCTTCTAAGTCTGTCCCCATACCGGTGGTTGAATCAAGTACTTGCTGTGGATAACGGATTGTAGTTTGGGCATAACTGTGCATAACTTCCTAAACTCCTTGTCTTACAGTAAAAAGTAATAGTATGATAGTAAATAGATGTATAATACTTTTTATGATAGCATATTGAGTCGGTGGTGTAAATCTTTAAAAGAGGGTTAACCATTCACATTTTACAACAAATAGGCTATAATAGGATTTGGAAGACCAGAATCTGAGCCATAATCAGATGGAAAGAGGAGGGATAATAATGAAGAATAAAAAAGTTCTAGCATTTGCATTGACCGCCGTATTTGCCTTGGGGATCAATCTCGGTACAGCACAAGCTGCGACGAAAAAAATTACGGATGTGAATTTAACGATAACGGCCGATATTGTCTCCGGCGATTTGGTTGCGGATCAGCAAGCAGAAGTAACCGCAAAAACCAGTAAGATTAATGTAGGAGACTGTGTATTTTTTAACGATGAATTTCGATGGACAGATACTGACATTCCAAGAATGGAAGTAAAGCTTTATGCAGAGGATGGTTATTATTTTTCCACCTATGATACCAGCTATACCATCGTTGGTGGGACTTATGTTAAGCAAAAAAGGGAAGACTTTAGCAAGACGCTGACGGTTACCATTGATTTGCCGCCTGTGAATGAATTTACCCAGAAAATCCAGGAAGCCTATTGGAGTGACGATCATACTGCAAGTTGGAGAAAATCTTCAGGTGCTGGAAGGTATGAAGTAAAACTCTACCGTAATGGAAAACGTATGGGTAATGTGGATACCACGGAGGAAACGAGTCTTGATCTTAGGGACGCTCTGACAAAACCGGGAACTTATTTCTTTCGAGTTCGTCCCATGAACAAAATAAACCCACAAAATAGTGGGGAGTGGGTAGAATCTTCGTCAAGAAGTGTTAATGAGTCCATGGCACAGGCAAACCGGCTGACCAACAAAGAGGAAGGGATCTTTCAAAGGAATGAGACTGGCTGGTGGTATGAAAACAGCGACGGCACCTTTCCTGTAAATAGTTGGAAAAAAGTGAATAAGAAATGGTATTATTTTGATGCTCGGGGCTATATGAAAACCGGTTGGATCAGCTGGAATCAAAAGCAGTATTATTGCGATGAGGAAAGCGGTCAGATGCTTTTTAGTTGTATCACTCCGGACGGAGCAACGGTGGGGGAAGACGGAGCCAAAAATCCTTAAATATTTAAAATCTGCGGGCTGCGATTGATGCAGTCCGCAGATTTTTTCTGAACGAATAAAATCAAATACTTGTGGGATTTTACAATCTATCATATAATAACACGAAGGAGCTAGATGAGAATGGCAGAAAAAAAGAATCGAAACTATTATGGATGGATCCTATGGGTGGCAGTTTTATGGATTCTGTGTTTAACCGGATGTGGAGATTCCATTGCAAATCATGCGCTCCCACAGGAGTCTGGACAGAAGAAAGAATCTACGTTACCAACGAGCAAAGGACTGACCTATCATGCCATTGATGTGGGACAGGGAGATAGTACCTTAATAGAAGCCGATGGGCATTTTATGTTGATTGATGCAGGGGAAAAAGTACAGGGTCCAGTGGTGGTTTCCTATTTGAAAAAACAAGGAGTAGAGACTTTGGACTATGTAATAGGCACCCATCCCCACTCCGATCATATTGGAGGCTTAGAGGCAGTCATACGCGAATTTGACGTGAAAAAAGTGATTCTACCAGAAAAAGAACACACCACAAGGGTATATGAAAATCTCCTTTCGGCAATTGAAGATAAAAATTTAAAAATAACGTTACCTAGAGTCGGAGACCGGTATGAACTGGGAGATGCAGTTTTTCAGATCATCAGTCCGGTTAAGGATTATGGCAATGATCTGAATAATTGGTCCGTTGGAATGGAACTGACCTATGGGAAAAACAGATTTGTGCTTTGTGGGGATGCGGAAAAAGAAGCAGAAGCAGACATGGTAAAACAGGGAGTATTAGAAAAAGCAGATGTGTTGAAACTTTCTCATCATGGAAGCAGAAGCTCATCCTCTCCTGAATTTATGGATGCGGTTCAGCCTCGGTATGCGATCATCTCTTGTGGCAAGGACAATGATTACGGGCATCCACACAAAGAGATAAAAACCATGTTAAAAGAACGAAACATCACATATTTTCGAACAGATGAACTTGGAACCATTGTTATTAAAAGTGACGGAACCAATCTTAGTGTACCTAAAAACGGTGCGTCTATGACGATACCGAATGGGGAATCAAGTGAAACCAGTCAGACGTTACGCAGGGAGTATATTGTTAATACCAATACCAAAAAGTTTCACTTACCGGATTGTAAATATGCAAACTCCATGAAAAAAGAGAATCAGAAAACCGAGACAGGAACAAGAGACGAGTTGGTTCATATGGGCTATGAGCCTTGTAAAACCTGTAATCCATAACATGTGGATCGGAAGGGGGAATACGTATGAAATACATCATAGATCGAATAGAAGAAGAAATTATTTTTTGTGAAGATGAGACTGGCAATCAGGCAAAGCTTCGGGTGGAACAATTGCCAGGTAAAGCTGTGGAAGGCGATATCTTAGAAATGGTAGATGGAGTTTGGATCATAGACGTGGCAGAAACCAAAAAACGGAAAGATGCCATGCGGCAAAAGTTGAAAAGACTGATAGAATAAAGGATTTGAATCTATGAAAAATTATATTGTACTGGATCTTGAATGGAACCAAAGTGCCGGAGGAAAGGAAGAGTCAGTTGAAAAATTTCCTTTTGAAATCATAGAGATCGGAGCAGTTCGATTGGATGATTCTATGGAAGAGAAAGGGGAGTTTAGACGGCTGATTAAACCCAGGGTATATCCCGAACTTCATGAAAAAATATTAGAAGTAACTCATATAGAAAAAGAAATACTGATGAGAGAAGGCTTGGAGTTTAAAGATGCAATCAGAGATTTCATCTCATGGTGTGGGGATGATCCCATATTTTGCACCTGGGGCTCTATGGATTTGACGGAACTGCAGCGTAATATTACGTATTATGAACTTCCAAGTCCATTTTTAGAACCTTTGCTCTATTATGATATCCAGAAACTTTACAGCCTTCATAATGGGGATGGGAAAAGCAGATTGTCTCTTGATATTGCCGTAGGGGAGATGGGAATATTAGAAGAAAGACCATTTCACCGTGCGCTTGACGATGCCCATTATACGGGGCGTATCATGGGGCAGATGGATTTTAGCCGAGTGGAGGCCTATTGGTCTATTGATTATTATAGATTGCCTCAACGAAAAGAAGAAGAAGTATATCTGGTGTTTCCAGATTACTCCAAATATATATCAAGACCGTTTGAAACCAAACAAGATGCCATAGCGGATAAAACAGTAACTGATTTAATCTGTTGCAAATGCAACCGGATGCTAAGAAAAAAAATCCGATGGTTTACTTCAAACCAAAAATTTTATACGGCTTTAGGTCTTTGTCCGGTTCATGGCAGTGTCAAGGGGAAGATCCGTTTGCGAAGAAATGAAGACGGGCAGATCTATGTAGTCAAGACAATGAAACTTGTGGATTCAGAGGAGATCTTAGGGATCTATGAAAAAAAAGAGGAAGCTAAAAAAAAACGGGTAGAAAAAACGAAAATCAGAAAACAGAATAAAAAAAAGGGGACCCATCCCCTTTCTTAATTTTCGCTTTCTCTCATCCGGTATCCCACTCCGATTTCAGTAAAGATATAATAAGGCTCTCCTGGATTAACTTCCATCTTTCTTCGGATGTGAGCCATATTGACCCTTAGAATCTGGTTGTTGCTGTCCGCATAAGGCCCCCAGATTCGGTTAATGATAAAATCATAGGTTAGAACTTTACCGGAATTTTCTGCAAGCAATGATACCAGCTTATATTCAATCTGTGTTAGATGAATGGGAATCTCGTTTAAAGTGATCAGTCGTTTGGTAAAATCAATGGTCAGTCCTTGACAACGGTATGGGATCTGAACCACCGTGCCGTCAGACGACCGGACCGTCTGTTTCCCGTGACGAAGTGCAGTACGGATTCGGGCCAATAGTTCATTGGTACCAAAAGGCTTGGTGATATAATCATCCGCCCCCAAATCAAGAGCGGATACTTTTTCAAATTCTTGGGTTCTGGCTGATATAACAATGATTGGGATAGAAGTCCAGCTTCTTACACTTTTAATCAGATCGGTCCCATCCATATCGGGAAGTCCAAGGTCCAAAAGAATGACATCCGGACAAGAGGAATTAATAAGAGAAATCCCCTCATTACCAGTATTTGCGGTAATTACTTTATAATCATGTCTTTCTAATACACGTTCCATAAAACTTAAAATATTTTTCTCATCTTCAATTATGATAATCGTAAATTTATTCACAAGAATTTTCTCCTAGTGGTAGTGTAAAAGTAAAAAGTGCGCCCTGATTCATATTAAAGGCTGTGATGGAGCCGTTGTGTGCTGTTATGATGGTTTTACAGATGGATAGACCGATTCCCATTCCTTTTTTTGTATCACAACAGTGGTCAGAGGAAGAAGCATGTCCATCGAATAAGGAATGAAGTCTTTCTGGTGAAATCCCATCGCCATAATCCCGGATATCAAACCGGGCACAGTCTCCCTGCGTGGATATAGTGATCTGTATGGGGGCGGTTGTATTGGAATGACAAGCAGCATTTTCCAGAAGGTTTATAATTACTTGTTCAATTAATGTCGCATCCATAGGTACCATTACAAGAGCGTCGGGTACGGTAACACGCACCATTACATCTGGAATTCGCTTGTGAAACCGTTGTACCGCTTCTGAGGCAACTTCTTCGAAAGGTTCGTAAGATTTGCTCACTTGGGCTTTTGTATTGCGGATTCTGGTGACACTTAGTAGGTTTTCTACCATATTTAAAAGCCAATTGGCATCTTCTCGGATTTCGTTCACGAGTCTAGATTTCTCTTCGTATGAAAGAGATTTATCATCCTCTAGATAAGAACTGCTGGCACCGATGATTCCCGTAAGAGGGGTTCTCAGGTCGTGAGAGACTGCACGAAGCAGATTGGCACGCATGGTCTCTTTTTCAGCCTCCATTAACATCTTTTCCCGTTCGTTGATGATCCGGTTCTGCTCCTTTAGGTGAGAGGTCGTAGCACTGGTTAGGCTTGAGATAAGCAAAAGTGCAATAAAAGTGATGGGATATCCTTCCAGGGTAAAGTTAAGAAGCATAAAAGGATAAGTAAAAATTAAGTTAACGCAAATCACACTAATAAAAGATGCGATTACGCCCGGAACATAACCATTTGAAAAGCGTGAGATGAAAACCACTGCCATCATGTATACAATCCCCACATTAGCGGTATCTCCTGCTACAAAAAACAGGAGACATGAGATAGCTGTGGCTCCTGAAAGATATGAAAACGTAATACAGATGTTCCACACTAGTTCTTTTTTTGTCATTTTATTGGAGTGTTCCATGGTCAACCCACCATCAACGGAAGGTAAAATGGTTCCGTCGTCCTTTTTTCTTAGAAGTATAACTGCTTTTTCTTTGTTCCAGTATAGAATTAAACTCATCTGCTGAAACACCGGAATCTTTTAGGCGTCTCATCCTTTGTTCTCTCCGAATTAAGTAATCCTGCTGTTCTCTGTGCTTGCGATAAATAAAAAATGCCGATGCACCACCAATGAAAGCGATCGCCCCTACACCACCAAGAACGAGCCACGCAGCGAGTGGAATTTCAAACGGTCGCAGTGCTTTTTCTCGGTATGCCTTTGCTTCTGCCTCTGCTTCTTCTTTGGACTTTTTTGTATCTTTGTCTAAAACTTTTTCAGAGGACACATCCTCTGCAGCCTCTTTCGCCCCACCATCTTTTGAAATTGGGGTTTCTTTTTTCGTGGTTTCCTTAGGAAAGAGGGCATGATTGATCATCAAAAATGTATTTCCAACCACACGGTCATTGTATCGGTAGTTAATTTTTGCAATGGCATTCTCTGGATCATCAGAAGAAATATCGTAACTTAATTCTGCATGTGCATCATAGAAATCAGCGGTTTTCGGAAGTATGATGTGGCTGTCTGGGTCGAGAATAAGTGCTTCTGGTTTGGTAATAGACAAACCACTAAAATTTAAATCACTAGTCACAGAATTGTAAGTTTTTTCATAGTCTGCTGCTTTTAAAGAGACGAAGTTTTCAAAGCCAAAATCCAATAGATTTTTCGTGTCTGTCCAGTACTGAGGGGTGGTTCCTTTTAAAATAATTGTGATCAGTTTCATTCCGTTTTTCTGCGCACAGGTGATCAGTGTATTTCCCGCTAACGTGGTATAACCTGTTTTTCCGCCGATAACTCCGGGATAATAGAAAGGAGTCTTTCGAATCATCTTATGACCTGGATGAATCGAAAGCCCTTCTTTATTAATGGAATTTGGAGGGAGCTTGTAATGAGTGGTCGAGTCAATCTCTTCAAACACAGGATTTTCAAAAGCAGCTTTGGCAATTAGTGCCATATCATAAGGGGAAGTATAATGTTCGGGGTTGTTTAGTCCACTTGGGTTGGCAAAATGTGTATTCTGGCATCCCAATTCTTTGGCACGGGCATTCATCTGATCTGCAAAAGCTTCTCTGCTTCCTGCCACATGTTCTGCAAGGGCGTTGGCGGATTCGTTGGCGGATTTAAGAAGAAGGGCGTAAAGGCAGTCTTTGACTGACAGCTTATCCCCTTCATTGATTCCTGCGTTGCTGCTTCCTGATTCCACATTAAACACAGCGTCGTGGGAGAAGGTTACGGTTTCATCTAGATTACAGTTTTCGATTACCAAAAGTGCAGTCATAACTTTGGTAATACTGGCAGGAAAATAAGTTTTGTGAATGTTTTGCCCCCATAAGACGGTACCGGTGTCGCCATCAATAAGGATTGCACCCTCTGCCTTAACTGAAACCCCGCTTGGCCAGTCAGCAGAGGCATATATGAGGGTGGGGTGCGCAGATATAAGCACAAACAGACACAGGAAAAAAACTGTGATTTTTCTTTTTTTATGAGTCATATTTTATAATCTCTCCGTTGGTTTTTAATCCGTTTTTATAAAGTACTTCAAGCTACAGTATATGTGATTTGAGACGGTAAGTAAAGATTATTTGATATTTTCCCTGTATTTTCGCAGGATTATAAAGCTGATAATAAGGATGAATAGGACGCTGGAAATAGTAAGGAATCCAATATAAAACACTGTGTCCCGGAAAAATCCTTCTGGTACAATGTTAATGAGCATATCCGTAGAAGGGTCAAGCATCCAGAAATCATTATGAAAAAAAATACGATGGAATAATATAAAATATTTGGTAAAGTCCGTGGATATAATTCCTGCAATTCCAGCAATCAGACAGAAAAAAAGTCCCGTTCCAATGCAAAGTGATTTTATAAAGGTGGTTTGAAACGTGGTTTTTAACAATATTAGTAGAAGCAGGCAGATTGCCATAATGAGAAGACAGGCTCTTCGTAGGGATAAGGCACCAAGAAATAGTCCCTTAACATCTTCCATATGAGCGATTTCACGGGCATTAAAAAACTCTCGGTTTACACCACCCATAGTGGTTTCTACATGAAGATCTTCCCGGTTTCCCCTTAAATAGGACATCATTTCCCCAGTGACATCGAGTAAATCTTCCATGGTCATGGACACCGCTTCGGGTACATGATACTTTGCATATTCTTTTTCAAAATAACCAGGAGTCCAGTAAACGGCGGCTTCTACAGATGTAAAAAGCAGAACAATCATAAGACAGATAGAGAATATAATTCCAATGGTATATTGTAGTACTTTAGTCATGACGTGTTTCCTTTCTTTCATCAATTTTTACTGCGGTAGGGAGATTCCAACAAAAACGGGCAGCTAATAAACGGATGAGCACGATGGAAAAGGCACCGGTTAACATTGCTGCATCTTCGTTCATGCAATTCATAAGGAAAGCATATATAAGTGCACCAGTAATGGCGGCACAGGCATAAACATGTTTTTTCAAGACATGAGGTGTTTGTCCGGCTAGAATATCTCTTAAAATCCCCCCGCCCACTCCAGTGATGACCCCTAGGAATATGGTAAGAAATTGATAATCTTTGTAGCCAGATAAAAGTGCCATATCCATACCAACGACTGTAAACGCACCAAGTCCTATGGCATCGAATAGATTCATTATTTTTTCATATGTTACCATCCATGGCCCAGATATAAACTTCTGGTTTTTTCTTACTAATATAAATAAAAGCATAACCGTTATAAACGCAAGAAATACATAAATGGGATCCTTAAATAGGGCTGGGGGGAAATTTCCAAGAATGATGTCTCTTAGCATTCCCCCTCCCACTGCAGTGGTTACCCCTAAAACGATGATTCCTAACAGATCCAATTGTTTTTTAATTGCCACCATAGCCCCGGAAGAGGCAAATGCGATGGTACCGATTGCTTCGACAAAGAAAAGTAAAGTAAATTCTATTTTCATGGAAAACCTCCAATTATAAACGTAGGGAAATTAAGGAAAGTATAAGAGTTGTACGGGCGTTTGTCAATATGATTGGATCAGTACACGTTTCACCAACTACTTATATATCCATTTTTCAGCATAAAACTGCTTAATTTTGCATCTTCAAAGCCCCGCTGCAGTTTTTGGTTCTTGAATCGAGTATTCATATCCCAGTCTTAATTTCTTTTGCAACAGTAGTTCTATCCTTGCCGCCAGCCAGATTATTTTAACATAAAATAAGATCAACATTTTCATGCTGATCTTATTTGTAAGAAATATTCCATACCTCTCTTAAACATGTATAGCTTTATGAATCTTCGATTCCATTTTTCCTATTTCCAGTTATCTTTCTCCTCAGCGTAAAGTGCTGGAAGGATGGCTGCAAGATTGGTAAATTCCTTTATATTATGTGTAAATAGTGCTTTCGGTGCCATCTCTGGCATACAAACTCCATCTGGTACTACTTTGGTAAGTGATCCATCAATGAGAGCATATCCCATCCAGAACCTGCTGATCAGCTGAATTCCTCCCTCAACTTTACAGAACTTATGTGTCATAAATGCTGGTGTATCTCCTTCACCTACTGCGCATACTAGGGAGTTACAGTTATCACCACCGATTAATGTCTCGTCATATCCACAATCTCTTGGACGCATAAAATGCATTCGTAATGGAGATGGCCCCATTCCAATATCCTCAAGAATGTCATGATCCACTCCCCAAGTCTTCTCATTCATTGGAACTTCTGGATTTAAAATATACTCTGGTTTATTCGCTCTTGCATAATAGTGATCATCATGATCCCATAGCTTATATCTTAAGTCACTTCCGATTGGATGCCATGCAAACCACCAGTCCATCATTTCTACCGTAACCCTAGGCATAAAAGTTTTGTTGGCAACATATCCAGTTCCGTTTTCAGCAACGCCATAGCCAACTTGTGCTCCGGTATCTTTTCCTGCTAAGAATAGATTTCGATCCTCGATTTTTAAGATGTCCAACTTGTCCAATGCCGGACCTGCTGCGATGGCAAGTTTCTCGGCTGGAATCGCAGCAAGTTCTTGATTAAAATATTTCACATAAGATAACTTTTTTTCTTCTTCCGTTAAAGTAACCATCTCTTATTTTCCTTTTCTATTATTTCTAAAAATTTGTAACAATCGTTTCTGAAATAAATCTACTAAAACCCCAACATACCAGACTCCTGCCAGCATGGCTACACCAATCTGTAATGGTAGAGAACCAATCTTACCAATTCCTAATGGTGCAAGAATGGTAAGACCAATGGCCCATCCGCAAAGCCAGGATGGTACAAAGACAATCTTCTCTAAAAGAGTTCCTGCAATTACAGCAATTCCTCCTAATACAAACAAGGTAAGATACAATTCTATATTTTCATTTAGCTGCATTATGTCCATCAGCTTAAGTGCAAGGACTGCCCAAGCATCTCCGAGCAAAAATCCAACTGAGATAGGAACTGCCATGGAGAGTTTACTTCCATTCGCCACATAAAGTCCTGCACAAATCAAGGCAACTGCTCCTGTCGTAACGCCTAGATAAGGACTCAGGACTGCCCAAGCGGGCGGCAATAAAGCAATGCCTATAGCCAAGGTCAAGGTATTTAGCCATTTCTCTTTTTTCATATCTTAGATGTTCCTATTCCTGAATCATTTCGATGGACTTTTCATCCGCTCCAATTTTTAAAGCTGCGATATAAGCCGTTCTTGTACATTGATCCACTTTTCCTGGTTTGATAGCATCTCCGATAATCTGAAGGTTTGCATTGCCTACAGCTTCCTTCAATGCTGTAAAATCAAGGCTTCTCATTCCTAATGCATAAAGAATGGTATCTGCTTCTAATACCTGTACTCCATCTGTATTTTCAATCTTAACACTATGATCTGTAATCTCAAGACACTTTGTGTTTGGCAATATAACCATATGATTCTTTTCCATCTCACCTACAAGAGCTTCACGATACATACCATATGCTTCATTTGCGACACGATCTAGCTTCTCCACAACGGTAACCTCATGTCCAGTCTTTTGTAAATGAAGTCCAGCTTCACATCCAACCAAACCACCACCGATCATTACAATCTTCTTTCCTGGCGTGCAAGTTCCATTGTATGCTTCCATTGCCTGATGAGCATTCTCAATTCCATTGATTGGAGGACAAGTTGGTTTTGAACCAGTTGCTATAATCACAGAATCTGCTGCAGATTCACGAATGAATTCTGGTGTTGCTTCTGTATTCATTAAGATTTCTACATTTGCACGTTTCACTTCACGGATCATCATATCTTTGAAATTACGTAAATCTGGCTTATCTACATCAACATCCGTAAAGTACAATAACCCACCAAGCTTATCGCTCTTTTCTACTAATGTTACTTTATGTCCTCGCTCTGCAGCTGTGATTGCAGACTGCATACCAGCAATACCACCGCCGATAATCAACACTTTCTCACTTTTTACAGGTGCTGGCAGGGTATCGATATCAAAAGGTAAATGTGCTTTTGGATTAATCGTACAATGTCCTACGAAAAGAGCTAATTGTTCACTTGTAAATGGAAGATCATCATAACCTTCTTCTGGAGAACCTGGGAAGCATTTATAACAACGCAGACAACGACGAATCTGTGCTTCATCCCCACTCATACATTTCTTTGTAAAGTCAGGATCAGCAAGCATCTGTCTTCCTAAGATAGCAAAGTCGATCATTCCTGCTGCAATTGCTTCTTCACACTGTTCTGGGGAGTTAATTCCACCAACTGCTCCAACGGGAAGAGAAGTATATTTTTTAATGATGGAAGCTGGTTGAATATTTAATCCATGATCATGGAACATACTGCTCTCTGTTCCAGATTCTACGGATTCTGCATAGATACCGCAAGTAACATGTACTGAAGTTATGTATGGCTCAGCCATTTGAATAAATCTACCTGTTTCTTCTGGTGTAATACCACCTGGCTGATGATCGGTTCCATCAATTCTAAGTTCAAATAAGAAATCAGGACCCACTGCATCTCTAATTGCTTTGCAGACTTGTAATGGGAACTTTGCACGATTTTCAAGACTTCCGCCATACTCATCCGTACGTTTATTGATCAATGGGGATAAGAACTGTGTAAAGATAAATCCATGTCCGCCATGTACTAAGATTCCATCAAATCCAGCTTTTTGCATATAGGTAGCTGCCACAGCAAATTCACTGGCAACACGGTCCATATCTTCTTTTGTCATCGCACGTGATTTGACTCCAGCTAGATTGACTGCATCACATGGTCCAATTGCTTCTTCCTCTGGTGAAAATGGAACTTTTTCTAGTCCGCAGTGAACAAGTTCTGCTAACGCAATACAATCATGTTTCTTAATTCGTGTTGCATATGTACTAACTGCTTTGAATGTTTCCATATCTTCTTCTGGCTTTGCAAAATCAAATGGGCGAAAGCCTGGAATACGGATGGCATCGGTAAAGTTAATGTCTGTCTCTCCTAAGATAACACAGGCATTTCCACCTCTAGCTGGTCCTTCTAATTTACGATAAGAGATTTCTGCTGCCATTGGATTTTGTGCTACCAGACTAAATGCCATTGGAGCACTGACAATACGGTTTTTATAAACTCTATTTCCTACTTTCATTGGGCTAAGTAAATGTTCAAATTTCATAATAATAATCCTTCTTTCTACTCGATTATAATTGTCTTAAATTGAATTTCTTTGTACTTAGGAAGCTTGTCTGCAACGATCTTACGCTTCTCTGGATCCATAAAGAATCCTCCTTGTGTTTCTGCGATTTCATCACAATGTACCCCACGGCCTTCTTCTGTCGTTCGATCTCTTTCTAATCCGTTAGAAGCAATCACAAATTTCCATTTACCGTCTGCTGTTTTTTCTAAATCTCCACCTGCTCCACAAACGGTACATTCGATTGGATATTGGAGGCCTTTCCATTGTGGTTCTCCAAGACAAAGTGAATTACTATGACAGTTTGGACACCAGCCGTAATCAGGATCCCCTAACCATTTCCGCTCTTCTGGTTTTGTCTCTAATGCAGTCATTACATTCGCACCTATCTCTCTTGCTCTTGCAAGTTTTTCTTCATAGAGAAGAACCTGGGCCGGTGCTGGTACTTGGGTTGCCATATACATATCTACTACCTTGAAACTATTGGTAAATGTGGTTGCCTGCATACATTCCAGTGCCATAGACTGCCAGGAATGAGTAGAACCGCCTACTGCGATCAATGCTCCGATACGGTCTCTTGGTGCAATTGCACCAATCTTAGTTAGGAACGCTGATTCATACGCAAGATTTCTATGCATAAATTTCAAAAATAAAGAAGATGGCATTAGATCAAACGTTGGTGCGGCGAAAATAACGGCATCCTGATCTAACATAACTTCCATAATCTCTTTCTTATCATCCACCTTATCGAGGGAACATCCTGTATGTTTTCCCATAGACATTCCCATGGTACAGGAAGTACAGCCATTACAATCAACAATATTGTAATCTTTTAAATTAATCATTGTGATCTCGGCCCCCTTCTCTTGACAGACTAAAAGTGCCTCTTTTAATAAAATTTCCGAATTACTATTCTTTCTTCCAGCGGTTACACCCATTACTTTAAAACTCATTTTTTTCTCCAGACTTTCTTTTTCGTTTTTTTCTTTGGAAACGTTGAAACTAGCCAATTATTCTGCTAAAATAAATACGTTGTTTGTTTTGTTATATTTTTAACAACCTAATGTACTAATAGTTTAGCATAAATGCTTTCACTTGTGAAATTCGATTCTATATGAAATATTAATCACGTTTTTTTATTAATAAGGAGAGTTTATGAATTTACTTCAATTAGATTACTTTATTTCAGTTGCAAAGCACAAAAACTTTACAGCTGCCGCAAAAGAATATTACATATCACAGCCTTGTATCAGCCACCAGATCAAATCTCTGGAACGTGAACTTGGAGTGAACCTATTCACACGTAGTACTAGAACTGTAGAATTAACTGATGAAGGAGAGATTTTTCTACAAGATGCCATACGGGCAGTCGATCTTCTCAAACACTCCTGCTATAAGCTTCAGCAACGCAATGAGAGTGTGATGAAATTAAAGATTGGACACCTGGCCGCTCCTACTAGAAATTTTCTTCCCAGTGTCGTACAAGAATTTAAAAAACTCCATCCCAATATAAAAATTAATCTCTATCGACAGGATGCCGCGCAACTATATCAAAGTGCAGCAAACCATGCATATGATATCTACTTTACTATGTTTCATGATCTCATGCCTCTAAATGGTCTCTCCTCAAAGATCATTCAGACCGACCATTACTGCTTGGTAACACCAAAGAATCATCCTGCCACCAAACATCTTGCCTTGAATTATGAGGAACTCGCCAAGGAACCCTTTGTCTTTATGGATCCAGCCCGTGCTGTCACCATGCACCAACAAGTACTTGAACTATGCAAACATATGAACTTTACCCCACGGATTGTGAGTACCTATCCTCTCTATGAAGATATTCTATTTGCAATTGAATCTGGTATCGGTATCTCCATTCTTCCATACCACTCTAAGGAGTATATGAACAATGAAAATCTTACTTACACCCTATTAGATTTTACCAATATTTCCATTGCCCTTGCTCTGGCATGGCACAAGAATACAGACAATCCTGCCGTTGCTTTGTTTTTGGATACATTCAAAGAATATATGCAAAAGCACCCCAATATTTTTATATAACCTATGATTGACTGCAGTATGACCAACTTTTACTTGCAATTTCTTGTGAAATTATATATGATATGAAAAAAAGTTCAAAAATGAACAAAATTTTAATTTATTCATCTACAAAAGAGAAGAATACAGAAAAATTTGGTAAACGGTGGAACTTGACAATCTGATCTCAGAAAGAGGTGTTTGCATGATGGATCATAATGAATTTATGAATAATGTAAAAGAATGGTCGGATATTTGTATGAGTGATGAAAGAATTGACTTGGAAACCTATGATAAATTAGATGTCAAACGCGGACTTAGAGACAAAAATGGAAGCGGTGTGGTTGCCGGTTTGACCAAGGTATCAAAAATCCAATCAAGTAAAACGGTAGATGGAGAAAAAATACCATGTGAGGGACAGTTGTTTTATCGTGGCTATAACATCTATGATCTGGTCAATGGAGTGGTAAAAGATAATCGGTTTGGATATGAAGAAATGTCTTATCTTCTATTATTTGGAGAACTTCCGGATATAGAGCAGTTAAAACGTTTCAAGGATACGTTAGGATACAGCCGTACACTTCCAACTAATTTCGTGAGAGATGTGGTAATGAAGGCACCAAGCCATGACATGATGACAAGCCTAGCAAGAAGCATTCTTACGTTATCATCCTATGATGAAAAAGCCAGTGACATCTCAGTATCAAATGTTCTTCGTCAGAGTCTTATGCTGATTAGTGTCATGCCTATGCTGGCTGTCTATGGTTACCATGCTTACAATCATTATGAGCGGGATGGGAGTATGTACATCCATAGACCGGATGAGAAACTTTCTACTGCAGAAAATTTATTAAGACTCCTAAGGCCGGATATGAAATATACCAGTGTTGAAGCACAGGTTTTGGATCTAGCTCTGATTCTTCATATGGAACACGGTGGAGGGAATAATTCTACGTTCACCACTCATGTTGTGACATCTTCTGGAACCGATACTTACAGTGTGGTGGCAGCGGCACTTGCATCCTTAAAAGGTCCCAAGCATGGCGGAGCTAATATTAAAGTGGTAGATATGATGGATGACTTAAAAAAAGAAGTAAAGGATTTAACGAATGAAAAAGAGGTGGAAGCTTATCTAAGAAAACTTCTTCACAAAGAGGCATTTGACCGGAAAGGTCTGATCTATGGAATGGGACATGCGGTATACTCAAAATCGGACCCTCGTGCTGAAATCTTTAAGGGATTTGTTAAACAGCTTTCGAAGGAGAAGGGGCGGTTAAACGATTTTAACCTTTATGCCTTGATGGAACGTTTGGCACCAGAGGTGATTGCCGATGAGAGAAAGATTTATAAAGGGGTGAGTGCAAATGTGGATTTTTACAGTGGCTTTGTATATAGCATGCTTGATATTCCAAAAGAATTATTTACCCCGATCTTTGCCATTGCAAGAATTGTAGGCTGGAGTGCCCATCGGATTGAAGAATTAATCAACATGGATAAAATCATTCGTCCCGCTTATGTCAGCGTAATGCAGGAGGAGGAATATAGGGATTTAAAAGAGAGGTAAAATTAGAGTATAGTTTGTAAAGCTTGAGAAAAGTCACTTGAATCTTAGTTCGGACTGATATATTCTTTAGAATATGAGAAGTGCTTCCATATTTTAACAATTTGTTTCACAACGATTGAGACATGAAATCAGGAGGAATATGTATGAAGAGCAGAAAGAAATATTTGACTGCTGTTATAACGGGTGTCCTTACCATGACGTTTTTTGGGGGATACGTATATGCAGCGACCAAGCATTTTACAGACTCGACCAAGGAAAAAGACTGGGATAGCTGGGTTTTACAGTGGGAGAATAAAGTCAGTACGGATTACGAAAAGATAGCGTTAACTCCAGGGGCGGATGAAACGAAGATGAATTTTGCCTGGTATTCTCCTTTAGAGGGGGAGGAAACTCCAATTGTATTGCTTTCTACCCATTCGGACATGGGCGATGCCATTTCGTATGAAGGGACAACTTCTCCAGCGGTGGACGGCTACAGAAGCAATAAGGTGTCTGCCAATTCGCTGAAAGAAAACACAAAGTATTACTACCAATTCTTTAAGAACGGGGTTCCAGGACCGGTAGAATCCTTTCAAACTCACAGCTTTCGCAACTATTCCATGTTATACGTTGGAGATCCACAAATTGGCGCTTCCAAAGGGCAGACCACCAGTCGGGGCGATAAACTAGAAAACAAATCAGCGCTGGATACGGCAGCAAGAAACGATGCGTTTAGCTGGAATCAGACTTTGAATATCGCCATGGATAAAAACCCAAATATCAGCTTTATTCTTTCTGCAGGAGATCAGATTAACAAAAATGTAGAAGGAAAAGATTCTGGCAATGAGATTGAGTATGCGGGTTTTCTAAATGCGGATTTTATGAAATCGCTTCCGGTCGCCACAGCCATTGGGAATCACGATTCCACCAATGAAAGCTACCAGTATCACTTTAATAATCCAAATGATACTCATCTTGGAAAAACAGCAGCAGGAGGAGATTACTTTTTTAAATATGGACCAGCACTCTATATTATTTTAAATACCAACAACTATAACTGTGCTGAGCATGAACAGGCAATGAAACAAGCCGTCATGGCTCATCCGGATACCAGCTGGAGAATCGTTATGATACATCAGGATATTTATGGAAGTGGTCTGGACCATTCTGACAGCGATGGTATCGTATTACGGACTCAGCTGACTCCTATGATGGATCGATATCATGTGGATGTGGTACTTCAAGGACATGATCATACTTATTCCAGAAGTTATCTTTTAAAATCAGATTCTAAATCTCATTCTGATTTTGGTTTTTATGACTGGGACAATGTGATAGACGAAGCGGGTAACGTATCTCCTTATACGGATCCAGCGTTCCAGGCGGAGAATACCTGTTATAGCATTTCCAACACCATGCCAACCAGCGTGACAAACCCCATTGGTACCTTGTATATGGAAGCCAATTCTGCAACGGGAAGTAAATATTATGAATTAATTCCCAATAAACAGGACTATATTGCAGTAAGAAATCAGAACTGGAATCCATCTTATTCGGTTCTCCGAATGAATGACAGTACTTTTTCCATTGATACCTATGAAATCGTAAACGGACATTCACAAAAGATTGACGAGACCTATGAACTGAAAAAGACTGGATATGCAAGAAGGCAGTAAGGAACAGTGAGGGTCAAAGAATGGAAGAAAATATACGAGGGATATCTGGACTATTAAAAAGGAGTAGTAAGAGACATTTTCTTTTTTTCCTCATCCTGCTAGGGTTTTCCCTGTTTTTAATCAAGTTTAACCAGGTGGATATTGCGCATCTGGTACAAACAGAGGGAAGAACATTTGAGCGGGCAAAGGTGGTTAAAATCCTGGAGGATAATATACAGGAGGATGGGACCAGAGTGGGACAGCAAAAAGTGTTGCTAAAAATGTTGTCAGGAAGCCAAAAGGGAAGTCTTACGGAAGCAATTAGTAACAATGGTTACTTATTTGGAGCTGCCTGCCGGTCCGGCCTTAAAGTTATCGTAATACAAAGTATATCTGGGGATATCGCCATCCATACGGTTTACAGTCCGGACCGGGTGGGCGCAGTGGTGGGATTTATCCTTATTTTCTTACTGGTTGTTTGTCTGGTTGGAGGGAAAAAGGGAGTATTGTCCTGTCTGGGCCTTCTCTTTACATTTTTGTGTATAATGTGGCTTTATATTCCGATGATCTACAAAGGATATTCTCCGTTTTTGGCAGCGGTATTGGTGGCAGGAATTACTACATTTATGACCATGTATTTGCTAGGGGGCTGGTGTCGTAAGACGGTTTGTGCAGCAGCTGGAACGATAAGTGGTGTAATCATCGCCGGTATCTCTGCCTTTTTGTTTGGAAAAGCGGCTCATATCTCTGGTTACAACGTATCCAACATAGAAGCTCTGGTTGTGTTGGAAAACATTCGGGGAATCCGGGTGGGGGAACTGCTGTTTTCTGGTCTTTTGATCTCTTCTTTGGGAGCGGTTATGGATGTGGGAATGTCTATCGCTTCTACTGTATTCGAGATTCACGGGCAGAAACCTGAGCTTACTCGGTGGGAATTATTCCGTTCCGGTATGAATGTAGGAAAAGATGCCATGGGTACCATGGTCAATACTCTGATACTGGCTTACGTAGGAAGTGGCGTCAGTACTCTTTTGTTGAATTATGCCTATGAACTGCCCTTTTTACAAATCATCAATTCCAACAACATCTTGATTGAAATTATGCAGGGAATATCAGGTAGTATGGGTGTGGTCCTTACCGTTCCAATGGTGTCTTTTTTTTCCTCCTATGCGGCTGAAGCTGGATATTTAAAAAAACAAGTAGAGAAGGAAGGTTAAAATTCCTGTAATAATGTAAGGGTATTAAGCGTTTCCTTTAACTGGTTTGTAGCCCAGTCATACATATCTCTGGTATCATATCTGCGATAATCACATTCCTGTGCCATAAGAAGCAGGGTGTAAAGATCATACCAGAGAATCCGTACCTGCTCTGTTTTGGATATATTCTTTACTTGGTATCCTTCTTTGAAATCTTCTGAATTCCCATAGCTACGGAATCCTGCTTCCATAAGCGGATCTCCCCATAAGGCACGCTCCCAATCTATGAGACCGCTGATTCTATCATCTTTAATCAGCAGGTTGCCATCCCATAAATCCCAGTGAACAAGTTTTGGGGTGGTTACTTCTAAAAAGGCGTACTGGCTTAATTTTAACTGATGGAGAAGTTTTTCTGTCGATATTTTAAGATCAATGGATAACTGTCTGGCATCGGATAGCGCCAGATTAATCATCTGACTAAAGACGGAGTACCAATTTGGCCCCCAGGTATCTGGTTGGCTGATGTAACCAAAGGCTTCTCCAGTTATTTCGTTGATTGTTCGGTTCAGCTTTCCGGAATTGACTTTGATCTTCTTTTTTATCTCATCACTTAACTGGTCTTTTAATAAGTGAAAGCTTTGTCCTTCTAAAAATTCCATGAAAAAGTAAGGAGAATTTAATACCGGGAACTGTTCGTTATAATAGAGAATCTTTGCCACAGGCACATGGGCTGACTTGGCGGCGATACGCATGGCCATAACTTCCCCTTTCATCATGTCTTTTTCATAGGACATAACGGGGATTCCGGCAGGAGGTGCGATCTTTAAGATCACGCTTTCTCCGTCTTCAAATGCGATGCGGTAAGCAACATTAAAATAACCTTCGGTTAGTTCTGTGATGCTGGTTGAGATCCGCTGAGGAAACGCATTTAAAATCATCTGGTTAAGCGTCTCCTGGGTTTGATTGTTCTTTGTACGACTTTTCATATTAACGTATCCTTTCTTATATAAGTAGCCCGGGAAGAATAATAGTTATCCCAATTATAGCATGAAACAACTGGATAAGACAGAGTATTTTCTGGACGGTACCTTCTTTCTTATGGTATACTGGCGAGAGAAATTCAGCCAAATTGGCATAGAAGAGGGGGGACTTTTTGGTGGCAAAAAAGAACTTAAGAAACACAAGAGGAAAGATCGTAAATGCAGCGTGGAAGCTTTTTTATGAACAGGGATATGAAGAGACTACGGTAGAAGAGATCATTGAACTAAGCCGAACTTCAAAAGGTTCATTCTATCACTATTTTGATGGTAAGGATGCACTTCTTTCCACGCTCAGTGTTCTTTTTGATGACAAATATGAAGCATTGATTGAGTCGCTGTCTCCGGATTTGCCAGCCATGGAAACGCTTTTATTTCTCAATAAAGAGCTGTTTTTGATGGTTGAGAACAGCATTCCAATTGATTTACTAAGTCGGCTGCTCTCCACACAACTAACGATTAGTGGAGAAAAGCATTTGCTGGATCAGAATCGGACGTATTATAAACTTCTGAAAAAAATCATATGCAGGGGGCAGGAAAAAGGCGAGATCAGTGACCGGTTCACCGTTAGAGAGATGGTTAAACTTTACGCTCTTTGTGAACGAGCACTTCTCTACGACTGGTGTCTGTGTGGAGGAGAATATTCATTGTTACAGTATAGTATTCAGACCATGCCTGTGTTTCTGGGTGGGTTTTTACCAGAAGTAAGTCAATTATAATGATTGTAACAGGATTGTTATATGGTTTCGTACGGTATATAATGCTTATATATAAAGGGGAAAATGATTAATTGTATAATTTCGTCTAGTATATAGTCTATACTTCGTTCTGCGTTGTGTTCTGTTTTTGATGATGGTATAATACACCCACGGTTGCTCATGGAATAAGTGCAGGAATCGAATTACATCAATGCATAGGAGGATCCATATGAGTGTGGAACAGGTGGGAATTATAACCGCGATTGTGGCATATCTTTCGGTTATGGTTTATATTGGTTTTTATTACAGCAAAAAAGGTGGAGGGGATTCCGCCGATGATTTTTATTTGGGAGGAAGAAAGCTGGGGCCTTTTGTAACTGCGATGAGTGCGGAAGCATCGGATATGAGCAGCTGGCTGTTAATGGGACTGCCGGGAGTCGCTTATTTATCTGGAATTGCGGATGCTGGCTGGACGGCAATTGGTTTGGCAGCGGGTACTTATCTTAACTGGCTTCTGGTTGCGAAACGTCTAAGACGGTATTCTAAGGCATGCAATGCCATCACCATTCCTGATTTTTTCTCTCGCCGTTATGGGGATGAGAAGCATTTTTTAATGTGTATGTCTGCAATTATGATTCTAATCTTTTTTATTCCATATACGGCATCTGGTTTTAAAGCGGTGGGAACTTTATTTCATAGTATGTTTCAGGTGGATTATCATCTGGCTATGGTGATTGGTGCCGTGATCATTGTAGGTTACACAGTTATGGGTGGGTTTATGGCGGTGTCCACGACGGATTTGATACAGAGTATTGTTATGAGTATAGCATTGATTATCATTGTGTTTTTTGGGATATCAATTTCCGGAGGCTGGAATCAGGTACTTCTACATGCCAGATCTTTGGATGGCTATTTAAACATGACAAAGATTTATGACATCACCACACAGACGTCTTCCCCCTATGGGATTCTCTCTAGAATATCTACAATGGCATGGGGGCTTGGATACTTTGGTATGCCTCATATTCTTCTTCGATTCATGGCCATAGGAGAGGAAGATAAGCTGGCAATTTCCCGCAGAATTGCATCGGTTTGGGTGGTGATTTCCATGATCGTTGCTATTTTAATTGGAATCATCGGGTGCAGTGCTTCTGCAGCTGGTTATGTCCCACAATTTCTCACCAGTTCCCAGTCAGAGACGGTTGTCATCCGACTGGCAGGTCTACTTGGCAGCAATGGTGTGTTTTATTCTGTGATTGCAGGTATTGTATTGGCGGGTATCCTTGCCTGCACGATGTCTACGGCGGATTCTCAGCTTTTAACAGCGGCATCTAGTGTATCTCAAAATCTATTAAGAGATTTTTTGAAGATTCAATTAAGTAACAAAGCTTCCATGCGAGTTGCAAGACTGACCGTAATGGGGATTGCTTTGATTGGAGTGATCCTTGCCTGGAATCCAGATAGTTCTGTGTTTGGTATCGTCTCATTTGCCTGGGCGGGATTTGGAGCCTCTTTTGGACCTGTTATGTTAGCTGCCCTGTTTTGGAAGCGGAGCAATCGATATGGTGCATTTGCTGGGATGTTATCGGGAGGAATCATGGTGTTCTTTTGGAAATATCAGATTCGTCCTTTGGGAGGAGCCTGGGATCTTTATGAACTTTTGCCGGCATTTGTTGTGGCTTGCGTTGCGATCCTATTGGTATCCCTGATTACACCCAAACCAGATAAAAAAATATATAGAGAATTTAATTCTGTCAGAGGGAAACTTTAATAATCAGAGCCCTATAATAAAACAATAAAAAAGATGCATAAACCAGCCAAAGAAGAGCGGTTTTTGCACCTTTTTTTTTAGAAACTTTTCTTATTCCGTTTGATCACTTTAAGTCTTGTAAATTCTTCCCGGTCTTTTTCTTCCAAAGAATTGGAAATATCCTTTGTGAGTGTCTTGTACCTTGGAATGGTAATGTTCTTTAGCGCATTGGCACGTTTTTGGGTTCGCTTGATGCTGTTTGCCAAGCGATATGCGGAATTTTCTACCATGGACAGTTTGACCGTAAGTTTTTTGACTTTTTCAAATTGATATCTTGCCTCGTCAAGGGATTCTCTGGTGCTATAGTAGGCATAGGTCAGATTTAACGGTGTATCATCATGTTCGACCAGGGGAATCTCAGTTCCCATAATGCTCCGGGTTTTTATCCGCACCGTATTATCAACGGGAACCGCCATGGCAATGTCTTGTACATAATCGATTCCCAGTTCAATATTCGCCTTTTGGAGTGCTTTATAGGCAGATGTAAAGGTAACATCGATTTCTGACTGGATTCCCTTGGCTTCATCAATCAAACTCATAAGTTCCTTGATCAGAATATTCCTTTTTTTATCCATCAGCTCATAACCTTGGCTGGCAAGTGCCAGTGAGCCTTTGGCCAGAATTAAATTACCTTTGGTTGGAAATGTATTAGGATTCATCTAAGGCCTCCTATTCTTCCGATTTGCCAGGGGTGGTTTCCTTGTAGTACTGATCTAAGACCTTGGTGTCAATTCGGTCTAGTTCGGCTCTTGGTAAAAGTCCCAAAAGCTCCCATCCAATCTGAAGGGTTTCTATTATATTCCGGTTGGCATGACTTCCCTGTCCCACGAAACGGGATTCAAATTCATTCCCAAACACCAGAAACTTTTTGTCAATGGGAGAGAGTTCATCTTCACCGATAACCGATGCCAGAGCTCTTGCATCCCCTACCTTGGCATAACAGGAGAAGAGCTGGTTCGCCACACCCTGATGGTCTGCTCGTGTAAATCCTTCTCCAATGCCATCCTTCATCAAACGGCTTAAGGAAGGGAGAACATTAATGGGTGGATAAATGGACTGTCCATAAAGGTTCCGGTCCAGAACGATCTGTCCTTCTGTAATGTATCCCGTTAAATCGGGGATGGGGTGAGTGATGTCGTCGTTTGGCATGGTAAGAATCGGAATCTGAGTAACGGAACCATGTCTGCCTTTTACAATGCCGGCACGTTCATAGATAGAAGCCAGTTCACTGTAGAGATAACCAGGATAACCTTTACGGGAAGGAATTTCTCCCTTAGAGGATGAAACTTCTCGCAGGGCTTCTGCGTAGGCGGTCATATCTGTTAATATAACAAGAATGTGCATACCCTTTTCAAAAGCCAGATATTCGGCTAATGTCAATGCAACTTTTGGCGTGATCAGACGTTCCACGACAGGATCGTTTGCCAGATTAATAAACATGGCAACATGATCGGAAACACCGCTTTCTTCAAACGTACGCCGGAAGAAATCTGCCACATCGTACTTGACCCCCATAGCAGCAAAAACAACAGCAAATTTCTCACTGGTCTTTGCGTCATCCCCAAGGGATGCTTGCTGCACGATTTGAGCAGCCAGTTCATCGTGAGGAAGTCCATTTCCAGAGAAGATGGGAAGCTTCTGCCCACGGATCAGAGTCATCAATCCATCGATGGCTGAGATGCCGGTTCGGATGTAATCTCTAGGGTATTCTCTGGTCACTGGATTTAAGGGCTTTCCGTTAATGTCCAGACAAATCTCAGAGTTAATATCTCCAAGACCGTCAATGGGAACTCCAATGCCGTTAAAGGTACGTCCTAACATGTCTTCTGAGACTGCAAGTTCCATGGGATGACCGGTGAGACGAGTATGGACATTTCTTAGTGCCAATCCGTCTGTTCCCTCAAATACCTGTATGATCGCTTTTTCTTCATAAACTTCAATGATGCGCCCCAGCTTTTTGGTTTTTCGGTCAACGGTCATCTCCACGATTTCATCGAAAGAAGCATTCTTAACTCCTTCCAGGACGACCATGGGGCCGTTGATTGCACTTAACCCTAAATATTCAATAGCCATAGCCTGCCTCCTTTCTATGCGTTGCGCTCGATGACAGAGTCATAGAATTCATCCACTTGTTTTTTATATTCATCGAACAGATCCAGTTTATCGTTTGGAACATCGTATTTAATTGAAATGATTTTATCAAACACGGGATCTTCTTTTAAGACGGACATGGGCATCCCCATAGAAACTAAGGATCTTGATTTTTTATATAGATACAGGATTAGATCCATCATCTTAAACTGCTTTTCCATGGGAACGCAGGTGTCTTCTTTGTGAAACGCGTTTTGTTGTAAAAATCCAATTCGAATTACTTTTGAAATCTCCAGGATTAGCTTCTGATCGTCTGGAAGCATATCTCCACCGATCAGCTTTACGATTTCCATCAGGCTGCTCTCCTGTGTCAGCAAAAACACCAGACGGTTCCGGTAATCGATAAATTTCTTATCCACATGTTCCACATACCAAGGGGCCAGATCGGTTAAGTACTCCGAGTAACTACTGAGCCAGTGAATGGCTGGAAAATGGCGCTCGTTTGCCAGATTCCGGTCTAATCCCCAGAAGCAGCGGACAAAACGTTTGGTATTCTGGGTAACGGGTTCGGAGAAATCGCCTCCTTGCGGAGAAACGGCCCCAATGATCGTTACGGAACCTTCCGTTCCGTTCATATTCTGCATCATGCCGGCTCGTTCGTAGAACGCAGATAAGCGGGATGCCAAATAAGCGGGAAAGCCTTCTTCTGCAGGCATCTCCTCCAAACGGCCGGATAATTCCCTTAATGCTTCCGCCCACCGAGAGGTTGAATCCGCCATGATCGCTACATGGTACCCCATATCCCGGTAATATTCAGCCAAAGTAAGACCAGAATAAAGGCTTGCCTCACGGGCCGCTACGGGCATATTAGAGGTGTTGGCGATCAGAGTGGTCCGGTCCATCAAAGGATTGCCGGATCGGGGGTCGATCAGCTCAGAAAACTCCTCTAAGACCTGGGTCATTTCATTGCCTCGTTCCCCGCATCCAATATAAATGATAATATCGGCATCGGACCACTTGGCGATTTGGTGCTGTGTCATAGTCTTTCCGGTTCCAAAACCACCTGGAATGCAGGCGGTACCGCCCTTAGCAAGAGGGAAGAGCGTATCAATGATTCGTTGACCGGTAATCAAAGGCTGGGAAGCCGGATACCGTTTTAGAATCGGTCTTGGGATACGAATGGGCCATTGCTGTGTCATGGTCAGTTGTTTCTCTGTTCCATCTGGGAGATTCAAGGTGACAATGGGATCAGAGATGGTATAGGAACCATCTTTGACTACATGGGTCACAAAGCCCTCCAAATCAGGAGGCAGCATAACTTTATGGACGATCGCTGGTGTTTCCTGTACTTCAGCTATGATTGCACCGGGAAACAGATGATCCCCTTCTTTTACCGTCATGTGAGTTTCCCAAAGCTTTTCGGTATCCAGAGAGTTAACATGAATCCCCCGGTCAATATACGGACCTCCAGTTTTGGCGATCTCTTTCAGTGGCCGTTCAATCCCGTCAAAGATATTATTTAAGATACCTGGAGCCAAGGTAACGGATACAGGCCGATCGGTGGCAGTCACAGTTTCTCCGGGTTTTAACCCACTTGTTTCTTCGTAAACCTGTACGATGGTATGGCGGTCAGTCAAACCGATGACTTCCCCCACCAGATTGTCTTTTCCCACATAGACCATTTCATTCATTCTGAATCCGGGATCGCCCTTTATATAAATAATGGGTCCATTGATTCCCGAAATGGTGCCTGTATTACTCATTTGCCGTACCTCCCGTCAAATCCTTACTATCAAAGCGGAAATCATGCTTTGCTTCCTCCAGCTTCGACTGGAAGGAATTGTCGATTAAAATATGTCTGGAAGGAATTACAGCCCGGGTTCCGCCCATAAATGGGTATTCACTGACACGAATATCTGCACTGCCCGGAAGGGAGAGGTTACTTATCTTTTCTTCATCAGCTGGATCAATATAGATTGTGATGAATTCTTTCCCCGCCAGCTCCTTGGCTTCCAGAATCTGTTTCTCCAACAGCTTGATATATTCTGGTGTTTCCATAAATTGTTCCACTGTTTCTTTTAATTCCAGAAATAGTTTTTCTTTCAGTTCATCCTGCTTTTTTCCAAATTCCCGCTTCATGCTGATCTGTTCCAGAGAGAGACTTTTATTGATCTCTCGTTCGATCCGTTCGCTTTCTAAAGCTACCTGTTGTTTTGAACGTCTTTTGGCGTCTTCCTGGTGTTCTAAAAAGGTCTGCTCTAAGGCCGCGGTATATTCATCAAGCATCTTTGCACTGCGGGATCTGGCATCTTCCATGCAAAATTCCATGAAATGCTGCAATTTTTCCTCAGTTGTCAAGATGATCACCTCTTTCTTATAGTTTTAATCCAATTGCTTCGTTGACATAATCCGTAATAAAGTTCGGCTTGCGGCCGGTACCGTGTCGGTCAGGAATCTCGATGATCAGAGGAAGTTTTCGGTTTAGTTTCACATCGTTTATGATATCGGGAAATTCTTTCCCAAACTTTTCCGTCAAGAGTATAATTCCGATTTCTTTATCGGCCAGAACCTTATCTAGTTGGTTTTTCAACTCTGCCTTCTCGTGAACGACAGCACCTTCTACACCTGCCAGTCTCATCCCGGTCCAGGTGTCAACGTTGTCGCTGATTAAATACATTTTCATGGATTATAATTTACCTAGGATCATAAAGGAAATGATCAGACCATAAAGACATACACCTTCGGCAAGACCTACGAAGATAAGTGATTTACCAAGGATGGAACCGTCTTCACTGATGGCACCTAACGCAGCACTGGCAGAAGCCGAAACTGCAATTCCTCCACCGACACAAGCAAGTCCAGTGGAAAGGGCGGCAGCTAAATATCCCATACCTGCCACACTGCTTGCGCTAGCGGCAGCAGTTTCTGCAGCATCTGCCTGCCCGTTGAATAGAAAAATACCAGATACAAGGAGTGTGCCGAAAAATAACATGACATTGGCTCCTAATGCTTTTTTGTAACGTCCTTTTGATTTTTCCCCCATGGAATATGCAAAAAATGGGACTGCAATGCTTAAGAATAAAGCCGCTGCAAGTGTAATTTTAACTAATGTTGACATAAATCTACCTCCTGATTGTTATTGGTTTTTCTTTCCGTATGGTTTAAAAGCACGACCGGTTCCCCGGTAAAAACGGCTGAATAATTCGTAGTATTCCAAACGAAGAACCTGGATTCCTACGATAAGTCCCTCCATGCCACAGACAAATAAGTTGCCTAATACCACAACTAGCCAGTTGGGGGATCCAGCTTCTACACCGGAGAGCATAAGTACGACCTCCATCATAGCCGCATGGCTGATGGCAAAGGCTCCGACCCGGACAAAGGAGAGGGTGTTTGAAAAGTAGCTTAATAATACTTCAAATAGTTCGAAAAATCCTTGTGTGATAAACATGCCTTTCCCTTCGGGCATGATCTTTGCTTTTTTCTCTACCAGATTAGTAAGAGGTTCCTTAAAGAATATAATAAGCAGAGGAACCACAAACATGAGAACCAGTAGAAAGACCGCTGGAATGGGATAGGATTTCATGTAAAGGACTATAGTAAGAACCAGCCCGGTATAAAAGACCAGTCCGGCAACTCCGTTGTTATCAAAATACGTCCGTTCCGGATCATGGGCGCGGATGCTGTTTATGATGTTTAATATCATCGTAAGCAGTATAATTCCCATTCCGATGGAAATGGATGCCACAAATACTGTATTAAGGTTCCCAATAAATGGAAGATGAGTCATATGCTCCATGGGCCGCAGCCACACGGCATGAATCACATCTTCAAATCCAAAGACACTCCCAAACAGGAACCCGAATATGGTTGAAAAGAAACCGCAGCAGGAGATAATGGCTGCCAAGTTTATCTTTTTGAATCGGAAAAGAAGAAATCCGCCGAGTAAAAGACATAATCCCTGGCCGACATCCCCAAACATGAAACCAAACAGGATAGAGTATGTGATTCCGATTAGCATGGTGGGGTCGATTTCATTATAAGAGGGCAATCCGTACATCTGTATAAACAATTCAAATGGTTTAAAAAGCCTTGGATTTAACAGCTTGGTAGGTGGCTTGCTTGAAATGTTGTTATGGTCATCCTCTATGATACAAAATGTCTTTTCATCATCGGATATTTCATTCTGAAATGCTTTGGCATCCCGGTTTGTCATCCATCCACAAAGAATGTAAAAGGTGTTTATGTTCTGTTTGGTACAAGCGGCTAGTTTCCGAACGTTAAAGTTGGTAGAAAAAGTTTCCAACCGATTGACTGCGGAAAGAAGTTCATCCTTTTTTACCGTCAGCATGTCAGACATCTTGTCTTTAATTTGCTGCATCTGATTCGTGTGAATCTTAATCTTATTTTCCAACGTATGAATGGCATCAGTTGGAGTTCCATTGTATTCATCTGGAATAAAAAAACGTTCAAATCGCATGGAAGAGTATATGGCATCTATTTTATCCGAGATAGTCTCAGGGGTAAAATAAACCAGCCAGACGTACTCTTCATCCTCACGACACTTATACACAACCGTATCAATGGTATCGTATACATAGTTGATGAATTTATTATAGTACTCATGGGAAATCCGTCCAAATCGGTATTTGATGTACTTAAACTGTAGGATGGATCTTAAATCATAATTAAGTCCCATAAAAGGATCCACTTGTTCCAAGGAATGATTTAGTACATCGATGTTCTTTTGTATGGAATCCATTTCATTGGTAAGTTCCATAACATCTGTCCCGATCCCTTCAATGATCTTAACGGCTTCGTGAATGGAGACCGTTTTTGGGGAGTCAGATGTGCTTTGGTTTGGAAGCAGTTTGGATAGTTCCAGAGCACGCTGGTACGTATCCCGGTAAGGATTAGTTTCAACATAGGGTCTTAGATCTTTAACCGTCTTTAACTCAGACAGAGCATTTTCCAAATGAATTTCATACTTGGAAAGATACGTATCAATGACCCGGTCGATGTCGTCCTTTGGTCCGGTGATACTTAAAAACTTCAATTTTTCTATCACAGAAAAGCAACCTCCTTTACTTTTTTACCACATAGGAGAGGATATCTTCGGCGCTTACCCGGTAACGGATACTCTCTATGAGTGTAATGATCTTTTGTATTTCTTCCTCTTTTTGATAGAGATAGGAATTTAATGTGGCAATGGAATATGGATTCTGCTTGCTGGTGGAGTGGTAGATTTTATCCAGGACATCTTCTGCCAAGCGTTCTAAATTTGGCTTTTCTGAAAGTTCCAATCCGGATTTTCTGCCATAAAACGTTGTTTTTAAGACAGAATAAAATTCGTCCATGGTTCCAGTCTCTGCCATCTTTGTTATCTGCTCTTTCTTTAAATGATAATTCACAGGAATAAGCAGGGCATAGATATCCGCGGGCGGCAGATTGTAGTATTTTTTGGATCGGTAGATCCACTGAATATTTAAAAGATCCAGTTTACTGCCAAAGCAACGGGTTAGCAGCTCCTTTTCTGTATTGCTTAGATATTTCCCCATAACCTTCCAGATCGTTCGAAAATAGAGTAGATCCAGATGCACTTCGTAATCAAACAAAGACGGGGTCTCCTGATCATCTAGATGAGAGAGAATATCGTAATAAGGGGAGCCTTCCAGATTGGCAATGAATTCATGTAGATCGGATGAAGAAGAAAGCTTGATAAGATCCAGTTTGGAATGCTTTGCAAAAAAATCCCGAAATACAGATAGATCAATGGACAACTTATTTCGCCCCATTGAGTTACGGAAACATTTTTTTAAAATACCAATTTCAAAGTGCATAAAATATAGATCCAGAAATTTGCGCTGGCTTAAATTTGAAAACCGATATAATTTTGCAAAATCCTGATACAATGACAGGATCAGCCGCTGCTCGATGGCGCCTCGGTGAAGCTCTGCGTCTTCCAAATCCTGAAACAGTCCATGGTAGGTAGGTAAGTGTCTTAAATATTCAACTGCTTCTAAAACGGTCTCCATTCCTGACATTTCTCGAAACTGACTGTCCGTGATCAGATTGCTCTCCATGGCTCTGACTTTGGTTGTAATGCCACTGTATGATAGCAGACTTCCCATGAGATCACTCCTTTATCATTGTTTTAAATAAATCTTCCACATACTGGGTATGGTGATCTTCAAAACGCTTTGTCATTCGTTCAAGGACTTTTTGAGCATCAATTTGCTGTTGCTTTAAACGTTTGTTCATATTGACTTCCATATCAGCCCGCAGTTTTTCAATTTCTGTTTGAGTTTCTTTTTCTAACTGATCATCAAATGCAGCCGTTTTTTCTGTCATCTCCTTGGCAAACGTTTTTTTGCGTTCATTTGCGTTATCCATAATAGATGTGGCGGTTGATTCAATTTCAGATATTTTTTCTATAACAGCGTCCATATTGAGTCCTCCTTTTCGTAATATTTACCTTGAAAATAAGTTTCCTATTATCAATGATACTACAAATTTGAAAAATTTCCATAGAATCTTCGTAAATTTCCTTAATATCAATGTTATTTTATCATAAATATAAGTTATACCGCTTGGACGATGGTTATGCATGCGGTAAAATAAAAAAGCGAAAGACACAAATAGAAGAACTTTGTACCTTCGCTTTTTATTGGATTATTGATTTTCATTGGTTGCTTGCGCATCGCCGGAACTGAGTTCTTTTTGAGATACGGTTAGAAACTCAGTGGCAACGTATGCCTGTTTTCCTTCAAATTCGATAACGGTCCATGTGTCGTCATAGGTTTTAACATAATCAACGACTGTCCCGGATGCAAGACTTCCGAATCGGGTGCTGTCTGTAGACGGTTCCGACCGAACGTTAAGTTTGCTCTTTGTGGTATAAATCTTTGGCGCTTCTGTTTCTGATACAGGGGGCTCTGTGGGAGGGGCTGTAACAGAAGCAGATTCCGTGGGTACCTGAGTGGATGCCGTTGTGGGTGCCGTTTCATTTTTCTTGTCTTTTCCAGGAATTAATTTTACTACGAGAAGAACGATTAGAAACAGGACAAGGAAAATTAGAATGGGCTTTACTAAGCCTTTTAGCTCTCCTGATTTTTTAGAGGATCGTCTTCTGCTTCTATTGTGAGGGAGTGGTTTCTGTGGAGCTCTTTGTCTACTTGGAGCGGTTCTCTGGCCTCGACTTTTAGAGGCTCCTCTGGAGGTCTGGGAGGTGGTTTTTAATTCGGAAACTGGGGGACGCCTTGAGGGAGAACCCTGTTTGTTTTTTTGAATTGTTTTAATATAATTATTAACTTCCTGTGCCAGTAGAGAGCAGGCTTCCCTGGCATCGTAAGGACTGTCATTACCTTCGTGAACGGCTTTATTCCCTAATACTCGGATTCTGTGGTAGTGGTCTTTGACGGTCTTGGAAATAAAGCGTCCTTCATATAACTGGTCGATGCAACCAGCAAGATCCCCTTCTATAATCAGAGCTTTTTCACATAGATTATGAACCAAATATTCTAGTGTTTGTCGGGCTTTGATGGTGGCCAAATTGTATTGTTTTTGGTTTAAAAGTGATTCCGTCTCTCTTAAACCCTGCTGGATTTTACTCCAGAAACTGTTATCTGTAGTTCCCATATATTTCCTCCTTTGCAAAAACGGTATTCTTTCAATATACAGACATTATACTAGATATAGCAAAATTGCGCACCTGTTATTTTTCTAAAACATAATTTGTAAGAGAAAATTAAACAACTGATTCTGGAACCAAGGGAACAACTTGCACTGGAAGGACAGGTTATGATACAATCTACCTGCGAGAGAGAACAAAATTTGTAAAATGAACAGATATATGGAGGAATAATACGATGAGGCTACGTCACATACCTGGCTCAGAAGAAGAAATTGCAAAAAGCCCATATGTGATCCAGAATCCGGAGAGTAATAAAGGAAGCTGGAATAAAGTATTTGGCAATGACAATCCCATAGAAATTGAGATTGGTATGGGAAAGGGGCGCTTTATTATGGAACTGGCCTCACTTCATCCGGATATTAATTATGTTGGAATTGAACGCTACCCTAGTGTGCTGCTTCGGGGATTGCAAAAACGGGAAGAGATGGAACAAAATAATAGCTTTCTTATGTGTGTGGATGCAAAAAATCTTGCAGATATTTTTTCACTGGGGGAGGTTCGCAAAATATATCTAAATTTTTCCGACCCATGGCCCAAAGACCGTCATTCGAAGCGCAGGCTGACTTCAAAGGAGTTCATGAAGGTCTATGATCAGATCTTAATGCCAGATGGAGTGGTGGAATTTAAAACAGATAATAAAGGATTATTCGATTATTCAATGGAATCAATCCCAGAAGCTGGTTGGAAGATTTCATCCTATACGTATGATCTACACCACAGTGAGATGGGAGAGGGCAATGTAATGACCGAATATGAAGAGAAGTTTTCTTTAAAAGGGAATCCAATCTATAAATTGATTGCAGGAAGATAATACCTTAAAGGAACCGGCTCCCTCCTTGAACGGGGAAGCCGGTTTTGCATATAATAAGAGAAAAGACAGTTGGCGTGATCGTATGAATATGAAAGATAAGGTAACAAATAAGCTTCTTCAGGCAACCAGTGATAAAACGGAATTAAATAAGAAACTTTTGGTTTTAAACAAATCTTTTGTAGAAGTAAACAAAACATTAGGAGGAAATTTAAAGAAAAATAATAATAATAAATAAATTCGAAAAAGATGTAAACTTTTTGTAAAAAAGGTGTTGACTTTTGTTGAATTGAGTTATATAATTACACACGTGCTTGTGACCGCACAAAACAAACGAAAGACAAGCGCCTTTAGCTCAGCTGGTAGAGCAGTAGACTCTTAATCTATTTGTCCAGGGTTCGAATCCCTGAAGGCGCACTAAAAAAGTACTGTTTTTGACGACTGAGAGCGTTGGGGACGGTGCTTTTCCTTTGTGTGGAAATAATGGGTGAATCTATTTGTCCTTTGGGAAGGACTTAAGGGTAAAAGAAGTACTGTCTTTGACGGGTGGGAACGTCGGGGACAGTACTTCTTTTATATTGTTTTACATATTCACTTCATTATAAACATAATGAGCAATTCAATCTATGTTTGAGACGGAAGTACTGATTCTCCAATTGGTCGTCTCTATCAGTGATACTCTTCCTGAAACAGTATAAAATTGCATCCAAATAATGCCCCAATTACACGCTCGATATCTGCATCTTCCAGTCCAACACGCTTAAGTAATTGAGAGTATGTAAGGATTTCCAGAAAACGAATCTTTTGCGCATCTACATCAGAAAAAGTGTTTAAAAAACTGCCATGGGCAACTGCACCTCTTTGAGCTGCTAAGAACCCTGCAATTTTATTAAGATCACCCTTCTGCAACGGACCTTTTAATCTAAATTCCGGCTGGTAAAAAATGTGTTCTATTGAACTATCCAGGGCGTTATGCAGAATCTTATATGCATTTACAATCTTTCTCTTTTGTCCAAACTGTGTTCCTAATTGCGATATGCGGTCTTTCGCATTATTCAAAAAGTCCGTTTCTTCTTGTTCCAATCCTTCTCTTAGATACTCATGAACTTGGATAATCAAGGCATCTTTAACGGATTGGACTCTTGTTGCGTCTGCATTTTCATAGATATCTTTTTTAGCATGACACTCTGATTCGAACGCTGCAAAGATGTTCATGTAGTCAATTGAGGAGTAGTCTCTGCCAAAAAATCTGATGCCATCCGAAGGGTAATGATGGAAAGAGTAATTTGGATTATCTGCAGTAAACTGCAGAAATCGTTGTATGTAGGGCTTGAAGCTTCCATATTCGACATCATAATATCCCTTGAGAAACTGAGATCGATTAGCACAAAAATCATACAAGCGACCATTATAGGACATTTTTCCATTTTCTTCACTAAATAGATCGATTCGAAGATTCCCGCATTTTGTGTCATAACGAATTATCTGCAAGAACCTTATAATCAACAAATACATACGATATATGTACTGTACGTCTGTTGTCTTGGAAAAACTGATTTTAAGTTTCGGATGCAGAATTAAATCACTTGCTACACCCCGACCCCAAATATCACCATAAGATAATGTGATTGTAACAGGCTTGTCCTCAAAAGTAATAACCCACTTTTCAGCAACTTCATTATGATAGATAAAGTCCACACTCGTTTCGACTCCTACTTTTGAACGATCGTAGAAGTAACGAGAAGGGCTGAAGAAATCATCAATAGCTTCCCCCATCATCTCAAATCCATCAAAGGAATCATCATGGCAGCCCTTAATTATGTATTTCGGAAACAACTTAACGGCATAATTCAGTTCAAACTGCACTCGCTCGATGAATGCGGTACACTTATAACCTATATTTCCACAATAGTTGAGAATAAAATTCTGATCGTTAAAATGTGCTCGGAAGTCTTTAATCTTATCTTTATCCTTTGAGATGATTGAAATATCATTGTTTTCTTCAACAAAAATACATTCAACATTCCAAAGAGTAATATGCCCAGTATCTCTCATAGAAAATCTCCTATTCCTTGCTATACTCGTGGATTATCAGCTTGTTCTGACCATTTTTAAATATTATTGATCAAGACTGTTTTCTCTTACAAACTTAAATTTCAACGTCACATTATTGCTATTATATTAAACTAATGCCACCCTATTAAAAATAAATATTACTGTATTAATTATATTGCAAATGGAAAATTTTACAAGTATAAATATGTATCTCATTCAAGTTCCCGGTCGGAGTAGCTCCAGCCGATTGGGAAGATTGATTGAGATACTTTTATTTTATTTGCCGGAAGAAAATATCATCAGTTAATACACATCTTCATCTTTATCAATGCACAATAAATTGTTAAAATCTCAGTTTACTTGATTAAATTGCTGCATAAAAAAACTACTAACTTAATTAATGATAGTTAGTAGTTTTCTTTGCTGATTAATTTATTAGCTTTGCATTATGCAATTATAGATTTATTTATTTATCCGTTACTTGTTTAAAAAGTTTTTACTAATTTCAATAAACTCCTCTTGATTTGACAGCATTGCAGGATGTCCGCCGCTTTCAAACAAATACTGTTGTCCGTGTTCTATCTTATGAAGCATATTCTTAAATAAGGCTTCATAAAAACCACATGGAAATAATGGATCCTTTTGACTTCCAGTAAACAGCACCTTCGGTTTTAATACATAAAGCGACTTATGGAAAAAGTTCCTTATATGATTTGCATGCGCAATCACGGCACGTGTGTCTGCATCTACGACACGTTCCCAATCTATGCCATTCATCATTTTATAAAACATTCTTGCACCATAATCATTTTTAGATGCCTTACGCCCCTGTCGCAGAGCCTCAGTTATATCCGGATTTGCCTGTTCGCCTTCAAAACTATCAGCAATGAGGTGACTAACAAGATCTGGGCGTTCCAGCGAAACATTTAGAGCTGCGAGTGCACCACCACTTGTACCAATAAGTTTTACATTCCGGTATTTCTTTTCTTCCAAAAAACAAATTACTTGCATTCCTTCATCATACCATAAGTCTTCTTTTAATTCTGTTACACGATCAGATTTCCCATAACCAAGAAAATCAATTAAGATGACTCTATAGTCCTTTGCATACTTAGATGCAATATCGGAAAACATGACTGATGATGCTGTATTTCCATGCAGCATCAGTAAAGGAGTACCTGTACCAATCTCTTGATAGTAAATCTTCTGTTTTTGATAAATAAAATAAGCCATATAAGCCTCCTGTTTTTCTATAATTCTATTATTATAGTACAGCAAGGCCGAATATTTTTTGAAACGGCCTTGCCGTTACATCCAAATCCCCATCTTACAAGGCTCCTTCCAAATTCCAGCTTTACGCTTATTATTTAAAAACTCCTTAAATAGAATATCACTAAAGTTACCAACTATCAATATTAAGTTTCCAATGTACTTTAATACTGTAAATACTAATTTGATTTATTACAAACTTAAAGCTCTTTAGAAAGTGTATCTCAACCAAGTTCCCGGCCGGAGAAGCTCCAGCCGATCGGGAAGATTGATTGAGATACTTTTATTTTATCTGCCGGAAGAAAATATCATCCAGTTTATACACATCTGCATCCATCATGCGGTACTGATTTGCCATTTTTACATAATCCCTGGTAGTCGTGTAATCACTATGACCAAGCATATCACGAGGAAATTCCAGGTTCCACCGCCGACCAGATAGGAGACAGCAAACGTATGTCTTAATAAATGCGGATGCAACCCTTCGACACCTGTCCATTTCCTTATTCTGAAAAAGAGCTGTTTCAATACATTATAGTTGATCGCTTCTGATCCGTTTGTTTTAAGAATCAAAGAATCCATAGGTTTAACTTTACGATAATCCAGATAACTGCGTAAGTATATTCGTAAGTTCCAAGTCAGGGGAACAATACGGGACTTGTGATTTTTTGAATCTTCTATTAATATGTAATCTTTGTCAAAGCAAATATCCTTCAACTTTAGACCAATGACTTCCTCACTTCTTAAACCACCATCAAGCATAAGATGAACGATACATAAATTTCTAAGTCCCATTTCAACAACTTCTTTGCTTTTCATGTAGATTCTTACATATTTGTTATTCTTATTAAGGGTTTGACGCATTAAACTTAAACAAGATGGTTTGAACATTAAGACTTTAGAAAGAGAATTAGGCATAGAAAATGGAACAATTAGGAGATGGGATGAAAGATCTCCACAGTGTGATAAAATTGTAAGAGTAGCCGAATATCTACATGTATCGTTAGATTGGCTAATTTTAGGGAAAGAAGTATCAGATGGATTCACAGTAGAAGAGCATAATATAATTCAAGCATACCGTAAAGTAGACTTTATTGATCAAGAATCAATTAAAAGAACATTGAAAGTAAAACAATCGGAAAAATCATTAGATGCGAGTAAAAGTCAGGGGAAATAATCAAAGATTGGTTAAAAAACAGGTAAAATGTATCTCAACTCAATTCCTGATCGGAGCAGCTCCGGGCAACCAGGGAGGAAAATTGAGATACAAAATAGTGGTTCTCCCAAAAACAGAGCCCCCTCTTTTCGAAAATTGTAGACGAAATACGAAAAAGAAAATATAATGTAATTGTTGTCCACCCTATACCGTACAACGGAAAGGGGGTGTAACATGCATTACTGATTACACGAATACTTCAAATGCAAACAAATCATGAATTCAGTATTGGAAAGCTTTTAGAAAGTATGAGTAAAGCTGAGTGCACATATCTTCAGCAGAACTACTATCTATGTGATTACTATGACGAGGTTCTTGAAAAGCTCGAGCAAGTTTATAGCATTCTATACTCGTCAAAAATCCAGTCTTTAGGAGAAATTAAAAAAAATTTTAGCAAGCACCAAAAAAGGCAAAAAAACACTATGATTTTCTGACAAAATAACAAGCCCCCAACTCCTTATAAATACTGTGGTTGAGGGCATTTTTTACTTAATTCAACTGCAAAAGTCAGGATATTACAAATGGAAGAATTTACAAGTATAAAAAAGTATCTCAACCAAGTTCCCGGCCAGAGAAGCTACGGAGATCGGGAAGATTGATTGAGATACTTTTATTTTATCTGCCGGAAGAAAATATCATCCAGTTTATACACATCTGCATCCATCATGCGGTACTGATTTGCCATTTTCACATAATCCCTGGTAGTCGTGTAATCACTATGACCAAGTATATCACGAAGAAATTCTAGGTTTCCACCACCGACCAGATAGGAGACAGCAAACGTATGTCTTAATAAATGCGGATGCAACCTTTCGACACCCGTCCATTTCCTTATCCTGAAAAAGAGCTGTTTCAATACATTATAGTTGATCGCTTCTGATCCGTTTGTTTTAAGAATCAGTGCATCCATAGGTTTAACATCACGATAATCCAGATAACTGCGTAAGTATATTCGTAAATTCCGAGCCAGGGGAACGATACGGGACTTGTGATTTAAATAATCTCTGGTAGTCGTGTAATCACTATGACCAAGCATATCACGAAGAAATTCCAGGTTTCCACCGGCGACCAGATAGGAGACAGCAAATTGCCAGGGCTTATAGATGCAGAATAAACCAATATGGAAAGATACTTATATTTACAGTAAGCTGAATAAAAAACAAAACTTGACACATTGAATTCTAATTGTTAGAATTCAATGTGTTATTAAAAAGGAGAGGAGACTTATGTATCATAAATTAATGATGGAAAATCAATCAATGTTTATCAAAAAAGTATTTGAACAATTGCGAGATCGACATCTCTCAGTGGGACAACCTAAGATATTAGAATACTTATTTGAACATGATGGATCGGTGCAAAAAGAAATTGCAATGGCATGCAGAATTGAACCGGCAACCGTAACGAGTCTGTTATTCCGTATGGAGAAAAACGGCATGATTGAGCGAAAAACACGAAACGATAATCGCAGATATTTATATGTATTTTTAACAGATAAAGGAAAATACGAAGCTGATTATGTGAAAAAAGCGTTCGATACCTTAGAAGGCATTGTATTAAATGATTTTACAGACAAAGAAAAAAAGCAGTTTATAGAATATTTGAAACGCGCAAATAAGAATTTAAAGGAAGTGTGATTTTGAACAAAAGAGAATTGACAAAACGCTATTTAGTTTTTTTGATTGGATTGTATATCAATTCATTCGGAGTGAGTTTTATTACAAAGGCAGATCTTGGCACATCACCGATATCAAGTATTCCTTACGTATTAAGTCTTTGGTTTATTCCAACATTAGGACAGTTTACAATCGTATTTAGCCTAGCATTAATTGCATTGCAAATTGCAATACTTGGTAAAAAATTTCAAAAGGTACAGCTATTGCAAATACCTGTGTCAATTGCATTTGGATATTTTATTGATGAATCCATGAATCTACTATCTTGGTTGGAACCAGATAAATATTACTTAAAGATTGTCTCCCTTCTAATTGGATGTGTGATATTAGGATTTGGTGTATATCTAGAAGTGATTGCAGATGTAGTAATGCTTCCGGGTGAAGCCTTTGTAAAAGCAGCAACACAGAGAATAAAGGCAGAATTTGGAACGACGAAAGTATGTTTTGATGCATCTATGACAGCAATAGCAGGAATTGTTTCCGTGGTTCTATTTCATAGAATTAATGGAGTCCGTGAAGGTACCATTATTGCAGCAGCAATAGTTGGATTGATTGCAAGATTTTTTGGAAGAGAACTAAGTTTATTAACAAACATTTTATTCCCCGTAAAAACGGATATAAATATTAATACGGAAAAGTCAGAGCAGGATCCCTTGGTTATTACCATTGGTCGTGAGTACGGAAGTGGTGGGAGAGAAATTGGTAAGCTGGTAGCAAGTAAACTTGGGATTGCTTATTATGACGATGAACTAATATATCAAGTTGCAAAAGAAAATGGTTATTCAGATGAATTTGTGCGAAACAACGAGCAAAAATTGACACATAGTTTTCTCTATGATTTATATACGCAAAATTATGCTTATATAAATGGGGAAGAAGGAAAGTTTGATGCATTATTTCATGCAGAAGTAAGAACAATTAAAGAAATTGCAGCAAAAGAATCTTGTGTCATTATAGGAAGAATTGCGAACTTTATCTTAGCAGAGCAAAAAAATACATTTAATGTATTTGTCTATTCAGATATAGATTCAAAAACTAAACATGTGATGGAACGCGAAAGCCTAAATAAAAATGAAGCTGAGAAGAAAATAAAAAAGGCAGAGACAGAGCGGAAAAATTACTGTAAACATTTTATGGGAAAAGAATGGGGTATGGCAAATGCTTATGACTTATCATTGAAGTCGGATTTATACGGAGTTGAAAAAACAGCAAAAATTATTATGGAATTGGTAAAATATTAAAACAGCAAATTCCGACAAAACTCCGAAAGTCTAAGAAGTGTTGAATACAAAGGACGGTAAAGGTTTTGTCGTTAATATCATAAAACGACAAAACCTTTCAAAGGTATAGAGCGTGATTGATTGTGAAATGATATAAATAATTTCACCAGGAATTAAATTGTTAGGGCCAACTCTAAAGCTATATAAAAATTCTTAGCTTGATGTGTACGTTCTTCTGTGTCACCTAGAACTCTTCGGTCCTATACCTCCAAGCCAAAATGATCAGAAACTAAATTAACAAAATCTTTTATCTCTATTTGACCATCGTTAACAAACGAGAGATATCTGTTTTCCCCACATTGACGTATTACTTCTTCTGCAAACAAAAAATCTCGATCCATCCAATTTTTGAAAGCCCTTTGAACATCACTACATCCATTTAACACAAAACGAACCCATTCTCTTTGCATATAATGTCTAATCTGAAAGTCTTTTGTCGGTGTGATTGCTACATATCGATTCCATGGGATGTACTTTTTAATCATTAGATTTGGTAAATACGCAGCTCCTTCTGTAAGAATGTCCTTCCCCCCACAGATTGCCTCCAAATCATGTAGAATAAAATCAAATATCTCCTCATAAAACTGTAATTCTTCTTTACATTGTAATATAGGTTCCCTCATCCAAGTTTCTTCAGGAGTCATTTTATTCTGCTTTACGCATAGTTCCAAATTCAACAAGGCTCCGTTATTTGTATACTTCTCTAAATAATCATCCACTTTAAAATAATACAGTCCATATTTGTTTGATAAAATCTCTGCTATTGTGCTTTTACCGCTACATGGTGAACCACCAATCCAGTATATTTTTGTCATATAAAACCTCCTGAAATTTAATTGATTTCATAGTTTAATGACATTGTCCAAATATCCATTTAAAGACCTCCATTACATTAGTATTTTCTTTTTAAATTTCTTTCGGTACTTTATAAAACGCACGTGACACGTTATGTAAAAACTCTGTATTATAATTATATTATAGATGAAAAAAATTACAAGTATGAAATATTTTTAATGTAAAAAAACTACCAGCTTATCACTGATAGTTTTAGATGTTTATAATTATTTGCTTATTCTGAAACAAATTCAATGGGTTTTTGTAAATCAGACTCCTTCATCTTTTGAATAGCAAGTACAATATAGAGTACTGAAATTCCAAAATTAATGATTCCGAACATTGGTATGGAAAACGGCAGAAAAGATACAATTGCCTTAATCAGTAAAGGCAGTGTTCTGGCATAAACCCCCATCTGATACAACTGTCCAAAGGTCAGGCGGTACTTCATACAAGAGGCAACTATCATCCCAATCAGGGCAACAATAAGTACTCCAAAGAAAAACAATGCCGTCATGAATAAAAATGCCAGAATCATATATGCAACTACAATCAGATAAACACTTGGAGTCCATCGCTGAAGCATCTCCCTGCTGTAATTTATGTCAAATTCGGAAAAGTGTTTTCCCATAATTTCACCTTTACTTTTTACAATGATTTTTTCCGAATCCACCAAGATTACCTGGTAATAATCAGAAATATAGTTCCCGATCTCATCTACATCATAAAAATAGTTATCTAGCGAGGTGTCGATATAAATATACGTACCGCCGTCTTCGTATTCGATGGGATGCTCAACCCAAAGCGTTCCGTTGTTCAACTCAAAATCAGGAACATAATCTTCTATAATTTTCCCAAATCCACCTGTTTTGAACTGAAATCTTGCAAATGGAACAATCATGGTCAGAAAAAAATATAGGACCATAAGAACAACTCCGGCTAAAAAAACTTTGCGGCGTTTATTTTTTATAAATTCCTTGAAGCTTTTAAAATCGTAAAGAGATAATAGAAGTTCCTTAAATAGATTCATTTTTATCTTTCCTCCCTTAGTATTGTGCCAGTGCAAGTACAATTCCAATAACAATAATATAAGTCAAAACCAGCACCACAATATCCAGAGCCACCCTTGCAACTATATGGATTTTTTTGTTGGAAGAAATTGAAACGGTTGCAGAACATCCAATTAATCCAATTATCGCGCCCAGTAAACCATTTATTAGATTTATCATGTGCAATGCCATAAAAACATAGGCCCATTTAGGAATATGAACAGGAACGTATATTTCGCCAGTAGCACAGTCCTTTTCGTCGATGACCAGCTTGGTGCCCCCAATTAGGGAACTTATAATCAACATAGCCTTTTTTGTTCCAATATCTACGCCATATGTCGTTTGAAACCACTTATGCTTAACAAGGAGGTTCCTCAGCTTAAACTTTTCATTATTCACAAGAACTCTACTCCCCTTTAGCTTAACCTCATATTCTTTTTCATCAACCTTTACTTTCCATACTTTACTCATACTCATGTGTCCCTTCTCTTATGTTTTTATACAGGGATATTTTACCATAGAAAGAAGAAAAGGAGAACAGTACAAGCATAATATGGCTAAGAATATGTAATACTTACCTTATAAGGAATCATGCCTTGCTAATTCCAGTAAATGATCTTTTAAATTTTCCCACCAGTTGGTCGTTTGAGCTTATTATAATAGGAAGAAAAGCGATTAAAATTAAAATGAAATTGACCACAGCATTTGTGAGTTTTGTTAGTCGTAACTTGATAAGGTTTATAATTGATTGCCTTTTTTTATAGGGAATTGTATATTATTAGATAAGCGTTAGGTACTAATGACGATGAAAAATAAAAACATAAAAAAAACACTGGCAATATTCACAAATTATTGCAAAAATTTTCTACATATAACCTAGAAAAATATGCGGTTCTGGCGTAAGTTTACGGTTTGTTTACATTTTAGGTTAAAAATTTAATAATAATTTCAGAATTTAAGAGGGTAAAATTGTTCCAAATGTTCAAACAATTAAGGGGAAAGAGTGGATGTCATAGAATGGGCAAAAAGTTGACAAATTTTTTAGATAAAAGTATGATACACCATATAGGAAACACATTGTATGCGTTTTAATACAATGATAAGTCTCTAAGAAAGGAAGTGAGCATTACGGAGGAGTTGGCAGAGAAGTTATTAGAGGAACTGAACTGCGAAACGGTTTTTACCATTCCCATATTTGGCGGAATTCCAGTCGCGGAATCCGTAGTGGTAACATGGATCATCATGGTAGCGCTGGTTCTTCTTTCCATTATTTTGGTAAGGAATCTAAAGGTTGAGAATCCAGGCAGGAAGCAACAGGTGTTGGAAATGGCCATTGGCGGACTTTACAATTTTTTTGAAGGTCTGATTGGAGAGGAAGGAAGACGTTATATCCCTTATCTCATTTCTGTGGCAATCTATATTGGTGTGGCCAATTTGATCGGCTTGATTGGTTTTAAACCGCCAACCAAGGATTTAAACGCCACCGCAGCGCTTGCTATAATGAGCATTGTGCTGATCGAATATTCGGGGGTTCACAAAAAAGGTGGCAAGGAATTTCTAAAAAGCTTAGCAGAGCCTATGCCTATGTTACTCCCAATGAATATTCTGGAACTTTTTATCCGGCCGCTATCTTTGTGTATGCGGTTGTTCGGAAATGTATTAGGGGCATTTGTAGTTATGGAGCTGATTAAGTTAGTAGTAGCTCCGATTATACCTATTCCATTTTCTATGTATTTTGATATTTTTGATGGTTTAATCCAAGCGTATGTGTTTGTATTTTTAACCAGTCTTTTTATGAGAGAAGCACTGGAATAACAGGAAAAGAAAAGGAGATTACATTATGTTTGCAGCAATAGGAGCAGGAATCGCAGTACTTACAGGTTTAGGAGCAGGAATCGGAATCGGAATTGCAACATCAAAGGCAACAGACGCAATTGCCAGACAGCCAGAGGCAGAGGGTAAGATCAGCAAGATGCTGTTACTTGGTTGTGCACTTGCAGAGGCAACTGCCATCTATGGTTTCGTAGTAGCCATTCTTATCATTTTATTCCTTAAATAAAAAGAATTTCTAGAACATGGAAAAAAATATTAGAAAGGCAGGCGATACAGATGCTTAGACTGGATATGAACTTTGTGTACAATATCGTGAATCTCATCGTCCTGTACCTTCTGCTGAGACATTTCCTGATACAGCCAGTTATGAATGTTATAAACAAACGGCAGGCAATGATTGATCAGAGCATGAATCAAGCGAAATCAATGGAAGGTCAGGCGACTGTTTTGAAAAAGCAGTATGAAGAGAAACTGGCGGGTTCCCAAGAAGAGGGTTCTAAGTTGGTGGAAGAAGCAAAGGTTCAGGCAAAAAACCAGTATGACCGGATCGTGAAAGAGGCAGAAGATCAGGCAGCACGGGTGATGGATCAGGCTTCAAAAAAAGCAGAAGCTGATCAACAAAAAGCCATGCGAGAAGCAGAGGCAAAAGTCGCAAGCTTAGTTATGGCAGCTGCAGCGAAGGTAGTGGGCAAGGAAGTAAATGCCATGGAAAACCGTTCCCTATATGACTCGTTTTTAGCAGAAGCAGGTGATTTACATGACGCAGGCAGCAATTAATTATGGGCAGGTGCTGTATGAATGTTCGATTCCCCAGACGGTAGTGGAGGAAACGGCTTTGACACTTAAAACCGTACCGGAACTAAAACAGGCACTTAACAGCCCTGTGATAAAAAAAAGTGCCAAACACCGGATCATTGACCGGATATTTGATGAAAAGATCAGAGTCTTTTTAAAGGTTTTGGTTGATCGACGGGATATGGATCTGGTCGATCACATATTTGAAGCATGGCATAGTTTCGTCTGCGAAAAGGAAGGGATCTTAATGGCATCCCTTTCTTATGTAACAGAACCGGAAGAGGAACAGCTTCGGGAAATTAAAGCAATGCTTTGCAAGAAATATGATAAAAAGGATGTGAGATTCCGTTTGATTGAAGATAAAACATTAATCGGCGGATTTATCCTTCGTGTAGGTGATATAGAGACTGACTGGAGTTTAAAGGGACGTCTGAAACAATTAGAAGAAAAAATAATGCGGAGGTGAAAAACGTGGCTTCCATCAATTCAGATGAGATTATTTCTATATTGAGAAGTGAAATTGAAGATTATGACGCACATGCCAGAGATCAGGAAGTTGGAACGGTATTAAGTGTCGGCGACGGCATTGCCACCGTTTATGGAATTGATCATGCGATGTACGGCGAAATTGTAATTTTCGATAGTGGAATTAAAGGTATGGTTCAGGATATTAGAAGAGAAGATATCGGATGCATTCTCTTTGGTTCAGACCGTGAGGTTAAAGAAGGCAGTAAAGTAACGAGAACAAAGAAACGTGCCGGGATTCCGGTAGGCGATCATTTTATTGGAAGAGTGGTCAATGCCCTTGGTGGTCCCATAGATGGGAAAGGAGATATACCATCAGACGCATATCGTCCAATTGAGAACGAAGCTCCGGGAATTATTGATAGAAAGAGCGTATCGGTTCCCATGGAGACAGGTATTCTTGCAATTGATTCCATGTTTCCCATCGGTCGGGGACAGAGAGAATTAATTATTGGAGATCGTCAGACGGGTAAGACTTCCATCGCCATAGATGCAATCTTAAACCAGAAGGGGAAAGATGTAGTCTGCGTTTATGTAGCGATTGGACAAAAAGCATCAACCGTGGCTAAAATTGTAAATAACTTAAGCCAGTACGGTGCTATGGAGTATACCGTAGTGGTAGCCTCTTCTGCAAGTGAACCAGCACCTTTGCAGTATATCGCACCTTATTCTGGTACTTCTATTGCGGAGTATTTTATGAATGAAGGAAAAGATGTATTGATCGTATATGATGATCTATCCAAGCACGCAGTAGCCTATCGTGCTCTGTCACTGCTTTTAGAGCGTTCACCAGGACGTGAGGCTTATCCAGGGGATGTATTCTATCTTCATTCCAGACTATTGGAGCGTTCCAGCCGTTTAAACGATGAAAAGGGTGGAGGTTCGATCACAGCTCTTCCTATTATTGAGACTCAGGCAGGTGATGTATCTGCTTATATTCCTACGAATGTTATATCCATTACAGATGGACAGATTTTCTTAGAGAGTGATCTGTTTTTCTCGGGTATGCGACCAGCTGTCAATGTAGGTTTGTCTGTATCTAGAGTTGGTGGTGCTGCCCAGACAAAAGCCATGAAAAAGGCGGCAGGAAGTATTCGTATTGATTTGGCGCAGTGCCGGGAGATGGAAGTATTTACTCAGTTTAGTTCGGATCTTGATGCGGCAACAAAGGAGCAGATTCAGTATGGTAGAGGCTTAACGGAATTGTTAAAACAGCCACTTGCCCACCCGATGAGTCTTCATGCCCAGGTCATCAGTCTTGTGGTTGCAAACAATCGGCTGTTACTTGATGTGGAAGTATCAAAGATCAAAGAGTATCAGAATGAGCTTTTGGAGTATTTTGACAGCGTTCATCCAGAGATTGTAAAGGAAATTGAAGAGAAAAAGACACTTTCTGACGAGCTGAAGGCTAAGATCGTTGATGCAGCAGCTGAATTCAAACAGAAACGGGTGTAAGATATGGCAAATGCGAGAGAGATACAAAGCAGGATGAACAGCATCAAAAGTACCATGAAGATAACCAATGCGATGTATACCATTTCCTCGTCTAAGCTGAAGCGGGCCAGAAAAGCCTTGACTGATACGGAACCTTATTTTTATGGACTGCAGCGAACCATAGCCAGAATTATACGGCATACTCCTGACATTGAAGATCCTTATCTGGACACCAGACCGGAGATAAAAAAAGAGGATAGAAAGATTGGATACATTGTGGTAACTGCAGACAAAGGACTTGCAGGTGCGTATAATCACAACGTGTTTAAACTAGCCCAGGATCAGATCGACAAGGGAGGAAATCCCTTACTTTTTGTAGTAGGAAATCTGGGACAGCAGTATTTTACGAAAAAAGGAATCCAGGTAGAACAGGATTTTAGATATACGGTGCAGAATCCGAATATGAGCCGTGCCAGGATTATAGAGGAGCAAATCGTTGAATATTTTCTGTCTGGAAAGCTTGACGAAGTGCATATGATTTACACCAGAATGGCAAATGCAATGAAGATGGATGCAGAGCAGGTTCAACTTCTTCCGATTCCAAAGTGTAAACTGGATCGGAGTGTCCCTTTAAATGTACATTTGGAAGAAATTACGATGAAGCCATCACCCAAAGCGGTGATTGATGCCATTGTCCCAAATTATATTGCAGGATTTGTTTATGGTGGTCTGGTAGAATCGTATTCCAGTGAACAGAATTCCAGAATGATGGCGATGCAGGCAGCGACAAACAGCGCGCAGGATATGCTGAATGAACTTGAGATCACTTATAACCGGGTTCGTCAGGCGGCGATTACGCAGGAAATTACTGAGGTAATCAGCGGGGCCAAAGCTCAGAAAAAGAAGAAGAGGAAAAAAGCGTAGGATATCGTACGTTTAATAAATTGAGAGAGGAGGAGTCCTCACAACTGTGAGTAACAGATTATGAATATAGGCAAAATTGTACAGGTCTTAGGGCCTGTTGTAGACGTAGAATTTTTAGAGGGCAGTGATCTTCCCAACATCAAAGACGCCTTGGAGGTGGATAATGAGGGGAAACGCTGTGTTATGGAAGTTGCCCAGCACATGGGTAACAGCACAGTACGTTGTATTATGCTGGCATCCAGCGAGGGTCTGTGTAAGGATATGGAAGTAACAGCAACCGGGGACGGGATTAAGGTACCAGTTGGGGAACAGACACTGGGACGTCTTTTTAACGTTTTGGGCGATACCATTGATAATGGAGAGGAACTAAAGGACGGACCGGAATGGGTCATCCATAGAGATCCCCCATCCTTTGAGGAGCAGAGTCCGGTTGCAGAGATTTTGGAAACTGGGATCAAGGTTATTGACCTTTTGGCACCTTATGCAAAAGGCGGTAAAGTAGGCTTGTTCGGTGGTGCGGGTGTAGGAAAGACAGTTCTTATTCAGGAATTAATTCATAACATCGCAACAGAACATGGCGGATATTCTATTTTCACCGGTGTTGGTGAGCGTTCCAGAGAAGGAAATGACTTGTGGACAGAAATGGGAGAGTCGGGAGTTTTAGCAAAGACTGCTCTGGTTTTTGGACAGATGAATGAACCGCCGGGAGCACGTATGCGTGTCGCGGAAACAGGACTTACCATGGCGGAATATTTCCGTGATGAAGAGCATAAAAATGTACTTTTATTTATTGATAATATATTCCGTTTTACTCAGGCAGGTTCTGAGGTTTCAGCCCTTCTTGGCCGTATGCCCTCTGCCGTGGGATATCAGCCCACACTGGCTACGGAGATGGGAGAATTACAGGAGCGGATTACTTCAACTAGGAATGGTTCGGTTACTTCGGTTCAGGCGGTTTATGTACCTGCCGATGACTTAACAGATCCAGCTCCAGCTACCACATTTGCTCATCTGGATGCAACCACAGTATTATCTAGAAAGATTGTGGAGCAGGGGATTTATCCGGCAGTCGATCCGTTGGAATCAAACTCCCGGATTCTGGAACCGGATGTAGTGGGTGAGGAACATTATGAGGTAGCTCGTAAGGTGCAGGAATTGTTGCAGAAATACAAGGAACTGCAAGATATTATTGCGATTCTGGGTATGGAAGAACTGGGTGATGACGATAAAATCACGGTATACCGGGCGAGAAAAATTCAGAAATTCTTATCCCAGCCATTCTCTGTTGCAGAGAATTTTACAGGAGTTGCTGGAAAATATGTACCATTAAAGGAAACTGTCCGTGGCTTTAAGGCAATTATTGACGGCGAGATGGATCAGTATCCAGAAGCAGCCTTCTTTAATGTTGGAACCATTGACGAGGTCAAAGAAAAGGCCGGAACATTAGAGGCTTAACTGGAGGTGTTGCCTGTGAGTACCAATACATTTTTTTTACAGGTTCTTGCCAGTAATAAGGTGTTTTACAAAGGCCTGTGCCAGAAGTTAATTATACCTCTAGAAGATGGTCAGAAGGCAGTTCTTCCTCACCATGAGGATATGGTAATTGCTGTGGCCGTTGGAGAGATGGACCTAATGGATGAGAACGGAGACTGGGCCCATGCAGTCGTTGGCAATGGTTTCGTACAAATAGTCAACAACCGTGTAACGCTTCTAGTTGAGACGGCAGAACTGCCAGAAGATATCGATGAACGCCGTGCCGAAGAAGCAAGAGAAAGAGCAGAAGAACAACTAAGGCAAGGCAAGAGCATACAGGAGCATTCTCATTTAGAAGCTTCATTAGCCAGGTCACTGGCAAGACTTCAATTGAAACACAAATATGAACTTCATTAGAGGCTATATATGATGCCCATAGACTAGTTATAAGATTAGTCCATGGGTATCTTTTTATATCAGAATATTACGTTAGAATGGTAAATGTAACGATTGACGATAAATAAAATCAGTGCTATAGTTACCACTGGAATAAATCAACAATTTAGAAAATTGTTTGGAGGTAAAGTTGTGTATAGAAATCTAAAGATCAAAATGAAATTCACTGTATCATTTGGAACGATTATTTTACTAATTTTTTTCGCGCTTGTAGGGCTTTTATATGGTGTGCATAAGATTGCAGGAAATGTAGAGGATTTATACGAGAAACCCTATACTGCATCCGAAAAAATGTGGGAGATCCGCCGTGGGATTTTAGACAGTCAGATGGTGCTTTATCGGTTGACGAGTGAAAAGAAAACAAATCTAATCTCTGCTACAGAGGAGTCAAAAAATGTCCTAGATCAAGACAGTAAGGAGATTAATCTAGCACTAGCAGACTTAAAATTATTGTTAAGAAAAAAGGAAGAAGCTGATCTTCTTACTGATATTGAAAAAAGAATTGGAGAGTTGTCAGAGTTAAGAGAAAAGGTAATAAAGCTTACGGGGAATCAAAAGCTTGACGAGGCTAGAACCATAGTGAACCAATCTTATGAGCCTAAATATCAGGAATTAAAAGGAAAGGTATTGGAACTTGCCAATTATGTTTCAGTAGATGCAACTGGTTTTGTTGACAAAGCAAATGGAATGAGCCGAATCATTATGATTGTAGGCGTTTTGTTTTTAGCAATCGCTTTGGCTATGGGGCTTGCAATTGTTGTGCTTCTGACCAAATCCATTCTAAATCCATTAAAAGAACTGGATGCAGCGGCAAGGGAGATGTCAAAAGGAAATCTAAAAGCAGCGGATTCCATTACCTATCAGTCAATCGATGAATTGGGAGTTTTAGCAGATAGCCTGCGCTTTACCATGAAGACTTTGGATTCCTATGTATCAGAGATTTCCTCGATTTTGATTCTGCTTTCCAAAGGAGATCTTACAGTTCCAAGAGATGAAATCACAGATTTTCTAGGAGATTTTAAAGAAATCAAAAATTCATTTGTTACAATCTTAAAAAGCTTTAATATTACACTTGGAGATATTCATGAATCCAGTGTACAGGTGGATGCGAGTTCGGATCAAATATCGGATGCAGCTCAAATGTTATCGCAGGGATCAACAGAGCAGGCTACATCGTTAGAAGAGCTGACCGGAGCAATTTCTGAAATTTCGGTTCAGATCCGGGACAATGCAGATCACGTTAAAAATGCCAATGATTTAACTGGACAGGTTCAGATAAATATAGAGGAAAGCAATCAACATATGGTCTTAATGAATCAGGCGATGAAAGAGATCGATCAGTCTTCTCAAGAGATTGGAAAGATCATGAAGGCAATTGAAGAAATTGCATTCCAGACCAACATTCTAGCATTAAATGCAGCTGTGGAAGCCGCAAGAGCCGGAGAAGCGGGGAAAGGGTTTGCAGTGGTTGCAGATGAAGTGCGAAATCTTGCCAGCAAAAGTGCTGAGGCAAGTAAGAATACCTCCTCGTTAATTGAAAATTCTGTTAACGCAGTGACAAATGGTATGGGCATTGCAGACCAAACGTCTCATTCCCTTTTACTGGTTAAGGATACCATGGAACAAGTTGTGGATACGGTGGATCGCATAGCAAATGCATCGGAGAGACAGGCAGAATCGGTGGAGAATATATCGGGAAGAGTGAATCAGATCGCAGCTGTAGTTCAGACAAATTCAGCAACTGCGGAGGAGAGTGCTGCGGCAAGCGAAGAAATGTCCAGTCAGGCTGCATATTTAGAACAGCTGGTTGAGCGGTTTCGTCTGTATCGAGGTAAGTAAGCAATTACATATAAAATAAATATTTATAAAAAAGACCCTCAAAATCCATACGCTTACAGGAATGGATTTTGAGGGTCTTTTTATCCCTTACGTTGCAGTCATATTATTGTGTAATCTTATAGAGATGTTGCGCCCAAAGCTGGTTAAAGTTATTCTTTGTCGCTCGATTTTAATAATAGCTAGCTTGCTGGCATGGGGATTCGTCTAGATGGAAAAAGTCCCTGTCTATGGTACTCTTCTTCCCTTTTTTGGCGAATCTTGTCGATTATAATTCTCCTCAAACAAATTTCCTTTCCTTTTCCGACAAAATTATGATAAAATAGACCTGATTTTACATACGAAAGGAATTGGATTATGAATATAGATAAAAGTATGAAACGGCGTGCTGCTTATTCTGTAATTTTAGCGGCTGCAACGGCATCTCTTCTGTCGGGCTGTAATCAGGAGAATGGGAACAAAAGTCAGGAAAACGCCACACCTTCCATCGCCATTGTTAAGGAGAAGGATACAAAACCCGTAGAATTACAGGAACTTACACTGAATGGATCCTTACTGCCATGTGTGGCAGAGGTACCAGAATTAAAGGAGAATCCGATTCCCAAGTATTTGAAAAATGGGGTAGAACATCCGGTTGTTGCAAGTCTCCAGGAACAGCTTATGAACCTGGGGTTTATGGATAATGATGAACCTACGGAGTATTTTGGAAATGTGACAGAGGCGGCAGTAAAGGTATACCAAAGACAGAATGGGCTGGATCAAGATGGGATTGTAGGGCCAGAGACCCTTAATTCGATTCTTTCTCCCAATGCCAAGTACTATGCAGTTTCTAAGGGCGTGGAGGGAGATGATATCTCCAGAATCCAGAGCCGGCTTTATGAGCTGGGGTACTTAGCAGAGGCAAGACAGGTGAATGGCTGTTTTGGTGATGAGACGGAAGCTGCGGTTAATAAGCTGCAAGAGGTGAATGGGTTAAATGTGGATGGCAAGGTAGGGCGTCAAACCATGAATTTACTTTATAGTGAGGACATTAAACCAAACTATTTGGCATATGGGGAAAAGAGCGATGTGGTACTCTCTTGTCAGAACCGCCTAAAGGAACTGGGATACTTAATATCAACTCCAGATGGAGCATATGGTAATGATACCGTGATAGCGGTCAAACAGTTCCAGTCCCGCAATGACTTAGTGGTGGACGGGTATTTAGGGCCTTCCACTCGGATCGCATTAAACAATGGAAACGCCCATCCCAATGGCATGACACTTGGAGAACAGGGAGATTCCGTCGTCAGCGTTCAGAAGCTGTTAAACAAATATGGATACCTGGCTTCGGGAAATGTAACGGGGTATTATGGAGATATAACGGAGAAAGCGGTTAAAGAGTTCCAGAATCGAAATGGACTTTCTGCGGATGGAACAGTTGGTCAGAGGACTATGAACAAATTGACCGGCAGCAAGATAAAATCTGCGGGAACTTCTAGTTCAGGGAAAGCGAATTCTGGAAGTAGTTCTTCAAAGGGTCAAACGATTAAGGGAGGGTCTGGAGTAAGTGGTCTGTTATCCATAGCAAGATCCAAATTGGGACGGCCTTACGTATGGGGGTCTAAAGGTCCTAGCTCCTTTGACTGCTCTGGCTTTATTTATTGGACCTTAAATCAAGCTGGAGTCAGACAAAGTTATATCACTTCTTCTGGCTGGAGACGTGTAGGAAAATATACGAAAATAACAAGTTTTGGAAGTTTACAGGCAGGGGATATTATAGTGGTAAGCGGACACGTAGGGATTGTGGCGGGAGGAGGAAATGTAATTGATGCTTCCTCAAGCAACGGACGTGTGGTAGAGCGGTCGTTAAGTTCTTGGTGGAGAAATAACTTTATCTGTGGATGGCGCATATTTGGATAAGTTCAGTTAAAAATATAGAGTATGAAAATACAGAAAAAATCAATTAATATGATAACAGATTTGCCCGGAAAAGCATTGTTTTACTTTGCACTTCCCATGATCCTTGGGAATTTATTTCAGCAGTTTTATAATATTATCGATTCTGTGGTTGTAGGGCGCTTTGTGGGAGTGGATGCGCTTGCGTCTGTGGGCGCTTCTTATTCGATAACCAATGTATTTATCGCCGTAGCCGTTGGGGGAGGGATTGGAAGCTCAGTGGTGGTTTCCCAGTTCCTTGGAGCGAGACAGACAGGAAACATGAAGACAGCCATATCGACGACTTTGATAAATTTTCTGGTGGTAGGTCTTCTCTTGGGAGGAATGGGGCTGTTTTTTAGTCAAACCATCCTTCGCCTTATGAATACCCCAGAAAATGTGTTTCATGATGCGTCGGTTTATTTAAGCATTTATTTTATCGGTTTACCATTTTTGTTTATGTATAACGTGCAGGCATCAGTGTTTCAAGCATTGGGTGATTCCAAAACTCCGTTGTATCTGCTGATTTTCTCTTCTGTACTAAATATCGGATTGGACCTTTTGTTTGTAACACAATTTCATATGGGAGTGGCAGGGGTTGCACTTGCAACCTTGACTGCTCAGGGGATTTCTGCGGTGATTTCCTTTTTGTTTTTGGCTCACCGCTTAAAGGCATATGACCGAACGGAACCTTTTCATTTCTATGATTGGACTATGATGCTTCATATGATGAAGGTAGCAATTCCATCTACCCTCCAGCAATCCATTGTGTATATTGGAATGCTGCTGGTTCAGTCTGTGGTCAATGGATTTGGTTCAGAAGTGATGGCAGGGTTTGCGGCAGGAACACGGATCGAATCCATTTGTATCGTCCCTATGCTGGCACTTGGGAATGCGATGTCTACCTATACCGCTCAGAATATGGGAGCAAAAAGGACAAACCGTGTCCGAAGAGGATATGGGTCGTGTTATTTTATGACAGGAGCGTTTGCTATTATTATCTGCTTGATTATGGAGGTATGGGGAGATGTGTTTATTCGTGTTTTTTTAAATGAGGGGAGTTCGCAGACTGCTTTTAAGACGGGGGTAGATTACGTTACTTTTATATCGTTTTTCTACGTGTTTATCGGATTAAAGACAACGACTGACGGGCTGCTTCGTGGTGCCGGCGATGTGGTGACGTTTACGGTTGCAAACCTGGTCAATCTAATCATTCGGGTGACAGCAGCCATTGTTTTTGCTCCTGTCATTGGCGTCCAGGCCGTATGGTTTGCAGTACCACTTGGCTGGATCGCCAATTATATAATCTCCCTGTTCCGGTATCTATCCGGAAGATGGGAAAAGATCCGTCTTATTTCTTAACGGGAAAGGAGACTTCTGCTTTAAAAAGATCTCCATCTATGATCAGGTTAAAGGTTCCTCCCTGTAATTCGGTTAAACTTTTGGCAATGGAAATTCCAAGGCCGCTGCCTTCTGTGGCTCTTGCTACATCACCGCGGACGAATCGTTCTGTCAGTTCGTCTGCGCGAATGTTTAACGGATTGTCAGAGACATTCTTCATGGTGAAAACAGCCATATCTTCTTTTCTTGTAATATCAATGTAAACCCTACTGTGTTCCATGGCATATTTATTTGCGTTGTTATAAAGATTTTCCAGCACTCTCCATAAGTATCTTCCATCGGCTTCAATTAACAGAGAATCCTCAGCTAAGTTGGAGACTATCTCAAGATGGCGGAGTGCAAACTTTTCTTCAAATTCACCATTCGTCTGGTAGATTAATTCTACAAAATCAATGCTGTTAATCTCTAGCTTTAAGTTTCCGGAACTTGCCTTAGAGGCTTCTACAAGATCTTCGGTCAATGTTTTAAGGCGCTGTGATTTTTGTTCTAAAACCTCTAAATATCCCTGAATCTTTTGATTTTCGATCCCTTCTCTTTTGATTAAATCTACATAGTTAATGATAGAAGTGAGCGGTGTTTTGATGTCATGAGATACGTTGGTAATCAAATCTGTTTTCAGTCGTTCGCTGCGTACTTTTTCTTGCAGAGCGGTCTCAAGACCGGTTCGAATGTGGTTGATGTTTTCTGCCAATTCTCTTTCTTTTCCATAGAATTGATTGGTATCCATCTTATAGGCAGTATTTCCTTTGGAAATATTTAAAAGAGCCTGATTAATCTGATCCGTCTCCCACGCTTTTTTATACATTTGGTGAAAAACCCAGAGAATAATACTAAAGTAGAGGAGGACCAAGACGCCCATAAAGATTCTGGATTCCAAAGTGCTGTAGGTAAGAAATAAATAGGCAAACAGCAGGATTAAAGTCAGATTGAAGGCTAGAAACAAAAAGTACGCAAGGATGATTCTGGTGGTAAATCTATGGTTTTTGATGTAGAGATTAAAAAAAGCACGTCCTTGCTTCAGCAGGCTGTTGTTCCATAAAATTCCTGTTTTGTATTGCCTTAATAGCTTAAAAGCCGCGTTGAGTCCCAGAAAATAATAAATCAGGACTCTTAAAACAAGTTCCCCGTAAAACCATCGTTCTTCTGGAAGAAAAAGATGTATGATCTTATATCCCAGCCGCTGAGCTAAGAAAATGGAGATGAAACCCGCAATTAGAAACAGGATCAGACAGGTCTCCGCAGGGAGGCTGTCAAGCCGATTCTCCTTATGAGAACTGTTTTCGTATGCAGGAGTTCCGGTATGCAGAATGAGAAGATATAAGGTAATCCCACTACCGATAAGACCCACGAAAAGGCTGATGATTCCCATGATGTAAATGAGACGCATGTGATCGTAGGAGAGGGATGCTTTGGAATACGCATCTATATGAGGATAAGAGGTATCCACGGCTACGGTCATATGATAATTGCCATTATTATAAGGGTTCATTTTTTCTAACTCAGAGGAGACGTTTTTGGGAATGGATGTTAGGTTAGAATCCACATAAAGTGCCTCGCCTGTTACGTATAGATATTTTCCCATAGCTTTGAAATCGTTGAGATTTTTCCCATGGACGTTTCTGTAAAGTTTAAATTCATTTTCTGAATTCTGATAGAGGATTTCAAATTTTAAGTTCGTGGGGTTCTGTATAAAACGGTAATAAAAAGCATAGTAATTTCCAAGATGAGTAAGAACCTCATAGGAGAGCTTATCCATGGATAGGAATGATTCTCCCGGTTCGCTGGCCTTAAAATCCGGTTCATATGCGCGGTAATCTACTCTTACAGAGGAATCACTGTCATCTGTGGTGGTTGGATGCCCTCCGCTCACTTTAAACTGTTCATTCAGATAATAGCCTTGGGATTTGGCTCGGCGGATCATCTCATCAATGGTATACTCTTTGCTGATGCCAGGACCCTCCGTTACGCGGACAATGGGCTTTTTATAATCAAGTCTGCCATTGGTTTCAAATACTTCTTTATATTTCACATAATTAAATATATTATCAATGTCATTCTTTAACTGCCGGGTGAACTCAGGCGTGTCTTCATAAGTTTCCTGGGTGATCCACTTAATTCCTTCTCCGTAATGGTAGTTGTTATATAGGATAGAAACCCCGATTACAACGAGAATGGAAAAGAGAAGATGCATGAGTACTACGGATTCTTTTATCTTCTTCATAAAACAACTCCTATTGTTTTTCAATCTTGTAGCCAACGCCCCAGACAACTTTTAAATATCTTGGCTCCCTTGGATTGATTTCGATTTTTTCGCGGATATGCCGGATGTGTACCGCTACAGTATTATCTGCGCCAATGGCTTCTTCGTTCCAGATCTGTTCATAAATTTCATCAATAGAAAAAACTTTTCCTTCGTTCTTGACTAAAAGAAGCAGAATGTTATATTCAATCGGGGTCAACTTTATGATTTCGTCATCAATGGAAACTTCTTTGTTGTCATCATTAATAGCAAGTCCACCGCATTTGTAGATCTGACCGGCAGGTTGTTGATTCATATTCCCAAGTTGTGTGTAGCGTCGGAGCTGGGATTTGACTCTGGCCACTAGCTCCAATGGGTTAAAGGGTTTGGTTATATAGTCATCGGCTCCGATGTTCAGTCCTAAAATCTTATCTGTATCTTCTGATTTTGCGGAAAGAATGATAATGGGAATACTGCTTGTCTCACGAACCTTCAGGGTTGTCCGAATTCCATCTAGTCCAGGCATCATTACATCAAGAATCATTAAATCTATTTCATTCTCTAATAAAAGATCCAATGCCTCAAAACCATCATACGCCTTGATGACATGAAATCCTTCTCCAGTTAAATATATATCAATGGCTTCGACGATTTGTATATCATCGTCACATACTAAAATATTCTGCATAGAAAAAACCTCCTTTTTCCCTTATTATACAACGAATGGGATGAAAAAACCTATTACTTTTTTCTGAAGAAAAGAAAAAAGAAATTGATTCAATCATGTTTTCTGATTTTCCCACATATTCTTTATCAATTCTATTTGTAAGGGTGCTATTATGAGTATTTACGTGGTTCAGCTGGGAGACAATGTAGATGACATCGCTGCCTCCCAAAATATATCCGTGGAAGCTTTGACCTATGACAATCAAATCGCCCCTCCATACCGCCTGGCTGTTGGCCAGGCTCTTTATATCAGAGAAGAGTTATCTTCTGATGACAAAAAACCTCTCTATGTTTTTGGATACGCTTATCCATTTATTAATTCAGATAATTTAGATGAAACCCTTCCATTTCTAACTGATCTCTATGTTTTTTCTTATGGATTTACAGAACAGGGAGAATTGGTTCCGCCGCCCATATCAGATGAATGGATGATTGATCGGGCTTTGGAGGCCGGAGTGCGGCCAATACTGACCCTAACCCCACTGGGGCCTGACGGACGTTTTAATAACAACCTGGTTTCCACTGTTGTACATGACCAGCAGGTTCAGCAGCGCCTGATCTTTAATCTGGGTCTGACGATGCAGCAAAAACGTTTTGGAGGACTGGATATTGACTTTGAATACATTATGGCTGGGGATCGTCTTGGTTATGCAAACTTTGTAAAACGTACCACACAGATTATGAATCAATTCGGATATCAGGTGACGGTAGCACTGGCACCGAAAACTTCGTCCGATCAACCAGGGCTTTTGTACGAAGGAGTCGATTATGGACTGTTGGGAGAAGCGGCAAACAGGGTTCTTCTTATGACCTATGAATGGGGGTATACATAGGAACCGACAGCTTATAGGTAATGCTCATTTGACTTTTTAAGAAGTGCACGATACAATGGAAGTTAGTCAAAACTAACGATTGAAATATTGATAAGGAGAATCTAATGACACAAAGTATTAAATATGATGCTAGTGGCCGTATAGTTGATAAAGCGATTACCCCAAATGTATTAGAACTCTCAAAAAACATTTATGAAAATCATACTCAATATATGACACGATCCAGTTTGCTTGGGTTGTCAATATTTAATTATATTCCATCAGCAACAACTATCTTGCAAGAAAAAAAGGAGGCATCTAGCATCTGTACTTTGTCCTTTTGCTTGGGCGAAAGGATAGAGTGGACTTTGAATGAGGTGCCTGGGAAAAAGTTGAGTATTGATCGCAATGAGAGCTGCATCATGACCGGCGGAACGGAGAAGTGTATTAGTCAATACGAAGAAGGGGTGCAGTATCAAGGCATTGGAGTCTCAGTTGATCCGGCTTGTTTGCAAGGGGTAGCTGAATGCCTGCATTGCGAAAACGCAGTCAACCATTATAACATGTTGGAATTGGGGGACTTGAAGCACTATATTATTACGCCGCATGTTACAGCAATTCTTTCACAAATTATAGATAGTAACATTTGCGAGCGGCTGGAGCCACTTTACCTTGAGGCTAAACTTCTGGAATTGATCGCAGTATATCTTGATGAAATGGTATATCAGCGTGGAAATAAAGCAAATAAATTATCATTATCAAAAGAGGATTTATTTGCATTGCGCCTCACAAAAGAGATATTGGATAATACTTTTGTGCATCCGCTGACACTTTCGGAATTATCTAAAAAGATTTATCTTAATGAATATAAGCTAAAAATCGGTTTTAAGCAACGATATGGGCAGACGGTATATGGATATATATTAGAAAAGCGCATGGAGCTTGCCCGCATTTTGCTGGAACAGCGTCATTTTAGGGTCGGTGATGTAGCCGGAATGGTGGGCTATGCCAATACCGGGCACTTTATTTCGGCTTTCAGAAAAAAATATGGCGTGACACCTGGACAAGTATTGCGGAACAGAGACACTGAAACCAACTGAATAAATGTCACTTGATAAAACTAATCCAGAATTCTGGCGGAGTGGTTTTTTATCCCGATTTGGATATAAAATACTCCTGATTTGGTTACAAAGGGGAGGAATAAACTTGTATAATGGTGTTATGGGTTAGTATGCACTAATCAAAGAGAGGAGAGAAAGATTTTTGACAAATAAATAGAGTCTGTTTGCAGGCATTCTCAAATTTGCCGGACAAAAGAAAGCTGGGCATTGATAAAACTGTAAAATAGGTGAATAAGGGAGGCGTTATATGAATAAAAACATCCCGTTTAAGCTTGGGCATGTATTAATTCAGGTCGATAATCTTGAAACTGCTATTAGTCAATACCGTCAAATGGGATTTCAGGTGGTTCCAGGAGGTCCTCCAGAGAAAATGCACAATGCGCTCATCTACCTGAAAGATGGAACTTTTCTAGAACTGTTTTGTACCAATTACGGAAAGCTTGTTAATGCTGTGTTTAAGTTTATAGTTAAAATGATAGGAATATCAGATCAGTCTTATTCTTCCCGCCTCGGACTCTACCTTCCGGGAGAAGAGGGATTAAAAGATTATGCGTTGAATGCTGATCCAGTATGCCAATATGAGAATAACATAGAAAAAGTCCGAAATAACGGATTGATAGTATCTGCCCCACGTCCAAAAGCACGAATTGAACGTCATGGTATCAAATTAAAATGGACACTAAGCTGTCCTGAAAATGTTGTTTTGCCATTTTTAATGAGCGAATTTCAACCGCCAGTGATTGTTGGTAGCGAAGACCATATACATCCAAATGGCGCACTTGGGATACATGAAATTTACATTACAACCAGTCAATGGGACAAAACATACGGAGATTATTCTCTTATGTTAGGAATGGAACCTAAAGTTAAAGATGAGCAGTCAGGAAGATCTTGTTTGTTCCCAATGAAAGGAACGAATATTAATCTAGCTGAAAAGGATAAGGATGGAATAGAGCAAGTTATCATATCATGCGATTGCCAGTCAAATAATAAAATGAAGTTTGCTGCAGTTCCAACTTTTATTGTAATGCCTCATTAAATATTTATAACAGAGTATTAAACTCAAACAGGGGTTCAGACGGCTCATTAGCATCGAGACCGACAATGGTGTGGACGAACTGCTGGATGCCCTGTCTTGCTTTCCGGGAGTCTTGGATAAAATTTTAATGTAAAGTTTGCCGTATTTCCAGCGCCTTTTTTATTTCTTTCTGTCTTTAAGTAGTCGATATGATCTAAAACATTTCTTAACATGGAGTTTCTAAGTCTGATATCATCGATTTTCCAATATACTTCAACCAAATGTTTGACGGAGGGGATAAAGTCACATCTTGCCTGTTTTCTATTTATGGTGCAGTTTCTTTCTTTTTTTAGATGTTCTAATTCTTTAAGTAATTCTTTTTCTTGATTTTCCAGTGTTTTATGACGTTCTTCAAAGGTATTTATTGAGTAGACATTTTGTTCCAGCAGATCATAGGTTTTATTAAGCTGTTTTACTGTCTGGTGGTATTTGTCTTCTAAGCTGTGTATGGAGTTTTCTAGTACAGATAGGGTAGTGCTGCTTTCTTTTTCAGGTTCCTCTGGCCAGTTTAACTCGTATTCCGGGATCCATTCATTTAAACCTTCAATGGCCATCTCCTCAATCAGAGAAAGAGGGGCTGAAATATTGTTGCAACTGCTGTTTGGACAGCGGAGAACGGCATAGCGAAGTTTGGTATTGCTTGGCTGTCTGGTCATCATGGTACCACATTTGGAGCAATAGACAAGACCAGAAAGTGGATTTTGTAAAGTGGTATTTGTAATGTTTGGAAGTGGTTTCCCTGCTTTGATGTTTTGTACTAAATTATATTTGTCTTCATTTATAATGGCCTGAAAGCGTCCTTTTACTTTCTCACAGTTTTCATCTTTTGGTCTGGTCTCAATGATTGTTCCGTGAATCATTTGTTTCATAACCTTACGCCATTGCCATCTTTGGTATCCAATATAAATGGGATTACTTAAAATGTCAATTATGGACGAAGCAGACCAAATTCCTCCAGTTCTGGAGGGAATGTTTAGTTCGTTTAATCGATCCCGGATTTGATAGGAGCCAAATGGTGCATGACTGCCATCTTCTTGTAGTTCTCCAGCAGTATAAAGTTCATAGATGTATTCAACAATCTTTGCTTCTTTTGGAACAATCTCCAGGGTGTAGCCTTTGTCTCCTTTCTGCTTCACTTTTTTATATCCATAGGGTGCGGTTCCTGCGATATACCATCCGTCACGAAAGGCAGCAATCCGACCTCTTTGGATTCTGCGGTTGATGGTTTTATACTCCCGGCGTGACATAAAGAGATTAAACTCAAAGTATTCTTCATCAAATTCATCGGAGGGGTCATAGGTTTTCATGGGTGTAATTATCTTTGTATTGCTAAATTTGAAGGCTTCGGCTACGGTACCCTGATCTTTTGTATCCCCTCTGGCAAGACGTTCTACCTCCATGACAAGAACACCTTCCCACATGCCTTGCATGACTTCTAGTAGTGTTTGCTGCATCTTGGGACGTGCAGAAATAGTCTCTCCTGAAACAAGTTCTTTGTATATGGCACCAACTAAAAGCCCCATTTTAACGGCCAGTTCCGTGAGTAATTGTTCATGGCGGGCTAATGTTTCACCTTCGCCCCGTGCTTCCGCTTCTTTATCAGCCCGACTTTTACGAAGATACATGAGATATGACATATGATATGGCGCCCCCTTTCTCAATCTTTCTAATTTTATGGGGATATTGTCCATTTCATACCTGTTAAACTGTCTGTAAATATTGCAAAATATGGGATTTGATATGCGGCTTTTTACCTTTCTGCTGGACTTAGCGTTGTTAAAGTAGAGGGATGTGGAAAGTTGTACAAACGGTTAGACATAGAATCAGAAGGAAAGAGGTGGTGACATGGCAAGCAAACCGGTTAAGGAGATGAAGAAAGGGGATACAACCTTTCTTTTCTATGACGATTATTGCAAGGACACAACGTCAGAAGAGGTTGAAGTTATCTTAAAACAAATTGCAAAGGATGTGCTGCCTGTGTTACGAGCAGCTCAAATACATAAAGAGGGAACCGCCTGAGGGCGGAGAAGGTGGACAGGCATGGTGATGATTAATCAGACATTCCAGGGCCGACACCAATGAAACCCATTGCTAAAATTGCTATAATACATAGGAAAAAAATAGCAATAAAAATCCCTCCTATTAAGAAGATTTTTTTATAGATGAATGCTCCTTTAAATTTAAGAACAGTTCCAGTTATAAGTAAAATTATGCCAGCTATAATTGATACAAATGGTAAATATGCAAAAATTAAATAAATTACGAATTCGAGCTTAGACATTTAATCTCCTCCTTTATATGATAATATTGTAACGGTGGAAGGTGATGTATGGGCGATTAACCCGCTTCTTCTTTTATCTCTTGGTCAATATTTTAAGTAATGTTGTAATCTGAATGTTAGTGAGTCTTTTGCTAGTGGATTAATTTTCTCGGATGACTTGCATTTCTGATGTAGAGGACAATCTGATGATTGTGATACGTGTTTCCTGTACGGTAGACCCGCGTATAATGATTGTCATCTTCTGTACGGTTTTCAGTTGTTACGCGCACTGGGGGTTCATCCGCCTGCAATACATGATTTCGGAACGCGGCCATTGAAAATTTCTCTGCTCTAATTTTTTTACCAAATAAGATAACCAACCGATTCCCGGACTAATCTTTTGATTCGGTCCGTTCTTCTTCCACAGAAAAGATATAACGTATCCGGTACAAATGGTTTGCTCTTAAGCTTTGACTCCATAATAGAAACCAACGTATCAATTCCAGATCTTAAACCAGTTTACCCAGTCACTATATATACGTTTTTAAAGCAGGTTACATCAGTTGACATCGGCTGCCACCTGCAGTACCATTTTTAAAAGCTAAGGAGAAGTCTCATTGGGTACACGAATTCAGACATTGTTGATTGAAACTTCCAATCCAGATGCTGATACAGATCGTAAATTAACATTCATGAGTTCTGTTGGAACCAGAACTATACTACGTGGAACCGCATCATATGCAATATGATCCGTAAACGCTCCGTAGTGAGTGCAGCAAAAAAAAACAACCGCTCCCACGAGCGGCATGTTTTTACAATGATTTTCTGCAATTAGCCGGAAGCTTATCTGACCAGGGTAGCAGATCTTTGCAGAAGCT
>NZ_RJLQ01000016.1 GCF_003833015.1 Clostridium sp. E02
AACCATCCATGGAGGCAGGCATCATTTGAAAAATATGCAAAAGGACAACGACACAGAAAAGAAATAGCCTAATTTACAAGCAGGTAACTGTAGTTTTATTAAAGTTACCCAAAAACTAATAGTACCTGGTTAAATCAAGCACCAGAAAACTGGTGCTTATGTTAAAACTTTTTCGGGACATTTTCAAAAACGGTTGACAGTTATTTATTATGCTCCATTAAGGTTTATTCCTCGTTATTTTTAAAATTCAGCTTCGCAAGTGCATCTGCAAATGGAGAATTAATGGGTTCATCGGCCTCCTTTTTCTGCTTGTTTAAATATTTTGCCACATCTTTTTTGGAGACCCCTGCCCCTTCTTTTGCCCGACGTTCTTTAAAGGCCGACAGCTTTTCTTTATATCCGCATCTGCAGACAAAAATTTGACCGTCTCCTTTTCCTTTCAACTCCAGTTTTTTGTGACAGACTGGGCATCTGGCGTTACTGGTTCTTGAAACCACCTCGCGGTGTCCACATTCTCGGTCCTGACAAACTAACATCTCACTGGTTTTCCCCTTGACCGAAAGCATCTTTTTCCCACATACCGGGCAAGGAGTATTGGTAAGATTGTCATGCCGGAATTTCCCATTGGAGGTTTTGATCTCCCGGATTAAACCCTCTGAATAGGATCGGATCTCTTTCATAAATGCGCCGCGTTTTAGCTTTCCCTCTGCTATGGCGGATAACTGCATCTCCCAATTCGCCGTCAGCTCCGGTTTCTTTAAATCCTCAGGAACCAGGTTTAACAACTGTTTTGCTTTGGAAGTAAGGTAGATATCCTTCCCCTTCTTTTCAAGGAGAAAACTAGAGAAAAGCTTTTCAATGATATCGGCTCTTGTGGCAACCGTTCCAAGTCCCCCCGTCTCTCCAAGAGCCTTTTTCATATTCCGGTCCTTGGTCTCCATATAAGAGACTGGATTTTCCATAGCAGACAAAAGCGTTGCTTCATTAAATGGAGCAGGTGGCTTTGTTTTTCCTTCGGTCATAGAAATTAAAAGCCCCGTCAGAATATCGCCTTTTTTAAGATCGGGAAGCGTTTGTTCCTTTAACTCCTCGTCTCCTTCCTCCTCATCAAACGTCTCATACACCTCTTTCCATCCAGGAGTCTTTACCGTCTTTCCTCTGGCAAGCAACGTCTCTCCGGAAACAGATATGGTTAGTTCCGTCTGATCATATTCATAAGGCGGATAAAGAACTGCAATAAATCGGCGAACCACAAGATCATAGATTCTTCTTTCCTCAACACTCATGTGATCGAGTTGGACAAACTGCTCCGTAGGAATGATGGCATGATGATCTGTCACCTTCTTATTATCTACAAAATACGGTTTTCCTTCTATGGTTTTGTTGCTTAACTTTCCAGCTGGCTTTCGGTATGGCCCCACACCACAGGCTTCTAGTCTTTCTTTCAAAGACGGAACGATATCCGTACTCAAATACCTGGAATCTGTTCTTGGATAGGTTAACACCTTATGATTTTCATATAATCGCTGCATAATATTAAGCGTCTCTTTCGCCGAATAATTAAATCGTCGGTTGGCATCTCTTTGTAGTTCTGTCAAATCATAAAGCTGGGGGGAGTATGATTTTTTTGGCGTGCGTTTTACTTCTAAAACCTCTCCCTTTGGCTCTGCCTTTAATTGATTTAGCAAACGTTCCACCCGTTTTTTATCAAAAGAACGGTAACTTTTAGAGGTTTCCTCTCTCCAGGTAAAACGAAGCACCGGATCCGCCGAAGTTGCTATGATCCCATAATAGGATTTTGGCACAAAGCTTTTGATCTCTTCTTCCCTTGTGGCAATGATTGCAACCGTTGGTGTTTGAACTCTCCCACAGCTTAACTGGGCGTTGTATTTACAAGTCAAGGCTCTGGTTGCATTGATTCCCACCAACCAGTCGGCTTCCGCCCGGCACATTGCTGCATCGTATAAGGTATCATACGCATGACCGTCTTTTAAATTCGCAAATCCTTCTTTGATTGCTTTATCCGTAACCGAAGAAATCCAGAGTCTTTTTATGGGTTTCTGATTTCCGGCCTTTAGAAGGATCAATCTGGCAACCAGTTCTCCTTCACGTCCAGCATCGGTTGCAATGATGATTTCTCCTACATCTTTTCGATGAATCTGGGACTTTACCTCACGGTACTGCTTCCCTGTCTGTTTGATCACTTCCAGTTTAAATTGCTCCGGCATCATAGGAAGGTTTTCCATCTTCCATTCTTTATATTTGGGATCATAATCCTCTGGATCCGCCAGAGTTACTAAGTGTCCCAGCCCCCAGGTAACCACGTAGGAACTTCCTTCCAAACTTCCTCCCTGTCCCTTTTTGCAATGAAGAACCCGGGCGATATCCCGGGCCACTGACGGTTTTTCCGCTATAATTAAAGATTTCATGTTATTCCTCCAAATTACAATTCTTCTTTTATTATAGCGTATTGATGGAGGTATGACAACTAGATAGATCCCCATAAGCAATCAGACTATCGCCTTGGCTCACTCCCATCACAACCGTTTCATATAGAACAATACCGTCAAATTCTCCATAACACTCCTGAATCCGATTTCCCCAAACGTCTTCTATAACACCTAGAAGCTCACCTTCTAAAAATGTTTCTCCCGGTTCTTTTTGGGGATACCAAAATCCCTCTGTTTCAGAATCCACATAGACGGCTTTTTTCACTTCTTTTTGACTGTCTCCTTCTTCTGCGTGATCCATTGTTTTTATGAATCCCAGATAAGACAATACCCGCTTTACTTCTATCTTATAATTTATTATTTCCTCTTTGGAAAAGATTCCTCCGCCTCCCCGTTCCATAAGAATCGAAGGGGTGCCTTGTATGGCTGCATAGCTATAAGAACCAGTGGTAGCAGAAGATTCCGCCCGCACCTGCATACCGGTGGCGATTGCCATTTCCTCTGATTTCTTTCTCACCTCTTCTTTGGCTACCCCTGAATAGTACACAAAAGGCATAACCCGTTCATGGGTATCCCCCCCATGCAGATCTAGATAATAATCTGCCTGATTTTGAAGTTCATGCTCTATGGTATATGCGATCTTCTGGGAAAGGCTTCCTTCCTTTTCCCCTGGAAATACGCGGTTTAAATTTTTCCCATCTTCTGGCACAAACAGTCTGGTATAAGAATAAGACGCCTGAGGATTTGCCATCAGTAAAAATACAATGGTTCCTGTTACGTCACATGGTTCTAATTCTCTGGAAAGTTCCAACACCGTCTGTATCCCGATATATTCTGCTCCATGTATTCCTGCGGTGATCAAGGTAACTTCTCCCTCCTCCTCCCCACATATGGCGGTGTAGGGAAGTTTTAGATTGTGATTTTTCACTCCCAGCATTCCACTTGTCCTTCCCTGTTCCAGTTTGACATTTTCTAGTTGCAACATATGTATCTCTCCTCTATTCATTAAGAAACCGCTTGCTCTGGTTTCGTTTTTAAATTTACATCTCCCAAATCAAAAATTGAGTGTAATAGCTTTAAGGCATAGGGATGTTCTACCTCACTGATATCCCCCACCGATTTCCATTCTACCACAGATCCCTTGTAAAGAAACAGGACATGGCTGCATAAATAAGTAACCGAAGTTAAATCATGCGTAATAAACACATAGGTAAGCTCCCTTTCCTTTTGCAGCCTTTTTAACAGGTCCATTACTTGTACCTGGGTATGGGCATCCAAAGAACTGATCGCTTCATCAAATAATATCACATCAGGGTTTACTGCCAAGGCACGAGCAATACAAACCCGTTGCAGCTGACCGCCACTTAATTCATGGGGCAGACGGTCCTTATATCCCTCATCTAACCCGACCAGATGCAAAAGTTCATCGATCCGCTCTTCCCTGTTTCTTTTGGTTCGTTCTCTTCTTTCCCTTGCACGCAGCCCCTCGCTGATTAGATTTCGTACGGTAAACCTAGGATTGGCTGACGTGGTATAATCTTGGAACACCACACTAATCACTGGTTTTTTCTTTCCTTCAAACGAGATGGTTCCACGATCTGGCTTTAACAAGCCACAAAGCACCCGGCCAAGCGTACTCTTGCCACTCCCACTTTCCCCCAAAATCCCCAGACATTCCCCTTTTTTCACCTGAAAGGAAACATCAAAAAGCACCTGCTGACGTTCCGTACCAAATAGCCGGGTCTGGTTTTCCTTTCGAAAACTCACATCCATATGTTCTGCCTTTATCATACATAACTCCCTTCCTTTTTTTCTATGGCTTTGTGATATTGTTCCATGACTGCTTTTTTCTTTTCTACCAAAAGCTTGGTAAACGAATCCACCGGATGATCGTAAATTTGACGGAAGGTTCCACGGTCTACAATATGTCCTTCATTCATAATCAGAACTTCATCCGAGATGGCTGATATTACCCCTAGATCATGGCTGATAAATATCATAGCGGTATTGGACTCTTTTTTGATTCTCATAAATTCCTTCATGATCTCATACTGGGTAATGGCATCTATGGCCGTTGTCGGTTCATCGGCAATGATCAAATCCGGTTCCATGGAGACCGCTAGCCCAATCATAATCCGTTGCAGCATTCCTCCGCTTAATTGATGAGGATACTTTTTAAGTACCTCCTCACTCTCACGAATCTGCATCGTATTAAGAACATTGACTGATTTTTCATAAATTTCCTGCCTGGTTAAGTCTGTATGTTCTCTTAATGTCTCAAATAACTGGTCCCCAATCCGGTACAAGGGATCAAAGCAGGTCATGGGATTTTGAAGAATCATGGAGATCTTTTTTCCTCGGATTACCCGTAACTGCTCTTTGGATTTTTCAATCAGATTTTCTCCTTGATAACAGGCTTCTCCACTGACTGAAAAGTCCCTTCCAAGCAGGCCCATAATCGCTTTTAGTGTCATGCTCTTTCCACTCCCGCTTTCCCCTAAGATCCCAAGGCATTTTCCTTGATATACTTGAAAATTAATCCCTTCTACGATCGTCCGTGTCCTGTTTTTGACACAATGTTTCACGCATAAGTTGTTCACTTCTAAGACAGGTTTCATTCCCCCTGCACCTCCTTTGGATCCAGTGTATCTCTTAACGCATCACCTAAAAGATGAAAGGCAGCAACCACCACAACGATCGCCAGTCCTGGAGCTATCATCTGAACTGGGTTGGTGGTCATTACATTCTTCGCTTCATTTAACATGGCTCCCCATTCCGGGATAGGGGCCTGTACCCCAAGTCCCAGAAATGAAAGGGTTGATATATTTAAGATGGCCCAGCCAATATCCAACGTTGCCAAAACTGCCATCTCGGATGCAATGCTAGGAAGCATGTGACGGAGCAGGATAAATGGTTCCCCACTCCCAATGCATCTGGAAAAGAGAACAAAGTTTTTATCCCTGTATTTCATAACATTGGTCCGGATCATCCGGGCATACCAGGCCCATTTAATGAATATATTGGCTAGAATCACATTCCGCACATCAATTCCAAGAAGTGCGACCACTGCAAATACCATAATCTGACTGGGAAATGACATCATTACATCAACTGCACGCATGATGATTTCTTCCACCACTCCCCGAAAATAACCAGCCAAAAGTCCCATCGTACAGCCTAGCCCAATGGTACCAATCATGGTAATGAGAGAAAGAAACAAAGTAGGACGGATCCCGTAGATCATTCTGGATAGAATGCAACGTCCAAGCTGATCTGTCCCAAGAGGATACGTTAGGCTAAATCCTGCAAATTTATGAAAGATGTCATTTTCATAGGGATCATTGGGTGCCAAAAGGGGAGCAAATATACCAATGAGTGCAATGGTGATTAATAATCCCATGGTAAGGACTGCCATTTTATTTTTCAAAAAACGCTTCCACATATTACGATGTCTCCCTTCGAAGTCTAGGATCTGCAATGCTTTGAATGATATCAAATAAAAGATTGAACACCACAAATAACGTGCCGATTAAAAGAACATAAGTCTGGATTACCGGATAATCCCGATTAAAAATAGAAGCAATGCAAAGCTTCCCAAGCCCAGGCCAGGCAAACACATTCTCCACTACAATGGTTCCTGCCATTAGTTGGGGAATGCTCATCCCAATGGCAACGATACAGGTATGCAGGGAATTCTTTAAAATATGCCTTACCAGAATGGTTCTCTGCTTTAACCCCCGTACGTTAGCATAGAGCACGTAATCTTCCTTCATGTTCTCTAGCATATTGTTACGGATCAGTCGGATATAGGTGGATATGTAAGTAAGAGATACCGTAAAAGCTGGAAGAATCAGGTGTTTGACACTTCCGCTTCCACTAGTGGGAAGCAAATCCCATTTAATACTGACCAGCCAGATTAACAACAGTCCGATCCAATACGCCGGCATGGCTGTCGTCATAAATACAATTCCTCTGACCATACGATCAAACAGACTATCCTTATAGACTGCGCAAAAAAAACCAATGGGTAGACTTAGTAAAATTACAAACACTAAGGATGCCATAGAGAGAACGAATGTTGCTGGAAGACAGCGGGTAATTTCTCCAAGTACGGTTCTTTGCGGATTGGTGTAACTGACTCCGAAATCCAGATGCAGACAGTCTATCACCCAATTTACATACCGAACGAGGTAGGGATCATTTAGCCCCATTTCTTCCCGCATATCTGCAATCGCCTGTTCTGTAATCACAGGCGTCTGGCGAACCCGAAGAGCCACTTCCGCCGGATCCGATGGTATGATGTTGATAAATACAAAACATAAAAATGAAATCATTAAAAGCAACGGAATTGCTGACAAGGTACGTTTTAAAATATACGTTTTCATTGTTTCCTCCCTATGAAACAGTTTATAAATAAAAGGCTTAAAACGTGGGAAAGCGTCGGCTTGCTAAGCCCACGCCATTTATTTTCCCTGTTTTTTCCTCTCTATGCTATTATTCAAAATACATTTGCAAAAAAGGTACTTCATATTGGGTCTGAGTAAATGTAACTCCCTTTAAATTTGATGTGTAGATAGCTTTGTTGCATTCATAGGTAAGTGGTATGTATACAGCATCTTCGTGAAGTCTTGTTAAAACAAACTGATACAACTCTTTTCTCCTTATTTCATCTGTAGATACCAGAACCTCTGTAATTGCTTCATCTATTTCTGCCTTATCCAAAAGACCAAGCTGTGCTGCATAATCGCCGTATACCCTTTGTCTCATTGCAGATAGGGAGGACTGTGGATCATACGGAGTTCCCCAGCAGATATTAAATACCATATCAAAATTTCCTGCCTTCATATTGTCCCGATAAGACTGTTCCTCTTCTCCTTTGATCTCCAGACGTATTCCTATTTTTAAAAACTCAGACTGAAGATACTCGGCAATTGTCTTTTCAGTTACACTGTCACTGTTATAAAGCAAAGATAACTCCATAACTTTTCCGTCTTTTTCTCTTATATCGGAATCTCCAAGCGTCCAACCGGCCTGCTCAAGCATGTCTACGGCTGTGTCGAGGCTAAACTCATACGGAGTTAAACCAATGTTACAGTAGGGCGTGGATTCTGAAAACAATGTTTCCGCCGGAGCTTCCATACCATAAAATACACCATCGGAGATTGCCTGACGGTTCGTGGCATGCTGAAGTGCCTGACGCACTGTTTTTTCTTTTAGAATTTCGTTTGTAGTGTTTAATACAATCTGTCTTGTGGAGGTTGGATCTGACAGGGAAACCGAGAATTTATCACTGTCTTTATATTTCGTTACCGCCTCTGCATCTATCATATTTTTTCCAAAAATTAGATCAATTTCTCCCTTTTCCATTGCCAGAATTCTTGTCTGATTATCCGGAATTACTTTAACGGTTATTTTTTTCACCGATGGCTTATCTCCCCAATACGTTTCATTGGCTTCAAACACTGCATACTCATCCGTTACCGATTCCGTAAGTACATAAGGACCTGTCCCAACATAGGACTCCACCCCGTCCTTTGTACTTCCATTCTTCATGGATTTAGGCGATATCATGGCAAATGGCCTTGTCACTCCAAGCTCTGTTAACATGGGGTAATACGGTTTTTTCATTTTAATTACAAATGTTTCATCATCTGGCGCAGACACGCTTTCCATAAGATTCATCATCTCAAGCCAGGTGTGACGCTCCTTATTCTCTATAATTGCATCGAAGTTTGCCTTCACTGCATTGGCGTCGCAAACCTCTCCGTCGGAAAAGGTGACTCCTTTTCTAATCTTAAACGTATAAACTTTCCCATCTTCGCTGATTTTCCAGCTTTCCGCAAGGCATGGCTCATATCCATCTTCTGTAATGGTAACCAACGTTTCATAAAGCATCTCCTGGGCATACATCTCCCCAGCATAAAGGTGTGGATTTAAATCCCTGATATCCCGGTAATTGACAAAGACCAATTCAGCCTTTGCCTTTCCTTCTGTATCATTCTCCTGATTTGCCTGGGAATGACTGGTAACTTCAGTTGTCTTTTGTTCTTCCCCGGCGTTAGAACAACCTGCGAGCAAAGTTATGCTCATCATACCTGCCATACAGGTATATAATAAACGTTTTTTCATCATACGTTCCTCCTCTTGTGCTATATTTTCTAATATAACACAGTTAGTCGAGACTTACTAATGCCGATTCAGACAGGTCTGGTTATAACAAATCGTGATAAGCGGTTATTTGTTTTTTCAGTTCTTCTATATAAATGCAGGCTTCTTGAGACATTTCCTTTTTCTTCTGTTTCACATAACCAAGCGATAAAAACGATTCCGTGTCCCGCACCTTTAAAGCCCGTATTTTCTGAGCTTCGTACTCTTTGGATACAAAATCAATTCCCATACAGCAGACATCGGTGTGTTTTAGCATGCTGTTTACCAAGTAATCACTGTTTGATGAGACCACATAGTTTAACGGCCCCACCTCCTTTGCCGCCACAATCACTTTCCGAATATGTTGCTCCATGGCAAAAAAATCTCTGGTACCCTCCATAAATTTCAATTGGGGCAATTCGGAAAGTTCGATCCATTCCCGATGAAACCAGGGATGATGGCAGCCCAAATAAACGCAGATTCCAAGATCAGAAAGCGGTACAAACTCCAATTTCTTATGCCATATTATATGATGAAAGCAAGAAAGCTGGGTTTTGGCCAGATAGACTATACCAATTTCCGAGGTATGCTCTGACACATCATCGGTAATCTCTTCTACCGTTCCTTCCCGAAACCCAAACTTTATATCCTTATCTCTATATGTTTTATAGACATCTGCCATAAGCTTTGCCAGGATGCTGCTCTGGTATCCAGACACCAAAAATTGATTGTCCTGCTTTTTCTGAACCAATGATTGAATCAAATTGGCATTGGTAAGAATGGTATGGGCATGACCATAAAGCATGTTTCCCTGTTCTGTCATACGAATTCCACGGCTGCTTCGCTCAAACAAAAGAACTCCCAGTTCTTTTTCCAGGTTAGCAATCACTTTGCTCACATTGGGCTGAGACGTGTATAGATGTTCCGCTGCCTTATTCAGACTTCCATGATCCGCTGTTGTTACAAAATATTCCAGTTGCTTGATTTCCATTTGTTTTCCTCCGATTTACGGCATTCACTTTCTAATGGTATCATTCGCCTGCCTATAAAATAAAAAAACCGCCCTGTCATGCGGTACAGGAACGGTTTTTTTATAGGAGTCATGATCCTTCACGGGTCAAATGAAGGATAAAATCAGAGAGTTATTCTGATGTTAGTATATTCACACGCAGTTAGCATCAACTAACTATCTATAGTTTAACATAATGATTGAGAAAAAACAAGCTATCTTATTGAAAAGAATTCTCAACTATACCGGAAGCATCCACTGGAGTACATCCTGAATGTATTTGTCCCAGAAATCCCAATTGTGCCCGCCTTTCCCTTCTATATAAGTAATATTGGCACCCTTTTCTTTCATCTTATCTCTCACTTTAACGTTCATCTCATATAAGAAGTCTTCCGTACCACAAGCCTGATAAAGATCCGGAACAACTCCTTCTTTTACGCATCTGTCATAGAGAACCATAAGATCTGCATCGCTCCCAGCTAATTTTTCTGGATCCTGAAACACTGCATTCCACGGAAATGGCCCGTCAATGGTTTCACTTTTGATTCCCTCATAGGTCTCTGCAATATTCACAGCTCCAGATAAACTTGCCGCCTTACTATACTGTTCTGGTTTGGATAGACCAAGAAACCATGCACCATATCCCCCCATAGAAAGTCCGGCTATATAAGTGTCTTCTCTTTTCTTTGATACCGGATATAGACTTTTTACCAGTTCTGGAAGTTCTTCTGTGAAGAAGGTAAAAAATTTGTTCCCCTGGTACATGTCCTGATACAAGCTGTTTTCAGCAGAAGCCATCACAACCGCACAACGATGTTTTTGTGCATATCGTTCAATATTAGAAAACCGCATCCAAGAACTGTAATCCCCAAATGCACCATGGAGTAAGTAAAGTACGGGGAGCCCTTCTTCATAGGGATAAGCCTCTTTTGATGATGTACTGGTAATCTGCTCATTTCCTTCCGGAGTTGGGATAATTACATTGATATCAACGGTGTGCTTTAAACAAAAGCTATAATAATGACAATTCATACTGGCCATACTATGGACCTCCTCTTTCTTTGGTGGAAAGTAATATGCACTTCCTTTGTCCTTCATTATACGGATTTTACAGATTGAGGACTAGACAAAAATTGCACTATTTTTATTTATCTTATACTTATTTTGCTATTTTATACCCATTATTTTGTCTAAATCCAGCATATTTAATATTGAAAGAGTGCAAGATATGTATAGTTTTAGCAATCAGACTGCAATTTTTGTCTAGTTTTTTATTGCAGTTTTCATTATGATAATATAACGACTTTTTTTATTCAATAAAGGAGAATGAACGTATGAAACTATGTACAAGCGTAAATGAAGTAACACAAAACAATCATTCCTTCCGCATTATGACCAATTCCATTGAAATTCGGATCCAGTTTCTTACCGATACCATTTTGCGTATCCGGGCTGGTTTTGACGGTGATTTTGCAGAAGAATCTTATAGTCTTGTTATGACTGCTTGGGAAGACCGAATGGATGAACTGATGAAAGGATTCCGCAGACGGATTGAGCCTGCTGCCGCATCTCTTTCTCAAACAGAGGATCAGGCAATTCTAAAAGGAGCGCAGCTTAAGGTCGTTGTGGAAAAGAATCCATTCCGAATCTGTGTTTATGATCAGGAAGGAACCTGCATCCATTCCGATATTGTGGATCTAGGATACATGGAAGATAGCAATCATAGACGGATTCACACCAGTGAGATTGCCCCTGATGACTGCTTCTATGGGTTTGGTGAAAAGACCGGGGAGTGGAACAAAGCCCAGAAGTTTTTAACCATGAGCCCGAAAGATGCCATGGGTTATAACCCAAAGGAAACCGACTCTCTATATAAGCACATTCCTTTTTATGTTAAGTTAAACCGAGGGACAAAAAAGGCAGTCGGTTACTTCTATCACAATACCTATGAATGTGATTTCGATATGGGAAGAGAAAAGAGTAATTATTGGAAACCTCACAGCCGATACCGGTCCGACGGTGGAGATATCGACTTATTTTTGATTGCAGGTCCTTCCATTCGTGAAGTGGTAACCCGGTATACAGACCTTACCGGTAAATCAGCGATGCTTCCCCGTTATGCACTTGGATATCTTGGTTCCTCCATGTACTATCCTGAGCTGGAATCAGACTGTGACGATACCATCGTTGAATTTGTTGATACCACGATTGAGGAAGAAATCCCCGTTGACGGGTTCCAGCTTTCCTCCGGTTACGTCTCAGGAAACAGTAGAAGGCATCAAGCGTTGTGTCTTTACCTGGAATAAGAAACGGTTTAAGAATCCAAAAGATTTCTTCCAGAAGATGAAAGACAGAGGAATTACCGTTTCTCCAAACGTGAAACCTGGCATTTTACTGTCTCATCCCGATCTTGAGACGATGAAAGCAAAAGAAATTTTTGTAAAAGACAGCCAAAGCGAAGAACCGGGTGTGGGAACCTGGTGAGGTGGCAAAGGCGTTTTTGCTGACTTTACAAAACCAGAAACCCGAAAAGTCTGGAAGGAAATGTTAAAGAAAAACGTTTTGGAGATGGGAACCAGTTCCATCTGGAATGACAACTGTGAGTATGACAGTATGGTAGACAAGGACTGCCGCTGCGATTACGAAGGAAAAGGCGGTACCATTGGCCAGTTGAAATCTGTAATGTCAAACATTATGTGTCACATTACGGACGAAGCCATCCATGAAACCTATAAAAGCACCCGTCCATTTATCGTATGCCGTTCCGGTCACAGCGGAATTCAACGTTATTCCAGACCTGGGCCGGTGATAATTTAACCTGTTGGGATGCATTAAAATATAACATTTCCACCATTTTGGGCATGAGTCTATCTGGAGTTGCCAACCAAGGATGCGACATTGGAGGTTTTTATGGACCTTCCCCAGAAGCAGAATTAATGGTCCGCTGGATTCAAAACGGAATCTTCCAGCCTCGTTTCTCTATTCACTCGGTAAACATTGACAATACAGTTACCGAACCCTGGATGTATGGAACTTGCACCGAATATATCCGTAATGCCATGAAATTCCGTTATCGTTTGATCCCTTATTATTATTCCTTAATGGAACGGGCACACGAAACTGGGCTCCCCATTATGGAACCCATGTGCAGTGTATTCCAAAACGATCCAAACTGCTACGAAGAAGGCGTTGATTTTATGATTGGAGACTCTCTTTTGGTTGCTAATGTGGTGGAAAAAGGAGCAAAAACCAGAACGGTTTATCTGCCAGAAGGTGATGTTTTCTACGATTTCTACACAAGAGAAGCCTATGAGGGCGGACAGACCATTGAAATTCCAGTGACTTTAGAAAGCATTCCCTTGTTTGTCCGCAGTGGCTGCATCCTCCCTATGGCTTCCAATCAGATGAACAATTTAACAACCGAAGAAACCATGGCCTGTGATGCAGTCAGCAGAGCAAAATTACGAAAAAAATTTCATAACTCAGCATAAAAAAACAGGGGATTTAGTAATCTCCCTGTTTTTTTATAAGACCAGTTTTCTATTTTACTAAATTGATAAAAGCAGTAATTACAATAGGATTAAAGATATTTATAAATACCACTGTAATAACTGGCAGTACAAACCAAGCATTGGGTGCCGGACCATTTTCCTCGATAACGGAAGACATATTCGCAATCGCATTGGGAGTTTGACCCAATCCTACCCCACAATGTCCTGCAGCCATAACTGCGGCATCATAATTTCCTCCCATAGATTTGAATGTAACTGTTGAAGCATAGATAGCCATAACAATTGTCTGCGCTAATAGTATTACCAACATAGGAAGGGCAAGTCCCACTAACTTTGCTATATTAAGGGACATCAATGTCATAGAAAGGAAAAGGTTAAGGGATATATTTCCAAAAATATCAACTTCCTCCATCCGAAATTCTTTATGACATGCTTCCGCAATATTCCGGAATATTGTACCCGCAAACAAACAGCCCACATAATAAGGAAATGTAAGACCAGTGGAATTAAGCCCCCAGGAAATAACAGATCCCACACCAGCTGCAAGAAGTACGTACAATACAGTATTCAAAAGATTTTTTTCGATAAGCGGTATATGACTCTTCTCTTTTGTTACCATCTTTGTATTGGTATCCGCTTTTAAATGGTGCTTATCAATCAGTCGCTTTGCAACTGGGCCTCCAACCAGACTTCCTGCCAACAGGCCAAATGTCGCTGCCGCAACTCCTACTGTTGTTCCTCCATCTGCCCCAAGCATTTCCAATGTTGGTCCAAAGGCTGCTCCTGATCCTACTCCTCCTGACATGGATATAGAGCTCATCGCAACCCCAAGCAGTTTATTTATCCCCAGAAGCTGAGCAAGACTAATTCCTACCAGATTCTGTATTACAAGAAAGAATACTGCGATTACTGCAAGGATGGCACCTTGCTTCCCGCTTTTTTTTATGACAGGTATACTGACAGTGAAACCAGTGCATGTAAAGAAAATATTCATAAAGAAATTCTGAAGGGTGTTCGTCATCTTAATTTCCACAAGATTTGCCTTTAATAAAGCGAAAACTAAAAAGCTGCAGAGCAGACCCCCTATCACCGGTGCTGGTATAAAATACTTCTGAAATAACGGAACGCGGTTTTTAATATTCCCCCCAATAACATATACAATTGCCCCTAAAGCAACGGTTTGTATTACATCAAGCGTTACTGTAAACATAGAGAACCCCCCTTATTTTTGTGCATGAATTATCTGACAATGATCCTCTTCCAGTTTCCGATATAACCAGCTTAAATCCAGAGTCCCCTTCTCCTCAATGGATTTCATCATTTCTGCTTCTTTTTCTTTTACTTTTAGTGACTTTTCATATAATGCTTCTGCATCCTCAGGTCTAATAGCAACGATACCCGTATCATCACCCAAAATAATATCTCCTGGAAATATAACCTGATTTCCTATACTGACCGGAATATTTACACTGCCCGGTCCATTTTTATAAGGTCCATTGCAGATGGAACTGACCGCATACACTGGAAAATCCAACTCTGAAAGCTGTTTTTTATCCCGGATAGCGCCATCAACCACGAAGCCCGCTATTCCTCTTTTTTTTGCATAGGCAGCCATGATTTCACCGCAAAGTGCTCGTTCCGTATACCCACCTCCTGCAACCACAATTACATCTCCTGGCTTTGCATTATCGATGGCATAATAAAATAAAAGGTTGTCTCCTCCCGCAGCTGTTAAGGTGTATGCAGTCCCAAGAAGAATACTGTCATTCACCGGCTCCAATGCAGATGACAGAGAAGCCGTCCGGTTCATGCAATCATCTATATTTGCTACCGGAATACTACGGAATTTTTCTACCAAAGTCTTTGATGGTCTTTTAAAGTTCTGATAAATTCTATAACCTACATTATCCATGTTTTAAAACCTCCAATTACCGGATGGTCATGCGCATGTACCTAATCCTATTATTATCATAACAAGTAATATAATCATTGTAAAACAAATATTTTTTATATATAATATTCATAATCATAATATTTCGAAAGGAGAGGCATGACAATAGAAGAAATCAAAGCCTTTATGGCAGTTGTAGAATATAAAACCTTAACACAGGCTGCAGAAAAGCTATATATCAGTCAGAGCACTATAAGCCAACGTATTAAGCGTCTGGAGAATGAGTTGGGGGTAAAACTCTTTATGAGACAGCCCGGACAGCGGACAGCAGAACTTACCTCTCACGGCTCTAATCTGGTACCGATTGCCCAGCAGTGGGCCAGCCTTTGGGGAGACATGTATTCTCTTCATACATCTTCAGTAAAAACTCTGATCTCCATTGGGAGCGTAGATTTGATAAACAACTTCACTTTTGTACCTTTATATAAAAAAATACTTCAAAACTTTCCAAATATTGAACTCTCAATTCAGACATTCCACTCCCCGGAAATACACAGTCTGCTGGAAAACCGCATTGTTGACATCGGATTCGTCTTCAGTCAGATTAAATATCCTGATATCATATCTAGACCTGTATACCGTGAAAAGATGTATCTGATCACTCATGCTGAAAGTAATTACCATAGCGGAATCAGCACTTCACAGCTAGATCCGAGCAAAGAGGCATATCTACGCTGGGGGGCAGACTATGACTTATGGCATAGCAGCAATTGGAGCAATTGGAGCAGTTCACAGCATATGGTAACAGTCAACACTGGGTCTACTCTAACCCATTATCTGGATAAACCGGGAAACTGGGCAATTGGTCCGATCTCATTAATACGTTCCATGCAGAAAACGGACAAAATCACCTGCTATGAGTTAAAAGAATCACCACCTCCAAGAATATGCCACCAATTAACACACCGATACCCAAAACCCAGTAAACTGAATGCCCTGAAATTAATCGAGCAGCAAGTGGAGGTTTTTGTATCGTCGAACGAAAACATATGCAGGTTTGAGCCTTGGATGCTTGAATAGAAAGAATGTAATTTCTTATGAGACAAAAAACGTCCCTGTCATGCGGTAACAGGGGCGTTTTTTATAGGAGTCATGATCCTTCTCGGGTCAAAGAAGGATATCTCAGAGGGTTAGTCTGATGTATAGAATATTCACAAGCAGTTAGTGTAAGCTAACTAAGCATATAATACCATAAGGACAAAAAAAGCACAAGGGAAATAATTGATACGATTTCTCATTTTTTTATGAATCCAATATTACAAATGCTTTAAATTCTATTACTTATCGACCCGAATTATTTGATTTTTTCTCTTTGGCCTTTGCAAACAAACTCTGAAGAATGATGAAAAATGCGAGAAGTGCTGCAATGGTAATTTTCGTCCACCAGGAAGAAAGAGTTCCCTGAAAGGTGATAAATGTTTCAATGGTTCCTTTGATTAGTACGCCAAACAGACTGCCAAATACATTGCCGACTCCTCCGGTCAGGAGGGTACCGCCGATGACTGCCGATGCAATAGCCTCCATCTCAAATCCTTTTGCCTGTTCCACGAATCCGGCACAAGTATTGAGACAGAATAAAAATCCTCCCAGTGCACACAAAAATCCATTGATCACATAAACTAGAAGTTTGGTTCTCCTTACATTTAGTCCCATCATCAATGCAGACTGTTCATTCCCCCCTACCGCATAGATGGACCGCCCAAACTTACTGTACTTCAGCAAGATAAATACAAGAATCAGAGTTGTAAGCGCAATCAATACACTTGGATATAGAAATGGATAATTGATAATTCCCTTTTTATTCACTGCGCCCCCCAGAAACGGAAGGTTAATCTTACTCTTTGCCCAGGATAAAAACATCTCATTTTTTACACTGATCATTTCCTGGCTTATGATTGCCGTCATCCCCCTTGCAAAAAACATCCCCGCCAATGTAACGATAAACGGCTGAAGTTTTAAATACGCAATCAAATACCCCTGCACAAGTCCAAACACGATTCCCATCATAAGAACAATAATCAGTGCCGGAACAGCCCCAATCCCCTTGTTCTCCATCATCCAGGCAAGCATCATACAGGTTAACGCTACAACCGATCCTACCGAGATATCGATTCCACCAGTGATCATGACCATTGTCATCCCAGCTGCAATTACAATCAGACCTGCATTGGAGATAAACAAGTTCAAAAATACCTGAGGTTTTGCAAACCCTCTGCTTTTAAAAACAAGGATTCCCACCACATACATCACCACAAAAAGAACGATGGTAATCATCAACAAATACGTTTTTCCATCTATTTTTCCTCTGTTTTTCATCTATGCCACCTTCTTTCCGGCTTCACGGGATGCCAACAGCTTATTCCCCATCTTCTTAAGTTCCGGAGACTGCAATGCAACAATGACGATAACCACAATTGCCTTGTAAACCGGAATCTGATCCGGAGATACGCCCATGGCATACAAGGTGGTACTAAGTGCCTGTATGGTATAGGCTCCGATCACACTTCCCAAAAGAGAAAATTTACCTCCTGCCAAGCTATTCCCCCCAAGTGCCACTGCCAAAATCGCATCCAGCTCCAGATTCAGACCAATATTATTGGCATCGGCAGAGTAGATTCTTGAGGATGCAACAAGTCCCGAAATCCCAGCACAAAGTCCGCAAAAAACATAAGATAAAAATATGATCCAGGTTGCTTTAATTCCCATTAATCTAGAAGCCTTTGCATTAATTCCAACTGTTTGGAGATAGACACCAAGTGTGGTTTTTTTTAGAAGAAGATACGTCAGTAACACCACAAAGAGAGCAACAAACACAGGGGTCGGAATCGGTATTCCCGGAATACTTGCACCTAACATCTTATACGAATCCACCCGAATATAAGTGATCTGTCCCTTGGTGAATAACTGTGCGATTCCTCTCCCCGCTGTAAATAAGATAAGCGTCGCTACCATGGGCTGAATGTTTAACTTTGCTACCAAAAATCCGTTAAAACAGCCACAAAGAATTCCTACGATAATTGCAGCCAGTACCCCTACAATATAGGGATTCTGAAATGCATTCACAGTCTGCTGTCCTCCTGCTAGAATGTAGCAGCATGCAGCGCCTGCAACTGACATTACGGCACCCACGGAGATATCCGTCCCCCCGGAAGCAGCAACCACCAGTGTCATTCCCACAGACAGAATAACCAAATCACTGGCACGGTTGATTACATCAATGATATATCCGTACAATACCCCATTTTTTATGGTCACCTCAAAAAACCCGGGTGTCTTGATTAAATTGGAAAACAGAACCAAAACCAAGCAGAATATAGGGAGAAACAAACGGTAGCTGGTTATTTTTTTAGTAAATACCGTAATCTTATTCATTCTTCTCACCTCCTGCAATGGCTTTCATGATGTGATTCTGATCCAAATCCTGTTCCGTAAGCTCCGCTACCTTTTCCCCGTCTCTTAGCACTGCCATACGGCTGCAGGTACGGATCATCTCTTCGATTTCCGAAGAGATGAACATAATTGCCATCCCATCTTTTGCTAGTTTTACCACAAGTTTCTGAATCTCTGTCTTGGTCCCCACATCAATCCCTCTGGTGGGTTCATCAAGTATCAGAAAATCGGGATTGGTTAACAGCCATCTTGCTAAGACTACTTTCTGTTGGTTACCACCACTTAAACTTTTGATTGGTGTTTCCCGACTTGCCGTTTTTATCTGCAGGAGCTTGATATACTCATCCGTCAGTGCCTCCTGTTCCTTTCTGCTAATTGGATGAAAGGTACCTTTTTTTGCCTGAAGGGCCAGAATGATATTCTCCCGAACCGATAAATCTCCCACAATTCCTTCTTCCTTCCTGTTTTCTGGAAGATAGGCCATTCCTGCCATCATTGCATCCAAGGGGGTATGAACCGTAACCTGCTGGTCTTTCACCCTTAATACCCCACAATCAGGCTTATCCGCCGCATAAAGACTTCTTGCCAGTTCGGAACGACCAGAACCCAAAAGCCCAGTTAATCCTATCACCTCTCCTTTTTGTATCTGTAAATCAAACGGTTTTATGGTTCCATGCTTTCCAATCCCTTTCGCATCAATGATTACCTCGTCAGATGCTTTTTTTGATCCCTCATCTTTTTTAATGGCTGCCAGATCATCAAAATCTTTTCCCATCATTTTGGCAACCAATTGGACCCTTGGAAGTTTTTCCGTCTCATACTCTCCCACAAGCGCCCCATTTCTTAACACGGTGATTCTGTCACAAACCTCATATACCTGTTCCAAAAAATGAGTAACAAAGATAATGCCCACGCCCTCTGCTTTTAACTTCCTCATTAGCTTAAATAGCTTTTCTACTTCTAGATCATCAAGAGATGACGTCGGTTCATCAAGAATCAGAACCTGAGCAGACATATCAACCGCCCTTGCAATGGCAAACATCTGCTGCAGGGCAATGGAATAATTCTCAAGTGCCTTTGTAACGTCAATTTGTATATTTAAACTTTCTAACAGTTCCTTTGCTTTGCGGTTCATGGTCTTCCAGTCTATAAATCCAGCCTTCTTTGGTTCTCTTCCTATGTATAGGTTTTCTGCTACGGATAAGTTGGGGCAAAGATTTACTTCCTGATACACAGTACTGATTCCATGTTCCTGCGCCTCCTGTGGAGAATGATTGATCATCGGATCTTTTCCCTCTCCCATGCGGATTTCCCCTGTTTCAAACTCTTCTACTCCGGTTAAAACTTTGATAAGTGTTGATTTTCCTGCACCATTTTCTCCCATTAATGCATGAATCTCTCCCTTTCTCAAAGTAAAGTCCACATGATCCAAGGCGCGCACACCTGGAAATGTCTTTGATATATTACCCATCGTCAATACGGTCTCAATCGACATAGCTGCCCCTCCTTTTTCATTTCCCCAAATGCCTTTTTTTGACATAGAAGGGATTAAAAAAGGTGCCTAGGGAGGAGGACATACCCCGTCCTCCCTTCCCTGCACCTGTTTATGGATTCTGTTTATACATCACATCTTGGAATCCAAACCATTAATATGCCCGTTTGGGTTTCTCTTCTTCTGCTGTGTCTGCCGGGAATACACCTTCCTTAACATAGGCAATCTTATCTACACTTTCGTCTTTTTCAAGTTTCTGAATAATCTCAGCCACTCTAGGTCCATGAAGAGGATTACACTCGATAGAAACGTTCATATCACCAGCGATCATGGAATCAAAAGCTGCAGAAACAGCATCAAATGAAATAATCACGATATCGCCTTTTGGACCACAAGTCTTACCTGCTGCCTTGATGGCATCAATGGCACCAAATGCCATATTGTCATTCTCTGCAATTACTACATCAATTTTATCATAAGTTTTTAAGAAGGATTCCATTACCTCCTGCCCTCTCGCCTGAGTAAATTCTCCTGTCTGACGCTCTAACATCTTCCAATTGGAATGATCCTTCATCTTCTCTTCTACGCCTTCGGTACGACCGATCTGAGCAGAGGAACCAATGGTACCCTGTAATGTTACAATATTAACTTCATCTTTATCTCTATTATTACTCTTTAAGTACTCATCAAGCCATGAAACTGCATCATACCCTTCCTGAAGGAAGTTTGATCCAACCCATGCTGTATATAAAGAATCATCGGATACATCAATCATACGGTCAACGATAATTACAGGAATCCCTGCATCTTTTGCTTCCTGTAACACGGTATCCCAGCCTGTCTCCGTAACTGGTGCAATTACAATATAATCCACATCCTGCTGAATAAAGTTTCTAACTGCCTTTAACTGGTTTTCCTGTTTCTGCTGCGCATCATCAAAGATCAGCTTATAACCATTCTCTGCTGTAAAAGTAGATTTCATGGATTCTGTATTGGCAGTTCTCCAATCTGATTCCGCACCAACCTGTGAAAATCCCACTACAATTTCACCCTTTGCATCCTCTGTCTTGGCTTCCGTTGTATCTGCATCGCTCTTTGCTTCTGCTGTTGTCTCTGCTTTCGTCTCCCCACTGTCCGGTGCCCCTGTTGTCACAGCCGTCTGCGATCCACCACAACCAGTTAAAACCATTGCTGCTGTCATAAAAGCAGCTGCCATAACACTTACGAATCTTTTTTTCATTACATACCCTCCAATTAGAATATTGACTTGCTACAAATACCTTCCCTTGTATCATAGCGATTTCTCAGAGATTTCTCAATGCATTATCTTTTGCAAACAGTTAAGTTTCTTACGGATTGTTCGTTTATACCAGTACAAAGTTGGTTTTTTTTGGAAAAAAGTTGATTTTTTTATTTATTTTCTTTGAGTACTGCTGGAATTCGGATGGTCACCGAAGTTCCCACCCCGTACGTACTTTGTATCAAAAGACCATATTCCGTACCAAAATTTAGCCGGATGCGCTCCGCTACATTCCCAATCCCAAACCCGTCTCTATGTTTGGCATCTTCTCCTTCTCCCTGTTGCACCAGTGTCTGCATCTGTATTAAATCTTCTGGTTTCATTCCAATCCCATTGTCTTCTACTTTTAAGAAAATCTCATCTTTTTCCTTCCAGCCACTGATTTTTAAAATGCCTTTCTTTCTACAATTTTTTATCCCATGATACAGCGCATTCTCCACAATCGGCTGAAGGGTTAGTTTTAATATGGAATATTCCTTAATGTCCTCGTCAAAATTAATCTCGTAGTCCATGATATCCTCATATCGAAAATGCTGAATCATAAGATAGCTCCTTACATGTTCTGCCTCTCCCCGTATGGTTATAAAATCCTTTCCATTGTTTAAACCAATCCGCAGAAACGAAGAAAGAGCCGTAATCATATCCACCACTTCCTGATGCCGTTTTCCTTCTGCCAGCCAGACGATGGTATCTAATGTGTTATATAGAAAATGAGGATTGATTTGTGCCTGGAGAAGCTTTAGTTCTGTTTTTCTCTTTAATTCCTGCTCCTCTTTGATATGTTCAATCAACTCGCTGATCCGAATTACCATCTGGTCATACTGATCTCCAAGCATCTGTATTTCTGTGATGTTGCTTTTGGGACTCTGCATCTTTAAATTCCCGTCAGCCAGCTTTTTGGTGTACCTGCATAATGCTTCGATTGGTTCTGTAATTTTCTTACCAAAAGAAGTAAAAGAAGCCATTAAAAATAAAATGATAAAGACAGATACCACCACGCAAAGGGCTATGAGCTGTCTGGTCTTTGCATCCAGCTTCTGCCGCGTTATTTCCAGGGTCTTCGTCTCATTGTAGATGTAATCTGACATGGCTTCCTCTATCAGATCTGTAATTACATAAATATCATTGTTTAACCGACTCATATTCTTATCATAATCTCCGATGATATTACTGGTCTGAATGTCCCCAATTCTTTTTTCAAGCATTCCAAGCAAAATCAAAAGACCATCAAGCCCCTTGTTTCCAGCCTTCTGAGGTGTGGAATTTTTAAGTTCTGTAAATATCTTTCTGGACTTATTAAGATCTTCATATGGACTCAAAGATTCAAAGGTATCCGCACCAATCACAATCCGATACATCTTATAATCAATATTTGATTTAAAGTCAAAGTTAAATTCCGTGGCCATGGTTAGATTGCGAATGCTTTGCCGGTACTGACTATTCTGCCACACCATCATATACAGCAATATCCCAATCATAATAATGACCGGGATAAATACAACCGCCTGCATGGTACGGATCTTTGCCTTAATGGAATCACTTTTGTACTTCATGTTCCCCTCCTGCCCGAAATGCCCTTGGTGTAATTCCGTGAAGTTTCTTAAACAGATAACTAAAATAATGAGGATCCTTATATCCCACTTGATAACCAATCTCAGAAGTCCTTAGATCAGTTTTTAAAATTAGCTCTTTGGCCGCTTCCATCCGCACTTTTGTTAGATATTCCACAAATGTAATGCCCATCTCCTGACTAAATATAGTGCTGAAATGATTTGGGCTTATGTTAACCTCTGAGGAAACAGTATTGAGAGAAATCTCCTCATCCTTATAATGATTCCCAATAAATTCCACCGCTTTTTCAAGTACCAGTCGGTATTTTTTCTGAGAACATGTCGTTCGAAAGGAGATGGCTTTTGTCAGAATATCTCTGGCATACCGGACCGCTTCTTCCATGGTGGCAACACAGGGCTGAAGCGTCTTGGCATCCCCGAACTCCTTTAATACATGATCCGGTTCAAACCCAAGCTGAGTAACGAATCCAATTACCGCCAGATATACATCCATTAAAATATACTGGCGAAAAATAAGTGAGTTGAAGTTGTTCCCACAAGCCTCGAAATATTCGTCTACAAAATAGTTTACCTCTGAAACGGAACCATTCTTAAGAAAATTCGGGACAATCTCCCGGCTTAATTTGGTAAGATCCATTCCCTCCAGTGTGATATTCCCACCATCATCATGCATCCGAACCGCCTCTTGTGAGGTAACAATCTGGTTGTGTTTCATCATATAACGGCAGGCAAAAGCCCTGCTAGCTGCCTGAAATGATATTTTCAGTTCACTAAGACGCTGCACCGGGACCCCAATTCCACCAAAATACTCCATTTCACAGAAGGATTTGGAAATTTGAACCAGCAATTGAGAATATTCGGCAACCTTTTGCTTCATATCGGAACTATCATTGCCCATAATCAAAACTGCGTACCCCTCAGACAATCGATTGAATCCTATTATGTCTGTTTTTCCTTCCAGTTCCTCCTTTAGCTTTCGGTCAAACTGAACATTTTCATCGGAATAATGGTTTTTTTGATCCCCTGCTTTTATCTGAAACAGAATCAGATTATACAGGGGGGCCGATAACGTTAAGTGATGCTCTCTTCCCTTTTTTAGTACCTCTTTTAACGTCATCTTTCCTGATACCATGATGTCGAATAACCGATCCCTTTCCATCTGCATTCTTTCTTCCTGAAGTTTTAAAAACTCACTCTTATAATCCTTCTCACTTCTTTCCTGCAATATGGTTTCACTCATATGTTCCAGTGCCGTCAAAAGCTGACTGCTGTTAACTGGTTTTAGCAAATAGTCCGAAGCCCCAATCTTAATCGCACGTTTTGCATATTCAAAATCATCATAGCCACTAAAAAACATGATATGGATATTTGGAAGTTCCCGCTTTGTCATCTCCGCAAGCTCCAATCCATCCATAAAAGGCATTCGAATATCCGTCAGCAGAATATCCGGCTTTGATTCTATAATAAGCGGATAGGCCAGTTCCCCATCCGGTGCCTCTCCGGCAAACTCAAATCCATACTTTTCCCATGAAATTCCATTCTTAATTCCTTCTCGTACTATTTTTTCATCCTCTGCAAGAAATATTTTAATCATGTCTGCCCCCCCTGACCATAATACTTGTCTGATTTGATTATATAAAATTTTAGGGGAAAATATAAGAGAATAATTTCCGTTTCTGGTATTTCTTTCGTAAAAAATTGTACCTGCCTTATAAAATAAGCAAAAAGACTTCTCAACTTCGGTTCGAAACATCGAACCGAAATCAAAAAGTCTTGTCATCTCTTTATTTGTTTTGGCTATAGATCCAGTCCATCATTTCCTTGTCCTTTAAAGCAAGAACCCAGGAAGAATGATAAATTGTTTGACCAGCTGCTTTCATTTCCTCATCTGTGTATAAGGTCAGTTTATTGTTTTTTGCCCCCATTTCCTTTAACACTTGATCAAGAATTTTAGAGGTATAGCTGGTACAGATCGGATCATTCTCTGCCTGAACAAACCAAATGGGTACCTGCGTGATATCATTCTCTTTCATTAGGCTTTTTGTGCCTTCATAGCATTTTTGATACTCTTCCTCACTGATTTCCAATGATCCCTCCAACTTATAGGCCAGATTGTAAGGCTTAGAAATTGGAATTAACGTATCTTTGGCACAGATCGGAAATGCCGCCGCAAAAAGATCGGGATACTGCATCAAAAAACGTAAGGTAGCTCCGCCGCCAGAAGAAGCCCCTGAGATATAAACCCGGCTGGCATCTATCTGACCTTTTTTTATCAAATCTTGAATGCATTCATAAATAACATCATTATAATCCTGCATCATTTTTAATTGTTCTGGATTTTCTGAAATTCCAAACTCATAGTTTTCTGGAAATTGAAAGGAGAGTACAGCAGTATCGTAACCATTCTCAATCCAGGTCACAGCGCCTCTATTATTCATAATGTTGGCACCTTCAAAGGAAGTGCTTAATACCTCGCCTCCCCCATGCTCCCATAACATAAGGGGCAGATTGGAAGCGTTTTCCGGCATATAAAGCCAATACGGCAGTTCTATTCCATTGCTCCCCGTAAATTTCCCCTTAATGAAGTCATCCGCGGTTTTTGTCTGAACCGTTGAATCTGTGGATTTATCAAAATCCAAAGCATCTTCCGTACAATCCACAGAAAAATCATAATGGGTCGACTTCATATCCTTTCCATACACATTTTTTCCAAGAAAGCGGAATGGTTCTGTTTTTAATATCAAACGATGATTCTCTGTTTTCATGTCTAATACCTTATAAATTTCCTTTTCCAGAGTAATCGTAAAATCCTTTGGGGTAATTTGATCCAGATCTGGAAGTTCATCAAATTCATACTCGATGGATTCCACCATCTGACCATCATCTCCAACAAACGTATTTAAGGTAATGTTTTTCACATTAATATTTTGTAAAGATGAGTCAGCCGTAATACTTTCTGAAACCGTCGTCTGCTGAGCCTCTGAGTTTTTCACATGATCAGGCTCTTTTTTAGAACACCCCATCAGTGCAACTGCACTCGCAAATAGAACCATAAATGCTACCATACTTTTTTTCATATGAAGCCCCCTCCTAAATCCAATTATATCCCACTATCTTATTCTTTTATTCATTCTCCAGTTTTTCTCCGTTCGACTGGATCACGCTTTTGTACCACTCAAACGATTTCTTTTTCTTTCTGGTTAAATCTCCGGTTCCATCATCGTACTTTTCTACATAGATAAACCCATATCTCTTTGCCATCTCACCAGTAGAAGCACTCACTAGATCAATGCATCCCCATGGAGTATATCCCATTAACTCCACACCATCTTCTACTGCTTCCCTCATCTGTTCTATGTGCTTTTTCAGATAATCAATGCGGTAATTATCCTGTATACTTCCATCTTCTTCTTTCTTATCATAAGCACCCAGGCCATTTTCAACCACCATAAGAGGGATCTGGTAACGTCCATAAAGTTCATTTAAGGTGTAGCGAAGTCCTTTTGGATCAATCTGCCAGCCCCAATCACTGGATTCCAAATATGGATTCTTCGTTCCTCCCATTAGGTTACCTGAGGATGTTGCCTGATCTGGGGATGCTGTCACACAATTAGACATGTAGTAGCTAAACGTATAGTAATCCACACACCCCTCTTTGATTGTCTCAAGATCACCTGGTTTCATCTCTATGTTGATCCCATTCTCCTTGAAATACCGTTCCATAAAGCTTGGATATTCTCCCCTAACCTGTACATCCCCACAGAACTGATTTAAGATCTGATTCTGACTCTGAGCTTTTAAGACATCATCTGGATTGCAGGTCAATGGATACGTGGTAATGTGGCAGATCATACAGCCAATTTTACAATCCGGATCAATTTCATGCCCCGCCTTAACAGCCATGGCACTGGCTACAAATTGATGGTGCAGTCCCTGAAAACGAAGTTCTGGAATGTCCACCTGATTCATAAAATCAGTGGTTCCTTCATTTAAGATGCCCAAGGATAGAAATCCTCCCATTGGCATAGCTCCTGCATTGATTTCATTAAACGTAAGCCAGTATTTTACCTTTCCCTTATAGCGTTTGAATAGTACCTTCGCATAATTTACAAACAAATCAACGCATTCTCTAGATGCCCAGCCGTTATATTTCTCCGTGAGTGCAAAAGGCATTTCATAGTGGGATATTGTAATCAGTGGCTCAATGTTGTGGTTTCGGCATTCCTCAATCACCTGATCATAAAACTTAAGTCCAGCTTCATTTGGTTCTGTCTCCATGCCTGTTGGGAAAATCCTGGTCCAGGCTATGGAAAAACGAAATACTTTAAATCCCATTTCCGCAAACAAAGCAATATCTTCCTTATAGTGATGATAGAAATCAATGGCTTCGTGACTTGGATAAAACGTATCTGATTCTATCGTTCTTGTAATCCGCTTGGATTTGGTATGGGAGCCTCCCGTACATACATCAGAAGCAGAGACCCCTTTTCCATCTTTGTTCCAAGCACCCTCGCATTGGTTTGCAGCGACTGCACCGCCCCACAAAAAATTCTCAGAAAATATTGACATACCGCACCTCTTTCTAGTCTTATACAATTGTTAATAAGTTATCTCCTACTAAAACCTGACTTATATCACATACTTTTAGACTCACAAAATGATTCATGTTAGATATCAACACTGGAGTGGTTAATGATAATCCAGCTTTCTTTAATTTATCCTGATCAAATTCCAACAATAAGCTTCCTTCTTTGACCTTATCTCCCTCTTTGCAATGAAGGGTAAACCCTTCTCCACCTAACTTTACGGTATCCATACCCACATGGATCAGGACTTCCGCTCCTGTATCTGTTTTCATACCAATGGCATGTTTTGTATCTGCAACTGCGCTGATGATCCCATCCGCTGGCGCATATACTTTTCCTTCGGTTGGAATGATCGCAGCCCCTTCTCCCAATACTCCGCCTGAAAAAACAGCATCCTCTACCTGAGATAAGGGAATCACCGCACCTTTTATCGGGCTCTTTATAGAAATAGTCGTTACAAGTGGTTGATCCGATTCTAATTCATCCTGTGACTGGGAAAGAGATTCTTTCTCATCTGGAGTCGGCTTATTCTTATAAAGAACTAGGGTCATAACAAAAGATACCCCAAGGGAAATAACCATAGCAATAGCACCATTGATAATATTCCCAAATCCCTCTCCTCCAATCATCTGGATCAGGGAAAGTCCAGAGGGAGAACCGCCCATGGTATAAGCGACGATATGGGTAATTCCTGCATAAAGACCGGAAGCTCCTGCACCAATCACCGCTGCAATCATAGGGGTTTTATATTTAAGCGTAACTCCGTACATTGCCGGTTCCGTTACCCCTGCCACAATGGCAGAGACCCCGGAAGCAAATGCCGTTGATTTTACTTCTTTCTCTTTGTTTTTAAATCCAACAGCCATTGCTGCACCACCCTGAGCCAAATTGGAACAGAACATGGCAATCACTACGATGGCATCAAATCCCAAACTTGCCAATCCAATGGTAGCAAGTGGCACAAGTGCATAATGCATTCCGGTCATAACGATAAACGGCATGCCTGCAGATAAGATCATGATCGTCAGCCATCCTGCTTTGCTATATAAGAAATTAATTCCGTCTGCCAGTAAATTACCCATGATACTGCCAATTGGGCCTACCACGATTAAAGCAATTGGAATCGAAATAAAAATAACAATCAGTGGTTTTAAGAATATTTTCACCATATTCGGACAAATTTTATCCGCAAATTTCTCAATGTACTTCATAATCGGTACCATAAGCATAACCGGAAGTACGGAAGAGGAATAAACTGCTTTGGTTACCGGCAATCCAAAATAACTGCTGTTTCCCGGTAAAAGAAGAGCTGTAATTTCCGGATGAATTAAAAATGCAGCCATTACCATAGCAAGATAAATATTAGATCCAAGTCTCTTTGCCGTTGTCATTGCTAATAAAACCGGTAAGAAGTAGAAGAATGCATCCCCTGCTGCATTTAAAATCACATAGGTACTTCCACTTGTTTCAACAAGTTGAAACGTAGTCAATAGAGTAAGAACCACTTTAATCATACCACATCCAAGCATAGCTGGAAGCAACGGCGTCATACAACCGGCAATAAATCCTGCTAAGCGAGAAAATAGATTCTCATGTTCCCCGCTGCTGCCATTCCCAGTGCTCTCTTCAAAGTGACCAAGCTTTAACAGTTCATTATATACATTGGACACCTCATTTCCAATTACCACCTGATACTGTCCGCCCTGACGAACCACCCGGATTACACCTGGTATTTTCTCAATCTCAGATGCGTTTGGAATGCTCTCATCTTTTAACACGAAACGCAGTCTTGTAATACAATGGGTAAGACCTGATACATTCTTTTCACCGCCAACTTTATCTAACACGGTTTCCGCAGTCTTTTTATAATCAAATGCCATCTCTTTTTCCTCCTTAAAACAATATTTATTTTATCTATCTGATCAGGCGTCTGCCGGCCGGCATTAAAAACGCCTCTCATTCAAACAAAAAGACCCTGCAAAAAAAGCCGCCTGCAATCAAATCCATTGCGGCATACTCTCTATGCAGGGTCTTGCCCAGATTTTATTCATCTGGTAACAATCCCAGTCCTCAGTTTTAAATGATTCAGGTTATAACAAATCTCTCGTTACTTTTTCTATGTGAATCATCAGATACATCATCTCTTCCCGGTCAACCTCGTAGTGATACCGGTCATGGATGTAGTCTGCGATTTTAACGATACAGTTGTAAGCTCTGCGATACTTGTCCTTTAATATCTGATACCACTCATTCTCTGACGCTTCATACTGTTTCCCTTGAAGCATGCGCTGAGCAAAAAAGCGGATATGCGTCACGAACCGTCGGTAATCCCAGGACTCTGCGTTAAGCCTTACTTGGAAAGAGGTTTCCACAATCTCAACAATATCTTTGATAATACCAGTAATCGTTTCCAAATCCTCTGTCTCTTTTCGATTTAACTGCCCATAGACAAAATGAAACGCGATAAACATGGCTTCATCTTCTTCCATGGATACTTTAAGCCTTTTTTGTATTAATTCTATGGCATAAAGACCTACTTTAAACTCATCGGGATAAAACCGTTTTCCTTCCCATAGCATGGCATTATGAAGAATGGTACCGCTCTGGTAGCGATCCATCGCTCCTGCAATATGATCACATATCGTTAAAATGGTTCTGGGTTCCAACTGCATCCCGTATTCATTTTTCGCATAATCCACAGTCTGTTCGCTGATTTCCCAATATTCCTGGGGAAGCTTTGCAAAATATTCTTCAAAATGGCGGGCATCTTTTTTATCATTCTGGATAAATACCCGTTCCACCAGACCCCGATCCACCAAATCACCCTTTTTCCTGCCAAAACCTATGGCCTTACCTTTTAGAATGATTTCTTTTCCTTCGGTATTATGCGTTAATACCATATTATTATTCAATACCTTCTCAATCTTCATAATCCCTTTCAATGTAACAAAATAAGCAAGGTACAGGAGCCATCACATAATAATGATACGTGACGACTATACTGTAGACCTTGCCTGCTTTACCAGTCACAAACTACAAATCTATTATGCTACTAGTATAGCATATGGATTTTCTTAAATCTATTTGCAAATGCGATGATTTTTTTCATTATTTTTGTATATATTGCACAATTTTTCTTCCTTAATCAGACTCATTTATAAACCTATCTCATAGATTCTTGACTTATGCCCCCAGGGATGGTGTCCATCTCCTATGTATTTAAAATCATACCGTTCATAAAAAGCGATGTGATCGGTACAAAGGTAAAGATTGCTATATCCAAATTTTCTTGCATCGGTTTTGATTCGCTCCATTAAAAAAGAGCCATAGGAATGTCCCCGGTAATCCTTTTCAATGTACAGCGCACAAAGCCAGGGATATAAATCCATCCGACTGATAAAATCATTGGTAATAAGTCCCGCGCCACCTATAATTTTATCCTCATCAAAAAGCAGATACCATTGAGGAAGTGGGGAACCAGAATGCAGACAGCTCATAATACAATCTTCATAGACCATTTTACTATCCTCATTCGCCCAATGCTTTTGAAAATACAAGATTGCCTGTTGCGCGTAGTCCGGAAACTCTCGAATCGAAATAATTGTCATATAATTTCCCCCTTTGTTTGCTTTCTTTTATCATAACACTTAAGATCATTCCACTCAATCTTTTTATTTTTTGTCCATCTTCACCACAAACAAATAGGATAATAGAAAAGACAGTCCAAATGCAATGATCCACCCCATTGCCGCATAGATAAAATATGGTCCAATATAAGCCGGGATGCTAAATACACTGGAAGTAATATAACCATAAAGTTTTACGCCGAATGCTCCAATGAATGCACTTCCCACACAGCTTGCAATGGTCGCAGCCAGAAAGCCTTTTTTATACTTGGTCAAAACACCAAACAAAGCTGGCTCTGTGATTCCAAGGATACCAGATAAAACGGCTGAAAGAACAATTGCTTTATCCCTTTGTGTCTTTTCTTTAAAATAGCAACCGCAAGCAGCACCTACAATGGAGAGATTTGCAATAAACATCATCGGCATTAACATATCCCAGCCTTTGGTAGCAAAATTTTCCAAAGCAATGGGCGTCATTGCGTGGTGCATACCTACCAGAATAGACACTGGGCGTATGAGACCCATTACAAAACCGGCAAAAATTGGAGAAATTCCAAATAAAAAATCCAACATGCCTGCAAGCCCTTTGCCCATGTAGATGCCAACAGGACCAATCACAGTCAGTGTAAAAAATCCTGATATCAGCAACGTCAAGGTTGGGGTAACAACGGTCCTTGCTGCTTCCGGTACCGTCTTATCTACCCATTTATAGATATAGCTTAAAGCAAACACACCAAATATAATTGGTATGACCGAACCAGAATAATTAAATACCGGAATCGGAATTACGCCACCAAATAAAAAGCTGCTGATTTCCTTTGCCTTGGCTGCTTCAACCATGGTTGGATACATAATAATAGAAGCAATTGCCGTCGCCAAATATTCATTTGTTTTAAATTTCTTTGCTGCAGACACTGCAATAAAGAAAGGAAGAAACGTAAATACACCACTCGCCAACATATCAATAATTTTGTATGTGTCCGTTGTATTTGTGATAACCCCCAATGCCACCAGACCACCGATTAATCCCTTAATCATACCCGCTCCGGCAATGGCAGGAACGATTGGTCCAAATACACCAGAAACCATATCCATAAACCAGGTAATAAAGTCTTTCTTCTGGTTTTCCTCTTTCTTCGTTGCTGTTTTGTTCTCATTCAGATCTAACATCCCCATCAAGATCTCATAATACTTATGCACACTGGTTCCTATCACAACCTGAAGCTGATCCTTGGCAAACTGGACTCCCATCACTCCCTCTAACTGCTTTATTTCTTCCACCTGAATCATATTTTTGTTTTTTAAATCAAACCGAAGTCTAGTCATACAATGCCATGCATTTACTATGTTGTCTTTCCCGCCGACATATTCCACTATTTTAGTTACTACTTCCCGCTTTTCCACTTTTCAATGTTACCTCCTTCATTTTTACTCTTCTAGGCACGTGCTTTGCAGTCTCAATATAGCATAGGCATATTTTTTTGTAAACTGGTCCATTTTTAAATTGTTTTTTGTTAAAACCCTTGTAAACACGTGGTTTTTTAAACATAAATCATAAAATTGGACTGTTTATTATAGCATTTTTCCAAATCAAAAAAGCTATATTGACATCGCTCTCCGCCTATGTTTAAATTAGGTTTATCAAGTTATACTTAAAACACGCAACAAGGAACAAAGGAGTATTTGACATGAAACAAGTTCTTATTACAGACGTTCGCTGCTATATTACGAATCCAGAGCGGCATAATCTGGTAGCGGTAAAGGTTTTTACGAATAAAGGGATTTATGGTGTGGGCTGTGCAACATTTCAACAGCGTCCATTGGCAGTAAAATCTGCGATAGACGATTACTTAAAGCCTATCCTCATTGGCCGCGATGCGAGTGACATCGAAGATCTATGGAATCTAATGATGGTGAATTCCTACTGGAGAAACGGACCTGTCATTAACAATGCGGTATCCGGTGTTGACATGGCTCTTTGGGATATTAAGGGGAAGCTTGCTGATATGCCATTGTATCAGCTGTTGGGAGGTAAATCCCGTACTGCGGTACCGGCATATACCCATGCAGTGGCCGATTCTATGGAAGATCTCTATCAGGAAATTGACCAAATACTAAAGGAAGGTTATCACCACATTCGCTGCCAACTTGGATTTTACGGGGGGATTCCAGATCAATTGACAACACCTGAAAACCCAGTTTTAGGAACCTATTTTGACCAGGATGACTATATGCGCAATACCGTTAACATGTTTTCTAAAATCCGAAAAAAATATGGCAGTAAATTCCACATTCTTCACGACGTACATGAACGTTTATTTCCCAATCAAGCCATTCAGTTTGCCAAAGATCTGGAGCAATACAAGCCTTACTTTATCGAAGATCTTCTTCCTCCTGATCAAAACGAATGGTTATCCCAATTACGCAGTCAGTGTTCCGCTCCCATTGCAACCGGTGAACTGTTTAACAATCCAATGGAATGGAAACACTTGATTGTAAATCGGCAGATTGACTTCTTACGCTGCCACGTGTCACAGATTGGCGGAATCACACCTGCAATCAAAATCGCAGCACTGTGTGAATCATTTGGAATTCGGATTGCCTGGCATACCCCATCGGATATCACTCCCATCGGGATTGCAGTCAATACCCACCTAAATATTCATCTGCATAATGCTGCCATTCAGGAAGACATCGAACTGAAGGATAAAATCAAACTCATATTTCCTGGATATAATGAATCGAAAGGGGGGTACTTTTATCCAATTGACCGCCCCGGAATCGGTGTTGATATTAATGAAGAAGAAATCGTCAAATATCCGGTAATCTACCGCCCCCATGAGTGGACTCAAAGCCGGATTCCAGATGGTACAATTATCACCCCTTAAATCACTTTCTAATACAGACCAATGGAGGTGGCAACTATGAGTTCAAAAAAAACTGAATTTATTGTAATTGATTTAATTAGTAAAATCTTTCAACAAAAATTCTGGGATAACAAACTTCCAACCCAAAGAGACTTAGCTTGTGCCTATCAAGTCTCCCGTTTTACCATACAAAAAGCATTAAAGCGCCTGCAAAACATCGGACTTATCTCCGCCACTCAGGGAGATGGGAATTATATTCGCGCTCGTGCTCTTGGCAATCCCCTTGTCTATAATTCTTTGATTGAAGTTCCATATGAGGATCTTCAATCAAAGATGCTTTACTTAAAACGCGTCCGCCCCGAGCCGAACCTAATCAGTATTTTCAACTTAAACAAAGACGAAGAAGTCTGGGAATATAAACGGATTCGAATTGTATGTTACGAAATCACTCAAATCGAGACAGGCTGGATTCCTTTCCGTCTTTTTCCGGAACTCAGTCCGGAAATTATCGAGGATTCCATCCAGAATTATGCATTGAAAAATAAGTATCACATCTCTCATTTCATGACCAATTACCGAACAAAATCTTTAACGAGGGAAGAAGCGGAATTAATCGGATGCAAAAAAGGAACTCCCGCGATGGAAATCACATCACGTGGAGTTTTAAAGGATGGCACTATATTTGTCTACAGCAAGATCAGTGCAATTCATTACGAATGCACCTATATCATTCCATTTAACAAAGAAGTTTATATGTCACGAAGGAAACGGTTGAAAAAAAATAAAAAGCAGTAATCAAAAGGGACGGTTTACACCTCATCATAGGTATAAAGCTTGATTTGATTTTCAGTTAAATAATCTTTTAAGCGTTTGCTTGAGGCATATTCAACCTCTTTTGTTCTCGGAATCGTTAGGGATGAATGCGTTAAAATATAATCATCTAAATATCCTGGATGAAAAATCAATACATCAAATCCGTCATCATGACTGTTCTCCACCATGTTGAGAAACGATTTTTCGGGATCGTAATTTTCCGATGTACTGTCCATCCACATATACATCTTCTTGCTATTTGCCACAACCGGTGTTCCATCAAAGGATGTATCGATGAATTTAAGATTATGTCTGTCTGCAACAATTTCTAATCCCTTCATAAAGTTTACACTTTCAACTGCATGCCCTTCAAAATACTGGGGCTGTCTTCCTGTGATTGCCACAAACCGCTCATATTGTGCCTCAATTTCAAGTATCACCTCATCTAATACAACAAAGTCTTCCTTTTTTTTAAATGCTTCACGATATTCTCTGGAAGATTTAAACCCTCCATTTTCCTGTACGATACTTGGTATCAGCTTTGGATCCATGATTGGATCTCCCACACAAATATTGGTATGCTGTCCAAGACAGGTATCTTCATTTTTTATCAAATCAAATCCATGTTGGCTTGCTGGCATATTTACCATAAATCCAATATTTCGAACTACACCTTCCTTTACAGTTTTTTCAATTCCATAATTGATGCCTTCACTATAACCCAAATCATCTGCACGAACCATCAAACGTTTCATTGTTGTAAACCTCACTTTCCTTATACTGCCATTTTATCGTTCTTATCCAATCCAATCACGTAAGTTGCAACCGCTGCCACGACAAATGCAATTACACCCGAAATTATTGCATTTACAAAGTTCATGGTAGAACCGCCTGAATACCCCAATACACAAAGAAAGCTGGCTACTGGCACGATATTATAAGCAGTTAGCCCAACTATTGCACCGTATAAGGCACCTGCAAATCCACCGATTGCCATACCAATGAATGGTCTTTTATAGCGAAATCCAATCCCATATAAACCCGGCTCTGTGACACCACCAATTACCTGCGCTACAACATAGCTAATGGAAACTGACTTATCCCCAGCTTTCTTTTGGCGAAGAGCCGCTCCGAAACACATTCCACCAACGGAAAAACTTGCTGCTACAACTGCAGCAGATACTACACTTTCCTGTCCAGATGATGAAATGACAACTATCATAGTAGAAATTAATACCCAGTGCATACCGCTCATAACTAAGAACTCCCACAAGGCACCAATAAGCGCAATCGCCAGAAACGTAGCCACACCGCCAAAATTACCCATTGCTAATAGTCCATCACAGATATATTTCCCAACGAAAGCTCCTGCAGGTCCTAACACACATAATGTAATTGGAAGCATAACTAAAATCGTCAAAAATGGAGCGAATACAATCTTTAACATGGAAGGAATCACTTTATTAAAAAACTTCTCAACATAGGATAGCACCCATACGGATAAAAATATGGGAATAATGGTTGCAGTATAGCTTTGTACACTGCTAGGAATCCCAAAAACAGTAAATTTAGTCCCCTCTGTTGCCATATTTACAAGCGTAGGATGAATTAAAATTGCACCTAGAAACATGCTAAGAATAGGACTACAATTTAATTTCTTTGCCGCTGTATATCCGATAATAACAGGGAAGAAATAAAAAGCTGCATCTCCAACAAATGTAAATAACGTATAGAGATCACTAGTTTTACTTAATAAACCAAACATATCCGGGCCAAGAACTGCTGCCAAAGTTTTAAAAAGGGCTGCTGTAATCAATGCCGGGATCAATGGAGTTAAGCTTCCTGCCATGTAATCCAATATCCCATTTCCAATAGATTTTAATGTAACTTTTTTCTTTCCCTTTGTATTTTCCTCCAATGCAGACTCTGTACTAGAAAATCCTCCAACCTTGCAAAGTTCGTCATATACCTGATCCACCGCCTGTCCAATCACAACCTGATACTGTCCAGCGCTGTGCATGATACCAACGACACCACTAATTAATTCAACTTCCTTATCCTTTGGTATACTTTGATCTTTAAGGATAAATCTTAATCTTGTTATACAATGTGTAACGCTTAATACATTTTCTTTGCCGCCAACGGCATCTAATACGTTTTTTGCTAATTTATTATAATCTTGTTTATCCATCTCTATTCCTCCTTATTTCCTTCCCAATTTTCCCTTGAACACAAACGATTGATATGAAGCATAAAGTAAAGCAATTCTTCGTCGCTAGAATCCCAGTCGATCTCTCGTTTCAAATAATCCTTAATTTGTAATACACAGTTATAGGTTTTGGGATACTCGTCCTTCATGGTCGTAAACAATCGTACATTGCCACTTAGTAATCCCTGATCAATCTTCTGCCGTTGCAATAAATACTGCATATGAGAGACAAATCTGGAATTATTAAACCCATTTCGATCAATTGTAATTTGAAAAAAGTCTTCGATAATCGCTGTTACATCTTCAATCAATTCATGAGAGGAATCCTTTGCTTTCCTGGTAACGCTCTCCGCATTAATAAAATGCATGGCAATACTGGCTGCTTCTTCCTTCGCCAATCGAATTTTTTTGCAATCGTTAATGTACTGAAGTGCATGTTCGCCTATCTGCATCTCCTTTGGATACAAATGTTGAATATCATACATAATCGGCATATTCACAAACATTTTTTTCTGATATCTGATCATTGCAAAATGAATGTGATCTGCGAGTGTAAATACGATATTCCCATTTAACTCTGCGCATAGAATTGTTTTCGCATATTCAACTATTTTCGCAGATATTTCAAATATATCTTCTGGTATTTCATTTAACAAATCAAAATATCCCGCATCAACTCCATAAAACGTACGAGAAATTCTCCCCATATCCTGAATTTCATATGGAGTTTCAGGAAAACCGATTCCTTTACCGAAGGCAATTAATTCTTTGCCATTTCCATCGATGCAAATCGCAACATTATTATTGATTTTTTTTATTACCTCCATAAGAAATCACCCTCCTAATGAAAACGAATCACCTCGTCTTCGCCACTTTTTAACCCAGCTGTAGGTTCTTTAATCGTAAATGAATAGTCACCTCCATTTAATAGTATCATAGGTGTTGTAAGATCAACTCCCGATTCTACCAACACAGTACGATCTAACTCGATAATCGGCGTGCCTTTTTTCACTTTTTCGTTTACATCTACAAGCTTTTTAAATCCTTTCCCCTCTAATGCAACGGTATTCATTCCAATGTGAATCATAATCTCCGCACCATTATCTGCTTTGATTCCAAAAGCATGTAAGGTATCTGCAATCATAATCACAGTGCCATCGCAAGGGGAACAAACCATACTCCCCTCATAAGAAAATGCAATTCCATCTCCCAACATTTTTTCAGCGAACATTTTATCTTTAACGGTATCCAGTGAAATACTGTCCCCATCGACTGGAGCATATAAAATCACTTCTTTTTTATCTTTTTTTAAGAAACCTAACATCTCATCTCTCCTTATATCATATTGAAGGATTCTAACTGCGCACATTAAAAAACTCCTTCGTTGCAATACACAAAAAAACAGTTAAACTGTTCTTAAGGTAATGCCTCCGAAGGAGTTACAAGCCTTTTTATATCTATATTATACACTTTATTTCAATTATTAGCAATAGTTTTCGTCATTTTTATTTCACAACTTCCTCTATGATTTCATACAAACTCTTTACATCTTCAATTCTGGTACAACCAGAATCTGGATCAATAATGGATGAATAGACATGAGGGATGACGTGCTTAACGCCTGCAGATACCGCAATTTCAAGGATTTCCTTAAAATTCTCCAGATTGATCCCACCCGTTGGCTCTAATCCAAAATCCGCTTCAGCACAGGCCATTGCGACCACTTCATATTCACCCCGAACATCAAGCCCTCCCATAGGGAAGTACTTTAAAGAATCAGCTCCCTGTTCCCTTGCCATAGCGATCGCAGTTTTCACCGGCACCACCGCTGGCTCTAGTTCTTTGCTCAAAGGGCCTGTTGAAATTTTCACAAAACCCGGATACCCAGAAGGTGCAACCATGGAATTTAGAAATGGTCCTTCCCCGGTTCTGGCTCTGGTATACCCTCCAGCCGTAAATGTTTGATTGATATGCTTTGGCTTAATCTCACCGGAAATTTCCGCTACGGCCTTCCACTGTTTGGGATTTCCACCACCAAGTCCAACTGAAATGTTGTTATCCACAGCTTCCTGAAATTTTTTCATTTCTCGGACTGCGCTTTCTACATCTTTATAATTTGCTGATAAGATTCCAACCGCCACATGGCAATTTGCTGTCTCATAGATAGCTTTTGCATTTTCAATAGTATTGGTCAGACAGTTTAAGCAAACTCTTCCCTTATAAAAATTTAATCCATTCATTCTCTCATTCCCCCATCTGCTGATCTATGGATTTCTAAAACCCTTTGGTATATTTGATCCAGCTCATCCACGCATTTTAACGGCCTTGGATCGATTGCAAGCGATCCTATGTTCGCTTGATAGTCTCTGGTGAATATAGAGACCTCTCCCTCTTGCAATTTCTTCCCTACCTCATTTGCATCAAATCCATATTGCTCAGGAGAAAAACTGATTTTACAACGATAGATCTCTCTTCCAGCCTCATCTTTTATGATCGAAGTTTTACACCCTGGTATTTCTCCCACTCGCGCTGCAAACGTTTCTAGATCCTCCTTTGTTACAACCTCCTTTTTTTCTCCCATCATGTATTCTTCCAGTGCCCTTAAAAGTCCCATGGTGCATTCTTTTCCCACCTTCATGGCACGCCCAATCCCCTTATACTGCATCCGCATATGATCTGCCAGTTTACTCGTCTTGCAGGCTACAAACCCACTGGTAGGACCCTCAACTGCCTTTGCCCCACTGTAGCATACAAAATCTGCTCCCATGGAGGAATATATCTTTAAATCTTCTTCGGCTGCGGCATCTACAATGCATGGAATTCCCAATTGGTTCGCCAGTTGAATCACTGATTTTGCATCCACCATATCCTTTTGCACGCAGTGATGGGATTTGACGTAAAAAATCGCCAGCGTATGTGCTGTCACCGCCCGGCTTATGTCCTCTAGTGTGGATCCATTGGCATAACCGGCCTCTACGATTTTCCCACCTCCTAACTGGATCATCTCAGCAACCGGTGCACCAAAATCCACATGGTGCCCTTTCAAAAGGATGACTTCTCTCTTGGTGATTTCAGGAAGAATCTCATAGAGATGCTTTACCTTTTGTAAGTTCCCCTCACAGATTAAAGCAGCTACAGACAAAGCGATTCCAGCAGAAGCACTGCTTGTCACACATGCATCCTCTGTGCCTATCATACGACCTATTTTTTTTCCAGCAAAAGCATATAAATGATCAACCACCACATAGTTTTCTGCTGCTTCTACCAGAGTTTTTCCAACTCCTTCTGATATGGTTGATACCCCTAATTTTGTCATTCTACCAGACGCATTGATTACGGTTTTTAATCCATTTTTTCGATATATATTATCCATATTTTTCCTCTCGACTTATAAGATTCCCAACAGTGAAGTGATAATGGAGACTGCCACTACGGTCAGCAGGATACGGTTATAATATGGTCCCTTCTTTCTCATATAATAATAAATGATAAATACAGCCGCCAACGGAAGGAGCCCAGGTGCTATGGTATTTAATATGTCCTGTATCACGATTTCCGTCCCACTGGAAAAACCAAATTTTAATGGTGTCGTTATGGTTACATAGCTTGCCGACAATGCCCCCATCATGGTAAGTCCAATTACATTCGCCGTGAAGATGATGGACTTCATCTTTCCACCATGAAGCAGAGATACCACTGATTTTTTTCCAAGCGTATATCCGTTATGGATCAGCCCATAGGCAATTGCAATAGTAATTGCAGGATACAGAATCAGTGGTAGAATTCCTCCTAATGCAGAACCATTGCTTGCAAATGGAAGGAAAATAGAAATAATAATGGGCATAATTGCCGCCCAGACGATGGCATCCCCCATACCTGCGATAGGCCCCATCAGTCCGGTCTTAATTCCCGTGATGGCCTCATCGGTTACATTTTCCCCATTGGCTTTCTGCTCTTCCATGGATATGGCAATTCCCTGAATGATGGCACCAAAGACTCCTTCCGTATTAAAGAAAACCAGGTGACGTTTTAAAGCTGTACTTAATTCTTCATCTGTATCATAAAGTTTTTTTAGGACTGGTGTCATGGATGCGCAAAACACAAGACTCTGCAAACGCTCATAAGAGTTTGAAAGTTCTGCACCTGCGTAGTAAATCCACATGGATTTTGTAATGTCTTTTTTGTTTAACTTCTTTAACGGTGTCTGATCTGCCATCTTATATCGCCTCCTCTTTTAACTGGAACAAACCCAAAAGCAATGCCACACAGGTTGCAAAAATAGCGACTGCCATGGTGTCAAGTTTCAAATACATCACTGCAAAGAATCCCATGATGAAAAATGGAATCAGATTCTTTTTCCCGATCACGGATAGCGTAATCGCAAAACCAAGAGCAGGTAAAATTCCACCCATAATCTCAAAGGAATGCATCAGCCACTGGGGTAAAATTTTCATAAGTTTCTCTACTGCTGTGACACCAAAAAAATCAATGGCAAATACAATGGGAAACCGGATTACAAGACCTGCAATTGCTGGATATAAAAACGCCGCACGGAGAATTCCTTTCGTATCTGCATTTTCAGCGTATCGGTCAGCCATATGGACCCAAACTGCGTTGGTACTTCTTCTTAACTGATCAACAAATACTCCAAGGACACCAAACGGAATGGCAAGTGCGATGGCAACCTCCGGAGCCATATGCGACATGACACCCAAAGGAATGGCAATACAGCCAGCTAAGGCCGGATCACTGGGGACATTGCCGCCAGGTGTAGAGGTTACTCCCAGATAGACCAGCTGCAGCCCCGCTCCGATTTTCATAGCCAGTACCATATTTCCTGTTAAAAGTCCTACAAAAACCCCAATCACTACCGGTTGCAGTAACATGGCTGAAAATGTATATCCAAGCCGCAAACGGCAAAACCAATAATAAACCCCCATACATAATGATAACAACAACACGCTCATAAAAAACCTCCCTAATTATTGTATTTTTTTAGAATGGTATTTAATTCTTGAGGAACATCCTCCGGAATCGTCTGAAAAATCACCTTAACCCCTGAATTTTGTAAATAATTTAACACTTCTACATCCAAGTCATCTAACGTAATGTTTTGAAATACAACCTTACGGTTCGGTGCTCCACCCAGTCCTCCAACCTGTATGTCTGACACCTTGATTCCTTTGTCGTATACTTCTTTCATACTTTCTAGGTCAGGAAGCAGCAGAAGAACACGTCCGTCTCCAAACTGATTTTCTTTGAAGTTTAGAGCTGCTCCTTCTTTGCTATAACATTCTACTTTCACTCCTGCCGGCGCTGCCATTAAGTAGATTTCCAACATAAATTCATCTGCCGCCAGGCTGTCACTTACCACGACGATCTTGTTCGCCTGAGACTGATTGACCCACTTTGTCATTACCTGTCCATGAATCAGTCTGCTGTCAACTCTGCATAATACGATATCTGCCATTGTTTCCTCCTCCTATTGTTCCATAGAATTTAAGACTTCCTTAACTACGTCTATGATTGATTCTTGCCCCTGCTGTAATACCACATCAAAGTTACAATCCCCCGTATATTTTATCTGAGTACAAGCTTCAATCAGAAGGGGGGCATTTAGCCCTGATATCACTTTTAAATTTTGTTCTTTCCCGATTTTAGCACCTACATTGGTTGTTGTCCCTCCAAATACATCAGTCATAATCAGCGATTGCTTTGGCATACCTTTTGCATACGCATTAACAAGCGTGTAATACTCAGTTAAGGTCTGTTCTGGTGTTAGTGGAATTTCATAGACAAAATCCACACTTCCCATTATCATCTTTAAACTCTCTGTTAGTGCCTGTCCCCAGCCCCCATGGGTCAAAAGTAAAATTTGCGGTTTGCTCATTTTTTCTACCTCCTTTTTTCCTTATTCGAATCCCTATATTTCGAATTGTAGCATACTACATTTTAAGTGTCAATGTTGTATTTATACTATTTTCACAATTTTTATTATGTATTTTACTACTTTGTCTATCATAACAACCTATTTTATTCAAGGTTATTGAACTAAAGCAGAGAAACATGTTATACTGAATTGAAATTCACTACAAAAGTACTACAAAAACACGGCTTCCCCTTTTTGGGAAGAATGAAAGGAAGGCTGTACTGCACATGGCAGATCATTATGAACTATTTACACTCATGGCACGTATTGAAGGAATGTCAAACCAGTTTACCAAGACTGACTGGAAAATTGTTCAATACATTAAAAAAAATACGGAGAATTTTATTGAGATGAGTGCTCAAGAATTGGCAAAAGAAATTGGAACTTCCGATGCCAGCGTGATCCGCTTTGCCCAAAAAGTAGGGTATTCTGGGCTTAACGAGTTAAAATATACCATGCAAAAGGAGATGGATAAAAATTCATCATCCATTAATCACTCCGACTATTCCACTCTATTAAATGACAACAAAATGCTTCTAGACAGCTTGTTTCACTTAACAAATCCATCGGATATTAATCATGCCCGAAAGCTTATGCTTCGATCTCGGCGTATTTTTATCATTGGCTTAAACTTCAATCAGAATGTAGCCGAAATAATTGCTCATAAATTTATGATACTTGGTCTTACCGTTCAGGCTCTTACAAATTACGATACTTTAAAGTTGTATCAAAGCCTGTCCAAAGAAAGCGATCTTTTTATTACCATATCTCTTTCTGGCAACCATAAGCAATTGTCCACCATCTTATCCGATTTTAAAAAAAATGACAGCAGCGTACTTTTGATCTCCAATTATGAAAAGTCCCTTTGCTCTCCCTATGTAGATTTGACCCTATTGATTCCCAAAACTGATTTTCTTCACAGCAGCAACACCATATCCAGGGAAATCTTAATCTTAGTTCTTTTCGATATGCTGTTTCACAACTTTTTATGTGAAGATATGGGGGTCTTTCAAAATTTCCAAAAAGCTGCCTCTTATTCAAAACTCAGCGATCAAGATGATACCAGAGATAAACTGGACCGTCTGATGGACTTACTTTAATTTACAACCCAAAAGGGACTGGTCGCTAAGCGACCAGTCCCTTTTGGGTTTTCTATTTATTTCAATTACTACAAATGTTTTCATTTTTTATATAAAAATATCCGCACTTCATTATCCATGATAGCATAATAAATATTACAAGTCTACCATTTATTTGTTTTTTTGTTATACTTAAGAAACTGGTAATTAAAAAGGAGGAGACAAAGAATGAAAGTTAAAAATGCTGACTGGTATAAAACAATATGGAGCCTAGATATTAAAAATCAATCCTGGGTTGAAGATACAGATCCACCTTTTACGGAAAGGAAGCAAGCCCCAAAGAGATGCAGCTGATTGTTTATTCAGAAAAACTCACTTCATAGTCTCCTTTTTAAAAACTTTCTTCATGATGTCGCAGGATAAGCTCATCCCGTATTCTTCCACCTGGAAGACTTTAGTCTTTGTGAATCCATGAGATAAGTAAAACTGTATGGCACGTTTATTGGACGATAGCACTTCCAGTTCACAATACTCACACCCTCTTCCAATCATCTCTTTCTCAATTTGTTGATAAAAAGCATGTCCAACCCCGATTCCAATAAAATGAGGCAGTAGATAAAATGCATGCCACTGTGCATAGGTCTCCTGTCCATTGCAGTCGACACCAAACACAGTACTTCCGATTATGACTCCATCGCCTTCTGCAATAAGACAAATATCTCCATTATTTATACTCTCCTGCAAAATCGGTACCCAATGGTCCGACTTTAAGGAGGACAAATACTCATGGTCCATCTGTCCTTCATACGCTGCTACATAACTGACTACGATTTGTACGCTTACCTTCTCCAATTCATCCAATGATGGAACCCTATATACAATCCCCATTTTTTACTCCTTGTAATGACTCTAGCCTTTTTGCCCGTTGAAATGCTTCTTTTAGATATTCTTCTGCCGAAAGATGGTTATAATTCCAATTCATCGCCTCAATTGCCGTTGGACCGGAATAACCAGTTTTCGTAATTTTTTTCATCGCTTCAGACCAATTGATTGTACCGTCAAAGGGGAATCGGTGTATGCTATTTCCATCAAAGTCGTGTAAATGCAATGCCATCAACCGGGAACCATACATGGATAGCAAATCATAGTTAGGATAATAGTGGTAGTGATGGCAGCAATCGTAGCAGAATCCCACGCGCCGAGAATCCACTTGATCCAGCATATAAGTTAAATTGGTAAAGTTATGTAAATTCTCCAATGCAACATTGACTCCAAGCTGTTCCGCTGTTTCAGCGATTTTCTTGATTCGATTCAATCCCAATGTATTATAAGGTTTGTCATCATCTGGAAGATGCACCACCATGGTGGGAATCTCGTATTCTGCACAGTCCTTAACGCATTGCAAATAGCAATCAATGGAGGCTTCCCCGTCTAGAGTATCAAGCCAGATATTGTCCTGAACTTGGAACGGCGTATGAATATTTTCTATAACAAGACCTGCTTCCCGAGCTATTTGTGGACCATTGCGATAATCCTCTCGCCCTAACCATTCACTCCACCATAATAAAACTCCGTCAAACCCCGCTTCTTTTATCAGCCGATAACGTTCCTTTATCGGCAATTCATAGCCAAACCAATCATAAATTGTAAGCATGATCCTCTCCCCCTATGTTCAAGCGTTCCTAATCAAAAATTCAATTACTTTTCTAATTTTTAATTATAAAGTAAGTTAAAGATAAATTCCAGCCTTAGGTAGTTGTTTTTAATATATAAGTTGATTTACAACCCAAAATGGGAGTGTTGCAAAATGACTATTTTTAGTCATGGAGCAACGCCCCTTTTTCTGTTTACTGAGGAGAAGTCAAGTACTTGATTCGAAGAATTGTAGTGAACGAATACAAAGTAGTCAATCGAGAACCGATATGAATAGAGACCCTCCTGGTTGTCTCTATTATTTCATAGTTAGAGGAATTTGTGGAACGGCAGGTTATTCATCGCTTACGTTTCACCACACAAGAATATTCAAATAGTGCAAATAATAGGTGTCTTGATATACGACAAAAAGGAGCCGGATTAACCGACCCCCTATTAAGGATATTTTATCTAACTACTACTTTTATTTTTTACTTTTGCATGTAAACTTCAGTTATAAAATTCTGGAATCTCAATTATGTTTTTTTAAAAACAGTCCTTCTTGTTGAACCAACTGATTAAGTAATTGAACCACTTTATCAGGTACATTATAAATTGTTACGGCAAATTCTCCCTCAATAGTAATAAGAAAAGCAAGCTCAGTAAAAAGAATATTGATAGAGGAAAAATCTTTTAATATAATCTGACGAATAATATATGATAACTTTTTAGGTGTATTTTTTCTAATATTCTCTTCGAATGGAAAATCAAACTTTTTTGGAATTTTTTTAGTGGGTTCTATCAAATATATCTCACATTGATAATAGTATATAAGTTTTAGAATTATCCTTGAAATTTTTTTTGAAAATGACTTAAGTTCACTTTGCTCAAAATATTCTTCTAATTCTAAAAAATTTGGATTGTCAGTATTATACGGAATATAATCAATATAATAATAATTTTCAGTTTCCTGTAAAGAATTTATTAACTCATACATATTATTAACCACCTTCTATTTCGCTAATACTTCTCCATTCTCACCCAGAGATGCAACTCTTTTATTGGATTTGTCTTTTAACTTCCATTTTCTATTTCCATGACTAGCTTTATCCTGATCAATTGTCCAGCCACCTTTTTCTTTATAAGCCGTTTTACGATTAACTCTTTGATCAAATTTACCTAAATCTACATTTCCATCATCATCTAATAACCTAGAGGGAATTTTAGCTCTTATTTTTGCTATTTTACGATTATCAGAGTTTTCTAAATAATCGGATATAGTATCATAGAGCCACGTACCTGCTTTAACAGCACCATATCCTGCAATAACAATTTGTCAAACAAACTTTTTTTAAAAGGTCAGACAAACGGATTACCTTTGTTTTTAATTGAATCCAGTAATAATGCTAAGTTATCAGCAGTATTTGTGTAAGGAAGTTGGGAGTTATCAGGAGGGGATACGGTTTGATGCCTATTATACATCGTATCCCCATATCCTCTTCTCTCAAGAATATCATGAATTCGGTTAATTCCCTCATTAAGGGTTTGTGTTACATCCCTTGTTGATTTAATGACCTTGTCTATTTCAGCATAAATATCGGAAGTATTCATATCAATTTTCCAGTTTCCGCTGCTTTCAGTGAATATATTTTCACCAAATGCTGAATGAATTGTTCGATTAAAAAAATCACTCTTATATAAATCCCACTTATTTATTTTCTTTAATCCTTCCTCTAAGTATTTTTCCCGACTTTGTTTTGTTTCGGTTAATAGGCTGTTAATATCATTACTGGTAATACCCTCCGGCAGACTTACCTTCCCATCTGCAATATCCTGATAGGACTGAATTTGTTTATCATAAGAAATAAGCCGATCCTTAAAAGAACTTAGTGCTTTTTCCTGATCAGTGGATATATTAGAAAGAACTTTAAGACTCGCAGAATAATATTTTAGAACCTCCGCAGGCAATTCTTCTAACTCCCCTGTATATTGTATTTTTGAGTAAGTGTCTATATCAAAATTGTATCTATTTTTCTTCCCTTCAATTGCTTTATTCGCAACTTCATTTAATACATTATTTTTTAAAGGTAATTGTAACCCAAGTTTTCTATTAAATGGATTCTGTTTATTTAATTGAAATAAATTTGAATTTTGTAAAATATTCATCCTGTTAAACGCTCCTCTCTATTCACCAGTAAAATCATGCTCTTTCCTTTAGTATAACACAAAATATACATTTTTCAATTAACACCCCATTACTATACACATTGAATCCCACCCCAACGATTGACAAAGAGCCATTTATTTCAACAGCAAAAAAGACCCCACACTCTCATGTGAAGTCTTTCCATATCACGAAACCCTTAAAAAGGATTTAGTCCATTGTGTAAGGCATAAGAGCGATATGTCTAGCTCTCTTGATTGCAACAGTCAGTGCTCTCTGGTGCTTTGCACAGTTTCCTGTAATACGTCTCGGAAGAATTTTTCCTCTTTCAGAAACATATCTTTTTAACTTATTAACATCTTTATAATCGATAACTCCGTTCTTTTCGCCACAGAATACACAAACTTTTTTCCTTCTACGCATTCCGCCTCTTCTGAACTTTGAGCCATCTGCTCTATCATTCCTGTTATATGCCATTGGTATTACCTCCTGTCCAATTTAGTTGAATGGAAGTCCTTCGTCTTCGACTCCATCCGGAATATTCATGAATCCATCGCCGATTGCACTGGAAGGTGCAGGTCTGGAGGTCGGCTGATAACCACCGCCACCTTCGCCTGAAGATCCTTTACTGTCAGCAAATTCCTGATCTTCAATAATCACATCAGTTGTATAAACTTTAATGCCTTCTTTATTCGTATAATTTCCAGTCTGGATCCTTCCGGAAATCAGTACTCTCATACCCTGACGGAAATACTTCTCCGCAAATTCTCCTGACTTGTCAAATGCAACACAGTTGATGAAATCTGCAGTCTGTTCATTGCCGTCCTGATTCCTGCGGCCTCTTCGGTCAACAGCAAGGGTATACCTTGCTATAGCCATCGTACGCTCGCCCTGGGAATATCTTACTTCTGGATCACGGGTTAATCTACCCATAAGGATTACTTTATTCATACGATCACGCTTTCTTTATCTACTATTATGCCTCTTGTCTTACGCATAAGTATCGAATAACGGACTCCATAATACGAATGTTTTGTTCTAACTCATTCGGTGTATTGGATTCGCCATCAAATTTGATGAAGTAGTAGAATCCTTCTTTCATTTTCTGAATTTCGTAAGCTAATCTTTTCTTACCCCATTCATCAATATTGGTTACAGCTCCGCCGAAACGAGTGATATAACCAGTCACTTTTTCGATCTCTGCCGCTCTCTCTTCATCTTCGAGTTTAGCGTTAAGAACAACAGTTAACTCATATTTGTTCATGCCTTCATTACCTCCTTGTGGTCTCTGGCCCCTGCTTTCAGTTTCAGGAGCAAGGATATTATATGTCACGGAGTAGTATTATACCGGAAAAACGAGATAAAAGCAAGTCCTTTTCATCATTTTCCTCGCATTTTCCTGAAATAACCGTCCTTTATGCCTTGGGTTGTCCATTTTCTCCCTTTAAACCTCTGGTATTTTTCTCCACAAGCTTTCTAGGAACCATAATCTGGTGACCACAACCCATGCATTTTAATCGAAAATCCGCTCCAACTCTTAAAATTTCCCACTCCTGACTTCCACAAGGATGAGGCTTTTTCAGTTTCACAACATCTCCAACTTCATAATTCATTCTATACACCCATCTATCCGTTCTTTTCTTATTCCGGTCAATCTTTCTTTAAGATTGCATCCACTTCATCCAGTTCTTCCTGCGTAAAATCAAGATGATCCAAGCAGGCTATATTGTCCTCAAGCTGTTTGATACTGCTGGCTCCTACCAAAACCGAAGTAACTGCTGATTGCCGAAGGACCCAGGATAGTGCCATCTGTGCCAGCGTTTGACCTCTCTTGCCTGCCATTACGTGAAGCTTTTTAATCTGATCTAAATTGCCATTCAGATAACGTTCCTGTAACGTAGCACCTTCTCTTGCTGCCCTGGAGTCAGAGGGAATTCCCTTTAGATATCGATCTGTCAGTGCTCCCTGTGCCAGTGGGCTATAACAGATGCAGCCCACACCCATTTCCTCCATAGCAGAAAGCAATCCTTCTTCTGGTGTCCTCTCAAGCATGTTATATCTTGGCTGTTCAATGAGGCAATGAACGCCCAAATCATTTAAGACCTTTACCGCTTCCACGGCTTCATCCTTGCTATAATTGGAAATCCCCACATAAAGAGCTTTCCCCTGCTTCACAAAGTCTGCCAATGTACCCATTGTTTCAAGAAGTGGTGTATTGGGGTCTGGTCTATGGTGGTAGAATATATCCACATAGGATATCCCCATCCGCTTTAGACTCTGATCCAAACTAGCTGTGAGATATTTCCTTGATCCCCAATTCCCATAAGGTCCTGGCCACATATCAAACCCTGCTTTTGTAGAAATCAACAACTCATCCCGATATCTTCCCAGATCACTTTTTAGTATTGTTCCAAAATTCACCTCTGCCTTCCCCGCTGCTGGAGCCCCATAGTTATTGGCAAGATCAAAATGAGTGATTCCTAGATCAAAAGCTTTTAAAAGAATCTTTTGTTGTTCGTCCAACGATTTTTCCATTCCAAAATTCTGCCATAATCCCAAGGATACTCTAGGTAACATAATTCCGCTTTTCCCACAACGTTTGTACTCCATCTTGTCATATCTGTCCTTCGCTGCCTGATACATCGATGCATCCTCCTCTTTCTAAGTCAATTCTAGTTCGGATATTCATTCTAGTTCTGCAAATGCGTTTGAAAGCACCGCACCAATGCTGCCACTGATCACCAGATCTGCTCTGTGATCCATGGGAGTAACAGTCTTATTAATCAGCACCATCCGATTCCCCCTGTATTCGTTAATCAGTCCTGCTGCCGGATAGACGGTTAGAGACGTTCCTCCCACAATCAATAGATCCGCTTCCGAGATAGAAGAAATCGCCTGGCTTAATACCGTCTCATTCAGGCTCTCTTCATAAAGGACCACATCCGGTTTGATGATCCCCCCACAGCTGCACTTCGGCACTGCTTCTTTCTCCATCATCAAACAGACCTCACTTAGATTCCAGGATTTTAAACAACGCGTACAGAAATTCCTATGTACCGAACCATGAAGCTCCAGTACATTCCTGCTTCCAGCTGCTTGGTGCAAACCATCAATATTCTGGGTGACGACTGCTTTTAATTTTCCCATCTCTTCTAATTTTGCCAAAACAAGATGTGCCTGATTGGGCTGTGCATGAGGAAACAGCATCTTATTTTTATAAAACCGGTAAAATTCTTCTGGATTTTTCTTATAAAAGCTATGACTTATGATTGTCTCTGGTGGATATTTATATTGTTCCCGGTAAAGCCCCCCGACTCCTCTAAAGTCCGGTATGTCACTTTCCGTAGAGACACCAGCCCCGCCAAAGAATACAATACGACTGCTCTCCCCAATCCATTCTGCCAATTGTTTGATTTCTTCCATATGACCAGCCCATCCTTTCTTAAACCCAACTAGCAATCGATACCAGACGGACATTAAGTAATTTCATCAAAAAATACGCCTTGTAGTGAATGAATACGATCCACCATGGAGATTCTATCTTCTGGCACAGAAGGTTTCCGGTATCCAAACAACCAGTAAGTCAGCTCACCTATCCCCATGGATAGATGGGGTTTGATCCCTTCTAGCCCATCTATCGGAATCAGTTTTGATGTTTCCCGGTTAAGCTTCCATAGAAATACACCTGAATTTTGCCGGATCAAGTCATCCTTCACCTCAATAAAAAGCTCCATCTCACTGACCGGGCAGTCTTCTTCTAACCGAATTACAGAAACGAACTGCTCCAGATGAATGATACGCCCCATAACCGATGGCTTTGGCGTCCCGATTTCCTTCTCATATCCCGGCAGGCAGATCAACTCTCTTTGTGTCTCCGCTTTTTCTCCGTAATAGGCTAAGATACAACACAGACGTTCCTTCTCCTCTCTGGAAGAAAGTAAAACCATATCTCCTTTGTCGCTTCTTACTTCTCTGCACAAATTTTTGTAATACTCTTCATCTCTGTGGGCATAGACCTCATACCTTTTTTCCAGCTCTCTCCCTGCAAATCTTGCTGCTTCTCTGGCATCAGACCGTTCCATAAAAGCCCGACGGCTTAAGGAAAGTCTGCCCTTTTCACTCAGAACAACTTGGGGAAGATCGCAGATATAAGTAAAATCAAAGGGATGGTAAATTGCCGGGTCCGCAGGAACCAAAAACGTAAATCCCATCCGCTCCCTGTACATATCGGTAAAGCAGCGATCCAAAAGCCGTCTCATATATCCCTGATGCCGATGGGACGGATCTGTGGCGACTCCGGCAATATAATCCACCTTCCAGATACGGTCTTTTACCACAACCTCGTAGGGATTTCGGTGAAGCATTGCTGCCACCTTGTCCTTATCCCATGCAGTCAAAATCTTATTTTTTCGTACCCGATCTGAATAATAATAATCGAGAAAACTCTGGGTGTCCTCTGAAAAAACCATCTCCCACAGCCCCCGGCTCTGACTCTTTTCATCTTGTTTCAAATAACGTATCATCCTTACATACCCTTCTGGACCACACTATATTTCCGAGCAAAGTCAACTGGATAATAAGACATCTTTGCTCTGCGTAATCCCTCCATCCCCACATCATCTTCCCGGTTTACAAGTACCAGCTCTTCCGGATAAGCATGAATCAAAAACTGCTGATTGATAAATTGATAGAGGCCCTTAACCGTTGGGTCCGCTTTTTCTATGTGAATCACCGCCATTTTCTCAAGCGGATTGTAGGAACCAATGGTAAATGCCCTTAGTTTTCCATCAATAAAAACACCTGCCATACGAACATTTAATACCGAACAGTTTTTTAAGATCTCATGAATCCCCATCACCTCATAATCAAGCTGACGAACAAATTCAGCGGCTTCCACCTTATTCTCCCACCATTCATTTAAAAATTCCACCACACCATCCCGATCCGAACAGCAAAGAGTCCGATATTCATAACGACCTTCATATTGCTTTAAAAAAGAGTTTAAGTGGTTCTTTTTTTTGTGTAATTTCTTTCCAGAAAGTGATTTCATTTTATCTGCATCATAAAGATAATCCCTTAAATCCTCCACCTCTTTGATCTCAAATTCTTCCGGATCCAGATTTAAGTACTGAATCGCCGCCTCGTCTGCCAGATTAATACACAAAGGTTCTTTTAACACCTGATTAAAATATTGTGTAATTTCCTTGAAACAACGAGACAAATCCTCCTCTTTGCACATAGGCATCGCGGTAAAAGGTTTCCCATCCTTTTCCATTAAAAACTGCAGTGCGTTGTTGTCGCTGATGGCGTACTTCACATGATAATATTCCCTCCAGATAAAGCTGTCTAAATATACACTATCACATGTTTTATTGGGCCGTAAGGCATAAAATGGTCTCATCTTGTCAACATCAATTGCCTCAATCGGCTTAAATTGTAAATTCATAATAATTCCCTTCTATTTCACTAGCTTTTCTTTATAAAATCAGTCTTGCACTTTGGACAATGAATGCTTAATTTTCCCTTTCCTCTGGGAATCCTGATTTTCTGCCCACATTTCGGGCACTTGTATATATGATATTTTTTAAATTGTTGGAATTTAAACCGCCATTTCTTATATTTCTCCTGTCCATTAAATAAAATCCGTTCAAATCTCTGGTTTTCCCCCAGACGTTTTCCAATATTCTTAGAAAACATACGAATATAACTAACAGTCAGAACGAAAAAGGCAGCCAATTCAAACCAGTAAATTCTGGTCAAAAACCCGGCTGCTAATAGTATAAAGGCAGCCCCAATCAAAAACTGTCCCAATTTATCCGTTCCATATCTTCCGATCATAAAACGATAAAGACGCTCTTTTATTCCATTCATTCTCTGTTTATCGCCCCTTTTCTTTTTATTAACTATAATTATCTATCTATACAAAGTCAATGTTTCAAACCGATATTTCATAATCTTTTCAGAATTAATCTTTGCCTCTGTCCCGGTACTGTTTCGGAGTCAACCCGTACCGTTCTTTAAACAGCCTATGGAAGTAGCTGCTGTTTTCATATCCGATTTCTAAAATAATCTGTTCCACTGGTTTGGCGGTGGACATCAAATAATTGGCTGCCCTGCTAAGTCGAATCATTTTAAGACATTCCGTAAACGTCATCTGAAAATAACGTTTGAACAAACGACTGATGTAGTAGGAGGGATGCATTGTCATAATAGAAAATTCCTCCAGCGTGGCAGACGGATAATAATTCTCCAGATATTGAAAAGCCTTGAGTGCAATCTGTTCCTCATATTGAGCCAGATGGTGAAACTCCACATTATCGGCATCCTCAAGCAGTTCCATAATCAGTATTCCCATGGTTGCCTGATTAATCTCCTGTCGGTTCCTTTTTTTTGTCATCAGTGACCAAATCATATTTTCAAGCAGATTCTGTGCAGGCAGAATGTCTTTTAAGTGGAAATGAAGATAATCAGCAACTGAATTATTGCAAACAGCCGCCCCTGCAATGAAGTGACGCAGCACGCTTCCATCTTCCGTCATCAAGGCCGGATGGGTAAAAAATTCAGGCAGTAAAAGAAAATGAACGGCCAGATCATTCTCTCCCGGCGGTTCCATTGCATGATTGGTTCCCTGTCTTAACAACAAAAGATCATTGGTTTCTAGCTTTATCTTTCTGGTGCTGTTAATCGTGTGGACCGATTCCCCACTATACATATAGACAAGTTCTACATAATTATGCCTGTGATTTGGTAAAGCAGTATAAGCCGGCTGGCAATACAGATTCATTAACCTGCCACCTTCAATCACCAGATTTAAAAAATCCTTCTCCGAGGTCAAATGTCGAATCAAACCGTTACTTGCACTTGATGAATCTTTTAGAAACTGAAGTAGTAATTCATTCATTTCTCCCCCTCCATACCGTAATTTTCCTATCTTTTGCTTTCCTTATTCTATCATAATTTTACATCTTTTTGCAAGATAGGACGGTTTTTCTGCAAAATAAGACATAGTTTATGGAACGTCTGGTATCATATAATGAATAAGAAGTGCACAAATATAAATACAATATGTTTTAAAGAGGAGAGGATTATGAAGAAGTACCCCATACGTTTTAACAACCTTGAAGAAGTGACTACATTTGTGAAAACGGTCAGTCGTTATGACTGTGACATGGATCTGTGCAGAGGAAGTATCATCATCGATGCCAAATCAATTCTTGGAATCATGACCATATTTCCAGAAGCAGACTTAGAGCTTGTCATACATACAAACGACCAAGAATCGATTCTTAAATCCTTGTCTGCTTTTTTGATTGATAAAAAGACGGCCTGACAATTTCAATTTGTCTTGTTAATCTGGGAGATGAATCCGCTAAACACGGGCTCATCTCCCTTTTGCGTCAGGTTCTGATTGAAACAAAATAACCTTCCAGTATTTCTTTTAATTTCTTCTTTTCACTCTTATTCATGGGGACCAATGGCAACCTGTAATTTTCTTTGCACAATCCAAGTATGGATAAGGCCGCTTTTACCGGTATGGGATTTACATCCATAAACATGGCATTCATCACCTTTAACAGCTCCAACTGCATATCCCTGCTTTTCTCTATCTCCCCATCAAAAAAATAGTTGCATATCATATGCATTTCAAACGGCATTATGTTGGCAAGTACAGAAATCACACCTTTCCCACCCAGAGATAGAATGGGAACTGTCTGATCGTCATTCCCAGAGTATAGATCCAACCGATCCCCACAAAGTGCCGCCACTTTTGCAATATGGGAAATATTTCCTCCAGCTTCCTTAATTGCTTGTATATTCGGATGTTCTGATAACTTGCGATATGTTTCCGGTTCCACATTTACTCCCGTTCTCGTGGGCACATTGTACAAAATAATTGGAATTTCCACGCTATCAGCAACCTTGGTAAAATGCTCCACCAACCCTTGTTGAGATGTCTTATTATAATAGGGGGTCACCTGTAAAAGAGCGGAAGCACCAAGTGCCTGCGCTTTCCGGGAAAGACTTACTGACCGGGTAGTTGAATTACTTCCAGTTCCTATGAGCACAGGAACTCTATGATTTACATAATGTACAACGAATTCAAATAGCTCCAGCTTCTCTTTTTCTTCCAGCGTAGCAGATTCTCCTGTGGTTCCGTTAACAAGAATGGCATCGGTACCATTCTCAAGTTGAAATTTCAGTAACCGTTCCATAGCCGTAAAGTCTATATTACCCTGATGATCCATTGGCGTAACGATGGCTGCTGCCGAGCCTTTAAATATTGCATCTCTCATAGACAATCATTCCTAAAATAAAGGTTCCTACTAACAAAACTATGACAAACAAATCCGATTGGTACCATACACAAAACATTTTTTTTATCATATAAACATTATAAGGAGTGATAAACGTATGGTTAATTTTCTTCTTTTAGGCGGCGATGAGAGACAGCTTTATTTAAGCCGCATTTTAAAACAAAATGGTTATACCACGACTCTTCATTATGATCAAGAGGAGCCTGACTTTTCTTTGGAAAAAGCTATAGCTGACAGCAGTGTTATTGTATGTCCAGTTCCATTTACCAGAGATAAAATCAATTTGTATTCAAAACAAGGAATAAAAGATTTGGGGATTGGAAATCTGTTGAGTCTTATGTCCAGCAAACAAACATTATTTGGAGGGAATGTCCCAGATTATGTCAAAGAGTATGCCCTAAATCACGACATAATACTCTTTGACTACATGGACCTCTTAGCCGTCCCTTTGAAAAACACCATTGCGACCGCAGAGGGGTCTGTCGCAGAAGCCATCCGTTACAGTCCGATCTGCCTGCACCAAAGCCAGTGTTTGATTACTGGGTTTGGGAGATGTGCAAAAACCCTGGCTCTAAAACTAAAAGGACTGGATGCGCAAGTTACCATATCCGGCAGAAAAGAAAGTCAGCTGGAACTAGCAAAAGCAATGGGCTTTACCGCCCTTTCTCTGGATCATCTTAAAGATAAAATCGTAGATTTTGATTTTATCTTTAATACGGTGCCTGCGCCTATACTAGGAGAAGCACAGATACGATCCATGAATTCTAACGTAACCATTATTGATATTGCATCCGCCCCTGGCGGTGTTGACTTTGAATTTTGCAGACAACAGGGCATACGTGCCAAACTCTGTCCTGGGCTTCCTGGTATCTATGCACCAGAAACCTCTGCTCAGATACTTTATGAAGCAATTGTTACATGTCTGCCCAAAAATGTATAACAAAAAAGGAGTGTTCTATGAAACTGGAAGGAATAAAAGCAGGCCTGGCAATTACCGGGTCCTTTTGTACTTTTGACAAAATAGAAGAACAGATTAAAGCTCTGGTGAGTCTGGGTGCGAATCTCTATCCCATTTTTTCCACCAATGTGCAGACAACGGATTCCCGATTTGGCGATACCGCTCAGTATATTGAACACATTACCTCCATAACAGGCAACAAACCAATTCTTCGTCTGGAAGAGGCAGAACCAATCGGTCCAAAAGGATATCTGGATATTCTATTAATTGCTCCATGTACTGGAAATACTTTGGCAAAGCTGGCACACGGAATCACCGATTCTCCGGTGCTTATGGCAGCAAAAGCCCACTTAAGGAATGAGAAACCTCTGGTAATCTCACTCTCCACTAATGATGCTCTAGGAATTAACTTTAAGAACATTGGTACGTTATACAACATTAAAAATATTTATTTCGTCCCTTTTGGTCAGGATAACCCGATTAAAAAACCAAATTCTATGATAGCTCATACCGATCGGATTCCGGAAACACTAGAATTCGCGCTGGAAGGGAAACAGATTCAACCCGTAATCTTTTAATATCAAACATAGCCTCAGAAACCAGTTTTACGGCTTCTGAGGCTATGTTCTTTATGGATTTCTCCCTGAGTAAATCCGGTTCTTATAATCCCAAAACTCTGCAGGATTCTCCTGGTTATAGCTCATTAGATGATGGGTTCGTGATGTATCATAGATTTTAAATCCATGCTTTAAATAAGAACGAACCATAGAATCCGTTTGATAAACCATCAATAATACAGGCTTTCCTGTTATCTGTGATAAACCAGTAATCCAATCAATCAGGTAATCGATTATTTCTTGATTCTGGTCCGGTTGAAGCATAAGTATCGTAAACTCACTGATCTGATCCGGCTGTTCCTTATAGAACAAAAATCCAATGGTTGTGTCTCCTTTTAATATCTTTTGAAAACTGGCATTCATTTGCAATCTATGAAATAAATCAGTACCAATAATATCCTGAATCTGATCCAGCCAGCCCCCATTATACAAATCAATAACTTGTTTGAAGCTGGCTCTACGAATTCTTTTGAATTCTTCCAGATCCTGCCCTGTAACATTTTGAATAGAATAACCCTGATTTTTTAAGTTATCTGGTAATTCCATGTGCTCTCCTCCTGGTCTACAGCCAGCCGTCTTACAAATCGACTTATGACAGTAATTGAATGAACTGATTCTTACTATCATTCTATTCCAGGCAGATAGATAAATATTACCCCATGTCTTTTATCCCCGTCCATTGCTTTTGCAAATCAAGATTTTATTTGTTACATAACGTTTTACCAACTCTCTTCCCATTTCTCCATAAATTTTAGGATCAATGACAGACCGGTCTTCATCGAGAATCTGTCGAACCCCCTGACTGTATGCAATTCGTAAATCCGTAGCGTAGTTCACCTTACAGATTCCTTCCTCAATACAGGATCGCACCGTCTCATCATTCACCCCACTGGTACCATGAAGCACCAGCGGAACGGTAACTTTCTTTTTAATCTCTTTTAAGAGATCGATTCTTATATCCGGAGTCCCTTTGTAGATTCCATGGGCGGTTCCAATTGATACTGCAAGAGAATCAATTCCAGTTAAAATCACAAAATATTCAGCTTCCTCTGGTGAGGTAAGCCCACTGCTTCCACCTTCTAAGTGATCCTCTTTTCCTCCCACACGTCCAAGTTCCCCTTCCACGGGAATGTGACATTGCCGGCATACGCTTACCACCCGCTTTGTCATTGCCGCATTGACTTCCAGTACTTCCTGAGAGCCATCAATCATAATAGACGTGTAGCCCTCCCGTAATGCCTGAATTGCCAGTTTAAAGCTATTACCATGATCCAAATGAAGCGCCACCGGAACACTTGCCCGTTCTGCTGCTGCTTTCACACTTGCATAATATTGATTCAGCCCACCATAATCCACCGTAGATGGCGTTGTCTGTAATATAACAGGGGAGTGAAGGGTTTCCGCCGCCTCAATAACACCCATAACCATTTCCATATTTTCTACATTAAAAGCGCCAACTCCATAATGCTTTATCTGTGCATCCAGTAACATATCTTTTGTAGTAACCAACGACATAGTTCTCTCCTATTCCTGTGAAAGTAGTTTAACAACTTCTTTTTTCGACGTACATTTCTTTAGGCGCTCATACAACGCAGGTTCCATTAATTTCTGCGACAACTCAGACAATAACTTTAAATGAATCTCTTCTTCCTTTTCACTCGCAGCAATCATAAAAACCGCTGATACCGGTTCCCGATCCACAGAATCAAAGACAATTCCTCTCTTAGACAAGCCAACCGCTACTCCGGATCGAATTACAGACTTAGATTTTGCATGAGGAATGGCGATCCCACCCCCAAATGCAGTGGAAGAAATCGACTCTCGCTCTAAGATGTCTTTTTTAAATGCGGCTCTATCGTTGATGACTCCATCTGTGTAAAGCATTTGGATCATTTCGTCAATTACTTCTTCTTTTTGAGTCTTTTTAAGAGAAAGGCATACGATTTCTTCCCGATACATTGGTTCTGGCAAAGGCAGACTGCCTGCTTTCTCTGCGTTTTCCTCTTCACTTAAAACAACTGGAGTTACCATAAGATATAAGAAAGCTCCTATGAAAGAACCCAGCAGGATACAGGCAACCCATGCAATTGGTTTATTCACCAATCCCAAAATTAAAAATCCCCCATGAGGTGCCGGAACCTCAATTTTTAATAGGTAGGTAGCAACTGCTGATATGGAAGATCCCACCATTAAAATAGGAATTACCTTTAACGGATTCTTGGCTGCAAATGGTATGGCACCTTCCGTGATGTGGGTTGATCCCAGTATGTAATTAATGAGTGCCGCTGTCCGGTCCTCCTTCGAAAATCGATTTTTCTTAAGAGTAGCAGCAATTGCAAATACAAGAGGCGGAGTGATACAGGCAGCTGACACACCAGCCATAAAAAAGGCATTCCCCTGTGAAAGCAAAACTGTCCCGGTTACATAAGCGGCTTTGTTCACTGGACCACCCATATCAAACGCACTCATACAGCCAATTACAATTCCCAAAAGAACCGGACTGGTGTTTTGAATCTTTGATAACCCTGTCATCATAAATTGATTCAATGCCGCACACGGCTGGCTAAATAGCATCATTATGATACCCACCCCACCAACCGTAACAATGGGGACAATAAAAATTGATTTCAGCCCTTCTAGCTGCCTTGGCAGTCCTTTTAGCGCCTGAACTACAAAAAGCGCCAGATAACCAGCAAGAAAACCGGCAATGATTCCTCCCAAAAATCCAGAATCAGTATTTGCTGCAATCATACCACCCACCATTCCAGCGATCAGACCAGGACGTCCCCCAATCGACTGGGCAATAAATGCGCTAAGAACCGGAACCATAAGCCCCATCGAATACCCGCCCACAGATTTTAGCAGCGCCGCAATGCGGTTGTATTGTTCCGATGCCGGATCAAAAGAATAAATTCCCCAGAGAAATGAAATAGCCGTCAAAACACCTCCTGCCACAACAAAGGGCAGCATATGGGACACTCCATTCATCAAATGGGTATAAATCTGATGCACTCCATGAAGATTCTTCTGCTTCCTTTCATTTGTACTTCTAACCCCACCTCGAACCGGCACATTTCCTTCTAAACAGGTTTGAATCAGTTCTTCTGCTTTGCTGACTCCCTGAGAAACCGATACGACTAAAACCGGTTTTCCATTGAATCGGTCTAAATCCACCGATTTGTCACTGGCAACGATAACAGCATCTGCCCCTAAGATGTCCTCCTCTGTCAATGGATGTTCAACCCCTATGGCTCCATTGGTCTCAACTTTAATCTCGCATCCCAGTTTTTTGGCTGCCACCTTTAAGGCTTTTTCTGCCATAAACGTATGGGCAATCCCTGTGGGACACCCCGTTACTCCAAGTATTCTCATACTCATTCCACCTTTCGTACCAATATTTCTTTTTGATATTCATGGACCCGATCCATACGTCCCAGCCCATTGCTTTCTGCTACATTAGCCCCCACTGCAGCGGAACGTTTTAACGCTGCCTCTATGTTATCTGGTTTCTCTAGCCATACGCTTAGAAACCCCGCGAGGGAAGCATCTCCGGCACAGGCAGAGCTAATCTGGATGATTTCTTTGGTCCCTGCACCGTATATGGATTTGCCATTATAAAAATAAGAGCCACGTTCCCCAAGGGTTAAGAGAACATTCTGGGCTCCATTCTCATGGAGAAAATGCAGAGTATCTTTGATATCTTCCTCATCTCTCATAACAATCCCAAAGATATCTTGTATCTCTTCGTCGTTTGGTTTGATGAGAAAGGGACGATACTCCATCAGCTTCTTTAGATAGGAAGAACTAATATCCAAGATAACTTTGGTTTTCTTTGTCTGGCAAATCTCCATTATTTCATCGTAAAACGAATTCTCCATTCCTTTCGAAAGGCTCCCACTGACCACTAACGTATCTAGGTCATCAAGCCCATCTATCATCATACACATATCCCTTTGCTTATTGGGGGGTACATATGCCCCTTCATTTACAAATTTATATTCCTCCTTTCCATCATTTAAAAAAATATTGATTCTGGTTGTATCCTCTACCCAAATGGGATATGTTTTAATATAATTTTCTTTCGTATTCTCGATGATGTACTGTCCCGAAAAGTCTCCGAAAAAGCCTAAAACTGCAGACTCAGTGGCAAAACGTCTCAAGCAATAACTTACATTCAGTCCTTTTCCATTGGGTGTGTAAACCGCATCAAAGGTTCGGTTTACTACTCTTCCATAAATCCCATGGGAATGAAGATTCACATCAATTGCAGGGTTTGTTGTTAACGTATAGATCATGTTCCCACCTCACTTATTCATTTGCTGATTCCTATTGTTCGATTCAATTTCTATTATAGACATCCGCTGAATGAAAATCTTTTCAGAAACTGAAAACAATGGGGGTAAAGATACCTTCTAGCGCTTTTTCATTTTCAAAAAGAAACTGGTTAAGCAAACGAGTGGAGTTAAGACTCTGCTGATATGTAATCGATGATAATTCTGCAAATCATGTAAAGTGCAATTCTTGAGGAAACTTCAAATTCTTTGATGGCATGGTGCGAATGTTTGTATCCAACAAGGGTATGTCTGCTATAGGCAATTAGTTCAGAGTTTGGGTTGCAGCAACAGGTTATGACACAGTTTCCCTTCTGACTGGCAGTGATCGCCGATGTAATGAGTTCCTTCGTTTTTCCATTCAAAGACAGCAAAAACAACACATCCTGTTGTTCTAGCTTTGCCGCTTTAATCTGCATAATATTGGGGTCATCCGTGAAAAAAACATCATAATTAAGCAGCTGTAGCTTTAAAGAAAATTCCTGCCCCACATACGTCGTCAGACCTCTTGCAAAAACAGAGATCTGGCGAGCGGATTTTAAGCAATTAATTATGGTTAGAATATCAGTAAGTGATATTTGCTCCTGAACGGCCTGCGCCTCGATCAAGGTCTTATTAAAAAGTTCGTTCATATTCTGAATTTCTTTGTTCTTTACTTGGTTGCCGCACCGGTATCTTAGTTCATGGAATCCATTGAGCCCACACTTACGTATCGCTCTGGAAACGGTAGAAGGCGAGGAATACGTATCAAATGCAATGTCTACAATTGATAGCTCCGGAAGCATATCCTCATGACTGTTGATAAACTGAATAATTGACCGTTCTGTTTTTGTTAAATTCTCTATCATCTTCGTATTAATGGAAATAATCACGTAAGTCCCCCCAGGTATATGTGATGAAAAGAGTTGCATTATTGCTACTTATGTACGAAAAAAAATATTGATTGCCTCATCCTTGCTTAGTGGAATGGCTTTCACAATATTGTTCATCTCTTCTACCGTAAATGTATTCCCTTTGCGTTTCATCTTCCGATAAAAGGTACATCGGTTCATTCCTATGGCATCTGCGATTGCTTCCTGGGTGGTACCAGCCTCTACAATCTTGCCTTTTAACATTTGTGTATTCAAAGTGCCAACCTCCCGTTAGTTGCATTTATGCTATTTCATAGTATAAGGATAGCCCATGAAGGATGAAATGTCAACACTGGAATCGCAGATACGCACCTTTTGAACGTTGCAAATATGCAACATTAATGCTATGATACAGGTAGGAGGGTTTATGATGTCTAATACTGGTCAAAGAATAAAGGAAAGAAGAAAACAGTTAGCGCTAAGTGCGGATAATGTTGCAGATCTACTGGGTGTCTCTAGATCTACCATATTCCGATATGAAAGCGGACATATAGAGAAAGTCCCTGCAAACGTTTTAGAAAAATTGGCTGAAATTTTGAATACCACCCCTGCTTATCTTATGGGTTGGAAGGATGAATATAACTATCCTCATCAAACCATTTCTTCTAATGAAAGGAACGCAATGTTCTTAAGGGAATCTTTTGACGACAGTTATCACACGAAGGACTGTTTCTGTTTTCAAAACAATACGATGATGCCAAGTGACCGTACGAATATCAATGATATCATTAAACGTTATCTAAGCCTTACGGATATTGGGAAAAAGAAAGCCTCTGATTATATTACCGATTTATCAGAGCAGTCCAAATACAAGCGTCCACACTAACCTCCAATTGGTTGCAAATATGCAACGCCAATGCTATGATAGATACAGGAGGATTCATTATGTCTATTACTGGTCAAAGAATTAAAGAAAGAAGAAAACAACTCGAATTAAGTGCAGACGATGTTGCGGATCTGCTAGGAGTCTCAAGATCCACCATATTCCGATATGAAAGTGGGCATATAGAGAAGGTTCCTGCTAATGTACTAGAACGCTTGGCTGAAATTTTGAATACGACTCCCGCTTATCTTATGGGCTGGAAGGATGATGATACCTACCCTCACCATACTGCGGATTATACAAAGTGGCAGAAGGACTCTTCTGGCGAGAAGAATGGAATATTTATAAGAGAATCTTCTGACGGCTGCTATCACTCCGATGGTTGTGTCTATATCCCCGATGATAAGATGATTCCAAGTGACCGTACGAAGGTCTCTGATATCATCGATCGATACTTAAGTCTCACAGATAAAGGGAAAAAGAAAGCTTATGACTATATTACCGATTTATCGGAGCAGTCGAAATACAAGCGTCAAAATTAACATTTTATTTTCATCTTTTTCTTGACTTTTCATAAGTGTCATGTTATGATCAACTAGTATTTTAATAAAGTTATGATTTCGCATGTATACGTAAGTCATTATTCTATTGATGATTTACATATATATGCGATTTTTAGTTTTAGCATAAATATAATATTATTATTAGGAGGTATCTTTCATGACTAAAGGTACAGTAAAGTGGTTTAATCCACAAAAAGGTTTTGGTTTTATTTGCGACGAGCAGGGCAACGATGTATTCGTACATTTCTCCGGTCTCGCTATGGACGGATTTAAGACATTAGACGAAGGACAATCTGTAACATTTGATGTAACAGAAGGCAACCGCGGATTACAGGCTGTTAACGTTCAGACTGTATAAACCAGCGTTAAGAAAGACTACTTCGGTGGTCTTTTTTTTTGCTTTTTGATTCAAATATTAAACGATCAAGGAAAATTCATGCACCGCATTTGTAAAACCATGCATATGGGAATAAAAATATACTGAATTATCTATTATTCTGTGATAATATAGAATGGATTTTTAGAATAAAAAAAATACCAAAACAGAAATGGATGAACTATGGACGCTAAACTAGAAAAAAAATACGGACTTTTTACAGCCATCGCAATGGTTGTCGGCATCGTGATTGGAAGCGGTGTATTCTTTAAAGCAGAGAAAATCCTAACTGCAACAGGCGGTAATTTAAAGCAAGGCATCCTTGCATGGGTAATCGGAGGTATTATTATGATATCCTGCGCCTATACCTTCTCTGTTATGGCAACAAAATATCAGTATGTCAATGGTATCGTAGATTATGCAGAAGCTACCGTTGGAAAAACGTATGCTTACTATGTGGGCTGGTTTATGGCGATTATTTATTATCCGACGATTACCTCCGTTCTGGCCTGGGTCTCTGCCCGGTATACTTGTGTGATCTTTGGCTTCTCCATCACTGGAGGTGAGTGTATGACCATTGCCTGTTTTTATTTGATCTCCAGCTTTACCATCAACGCATTATCCCCTGTATTGGCAGGGAAATTTCAGGTAAGCACTACGATTATCAAGCTGATTCCCCTCTTTATAATGGCAATCGCAGGGACATTTGTCGGACTTCACAGTGGAATGACCTCCTATAATTTTACGCATTCTGTAACAACTGGCACTTCTTCCGGATTGTTTACGGCTGTCGTAGCCGCCAGCTTTGCCTATGAAGGTTGGATCATTGCTACCTGCATCAATGCGGAACTTAAAAATGCGAAAAAAAATCTTCCACTGGCTCTGATTGCAGGCACATTCATCACTATGGCTGTCTATATCTTTTATTATATTGGATTAGCTGGTACCGTCAAAAATGAGGTCATCATGGCAGGAGGCGAAGCCGGGGCAAAGCTGGCTTTCCAAATGCTTTTTACCTCAGTGGGCGGAAACCTACTGTTTATTTTTGTCATCATCTCCTGTCTGGGCACCTTAAATGGGCTGATGCTTGGATGTACCAGAGGAATCTACTCCCTTTCTGCTAGAGGTCTTGGTCCCAATCCAAGGATATTTAACCAGGTGGATCCTGTAACGAATATGCCTGTCAATTCCGCAATCCTGGGCTTATTCCTATGCGGTACCTGGCTATTTTATTTTTACGGAGCGAACTTAACCGCTAGTTGGTTTGGATTCTTTAGCTTTGATTCTTCTGAACTTCCAATCGTTACGGTGTATGCACTGTATATTCCTATCTTTATTATGTTAATGATAAAAGGAAAGGACCTTAACTTTGTGAATCGTTTTTTCATGCCCCTCCTCTCTCTTGCAGGCTGTGTTTTTATGATTATTGCCGCCTGGTTTGCTCACGGAATGGCTGTGGTTGCTTTTCTTATCGTCTTTTTCTTTGTTATGATATTTGGTGCTGTGCTGTTACGGAAAGCAAAATAGCTCTTCTAAAAACTCTCTTCAAATAATTTTATAGGAAATATTAATAAACCGCCTATCGTTTCTACACGATAAGCGGTTTAAACTAATATCTGTCGTTATAAGTTATTAAGGATTTTCAATTTCGTCAGCATCATAATTAACGAAAAAAATAAGATTATCGTTAAAATTATTGCTAAAGTTGTCGCTAAAGTTATCGCTTAAGTTATCATTAAAGTTTCTACTAAAGTTATCGTTTAAGTTTTTGCTAAAGTTATCGTTTAAGTTTTTGCTAAAGTTATCGTTTAAGTTATCATTTAAGTTATCATTGAAATTTTCGTTGAAGTTATCGTTTAAGTTATCGTTAAAGTTATCGTTGGAAACCGCGACTCTTCGATTACGTGCCCTACAGCAATTATAGTAACCACACTGGTATGCTTCTCTTCTTTCTCTACTGCACCGTTCGCAATTATCATAACAACAAGGCCTACAATTACACCTGCAACAATTACAATTAAAGCAACACATACGTCTCACTCCTTTTCTATTAGCGTTACTATATTTTATGCCAGAGTGAGACAAGTCGTGAAAAACGGGCATGTCTACCTACACAAAATTATATTTAAATCAAAATAAAATATTATTTTGTAACTTTAAAGAATCAGCTTTTCTATTGCAAAAGCATATGATACAATTTAAAAAATAAATTTTCGTCAATTTTTGTCGAATTTTGTTATCTGTCGTAACCATGAAAACGGTAATAATGCCATTCAATTCAGCGATGAAAGGAGTGTAGTAAATCGATTAAGACACCACTACCGGGTCTCTTGCATATTAAAAATGCATAGAAAATAGGGGATTCTACAAATGAAAGAAATGGGGAAACTACAAATGAAAAAACGCATATTAAGCATCTTACTTATCGTATGTATGATGATGGAGCTAATGCCCATATCCGCTGTGGCAGTAGAGACGACTTCATCAAGTACTAAGTCTCACGGGGGAACGTACACTACGGCAACACCGTCTGAAGCAAAGGAGGAATCTACCACTGCACAGGCAGAAGAGGAATCTACCACTGCACAAGCAGAGGAGGCGTCTACCACTGCACAGGCGGAGGAGGAGTCTACCACTGCACAGGCGGAGGAAGAATCAACCACCGCACAGGCAGAAAAAGAATCAACCACTGCAGTATCTACAAAGTATGAAACAGCTACGTCTTCACAAGCACATGGAATGCTCCGTATGGACTCAGGATCACCCTCTATTGAGTTAGTCCCCGGGCCTGAATTAACGTTCAATGACGCTATCGAAGGTTATAAAGCGCAGACTCCCTATAATGTAAGCATTCAGAATACAGGGGATGCCCCTACAGGGAATTTGACTTTAGAATTAAGTGGCTCGGATTCAAACAGTTTTTCTCTCTCAAAAGTCACGATTTCCAATATTGAAGCAAATACAGCAGTTAACTTTACCGTAGCACCAAAAACAGGATTGGCGGCAGGAACTTATGAAGCTGCCATTACAGTATCAGGCAGCAACGTTACGTCTGAAAGCTTTGACGTTCGTTTTACCGTCACTCCTTTGCAATCAAATCCAGATTATAAAATTGGTGAAACCGGCTATCAATGGACCGGCTCTGATCAGTCTATCATACTGTCCGGAAACGACGATACCCTAACAATTCTTAAATCTCCCACCGCAAACCTTAAAATTGATGTTCAATCAGAGCATCTTTCCACCGTTACCATTGAAGGAAATTCCATTTCATGTGACAACACATACATCGAGGTTCATCATAATATTACGTTGAATTTAAAGGATCTTGATATCACTGCGCCCGATAGACCAGGTATGGATTCCTCAGGCATCATACTTCATAAAGGTGATGCAGAAACAGGTCAGATGAAACTTCTTGTAAGCGGAGACTGTACGATAAAAGGTTTCAGCTATGGAAATGCCATTCATTCCATATATGGACAGAATCTTCTCATAGCCGGCGATGGTACGTTAACCGCAAGTGGTGGAAACTCCACGGACAATAATAGTAGTGGCGGGAACGGTATCTATATGGAAACCTTTACTTTAACTCAAGGGACAAAGTTAACGATTGACGGAGGCGTTACCGTAAATGCAAACGGCGGATCCACGCAGAGCCATAACGGTGGAGGCGGAATCCTGCTTGCCTGGGGAGATCTTTTCATTGGAGACGCAACGGTGAATGCATATGGCGGAGAAAACGTCTCTCCCGATTCTGGGAAGGGAGGATCTGCCATCCAAGCATATTTCCTCGGCGCTGACCATTCAAAGGGAGGTAATATTACCATTGAAAGCGGATCTGTAACAGCTGTGGGAGGAGATTCCGTTAAGAAAACCCCTGGCAGCGGACTCTATGCATTTAATGAGCTGAACATAAATGGCGGTATCGTTACTGCTGCAGGTGGCAATAGCCAAAATGGAAATGGAAGTTATGGAGTTTTTGTCTTTGAAAATGATTTAAATATTAGTGGGGGCACCATTACCGCCGCAGGCGGGAATGGCGGGACCAACGGTTCCAGCGGATTGTTCAGCTATTATGGAGATACCAAATTGTCCGGAGGTACGATCATTGCCACAGGCGGAAATAGTGATCTCAATGGTTCCTATGGAGTTTTTGCCTATTACGGCTCCATTTATATTGAAAACGATACAGAAATCACTGCAACCGGTGGCAATGGTAAAACGGGTGTTGGTGGAATCGGCCTCCGAGCATATGGAATGTCCGGGGGAACGAAACTGCATCCAGGAACTGTAAAAATATCAGATGACGCAGGTAACGTCTATATCCAGGGTGGACAAGGTGCAACCGGAGTGAATAAATCAATTACGGGAAAAAACATTTACGTTTCCACTGGGAACATTGGTTCTATTTCCATGGAAGGAAACGTCTCCCGTTCCATTAAAAATGTGGATGGCGATGATGTTTATCTTATGAAAGTATTGGCAAATCCAGCCGAAGAAATAGACTTGTCATCAGATGTCATAGGCACCCATGGAATCTATACCTATAGAGCGGTTACAAAAGCCGATGGTCTGGCCTATATATGGCTGCCCAAAGGTACCCACACCCTGTCAGCACCTGGGTATCTCGATAAAACCGCAGTTGTTTCAGAGAATGACAATTCGGTCCCGGAAGAAACCATCCAGAAAGAAATTTCTGCCAAACTACCAGGGGCACCGACTGATGTTACTGCCGTTTCCGGTGATAAAAAAGCAGTTGTAAGCTTTACTCCACCAAAAGACAACGGCGGCAGCCCAATTCTTAATTATACTGTGACTGTTAACCCAGGCGGCGAGACCTTTACGGGAACCTCCAGCCCCATCATGGTAACGGGACTTACTAATGGTACTTCCTATACCTTCACGATTACAGCTAGGAATGCAATTGGTACAGGAACTTCCTCCTCCCCTTCTAACTCTGTGTCGCCTGCTCCAGCTGAAACTTATTCCGTCTCCGGCATGGTATTGGAAGGTGAGAACAAGAAGCCGGCTGCCGAGACTAAAATGGTGTTAAAGCATGGAATTTTGCAAGTCGGCTCCGCCATTACGGATGTTAATGGGCACTTTACCATAACAGGCATACCAAATGGCTCCTATAATCTAATCATAAGCAAAGGCAACAAGGTTCTCACACTTTTAGTTCATGTTGACCATGAAGATTATGTTTTCAGCGAAGGAATTCATCTTCCTGCTGCCAATACCAACAGTGTCGTAGAGATACAGGACGAGGCACCAAATATTGTTGTTGGAAATTTAGAGAACCAATTTACGGAGAATGACAGAGTCTATGCTCAAACCACCGGAAATCAAGTGGAAATTAAACTTGTCGCCCGCTTAAAGACCAGAGATGAAATCAAGGCGGAAGCAGAGAAAATCACCCATGCAGCCAACGGCAAAAACATAGGATTTTATCTTGACCTGTCAGTCTATAAAACACAGACAGGAAGCAATACGCAGGGCGCACCGGAAAGACTGGAAACTCTGCCTGGCATCCTGAAAATTGTACTCCCTCTTCCAGAAAATCTGCAGGGAAAAACAGGACTTACGGTATACCGGGTACATAATGGCATTGTACAGACACTTCAAAGTGGTTCTGCGGATGAAAACGGCGAACATTTTGTGATCGGATCCGACGCAATCACTATTTATACCAGAAACTTTTCAACCTATGCAATCGGTTACACCGACACAAGTCAGACAGGGGGGTCTAGCCGCAACAGTAGTCACTCAGAAACGGATTCCTCAATTTACGATCAACCGGTGGGGTTGCCTACCATGGGCCAAGAAGAAATCTCTCCTGCTGCCATTGAAAACGGAAAATCATCAGGGATTATTTTAGAAAATACGATTTTAAATGCCATTACGAAGGCATGGGCAGAAGCCAAGGCCAAAGGTAGAACCGCAAATGGCATAGGTGTATCTCTTAAAGTAAAAGAGGAAGCCGGCTCCCAAACCCTTGAATTGGTACTACCTGCGCATATAATGAAACTTTTAACGGATCAGTATGTGAAACGATTTGAAATAAGCTCCAGTCGGATTTCCTTATCTCTTGACTTAGATGCATTAAAAGAAATTCGCAGCCAAAGTACAGGTGATGTGACTCTCAACGTAACACCCGAACAAAATCTTTCGGTACAAGCACGAAACTTAATGCATAACAGACCGGTATATCACGTAACCACCAGCTTTATAAAAAATGGAAAAACGGTCGAAATTTCATCCCTTGGCAATGGCCGAGTAACGATCCTGATCCCTTATAAACCTAGTCGAGATGAAGAAACAGGATATTTATATGGGGTATCATTGGATGAGGAGGGACATGCAGTCCGTATTCCCGACTCCGCCTATGATACAAACAAAAAGGGAATCCTATTCTCCACCAATCATTTTGTTACAAGCGGTGTAGGATATATCGCCCCATCAAGTAGATTCACGGATGTATCTTCTCATTGGGCAAAGGAAGCAATTGACTATGTTACCAGTCGGGGCCTGCTTACCGGAACTTCTGAAACAGTATTTTCACCGGATTCCCCGTTTACTTGGGGAGAATTAATTACCGCCCTTGGTAACCTGGCAAATGTAGACACCAAGTTAAACACCGAATGGGCATACAAAAAAGGCCTTTTGAAAGATACAAAGCAATTCTCCCCAGACCAGGTCGTAACGCGTGGGGAAATGGCGGTAATCCTTAACAATTACACAAAGATTATAGATGGAGGTACTTTGCCTGTTACCAGAGAAGTTAAAATCTATGCGGACAAAAACAGCATTGACCGAACCTATCAAACAGCTGTAAGATCCATGCAGCAAGCTGGTATTATGATGGGAGAAATCAACAATCAATTCAATCCAAACAACAACGTCACCCGAGCACAAGCCAGCATTATACTTTTCCGGTATCGAAAGCTGACCATAGATCCTGCCACCACACAAGGGTGGGTAAGAAACGACAGCGGCCAGTTTCTGTACTACCGGGATGGCAAAGCCATCACAGGATGGTTGAATACTGGCACAACGGAAAACAGCAATTGGTATTACTTCTATGCGGACGGAACCCTCGCTTTTAATACTAGCATTGATGAGTACGAGGTAGACGAAAACGGATTGCTAAAAGAATAAGATCTACCTAAAAGCCCGTATGGGTTATCCTCTTTGATCATCCAGACGGGGCTTTTTCATATCCTAACTGCCATCATAACTTTTTATTTCTTTAACTTCTTCACTATTACGCCACCCAAGGCAACCGCTACTAGAATGTAAAATATTAAATTTACCATTTTCTCTCCCCCTTTTTCATGTTTGTTACATATATTACCATATTTCTACATATTTTTCAACTTTTGTAACAAGCGAAATCACCATTGGGGCTACACTCTTTTCACCTTTTAGTCCGCATAGTTTTTACTAATGTTGAAAGACTATAAATATCTTACATTTAAAAGGAAAAATACTATGAATGCAAAACAATTCTATCAGGAAATAGAACTCCACTTATTACAAGATGAAACTCCCTCTCATTATTTAAATTCCATTTGTGATACTCCTCAATTTAGAGAATATCCATTTCGACTTATCCAGTGTTTGAAAGGGATCCCACAATCGCCCAAATATCATCCGGAAGGAGATGCCTGGGTTCATACAATGCTAGTAGTTAACCAAGCGGCACAAGTGAAACATAAAAGTACAAATCCCAAAGTCTTTATGTGGGCTGCGCTTTTACATGATATTGGAAAAGCAACCACAACAAGTACAAGAAAAGGAAAGATTACATCCTATGATCATGACCGAGCCGGTGCAAAACTTGCAGAAGAATTTCTTGATAAATTAAATCTGGAACAATCCTTTCAACAAACAATCGTCCACCTGATTTATTATCATATGCACATTCTTTATGTAACGAAAAACCTTCCATTTGCTGATATTGAAGGGTTAAAAAGAAATACCAACGTAAACGATGTAGCACTGCTTGGCTGGTGTGACCGAATGGGAAGGACAAATGCAAACCCGGAACAGGAAAGAGAAAACATTGATCAATTCCTTCATCGATTAAAGGTAAAAACCGCTCTCACACTTCCCAAATATTAGTCATAAAATAAATATTACTATCATTTCGGTAACGCTCAAAAAGATTGTTATAATAGGTTTCATCTTTTTCAAATAATATTTTTTTGTAATGGCTGCTATACTGAGGATAGCAGCTATTTATCCAATGATAAACCTTTTTATCCTGTTCTCCTTTCGTCATCACACGCAATTTGTCAAAATACACTGGTATCTTTTTATCTAAGGCTTCTATCATTTCCTCAATGTTCATTACATATGGAAGAACCGGTGTAATAAATACCCAGACATCCAGTCCTTCCATTTTTAAGATATTTGCAACTTTAATATTCATATGATTTTTTCCCTTACCGGCTTGATTTACATTTGATAAACCGAATAATACTGTAACCGGCACTTTAAAGCTTTTCAATAATTCGATGTCCTCTAATATTAATTGGTTATCTGATTTTGTAGTTATAAATACATGGGAATCACAATTCCTTAATGTTTTTAGGCATTTATGAGTAAGCCGATACTGCTTTTCTAAATCCATATAGGGATCACACATACTTCCTATATACAAATCTGATCCATGTTGTTCTTTCACTTGTAATTTTAATAGATCTGCGATATTTGTATTAATAAATATATCTTTGCTCCAATTCCTATTCCCCATTTGAAAACAATAAGGACATTGAATCTGACACCCTGTATAAGGATCAATAATATTTATACTACTTCCATCGGGCTGAATCTCATTTGTAAATGCATTTTTTATTTTTCTTTTTCTGATCATATCCATTCCTCCACCAACCTATTTATAAATATAAGTCTACTATTTTTCACAGAAAATAGTAGACTTATATTATGGATTTTGATATGATGTTGTATAGAGTGCTGAAATCTTTCGGCATTCTTTTTTTGTATAATTAACTTATTCGTTACAAACCGTTTAACCGCCTTCTTCCCTCTTCAACTATCCTTATGATAGATAATATTCGGTGCCACCTGATCAATGTTTATATAATCGATCTGAAGATATTATATGAATTATAAATATCCACTATTCCATAGCCCCAATTCTGATTGGGGTATAAAAGATCACGGTCTCTTTTCGCTCCCCGAAGAAGAAATTTTTTTACTCCTACGGTATCAAGCCTGGGGTAATTATTATTTACAATCCCCCATTCAAATATCATGGCCGCTATTCCAGCCGTATGTGCCGCCGCCGCACCCGTACCCGTTATGGTCGTAAATTCATTGTTTAAAGTCGGACAAACCACGTTAACACCTGGAGCTGTCAGATCCGGGTTTATAATGTTTGATGTTGAAAATCCTTTTCCTGACTGTGGATATAAAGCTCCCGTTGCTGCATCATATGCTGTCACAGTAATTGGTACGAGACTGTTTCCAGGTGATGTTATGGTCGTATAGGGGTTTGAATTAAAGAAAAATGTATCATTCGATATAAAATCACCAGAAGGCAGCCATATGTGGAACTCTCCAGGCAGATCCCCCCTACCGGTTACCCGAAACCTCCAGATCCCCTGTACCGGATTTTCAAAACGTAATATTATAACCTGTTTTCCAGTGTCCTGTTCAATCATAATATAATTTATATAAAGAACTGTCTGGTCAAATATAAAACGTACCACCTTGGTTTCAAACAGCCGCTGAGGAATTGATGGAACGAATTCACCCGAGGGGGATAAAACATCTAATGTATAGATCATGGGAGGATTTCCCCATAGCTCCATCGTAAACCCATATTCATCCGGTGCAACATTTAATTCTACCGTAACTGTTTTCTCAAGATCAAGAATACTATAATAATGTCTTCTTGCTTGTGCTTCATTTCCTGCAGCAACCGTAATTCCCACCTCAGGGCAGTCACCTACTATCCTTAACAATGAGGGCAGCAACCCATTATTACTATGTGAACCCTGAGACGTTCCTACGGCAATACAGACTACCAGCGGCCGTTTTAACTTATCTGCTGTATTGATTAAATACTGAACCCCCCAGGTTATGTCAGTTTCCTGATAACAGATCACATCGGGAGGAATAAAGTAGTAATCCGTTAGATTTTTTTTTGCCTGTTTCAGTTTTACGACTAACAATTCTGCGTCTGGAACAACGCCCTCAAATTGATTCCCCTTATTTTCCGAACCGGCTGCAATTCCAGCCAGCATGGTGCCATGACCATTTACATCCATACTGGGAACAACCGCCAACGGGTCCGTGCTGTTCAATGCCTGGTTAATTTGATCCGCCGTATATTCTGTCCCATAGTATGCAGGAAATCTTAATTCCGGATATGGACCACTCTCTATGGTCTGGTCCCAGATTGCCGCTATTTTTGTCGTTCCATCTTCTTTGAGAAAAACAGGATTCGTATAATCAATGCCGGTATCAACGAACCCTACGAGTACCCCCTCTCCCCTCAAATTAAGTGCTGGTATACTCCGCAAGCTTGTGACACCTGATGCAACCAGGCTTTCATAACTTTGTAGGGAATAGCATTGAGGAATTCCTGAATATCCATAATCGCTAATTAGCTGAGGCGTGACCTGAGATATTGGTAAATAAACACCCGCATAATCCGGATTTATAATATGTACAGAATTTTCTTCATGTTGCTTTAGTCTATTAAGATTCCCGTTATATTGAATAATTAAATCCATATAGTCATTGCTGGTTATCTTAAAGCTGTCTTCTGGCATCATCCGAATCACCTCCAATCAACATTAGACAATAAGTGCCCCAAAGATATTAAATACATCAAGTATTCCATACCCCCATTCATAGTTCGGATATACAAGATCCGCTTTTCTTTTGGCCCCACGTATCATAAAAACCTTTAAATCCTCCGTGCTCATTTTCGGATAATTTCCTTTCACGATTCCCCATTCAAACATGAGGGCCGCCGCTCCTGCTGCATGGGCAACTGCAGCACTTGTACCCGTCACCCGGACAAATCCTTGGTTCAATGATGGACTTAATATATTGACTCCAGGAGCGGCAATTTCCGGCTTTACTACATTGATGCGTGTGTACCCTCTCCCGGCGTTTATATAAAGACTATTATCTGCTGTATTATACGCAGTTACGGAAATAGGTGTAATGGCACAAGATAGAGAAAGTAGTGTGACATTCGGATCAGAATTAATAAAAAACGTATCCGGTCCTATAAAATCCCCCATTGGAAGCCACATATTGAAACTAATAGGAAAAATCCCTCTGCTGTATACATTAAATTTCCACCTTCCCTGGGATGGACTTGTAAATCGAAGCAGGATCAGCTGATCACCACTCTGAGATTCCACAAGCTGAGAATCCACATAAATAATTGTAGGATCAAATATAAAAGAAAATTTTCTGGTCTCATCAAACCGGAGAGTAATTGTTGGTATATATTCACCGGAAGGAGTTGTAATATCAATAAAAAAAGTATTCGGTATGGTTCCCCATAGCTCCATGGAAAATCCGCTTTCATCCGGACCAACATTCAATTCCACTGTTTTATGTCCACTCTCCTCTGTAATAATTCCCCCGTAATGCCTCCTTGCAATTCCTTCATTGCCAACTGCAATTAATATTCCTAATCTCGGCCTAGATGAAATGAACGATAACCAATTGCTTGTGGTACCTCTTCCATCATGTGCATACTGTGCCGTATCCACAGCAATACACAAGACAATCGGCTGATCTCTTGAGGCAGCATAATCGTTTAAATACTGGATACCATAAATAAGATCTGTTTCCTGATAGGCGATTGCATCTTCAGGTATCCGGAAAAATTCTTTTAAATAGGGTTTTGCCGGTTTCATTTTTACAATCACTAACTCAGAATCTGGGGCAACGCCGGAAAATCCATTTTGAAAATCTTCGTTTCCTGCTGCAATTCCTGCAAGCATGGTACCATGACCAATCTCATCCCTTGATGGTACAATCCGGTATGGATCATCCGCCTGCAAAGCTTCATTGATCTGTTCTCTCGAATATTCCGTACCATAAGGTACATTATCCTGGCCATTTTTCGGTATGATCGTCTGGTCCCAGATTCTGGCTACCTTTGTTGTTTTATCATTATACTGGAAAACAGGATTTGTATAATCGATACCGGTATCCACAATGCCGATTAATACTCCCCTTCCCCTTAAATTTAAACTGGGATTATTACGAATAGCCGGTATTCCAGATGCCTCTAGACTTATCTGACTGACCAAACCAAACAAAGATGGGATCGAAGCATATCCCATTCTCGATATCACATTATCCGTCATAATACTGACCGGAAGATGTGCAACTGCATATAAAATATTTATTACATGAATGGAACCTATTTCGTATTGTTCCAGGATAGATGTATCTGCGCAAAAATTAACAAAAAAATCTGCATACTCATTGCTGTAAATTTTTTCAATATCTACAGAATTCATGAATTACCTTATTTATTTTCTTATACTTATTGTATTAATACGTTTTCATATAATAGTACTGATTTACATATTCTCTCGTTTTACATAATAAGTATGAAGAAGTTCATGTGCTTTTTCTCCACAGGGTTCCCCAAGAAATTCTTCATAAAGTTTTTTTATAGCGGGATTTTCATGTGACTTTCTGTATTTCTTGCTTTTATCTTCTTTATATATGCCTTCCATTCGTTTTTTCAAAACATCGAAATCCCCAAAATGATAGGGCTGACCGCCGCCGCCAATACAACCTCCTGGACAGGCCATGATCTCAATGGCATGGTAATGGGATTTACCGGCTCTTATATCCTCCAGAATCTTTCTTGCATTGCCAAGACCATGGGCAACTGCAATATTGATATCCTGGTCATTAATCTTAACCACTGCCTCCTTGATTCCATCAAACCCCCTAAGCGCATGAAACTCCACCTTTTCAAGGGTTTCATTGGTAAGCCATTCATATGCAGTTCTTAATGCTGCCTCTATAACACCTCCGGTGGTTCCAAATATAACAGATGCACCCGTCGATTCTCCCAGCGGTTCATCATATTCTTCATCCGTTAAATTCATCAGATCAATATTGGCTTCTTTTAACATATCGCCCAGTTCTCTTGTCGTTAATACCGCATCCACATCCTGTATATCATCATGCATAAGCTCAGGTCTGGCTGCTTCATACTTCTTTGCCAGGCAAGGCATAATAGAGACCACAAACATATCCTTAGGATCGATCCCAATCTTTTGTGCATAATAAGTTTTCGCGATCACACCAAACATCTCATGAGGGGATTTGCAAGTAGACGGTATATCTAAGAGATCACTGAACTGATGTTCAAAAAACTTGACCCAGCCCGGGCAACAGCTTGTGAGTATAGGAAGCCTTCCCCCATGCTGCAGCCGGTGAATGAATTCCGTTGCTTCTTCCATAATGGTAAGATCTGCGGCAAAATCTGTGTCAAAAACTTTATCAAACCCCAACATTCTAAGAGCAGCCACCATTTTTCCTGTGACCACCGTTCCTGGTTCTGCACCAAATTTCTCTCCTAGAGCGACCCGCACTGCAGGTGCTGTCTGAACGATGACGAATTTGTCTTTCGCATTCAATGCTTCCCATACATTGGGAATATCGTTCGCTACGGTTAAAGCAGCGGTGGGGCATACGGAAACACACTGTCCGCAAAAGGTACAGATAGATTCATTCATGGGTAAATTAAGTGCCGGTGCTATGAACGTATCAAATCCCCGGTTTACTGCAGAATACACATTGACCGTCTGTACCTCATTGCACATAGTCTCACATCTTCTGCATAAAATACATTTATCCATATTTCGTATAATTGCCTTACTCGAGATATCCTTTTCATGCGTTGCCCTTACCCCATGAAACTTTATCCGGCGTATATCCAGCTCTGCTGCCAGCGCCTGCAATTCACAGCTTAAATTCTTTTCACAGATCAGACAGTCTGTCGGATGATTGGATAATAATAATTCCACTACCAGTCTTCTTGCTTTAATACATCTTAAGGTGTTTGTTCTGACCACCATGCCCTCTGAAACAGGAGTCGCACAGGAAGGGGCAAGATTTCTCCTTCCCTCCACTTCCACCACACAGACTCGGCAGGAAGCAGAGCCATTTACCGTTTTAACATGTTCCAGATTAAGATAGCAGAGTGTGGGTATCCGAATATCCAGTTTTTTTGCAGCTTCCAGAATGGTTGTTCCTCCCTCTACTGCAATCTTTTGATTATTGATTGTAACGTTGACCAACCCCATAATCTCACTCCTTCCTTACCCTTTTTCTATCGCATTAAATTTACATGTATTATAACATGCACTGCACTTGATACACTTTGACTGATCAATCACATGAACCTTTTTCGGTTCTCCCTCGATGCAGAGCACCGGACAGATTCTTGCACATGCCGTACAGCCTACACACTTTTCCGGTAAAATATGAAAGGAAAAAAGTGACTGGCAAACTCCGGCGGGACATCGTTTCTCCTTTACATGGGCCAGATATTCATCTTTGAAAAAATGCAATGTACTAAGTACAGGATTGGGAGATGTTTGTCCAAGTCCACACAGGGATGTATCCTTAATGACCTCCCCTAACTCTACCAGATCAGCCAAATCCTGTTCCGTACCATTTCCTTTTGTTATTTTTTCAAGTATCTCCAGCATCCTTGTATTTCCGATCCGGCAGGGGGTACATTTTCCGCAAGACTCATCCTTGGTAAATTCAAGATAAAACTTTGCAATGTCTACCATACAGTTTTCCTCATCCATAACAATCATTCCACCGGATCCCATCATAGAACCAACGCTGTTCAGTGACTCATAATCAATGGGAATATCTAAATTTTCGTTTGTGATACAGCCTCCGGAGGGACCTCCTGTCTGCACCGCTTTGAACTTTTTGTTATTCTTTATGCCTCCGCCGATATCAAAGATGACCTCTCTTAAGGTAATGCCCATCGGTACTTCTACCAGCCCCACATTATTTACCTTACCAGCCAAGGCAAAGACTTTTGTGCCTGGTGACTTCTCCGTACCGATCTTCTTAAACCAGTCCGGACCATTTAAAAAGATCGGCGATATATTGGCAAATGTCTCAACATTATTCACGCAGGAGGGTTTATCCCAAACACCTTTTTGAGCCGGAAACGGAGGTTTTGAACTGGGTTCCCCACGTTTTCCTTCGACAGAATGAATGAGGGCCGTCTCTTCTCCGCATACAAACGCACCTGCGCCATACCGTAATTCAATATTAAAATTGAATCCTGTTGAAAAAATATCCGCTCCCAAAAGCCCCAGTTTCCGTGCCTGTTTTATGGCAATTTCAAGCCGACTGATCGCAAGGGGGTATTCCGCTCTGATATAAATGTATCCATACTGGGCTCCTATGGCATAGCCTGCAATTGCCATTGCTTCAAGAACTGAATGCGGATCTCCTTCTAGTATGGACCGGTCCATAAATGCACCTGGATCTCCTTCATCTGCATTACATATAATATATTTTTCATCCGACTGATTCTGGCTTGTATAGCTCCATTTCAGACCGGTTGGGTAGCCACCGCCGCCTCTCCCCCTTAGACCTGACTGAACAACTGTATCAATTACTTCATCAGGGCTCATTTCCGTTAAGCATTTTGCCAATGCCTGGTACCCATCTACCGCAATGTATTCATTGATATCTTCTGGGTTGATAAATCCACAATTCCTAAGTGCTCTCCGGACTTGCTTTTTATAGAAAGGAATGGCGTTTTGTCCTTCTAATCTTTCTTTCGTATTTGGCTCTACATACAAAAGACGTTCCACTTTACGGCCTTTTATCACATGCTCCGTAATAATTTCCTCTGCATCCTCCGGCTTTACCGTGATATAAAATACATTATCCGGATAAACTTTTAAGATCGGACCTTTCTCACAAAACCCAAAGCATCCGGTAACGACAACTTCCACCTCATTGGTAATTTCATGTTTTTTAATGGATTCCTTTAGCATCTTTACAAGTTCCAGACTGTCGGAAGCGGTACATCCGGTCCCTCCGCAGACCAGTAAATGCATTCTGAAGTTACTCATAAGCCCTCCTCCTTCATTTCAGGTTTTCAAATGATTGATTGATGATCGCATTTTGGAGAAGGCGGCCATTCTTTATATGTTCAATCACGATTTCTCGTCCTCTTTTCTCGTCCACTTTTCCATATAGAACAGGCGGCATGCTATTGGAGACCACTTCCACCACCGGTTCCTGGGCACAATACCCCATACAGCCGGTCTGGGTTACGGAAACATTGACAAGTCCCTGTTTAGCAATTTCATCCAGTATGGCCTTCATGGTCGTTCTGGCACCGCTGGCAATCCCGCAGGTGGCCATTCCCACCCGGACTAAAACCTTATCTTCAGATTCAGCAGTGGACCTTAAGTCTAATTGATCAAGAGCTGCCTGTCTGATCTTTTTAAGATCTTCTATCGTCTTTAACTTCGCCATCACTCAGCCTCCTGATATTCTTTAAGAATTGTTTTAACCTGATTCAGTTCTACTCTTCCATAAACCTTATCATTAACCATCACGACTGGAGCAAGTCCGCAGGCACCAATGCATCTTAGTCCTGATAACGTAAATTTCTTGTCTTCGGTTGTTTCACCTGCCTTAATATTCAAGATTTTTTCAAATTCTCTCATTATCGCTTCAGAACCTCTTACAAAACAAGCGGTTCCAAGACATACGTTGATCACGTACTTTCCTCTTGGTACTGTGGTAAAGTAAGAGTAAAAACTAATCACACCGAAAACTTTCGCACTGGGGATTTCAAGTTTTTCTGCAATATAGAAAATCACATCATTTGACAAATATCCATAGAGTTTCTGCGCCTTGTGAAGTACAGCAATTAACGCTCCCCTTCTGTCTTCCATGTTGTCAATAAATATTTGCAGCTGCTTAAATTTCTCTTGGGTATTGCATTTGCTCTCCATATATTCTCTCCTTTGGGCTTGGTGAAATTCTCAAAATATGTAATTTTATCTAAATTACAAAGATTATCTTTCCTGTTTATCTTGTCTAATATACATATAAAATACAAATAGTTACTTTTGTCCACGCTCAAGCGGTTCCTCATCATAACAAGCAAACAAAAATCACTTTAATGTCATAAACAGTAATAATATAAATATTAATTAAATATCTTTTAATATATCTTATACGTGGCTAAGGAGTACAATGGAATTTGAAAAAAGCAGAACTTATACGAATTTAGGCATAGCCTATAATGAGGAAGCTATTGCCAGTACAAGAGACAGAATTTTTGCTGATATTGCAAGACAAGAAGGGTATATCGAGATAGGGAATATCTATGATGCAACCTCTATCAATAATAAAGAACATGCAAGAATCTGGTTAAGGCAACAAAATCAAGGCACACTTCCAAATACTGCGGAAGCACTTATGCAAACCAGAGAGAATGAATTCAATTTGGCAAATAATCAATATCAGGAATTTGCTAGAATTGCACGAGAAGAAGGGTATATGAATATTGCTGCACTATTTGCAGGTGTTGCCAATATAGACTACAATATTAGTAGCAGATTTTCTACCCTGTACGATAACGTCATGCAGAATGAGGTGTTTTGTAAACCAGTCGAAACGCTTTGGACCTGCATGCAGTGCGGTAATGTCATGTCCGGGAACTGTGCCCCGCTAATATGCCCAGTATGCGGTTTTCCTCAAGGCTACTACCGTTTATATAATGAAAACCTGTAAGATTCCGCCTTCATCTGGATCCTAGAGGGAAAAAGCTTGAGCAAATAAATACCAATTCCTTATAGAACAACAATAGCAGATTAGAAAAATGCGATCCGGCATTTTCTTAATCTGCTATTGTTGTTACAATTCTGATAAAGCATTGTATTTATTTCTTTTTTACAGGGATCCAGATTTCATTGATATACTCTTCAATCCTTTTACGTCTGGGAAAATACATATGATTCAGAGCATATAGAGCCTGCAGCAAATGGTCTAAAGAATTTTCCAAAACCTGGTGATAAAATAACACCTCTTTTCTCAATACCACTCGGGTTATAACAGTCTCAACATGACCCACCACTACCTCCGAAGCATCACTTCCTAGGAAAAAACAGCATCAAAAATGAGGGCTATCTTGGATTAACAGCCCTCAAAAGTACCAAAAATGTCCACGCAAACAAGCGCAAACACCAAATACACAAAGCAAAAACCCCAGAAACCCTATTGTAACAGGTTTCTGAGGCTTTATCATAGAGGCGACAACCAGATTTGAACTGGAAAAGTAAAAATCCACAAAATACCAATAAATACCGGAATCCCTTGTAGTTACAGGGTTTTCTGGTGTTTTTATTTTATCCTAAAATACAAATATTAACCCCGAAAACGAACTATTTATCTTGCTATGCAACACGAAATGCAACACGAAATGCTAAAAAAAGAGACAGGTCATTTCTTCCTCTCTCGTCTCCATTGGCGCAATATGTCTTCGACCTTTTTACCTTCTTCTCGCATTAACTGATTACTAAAGTGCTTAAAACCTTTATCTGTTAAATTCATAATCCTCTTGACCTTATCCAATACTTTTACTTCAATCTTTTCTTTCGTTGTAAATCCTATTGGCTTTATGTAGTCTACTGAAGCAACCTTTTCATTGTCCCCTACTACCCTATCCTTACTTCCTCCTCGACGTTCTGTTTTCTTTTAAGTACTCTATGTTTAAATCAGCTATGAGAACGCATGTTCTTTTTTCCATTTACATTTTATATAAAAGAAAAAGCCCCGGTTTCCCAGGGCTATTTCGTTACTCATTGTATTCGTTTACTTCAACACTTGATATCTGATCGTATGATATGTAATCTTTACGGCTTATGAATGAAGCTCTGTTGTAATCCTTATTAATCACATACGTAGGTCTTGATGTTGGTTTGTCATTATACCATGTTATGAAGTCATTAATCTTATCCATTGACATATTATACTCTTTTCTCACTCCATTTTCCATATTAATAACAAGAAGGGCTTGATTTCCAGTAGTATCTCCTGGATTCGTTGGGTCTCCTGGATTCGTTGGGTCCCCTGGATTCGTTGGGTCCCCTGGATTCGTTGGGTCCCCTGGATTTGTTGGGTCCCCTGGATTTGTTGGGTCTGTTGTATTTGGCTCTATAGCTAAATCATAAATCTGAATGTTATCTATATCTCCAATTAGCGTTTCTTTCACATTTTCAGTATAAGTGCAACAACCAATATGGGGAGATGAACCACATCTATCATATGAATAAAGAGCTGTTGTTTGCGCAACTGGAGTTGTCATATCATCTACAAACAATCTAACTGAATTAGTGTTTTTCGTTCCGTCCCAAGTAAATAAAATATCATGCCATTGTCCATCACAAATGCTTTCAGGTGATTGAATTTCAAAAGTTTTAATACTATTACCTAAATCCGAACGAACATAAAGGCTACCTTGTATTTTATTATTTGTTAGGCTTCCTATCCCCATATAAAATCCTCTTCCGTTAGAACTCATACTATTTATGATTGGTTCAGATTTACTTGAAACTGTTGAAGAATTCTTTCTAAATTTAAGCCTAATTGATTTTGCTCGATCTGATATTTTTCCGGACTTCGTAATTCGAATCCCGTCACCATTCTCAATAAAGTGTTTTGCTTTTCCCTTTCCATTATAACCAGTAATGAATTGATATTCATTGTCGTTTCCATAAGTGCCGCCTTCTTTTTCACTAGCTGAGTCATATATGATCCCACCCTTATCATTATCAAAAGTATACTCATACACAGGTTTAACTTCATCTGCGAAAACAGTAACCTGCCCTAAAAACATTACACTAATCATAAAACATATAACCATTGTTATTTGAATCAATGACCTCTTTTTCATACTATGTACCTCCAAATTTTATCTTACGTAATTATAGTTGTTATAAGCATTCTAAATAAATTATGTACCAGTAAAGAAAGCCATCTAGAAATGGCTTGATGCTGTTTATATAACCGGTTATACTTCTGGAATTATTTTCCATTTAGAATGATAGTATATTATCATCCTGTATTTATTAAAACAATTGGTAACCTTACCAAACAAATTTAGTACTATTTCACTAACCCCGGATATTGCAGCGCACCGTCCTGATCTGGAATAAGATTCACCGGCTCTGTTATCACCCTGCCTTCAGCGTCTACCGCATAGATCTTTCCGGAATTCTCTACAAGCTGTGATTTACAAATACTCCCGTCAGCATTCAGATAATACCAAGCCTGTTTATACTTGTACCAGGTATTAGTGATCATCATTCCAGCGCCATTAAACCAGTACCACAAGTCCTTTTCCTTATCATGGTACCAGTCATTTCTTATACATTCCCCCGTGTCGCCATTATAGAACCGCCAGCCCCCGTCCTCTTCCTTCCAGCCGGATTTCTTTACTTCTGTTTCTGTTAGCGCCGTTTTGAATGCTTCCCATGTATGCTGCGTATGGTTATAAACATAAGGGTTTGGGCAGATCTTTCCCGTTACATCATAATGCCGAATCACATGATCTGCAGGTATGTTATACTTTCCCATAAGCTTCTTGGTTAGTTCGGTTGCCGTCTGCACCGTTGCGTCCTCAAAGTACCAGTCCCGGCTTGTATCTGCTTTATTGCCTTTATTCCGAACACACATTTCAATACCAATGCTATTCGCATTCCTACACTCAGGATGTACATACTTCTTTGCTCCACAATGCCATGCAATGTTATTATCTTCTACGGACTGCCAGACTGATCCATCAAAATCAACGTAATAATGCGCACTGGCTCTCCGGTCAGCTCCGGCGTACCATTTGCAGTTTGCCTCAGCTCCCCCTGTTGCTCCGACATAATGAATCACAATATACTTGATACGGTCTGCTATTCCCTTATTGTGGTTATAAGGTGTGAGTCGTTTATTGATTTGCATATTATTTCCTCCAATTAAAAAAAAACCAAGATTGTCCTGGGCTTTAAGAGTTACGACGGTCGCAACTTATTATTTGGTTACTTCTGCTTTCTTTGTTAGAATGTCGATTGCTTTGGATAAAATGGCAGGAAGGGGAAGGCCCATAAGCCCAGCATTCTCCACGATGGAGATTAACTCATTTGCGATAAATCCGATAATTACTGCATTTCTTATGTAATCCGTACCAATGATCAGATCCAGTCGATAAGCAATAAGAACAAATAAAAGGGTCATGCCTTTTTTGCATAGCCCTCTCCAGCCGGCCCCGGAAGCCAACGCTCCGGAATTAGTCTTCTTGCTTTTCTTGAATACTCCTGCAACCACAAGACCTGATAAAAAATCAATGGCCATAAAAAGGACCAGAGTACCGATTCCCGTATCCCAGCCCCCAAATAAAGACGCTATAATACTTCCGACAACACCTGCGGTTGTACATAGTATATTCTTCATTTTTATTCACCTCATTCCTTCTTCTCATATTCTTTCCCGGTAATTTCCAGAAATTCGTCTGCTGTGATCCAGCGATCTACTGCGTTTTTTACCATATACTCAGACCATAACTGGCAATTGTAAAAGTCTTTTACCATTTCAAATTGTTTATTCATTGCTTACCTCCGTTTTAACTCCTGTCATCATAGAAAGATACTCTATTTTTGCAGTAAGTTCCTTTACATCATCTTCTGTTGTACTTACTTGTTCTATTGCTATCTCTGCTCCATCGTCAGAAATTGTAAAAAATTGATTGTCATGGAATTTATCTCCAATACCTACTGAATAATCATCAATACATATTGCAGTAGCAGTGTCACCATGTGTAGCCCTAGCTATTCTATTAGCCAACTCATAATCATTACATACCATTATATCAACTATTGTATTATCTACTACTTTCGCATAAACTGAATGAATATTTGCCATTATATCCTCCTTAATATCCCCATCTTACAATACATATACCAGAACCTCCATCAGAGCCATGTATCCCGTTCTCATCTCGCCAGCCACACCAGCCTCCGCCTCCGCCTCCGCCAGTATGCGCTGCACCTGGTGAGCCTGCATTCCATCCATCTCTGCCATTGCCACCACCACCGGCGCCGCCGACTCCTCTATAATTTCCTCCATTTGAACCATTGCCACCGCCTCCGCCGCCACCAGCATACAGTGTACCACTTGATTGTCCAAAAGCTCTAGTAGTTGTGTGCTGTCCTATTCCTCCCGGATAGCCGGCGCTTCCACCGTCACTACCATTAGAACCCCCAATACCACCCGGGTAGCCGGCATCTCCAGAAGTACCTCTACCACCTCCAGAACCTCCACCAGAGATGTTTTGTGCAGGCCAATACCCCCCACGCTTACCTCCTTGTGCTAAATAACTACCAAAGTTTGTATTTCCTCCATCACTAGAAGGACTATCTCCTGCAGGACCACCTGCTCCTATAGATACTGCAATTGTTTGCCCAGGGCTCACTCCTACATTCCAATATGTTTTAGTGAATCCACCACCGCCACCATCACCCGCGTGACTACTCTTATATGCGCTGCCACCGGCACCGCCTCCGCCTCCACCTACCAGAAAGACGTTAACAGCATATACTTTTGCTGGTACTGTAAATATTCCAGAACTAATAAAAGTTTGTGTACCTGTAATAGGAATATTATTAATTGCTGTTTGCACATATCCGCCGTAAAATCTGCCAGAACTCGTAGTAATGTAGTTCCACGCTCTAAAGTACCATATACCAGTTCCTAATGTGCCTATATGATATGTCCCAGAGCCTTCATAAAATAGGGTACCATCGTTTGCATTAGTAGGATAACTACCTTGTTTACACATAACACGTATACCAGACCAAGGTCCTACTGATGGTAATGCCCAGGATGCAATAATCTGCTGAGTTGCATACTGGGCTAAATTAAAAGACACAACACTTTGAATTGCTAACGTTCCATCAACCTTAATGCCATTAACATAAGCCGAGTATCCCGATATAATTCTATTAGCAGAAGCTGTTGCTGGTGTCTGGCTTGCCAGACTGTTGGCTGTCACCTTACCGCCACCGTTATGATACCCAGCAGGGATAGCATAACTTCCTCCTGCGTTTAGATTTGGTTTTACCGCTCCACGATTTGGCATGGTACCCGTCAAAGGTTCCCCTTCTTTATCAACAGTCACCTTACCAGTTAACACATCAGGTGCAGTTGCATTTATTACATCCAAATCTGCCCCTCCAACGCCTCCCGGCATCCATATCTTTCCCATTTCTTACACTCCTTTCAGTCCAATTTTTATATCTGTTGCTGGCTTTTTGTAGACCTTGAAAGTAGCCGTACCAGTTCCCAAGGAAGCCGTACCGCTGACCACCAGCCCAAAGGCTTTGCTGTAGGCTTTCTGGGCAGTTGCTGTGGCTCCGTCCTCCAAAGCACTTAGAACTATGGCTTCTGAATCTTTCGTTGCATCTTCAACCGTTACGGTCTGGTAATAGGGAGCAGAACTTCCTTTCCACTCGGAGACGGTCAAGGTTACCTCTGTTACATGGATTAGTTGGTTTACGGCTTCATTGGTTGAGTTGATGTCATTGGCCCCAAATTTATCCCCCTTCTGAGTATAGTTGGTTTCATCTGGTAAGCTGTAAGTTCCGTCCTCGTTTGGAATCAGGCGGTACCTGCGTTGCCCATCATACATGGCATCCTTATAATCTGTTTTTAAACTCATTTAAAAAGCACCTCCATTCAATATTAAAGATAATGTTTTCCTTCCACTGTACCGACTCTGGATATTACTGTAGATCAGGCGGCTGGCCGCTTCGATTCGATTCAGTTCTTTCCAGTCAATAAATGACTGATTATCATAAAAAGTCTGTCTCTCTCCAACTGGAAACGGATAGGTTCCACTGCAGATATGTTCCACATTAACTTCGAACCGGTTGATTTCATCCGCATAAAAACCATAGTCCTCATAGGTCTTATCGGATCCCATCTCTTCAAATTCAAAATCCGGCCAGAGCAAAAGTGCCTGTGACCGGATCTCATTTAAGTTTCCTTTTATGCGATTGTAATCTTCTATATTAAAGAAATCACCGGCCTGCCAGTTAGTCTTTGGCTGTTGCCACATTGCTCATATCCCTCCTTGCCTTTATGGTGCCACTTAAAGCACCGTTGAATTTTAACGTATGATCATACACCCGAAGCAGTAGATCTGGGACATACTTATTTTCCAGAAATGCAATATCATTGGCATCAAGCCGTGGTTCCCCACGATATTGCAGATCATACTCCCGGTCTGCCTTCATATAATCGCCAATCCAGTCCGCCAGATTAGCCCCATGGACCGTATCAGATACCAGGGGATTTTCCCATACTTCAAGTTTGCCAGTCGGGTTTAACTGCCTGCTTACTTTGGTCTGTACCGTAGTGTATTCCCGGCCAGTTATCGACACTTCCACGATCCCTGTAACCCCTATAAATTCCACCGTAGCAAAATAGTTACTGCTGTCTACAATGGTAGCCGTCTGTCCCTCTCCTGTCTCTGTTAGCTCACAGGATAAGTCATAGGAGGGATTGCTAAAGTAAAAGGTATACCGGTTATCAGAAGCCGTTACCGCAATCGTTTCTTTCGCCAGTTCCTTTTTCTCTCCTGCCTGATTGTAAAGCGTTCTAATTACCTGAAATTCTCTTACCTTTGGTAACTGGGTTCCCTTTGGAGTCTTGGTTAATTCATTGCCATATTCAAAAACGTAATCTGTGCGATCCCCAAAGGCGATATTGTTTAGTACCACCCTGTTATTGGGATATCCCTTGGTAAACTCTACGACCAGCTTGTCAAACTCCTCAAATTCATGGCTAATAATCGTTGTTGCGGTAAGATCTGTTAGTTTGTAATCTTCCACCAGTTCCCCATCATGATAGACGTGAAAAACCATCTGTGCAGGATTGTTGCTCCCAAATTCAAGCGTCAATCCAAAGCACTTGAACGAAGCTTCCAGGTTGATTTCCAATGCAGGATTTACGGCAAAGAATCCATCACTCCCTGCCACTGACTCTGATACATACCCAACATTTAGATACGACTCTCCTTCTCCCTGCCTTGGCAGGAAATACTGAGTAGGAGCTACGCTTGTATAGTCTTGTGTGGTCATAGCGTAAGCCTTCTTAACCGCCTTATCCAAAACGGATCCTGCATGACTGAAATAAGCCTCATTATCTGAACTGGATTCCATATCCGGAATAAAGCTGGATTTCAGAAAGATATTCCCCTCCCGATCCTGATAGAGAATACACCGGCCAGCATTGGCTATCAGCTGCAGAGCTTCTTTGTGTGCGACAACCGGCATTGGATTGGTAACCTTCACAGACTTTAAATAACTGTCGATCCAGTAAGTTCTTTTATCAACTCCAGCATCGGAAAACACATCAATCGCCAGATCATAAAGGCTGATTCCATCTGGCCGGTACAATCCCTTATGATAGGTTCCATCCATATATTCAAAACGATCAGAGGCTGAAAAGTTCATCTGCTCATCATCGGCGGACCATTCCTTTAACCGTACCTTTGCGCCCGGAAGCCATTCCACAGAACCGTCATCTAACTCCTGCCCATACAGGACTGAAATACCCTGTCCAATCTCCAAAAAGTTTACGGAGCTTTCTTCGTTTTCTATATCGAAAGCCCGATCCTTATTATTTACGGTCAGACTAAAATCAATGGTCGGCAACTCTTCCATGACCGGACTGATATGCTCCTTTTTTGTAGCAGATAGGATCCGCTGATTGTCAAAATAGATCCCGATCCCCATAGTGATCTTGTGGATCCGGAACCGGCTCTTACCGTTGACCATGACCGATGGGACGAACCTTAGAAAGGTAGCACCTTCAAATATCTCCTCTGTAACAAAATGCTCCTTTGTGTTCCCCGTGACTGATACTACGTTATTGTTGGATTCTATAATAAAATCAACCGGATAGGCTTTCCCAAATTCAATGGTCAAGCCCTTGATATCGTACTGAACCGGAAACCGTATTTCAACCGGTCCCATAAGTTCCTCTGACACAATCCCCTGATTAAGTACCACATCCTCCCTAGTTCTTGGAAGAAAATACATCTTGCTGTTTAAGGTCGTGTAATCCTGATCGCAGGTTGCATAAAGCTCCTTGACCTCGTAATTATCCAGTGGCCATTTTAAATTGCTATAATAAGTACACTGTTCGGACTTTGGAACAAAGGCACTGGACTGGGCCTGCTGATTAATCAAACCGATGGTCACTCGGATATAGGTCTGATTGCGAAGTCTGCCACTTGTTTTCATGTGCTCTTTGTATTGGCTACTTGCTGTCAGCATTATTCCATCACCCCACAGTCTATGATATTTACTTTACAATCCCTGTATAGAATGGGTAGCTCGCCGTTATTAAGTTCTACAGGGGTTGCTGTCCGATTCCCTGGATATACACGAATTGTCATCATCTGATTATGTACCATATCTGGTATTTTTGCGGTTACCACAAATTTATCAAACTCCTGTAGCATAGCTGCCCATGTAGCTGCATCTAAAAACTTCCATTGCAGGTTCTCAAACTTATATTGATCTCTCCCTACTCTCTGGCCAATAAATTCACCCAGCGCATTTTTCCCATCACTTACATTTGTTGCAACAACTAAATTTCCACCAATGTCAGGAGACGGAAACTCCCGACCATTGATTGTTAATACTGCCATAGCACCGCCTCCTTATGTTGTCTTAAGCGTATATCCGCTTCTTTTTTCTAAATCTGATAACTTACTTTTAATCTCACGAATATCAATGTTTACAGTCAAATCCATTGCTTCTATCGCATCAATAATCTTCTGAAGCAGATCGACCATAAGAGCCAGATAATGGTCTGACATATTTTCCGTTGGCATAGACATCGCTTGATTAGCCATAGTCTGTATCTGGTCTGTCGTCCCATTGCTACGTCCCGAAGTTCCGATCAGGGACAGCTGCGGTGTTGCATTGCCTACAATGGCGCTCATACTGGAAGCTAGTGGAGCAATGGCTGATCTCATTCCATACTGTACAGCCCTGGTAATTCCTTCTGTGATCTGCATATTATTGGCAACGGCCGCCTTACCTCCCCAGTTTCCAACCATTTCTGGATTGCCGTTTTCATTCGCAACAAACAAACTTCCGGAAGTAGGGAATCCTCCGGTTGCATGGCCCTTCACACCTGGTCCACTATTTACGTGCACCTTTCTTCTTCCAGGACCAGAAGAATCTTTTTTGTTCTCTTTTTCCTCATCTTCCTCTGCATCTTCTTGAGCTTTGCTAAACACATTTTTCACTCCGTCAACCACATCATCAAAAACTTTTCCAACAATACCAGCTATTTTACCTAACCAATCAGTGATATCTGTCCAGATTGCTTTCATGCCATCCCATAGTTTATTCATGACACTCTTGCCGATTTCCAGCATTTCATCCAACTTAAATACGTCTTTGATTTTCTGCCAAATTTCATCAAACCAAGTCTTAATTGAATTCCACTTTTCTTCAATGGTGGATTTAACACTATCCCAGATCTCAGATAGCTTATCCCGGAGGGCTTCAAAGATTTCAGAAGCTTTGCTTTTAATTGAATCCCATATGTTTGACGCAAACGTCTTAATGCCATTCCATACTACTTCCCAAATACCTTTTATTACATCAAGAACAGTCTTTATAATTGAACTTATTACGTTTATTGCTATGGAAATTATGCCCTTCATAGCGTCCCAAATGCTGTTAAAGAAGGTTTTGATCCCCTCCCATGCCTTATGCCAATCGCCAGTGAACACACCGACAATAAAATCTATAAGGCCACCAAGAGCCGTTAAAATATCTCCTATAACTTTACTTACCCCCTCAAAAAACAGAAAAAAGCCATCAATGACATTTTGAATAAACTTAGCAATGATAGGCGCTGCAGTATCCATAAACCATAAGATAAAGGGCAATAAAATCGTTTTCCACAGGGTTGTAATGGCGTCTGCAACTTTACTCCCAAACTCCATGAACTTGTCAATTAAAGGCGATAGGTACTGTTCTCTAAACTCTTGAAAGCGCTCAGACAATTCTGTCAATATGGGAAGGAAGTAAGTGTTATAAATTTCTAAAAATTTTGTTGCCATCTCTGTAAATCCCTCTTTAAAAGAATCAATCATGGGTTTTACATGAGCGTCGTAAGTCTCGTTTAACTTTGTAAAAACTTCTTCTACGATAGACTTTATTTCAGTGAAAATAGGTTCCACTGCTGAAAAAGTGTCTTCGAGCGTCCGCTTAATTAATTCCTTGTTTTCAATAAAAGGGGCTGTAATAACATCAATTAAATCTCGGGCTAGCTTACCAACGAGCTCCGTAGCTCCCATAAAGGCACTTGTGAATATTCCTATAATATCTGCTGTGATCTGCTTTGCGCTATCGCTTTGAAACGCTGAGAAGATAGTGGCAAGAGCGGTATTGGCATTCCCGTAAATGTCAGCAATTTCACCGCCAATATCAAACATGGAAATCATGAACTTCTTTATGCGATCACCGTTTTGCTCTAAGTACTTATCAATTCCTCCTAACAGGTTATCCGCAATGGTAGCCCCTATGGAAGCCATGCTCCCCGCTGTCTTTCCCATGCTTAGTGCAACTCGATTTCCAAAGTCCTCTGCGGAAGCCAGAACTGTCTGATCCGTAAAAATATCTTTTAAACTTTGTCCAATGCCCTGTACTGATTGTTTGATATTATCCAGTACTGAGGTATCTCCAAAGCCAATATTAAAACCACCTTTAAAATGACTTTCCAATTCCCTGACTTTATCAATCAAGGATTTATACTTGTTCTCTAACTCTTCCGGCTTGGTGGCATCCTGCTCTCCCATATCAAACTCATCCGTTGCATAATCACCGGTACCTCCTCCACCGGAACTACCACTGTCAGAACCCGTATCAGGGTTAATGACATTCAATTCATCAATCCCAGTGGACATTCCCTTGATATCTTTAGCTGCCTTTTTAGCTGCTCCACCCGTTCCGCTGACTGCTCCAGAAGCTTTATCCGCAGAATCGGTAACAGCTTCCATGCCTGAAACAGCTGCAGCCGATGCGCCACCGGAACCTTTCTTTCCAGATACCAGTTCCGTAAACGATTTAAATGCATTCGCAAGGCTCATCAGCTTTCCAATAATTGTATTAATCACTTTAATGACTGGAGTAAGAACATTGATGAGTCCCTGTCCGATAGTTGCCTTTAGGGAGTCAAACTGTAGCTTTAAAATACGCACCTGATTGGCCCATTGATCACTGGTCCGGATAAAATCCCCGGAAGCCAGGGTCAGTCGATCTTGCACAAATTGATATCGCAAGGCTACTTTTTCGGCTTCCGACATCTTGGCCGTTACTTTTCCGTAGCCATTGGCCATAGCATAAGCATCTAAGGCATTCTGGGTCATGACAATGCCCAGATCTTTTAACGTTTCTGTTTCCCCAGTATATACGGATTTTAACTTTGTATATGCCTCGTCTTGAGAAATGTTATAAAAAGATGCCACATCGCCAGACAGGCCAGTTAGAGTTGTGGACATGTCATAAGCCGCCTTTTCTGAAAAACCGAAGGCTTTCGACATGGCTCCAAATGTACCTGTGAATTTCTTGGCCATAGTTTCGGACAGACCAAAAGACTGTGCGGCATTTTGAGCAAAATCATTTACCTGCTTTTTCATATGGGGAAATGTTACATCAACTACATTTTGTACCTCTGTCAGATCAGATCCCAGTTTAATGCAGGAAGCACCAAAATCTACTATTTTCTTAACCGCAAAAGCAGCCGCCAGGGCTCCCCCTATTTTCGTGGCAAACCCTGACATTTGGTTGGCTAAGGAATTCCCTGCCCTCCCTGCGGTTCCCTGAATGCCAGCCATTTGTCTATTGAAACTATTTTGATTAACAACCAGGTCAAGTCCTATCTGACCCACGCTTTCAGCCATTACTTACTCACCTCCTATCCACACAGCTGCGCAAACATCTGTTCCAATGCTTCCATCTCCTGCTCATATGTTACTGAAGACATATTTTCCGCCTTCCGGTTCCTCCAGGCATCATAAATGCGCTTTTGATCTTTGTTAAAGTTCTTGATCACACTTTTATCCGTCTCTGATCGAATAGCAACCATACGCCCAATAGGGGTTTCAGGAGCCATTCCGGAGAGCAAGGTCTTAAACTCGTCCCAGCTTACGGTTTCAAAATCTTTGGTACGAATACGCAACCCGTACTGCGTCATAAAACTGGAAACAATTAAGTCCCAGTCTTCAAATAGATCGTAGTACGGGTCACTGCTCTCCCTGGCTAATGTCCTCCCCTGTAATTAAACCGACTGCTTCCTGAACCACCACAATCAGATCATTAAAGTTAAGCCCCAGTTTTTCAATTTCCTTTTTTGACTTTTCCGGAAACATCATGTCGTAGGTTTTTAAAATCTCATTTACTCCCGGATCTTTTGCACCCATGACTCCCATAACCTTTAACATTGTAGGGGCATCTGCGTTTACTTCCAGTTTCTTTCCCTTGATCATCAATGAAGGGTTTCCTTCAAATGTGAGTTTATCCGTAATATCAACCACTTTTGCCATAGCTTATTTCCTCCTTATTTTGTTGACACTGTTGTTTTAGCTATTGTTTTAGCTGCTTCTGTAAATGTTGGCTTACCTTTACACTTCACTTCAAATTCCAAAGCGTCTACTGCCGTACTATCTCCACCTGCGGGAGTGGTTACGTTAATGATCGCATCAAAAGACACGATCGCACCGGAAGGCATTTCCCATTCAAATGGCGCCATCACGTCATTCCCGGATTTCCATGCAAGACCTGCCACGTAATCATTGCCCGGATCTCCGTAAGTACGCTTACCCTGGAAGGAGAATGACAGTTTTTTACTGGTCATCATAGCATTGCCCCAGCCTTCGTGCTCCATGGCATTCCACTCTTCTACACCCCCCTCAATGCTGGGAGCAAAATTCGTCAGATTTGCGATCATGATCATAGTGTCCTTTAGTCCGTTTAAGCCGACTTTAAACTTGTTGTTATTTACCGGATATACCTTAGCTTCTGACATAAATATCACCTGTTCCTTTCATAAATAAAATCCAGCCAAATAACATATTCATACACCCCTGTATCATCTGACCCAACGTCTTGCGGTTCGGGAACCATCAGACGCAGATAGTTAATATGGATATCTCCTATGGTAAGGCTGGATACACTTCTTAGTTTCTCAAATAAATTATAGGCCGTTTTTTCTGTCTCATCTTTGCTTTTGCTCCAATGGATCAGGAGTGATACGGGCTTCGTGTCGTAGGTGGTACATTCTAGACCGCCTATAGCAATGTTTGCAGGACCGGAAATCGGCCGGCTGTAAACCCCGATAGACTTTTGCTTTTTGTTATCCAGCTTTCCAATGTAAACATTATCATCTGCCACAATCTCCAAACCAGATATATACTGGCGGATATCTTTTAAGGCCAGCATCACACACCACCTACTCTCTTATAAAATTTCTTAAATGCCTTAGGAGCAAAATCTTCTTTGCTTCCTCCAGGTTCCCAGTCTTCATACCAATGTCCCTTTGCGTTGGGGTTCTCGTCAGTTTGGAACTTATATTCCGGGTGAAAGTACAAACGTCTCGCATAAGGGGTACTGGTCACAAGCTGAACCTTTCCTTTGGAGGAATCCGAATAATCAGCAAAGAAACTTTCACCCTGCAAATTACCGGTATCAAATGGTACCACCTGAGCTTGTATAACTTCAGTATGCAGTGCTTCCGCTGTCATTTCTAAAACTGTAACAGCCGCCTGTGTTAACTTCCTAATACGTGGCATATTCATTTTTACCGTTGACCTCACCTGCATCAGATCACCTCCAGGGTGCAAAAGTTCACTGTTCCATCTGGATTCCGGTTCTTTGTTCCTTGCTCAATCCGTCGATCTTCCCCAAATATAGTAACGGTACCCCCGCTTAGGGTTGGGAAGTCTGGCGCAATATCACCGGGGAACATAGCCCTTCCGGTTATCTGTATCAACTTTTTCTCTGCAGTAAAGATTGTCTTTGTTTTATCTTGGAAGTTACATTTTAAGTCTGGAAGATCTGCCATGTACTTTGGCTCTCCTAGGTTGTTGAGCTCCTCACTTTCCAGATGGACATGGATATCTGTCTTGCAGAGCCTTTTTGGTACAAGACAAGGGTATTTCATAGACACCTCGCAATCCTGCAACACAAGCCTGTCTGGGATAACTGGGCATATACATCTCGTTTCATAGCCACACCTTTATCCATGAATACATTCCAGGAGCTCCCAAACTGAGCTGATACCCCATTAATACTATAGCTGGACAGGATTGTGTTAATCTCATCCGAATTTTCGTATTCGAAATCTGCTTGCTGACAGATCACTTCCTGAATGACTTCCTGCTGGAACTCAGTTAAACTAGAAATTCCCCGGCCCACAATGCGGTTGTAGGTCAGGGAATCAATATGCCGGCTGGCTTGTCGAAGTACTTTTTCCAGATCTTCATCTGGTACAATATCACCTTTGTATATATCTTTGTAATATTCCGGAGTTGCGTAAGGCTGATATGCCATCTTATTCACCTGCTTTCTGGCTTCTAGTTCTTCCTTTCTTTGTCTCCTTATCAGGTTCTTTTTCCGCATTTACTTCCGGGGCTTCGGGATTCTCCTCTTGAGGTTCCCTTAGATCTTTTGCAGGATCAGGATCTCCTGATTCCGGTAAATCCCCTGCTTCATACCCATGGCTTTTGAACCAATGTAACAGGCGCGGATCCTCTGTCTCTCCCACGCCATTGCAAAATGGTACGCTGGCAGACGTACCTGTGTACTGTTTATTGGGTGAAAATACTTTCATAGAATACCTCCTTATTTCACTTTAATGCCACGGAACACACCTGCAGCTTTGGAAGCTTTTAATGCGATTGCAGCATTCATTTCTACTTCACCAGTCTTTACAGCTCCCGCGGTAGAGAAATCAGGCAACCATGTTTGTACTGGTGCTACTCCTGCAAAAGATACACCATGAAGTCCGTCCAGAGCTAACCTTGCTGCATAAAGAGATGTGATTCCTTTTGTTCCATCAATCGATACAACATCATCATTGGTTCCTGGCTTTGTTCTTAAGTCTACGAAGGGAATATTTCCATAGGACTCTACATTGGTTCCCCAATCAGTCTTAGTTACCTGATACATAGAGGCACGTCTTGCACAAGCCCGAAGTTTGGAAATCAGCTTCGTATTCCCGGCAATGAACGACGGTTCTCCGTCCAGCCCTCTAAGGAATTCATCTAACATATCTAAAAAGTACTGGAAATTGTCAGTCACCAATTTTGAAGTGGACAGGTCGATGGCGGTCTCACCGGTGTTGTATTCTGTAGAACTACCGGTTAAAGCTTTGTCCAGTCCGTCAAAAGCGTCACTGTCCACCGCACTGTCACCGTTAATAAATGTATCATTAAATAATGCCTGTGCTGCTTTAATCTTCTGGGTTTGCTGCAGCTCTAACTCCGATACGATACCGCCCATATTTGCAATGACACGGTCAATCTGATAAGAACCCCCAAATACCTTAATGTCCACGGAATGACGTTCCTTGGTAACTTCACTCGGTGTGTATTCCTTATTGATCTCACGGAACTGTGCGGTAGGTTGCGTTTTCAACCTTGTATAAGAATAAGTCGGGGTTGCTCCGCCACCGGTAGGGGATACGGTATCATCAAAAGTAAGGTGATCCAGAATCCAGTTGGATTTACGGAATTCATCAATAACTCCCATTTGCAGGTCGTCCTGCACATTTTTTCTTGCTTCTGCTAACGTAATAGCCATAATTCATTCATCTCCTTAATTATGTATTTGAAGGTATTTGTGATTGAAGCTTGGCTTCAATTGCCGACTTCATATCAACTTTACCTTCATCGGTTTTTAGTTGCTGTTGGGTCCGTTGTCCAGGAGCACCCAATGGTCGAAACCCTGGCTTCGGATCTGTATCTGGTTTAACCTCTTTAAACAGGAATGGCTTTGACTCTTTGATAGACTTAATCTGCTCTTCCAGACCAGTAACTTTACCGTCATCACCCAGAATAAGCTTAGATTTATCGAATAAACCGGTTACCAATTCCGTGTCTTGAGCTGTATCTCCCAGAGTAAACTTAATAGCAGCATTCATTTTCAGTTCCTTAACCTCTCCCTCATAAGTCTCTTTGGCTTTTTGATTTTCTTTCTGCAGGTCATCAATCTGTTTTTTCAGTTCTTCGTTGTCTCCGCTGGATTTTTTTATATCTTCCAGTTGAGTGTCGCGCTCGGTCAACTGACCTTTCGTCTGTTTCAGTTCTTCCTTTACCTGTTCTAGGTTTCCTTTGGAATCTTCAATGTCTTTGCCGTTCTCTGCCATGATTTTGTCCACGGTCTCCTTGTCCAGCCCCATGTCTTCTAAGTATTTACGTTTCATATGTGTTACTCCTTTCTCGCTACGCTTTTTACGGGGTTGCTTCCCTGCGTTGATAGTTTTACGTCATTCCGGACAATTTTAGGTACAAAAATAACACCCAGGGATTCCTGCGTGCTTAGTAGCTTGCCTCTCATTGCGATATCGCAACTTGTATCTAAAAATACCACCAGCCAATTTACTGACTAGCGGTATTAAATCCTACCTTGTTTTTTCAATTCTTCAATTTCTTCTCTTGTGAGTTTTTTGGGTTTCAATGGCTCTGACATTTTTTCTTCCCAATTTTTTCTTTCTTCTTCATTCATTTCTTTCAAATATGAACTCATGGCAATACCTCCAACTCAATTTTGTCTTCTTGATTTAATATTACTCTGTATATACAGTCCTTGTCAAGGAGCAGCTCTCTTTGCTTGGGAAATTCACTGATTTTTTCAATATATGCCCCGGCTGTTCCTTTTGGTGCAAATATAGCAATTTGGCACTTCTTTTTTAATGCTCTTCCCGGTATTACCGAAGTACTTATAAATTGTTGCCAGGCAAATATATCTCCTTCTATAAAATCTGTTAACGGATTGATATCCATGTTTCTATAACAAATTACATCTTGTTTAAGCCTACGCTTCTTCAATGCTCTTGATATCACATCTGAATACCTCATGATTTCAGGATCTTTTTTCAGATCTCCTCTTAGCATTGCATTAAGCTTTAAATAAAATTTGTTATTATCAGGCTCAAAGGAATTATAGGTATACTTCCTTATTGCATGGGATTCCTCATCTGTAAGAATTCCTATCCACTCATCATATTCTTCTCTAAGAACGTTTACCACTGTATCCTGTGGAACTGCCATAAAATTCCCCAACGGTTGTTTCGATTCCATATACTCATTACTATCTAAAGGACCAGTTTTAAACCTGACACGATTCCACTGTTTAACTTTCCTTTGATTGTGTTGTTGATTTTCTTGATCCAAAGAATACTCTGCAAGTCTACCAAATCTTTCAGCCTGTCTCTTTGCATATTGCTGTTTAATTTCTCGTTTATGTGACTTATCTATCTTATCAATCTCTTCCCTTGTCCAAACATCGTCTGCTGTTGAGATCCCTGGGAAGTAGGTGCTGTGACTATCCTTACACCTTGGATGATAAAGCCCTTTTTTAATGGCTGTACTCATAAGATGATATTTTCCATCGGAAGCCTTTCCATTCGACCACACATCGTCAATCAAAACTTTTCCCACAAAAGGGAGACACTTGGGGCAGGGATTTCCCCGCTTGTTCACTATAACGGTACTGATTCCCCACTCCTGCTTCTTTTCCCCTTCTCCTTGCAAATATGCACGTTTGCTGCCGGTTCGAATTGCCATGTCTGCATAATCTGAAAGGGTATGTCTTGCACCATTTTTATACTCTACACAGTTAAGACCTGCAGAGAGCATATTCTTAGTAGCCATATCAACAGCTTTTTCATAAGTACCGGCTCCGGTGTTAGCATATACCTGGGCGTTAAAAATAGCCTTACGATACTGGTCGTTTGCCATTCGTAAGACTGCTGTCTCTGCTTTACTCATATCGTTGCTGGTTGCTTTAGTAAGTGCCTCCAACTTTCTTGTATTCAACTTGAAAAACTCAGCCTGTACACTGTTTGAAGCGTGCTTATAATTCTTGAATCCATTCTTGATGGCTCTAAGGATTTGTGCCTCCTGTTTCATGCCTCCCTTTTGTCTAGCCTGCCAGATAAGTCCTTCCATTTGTCTATTGATGTCCTTAAACCGCTTGCTGTATTTCTTTTGGTTCTCATGCTTATACTTTTCCAGTGCCTTAAGCTGTTCCGTCTGCCACATGGACCAATCATAACCTTCTTTGGTTTCTTCTGCCCGATGACGACCCATGTTCCGAATCATGGAAGAGATTAGTTCCTGCTCTATGGCTTCAAAGGCAGCACCGATGTCATACTCTTTCATATAATCACCTACCGTTTGAGTACACTTTGTACCCCTGTCCTTTAAATTGCCGGGTCAGTTTTTTTAGCTTGGTAACACTTTCGCATTTATCACATCGAAGCTCCGCATAGCTCTTTTTTTCAACTGCATAAATACCAAAGGGCACCTGCTCACTAGCTACTTCCAGAATCCCTTGGTACTCCTTCTGGTTCATCTCGTACAGGCGGTTCTTTACCTTTACCTTCATCTACCTCCACCCCTTCTGTATTTAGTCCAGGTTCTTCTGTTTCAAAGATTCCCTGCTCAATCTTGATCCGTTTGACTTCCTCTGCCTTTTCATCTTCTGACAAAGTATCGCCATACATTTCATCTACAGATTTTTCTATACTCATAACTCCGCAAGTTCGTGCTTTGCTGACTGTTTCCACTACGGAATCAAATCCAGGTGCTGCATACTCTCCAAATTTAACCGACACCTCATATTCATCTGGGGAAGTTCCTTTCATAAGGTCATAACTCATCATAACCTTGCTGATCAGCTCTGGCAGAACCTTATTCAGCACTTTAACCAGCGTTCCTCTGGTATGAGAGGTTATCTTTTCTTTCTCCCTTTGGCTCTCTGCATTATCTGTTTTTTTCAGGTCAATCCCCAGTGTAGCTGGCGAAATAATTCCCTGCAGAACCAGATCCATGAAAGCGGAGTAACTGCCTAAGTACGCTTCATAAGATATCTGGGGCTGAGACACCTCAATCTTATCGCTGTACCCTTCTTTCTTAACTGCTCCGATTGCTATGTAGTCATTGTCAAACTCGTTAGGCTCAAATAGTTCGCCTGTAGCTGGATCTCTTGGTATCATATCTTCGGGAATATATCGGTTTACACGACCTTTCCTTACTGCATCAAGCCACTGACTAATTACTTCGTCCAAAGCGTCTAGGTCATCGGTCTTTCCCTCAAATAAAGCCTTACCTCGTCCCTTCCACTTACTGGACGTAAAGAATATGAGTGGTACTCCCATAATGTAATCACCATCAAAGGCTGTATCCTCATAAATAACTGTATCTGGCAAAGTATCCAAGGGTACTTCTTTCCCTCCATCATCAAAGAGTTTATAAGTGACATATCCCTTGCCATAGGTTTCTTCCAATCTGTATTCCTTGGTCTTGTTATCTGAATACTGGTATTGCGTAGAAAAAACCATCTCAAACAATCTACCTCGGTTATACTTGTACTCAACCCGATCCGCTTCGCAAAATTCAATAACAGGATAATTACTCACCTCATCAAGACTGATTTTAAAAGCCCCATCTCCTATTGTTAGAACAGAGGAAACGGCTTCTCCTAACAGGTTCTCAAAGCTGTTATCCTCGGCAATCTCATTCCATAGTTCTTTAAGTGGTTGCGCCTTTCCCTCTTCTCCAAAACTAATATCATTTAAATCAGCTGTTATAATATCTTTAAATCGGTCTACCACAATTCCTACAATACCAGAATGTATCTTTCTTACTTTTCGGAATGGTACAGAAGCCCAGAATCTTGCTTTAAACACATCGCAATACGCAGTCTGCTTAAAGTATTGTTCCAGTTCTGACGGGTCTCCACGATACCATATCTTATTTTTCAGTACGTTACCTTGGAATGATAAAGGTTCTTTGATGACAACCTTCTGCTCCGTGGCAGGTTCTATTTTTAGCAGCTTGAAAAACATATCCTTAAACCACCCCATCATGTATTCCTCCTTCCTATTCCGATTTTCACCTCGTATGGCAGCCACGCATACTGCACACTATTAATCATGTGGTCGTTCCTGTCCTCTGGTGTATTATCTTTCTCTTCCAACCAGCTGTATACCTCTAATTCACGAATATAGTTAGTGCAAGTATCCACAATATAGAAACACGGCTTCGCTCCAGCATCTGCAAACCAGTTAAGCTGATTTGTAATACGGTCAATAATCTTCTCTTTCTTCCAGGCATCATTGAAATTGTAAATACAGCCATTCAGACGTTTGTATTTTAAGAACTCCGTAATTGTTGCCTGATCAGCGGAATCAATAAAGGTATCTCTGGAAAATCCCCACTCTTTACGATTTCTTTCAAGAAAGTCAATGTAATTTCGAACCGTATCCGTAGGAGCCAGTGGCGTTCCAACTTCTGCATTGTTGTAAACCTTTTCAGCCAAAACGTAGCAGTTTCCTTTATTTGTAATCCCAATAAAACTCATTGAAATGGTATCCGGAGACTTCTGTGAATAAGACGTATCCAAACCGCCTGAGAAGTGCACGAACCATTCTGTCTGGTGCCGGTCGTTTGGATCTCTGACATATTGCTTTGCATAAGCCTTGGTGACCACATGCTTCTTACGGTCAAAGTTACTAAATACCAGACCCGTGGCCTTTCCTCTAAGCCCTTGGATTTTGTTCTTGTATATCTTGGTCCCTATTGGTGTATTGCGAATAATGTTTTCAATCTTTTCCTTGGGTAGACCCAAATTATGGGTAAAAGAAAAGAACCAATGCACCCAGCCGGACTTTGGTTCCTCTCGTAACTCATCTCGTATTTCTCTTGGTGTTTCTTCTTCCCACTCTGGAAGTGGTCTGGAACAGTTAATATACTCCTTATAGACTGGTAGATTCGGATCATCTGGGTTAAGCGTCCCCATTAGGTAATCACACCGCATGGCTGACTCTCTTACAAACTCAATATCAGCGGTATTGATCTCATCTATGTATAAGCAGCCATACTGACCGCCCAAAGCCTTCTGCCATTTCTTCTTGTCTCCGTAGCCCATGACATAGACAACCTTATCTCCTCCGGAAGTATGAAAGAGAATATGCGGAATTTTATCGTCCTTGGTACCGTTCCCGTTGTACTCTGCCAGAATACCAAAATCATCTACAATTCCTAAATCCTTATTGATGATATTTTTCTCGGCGGTTCCGGTATCCTTAGCAGCTATAATGTGCAACTTCTTGGGGCTCTCTGCAACCTTAAGCATGAACTTAAACAGGCCAACCGTTGTCTTTCCTGCAGCTGTGGTTAAGTTCCCTCAAGGAATTCAGCAGGTGCATTGCATTTTAGAAAGGCTTTGTACTTCTCTGACAGAAGCAGACGTTCATCACTCATGAGGTTGATCACCTCCTCGCATTTGCTTGACCAGGTCATCAAGTTTAGTCCTTTCTGTATCCAAAGTTCCAGATACATTGTTTTCCACCTTAGTTGTATACCCGTATTTACTCATCCAAAGTCCAGCCAACTGTGAAGGGATTACCTGCAATTCAAACTTCTTACGTGCATCAACCTCGCATTCCTCACGTATGCGTGTAACGATGTCCGAATACCTCTTCTTGATCGAATATGTATCATAAAACAACGACCTTGGAATTCCCACAAAAACACAGAACCCCTCAATCGTATATGTGATACTGCGCTGCAGCTTAGCGCTGACAAATTCACTATTCTTGGAACTGAAATCATGGGTAAGAACCTCCTGATTGTCACAATCAGCTTTATAAGCATCCCATAACTGTTCCATTTCCTCTGGTGTTTTTATTTTTAACGGCCTTCCCATTCTCTCACCTCACCTTCCAATCTGGCTAATTTTTATATCAAAAAAGAGACGGGTTGACCGCCTCTGTACTTGGTTGCAAAATATCAATTAATTTTTTTTTGTGGACCTATGTATTCGACATTACCAAATGCAAGTATCGGGAAAAAGATTAATGGTAATAGCACTAGACCAACAGCAAAACCACCACTTTTACCAAAAGCCTTGGAAATCTTAAAACAGTAAATAATACATAAAACCACTGAAGCCAATCTTACGAGAGTACTTAAAATTCCAATTCCTCTCCCGATAGAACCTATTACCCACAAAAACATAACCGCAATAAAATAATTTGCATTTCCAAAAGCTATTTCAGACATTATATATGCATTGTAAAAAGGCACCAATATCGCCCAACCAGGTTTACCCGCTTTGGAAAAAATCCTCCAATTTGTAACCAAAAGAAAAATGAAAAATGCTAAAACAAATATTAAGAAAATATTACCAAATACAGCAGATACATGATACAGATTATACATACTTAGTCCCCTTTATATATTTTCTTTCATCATACACCAAAATTTACCAAAAGAAAACACCCATCGGCTAAAAATCGACAGGCATTTTCAAAAAGGAGAATATCAGGAATCAATCAGTCACCGGGCTGTTACACCCGGCAACCGCAGGGGGATTACCTAAATGTAGGTATGCAAAGCTTTTCTGTCTGGCTCCTGCATGGTATCATACTAACATATTTCTTTGGGACATTGAGGGACATTTTCAAAAAATCTCAAATTTCTTTTCTTACAACTATCTTCTGTAAATCTTACCCCCCGCTTCGGAAACATTCGATTCATAGCTTGCGCTACCTTCCACCAAGGAAGTCCATCTATGTAATACAGTCGAAACATGGTCCTTACCTCACTCTTGGGAATAGACTCAATATATTCCTCTGCCCGCGTCATAAGTTCCAGTAACTCCGCCTCTTTGATATCCAGTACTTTCTGAAGTCTTTCGATAGCTGCCTTTTTCCGGTAATGCTCCGGTGTAGGATATCCGGTAATCTTAATGCTTCCATAAGTACCATCAGATCTGGTCCCCTTCACAGAATCCGAAACGATACCCAGATTTCTGATCTGCTTTTCCAGCTGCTCCTTGCGCCGGCGAATATCCTTGATTTCCTCTCTCATCTCACAATACTGGACCAGTATTTCTTTGTCCAAATCATGTCACCTCCCTGTTGTCAATTTCTTCTTTCTGCGCTTCTTTTGCATATACAAATCTGCGTAATTCATGGTTTCTGTCCTGTTTGGATCCTTAAGGCTTGTCACCTGAACGATATGCTTAAACTTTCTTACAACTTTCATCTTCTCTGACTCAACCTGTACACCACGAACAAAATCTTTTCGATAGCTCACATAAGTAAACTTGTCCCCAACTTTTACATACTTCTTAAATTCTTGCAATTCACGAATTGTTATACCTAGATCTTTCTGATCGGTTTCCTTGTTAACACTTTTTCCTGCTATCTTAAATTTATACCGTTTCCCGTAGGTCCTTCCTTCACGGGCATAATCTCTTACGGCTTGTCTAGGTACGGAAAGTAAATCCTCCCACTCCTTGGAGGTATGCTCTCCTAGAAGCTTTCCGTTATCGTACACAGCATATATTATTTCATGCATCAACTATTCCCCCTCCTTCCTTCGTCTGGCTTCTGCACAAGCCGGACCTGTCCTACGCTTCGGATCCGAACACAGACTTGTATATGTATAAGCTGGCATTGTTGCACTAAAGGTCATAACCGGCGGTGCTTTTATAGCTGTAGCGAGTTCTGCCTGCAAAGCTTTTTCCCGTTTTGTCTTTTCTTCTCGCTGCTCTTTTGATGATTTTTTCAATTTATTAGCTCCCTTCTTGTTTGTTCTTTAGTAGATTAATTTTAATTTTTATGATAGAATTAATTCAAAATTATACGGAGGATAAATGAATGAATAATTTTTATAGTGGAGATACTTTAAAGGAAAAAGCACCAAAAAAACTAATAGCTATAGCTAAAAAAACCAAAGCAATAAGTGATGAAAATGATGTCCTAGCTGTTTTATGCTCTGTACTTATGCCAGCTTCTACCAATTTTGCAATATGTACGAGTAAAGAAATTATTTATTTTAAAACTAGTTTCACTTATAAAACAAACAAATATCCATTAACTTCAATTACCGGAATAACCAAAGAAAGTTATTCGTCAGCAAAAAATTATGTAACTTTTATTATTGGCGGTAGCGAAAAGATAGTTTTAGATATCACTGCTACTCCACAAGGCGCTGTGAATTTCACTGATTTTGTAAATGATTTAATCAATCAAAAATCGTCTAATAATAGCTCACTTTCCCCTGCTGATGAACTGAAAAAATTCAAGGAGTTGCTTGATATGGACGTAATTACTCAGGAAGAATTTGATACTAAAAAGAAACAACTCTTAGAACTCTAATTTATTTGACCAACAGTCTTTATTGCTGTTGGTCTTTTTGCCTTTCACAGTCTCTTCACATATCCCTCAAATTCCTGTCACAATTTCCTGGTATATTAATACTTGTAAAGAGGCAAACAACCTTTTAATATAAATACTTTTTTTCATACTTTAGCCGGTAGGATTCCCCGATCTTACCGGCTCCTCCCTTTTTCAAGCAAATCTAAGCTGTGCATGACTATCATCTATATTCATATTAGGAATTCTCTCTCCTACTTTCAAATAAGGACACGCTGTATAACAAAGTTTTTCTGCCATCAGAGGAACAACACTGTTACCAATCTTCTCAACTTGCAGAGTCTTGGGATAAAGCTTTCCGTTTGGCATCTTAAATTCAATAACGTAATCTTTCGGAAACCCCTGTCCCAGTTTCAACTCTTCAGGTTTCAGCATTCGAAACCAGATATCAACGATCTGATATGTAACTCCGTCTATTGCCACAAGGACAAGTCCAAACCGGTCCTTTGTAACAATGGTGCCTATGGGTTCATTCAGGCTTTGACCGATTCCATGACCGTAATACTTGATCAGAAAAGCTGATACCAGCGCAAAATGTCCATGGGAAGTAGTGATTGTATGTATTGGTTCATTTACACTCTGACCGGTTCCCGTTTTATAAAACTTTGATAGAAAGCAGGTTACAAGCGCATAACGATTCGACGTATCAATCGTCTGTATTGGTTCTTTCAAACTCTGTCCCCGTACCTCACCTTTCGCTGTTTCGGAATGATACTGTATCAGGAATGGAGCTGCCAGTTTGTCCGGAAGAATAAACCGGTTTGGATCATCAACTACAAACTTTTTAATACCTGCAGCTATACGGCTGAGTGTTTTATCTTTTAAGGGTCGCTTCCTTGTAAATATGGAATTGCCTAAATCAGTAAAGTCAATATCCTGACTGATTGGCTCCCAAGGCTTCATTCCATTTATGCCAGCCTTAGCATGAGTTTGTTCCGGCCAGACAATCGGCCTTCCATCAGATCGAAACTGTCCGTACCAGCGCTCTCTGGTTGTATGCGCTCCATAGTCCGCAGCAACTAAGACCCGACACTCAAACTTATAACCAAACTCTTTCATAAGGCGAATAAATTCATTGTAATACTCTCCTTCTTTGGCTTTAATCGGCTTATTGTTTTTATCCAATGGTCCCCATTTTCGTATCTCCTTAACGTTCTCCATCATGATAACTTCCGGTACTTTTCCCGTTGCTTTTAAAATCAGCTTACACTGTTTCCATACCCCCATTGGAAGTATCCGTAAGCCCCGCTCAATCGGTTTGGATCCTTTTGCGTTTGAATGTGAAGTGCAGTCAGGACTCGCCCATACAAAGCTTACTTTTTGTCCCCATGTAAGGAACTTGTTAATTTTGACTTTCATAATATCTTCCGTGAAATGGTGAGTGTATGGGTGATTGTATTTGTGCATCGCTATTGCAGCGGCATTATGATTAATTGCATAATCAAAGCACCTGCCCCATGCCATTGTGCCGCCTACGCTCACCCCTCCACCGCCACAGAAATAATCTATAATTACATCTCTCATTTTGAAAGGAGCCAGGATATCCTGTTACGGTGGCCACCGCTCCAGCCTCCTTTCAGTTGATAATAAATTCTTCTTGTGCTATAGTTTTTGTATCATTTGTTTAGGCGGACAGGTGTCCGGGTGAGAGGAAAATGGTTGGCAGTCATTATACTTGTAATTAAAATCTTTGCAACCATTATTGATGTTTCGGAAGCAACGGAGGCATTTATGACTAATACCCAACTTACATTTTCACAAAACTTAACTACCCAGGTCTACACTACTGCCGGCCACCCCTCTCCCTAAACAAATGATGATTTAATATTCTGTTAAATCCTAATTTCCTGGAATCCAATTCTGTCCACGGGTACATTCTCGACAATCATCAGCCTGCTGATGACACTCTACTCCATCATAAAATTTGCATTCATCGCACAAGGAATTACATCTGTTACCGCATGTCTCACATGTTTCTTCTTCCACGGTTTAACCTCCATTTAGTCCTAATCTACTACAGTAAGGCCATCTACTGCATAACCGCCCCGAAATCCTTCAAGCAATACGCACTCCGTACCACACAGATCCCATGGCTCGCTTCGAACTTCAAATATTTTACCGTTATTACTCTCTGCGACCCTATATTTATCATTCATGACAACTCTATCTCCAATTTTCATACCTCCACCTTTCTCCCTGCACTTCGGGAAGCCCTAAAGTTTATTATTGTGACTTACCTGCCTTTCCTGGCACACACTCAAAATGCATATGCAGCTTACTCCGCCTCTTGGTTGTTATTCGAACATGGTCCCCGTGGATCTCTTTCCCACAGATATAGCAGATATATATTTCATGTTGGGGAACGGTTTTTGATTTAGCCGGCATTCTTTTCACTTCCTTTCACAATTCCGTGAACAATTTCCCTTAGCTGCCTTGCATATTCAAGGACCAGATCTGCATCCTGTTGCATGAAAGCTGCCTGGCTTGCCTTTTTCATGATTCCAGATTCCCTTATTGCTGTATTAATCTCCAGATATCTCTCTTCAGCATGAGAGCGTTCTATCTTTAATCTATCAAGTACTACAGCCTGAAGGATCTCTTTGGTCATACTCCCAATCTTTTCTCTTAATTGGTCATATGACTTCCCATACTTCGTTGTCAAAACCTCCAGAGGTACATTTTCTTTATTCCGTTTTAGACTTTCTAGCAAGGACTGATATTTATTTATATCCACATTGCCTGTCATATTTCCTCCTAACACACCGTCACAACCAGTCACAACACTTTGTAACCTTTTTATACCTTGCAAACCCTTGATTTTACTACGTTTTTCACACTAGGTTACAAAGTTACAAGGTTACAAACTTTTTTCCTTATGCGTGCGTTGTATGTAAATTATCTATTTTGCAGAAATATATATGTGCCTACGTGTATAGTATAAAATTCGTGTAACTTCTGTAACTTTGTAACTTCACCCCTCAAACCCGCATAAACACTACATTCTTGGGTTACAAAACCGCCTTTTAAAATGTAACTCTGATTAAAATAGTGTAACGTTTTTACTTAAATGGCAGTTCTACATCACCTACAGGCTCAAATTCTGTCTGTTTTTCAGCCAAGTCAATACAGGCACAACGTACAGATTTCCCATTCACTTTGGATGATTTATATAAATTCCCCTTATTATCTTTAAATAATCTTCCTTTTTGATCTAGCCAGGATAACAACGCTTTTCCATTGAAACCACCCTCGTCGCATATTTTTTCAAAATTAGCCCGAATAATACGGACTTCATCTCCTTTGATTGTTCCATAACAAGGATCTGCATCTCGTTCAAACTTTGCTTGATTGCTTACACAGAAATCTTGTATATACTCAAACCCACGAACTCCAACATCAACTGCCTCTTTGCTATGTAGGGACTTTTCTATATCTTTCACGGTTAAAGCTCTGCCATCACAAAATATCCACTCTGTTGCTAGAGCATCAGCGGCCAGAATCGCTGCACCAGCCATGGTTTGCTTTTCTGTAGAAGCAGTTCCTAATTCTTGATAGAACTGGTTATAATACCTCTTAGCCTTGTCCCTTGCCTCTTCTACAGACAGGAATCCCATAAATATCCGCCCTGCGTGTCCATAGTTGGTTCTTATAGCGTCCAGAAGCCCATGAACATCTTTGAATAGCTTCTCACGGCATTCAACCTCTATAATACGGTTTACGGCTCCACCACCAGATGCATTGTGCGTTATAGGGGATTCTCCTGAAGTAATGGTGCAGTTTTTCCATGTAGGGGTATTCTGCAATCCTCCTGTCTTTGCTCCTCGTGTCTTTCCTATTCCTTCACACAGCATATAAACCGCTTGCTCAAAGGATTTCTTATCTTTAACCAACTGAAACTCGTCCAGAATCAAAGGAAGGTTATTCACAAAACTTGCTTGCTGTTCCAGACCTACCACGGTACCATTAAACGTCTGCATATAACTGGCATCATCGTTCGGATCCGCCCACACAGACACGGCTAAAAGCTGGGCTACTGTTTTTCCTGTCTCTGAACCACCCCACAAATGCACAATAAAGTTCAGCTTTCCTATCGTCTTCAATATGGCTGACGCAAAGCTTGCAGCCAGTGCAATCCGAGCTGGCGAATCTGTCTCTCTCACCTTCCTAACAACCTTTACCCATTCTTCTAGCTTGCCCTCTGAATGAACAGAATCAAAGATCATCTTAAAATTATCTTGCCCATCAAATTCCAAACCTCCTGTGTATGGACAAAAAAGTCCGTTCTTAGTCCACCCCAAATGGCTTACAGATTGCACTCTTGGTATAACGTTATGGTTTAAATCATCTATATTTTGAAGATATTCAACCAAATAAGAAGCATTTTTATCTGACACAGAGATATCTTTATTTGCCAGATCCTTGATACCATTTGCTGTAAACAATGTCTTTTTCTCAGCCACTACACTTTCCCACCTCTCAAAATTTCTGCGGTACATTATACGGAGTCTGACATTGCCATCTTCAACATTTATTAGTCTTTGCACTGGTAGAATAGGATGTGTACAAGCTATATCAAGTCCCTGATTATCGTTTCTCCTTGTAATTCCTTCATCATCAGCATTCCAGTTACCTGTATAAAGTTCTATTGGTTGATCCTTAAAATTGGTCACATTATTGACAACACTGTTTATGCCTTTCTTTTCCCCATGTTGATCAAGGTATGCCTTTACCATTGTTCCAAAACGCCGGAATCCTACTTTCTCCGCATTGCTGGACAGGTCATTAAACATCTGCATGTATTGAAAGCCATCGTCCCTGTGGGAATAAAGGAGTTCATAAGGCACTTCTGTATTAAATTCTTCTTTCGTATACTCCCTTAAAGGTTCGTTCATTCTGAGTTCCTCATTTCCTCCTGCTCTTCCCGGATGCCAAATACCAAAATTCTATACTCTTCTTCCAATCGTTGCTTTTTATTAACCACCACTGTCCATTCATCAGACAGCGGCTCATATATTCTTTCCAGCGCATCATACAAACGTAGCAACCGACATACTTCATCCAACTTACCTAATTTCCATGACTTAAATACTTCCTCTTTCCTCCGTTTAACTTCCCTTTCTCTTTTTCTCTTTAGTATCTGAGACTTATACATCTTCCCATCTGATTGATAAGTTCCACCAAGTTCCATGAAAGCCTCCCTGAATGTAAGGTTATCCATCATTTGAATGAATGAGAATATATCCCCGTTGGCTCCGCAAGCATGACAGTGAAAGTCTTTGTCATATACTTTTAAAGAAGGGCTTCTATCACCAGTGTGAAACGGGCAGGAAATAAACCCCCTCCTGTTTGGTTGAAAGCCGTAGCGTTCCACAACATCCTTCATGCTGTATGTATCTTTAATCTCTTCCACTGTCAGAGGGAACACCTCCTAATAAATCAATTATCTTTTTGCCCGTATGTAATTTGTCGCAAAATAAGAACTGGGTATCATATTTACACTCCATAGTCTTTAAGATCTTTTCCAGTTTCTCTCCGGTAACCGCTTTCGGAGACGTTTTCAGGCGCGGATTGTTCCATTCATGGACATCGTCAATGCTTTTGATCTGGTTGCTGTGCTCTACGAGAATAATCACCTTCACGCCTATTTCCTGCGCTCGTTTCAGTTCGTCCGTAAATCTCTTGTGATCCTGACATACATTGGAGGCAACCTCAGTTAAGTTTTGTTTTCGGTCTATGATTAGTCGGGGATTATCCAGGTTCATATAATCCCCGACATACAACTTTGACACATAATAATCCACGCCCCGGTCTTCAAATTCTGCTAGGATCTTCTTTATTGCCTTCGCCTTTTCACGGCTGTCTATCTGTATATTCAATCAATATCACCTCGCAAGGCCCTATCAACTGACACGCCTTCTTTAATACGCTTTGCAAAACGTTTATAATTCAGCCTCTCTTTTCTGCAAAATTCCGCCATAGTATAAGCCTCCCCATCATAATGGATTATTTTATTGCTGGTTTTGTTGTTTGCCTGAACTAAGGAATCTACCCACCTACAATTAGATGGACTATACCCTTTATTAACATCAATCCTATCAATGCTTAAGTCATCACCATAGCCATGTTGAGTAGCCCATTCCCGAAAAGCGACAAAATCACTCCAGTCGTTGCATATTAAAATTCCTCTGGCGCCATATTGTTTGAATTTTTGATTTTTGGGATTATAACAGCGCTGTCTCATTGACTTCCAAATGGTATATAAGCGAGTCCCAGTGCCCCCGTGTTTTAAATGGTTATGATTTCCGCAAGGAGCGCCCATTTCCATCACCTCCAGTTAATTAAATGGCAAAGCTTCGTCTTCGACTCCATCAGGGATATTCATAAATCCATCGCCAATCGCATTGTCAGGGGAAGGCCTTTCCTCATTAGTCGCATTGTTAGGGTTTTTGGATTCGCCGAATTCTACTTGTTCTGCGATTACATCTGTTGTATATACTTTCTGGTCCTCTTTGTTTGTATATGATCCTGTTTGAATACGGCCTTCAATTACGATCTTGTTTCCCTTGCAAAAGTATTTTTCGATGAACTCCGCTGTCTTTCCAAATGCTACTATATTTATAAAGTCCGCTGTTTGTTCACCATCTTTTTTAAATCTCCGGTCAACAGCAATTCCAAAACGTGCAACTGTATGACCATTATCTGAATACCGAACCTCTGGATCTCTGGTTAGTCTGCCTATTAAAATCACCTTATTGATATGTCATTCCTCCTCTATAATTCATATTCCAGCCCTTTATTTGCTACATAGACCGGACACTTTACTAACTCATTGACCTCCTTCTGAAACATTCTTTCGTCACTGGTTTGGTCTGATAAATGCATAAGACAGACTGTTTTTAAAACTTCATTCCTATTTGCTACTATGAAATCCTTACAGGTCTCAAACTCCATATGCGTCAGCTTAATTCGTTCTTGCAGTCCTTCATGATATGCTTTATTTAATAGTTCCAGACTGTAGTTGCACTCTATCATTATGTGGTTCACGTCTCTAAATCGGTACTTTATGTACTCCGTATCTGTTGCAAACAACAAACGTCCTATGTCTCTATGTTCAATCAGAAAGCCAACACATGGAGCATCGTGAACGCATTCAAACGGCTTGATATAAAATCCACCTAAACGGCTATCCATTAACGGCTGGTTGCTGCTCAGGCTGTTAAAATGCCTGATAACTGGAATACCTGCCTTATAATATTCATCCGCATATTTTCCATGGTCTAAATGCACATGCGAGTAGATAAGTCCTACAATCTTGCTAATATTGAAATCAAGGACTTTCTTGACCTCTTTGAATGGAATCCCTGCTTCAATCACCAAACACTCAGTCTCATTGTGGAGCAGATAGCAGTTCCCTGCCGATCCACTCCCTAAACAGGTCAATTTCAAAATGGATCACCGCCGTTTTCCTGAACAATATCATTGCTGCCTGTCTCTGACACTTCTTCAAAATCAACCGTGTTGGCCTGTCCCAAATCGTTCTCCAACTGATCTGAATTTTCATTGTCAACATATTGGGGAGTTCCGTTTTCATTTATGACCGCCATATCCCGTTCGTATGCGTCAGACATTTCAATGCTCATGATGCCCCACTTACTGATCAATTGACGGATCATAGTCTTTTCTGCCATTTCGTCAAAGCTTTTGTACCAGAAAGAAGAATATTTCCAGAGATCCTTTTTGGGAATCTTCCCTTCCAGAAGCAAATGGTAACTATCAAGGTGAAACGCTTGTGAATATCGGTCTGCGTGTTTCTCCATCTTGGCTTTGGTCCAATAGATCTGTTTTCTGAAACCATTGAGAAGTTCAAAATATGCCAGATATCCAATGACTGGAAGTTCTTCTCTAATTGCATCATCTTCTATGAATTCAAATTGATGCTTTCCAGTCGTCCGTTCACGCCCCTTGTGTTCACCTTCACGGATGTAAATAACATCCAGATCTTTGTATTGGCCAGTTCTCATTGCTAACTGCTTGTAACCCTTAGCCCCTAGTTGAAATTGAGCATCTACCGAAACAACTTGTCCATTCCGGTCTTTTTTCTTATAAGGGACCATATAAAATTGTCCCAGTTGAGGACTGGGGGAAAGATTTAAGGCTTCACCCAGTAACGCAGAACTTAATATACTATTATGGCTGCACTCCTGTAACGCTGGTGTGTTCTGAACTGCTGATACCACGCTTGCAATAAATCTAGTCGTGTTCTTTTGTCCAACTACCTGCATGATATTGGCCTTGACTTTATCGCTTGATAAAAAGCTTGCCATCCCTTTTGGCTGTGTCGTTGCAACTTCATTGTTCATTTTTATACCTCTACTTCCAATGTGCTATTTTCTGATACTTTTAAGAGGACCAACTGTCCTTCCATGTTTGGAATATTAAAATCATTGACCGACTCCGCATTATCAATAAAAATCGGTGCTGATACCTGATAGATCTCCTGCAGGGCTGAAATAATATCTAACCCAGCAACCACTCTATGACCAGTGTTTAAGGAATTAAAAGGAACCCCGTTTACCATGCACTCACATGTCTCCTTGTAGCCTCCATTAATTTGTGTTTCAAATAACCGAAAATTAACAATCTTAAATTTTGAGTTGATTCGAGAAGATAGCAAGTCCATCTTTGCCTTTGTAAACTCCTCCAGAAGAAACAACTCTTTTTCCTGATCCGCAATTAGCTGTGATGTGGTCCGCTGCTCCTGTTGCAGTTCTAATACACGGGCCTGCACTCTTAAATTATTTTCTTTTCCCGTAAGTGTAGATTTGACTCTGTCCAGCTGTACAATCAGTTCTTCTTTCTTCTGCCTTAACTGATTCAAATATCCCGATCCGGTTCCCATTTCCTGAACCTGTTTTTCCAGACTTTGTATTTCCGCTGAAATGGATTGGTACTCTGGACTGTCAATTACCTCCACTTGTTGAGACAACGCTGCCAACTCTTCCATGGCAGCTGTCTTTCGCTTATTTAGTTCCACCTTATTGGTCTTGCAAGCCTCCAACTTCTCTTTAAGAGTGCTGATTTCTTTTTCAAGAGTTTCAATATTTGCCGCAGTCTGCTTTCCATTCTTCACAATGTCATCTAAACTCTTTTGCTTGATTGACTGAAATTCTTCCAGCTTTGCTTCTCTTTGTTCTGGTGGAAGAGTCTGTTTGCACATAGGGCAGCATAAACTGTCCGCATTTACCTGCATACCATGGACTTCTTTGTGGTTTTTAAGCAATGCCTCTCTATAAGACCGATTACTTTCCAGAAGTTCCTGTTTTTGCTGAATCTCTCTTTCTGTCTTTTCGTACTCCCGTATGGCATCTGAAAAAGCATACCCAGCATCATCAATTCTTCGCTGAATTCCACGTCTTTGATTCATCAAATCTTCATTCAATTTGCGCTTTAAGTCACTAATGTCAAACTGTTTTTGCATAATTGCATTATTAATCTCTGCAATTGCCTCACTGGCTTTTGATGCGCTGTTCTCCTGCTCTTCCAGATCATTGATCTGCTTTTCCAGATCAGCTTTCTGGTTCTCACATTCTGTAAAATCAGCCTGTACCAGTCCCTTGCTGGCCTCGTCAATTCTGGCCGGAAGCTCTGTCTGTCTCTTGTTTAGTTCTTTTAATGCTTTTTTCGCTTTGGCTGTTAAATCATCTACGGAAAATTCTTTTAAAGTGTCAGACAGTAAAGAAAATTTTTGATCCGTTGAAATCACGTCCTGATCCGTAACCTCAGAAACCAATTTTAAAAGAATCGTTCTCTGATCTTTCCATTTCAGAGAAGTAAAAGTCTGTGGACTGGTAATGAGTTTAAAAAGTTCTTCGCTCATTAACCCATTTATGTAAGCTTTATAGTCTTTCTCTGACTTTGGAATCTCATTAATTTCATACTTATTGATATTTCCCTGCAGCTGGGAAACTTCACTGCCTTTCTTTTTCACCCAGTTCTGCTCTTGTGCTTTAACAAGCAAAGTCTCTTTTCCGTCTGCTTCCAAGGTGGCAGATACTTTTATGACCACGTTGTCAATAGGTTTGCCCTGGCTATCATTTGGACGAATATTGAAATCAGATTTCCCTTCACTGTCTTTATTAAAAAGCAGCCAAGTAAAACCGTCCATGATAGTTGTTTTTCCGGTTGCATTCTGACCAGAAATGGTTGTTCTCTCTTGGAAATCAATCACTAACTGAGTGATACCCTTGAAATTCTCCATAGAAATTTTCTTTAATCTCAGATTCATTCTCTTGCAATCCTCCTGTGCCCTATGTATAATAGGGATGAATAGTGTTTACGTGTTACCTTGATTCCCCGGCTGTTCCCGCAGTTGGGGTTTCTGTTTTAAACCACTTAAAGCTCTCTTTCATGAGTCCTCACCTCTCAGCATCTTGATTCTGTCCTGAATGGCAGTTAATTGTGCCTGAGCTCTTCTCAAATCACCGTCAAGCTTTTCCATCTTTCCAGCCCGCTCTACCATATCCTCAATAAGAGGCATACCAAAATCAGTGTAAAGCTTTGCGATCTGCTCCTTTCCCTTGATTTCGCTTATAGTCGGATACCAAGTGTAGACATATTCGATGGTGCTGTACTCCTCGTCACTGACTGAATGCTGGACCAGATCCTCAAACTCGTTCTTCATCATAATTTCTCACCCCCTCTCACATTACTTCTAAAGCACCGCACACCATAAACATTAGAGCAATGCTTCCAGTAAATATCACCGCCGGCATGATCCGCTTTGTAAACTCCATCAGCTTCGATGGACGGGTGTCATTGTAATCATCTAAACTTTCATAGTACTTTCTCATACTTGCTCCTTTCCCCTTACAATTTGCAGAATCTCCTGATCACTCAGTCCCAGTGCAGATACCATGATCCACAAATCCTCCAGCCGGAAAGTTTCCGGGTGCTGCCATCTGTATTTCACTGTAGATTCCGGACGGCTTAAACGACGAGCAATTTCTTTAGTCCTGATCTGTTTAAGTTCCATACGCTTCCTGATAGTAACCTTAGCAATCAGTTTCTTTTGTTCAAAATCACTTAGTTTTAACTTCGGCACTTATATCTCTCCTTTTATAATCCTTACATGGATACCCCCTGCTACGTTCCGGACAAAGCCGACGGTACCTGCAGGAATTGCATGAATAAGTAACCATGTCAGGCTACTCCTAAATTCATCTGTGCATTAGCGGTTTCAATTAATTCCACAAGATACGTTGGTACTTCGTAACAGTCAATCAACTCATGAGCATCTGCGATATACTTCCGTTTCAGGGCTTTATAAGACTTAGGTCTGCCACTGTCATCATAAATTCCAAACTCCCTCTTGATCTGATCGTAAATATCTCGGTAGACCTTTGAGCGGATTCCTGCATCTTTGTAGGCTTCGGATTGCTTCCCTTTCAGAACCTTTACGCCCTTGCGCTTTATATGATTGGACAGCTCGTCCGCTTCTGCTCCGTAGAGAGGTATGTCAAACTCTAACTTGTCCATTCGTTCTTCCATCTGGACTTGCTTCTTGTCGATCATGATGATTGCTTGTAGCTCTTTAGACATGTTTGGCATTTCATAGTGACCATACTTTCGGAGTGAGGGGATAACTTCATCAAATACCCAGGATTCAAACTGTTCAGCTGACGGCAATTCACTATGTGTTATTAGTCGATATAAATCTCCCTCAGGTATGCAATTTGTTTTCTGCTTACCTCCTTGTGAAGGTATTCCCTTTTTGGTAACCCCTTTGCAATGCTGTATTACCGCCTTGCTCGGATTGCTATAACCTAGTGCTCTAGCAACATCAACCCCTACAAAATAAATCTTCCCTTCTAATTCCACTGTTCGTATCTGTCCAAACTCAGCATTATTAAAAATTTTTAAATCGTTCACTCTTCTTCCTCCTTTAAAATATCCTCATCTACCACGCCAATAGGTTCATAATCGCCTCTTCCAGTCGGGTCAAACATGACCTTTTGGTGTAGCATCTTAAAATACCTATTATAAATTGGAATGAGCTCGTCCAACATTTGAACTGAAACTTCCAGCTGTTCTGGTGTCAGATCGGATACTTTCTTAAGCCGCCCCCTTTTGTCAAGTGACCTGATATATGGTCTTGCACGATAAGGGCCATTACAAGCTGTATCCATGTAAAATAGGTTACTAGGTTCGTGAATTATTTTTGCCAGGAGAAGGAACGCTTGATTCCATGCGTCACTGTTAAAATCACTGTAGCCAAAGATGGGTTTTGCGTTGTCCAAATTGGTTACACGGGAGATCACCTGTTCTTTCAATAGATCACGTAATTTTGTGGTTTTCTTTGGGGCCTGCATTAAATTCACCTGAGTTTGCAAGGTGCTGACCTGAGTTTTTAAAGCATAATAATCTTCGTTACTAATTTCCAATGTCTTGTCCTCCTCTTTTTTCAATGTGCTATTACACGTCCTTGGTTTCTTCTAATAAACTGTCTACGGTTACACTTAACAGTTTCGCTACTTTTTTTAAACTCTTTGCTGTAGGACTTACCTTGTTCCATTTGCATAAGCTTCCGGTTGATAAGCCTGTTTCCGATTCTATAAAATTAATGGATAAACCGAACTTCTTAGCGGCTGTGCAAATATTGTCATATACCATGATTCCATTCTCTTCTTGCTTCGTAAAATCACCTCCATTTTCAGTTCTGAAAAAATCGCGAAAATATGTTGACTTACTTCTGAAAATATTCTATAATTGGATTGTCGATCAAATTTAATAAAAATTCTCAGATATTTCTATCGCCATTGTTATGCGATTATTTCAGAACCTTATAATCACATTATACGCGATTATTTCAGAATGTCAAGGGTATTTTTGCGATTTTTTCAGGATTTATTAAGGAGCGCAAAATGGATCTTAAAGAGCGAATCAAAGAATTATGTAAGAACAGCAATATTTCAATGAATCAATTAGAGCAAGAGCTTGGTTTTGGAAAAGGGTATATTAGTAAACTAGGGAAAAGTACACCCAATACTACTAAAATTCAGCAACTTGCTAATCGTTTAGGAGTATCAGTGGATTATCTCATGACCGGAAACGCAGAAGATGATAGCGAATATTACTATACAAATGAGGAAACCAGAAAAATAGCGCAGGAAGTTTTTGAGAATCCAGACTTGCGCTCATTATTCCATGCGGCAAAGGATTTACCACCAGAAAGATTAAAGGCGCATATAGACTTTATTCAATCTTTAAAGAAGCAAGAAGAAAAACATAATGATGAAGGGTGTTGATTTGAATGAATAACCCGTTGCTCACAGAAGCAATAGGAGTATATTTTTTTGATATGGATACAGGAATTGAAGAACAAGTGACCTGCAATATCGACGGAAGCTTTACTATTATAATTAATTCAAGACTAAATCAGGAGCGGCAAATGCTGGCATACCAACACGCGCTCTTACATATTGCTAATGATGATTTTAGTAAAAAAGATGCTGATTCCGTAGAATTGACTATGTAGTATGCTTATGTAACTTAATGTACAATTTAAATAGCCAATGGCTTTTTAATAAAAAATATAAAGAAAAGGGGAAATGAGTGTGGATAATATCTTTTTGTTTCTTTTGATTGTCGGGGTTTTAGGGATTCCGGTGAGCTTGATATTTTCGGTTATTAGGCTTTTGCAAAAGAAAAAAGTAAAGCCCAGTTTATTATGTGCGGGAGGATTGTTCGTTTTGTGTATAGTAAGTTTTATCGGATTTGGAGTGACTAATAAAACTTCTGGCAAAAGCAGTCAAGACCAAGAGGTTTTAAATAGTGCCGAGGATATACCTGTCACATCAAATACGAGCAGTAAAGCAAAAGCAATTAGTGAGGAATCGCCAACTAGTACAGAGAGCGAAACCAGCACTGAAATTGAAGTAACAACTGAAGCCGTCCCAAGCACGGAAGCAGAAACAACCAATGCACCAACCGATGATGAACTTTTTGCTTCAAAATTATGCGAAAGCGGACTTGTGTCACAAGAAGTCGCAAAAACAGCTTATTCAATCTTAAAAAATGATATGGGATTTGAAAGGATATCAGTCATCGGAACAAATAAAGTGGGAAATACAAACTTTGATATAAAAGCAGATAACTATAAATTGATGATTACCGCAAGCGATCAGCTTTACAGAGTTATATGTGGAGATTACACCTTGTATTCCGATGGAGTCGTCAAGTTAGCCAAGCAAGGTTTGGAAGATAGGGAAATAGGGAACAACGGAGCAAGTTATCATGTCATAGCAAGGGAAATTGTATCCTCAAATTTAATAAATCCATCCAGTGCGAAATTTGCTTCTATGGATAATTGCCAAATAGCCCGCAATGGAGATCTTGTGGCTGTAAAAGGGTATGTAGATGCAACAAACTCGTTTAATGCCAAAATAAGAAATAAATTTGTTGTAGAATTTAAAGTAATAGATTTGTCCAGTTTCTCTTATGAAACCGTATATATCAATATAGATGGGGATTCTTCGGGTAAATATATTGATCTCAAATAATCAATCTAAACAGCAAAAAACCGCCCAGCACTTGCAATGCTGAACGGCTTCACATAGATTTTCTCTTACCGGACAAACCGGAAAAGATATGATTTTAATGACAAATAAATTATATCATTTCCAAAACGTTCTGGCAAGAGGGCGTATTTTTTTACTCAAAAATAAGTAATTACGAAAGGAAATGATAAAATGGCAAAAGCAAAGAAACTACCTTCAGGCTCCTGGAGAGTCCAAGTATACGATTACACAGATCAAAATAGAAAACGACGATATAAGTCTTTCACCTGTGATGACCCTAGCCCTGCAGGACGAAGGAAGGCTGAATGCATGGCCGCACAATATGCCCAGGATAAAGAAGCAAGATCACGATCAGAAAAAACATTCGGACAAGCTCTTACGGATTATATTACTATGAGGGAGCCAGTTGTTTCCCCTCGCACTATATTAAATTATAAAAGGCTGCAGAATAAAGATCTGAAAGTTTTATGTGATATAAAAATTGCAGATATAACCCAAGAACAAATACAAGAGTTTGTTAATCAGGATACAAAATCTCATTCTCCCAAAACAGTCAGGGATAATCATGGATTAATCGCGGCTGTCATTAAACAAGAACGTTCGGAATTTGCATTGAATACCGTCTTACCAAAACAGGTACGTCCTCAACTGTATATACCCTCAGATAAAGATGTGAAAAGGCTTATCAATCTTGCGGCCGGTACTGATTTGGAACTTCCGATACTTCTCGCTGCCTTCGGTCCTATGAGGCGAGGTGAGATCTGCGCCCTTGATAGCGAGCATATTAACGGCAATGTCGTACATGTATGTAAAAATATGGTCCTTGCACCAGGCAATGTATGGGTAATAAAAGCACCTAAATCTTATGCGGGTGATCGCTTCATCGACTATCCTGATTTTGTAGCTGAGAAATGGAAAGGGCTATCAGATAGAATCACGAAGCTGTCACCAGATAATCTATCAAACCGATTTGCAAGGCTGCTTAATAGCTCCGGAATTCCACATTTTCGATTCCATGACTTAAGACATTATTCAGCCAGCATTCAACATGCCCTGGGAATCCCAGATGCATACATCATGAGCCGTGGCGGTTGGGGCAATGATGGAGTGTTAAAAAATGTATATCGTCACGCAATGACAGGAAAAACAGAAGAAATGAATAAGATAGCAAACACCTATTTCAGTGATATGCAACACGAAATGCAACACGAAAAAAAAGAACCCTAGTATTTACTAGGGTTATAGAGAGGCGACAACCAGATTTGAACTGGTGATCAGGGTGTTGCAGACCCACGCCTTACCACTTGGCTATGTCGCCATATTTAAATACTAAGTTAAAATGACCCCAACGAGATTCGAACTCGTGTTACCGCCGTGAAAGGGCGATGTCTTAACCGCTTGACCATGGGGCCTTACTATAATTTCGTTTCCTCACAGTCTCTACTTGAGTTTTACGAACTCCCCGAGTAGGACTTGAACCTACGACCCAACGGTTAACAGCCGTTTGCTCTACCAACTGAGCTATCGAGGAATATTGCCTTAAAACTTATTGAGGTACATACCCTCAAAACCACACATTGTTATATATCTATTCATCCGTAATCTCTACCTAAACCAACTTGGTTAAGCCCTCGACCTATTAGTGACAGTCAGCTACACATGTTGCCATGCTTCCACCTCTGCCCTATCCACCTCGTCGTCTTCAAGGGGTCTTACTCTTGCGATGGG
>NZ_RJLQ01000017.1 GCF_003833015.1 Clostridium sp. E02
TTTACAAGCAGGTAACTGTAGTTTTATTAAAGTTACCCAAAAACTAATAGTACCTAGTTAAATCAAGCACCAGAAAACTGGTGCTTATGTTAAAACTTTTTCGGGACATTTTCAAAAACGGTTGACAATAGTTTTAAATTTTACATAAATTTGTTTCTGTGATATACTGTTCCTATTATAGAGACCATTTATCGGAGGAATCAGACAATGGCATTAGATGGAATAGTTATGGCAAATATTACAGCAGAAATGAAACTACGGCTGGAAGGTGGTAAAATAGCAAAAATCGCCCAGCCGGAAAAAGATGAACTGCTGTTTACAATTAAAAATCAGAAAAACACGTGGAGGCTATTAATATCTGCAAGTGCCAGTCTCCCCTTACTTTATTTTACGGAAAACAATAAGCAAAGTCCTTTGACTGCTCCAAATTTTTGTATGCTATTAAGAAAACATATTGGAAATGGAAGGATCACCCGGATCAGCCAGCCCGGTCTGGAGCGTATTATATGTATCGATGTGGAACACCTAGATGAATTAGGAGACAGAAGAACCAAGAAATTAAGAATAGAAATCATGGGAAAACATAGCAATATTATCTTCTGTAATGACGATGATATGATTCTAGACAGTATCAAACATATCTCGGCGCAGATCAGTTCTATCCGGGAGGTATTACCTGGTAGAGCTTATTTTATACCCAATACAGTCGAAAAAAAAGATCCATTGACGATTACGGAAGATGAATTTATAGATATTATCGGAGGAACTGCTTCTCCTATACAGAAAGCACTTTATTTAAAGATGACTGGAATCAGTCCCATTATAGCGCATGAGCTCTGTACGCTCGCGTCCCTTGATGGAGATCATTCTGCCAATGAATTAACTCGGTTGGAACTGGTTCATCTATATGGGATGTTTACTTTGATGATGGAAGATGTGAAAAAGGGGAATTTCACTCCTAATATTATCTTTAAAAACGAGGAACCAGTTGAATTTTCAGCATTGCCTTTAACCTGTTTCCAGGGAGATGGGTATGCCGCAAAGAGTTTTGATTCCATTAGTTCTCTTTTGGAATTTTATTATGCATCCAAAAACGCCATCACCCGAATTCGTCAGAAATCAGTGGATTTGCGCAAAATTGTTCAGATTGCATTGGATCGCAATTATAAAAAATACGACCTTCAAGAAAAACAGCTAAAAGATACAGAAAAAAAAGACAAGTTTAAAATATATGGAGAACTGCTAAATACGTATGGTTATGAATTAACTGGTGGCGAAAAGAAATTAACCTGTTTGAATTATTACACCAATGAAGATATTACAATCCCCCTCAATGATCAGTTATCGGCAAAAGAGAACGCACAGAAATACTTTGATAAATACAACAAATCAAAACGTACGTTTGAAGCTGTGACGGAGCAGCTTAAGGAAACCAAACAGGAAATCGACCATTTAGAATCGGTGAGTTCCTCTCTTGACATCGCACGGTTAGAAGAAGATCTGGTACAAATTAAGGAAGAATTAATGGAATACGGCTATGTAAAACATCGGCGTAGCGGAGATAAAAAGCCTAAAATCACAAGCAAACCGTTTCATTACCTCACGTCCGACGGATTTCATATCTATGTAGGAAAGAACAATTATCAGAATGAAGAACTGACCTTTAAGATGGCAAATGGCAATGACTGGTGGTTTCATGCCAAAGGGATGCCAGGTTCTCATGTCATTGTGAAATCAGAAGGGAAGGATCTATCGGATGCTGCCTATGAAGAAGCCGGTGCACTGGCCGCTTATTATTCCAAAGGCAGGGAAAATGACAAAGTTGAAGTTGATTATATTCAGAGAAAACAGATTAAAAAAGTAGCTGGCGCCGCACCCGGATTTGTTATTTACCATACTAATTTTTCTATGGTAGCGGAACCTAGTAATTCGTTAGAGGAAATCAAGTAGCAATTTACCGATCTATAAAAAAACAGATGCACGTAGGACGAATCCTATCTTCTGCATCTGTTTTTAAACAGTGACATTCCATAAAAAAGTTTAAAGTTCATCATAATTTATAAATGTTTTCCTCTCAGGAATTGTCGTAATCACCTCAATAAAATATTCTTCTGGAATAATCTTTCTGCTTCTACGTTTTGATGTGATGCTTTTGTACGCAGATTCTTCTGATATTTTTTTCTCCAGCATTCGAATTCTATATAATAAACGTTCTTTCAACCGTACTCTCACCTGTATTCCTTTATCAATTTGCGTGTTATTTATGTTCGTTTTTCAATCTGCTTTTTCTAATTACTGCATCTGGGATCTTTCGCTCGTACATAGTAACCGGGATGCTCTTCCCAACTGAATTAAGTGAGACTCTCTCCAATGTTTTTTGCAAACTCTTCACAAATTTTTCTTTCATTGTAGTACTCCTTTCTTTTTTCGAATTCGTATTTTTCTGCTTCATCATAATGCTCTATTTTATTATAGATTCCCCCAATTGTCCCCTCTGTTTAATCCTTGCTTTATAGGAAGTAACAGCACTACTTCTATAATTACTGGATAAACTAGCAGCTCTTTTAAGAAAGGAAACAAAAAAGCAACTACAACAAAAACCGTTAAAATAACAAACGAATATAGCTTCTTCTTAATAATCTCTTGTTGGCTGAAATATTCTATGTTAATGGTCCTTGGCACACAAAATAAAATGACAATTAAAGAGCAAATATAAATATAAGGGATATAAACCATACCAATCGGAACATACTCTCCTGCTAATAAAGATGTCCCCCATATCATAACCATACTGATTCCACAACCAATTCCTGTTTTGGCATGAATGCCACCTGCCTGTAGCCTCAAACTACAAAAAGCAACCAATACAACAAAAGTTTCAAACCCTTTTCCTATTAAAATTCCAATTAATTGGATCATTATGTATTTAAGAAGGTTGTCCAGCAATAACTCTATGCCGTATTGTATGATAGTATTTTCTTCTTGACTTTTGTGATTAATGCGACTCATCCAATTGCATAAAACAAACGAAATTTTAGTAATACTCATTTTTTCACCACCATTATCTTAATATTACCATAACTTTCCATTAAGAAATGTTTTTTTAATTTTCGTAGCAAATTTTATCTTAAGCGTAAAATATGTCTGATTTTTACACAATTTCCTTTACTTTCCAATTGGAACAAGGTAAAATAAAGGCATTGATTAAAGAGGTGATATACATGACATATTTTATCTATTCATTAACAGGAAGTCTCTGTAGCTATTTTTCATGTGTCAATTTACTACCAAACAAACTAATTTTCAAAAAGAAATTTTTAATTTTTCTATATATCTTTACGATCGCTTATTTTTTCAATCCAATTTTAGGGCAAGTCTGTTCTTTTATAATCAGTGGCGGATTATTGCTTTTAATTTTTTGGTTTACTAAATTTGATATTTTTAGTTTGTCTTGTTATTTGTTTGGTTATTTATATTCTATTACTTTTAACTATGTTGGTATGTGGCTTGCTGGTTATCTATTGAATATGAGTATGTCAGAATTACTTTCCCATAGCAACTTAACCATTATATTTTCTATTATCTACTGTATATTTTGCGGCATAACAACAAAATTACTTGGGTGGTTTATTCATGCAAAATTAAATATATCCAGGTACCTGAAAAACCGATACATGTTAAAAGCAATTTTTATTGACCTTTTTTTACTGGTTTTCTTTTTTGTGTTCAATTTTTCCTATGGCGAACGTTTGGGATATAACTATGGAGTCATTGCATTAAACGGGATTATGTTCCTTCTTTTATTTGTGATTACCTCTTATTTGATGTATTCCATTTATCAGATTACAGTGGGAGAACAAGCCTATAAGCATCGCATTATACAGTACGAGAATCTACAGTTATATACAGAACGTCTGGAGCATTCCTATCACACCATGCGCAAGTTTAAACACGATCACATCAATATACTAAGCACTATGTCAGGATTTATGTATGACAATGATATGAAAAGCTTAATGGAGTACTATGGAGAGAAGGTATTACCCCTCAGCCATTCATTTGCAGAGTCAGATACCAAATTGGGGGCATTGTCGAACATCAGAGATACTGCATTAAAGAGCCTGCTATCATCTAAATTTATATACGCTATGGAAATAGGGATTCAACTTGAGATCGAATTAACCGAAAACATCGAAAAGGTTCCTATGGATTCCTTGGATTTATCAAGGATTGTAGGTATCTTTATTGACAATGCCATCGAGGCTTCCCTTGAAACAGAAGAAAAAGATTTAAGGTTTTGTATGTTTTACCGCGAAAATAATTTATATCTAATCATTCGAAACACGTCATTACCCCCTGCGCTTCCCATCTCCCAATTGTGCACCCATGGCATCTCTACAAAAGGTGAAAACCGGGGCGTGGGACTATATAACGTATCTGCTCTATTAGAAAACTACCAGCAGACTGAGTGGAATACTACATACGAACAACCTTACTTCACGCAGGAATTAATTTTAGAAGAAGTTGTCTAAGAGGAGTAAGTATGATACACATTTATCTATGCGAAGACGACGAACAGCAATTATTACACTGGAAAGATATTATTACTAAATACTTGCTCATGAATGCGACCGAAACAAAATTATACTGCGCCATTGCATCACCAAAAGAGCTGCTAACCATTCGAAAGAAATCCGATACCATAGGACTTTATTTTTTGGATATTGATTTAAACGCAGCTATAAATGGAATCGAACTAGCACAGGAAATACGCAAATATGACCCGCGCGGTTATATTGTATTTGTTACCACTCACAGTGAGATGGCCCTTCTAACCTTTCGTTATAAAGTAGAAGCAATGGATTTTATTGTAAAAGGTGATCCAAAGACCTTACCGGAGCAATTCTGTTCTTGCATAAAAAATGCAGAGAACAACTATAGATCCCAATTAGAGTCCAGAAATCATCTTCTGTCTATAAAGATCGATAAGACATCTCTGGTACTGGATCAAAATGATATTGTTGCATTTTCAACTGGAAGTGGCTGTCACAAAGTTATTATCCATACGAAAAATGGCATTCGTCAGATCACTGGCTCATTAAAAGAAATAAAAGCCGGTTTAAATTCAGCGTTCTGCCAATGCAGCCGTTCTGCTATCGTCAATCTAAAACATGTTGTGAAATATTCCAGAAATGAATCTCTTTTGCTTATGGACAACAAAGAAACCTACCCCGTATCCGTCCGGATGGCAGGAAATGTACAGAAAGCCCTAGATAATCTATAATACATTCAAAAAAGACAGATGCGAAAGGTAATCCCCTTTTTCATCTGTCTTTTTATTTCGTACTATGTTACATTACTCTCCATAGGTTCCTTTGGATTTCACAAGCTTTGGACGATAATTTTCTGCAGTAAGTGCAGCCATAATTTTATTTTTATGATCTGTCCCAAACGCCTCTAGAGTAATTCTAAGTTCCACTGCCGAATTCCGGTTAATGGTGATAAACTGGTTGTGCTCCAAACGAATAACATTCCCCTGTTCCTTTGCAAGAAGTGCAGATACTTTCGCAAGCTCACCCGGTTTGTCTGGAAGAAGAATAGACACTGTAAAGATACGGTCTCTCTGAATCAATCCTAATTGAACAATTGAAGACATCGTAATCACATCCATATTCCCGCCACTTAAAATAGATACGATTTTCTTGTTATCCACTTTCATGTGTTTCAATGCGGCAACCGTTAAAAGACCTGAATTTTCTACAACCATTTTGTGATTCTCAACCATATCCAAAAAAGCAACAATTAGTTCAGAATCTTCGATTGTAATGATCTCATCCACATTCTCCTGGATGTAAGAAAACAGTTTATCCCCAGGACATTTAACAGCCGTTCCATCTGCAATGGTATTGACATCAGGAAGAGAAACCACCTTTCCCTGTCGGATAGACTCCTGCATGCAGTTTGCTCCCGCTGGTTCCACACCTATGACTTTAATTTTAGGATTCAGCATCTTCGCAAGTGTTGAGACACCGGTGCAAAGACCGCCTCCTCCAATTGGAACCAGAATGTAATCAATCGTAGGGAGTTCTTTTATAATCTCCATTGCAATGGTGCCCTGACCCGTTGCGATATCTAAGTCATTAAACGGATGAACAAAGGTAAGGCTTCGTTCCTCTGCCAACTGATACGCATAATTACACGCCTCGTCAAATACATCCCCTTTCAGAATTACCTCTGCTCCGTATCCTTTGGTTCGGTTCACCTTTATAAGTGGAGTTGTAGTCGGCATAACAATGGTTGCAGGAATTCCTGCCAGTTTAGCTGCGTATGCAACGCCCTGAGCATGATTTCCAGCAGAAGCAGTAATCAGCCCCTTTGCTTTTTCTTCTTCTGTAAGTGTACTAATCTTATAGTAAGCTCCTCTTACCTTATAGGCACCAGTATACTGCATATTTTCCGGTTTAAAGTATACTTTATTTCCAGTCTGTGTGGAAAAATACTCACTGTACACAAGCTTCGTTTCCAGAGTGACTTTACTTACGACTTCTGAAGCTTCTTCAAACTTATCCAATGTCAACATACTCTATACCTCCGTTTTATCTTCTACGTGAAACAATGCATCTACGAACTCTTTTGCATTGAACTTTTGCAAGTCATCAATTTTTTCTCCAATTCCTATATATTTAACTGGGATTCCTAATTCAGACTGAATTGCTACTGCAATTCCCCCTTTTGCAGTACCGTCAAGCTTTGTCAAAATTATTCCAGTAACGTCTGCTACCTCCATAAACTGCTTTGCCTGAACCAATGCATTCTGCCCCGTGGTTCCATCTAAAACCACCAAAGTTTCCCGATATGCATCTGGATATTCCTTATCAATAATCCGATTAATCTTTTTTAATTCTTCCATTAAATTCTTTTTGTTATGCAAACGTCCTGCCGTATCACAGATCAACAAGTCCGCATTCCTTGATTTAGCCGCAGCGACTGCATCGAATACCACAGCTGCAGGATCGGAACCTTCTTGTTGGGCAATAATATCCACTTTCGCTCGTATGGACCATTCGGTAAGCTGTTCAATTGCTGCTGCACGAAAGGTATCCGCTGCTGCAACAATCACTTTCTTTCCTTCATCCTTCATCTGACCCGCCAATTTTCCCACAGAAGTGGTTTTCCCTACTCCATTCACACCAATTACTAGAAGTACGGACTTACGGTTTTCAAATTCATATGCATTCTCTCCAAGATCCATCTGTTCAATGATGCTATCCATCAAGAGCTGCTTACACTCGGAAGGGTCTTTGATATTCTTTTCTTTGATCTTCTTTCTTAAATCTTCCACAATGGACATGGTTGTTTGAATCCCCAAATCGCCCATAATAAGAATTTCTTCGATTTCTTCATAAAATTCATCGTCGATTGCTGAAAAACCACTGAAAATGGAATCCACTCCTGAGATAATATTGTCTCTCGTCTTTTGCAATCCAGCTACCAGTTTTCCGAAAAATCCTTTTTTTTCTCCCATAGTCAGCCTCCTTTACTTTCTAAATCTTCTTCAATCAGGTTTACAGATACTAACGTTGAAACCCCTTTTTCCTGCATGGTAATCCCATACAGCCGGTCTGCAGTTATCATCGTTCCACGTCTGTGTGTAATTACGATAAACTGCGTATATTTCGTCAGCTTATGCAGGTAATTTGCAAAGCGGTCAACATTGGAATCATCAAGCGCAGCTTCTATCTCATCAAGAAGACAAAATGGAGATGGCTTTAAATTTTGAATGGCAAACAAAAGGGCGATGGCAGTTAACGCTTTTTCTCCACCAGAAAGCTGCATCATATTCTGGAGCTTTTTACCTGGTGGCTGGGAGATAATCTGAATCCCTGCTTCTAATATATCCTCGTCTTCAACAAGTTCCAGCGTCCCTCGTCCACCTCCGAAGAGTTCTTTAAACACCTGATCAAATTCCGCTTTTATTTCTCGGAATTTCTCATCAAACTGACGGCGCATTCCAGTATCTAGTTCTTCAATGATTTTTAAAAGAGTTCCTTCTGCAATCACTAGATCATCATGCTGGGACTTCATAAATTCATACCGCTGTGCTACTTCTTTATAATCCTCAATGGCATTAACATTGACGTTTCCTAACTTATGAATGTCTTCTTTTAAAGAAGCTATCATACGTTTGATGTCAGATAACGACGTCCACTCTTTCTTTCTAAGGGTTTCTGCCGTTGAAAAGGTTAATTCGTATTCGTTCCACATATAATTAACATGAGATTCCATTCGTTCATCTAATTTCTCATTTTGGCTTTGTAACCGAAACAACTCTTTATCAAGCAAACCGATTCGTCCAGTTCGTTCTTCTCTTTTTTGCAAAAGGTCTTTCTGCTGTTTGGTTTTCTCTTCTTTCTTAAATATCTTTTCTTGAAAAGACTGTTCCAGGGTAAGGACTTTTTCTTTTAATTCTTCCATTCGTTTTTTAACTTCTTGAATTTCATTCTGTTTGCCTTCTATCACCTGTTCCGAACTTTCAGTTCCATTCGATAGCCCAGATAATTCATCCTCTAGCTTTTTTATATCATCATTCACACGTTTTATGTTTTCTAACTCAAAATCATCCTTTTGTTTTAAAGTAGATGTAGCCAGCTGGATTTCTGAGTAATCGTTTAAAGACTTCTCTCTCTCACTCCTTGCCTGTAAAAGAATTTGATCCCATTCATCCAAATCTCCATTGGTAGCCAGACTTCGTTTCTCTAATTCTTCCGTAGAAACAATCAATTCTCTTCTGCTTACGTCTATCTCTTTGATCTGCAGTTCGAGCTGGGTGTTTTCTCGTTCGAGGTCTTCGTAAGATTCTATGATCTCCGCCTTTTTGTCCTCTATACGATGTAAATTTAGGTTTACCGTATTCTGTCTTAAATATAACTGCTGTTTTTCCTTTCGGTTCCGTTCTAGTTCTTCCTTGCTTTCTACAAGAAGACCCTCATTCAAGACCAGTTCTGTTCTGATTTGTTCCATTTCCTTTCGTACTCTGGTGCAGATATCTTCTAGTTCCTCTATTTCCCGCTTTCGTCCCAGAAGATTGCTGGTATTCTTAAATGCACCACCTGTCATGGACCCACCAGCACTTAAGAGTTCCCCTTCTAAAGTGACAATTCGTAAAGAATATTTGTATTTTTTTGCTAAAAATATAGCATGGTCTATGGTATCCACTACGACCACTCTTCCAAGGAGATAATTGATCAATCCTTCGTATTTCCCATCCGTCTCAACCAACGTATTTGCCAAACCGAGAACTCCCGGTTCATCCAATGCTTTATCCTGATGAAATTGGTTCTTACTTCCAATACTGGTAAGAGGAAGAAAGGTTGCACGTCCATAGCGGTTTTTCTTTAGATAATCGATTAGGCCCTTGGCTGTTTCCTCAGAATCTGTAACAATATTCTGTATGCTTCCACCAAGCGCTGTTTCAATGGCAATTTCATACTTTTTAGGAACTGTGATTAAATCCGCAACAACACCATGTATGCCACGTATCCTTCCCTTTGCTTCCATAACCCTGCGAATGCTGCCCCCATATCCCTCATATCGCTCCACAATGTTATGTAGAGACTCTAGCTTAGTGGAACTGGTGTGATACTCTTGATGTTTGTCATTTAATGTAATATTAAGCTGTTTGACTCCCTTTTCCAGTTCCTCCGTCCTGCTTTCGCTGGTCGCCTGTGACTCATCCCTTTTGGCTAGATCTCTTTCAATTTCATCTGATTCTCGTCTTAAGACAGTAATCTGTTCTTCTTGCTCGGACTCGTCACTTTTAAATTTTAACAATTTCTGACATACTTCAGAACGACGTACAGCCACCTGCTCAAGCATGGTCTCATAACGCTGCTGTTTGGCTTTCAGTGATGCTTTCTCATTTAGAAAATCAATAATTGTACCTTTTCCTTCTTCTATCTGCTGTTCTAAAAGGTGTATTTTTTCATCTTCTGCTGAAAGTACTTCCTCTGCTTTCTTTCGCCGTGCCATAGCTGCAGCTACAGAATCCGCAATTGCAGATCGCTCTTTCTCATAGTCCTTTGCTTGCTCTTTTTTCCGATCTATTTCAGAATGAATGGTCTGCACACGACCACTAATATGCTCTGCGTTCATCTGTTCGGCACGAATCTGCTCATTCAGTACGTTGATACGCCCTTCCAGATTTCCAGACTCCATATCATATCGATTCTTTTCATTCCGTTCTTCATTAATGGCTTCATCCAACTGAGTTAAATATGTATCCAGCGTCTCATACTGCGCTCTGATGGTTTCCGATGACTTTTTTGCATCTTCCAGATCTTTTTCAACGATGGTTTCTTTCTCTTTAAGTTCCTTCATTTGAATCCGAAGATTTTCTGATTCCATTAAAAACTGATTCACATCGTATTGTTTTAATTCTTCTTTTAATCGAAGGTATTCCCTGGCCGATTCCGATTGCCTGGCAAGAGGCTCCACTTGCTTTTCAAGCTCCGTCAAAATATCATTAACACGAACCAGATTTTGCTTCTCCCCTTCCAGCTTCTTTAGTGCAATCGCTTTTCTCCTTTTAAACTTTACAATTCCTGCCGCTTCATCAAATAATTCTCTTCGTTCCTCTGGTTTTCCACTTAAGATCTTATCGATCTGCCCCTGACCTATGATGGAATACCCTTCCTTACCAATCCCTGTATCGTAAAACAACTCATGAATATCCTTTAACCGGCAGGCACTTCCATTGATTCTGTACTCACTTTCCCCAGAACGGTACACTCTTCGGGAAACGGTCACCTGATCATATTCAATCGCTAGATGATGATCTGAGTTATCTAGTGTAATTGCCACATAGGCAAATCCCTGTGGCTTTCGTAATTCTGTTCCGGAAAAAATAACATCCTGCATACTGGAACTACGAAGTTGTTTCACCTTCTGTTCCCCAAGAACCCAGCGTACTGCATCTGCAACATTGCTTTTACCGCTGCCATTTGGTCCAACAATGCCGGTGATTCCATTGTGAAAGTCAAATAATATCTTATTAGCAAACGATTTAAAACCCTGTATCTCAATACTTTTCAAATACATATTTCACGCTGACAACCCTTAAATGGACTGCCCTTTCTTTTCCATATTTTTCAGCTTTAAAATTCCATGATATGCAGCAACCTGCTCCGCCGCCTTTTTTGTTCTTCCAGTCCCAGTGCCGATCACTTCACGACCAACCTTTACTTCTGTTTCAAACACCTTATTATGATCCGGACCTTCTTCCCTTATTAGTTCGTAGCTTAGCAGCTCGTCTGTTTTACTCTGAACAACCTCCTGCAAGATAGTCTTGCTATCATAAAAGAGCTGCTTGTGTTCCAGATCATTCATAATAAAATGCAGGATGAACTCTTTTGCATTAGCAAAACCACCGTCCAGATAAATAGCTCCTATTAGCGCTTCCATGGCATCCGATACAATGGAAGCCCTGCCTCTGCCTCCCGTTGCTTCCTCTCCTTTCCCTAAAAGCAAATAAGATCCAAGTTTTAAATCTTCGGCGCAATAAGCAAGTGTGGGTTCGCAGACAATACTTGCACGGATCTTTGTCAAATCTCCTTCTGGTTTGTCCGTATACTTATGATATAGACAGTCACTGGAAACAACTTCCAGTACAGCATCTCCTAAAAACTCCAGTCTTTCATTGCATTCTAATTTATTCAAACGATGTTCATTGGCATAGGAGCTATGTGTCATGGCCTGAACTAGTAAATGCCTGTCCGTAAACTGATAGCCAATCCTCTCTTCCAATTCTTTTACATTTTTACTCATCATTGATCCTCTTTTCATATTATGAAAGAAGGTGCCGCGACCAGACTTTTCCGTCTATAGCAGCACCCACATCTATTAATTTAAAGCATTCTTGATCTGTTCTACTGCATCACTGACACTGACAATATTTTCTGCCACTTCCGTGGGAATTTCAATATCAAATTCCTCTTCAATTCCCATAACAATCTGGAATACATCAAGTGAATCCGCTCCCAAATCATCCACAAATGTAGCGTTCATGTTGATCTCATCTGCCTCAATATTCAATACCTCTGCAATAATTTTCTGTAACTTTTCAAATTCCATTTCTTTTCCTTCCTCTCTCCTATTGTTGTTTCGCTTCACCAATTTTAAGACTCTCTCTTATCTTATCATTAATTCCCTGTTCATTGAAAGTTACGCATTGAAGAATTGCATTTTTCACTTCAATGGCCTTTGAATTTCCATGTGTCTTTACCACAAGTCCATTCAGTCCAAGGAGTGGTGCTCCTCCGTACTGAGAAGAATCAAATGATTTCAGCGTTTCCTTCAAAGCAGGTTTTACAAGGAGCGCTCCGATTTTACTCCGTAAACTTCCCATCATACCGCTTTTCACCTTATTAATTAAGGTTGCTCCCACACCTTCAAACAGTTTCAAAATCACATTGCCAACAAATGCTTCACATACAATCACATCTGCACCGCCATGGGGGATTTCCCTGGCTTCAATGCTCCCAGTAAAATTAATATCCTTGCATTCCTTTAACAGTGGAAAGGTTTCCTTAACCAGTGCATTTCCCTTCTCTTCCTCTGCTCCGATGTTAACAATCGCAACTCTCGGATTCTTGATCCCCGCAACATGTTCCATGTAAAGAGATCCCATTCGGGCAAACTGAACCAGGTGAGATGGTCTTGCGTCCACGTTGGCACCACAGTCAATTAATAGGGAGGCTCCCTTTTCTGTGGGAATAAGCGGAGCCAAGGGCGGTCTTTCCACCCCTTTGATGCGGCCAACGATTACCTGACCACCTACCAGAATTGCTCCAGAACTACCCGCGGATACAAATGCATCTGCTTCTTTGTGCTTCACCAGATTCATACCAACTACAATTGACGAATCTTTTTTCTTTCTTATTGCATTCACTGGTGACTCTTCTGTCTCGATTACCTCTGTGGCATTGACTATCTGTATCTGTTCTTTCTTGTATTCATGTTTTGAAAGTTCTTCAGATACAATAGATTCCTTCCCTACTAAGAGAACCTGAATCTCTTTGTTCGCATTCACTGCCGCTACGGCACCTGCAACCATTTGAATTGGTGCATAATCACCGCCCATGGCATCTACAGCTACTTTTATCATTGCGCTCCCCTTTCAAGTACTTCTTAAGATAATCTATTACATAATATACTAAATATTATTCTAGAAATCAACAATAAAATGAGAAAATTATAACGAGGAGCCTGCCGACCTGTAAGTCCTGTTTTTTTCTACTTTTTTCATCACAAAAACATAAGATATTCCAGTAAACAAAGCAGCACTTAACCATGCCAATGGATCACAGGCACAGGCAATTGGATAACTAAATAAACGTATAGCAAGAATAGCCGTAAACATTCTAGCGGCCAGTTCCACCACACCTCCCATCATAGGTAGGAACCCATATCCACAGCCTTGCATTGCATTACGGAAAATAAAGATAGTACCAAGTGGAATGTAAAAGGCTGCGCACATATAACTATATATCTTTGCCCAAGATAAAATTTCAGTTATATCTACATCTTTAGAGAAAAACAGTCTTAGTGCATACGGCAGCAACAGATACACGACAGTCGTGCATACAACTGCGTACACAATCTCTGTTAATATGGCAACACGCACGCCTCTTCGGATTCTGCCAATATCACCTTTTCCATAATTCTGGCCTACGTATGTTGCCATCGTCTGCCCCATCGCAATCATCCCCTGAATTACCATGCTCTGGAACTTATTGGCTGCCGTGTAGGAAGCTACGGCGATAGAACCGAACAAATTCACCGCAGACTGCATGATAATAGTCCCTGACGCTGTAATCGCAAATTGAAGCGCCATCGGTATTCCAATTGAAAGCTGAATTCTAGACTCATAACGATGTAGTTTCCAGTGCGATTTTAAAGGAGTTAAAACGGGTACTTTTTTCGTTATATATAGAATACAGAGAATGGCAGAAATTCCCTGGGAAACATTCGTTGCCCAAGCGGCACCTGCCACCCCAAGTTGAAAAACAATAATGAAAATCAAATCTAAAACAACGTTAAAACTAGCGGAAAAGACAAGAAACATAAGAGGAATCCTGCTGTTTCCAACCGAACGCAAATAGGATGAAAATAAGTTGTAAAATACGTTTGCTGCAATCCCCATACAGATAATTGATATATAAGTATACGCATCGGTCGTAATATTCGCCGGAGTATTCATCAATTTTAAGAGTGGACGCATAAAAGTCAGGCTGACTGTGGTCATAATCAACACGACAAACAAAGACAATAAGATTCCATTCGCTACAGACCTCTTTGTTCCTTCTTCATCTCTCGCCCCAAACCGCTGACTGGTAAGTACAGTAAACCCTGTACTCATCCCTTGCGAAAAACCGATTACCAGAAACATAATCGTCCCAGTAGAACCTACTGCTGCCAAAGCATCTGAACCCACAAATCGGCCTACAATAATAGTATCTACCATATTATATAGCTGTTGAAATATATTACCGATAAGAAGCGGAAGTGTGAATTTCAAAATAATTGGAAGTGGATTTCCCCTTGTCATATCGGTCTCCATAGTCATTCTCCTTTTGTAATCAAAATATTCTGTCTGACCATTTATTGTCTACATAAACGTTATTTTATCATGTTCCTATTCTATTGTCACGGTTCTTTTGAAAAAAAATTCAATAAAATACGGAATCGAAAAAGCAGGCAGAGAATCCACTAATATTCTCTGCCTGTCTACTATTTAGAAACAATTAGTTTTTATAAAACATCGCCTAATTTATTTGCCCAACCATTCATTCACCTGGTCTTCATGGTTGTTCATCCATTCTTTTGCAGATGCAAGAGGATCATCCCCATCTTCAATCGCACCCATTAAATCAGCCAGTACTTCATCTGAAAACTTGTAATTTTTAATGAATTTTGCAACTTCTGGCTGATCTTTTTCAAACCCTTTTCTGCTGTAGGCATGAATGCTTTCCGCATCCCCGTAAATCCCTTTCGGATCTTCCAGAACCTTTAAATCCCAGCGGGCAAACATCCAGTGAGGAGTCCAGCCAGTAACTACGATTGGTTCTTTCTTATCAATTGCTTTCTTTAAAGATGCAGTCATTGCAGGACCACTCCCATTTACCAGTTCATAATCTAGTCCATACTGTTCAATTGCTTTTTCAGTTGCATTCATAATCCCTGCACCTGAATCAATTCCGATGATCTTGCCAGCAAACATATCCTTGTTCTCGTTTAATTCTTCAATACTATTAATATCTACGTAAGAAGGTACAACAAGACCAATCCGTGCATTCGCATTCTCAACACCTAAATCAACAATATCATCCCCATATTTCTCTAAATACTCTCCGTGGGTAACTGGAAGCCAGGTATCTAGAAAAAGATCGGTGTTCCCACTTGCCAGCGAAGTAAACACAGGCGCTACATCGGCAAGAACAAGATCTACTTTATAGCCCATCTTCTCTTCCAAAATTGCTGCAGCCAGATTGCTCATCGCAATCCCCTCCGCCCAATTTACATAACCGATCGTTACTTCTTTCGAATCCGCCTTCTTATTCCCTCCAGAAGCACATCCAGTCACAAGACTTGTTGCCAATCCAATTGATAAAATTAATGATAAAATTTTCTTCATATAATGATCCTTTCTATTATCTATCTATATTTATTTATTTGCTACCAGTTTTAGTTTTTTTTGATCTTCCAACGCTTTGAGTCACTCGATCTAATATCATGGCAAGGATTACAACAGCCAATCCACCTTCAAAGCCTTCTCCGATTTTCATCTGAGAAATCCCCTTCAAGACAACATCTCCTAGTCCGCCGGAACCGATCATAGCAGAGATTACTACCATTGACAAAGACAGCATGATTGTCTGATTTAATCCAGCAAGAATCGTAGGCATAGCCAGGGGAATCTGCACTTTAAATAGCATCTGCTGTGGTGTCGCCCCAAATGACCGAGACGCTTCCACCACGTCTGCAGGTACCTGTCTGATCCCTAAACTAGTTAATCGCACAATCGGAGGCATAGCGAATATAATCGTTGCAAAAGCTCCCGGAACCGGTCCTAAATCAAAAAAGTACACCGCTGGAATCAAGTAGACAAATGCGGGCATGGTCTGCATGAAATCCAAAATTGGTCTCATGACTTTATTCAACCGATCACTTCTTGACATCCAAATTCCAAGGGGAATTCCGATTAACAAAGCAATTAATGTTGCTGTGGTCACCAACGCAAATGTCTTCATGGTCAATTCCCATAATTCAATACTTTTTATAACAAGACAACCAACGATTGAAAAGATTGCTGTTTTTCTGCCGGCTGTAAAATATGCAAGAACCCCTATTAAGATTAACATGATCACAAAAGGAATTCCGATATAAACAAATTGAAATCCATTAATGACTGCTTCAATCGCAGTCTTAATTCCCCCAAAAAATCCAGAGAGATTATTGGTTAACCAGTCAACCCCTTTTTCTACATATAAACCAATCGGTAATCTAATCATTTTGATCCTCCTCTCCCATGATTCCTGCAAGAACAGAAACCTTGAAGATAATACCCATTATCTTTTTTTCTTCATCCACCACAACAAGTGGATATTTGGAATTCATGAATAAAGGGATTAAGTCTTCGATTAAATCATCTGGAGAGACTTGGCATATATCCTTGTCTATAATTTCATCTAGATCATCTTTATTGGAATTGATTAAACCCAATGTATCCTCTATCTTTACAATTCCTTTTATTTTTCGCTGTTTATCCACGACAAATACACTTGATATATTGGAATCTCTCATCTTACGGATTGCAACACGGGCCCCGTCTTTGGAAGTTACAAGTGTATCTGTTGGTTTCATGATAGAACGTGCGGTTACTACTTTTACACGGTTTACTCCCTGTACAAACTCTCTTACATAATCATTGGCAGGATGCTTTAAGATATCTTCCGGTGTTCCAATCTGTACAATGACGCCATCTTTCATAATTGCAATCCTGTCTCCGATTTTTAAAGCTTCATCCAGATCATGCGTAATAAATATGATGGTTTTCTGCATTTTCGTTTGCAATGCCAATAATTCGTCCTGCATTTCCTTTCGAATCAAAGGATCCAATGCACTGAACGCTTCGTCCATAAGTAATATATCAGGATTGGTGGCCAAAGCTCTGGCCAGACCAACACGTTGCTGCATACCACCGCTCAGTTCTGCAGGCATGGATTGTTCATATCCCTTAAGTCCGACAAGATCCAACGCTTCTAATGCTTTTTTATTCCGTTCTTCTAACGACTCTCCTTGTATCTCAAGACCAAAAGCTACGTTTTCTTCAATGGTACGATGAGGCAGCAATGCGAAATTCTGAAAAACCATACCTATTTTTTTACGTCTTACTTCTCTTAAATTAGCTTTATCACATTCCATTATGTTCTGATCATCAATATATACGGAACCACTGGTGGGTTCTATCAGTCTGTTTAAGCATCTGATTAATGTGGACTTACCGCTTCCAGAAAGACCCATGACCACAAAAATCTCCCCTTCTTCTACCGCAAAGCTGGCATTATTTACACCAATTCCATGGTCAGTTTCTTTCAATATTTCTTTTTTAGACTGCCCTTTTTTCAGACGTTCTAATACTTTATGGGGTGATGACCCAAAAATTTTATAAAGATTTTTAACCTCTAATTTGGTCATATTTCTTTCATAATATAGCAAATACATTACGAAAATCTTTTTGCTATATCATTCTCCTTTCTTTGTTACTCTACTAAGTAAGTGTTGCCACAATCATATTCCTATATCCGCAGTAATTATTATACATTCAATGTTTGCATAAATTTAACGTCCCATTCCTAAAATTAAAAAATAAGGGAAATTTGGATTTGTAAAAGAATTTTAGACGATTGATCTCAAGCCGACTCAATCATTATAAGTTTAGTTATGTAAACGATTGTGAGAAAGCAACTTTATTAGAATTTGAAGTTGTCACTTTTAAAAATATAACATATGAATTCTTATATGTCAAGAAACTTCATGGTTTTTGTGGGTATTTATGGAATTTTATTAAGAATTCAAACGAAATGATAAGTGTAAAAACAATAAAATCCATTGCCATTCTGCGATGCTAAATGGCAATGGATTTTACCTTTTATTGTGTAACAATCCCTAATAAAGGGAGATCAACCTTTCACGGCTCCAGCCGTAAGACCATCTACAATTTGGTTGCTGAATATACTGTAGACAACAATCGTAGGTGCAATGGCAATGATAATAGCTGCAAACATCTGTACATAATTTGTTGAATATGGACCCACAAAGAATGTTAGAGTGACAGGTAATGTTTTCTTCCTGGCATCTGATATAAAAACCATAGCCAAAAGCAGTTCATTCCAGTTCCCAACAAAAGTCATAATTCCAGCTACATACATGCCCACTTTTGCAAGGGGAAGCGCTATCCTTCCAAAACAGCCATAGATCGAACATCCATCAATACAAGCTGCCTCAAACATTTCATTTGGCATACTCCGAAAAAAGCCAACCATAAGAAAAACTGTCATAGGAAGCGAAAACGTTATGTATGGTATGATCAACCCCAACAGGTGATTGGTTAACTGCCAGTCGGAAAAGCGAACAAACAAAGGGATTAACACACAGTGAACTGGAACCATCATACCGATAAGAAAATAATTCATAAGGATACGAAGGATCTTCCATCTCATTCTCGCAATGGCAAATGCAGCCATTGCACCGATAATCAAACTAATGATAAGTGCGCTTCCACATACGATTACCGAATTTAAAGTTGCAATTCCCAAATCACCTTTTGTCCACGCAAAAATATAATTACCCAACTGCAAGATCTTTGGAAGCGAAAACGGAGAAGTCATTACTTCCCGATTCGTCTTAAAAGACACGCTGAGCATCCACAGAAGGGGGAAAAGATAAATAACCGCCAGTAATACGAGCAGAACATAAATCAACGCCTCCACGACGGTCATGGATTTTCTTTGTTTTTTTACTATAGTTTTCATCCATTCACCTCCTAAGCTTCATATGTTTCAGTTTTTAACACCTTGCTGATCAGCAGTGTTACAACCAAACATAGTAGAAGCAGTACGATAGAAATTGCACTTGCATACCCATACTTATAATATTTAAATCCTTGCGTATAAAGATGAGAAGCCAATACTTCTGTCGCATGATTGGGTCCGCCCTGTGTCATGTTATAGATCAAATCAAAAAACTTTAAGGAACCAATACAATTGAGTGATAAAGTAGTTACCAGCATTGGACGGATTAAGGGCATAGTTATAAAACGGAATGCCTGCGTTTTAGATGCTCCGTCTATGTAGGATGCCTCGTAGACATCCTTCGATATTCCTGATATCTGCGCCATATATAACATCATATTTTGTCCTACATATTGCCAAAGAGCCACAAATCCGATTACCCACATTGGGAGTGGAATAAAACCTTTGGTGGAAAACAACCAGTTAGGTCCTTGTATTCCCATAAGGCTAAGTGGTTGATTGATTCCTATCTTGGGATTAAAAAGAAATGCCCATAACAACCCTAACGCTGCGGATGAAAGTACACAGGGTAAATAATAAATATTTTTAAAAAGATTTCTCCCTTTTTTTACATTCGTCAACATTACTGCCAGAAACAATCCGATTATTTGTTGTGTAACCGCAGAAAAAACCATAAAAAATATAGAATTCTTCAAAGCAATTTTCATCGTTGTATCGCTTGTAAATAAGTTTATGTAATTTTTAAATCCAACAAATTCTGGTTTCGTTAATCCTGTGTAATCACATAAGGAATAGTAGATAACCTGGATAATTGGAACAAATAAAATCAGTGTAAACAAAAGGAATGCCGGCGCAACAAATATAATTGCAGCTTTTTTATCTTCCAAGAGCTTATTCATAATGTCATCCTTTCCTCGCTATAAGGAAGGTATACGGTTGAATAAACCACCGTATACCTTCTCATTCTATCAATTATTTATTCCAGACATTCTTCTCGAAGTAATCTTGCACTTTCTGTAGTGCCTCCTCCGGAGTTGCATTCCCAAGGAAGATATCAACCATCGCATCATCGAAGGTATCTCCTGCTTCTACACTGGCCAGTGACTCGTTATAAAAGCCTAACGTTCCTGTCACATTCTTTAATATATCCCCAATGTATGCAAACTGTTTTGGCGCCTTATCATAATCAATCTCCACATTAGTTACCGGGATCTTGCCAGCAACTTCGGCCGTATATTTCTGAGAAGTTTCATCGGTAAACATCTTCATCAATGCGATGCATGCATCTTTGTTTTTTGTATTTGCACTCATAACAAGATTATCTGTTTTTACGATCATACGGTTGGGATCAGAACCTCCCTCGATCTTTGGAAACTGGAAAACACCACATTTGTCTTCAAATTCAGGATTGTTGCCATTGATCTGTGCAATCGCCCAGGAACCTTGTACAAGCATAGCCGCATCTCCATTGTAGAAATTAGCGGTTGCCTGATCATTGGAATCTCCAGCCGCAGAATCCTGGAAATACTTAGAAAGTTCTTGCAGCTTAGTCCCAGCATCAAGAAAACTTTTACTTGTCCAGTCCAGCGTTCCCGCATTTACTTGAGCCAGATTATCCGGACCACCTTCACGGTCACAAAGATAACCGGCAACCATAGATAAACACCATGCCGTTCCAGCTGAACATGAAATTGGTGTATAGCCTGCTTCCTTTATTTTTTTACAAGCTTCTATTAAATCTTCATAGGTCTTAGGAACTTCAACTCCCGCTTCTTTAAAGATATCTGTATTGTAAAAAACACAGGCAGATGCAAAGTTAGTCGGTACTGCCATAATCTTTCCATCGTATGTAATCCGTTCAAAAATACCGTCTGTGAAGCCATTGTACCATTCCGTCTCATCCTTTTTTAACATGTCTGTTAAATCGGCTGCTACACCAGCATCTACATATTGGGTTAGATTAGGACCAGGATTACAGATAAATACATCCGGTGTGTTACCTGATGCAACCAATGCATTTAACTTTGTATCGTATTCCTCCAAATTGGTCGTAACCACATTGCAATAATACTTTCCCTTATACGTTTCATTATAACGATCGATTACGTCTTTATATCCTTTGCTGATCAAATCTTCTGTTGCTTCGAGATTATCCCAGAACATCCAAGTAATCTGTTCCTCATCCCCAGTTGCTTTTACCTCAGCTGAGTTACCTTCTTCCTGACTTTTGTCAGATTTGTCTGTTGACCCCGTATCCGTAGATACACTACAGCCTGCTAATGACCCCACAACAAGACTGGCTGCTAAAAACCCAGAAAACATTTTTTTAAACATACCTATCCTCCTTAACAAACAATTACTTATTTGGTACTTATTTGATAGTTTCATCATAACAGCATCTTACAAAGTTTTCTTTATAATTATTGCCTCCATATTACTAATTATTGCTAATCTTTATATTTACACTCTTGAAAATTTTATATGTTATATCTATATTTTTTAAAATTAAATTATTATTTTTGTACTTATTTATATAAATTACCTTTTCGCTTTTACTTTCTATGAATTAACCTTGCAATTTATACCTCTATCTTTTATAATATTTATGAATCATTAGAGCAATTATTACTTATCAACTTGCAAGGAGTGAATCCGATGATCGAAAATCTGAGAGGTATTCATGAAACCGTCAATTACAAAGAGTATTCAAATATCAGATTATATGATAACACAGAAGCAGAGAACTATCCTGCACATTGGCATACTCCGCTGGAGATCATTATGCCCTTATCGAATGCATACTCAATCGTATGCAATACTCATAGATACGAATTAAGACCTGGTGATATTATGTTGATTTGCCCTGGAGTAATTCATGCTCTGGAAGCCCCCAAGTTTGGCCGTCGTATTATATTTCAGGCAGAGCTTCCTATGTTCCACGAGATCCGAGAGTTGGAATCCATTCTTACCTTATTAAATCCAACTTTTATTATCACTCCCGAATCATTTCCAGTGATCCACGAGCAGTTTAATCATAGCATGCTAGATATTTTGAAAGAATACAATAAGGATTTGCCACTGACAGAAACTATGATTTATTCCAAGCTATTAGAAATATTTGCTTTGATCGGCCGCAATCATACGGAACGTGCCAGCTCCATGGATTCAACCAATATAAATCAAAAAAAATATGCAGAAAAATTTATTTATATATGCAATTACATCAGCAGCCATTGCACAGAAGAACTGACCCTAGAAGAAGTTGCATCACTGGTTGGCTTCAGTAAATACCACTTTGCCCGACTTTTTAAGCAATTCGCCAACATTTCTTTTTATAAATACGTAAACAAAAAACGGATAGCCACTGCCGAAACGCTTTTAATTAACCATCAGCTTTCGATTACTGAGGTTGCCATGCGTTCCGGATTTTCTAGCCCATCCGCTTTTATTCGTATGTTTAAGATCATGAAATCCTGCACTCCAACAGAATTTCGTAAAATGTACATAGACAGCTAAACCATACCCATTATTCTTCCGGGCAAACCACCTCAAAAGGCTTTGCCGGAAGACCTGCTTCATTAAACAAATTCACTTCACAGTATCCTTCTTTTGCATATCGGATCGTAATTGGTTCCTTTGTAATCCCATCTAACCAAATAGATACTTTTGTATCGACCTCAAAAGTTTTGATTCTCTTTGGTTCTCCATTCTGCACAAACGTTAAACTTTTAATCTCATTCCCTTTTAGATACATACGGTTGCCTGCATGGGTAAAATACAGCGTAATATGATCTTTTTCCCGCTCTACCTTTGAAAATTCTGGCGATTCACAAAGAATATCTTCTCCATATATCATGCCTCTTGCCAGAAGAGCCAATCTTTCTCCTACTTCAATCTTTTGTTTCGGGTGAATGTCTTCATACATACCCAAATCCATGATTGAAACCATACCAGTCATAGGAACTTTTTTAGATACCACTTCCTGACTCTCTCTAACCGCTGGATAATCTGTCCCAAAAATATTCAGCCACTTTCCAAATGGTGCCAGCTGTACGAATAAAAACGGAAGTTCATCCTTCCATAGATCTCGCCAACACTGGATCAGAGCAGAAAATGTCTTATGGTATATATCTCCATGACCAGAGTCCGATTCGCCCTGGTACCACAATACTCCCTTAACCGGGAATGGCGCAATCGTCTTTAACATATGTTCATATAAGCCAGAAGGCCGATAATGATGATAAGGTCCAAGCGGCAGGGCTGGATCACCTGAAGTTTTTTCCATCCATCGCTCTTGATCTCGTTCGCTCATCCCATACATTAAAGCTCTGGTCGCAATCTGATGTTCATAGGAATCTTCAAATGCCCAAGCCTCCAAACTTTTGTTTTTTAATTCCACTGGATCTAGTGCGGAAACAGATTCCTGATACTCTTTCTCAAATACATTAAGAGGCTCTTGTTCCAGATAGGAGGGTGCCATCCATGCACATGCGGGAGTTCCACCCCAATTACAGCCAATGACCCCTACAGGGACAGATAGAACTGGTTGCAGGCACCTTGCGAAGGCATAGCCCGGTGCTGAAAACGTATCCCACTGGAAATCGTGTTCCATAAACCAGGTTCCTGAGTCTTCTAAATCCCTTACCTGACCATTGTAAGCAATTCTTTTTACATTAAACATATGAATATTCTCGTTACGATCCCATTGCTTTATCTCGTTAAAGTGAGAATCATATCGAAGAAAATATTCCATGTTGGATTGTCCTGCTGCGATAAAGATATCGCCAATGCTGATATCTTTAATGATTATTTCAGGTTCTTTCTCTTCTTCCAAGTAGATGGTAAGGACATTATGGATGGAGGCTTTCTGAGAAGGCAATTCCAAATAAAATTCTAAATCTTTCCCTCTTGTACTTATCTTCTCCCCGCAGAAACATACAGTCACTTGTTCCCCATCGTTTGTTTTTCCCCATATTTTGATTGGCTTCTCTCTTTGAAACATCATCCCATCTTGAAAAATTTCAGGCAATTCAATCCGTGCCATATAGATCCCTCCATTCACTCATGTTATTGGATCCATTATATCACAGATAATTTTTTGTAAAAACATAATAGTTGCTATGTCGTTTCTAATAATGGGAATTTTAAGTTATTTCTTTCTATTACAAATGTTGATCTGCATAATCCATATAACAATTCCAATCATACTCATCCATGTCATGACTCCCTGTTTTTAAATGATGTCCAATCTGCCCACTATGAAGAGGCTGCTCCGGCAACGGCTGGTCAGTCCTTCCTACCCCCGTCAAGCCGAAAAGTTCATATACAGGACTCGCCATTACACAAGATTCAAACTGACCTTCCGGGTCAGCCCAGTTATCAAAAGTTTTTGCAGATGTATATAAAAGTCTTGGTGCAATTAACCCAAGCAACATATGTTGATCAAACGGAAGCATCTCTTCCTTTTCCTTATATTTTTGATAATTTTCGCAGAACCAATAAGGGAAACGTTCGGTGATGTCTTTAATTGTTTCTCCTGATTTTCCTCTAGATAACGCATCTCCACTATTTCCAGCACAGCTGCTTACCGCCATTGCAAAACGTTCATCTTGTGCCGCACACCATAATGCCGTTTTTCCTCCTCTGGAATGGCCAACCACCGCCACTCTTTTTTCATCAATCATTGGATCTTTTTCAAAATAATCCATTACCCGGCTAGCTGCCCAAGCCCAAACGGTAATCGCCCCCCATGCATCCTTAGGTCTATTTTCAACATATTCTGGAAACAGCCTAGAAAACCCAGTAGTAAATCCTTCTTGATAATCTGGTGATATTTCCTGAGTACGAAAGGCAGCGCAAGCATACCCCCTGGAAATCAACGTCTCCACCGGATAAAAAGGGCTCAGGAAATGGCGGGCAGGATCGCTGTCCTTGATTCCCCTGTTGCAAACGGTTACAAAAGCTTTAACTGGCTTCTGTGCATTCGCCGGAATAAATACAACAAAACTAAAATGAAAGCTTCTTCCACGCCTTACCGCTTCAATCTCAACTGTTTTTCGAACAGTACGACCTTCCATTATATTTTTAGACACCCTGGAATCAGCCACTCTGATCCGTATTTCTACCTCATCCATATCCGGAAGACGTCCGTATTCTTCCTTTTGAAACAATTCTAATATTTCTGGTCTTCGTTTATTCAACCAAGATTTACTATCCGTTATCATCGTTCCATCCATACAGGTAAGAATAGACGGTATCTTTCTTTTGCTTTTAGAAATCATTGCAAAGTCCCCTCCTGTTTTATTTCCTATTAGATTTAATTTCACTTGGCGCATAACCAAATTGTTTTTTAAACACTTGAAAAAAATAGGCATAATCACGATACCCTAACATATGAGCAACCTCATTCACTCTATTTTGAGGGTTTTTAAGCAATGTTCTGGCATTATCCATTTTTACCATAGTTACATAATTGCTAAAACCCACTTTTGTTTCTTTTTTAAAACATTTACTAAAATAGGAGTTAGAAACCAGCAGTTCCTTACAAATCTTGTTCAGCGATATATGACGGTGAATATTTTTGTCAACATAATCAACCGCTTTGGAAATGGTACTAGAATAATATGATTTTTCCAAACGAATAGAATTGATCGTTCTCAACAAATCGTCCAATTCTTCCTTCTTGACAGAAGTCTCACTTTGGCATATACTTGACACTGTTTTACGCAAAGTTTCCTCTAACTCTTCTGTCATAATAGGCTTTAAAAGAAAGTCACTCACTCCATAGCGTATTGCTCTCTGAGCATAGGAAAAATCACTGAATCCAGATATAACTATAAATCTGGTAACTTGATTCTGCTGCCTTATTTTTTCAATAATGTCTAGGCCGTTAAATCCAGGCATCTGAATATCAATCATTACAATATCCGGTTTCTCTTTTTGGATTAATTTCAAACCATTCAACCCGTCATAGGCTACTCCCGCAACCTTGCATCCACACAACGCCCAATCCGTAGACTGTGTAATTGCTGTAACAGCTATTTTATTATCATCTACAATTATAACTGAATGCATCGCAATCCTCCCTTTCTTTACATTCGATCAAGCGGTAGCAGGAGTTTAACCTGTGTATATTTCTGAAATTCGGACTGAATCAACAAACCATATTCTTTTCCATACATTAATTGAATTCTATCCAATACATTTTTTACACCGATCCTCTTTTTTGCCTTTTTATTCTCCATTATTACAGACAATTGCTCTGGCAAAATCCCTTCTCCATCATCCCATACGCAAAGAATCAATTTTCCTCCATCTCTATATACTGATATTTTTATGGTACATCGGTCCATTTTAGGTTCCATCCCATGTACAAGAGAATTTTCAACAATGGGTTGTAAAATACAACTTGGCACCATAACATTCAATAATGTGTCGTCTACGTCCCATTGTACACAGAGCCTATCCGGATAGATGTTTTTACAAAGTTCCAAATAATTTTTTGCGTATTCAAGTTCTTTGCTTACTTCACAACAAGAATTTGTCCGCTCGATACTTCCTCTAAAAAATTTAGACAGCAAACAGATAAGTCTGCTTACTTGTCTATCCTCATTGATCTGCGCAATCCCATTAATTGATTGAAGGATATTATAAAGAAAGTGAGGATTTATCTGGGCCTGAAGCTCATGGTAGCGAAATTCCAAAAGTTTGTACTCGTTCTGCTGCTGAAGTTCCTTCGCCTCTACTACCTGTTGCATTAACGTCTTTATGCGACTAGCCATTTCTTGAATATGCACATCCAGAACATACAGTTCATCTCCTTTAGCAAACAGAGCCGGTTCCATCTCAAACTCGCCTCTTGACACCCTGTTAATATTTCCGAACATGATATTCAGATTTTTGGCCATATTACCAAACATGAACCAAAGGAATAAAATAACAGAGAGGAAAAGCAAAATTCCAACAGCCAAGATTAAATATAAAAAATCCAAATATCGTTTGTTCTTGTTCTCTAGATTTATTTGATGAACAATTTTCAATCTTCCATTTTCAATTCCATAAACACCATGAAGATAATTCTCATCATCATTTTCGATTAATCCGGTGCTCCCCTCCCCATAGGTATGGAACAGCACATTGTTATTTTGATCATAAAGAGTAAAGTCTCCAACTTTAGTGCTGTCAATATGATTAAAAACAGCTTTTAAGGGGGTGTTTTTCACTTCTGCTACTATACCCCCACAAAATCTCATGGTATCTTCATCAAAAAGTAAACGCAGAAGTAGAATACCTTCCTCGTTTTTACTTTTTGCCCACACCGTATTTCCTTTTGGATTGGATAGGTTGTCCCAATTATCATGATAAAGCATATCTATATCCTCAATAGGAGGCATACTTTCTTGGGAACGGGAACCACGGCAGGCGAAATATATGTCCTCCCTATCGTCTATAACCGCAATCCAGTTTATATTGTAATTAACGCTGATCATTTCTTCCAAATGTTTCCGAATCTTGATTCTCAAATACGGCATGGCTGAAAGGGTTGTGTCTTCCACATTTCCGATTAAAGATCCAAACCGTTGATTTGTTGCCGTTAAAGGGAGGGTATTATCTCCTAATTCTTTTAATGAGATTTCCACATTCCTACAAATCTGTTCTGTTAATGTATCGGATTGATCACTAATTTCTGTTCGAAACCAATTACTGCTAACCTTGTAAATACAAACCAAAGCTATCAAAAACGAAAGTCCCAAGAATGCAGTAACCGCAATCATCTTAAAATATAAAGTATTTCTAAAATGAATCCGATTTTCCATATCTGCCCCACTCCCTTTTTGTCTTTTTCCAACTATATCAACTGAACTATGGAATGTCAATTACGAAAGCCATTCAAAATCAACCTTTCACTGCTCCTGACGTAATTCCCCCAATAATATACTTTTGTAAAACAAAATACATAACCAAAATAGGAATAATTGATAAAATAAACAGAGCAAAAGCCAATCCCAGTTCAATGCTATTTTCACCAAAGAAAAAGTACTGTGTCAAAGGAACATTACGGACCTGTTTCTGCTGAAGCAAAGTAAGGGACATTTGAAAATCATTCCACACATTTAATGCATTCAGTACAACTGATGTTAATACAATAGGCTTCATTAAAGGAAAAACTATTCGAAAGAACACCGAATACAAACCCGCTCCGTCAATAGCCGCCGCTTCCTCCAGTTCTTTTGGAATGCTTTTTACAAACCCAGAAACCAAAAGCACAGTAAAAGCAATCTGAAATCCAATTTTAGCAAGCACAAAACCATGAAGCGTATTCAGCAAACCCCAACGGCTCATATCAATATACAAAGGGGTCATAATCGATTGAAATGGAATAATCATGGCTCCTATAAAAATATAATACACACAATTATAGAAACGATTGTTTTTTCTTGCAATGATATATGCTGCCATTGTACAGATTAAAGTAATAATAAATACTGCAAATATCGTTGTTATAAAACTATTTTTTAAGGCAAGTCCAAAATTCGATGTTTCTATCGCACGACTAAAGTTATCCCAATGAATTTTTTTTGGTAAAGAAAGTCGATCCGTAACCATCTCCGGTTTTGATTTTACCGAGTAAACCACTGCAATATAAAATGGGCTGATGACAAATAATGTAACGGCTATCTTAACAAACAACAGTAGTCTTTTCCAAAACACTTGCTTCATTATAGTTCAACCTCCTTAGATCTTAAACTTTTTGACACCACTGTACTAATTACAAAGATGGAAAGGGTGAATACGACAGCGATTGCTTGTCCATACCCAGCTTTAAAATAGGTAAATAAATTATTGTAAATCAACATCGCCACGGTTTCCGAGGCTCTTCCTGGGCCTCCTCCAGTTGCAGCCATTGGGTAGTCAAAAACCTTCATTCCCCATGCAAGTACAAGGGTGAAATTTGCAGTAATAGCTGGTGCAATCATCGGCATAGTTATATCCTTAAACTTTTGCCACGGAGTCGCCCCCTCCAAATTTGCAGCCTCATAATAGTCTTTTGATACTCCCTGAATTGCCGCAATATATACAACCATACAATACCCACCATCTCTCCAGACAGATATCACCGCAAGACCAACCATAACCCATACGGTGTTCCCCAAAGGACTCGGCACACCAAATATATTATAAAACACATCACTGTAAATATATCTCCAGATATACGAAGATAACACAAGGCTCAAACAGTAAGGGATAAACAAAAAGGTTCGCAGAATATGATTTAGTTTTGATTTTCGGGATATCATCAAAGCAAATGAAAGCCCCATAAAATTCGAAAAAAACATAGTCAATCCGGTAAAGATCAGGGTGTTCTTAATTGCATTTTGAACATTTGGATCTTTAAAAATACGCAGGTAATTTTTAACACCTACAAAACTTTTATGAGGGCTCATCCCATCCCATTTCGTAAATGATATTGGAAATCCCTGTAGGAACGGATATACCACAAAGATTGTAAACACTATCAGGGCTGGCAATATAAATGTAAATTCTTGCAACCTCTTTTTTTGTTTCCGATTCATGAAACCCTCCATTTCTTTCCTCGATGACAAACAATTTATACATTTAGACAAAAGTCAGGGTCACATATAGCACAAGCTACTGCCACCCTGACCCTTCTCTTTTTCGTTTAATTTCAGATTTTATTGTCGGATCGCTGCGATTTCATAATCAATATCTTCTAACAACTTAGTTACGTCTCTTTTTTCCTCATCCAATGTAACAAACTCCTGTAGTTTGGTACGAAATGCAGTTGAATATTCAGATGTATAATCTGGTACCAGACTTTTCGATACTATTTTATCCTCATCGATATATGATTTAATTTCTTTAATAAAGGCAGCTGCATCCTCTGTAGAGACATTAACATTACTCGTCATCAGCTTTGCAGTATTCATCCAAGTTTTCGAACTTTCCTCTTCTGCTAAGAAATTCAACAAATTCATTACTTCTTCTTTATGTACCGTCTGGGAGGATACAACAAACACATCATCGATTCCGACCCAAAGCTTATTATCTTCCGGTTTATCTGACCAGGGAGTCGGAAACATCCCAAACTCTCCTTCAGGATTTGCAGCCATTACATCTCCCATCAACCAACCACCATTCATGTACATCGGCCTCTGACCTGCTGCAAAATTTTGGATTCCCTGTGTTTGATCTACAGCTGTATCCCCTGGATCCTTATATGATGCAAATCTAGAAAACATATTCATTGCATTTATCACAGTTTCATTCCCCGACAGTTCTTTATTGCCTTCTTGGGAATTCTTCCAAATTTCAGCATTTCCAGTTTGTGCCGCCATACTAGTGAAATACGAATCCATTTCGTGGAATACTCCGTGAATAAAATTGTATGGGTGGATCATCGGATATACCCCTTTTTCCATAAATGTATCACATACTTGGAAAAATTCATCTTTTGTAACAGGAACTTTTACTCCAGCCTCTTCAAACATTTTCTTATTATAAAAACATGCTTTCACCTGGGCATCCATAGGAAATCCATATACCCCACCATTGATTGAACATTCATCCTTTAACATAGGTAATACATTGTCTAGACACGGCTCCCCAGATAAATCCATAAAGTAATCACCGTCTACAAATTCTTTCATAGTCTGGGGTTTCCCAAACATGATGTCGGGAGCTTGCCCTGCCGCAATATAGTTTTTGTAGGTAGCTATGTAAGAAGATGAAGCTACCACTTCCACATCAACAGAAATATTCGGATTTTTTTGTTCAAAGGCAGTTAAGATTTGGTCCAGTGCATCCCGTTTTGTTTGTTCCCCCATATAGTGAACCAAACGAATCGTTACTTTTTCCCCAGTCCCTGTTCCAGTTCCCTCACCTGCTGCTTTTGAAGACTCTTCGTTTCCTTCAGTTTTTTCCTCCACTCCAGATTTCGTTTCTTTATCCGTTTTGGTTCCAGAAGAGCAGCCCACTGCAGATATTGCCAGCAATCCAGCCAACAACAGAGACGAAGTACTTTTTAAATACTTTTTCATCATAATACATCCTCCTTTAAGTATGAAACATGAATTAACTACACAACAATATTTTATCAGACTAAAGTACAGGGTACTATATGGATTTGTAGCTCTATTATTATATATTTTGTCATTTATGGGTGATTAAGGATAGATTTAGTGTATATACTACTAATTTAAGTTTGAAAAAAGGAAAGAAAAGCGAAAAAGAGATTCAAAAAAAGCTGTGACTCAAATGAATGAGTAACAGCTTTTTAATGAGCATATCTCTGGTGATTCTTAAAAATTAAGCTTCAACGCTGATGATTTCTTTCTTGTTGTAAGAACCACAAGCCTTGCAAACTCTGTGTGGCATCATGAGTTCGCCGCACTTACTGCATTTAACTAAGTTAGGAACACTCATCTTCCAATTTGCTCTACGTTTGTCTCTTCTTGCTTTAGAAGATTTATTCTTTGGACAGATAGACATGGTTACACCTCCTTAAACTGTTTAAAAATATCCTGGATGACTGCCATTCTAGGGTCAGTTGACCTAACATCGCAGTCACAAGTCTCATGATTGAGATTTGTTCCACATCTATTACAAATCCCCTTACAGTCTTCACTGCAGAGAACCTTCATAGGTAGGTTCAGTATTAGTTCATCACAAACCAACTGGTCTACATCCAGATTATAACCAATAACATATGGTTGTTCTAAAAGATCTTCTTCACTCCCGTTATCTGTTCTATTAAGATCAATAGTACGGATAATTTCAAACTCCAAATCTACACGCACCGGGTCCAGACAACGATCACATGGAATGATTAGAGCAAGCTTTACTTCCCCTTCCACTTCTAGTTTTTTATCGCCTAGATTCATAATCCGTAACTTGACAGGTTTCGAATCTGTCACTTCACAGTCACTATACGGCCCATGATAAATCTTCATTTCAATATCGGGTGTATAAGTTTTCTCTTTCCCCTCAAGGTTAAACAACTCGGTTAAATTAATAAGCATATTAGTCCTCTAATACGCACCTATGTTATTATACATAGGCGTGCACTATTTGTCAACAAAATATTTCCAGATTATTAGATACAAAAACTATATTACACCAAAGGTTTTGAATTTATACCAGAGCCTTTGTCTCTCTTGCAATTGCGAGTTCTTCATTTGTTGGAATTACACAAACTTTCACTTTTGATCCAGGGGTAGAAATCACGATCCGTTTCCCTCTTTGACCATTGGCTTCCTCATCAATTTCTACACCAAGATAGTTTAAATAGCTGCAAATCTCAGCTCTGATTGCTTTGTCATTTTCTCCTACACCTGCAGTAAATGCGATGGCCTCCACCCCATTCATTGCGGTTGTATATGCACCGATGTATTTTGCCACCCGGTAAACATATGCTTTGATCGCAATATCAGCCAAATGGTTTCCTTCACCTTGTGCTTTTTGAACATCACGGAAGTCGCTGGAAATGCCTCCAGACATTCCAAGAATACCGGATTTCTTATTCAAGATATCCAATACCTCATTCACGGTTTTGCCTTCTTTGTTGCAGATAAACTGTACAACAGCTGGATCAATATCACCACTTCTGGTCCCCATGATCAGACCCTCTAGTGGTGTAAGTCCCATGCTCGTATCTACGCATTTTCCACCAATGGAAGCAGAGATGCTGGCACCATTTCCTAAATGACATACAATCACTTTGCCTTTTTCTTTATCAAGGTCGCAGAATTCAAGCGCTTCTTTGGAAACATAGCTGTGGCTTGTCCCATGAAAACCGTAACGACGGATGCTGTATTTTTCATAATATTCCTGTGGAATTGCATAAAGAGATGCTTTTTCTGGCATGCCCATACCAAATGCAGTATCAAACACTGCTACATTCGGAACTCCTGGCATTGCTTCTTCACAAGCCTCAATTCCCATTAAATTAGCTGGATTATGAAGTGGTCCTAAATCGAAGCAATCACGGATTACTTTTTTAACATCTTCTGTTATAACAATAGAATCGCTGTAAATAGTACCGGCATGGAGAACCCGATGACCCACTGCAGAAATTTCACTGGTATCCTTGATTACTCCATGGTTTGGATCAACCAAAGCGTCCATAACTAATTTAATTGCTACCGTATGGTTCGGCATATCATGTTCTAGTTCAAATTCACCATTTCCCTTATGAACTAATTTGGAACCGTTGATACCAATTCTTTCGCATAAACCTTTTGCTAAAACTCCCTCATTCTCCATATCAATCAGCTGATATTTTAAGGAAGAACTTCCACAGTTGATAACTAATATATTCATATAGATATAAATCTCCTTTATTATTTTACAATTTCGCCGTACTGTTCTCTTCCACAACCTGCTGCATTGGATTCATCTGTATCAATATGCATGGCAAGAGCATAGGAATCACTCACGCGAATCACTACATCTCCAAAAACAAGGTTTCTACCATTGTTGCCAACTTTCACTGAAACGATATCACCATTTTTCACACCCAGCTTTGCTGCATCTGCAGAAGTTGCATGAATATGACGTTTTGCTGCAATGACACCTTCTGTAATCTCAATTTCGCCTTCTGGACCAACCAGTTTGCAAGGACCACTTCCAGCAATATCTCCTGATTCTCTTACTGGAGCCGCAATGCCGATCGAGCGTGCATCTGTCAAAGAGATTTCAACCTGTGTTGATTTTCTTACAGGCCCTAAAATCGAAACTCCTTTAAATTCTCCCTTTGCACCAACAACTGCAACTCTTTCCTCACAGGCAAACTGGCCTGGTTGGGATAATTCTTTCTTCTTCGTTAATTCATATCCCTTGCCAAATAATACCTCAAGATGTTCCTGAGTTAAATGTACGTGACGGGCTGATGTTTCAACAATAAAATTCATACTTATCTATTCTCCTGTTCTCATTCATCAATATATATTTTTGATACTCACTCTATTCTATGAGCATTCCCTAAAATTTTCAAGTCTTGTTACAAAATTATTTGCATTTTTTGCGGAACAATAGCATAATAGAGTAAAAAACATCAAAAAAGGACTATTTTATGATAAAAGATAAAAAAATCAATATAGTTGGTATCATTGCAGAATACAATCCCTTTCATAATGGACATGCCTATCACATCCAAAAAGCAAAGGAACTTGCTAATGCAGATTACTGCGTCATAGTCATGAGCGGAGATTTTGTTCAGCGAGGCGCACCCGCTATCTATGACAAATACACCCGGGCAGAAATGGCACTCGCCTCAGGGGCAGATCTTGTACTTGAAATTCCTTCTATCTTCGCAACCTGCAGCGCTGAGGATTTTGCCGCCTGTTCCGTATCCCTATTAACCAGACTAGGGGTGGTTGATTCCCTGTGTTTTGGCAGTGAATGCGGAGATGTGGAAAAACTTTCCTCTATTGCTTCTATTTTAGCCACAGAACCGTCTGTTTATTCAGAAAACTTAAAGCAGGAGTTAAGGAAAGGATTAACCTTTCCCGAAGCTAGAATTCAGGCACTTATTTCTAGCGGTGCTATAACAAAAGAGGAAGCTTTTATCCTATCCTCCCCCAATAACATTCTTGGAATCGAATATATTAAAGCATTGATTCGACAAAACAGCATGATAAAGCCTGTGACTTTAAACCGCAAAGGAAGCGATTACCACGAAACCAATTTAACGATTGATCGTTACAGTTCTGCTACGGGGATCCGTGAATTTTTAAAAGAATCCGCACAAAACCTTAATGATAACTCCTCAATACTTGCTCATGTGCCGGATATCGTAAAACCTATTATGGAAAAAAGTATGCCACTATTTACGGATGATTTTGGAGTTCTCTTAAACACAGCTCTTCTTCGTCTTTGCCACGAGGAAGTCCCCTATATAAAATATGCAGATGTCTCCGAAGAACTTTCCAGAAGAATGATGAAACAGCTTCCAGACTATGTTCCAATGGATGATAAAATCAATCAATTAAAAACTAGACAATACACCTATACCCGCATTAGCCGTGCCCTGATCCATATCCTATTGGGGATCACCAAAATCCAGATCGAAGAAGGCCGAAAGGCCGGATATGCTCCTTACGGAAGAATCTTAGGTTTTCGCAAAAATTCCGTTCCTCTTTTGAATGCGATCAAAAAAAGAGGGAGCATCCCTCTCATTGCCAAAACGGCTGGTGCAGAAAAAAATATTTCCAATGTTGCTGCTTCCATGCTCCGCCAAGATTTTTATTCCTCCCATATCTATCAAACGGTCTATCAGGATAAATATAAGTTAAAAACAAAAAATGAATTCACCCGATCCGTCGTCATCTTATGACGGCGGATCAATGAATTCCTGAATCTGATCTTTGTATAAAAGAAATCTAGATTTTGGTACTACAATACCTTGTTTCCACATATGAAGTAATTCCTCAAACCGAACAAATCTAGCATCCACCACTTCCTCTGCCTGAAGTGTTAGGTCCATTAAGAAAACATCCTGGAAGGTAATATAAGTATCAACAAACCGTTCCTTTTGACGTATTTTGTGAATTAATTTTAATTCTTCTTGTTTCGCTGAAATCCCTGTTTCTTCGAATAATTCCCTGATTGCTCCTTCTAGACTCGACTCTCCTGCAAGAACGGAACCTCCCGTGCATTCCCACATGAGGCCATAAGGTTTATCTGGATGACGTCTGGTTAAAAGAATCTCATTGTTTCCATTAACCGTCCATACGTCCGCAATCAGATGATATTCTCCGTCTTTTAAAGGAACTCCCCTGACATGCGTCCCCCCCATTGGTACTCGGTTTTCATCATAAACATCCCAAAGTTCCATTATCGTTCCTCCTACTGAAACACAATGAATTCAATGATTAGAAGTTCATTCCATTATATCCCCAATGTTCTACTTCTTCGTATTTCACATAAATTTTGTCCTGTGCGACTCCAATCACGTCTTTAAAAATCCTGCAAATCTCCGCAGTGAGGCGATCATAATCCCTTTTTGATGCATTTCCATGAATTTTCACTTCCACAAACGCAATTTTCGTCTGATTCTTTCCTTTAAAATAAAGAGAATAGTTATCGTCAAATCCAACCATCAGCCAGCTTTCTGATTTTCCCGGGATTAAGCTGATTGCCTGCCCTAGCTTTGCTTTTAACGTCTCCTTATCTTCTTCCGTTAAAGGGGTATTTATTTTTGCATTGATAAACGGCATAATACTTCCTCCTTAAATTCTAAAGTCCACCCACTTGATCTGATTGTTTCCCGTAAAATAGTCCATAAAGAGTCAAATCTCCGTGTAAAAACGCAAGAATCTCGTCTATTTGTTTTCGATTTTCTTTTGGACGATCTTGTTTGACTGCCCGAATCAAAAGATTTTTCGGAGTATGTTCCATATCAATAAATTCCAGAACCTGTGTCCGATACCCTTGATTTTCTAGAATTTCGGCTCTAAGTCCATCCGTGTACAAAGCAGCCATCCGTTCCTTAATAAGACCATATTGAAACATAGGATTCATAAGGTCACTCTCTAATTGCTTATTCAATTCATGTTGACAGCAGGGGACAGATAAGATCACCGAAGCGCCCCAGCGGACTGCTTTATAAAGCGCATAGTCGGTCGCTGTGTCACAGGCATGGAGTGTCACCACCATATCAACCCGATCAACCCCCTCATAAGAAGCAATATCGCCGTGATAAAAGCTCAATTTATCATATCCGTATTTTTTACTCAACCAGTTGCAGTCGTCAATCACCGTTTGTTTTAAATCCAATCCAACGATGCGAATGGGATAGCCTTTCTGTACGTGAAGATAATCGTACATAGCAAACGTCAGATAGGATTTTCCACAGCCAAAATCCAAGATTACATTTTCTTTGTCTTTATTCAGTTTAGGCAGAATATCTTCAATAAATTCCAAAAATCGGTTGATCTGACGAAATTTATCGTATCGAGATTTTATGATTTTACCTTCCGGGGTCATAACGCCTAAATCAATCAGATAAGGAATTGGATTTCCTTCTTTTAGAATGTAACTTTTTTGCCTATTATGTTCTTTTACCATGGGAAATACTATTTTATCCTGTTTCAAACGCTTTACTTTGATTCCAGGAACTCCTTTTTTACTCACTAAAATCCTTACCTGCCCCAGATTTGATTCCAGTTCCAGCTGACTAAAGGTACCATCTAATAACTCGGTTAGGTAATTCAGGCATTCTTTTGTGGAAAGATTTTTATGATGAACTTGAGATTCTACTTGTTCCTCTGCCTGGAAGACCAATTCTGATTTTAAAAGAATCGGCCTTACTTTCACCTTCGAAATCCCTTGTTTTGACACTGGGTTACTAACAATCACCCGAATTAAATGTTCATTCAAAAATTCCGTCAAAATTTCTTTCTGTTTTTCTTTCTCCTTATGTTCCATTGAATCAAACGATTCCTTTCTGTTTGCCTGTATGACTTTATGAAAAACTTAATTCTTAAAACTATGAATCGGTGCTGGTATTCTTCCGCCTCGATTTACAAAGGCTTCACAGGAATATTGATTGACCGGCATAACGGGTGCATACCCCAATAGACCACCGAATTCCACCATATCTCCCACCTTTTTGCCAATTACTGGTATAATACGAACGGCAGTTGTCTTCTGGTTTATCATGCCGATGGCAGATTCATCTGCAATAATACCTGATAACGTAGCCGCTGAAGTATCTCCCGGAATTGCGATCATATCAAGGCCTACGGAGCATACGCAAGTCATCGCTTCTAACTTCTCCAGATTCAGAGCACCAAGGGCAACCGCATCGATCATTCCCTGATCTTCACTGACTGGAATAAACGCTCCGCTTAATCCACCTACGTAGGAAGATGCCATAACGCCTCCCTTTTTCACCTGATCGTTCAAAAGAGCCAGAGCAGCTGTCGTTCCAGGTGCACCCACTCGTTCTAGTCCAATCTCTTCTAAAATTTCAGCAACGCTATCCCCTACTGCAGGAGTGGGAGCCAGAGATAAATCAATAATACCAAATGGGACATTCAATCTTTTTGATGCCTCTTGGGCAACCAATTGACCAACGCGTGTAATCTTAAATGCTGTTTTTTTAATGGTCTCACAAAGGACTCCAAAATCCTTGCCCCTGGCAGTTTCGATTGCTGTTTTTACAACTCCAGGGCCACTAACTCCAACATTTATAATCGCATCAGCTTCCGTAACGCCGTGGAACGCACCTGCCATAAATGGATTATCATCAGGAGCATTGCAAAAGACCACTAACTTAGCACACCCAAGAGAATCATTGTCTTTGGTTGCCTCTGCCGTCTTAATAACCACTTCTCCCATAAGTTTCACCGCATCCATATTGATTCCAGTTTTTGTGGAGCCCACATTGACAGAACTGCAAACCCGATCGGTGCAGGCAAGTGCCTTTGGAATCGAACGAATCATATATTCCTCTGCCGCTGTCATTCCCTTACTAACCAGAGCCGAATAGCCCCCAATAAAATTGACCCCAACCTCTTTCGCTGCTCGGTCTAGTGTCTTTGCAATGGTTACAAAATCCTCCGAAGATTGACAAGCCGCTCCCCCTATAAGAGCAATTGGTGTAACCGAGATTCTTTTATTCACAATCGGAATTCCAAAGTCTCTCTCTATCTCTTTTCCTACTCTCACCAGATCCTTTGCTACCGTTGTAATCTTTTGATAGATCTTTTCATTCACTGCATTCAAATCACTGTCACAGCAGTCAAGTAGACTGATTCCCATGGTTATGGTACGTACATCTAGCAGTTCCTGTTCAATCATCTTATTGGTTTCATTCACTTCAAACATATTCAACATATCGGGAACCCATCCTTTTCTTTCGCTTGCTGTTATTGTTAGATACGGTGCATACTAGTAAAAATCTCTTCCCGTTGGCATTTAACTTTTACGCCAATTTTATCACCGATCTGCTCTAATTCATCTGCCATTTCTCCAAAAGGTTTGTTCGTCTCTTCCATATCTACTATCATCATCATATTAAAAAATCCCTGTACAATGGTCTGAGAAATATCCAATATGTTTACCTTATTCTCTGCCAGATACGTACAGATTTTTGCAATAATTCCTACAGTGTCTTTCCCAACTACGGTTATAATTGTTTTGTTCATCATGCGTCTCCTCTTTTATATGGTAATAATCTCCGACATCTGATCTCTCTTTGCAACGGCTATGTAAAAGTCAGATGCCTTAAATGGATGATCTCCCTCTGCTATTTCCAGTTTTACAGTTTCATAAGCAAGTTCTTCGTAATTGTTTTCCTTACTTAAATGTCCTAATAAAATCTTCTTTAAATTTTCATGAAGAATACAACAGAGCAGACGCCCCGCATTCTCGTTGGATAAGTGCCCGTGATCGCCCAAAATCCTACGTTTAAGATAATATGGGTATGGGCCTGCTTGAAGCATATTCACATCATGGTTAGACTCTAAAAGCAATGCATCAAGCCCTGTTAAATGTTCAATAATATACGAATCGTAGTGTCCTAGATCCGTTGCAACAGCAACAGCCTTGTGTTCATGTTGAATCCGGTAGGCCACGGGATTTGCTGCATCGTGATCAATGGAAAAAGGATTGATGTCCAGATCTCCTACACGAAAATCAACATCCGGACGGATCGCATGATAAAGTTCCTTGGGGTATTCTCCGAGATATTTCTGTTTTGAAACTTCTTCCAATGTTTCTCTGGTACCGTATATGGGAACCCCATGTTTTCTAGCCAATATACCAAGTCCCTTGGTGTGGTCAGAATGTTCATGCGTGATTACCACACCAGTCAATTCGCTTCCTTTGATTCCTATCTCATTTAATCCCTGTTCGATCCGTTTGTTACTGATCCCAGCATCCACTAGAATGTGTGTAGAGTCCGACCCTATATAGATACAATTTCCGCTGCTTCCGCTTGCAATGCTAACCATTCTCATATCTTTTCCTGTCCCTTACTTTTCAATATTTCCATCAACTGCTCCTTTAATTCTTCGAAAGAGCCGTTATTTTCAATGACACGGTCACATCCAGCTATAAATTCTGCTTCCGATGCCTGGCTCTCGATCATGCGTTCCGATCGTTCCCTGGTATAACCTCTGCTTTTTGCAAGACGTTTGATCCGGTTCTCTCTGGAAGCATGCAAATACCAGATCTCATTATAGGTATCATCACGATTATTGTTCATAATTGCAAATTCTACCACAATAAGCCTCGCTTGTGAAGCTAAAATTTTCTGTTTGATTCGTTCCCAAACCATAGGATGTATGATATTATCTACAATTTCTCTTGTGTTGTGATCCTTGAAGATTTTTTCTCCAAGAATTTTTCGGTCTATGGTTCCATCTGAGTGTAATATTTCCACACCCAGAGCCTTTGTTACGTAAAGATATCCCGGTTTTCCCGGTTCCATTAAATCATGGGCAACCTGGTCTGCCTGAATGACTTCCGCTCCATATTCATTTATCAAGAAGGTGAGAACCAGGCTTTTTCCTGCTCCTACGCCTCCAGTTATTCCGATTACTCTCATTTTAACCAGCCCTTTATTTTGCATCAAACCAGGAGTCTCCCACCTTTGCCTCTACTTCCAATGGCACATGGAGATCGACAGCATGCTTCATTTCATGAACCAAAAGCGCTTTCACCGTTTCCAGTTCTTCCCGGTACGTTTCAATTAGTAATTCATCATGAACCTGTAAAACGATTCGAGATTTTAATCCTTGTCTCTTAAGTTCCTGATCCACATGAATCATCGCAATCTTAATAATGTCTGCTGCAGTTCCTTGTATGGGTGAATTCATTGCAACTCTTTCTCCAAAGGAACGTTGCATAAAATCAGAAGATTTTAGTTCAGGTACCAGGCGGCGTCTCCCAAACATACTGATTGCATACCCCTGTTCCTTCGCATCTGCCACTAGTTTGTCCAGAAAAGTTTTCACTCCTGGGTACGTTTCGAAATACTTCTCGATGTACTCGGAGGCCTCTTTTCTTGTAATACTCAATCCTTCACTTAAACCAAATGAGCTGATTCCATAGACAATCCCAAAATTAACGGCTTTCGCATTCCTTCTCTGTAAGGAAGTCACTTCCTTTAGCGGAACATGAAATACTTCTGATGCAGTAATTGCATGAATATCTTCTGCCTGCTTATACGCAGCAATCAGACGGGGATCTCCAGACATATGTGCCAAAACCCGGAGTTCAATCTGCGAATAATCTGCATCCACAAAGACACAGCCCTCTCTTGGCACAAAAACTTTTCGAATCTCCCTGCCTAGTTCCATACGAATAGGAATGTTCTGCAGGTTGGGTTCCGTACTGCTGATCCTTCCCGTAGCTGTAATCATCTGATTAAAAGTACCATGAATCCGCTCATCTGGTCCAATATAGGCTGCCAGACCATCTGCGTAAGTTGAGTTTAATTTTGTCAACTGTCTATAATCTAATATCAAACGGATCACAGGATAATCCGGAGCTATCTTTTCAAGCACGTCTGCTGCTGTGGAATAACCTGTTTTGGTTTTTCTTCCTCCCGGAATTTTCATATGACCAAACAAAATTTCACCCAGTTGTTTGGGAGAGTTGATATTAAACGTTTCGCCCGTTTCTTCGTAGATCTTCTCTTCCAGCGTTGCAATCCCCTCTTTTAGACGATCCCCGTATTCCTTTAAGCGTTCCCGTTCCACCTGTATTCCAGCTTCTTCCATATCAAACAAACAATAAACCAAAGGCATTTCAATTTCAATAAAAAGGGATTCCATATCTGCCAGTTTTAGTTCTTCTCTCAATATGTTTCCACATCCATAAGCCACATAAGCCATGTAACAGATGCAAAAAGCCGCTGTCTCTTTCTCCTCTTTTAATCCCAGATCTAGGGAATACTTTCCAAGTAAATCAAATTTCGATGGTAAGGATTCTTTTAGATACTGATCGGCTAAATCCGTATATTCATAAGAACTCTTCTGTGGATCCAGAAGATACGCAGCGATTGATGCATCGAATATGGTCTTACTTTGACTTAAATTCATATATGGAAGCTGACTCTTTAAGTCCAGAACCGTTACACTTCCTGCTCTTTGTATCAGTTCTTCTGTTTTCTCCTTTAAATATTGTGGTGTCAAAGATCCCTGACTTAAAAAACAAAAACATCCACCCGCTTCCATGCACAACGAAAGTGCAGTGATTGTTTTATCCTCGCCAGAAACCTGCAGTCCCAGATCTTTCCCTGCTTGAAACGTTTCAAAAACAGTGTCTGCTTCCGTTCGATCTTTCACTATATGGAACCCTTTTTCTATGTGTTCCTCTTCTTCCTCTCCTGGAAATTGCCCCGGTTCAAACTCCATATTTACGATCTGATCAATCTTAGACTCTCTGGCAGATTTTATATAGTCTAGAGAGATCTCACAGCCTGTATTTGGTGTCATAACTTCCAATGCTTTTAATATCTGCTCTTTCAAACATGCAAGGATATCTCTCACTCTAAAAGATATCACTTCCTCCAGATGATCATATAAATTATCGATAGTTTCGTACTGTTTCACCAGCTGACAGGCTGTTTTTTGTCCAATTCCCTCCGCCTGTTCTAAGGAAAATACATAGTTTAATTGTGAGGGCTCAAGATCAAAACATTCTTTAACGGTTTCAGGTTTATAGCTTTTCCGTTCTTTTTTCTCCTCTCCTAGTTCTGGAATTTGAACCATTACGTCTGTTTCTACAATCTGTAACAGTCTTTTATCTCCAGTTAAGAGAACAACCTCCCCACCTTCCTCTTTGCACCGCTTGGCCAGTGATGCCATAAGATCCAGAGAATTGACATTTTCTTTCGATAGCACTGGAATATCTAAGGAAACAAATAGTTCCTTTAATTGTTCTGACCTTTTTAAAACGGTTTCCGTTCGATTCTGATCATTTTCTAAACCTGGAAATACAGCTGCAAGATAATCTGGCTGTACCTCTTCCAAAAGACCTGACACCAAATGGCGAACCCCTTTTACCGTATTGGTTGGAAGTAAAAACATAGCCTCCTTTCCAATGCTGTAACCATCTATTAATACAATTTTTTTCTTGTTCATCTATTCTCCTATCCAAGTAATCCCATCTGCATCCAGATTCTGCACTGCAAAAGGATTGTAATCATCAAAGACATAATACACAAAGTAGACACTGCATATTTGACTGTTTTGATTAGTCTAATTGCCTGCAGTCTTTGCCTGGACTGTTCCACTGTAGCTTCTAATGCCCCTTTGATGTTATAGTTACCTGCCTCAGAATCCAGCTGCAGGATACCTGCCTCAACCGTAAAATATATCTCAAGTTCTTCTCTACAATTTGGGCAGGATTCCATATGTTTTAAAAATCCCTCTAATTCTTCATCCCCTAATTCATTCTTTATATATGGCATAACCAGACGCTCCGCTTCCTTACATGTCACGATCCAGACACCTCCTTATCCATATCTTTTTTCTATCATACAATATATTTAACCTATTTTCAATTTAATAATCGTCCTGAACTAGTTCTTCTGTAAAATTCTATTACTCAAAGAAAGGACAACCAAAAGGAACTTCCAGTGGATGCTTTGGAATGAAAAATTTTAATTCAGAAAACGCTTGCCAAATGGAAAAAATTGTGTTAGAATTATGAGCGTTGCAAGAAAAGCCGGCATGTCGGAATGGCAGACGAGACGGACTCAAAATCCGTTGATGGTAACATCGTGTGGGTTCAAGTCCCACTGCCGGCACGAAAAGTAAGAACGACTTAAAGCCGTCCTCTGATACAGTACATAATGTATCAAAGGGCGGTTTTTCGCATCCAGTCATGTGACAGACTAAACTATATTTGATTCTTTCTTTTTCATGAAAGTTCATGCCTCCACAGCTTTACGATCTCCTTGCTTTTTTCTAAGATCAGCAGAAAGGCCGAAGCACACACACCTAAACTCAATAAAGGTCCAATGGGATAAACCAAAAACGTATTTAATAGAAAACTCAAAGTAAAGCAGCACAGATTTATTGCAATTAGAAGGATCCTTGATTTTTTCCGGTAATACAGAAATTCTTTTTCATCCAGCCTTTTATTTTCATTGTCTACAGGGCTGTATCGAATTATAATCCCATCAGCCAGTGCCAGTGCCATGAAACACACAAACAATTGATCAAATACCCTTGAAATCAAAAGAATAATAAATATGTAAGTACAGGAAAATACATAGCATCCGATCTTTGTCCTCGCATGATAGCCTCCTGCATTTCTTCGTAGGGGAATCAGTACACAACCAATTATAAGCAATTCAGGAATCATTCCCAACATGGCTGCAATACAAAAATAAGAAACACAGTGGATTCCTTTTAAAACTAGACAATTAAGTCCAAATTCATAAATCTCTCTCTCTTCTTTTATAATCATATGATTGCGAAGCAGCAATTCTATGATATAACTTCTCCATCTCGTCATTTACCCATCACCTTTATTTATAGCTTATTTACACTTCCATTACTTTTAAATCTGGCGAAATCGTTAATTTTGCCTCCGTTGCGTTTTGAACCTCTTCAACGGTGACGTTAGGTGCTATTTCTTTTAAGATAAGCCCTTTCCCCGGGCAAACGTCTATAACTGCCATATCTGTAACAATTGTTTTGACGACATGAATAGCCGTCAGGGGAAGTTTGCATTTTTTCAGTATTTTAGGTGCTCCATTTTTATTCACATGTTCCATAGCCAGAATCACTTTCTTAGCTCCAACCACCAAATCCATGGCACCGCCCATTCCAGGCACTTTTTTCCCTGGAATCATCCAGTTTGCCACATTTCCTTCTTCATCCACTTCAAGAGCGCCTAAGACAGTAACATCTACATGCCCACCCCGAATGATACAAAAGGAGAACGAACTATCAAAAAAACTAGCACCTTTTCTGGTACTTACATAATTGCCTCCCGCATCAATGCAATCAAGGCTTTCCTCCCCAGATTTTGGTTCTGGACCAACACCTAATATTCCATTTTCCGCTTGGAGCATAATATCTACCCCTTCTGGGATGTAATTTGCAACCATGGTAGGCATTCCTACTCCAAGATTTACTACATTTCCATCTTTTAATTCCTTTGCGATCCTTTTTACAATAAATTCTCTATTGTTCATTTTCCCGTCCCACCTTTACAATCGCATTGACAAAGATACCAGGTACATTCACATGATTGGGATCTATTTCGCCAGTCTCTACAAGCTCATTCACCTCTGCAATCACGTAATCTGCTGCGGTTGCCATTACAATATTGAAATTACGTGCAGATCCATTGATAACAAGATTTCCTAATTCATCTGCTTTATTTGCCTTTATTAGTGCTACATTTGCTTTTAATGGCAGTTCCAGCAAATAGTCTTTCTCATTTATCTTGACTTTTTCCTTCCCCTCTTCGACAATTGTTCCGATCCCTACTGGAGTTAAAACACCGCCGAGACCAGAACCGCCTGCCCGAATTTTTTCAGCCAACGTTCCCTGTGGGAAAAGTTTTATATCTGCTTCCTTGGTCATGAGAAGTCTTCCGGTCTCTGGATTGGACCCTATGTAAGATGCAAAAACCCGTTTTACCCTTCCACTTTTTACCAATTCATAGATCGACAACTCCTTTGTCCCCGTATCATTTGATATTATGGTTAGATCTTTGGCTGTATTGGAATGAAGCAGAGCAGAAATCAGTGTTTCCGGATGCCCTCCTGCCAAAAAGCCACCAACCATTACGCCGTCTCCATCTTTGATCTTCCCTACCGCATCTGCGGCATTCATTAATTTGCTTTTCATGTCGAAAGCCTCCTCCGTACTAATTTAAATAGTCATGCAATACCCTTGCATATGGTAATGTCAAATCAGCAATAAAGTGTTTTCCAGCCATACAAGTTTTAACTGGTAAGTCTGCTACCGGAGCATTGACATGAGGGGTCAGACTTAATCTGGCCGGTCCTGACCAGGAACCTTTCACTTTAATATCCTCCAGGTTGTAGGCTACAAGCTGAGCAATCTTAGGTTTCCCGTCCACATCCGGAATTATTTTTAAATTAACCTGAGTTTTGGCTATGGTGCGGGCTATGGATTTTTCATCAAATCTATTATATTTAAATGGCATGGTTCCCATGGATACAAGAATATTATTATAATATAATGTACCAGTTAATGTTTCCGTGTCCTCGACTTTAAGACTGGGTTTCCCCCATTTCTTTGGAAATCCCCAAATCTCTCGTCCACCAAGAATGGCGGGTCCATTGTCTAAGTACATCTGTGCCGTGAAATTGCAGGGTTCCCCTTCAAACATACAAGGAATTACAATACCACTTTCTTCATAACAGCCTAAACCGGAGGAATCTGGCATTTTAATATATTCATACAAAACCGTATTGCTTCCATCTGGTTTTAATGGTTCCGGGACTGCTCTTTGAATGGCAGCCGGATCCGATTCATAGGTAATGGTAAAGAACTCCCGGTTGATAAACCGGCATGGCGGACGGCCATAGCTTGGACTAGAAGCAGGCATACAATATAACGAAAGAATCTCTTCTTGATTCATACAGAATCTCCTTTCTTTTGCTTTCAGGAATTAAACCAATGCATTCTCAACCAACATGGCAATTCCCATTCCGCCTCCAATGCAAAGGGAAGCTACTCCGTAACGCTTGTTTGTTCTCACCATCTCATGAATCAGTGTTACTAGAATTCTAGCTCCACTTGCACCCACTGGATGCCCAAGTGCTATGGCACCTCCATTGACATTTAATTTATTCGAATCAATTCCTAGCTCCTTGCTTACAGCCAGTGCCTGGGAAGCAAACGCTTCATTTATTTCAAAGAGATCAATATCACTCAGAGAGAGATCCATTTTTTTTAGAAGTGTAGAAACTGCCTTTAACGGTCCCATCCCCATATAGGCGGGATCAACTCCAACTAGTGAGTAGCCTTTTATGTAAGCACACGGTTTTAATTCATATTCTTTGCACTTATGTTCCGTAACAACCAACATAGCAGCGGCACCATCACTAATGGGTGAGGCATTTCCTGCAGTCACTGTACCATCGGGCTTAAATACAGTTTTTAATTTGGATAATTTTTCTATCGTGGAATCAGATCTAACGTGTTCATCCTCTGAAAAAATGATTTCTTCTTTTTTCTTTTTTACTGTTACAGGGACAATCTGGCTTTCAAACACTTTTTTATTAATTGCTTCTGCCGCCCTTCGATTGCTTTCGTATGCAAGTTCATCCTGATCACGTCTGGAAATATTATATTTCTCTGCAACATTTTCTGCTGTGATTCCCATGTGGTAATGATTCAATGAGCAGGTAAGCCCATCCATAACCAGACTGTCTACTAGTTCTCCATTTCCCAAGCGGTATCCGTTTCTTGCTTTTTTAAGAAGATAGGGAGCACTTGACATGTTTTCCATTCCTCCGGCCAAAACAACTTCTCTCTGTTCTGCCAAAAGGGACTCATAAGCCAAAGCAACTGTGTGCAATCCAGAACCACAGACTGTGTTAATGGTGGAAGCAGGTACCTCCTGTGGTAACCCTGCTTTTAAAGCTGCCTGTCTGGCTGAATTCTGACCTGAACCTGCCTGAAGAACATTCCCTAGATATACCGCATCGATTTTTGTACGTTCCAAATTACTTTGCTCCATGCAAGCTTTTATGACTGTTGATGCCATATCCGCAGCACTTATAGATGATAATGTCCCATTAAAGGAACCAAGTGCAGTCCTTAAAGGACTTACCAAAGCTATCTTTTTCATGAAATTCACTCCTCTCATTTAAACCATGAGTCCATCGTCAAAGTAAGTGTTCGCGTTTATTTAATTTCATAACATCTTCTGGTAGTTTTGGCTGATAGCCAATGAAGAAACAAGAGGAATTGGCCTCTTTAACTGCTGAATCTCTGATTACTTTTGAAGCTAATTTGAGCGAAAACTGTTTGATTTCTTTTTTCATTATTGATCATCCTTTCTTATTGTTTATGTATCTATTTATTGTTTACAGATGCATCTTCTCACCTTGTTATTTATTTTACAATGTTTTATTTATATCTTACAGTTTTTCTGTATAACTGACAGAAAAAAGGGCTCCTGTGTATTACTGATTGAATATAATTTTGCAACTGAATTTCTTACTCTCCTCTTCCAAAACCATACTACCATTGTATTTTTTGATTACATTTTCTACGTTTAATAACCCAATTCCATGATTTTTTCTTTTTTCAGAAATTGGTTTGCCATGGTTCCATTTTTTTATCGGTAACGTACTGTTTATTAGATTAACAACAATAATTTCATTGTATTGATCCAATTTAAATACAATGGATCGGTCATCTGGAACCTGATCACAAGCTTCTATTGCATTATCCAATAAATTACCAAATATGGTAGTCACCTCGATTGGCTCCATAAAGCTAAGATTAACGGTACCAATCTCCAAATCAAATTTAATACCATGTAATTTAGCAATCCTTTTTTTATCATTTAACAATACATTTAAAATCGGATTGTTGGTATAATCTTCCAGTGCCAGAGGGAGGAGCATCTGACTAATTTTCTGCGTATAACCAATGGCAAGATCATCTTCCCTTGCCTCATACATATTCTTAATCATATTTAGATGTTTGTTTACGTCATGGAGGATCTTTATGGATTCGTTGTATTTTTCTTCCTGACCCTCATAATATTCGTATTGAAGCAACGATTGCTGTTCCAAAAGTCTTAATTTTATCTTTAACTGATTGTATTTTTCTGCAAATCTTGCAATGTATAAAAAATACAGATCCGCAAGCAACATAAATGCCATGTTAATAAGCAAAAGAATGTATTCTGTCGGGGTACTGATTTTAGAAAGAACAGACATAATTACAGTTAAATTTACAATACTAAACAAAATAATTATAATTTCGATTCCTAATTGTATTTTTGTAATAAATTCATCCCTCCAAAGCTTCGAGATAATCAAATAATAAAAAAACAATACAACTAGTTTAGAAAATGTGATTTCAATGCTCATTGCTACAATATTCTTAATGTGATAAATCTGTAATTTTTCCAGTAAAATTCCCAGAATCATGACCCCAACGGTTTCGCATAAGGTCAATATTAAAATTAATACAGGTATTTCAAAAAAACGATAAAGAGTTTTTGTATTCCCATTGTTATAAAAGAATAGATTAATTACAGTAAACAATACAACCCAGCTTATTACATTAATCACTGGATAATTTAATAAATTGATGCTCACAATAACCAAATAAGCCACGAGCCGGATCAGTATATAAGGCAACCGGTTATAATAGATTCTCTCCCCTTTTTCTTCAATAAATTGAAACAATATAAGGCTGTTAATCAAACAAGAAATCATGATTCCCAAGATAAAAATAAACGTATCTCCCATCTTTTTATATACTCCTTTGTATAAATGTATTTAATTTTTTCCTAAATTCCGCTGATTTTTTCTGTGAAACCGGCAGTTTTTCGTTGTTATTTAAATAAACTTCGTATCCCTTGATTTTTTTAATATGTATTAAATTAACCAAAAAATTTTGATGACAAACTTCAAAATTGTATGGCTGCATCTTAGTTGAAACGTATTTCATCTTATCTACAAAGAAATATTCTTCATTTCTTAATTTGATTTTAATCTTTCTGTTTATATACTCAAAATAATAGATATCATTGATTTCAAAACTTTTTATTTTGTAATCCAATCTTCCATCTCTCGTAATCTCTATAATTTCAAATTTTATTATTTCCATATTCTCATGTTCTTCCTTGACGTATCTGATGATTTCATCTAGTTGTTGTTCTGCTTTACTTTTCCGAACTGGTTTTTCTAAATAGGCAAACGCATGTACATTATTCATAGCCTGCAAGGCATATTGTTGATAGCTGGTGGTATAAATAATCTTAATGTTACGATTCCATTCATGTAGCTTTTTTCCTGCCTGAATTCCATTCATCCCTTCCATAGCGATATCAAGAAAAATCGCATCTAAATTTCCATGAAATTGCAACAATATTTCACCTGACTGGAATTGGAAAATTTCATATGTAATTCGTTTTTTTTCCATATAATTTTTAATTATTGTTTCTATTTTTTTAGAATCTTTTTTATTGTTATCGCAAATAGCAAGATTTAGCATATTATTCCCCCGATTTTATGTTCCATTCTTTTTGCTTAGTTTCATACGAATATATCAATTTTTTATCAAATATTTATTTGATAATAGATTCTTTCCTGAAAAATACAATAATCTTAAGGTATATTATTAAAAAATATGGTATACTGATACAGACTTTACGAAAGAGAGAAAGGAGTGATTAAAACGAAATACAAACAGAATTTACTTACAGTTATGATCGGTGTTGGCCTTTTGCTTAGTGGTTGTGGCAATCACAATTATGTGGAGACCAAGAAAGCGCAAAGCCCAGCATCAGTTCCTATGGAAACGATGTCAAAGGAATCAAGTAATACGAAACCAGTAACCATTACAACAGAGAAAGAACAGGGAAAAGAAAGTCAAACAAGCACAGACAATGCAGATGAACAACCCGCTGCAAAGAGGGCATCTTCCATACTGAGAACCTATAAAGAGGGAAATGTCACCATTCAATACCCTGAAATTTCTAACACCGATTATCCGGACATAGAAGAACGCATCAACGAACAGTTAAGAACAAATGCCCTTTATATAATGAACGCCTATGAGGTTGACCCGGATAAAGACAATTTATCCATTAATTGTGATGTGATCTCCATAGACAGGAACCGAATTACTGCGGTGTATCAAGGTCTCTATTATGCAAAAGAAGCCGCGTATCCCAACAACATTTATTTTACGAACTCAGTCGACTTTTCCTCTGTTAAAAACTTAAGACTCAATGATTATGTGGATCCAAAGGTAGTTGTGGAAGCTATTTTGTCTGGGGATTATCAGTTTCTTTCTGCCACACCTGAAATTGAAGAAGCTTTAAAGTCTTACTTGCAGGAAACAAACAAAGAAACTCTTACCCGTATTCTTCAAAAAGCCGATTTCACGAATGCTTCTACTTCCGACTCAGATCTCTCTCTTTTTCCGGAATCCTTTAGTTATGAGGACAAAGGAAGCATTATTGTGTCGATCTCTGTCCCTCATGCTTTAGGGGATTTTGCAGTGATTTCATATTCTCCGGAGACAAAATAACAAAAATAGTTGCCATTTATCCCTTTCTCTGATAAAATAGGACGGAAAATAAAAAGAAACGGGGTAGAAGAATGAGTAACAACGCAAAATTGACAACCCGAGACTATCTGCTCAGCATCCAGCACCTGTTTGCCATGTTCGGCGCAACGGTACTGGTCCCCTTACTGACAGGTCTCAATCCATCCCTGGCATTATTATCTGCTGGTGTTGGCACATTAATATTCCACTGCTGTACTAAATTTAAGGTTCCTGTATTTCTTGGATCATCCTTTGCTTTCCTGGCGGCGATTGCTTCTATTACCCGGCCGGAAGGTACCGTGATCCCTGAAAACGTATCTTTAGTACAGGGTGGAATTATTTTTGCCGGTCTGATCTATCTGCTTTTTGCTCTGATTGCTTTCTTCATCGGCGCAGACAAAATCAAAAAGATCTTTCCTCCCGTGGTTACGGGTCCTGTAATTGTAGTGATTGGTATCAATCTTGCAAGCACTGCCATCAATGATGCCACCGGAAATTTAAGCCTGGCAGATGGATTAACCAACGAGATTGCACTGAATTTAGCAATTGCAATATTTACTTTATTTGTCGTAATTCTCTGCTCCATCTTTGCCCATGGTTTTTTCAAACTAGTTCCGATTTTAATTGGGATTGCCGCAGGATACCTACTGTGCATTATTTTAGGTACTGCTGGCTTATTTACGATGGATTATTCTGCCATCACATCCGCTGCATGGATTAATATTCCATTTGTAACAACAGACCTAAATGGCGTACCTTTTATGTCTGTTCCGACGTTCCGTTTGGGAGCTATTTTATCCATTGCCCCCATTGCCTGCGTTACTTTTATGGAACACATTGGGGATGTCACCACCAACGGAACCGTAGTAGGAAAAGATTTTTTAAAAGATCCGGGTCTCCACCGTACTTTGATGGGCGATGGACTTGCAACCTTATTTGCAGGATTTTTAGGAGCCCCAGCAAATACTACCTATTCTGAGAATACGGGAGTTCTTGCAACAACGAAGAATTATAATCCAAGATTGCTTCGACTAACTGCAGTTTTTGCTATCCTGCTTGGATTTTTGGGAAAAGTAGGGGCGGTTCTCCAAACCATTCCAGGCCCAGTAAAAGGGGGCGTGGAGATTATGCTTTTTGGTATGATTGCAGCAGTTGGAATCCGTTCTCTTGCCGAATCCAATCTGGATTTTACCCACAGCAGAAACTTAACGATCGTCGGTCTTATTCTGGTATTTGGACTGGGATTTGCCCAACTTGGAGGATTGAATTTAACCATTGGCTCAATAACTTTAAACATTTCAGGGCTTTTCATCGCAGTTGTAATTGGGGTCTTTATGAACCTGATCCTGCCTGAGACTTCTGATACCGTTAGAGAATAAAGAAAGGAATAATACAATTATGGATTTTTCATCAAACAATATAACAGTTTTTACCCACCCACTAATTCAGCACAAAATATCAATTTTAAGAGATCAGAACACAGGAACCAATGAGTTCCGCGCTTTGATTGAAGAAATCGCTATGTTAATGGGGTTTGAAGCGTTAAGAGATCTCCCATTACAAGATGTGGAGGTAAAAACCCCGATTGAAACTTGTATGACGCCTATGATTGCTGGGAAAAAAATGGCAATTGTACCAATTCTTAGAGCAGGTCTTGGAATGGTAAACGGGATTCTGGCACTTGTACCCTCTGCAAAAGTAGGTCATATCGGTTTATACAGAGATGAAAAAACACATGAACCACATGAATACTATTGTAAGCTGCCAAACCCTATTGATCAGAGAACGATTGTCGTTACAGATCCTATGATAGCAACCGGCGGTTCTGCTGTTGCTGCTGTGGATTTTATTAAGCAATACGGCGGCAAACACATCAAGCTCATGGCTATCATCGCAGCTCCAGAAGGCTTAAAGAAGCTACATGAAGCGCATCCAGACATTCAAATCTATGTTGGACATCTAGATCGTGGATTAAATGAAAACGCTTATATCTGCCCAGGTCTAGGAGACGCCGGCGATCGTATCTTTGGTACGAAATAAAAAAAGCCCTGCATACGAAAGATTCACTTCCGTATGCAGGGCTTTTTCCTACCCAATTCCTTTATAAAGAATACTAAGTATAAATACCATAGCTGCCAGAAATACATAAATATATTTTGCGAAAAACAGAAACAAAGATCCCAATGGTTTCTCTCTTCCTTTGCGCAACTCTTCCATAATTTTACCGTCTTTTAATACCCAGTAAATCATAATGGAACACAGAACCGCACCAAAGGGAACCACGTAAACGGTAATCAAGTCCATCCAAACACCTAAATTCGGCTCATATTCAATAAAGCTTCCGATGAGAAAGACCACCGCACCAACGATAAGTATAGCCTTTTTACGGGAAAGATGAAAATGAGTCTGAATGGCTTCAGAACAAACCTCAAACATATTAACCAGTGAAGTGACTCCTGCAAATAAAACAGAAAGGAAAAACAACATTGCCACAAGTCTTCCAGCCGGTATCTTTGCAAATACTTTAGGAAGCGTTATAAACATAAGAGGCGGCCCACTAGCTGGATCCATGTGAAAAGCAAAGACAGCGGGTATAATCGCAAACCCAGCTAGCAATGCGGCAAAGGTATCAAGAAGTGCCGTAGTCATAGCAACTTTTGGTATGTCCTCTTTCTCATCTAGATAACTCCCATAAATAACCATTCCTGAGCCCGTGATCGACAAGGAAAAAAACGCCTGTCCCATTGCCATCACCCAAGTCTCAGGTTTTAATAAAAATCCCCATCTGGGAATGAGTAAATATTCATATCCTGCAAATGCGCCTTCTAAAAAAAACACACGAACCGCAATCATAATGAACAGAACAAAAAAAGCCGGCATCATAATTCGATTGACCTTTTCTATCCCTTTTAATACGCCTCCGGTCAACACGAGCATTGTAATCAGTACTACAATTAGATGCCAGACAATACTTCCAAATGGTCCCGTTGCCTGTGAAAAGTATTCTGCTGTGTCACTTTGAAACATAATTCCAGTTATGGAACCGCTTAGATATCTAAGAATCCAGCCGACAATAACCGCATATCCTATGGCTATACCAACGGAACCCAAAAGAGGGATAACTCCTAAATAAGAGCCTCCTTTTTTCCCACGGCTTTTCATTGCATAATCATAAGATCCGACTGGCCCTGTACCAGTCAGTCGCCCAAAGGCAAATTCACCTGAGAGCCCAACCATTCCAAATAAAAACACAAATCCAAAATACAGCACCAAAAAAGCAGCGCCACCGTATTGACCCAGCCGGTAAGGAAACATCCAGATGTTTCCCATTCCGACTGCTGACCCCACGGAAGCCAAAATAAAACCTAGTCTAGAACCAAACTTGCCATTACCTGCGTTGGTCTTTGTCTTATCGTTCATGTTTTAATATCCTTAAGCTTCAGTAATATTCTTTTCAATTACTTCGCCCTGATTCTTATAGATCGAATTGGCATCTACACAGGTTCTAACGCATGAAAGGGGATAAATATTCGATTTTGGTCCAATTACAGTACCTGGATTTAATACAGCTCCACATCCAATTTCTGCATAGTCTCCAATAATTGCTCCAAATTTTTTCAACTCTGTATCAATATTACCATCTTCTGCATGTACGGAAACTGTGGATTTGTCTGTCTTTACGTTGGATGCAATGGATGATGCCCCCATATGAGACTTATATCCCAAAATAGAATCTCCTACATAATTAAAATGGGGAACCTGAACCCCATCAAAAAGAATGGAATTCTTAATCTCAGAAGAGTTCCCAATAACAGCACCTTCTCCAATAATTACATTACCTCTTAAAAAAGCACAATGGCGGATCTGCGCACCCTTGCCAATAATTACATTCTCTCCAAGACAAGCTGTGGGCGGAAGGTTAATGGACTTATGAATCCACACTGCTTTCCCAACATGTACATATTCACCTTTTGGCAAACGTTCTCCAAGGGATACGATAAATTCACTGATTTTAGGCAAAATCTCCCATGGGTATGTGGTCTGTTCAAATAATAATTTAGCAATCGTATGGTTTGTGTCAAATAAGTCCTGGTTTTTCATATCTTCTTTTTTCATGTTAAATCTCCTATTTTTGTTTTTTATAATTAGCTGCCACAGCGTCAAAAGCACTACGAAGGTCATAGTGATTATTAAGCCTCAACACCCAAGCGGTGCGTCCGGCAACAAAATTCTCTAATTTTTGCATATACTCTTCTGAGGTTATAGATCCTTCCGCTACATAGGTTAATCCTTTTTCCCAACTTGCTGTCAGTTCAGGGTTTAAAAGCTGCTTAATGGAAGTATTCACAACGTCATATATCATCTCTCCCAATATCGCAGGCATAATCACCTGTGTCTTTGTATTAAGGGATAAATACTTAATATGAAACAGTTTTTTTAATATTTCAGCCCTGGTTGCACTGGTACCAATTCCGCTTCCTTTTATCTGAGCACGTAGTTCTTCATCCTCAATCAGCTGTCCAGCATTCTCCATGGCAAGAATCATGGAACCGGAAGTATAACGTTTGGGAGGAGACGTTTCCCCTTCCTTGATAATTAGTTTCTTCAAAGGGATCTGCATCCCTTTTTTTAATGAACTGAGCATAGCAAGAAATGCCGGCTGGTCGGTCTGATTCTGAGATGTCTCAGAATGATTCTCATCGGATTCATCTCTTTGCCCGGATTCTCCACTGCTATTATCTGATTTTTTTCTTCCACCGTTAACATCTGCCACCTTTAGATACCCAGCATCTTTCATTACCCGATAGTTCGCATAGAAGTGTTCTTTCTCAGCTTCCAGTTCCAACGCATATTTTTGATAAATAGCCGGAGGGAAAAAGATACTTAAGAATCTCCTTACAATCACTTCATAGATCTTGGCACCAATCGGAGACAAAGTACGAACAGAAGATAACCCCTGACCGGTTGGGATAATGGCATAATGGTCCGTAATCTGCTTATCATTGACATATCTGGTTTTCTGGATATTCTTATATGACCCCATCTCCAACGCTTCATTGACAGCTGATTTTAACGGTTCAAATCCCTTTAACCCGTTTAAATTTTTATGAATTTCTTTGGAAACGGCAGTAGACAAAACTCTGGCATCCGTTCTTGGATAGGTAACCATCTTCTTTTCATAAAGCCCCTGAACCACCTTTAAGGTCTCATCAGGACTAATCTTAAACATCTTAGAGCAGTCATTTTGAAGTTCAGCTAGATTATAAAGCAATGGTGGATTCTTGGTCTCTTTCTTCTTTTCCATCGATACAATAGTTGCTTCCATCGGTTCCATCTTAGAAAGATTCTCAATCAATTCCTGAGCATATTTTTTTTCTTTAAATCCGTTTTCTTTATATAGAAACGGAGATTGAAAATATCTAGAACTAGGCGCGCTCTTCCATTCTGCATCAAAATCCAGTTCTTCTCTGGCAAACGTTCCAACTACCCGGTAAAATGGTGTCTTAACAAAGTCCCTTATCTCTCGTTCTCTGCGAACCACCATCCCCATAACACAAGTCATAACACGTCCAACTGATATGACTGTGTTTTTCCCTGTTCTTAAATAATTAGAAATATTTTGTCCATACCTTAGTGTGAGCAATCGGGAAAAATTAATTCCCATTAAATAGTCTTCTTTTGCTCTTAGGTATGCAGAAGCGGAAAGATTATCATATTCGGATTCATCTTTTGCCTCCCGGATCCCTCTTAGTATTTCTTCCTCTGTCTGAGAATCAATCCAAACTCTTTTTTGTTCTTTCCCTTTTACATCTGCCATCTGGGCAACCAGACGGTATATATATTCTCCCTCCCGCCCAGAGTCAGTGCAGACATAAATGATATTCACGTCAGAGCGATTTAGCAGACTTTTTACAATCTCAAATTGTTTTGCCGCATTGGGAATTACTTCATACATAAATTCCTTTGGAAGAAACGGCAAAGTGGAGAGGCTCCATCGTTTGAATTTTGGATCATAACGTTCCGGATAACTCATAGTAACCAGATGTCCTACACACCAAGTTATAATAACCTGTTCTGATTCTATGTATCCATTGCTGCGTTTTGTCCCAAGTTTCAACGCATTCGCAAATTCCTGAGCCACACTTGGTTTTTCTGTAATGTATAACGATTTAGACATATAACTCCCTACTGCTTTGTGATAGTAACCGATTTATTATACCATTAATGCCTTTGAATAGCAATTATTTATAATGACTCGCCAAAAGACACCAATTAATTCATTATATCATTGATAATTTTGAATATCAATGTTACAAGGAAAAACAATTTACTTACAAAATCATTACAACGTGGAAAGATTTAATTTGAAGGATCTGTTTTTGACCTATTCTTTCTTTTATACTCCGTTAATAATACCGATAAAAACATCAAGATACAGCCAGCAGCAATTTTTAATGTTACCACTTCTCCCAGAATCAAAACAGAAAATATAAGGCCAAACACTGCCTCAAACGACAGGATAATGGAAGAAGTATTGGGGCTTAGATTTTTTTGTCCCACATTCTGTAATAGATAAGAGATCATTGTGCTAAAAATCCCTAGATATAAAAGACCAATTAAAGTAGATCCTGTGATCACAGTAACATCTAATTTCCCTTCTAGTACCGGTGCCACTATCCAGCTAAGAATTGAAGCTACCGCCATCTGTATGACTGTTAATTTAACCGGATCATGATCCACGGTATACCGATCAATAAATACAATGTGACATGCAAAAAAAGCACCACAAATCAAGGTCAGAAAATCTCCTATGTTCACAGATAAATCCCTCTCAAGGGAAAGCAGCGCAAGTCCGGCAACTGCAATAACAGCTGCTTTTATTTGACTGTTACTTGGTTTCTTCTTATTTAATATCCAATGGAGATAGGGAACAAGAATTACATACAGTGTGGTTATAAACGCATTTTTACTTGCAGTTGTATAGGCAAGTCCATATGTTTGAAAAAAATAACTAATAAATAGAAAGAACCCTAAAATACTACCGCAAATCAAGTCAGATTTTCCTATTGTTTTCACATGTTTTGAAAAAGCCAGAATTAATCCAGCCGTTGCTATGGTAAAACGCAATGCCAATAAATAAGTCGGAGGTATAATAGCAACTGAATTTTTCATTACAGCAAAGGCACTGCCCCATATTGCGGCAGTCGTAATCAGGGCAATTACAGATAAAATCTTAATCCTGCTTTCATTCTCTGTTTTCATACGTATTTTTATAAGTCCTTTCATAAAAGTACAGGGGCGCATCTGCGTCCCTGTATCCATTCCGCTATTTTTTATTACTCGTATTTAAAGTGAAAATTTATAAATTGTTGTTGTTTGGTATTCGTCTCCAGCCTTTAATAACGGAGAGGGGAACTTTGGTTCATTCACTGCGTTGGGATAATATTGGGTTTCAAAACAATAGCAAGTACGTCTATCATATATGGCCCCCTCTTTACCAACCATACCCTTTGGAAGGAAATTGGCTGTATAGAACTGCATTCCTGGTAAATCCGTATAAACTTCCATACGGATTCCAGTCTCATCCGATTCTGCTGCCGCACACAAGGAAACATCTCCAGACTGATTGTTTAATACCCAGTTATGATCATAACCTTTTCCATAAATCAATGCTTCGTATTCTTTGTCTATATCCTGATCTATGGGTTTCATCACAGTAAAATCCATAGGAGTTCCCTTCACTGGAGTATACTCGCCAGTTGGAATGGAATGCTCATCCGCTCTGGTATAATTGTCTGCATCCAGCCAGACTCGTTGATTCATGGCACATCCAGAACCTTGTCCAGACAGATTAAAATAGCTATGATTCGTGAAATTGGCTACTGTATCCTGATCACACACCATGTGATAGGAAATATTAATACTATTATCAGGGGTCAGAGTATAGGTAATGGTGATGTTTGCATTTCCGGGAAATCCCTGATCTCCATCTGGTGAGAAGAGTGAAAAGATCACACTGGTTCCCAGTTCTTCCTCCTCCGCTTGGCTGTCCCATAAGCGATCATGATAGAGATCCGTTCCGCTATGTAAATTGTTGTTCCCATCATTGGCCGCGAGTTTATACTCTTTTCCAGCCAAATTAAATCTTGCATCCGCAATCCGGTTAGCATTTCTTCCGATGGGCGCGCCAAAATGTGGTGGATTTAAAAGATAGTCAGAAACAGAGTCATACCCTAATACAACATCCACTTCCTTTTCACTCTTGTCTGGCACTTTCATCGTTACCCAAACTGCACCTAAATTTGAGAACGTAGCAGATACTCCATTTTCGTTTACCAGTGTATACAGATACACCTCTCTGCCATCGGGCATATTCCCCCATAGTTCTTTTTTGTAAGCCATGTTATTTCCTCCAATATCCCTATTTTATAAAAATCCATAGTTCTTAATCCCTGGATTTAATATACCCCTGAGCGGTCAAAAGTTCAGCACAAAGCACAGCGCCACCGGCTGCCCCGCGAACTGTATTATGCGAGAGTCCTACGAATTTATAATCATAAACGGTATCTTCTCTTAATCGGCCAACGGAAACACCCATACCATGCTCAAAATCCACATCCAAAGCCACCTGAGGACGGTTATCTTCTTCTAAGTACTGTATAAACTGTTCTGGAGCACTTGGCAGTTTAAGTTCCTGCGGTAACCCTTTAAAGTGAACCAAACGCTCAATTAGTTGTTCTTTGGTTGGCTTTTTCCGAAACTTCACAAAAACGGCTGCTGTATGACCATTTAATACTGGTACCCGGATGCACTGACAGGTGATTAACGGTTCGCTGGCTTTTATGATCTCCCCATTCTCTATCGTCCCCAACAGGCGAAGAGGCTCTTGTTCACTCTTTTCTTCTTCTCCTCCAATATATGGGATGATATTACCGTCCATCTCAGGCCAATCCTGAAAGGTTTTCCCTGCTCCGGAAATTGCCTGATACGTGGTAACAACGACTTCATATGGTTCAAATTCCTTCCACGCAAATAGAACTGGAGCATAGCTTTGAATGGAACAGTTTGGTTTGACTGCAATAAACCCACTCTGAGTTCCCAAACGTGTTCTCTGATCTTTAATGATCTGAAAATGCTCAGGATTAATCTCAGGAACCACCATAGGTACATCCTTTGTCCAGCGGTGGGCACTATTATTTGAGACAACGGGTATCTCCGCCTTGGCATAAGCTTCTTCGATTTCACGTATTTCATCTTTCGTCATATCTACGGCACTGAATACAAAATCAACACTGGAAGCTACTTTTTCCACCTCATTGACATTCATAACGATCAGATCTTTTACTGCTTCGGGCATGGGAGTCGTCATCTTCCAGCGATTTCCCACTGCTTCTTTGTATGTTTTTCCTGCAGAACGGGGGCTGGCTGCCACTGTTACAACTTTATACCAAGGATGCATCTCTAACAGGGAAATAAATCTCTGCCCCACCATACCGGTTGCTCCTAATACGCCAACTCGTAACTTTTTTTCCATCGCTATCTCCTCATTTCTATTATTTTATAATACTATCCTATGTGGAATTCTTAATTATCCTATAACAAAGTCAAAGAAAAATCAATATTTATTCGCGTGAAAAATACATTTGTCCGTGTGTTGCGTACTTTTTTTGAGAATGTATGTCGCAGCAAAGATCTAGAGACGAACTTTACTTCCTTTGCCATCTCGCTTATTTATTTTCAACCGGTTTAAATGTACTTCTTTTTCTTTATATCGAATAACCGGATCTGTCCCTAATAGATAAACAGCTTCAAGTTCTTCTCCCTGGGACAATTTTATTCCTCTAACTCCTCTTGCATTCTTTTTCATTACAGTTATTTCATCGGTCGGAAAACGCAAAAACACTCCCGTGGATGTTTGAAGTACGATGTCAGACTGCCCGTCAAACGGCTGAATGTCAATCAAGCAATCCTCTTCTTGAAGTTTTGTGGCAGACACCAAACGATTATTGGTCTCAAATTCGTCTCCTGAAACCAGCTTTACAAGCGCCTGCTTGGTTGCAAACAGGAATTGATGACCTTTTAATCCTTGCGCATAGGATAAGTAAATTATCTCTTCTTTTGTTCCATCGAATTTGCACAAATTCTCTACAGGAGTTCCTTTATCTCTTAGTTTTCCACCTGGAATATCTAGTATCTTAATCTGATGAAGATTTCCAGCATTGGTGAAAATACATATTTTGTCGGTATTTAAACAGTTTACCACATATGGATTCTCCGTTTCAATGGTTTCCTTATTTCTTTCATACGTGTTTTTATCTAGAATCTTACAATAACCAAACCGATCCATAACAAAACTAACCTCAGCGATTGCAACTGCATTTTCATCATAAACCGCTTCTTTTCCATCTTCGATCAGAGTCCTTCTAGGTGTTCCGTATTCCTTTTTGATCTCATCTAAATCCTGTTTAATAACCACGTTCATATTTTTTCTACCAGACAAAATCGTTTCATATTTTTTGATCTTCGCCACTGTTTCTTTATATTCTTTCTCCAACTGAAGAATTTCCAACCCAATTAATTTATAAAGACGCATCTCAAGAATTGCACTTGCCTGTTTTTCTGTAAAACACAGCTTCTTGGCATCCGCTTCCAAACCTTGGACGCGAAAGTTAATATTAGTAATATCACCTGTCATCAAACATGCTTTGGCATCTTTTAAGTTTTTAGATCCTCGCAATACAGCAATAATCAAATCAATGATGTCACAGGCTTTGATCAAACCTTCTTTGATTTCTTTCTTTTCTAATTCTTTTTCCAAAAGTGTTTGATATTTTTTAGTTGCGTTTTTGTATTGAAAATCTAGGTAATATTTTAGGATACTTTTTAAATCAAGGGTCTCAGGTCTGCCGTTCGATATGGCTAGCATATTTACCCCATAGGTATCCTCTAATCTTGTTTTCTTATAAAGAATGTTACGGATTTTTTCTACATCTGCATCTTTTTTTAGTTCCAGTACAATCCGAATTCCGTCTTTGTTTGACTGGTTTGAGATATCAACAACATCAGAAAGTTTTTTACTTTCTACCAGTTCGGCTACATCGATTAAGAATTTATTGATCCCAGTTCCGATCATCGTATAGGGAATCTCAGTGATGACTAATTTATCTTTATCTGTTTTACGCTTGCCAAGTTCCACTTCCAGTTTGCCTCGAAGTTTAATCTTGCCGGTACCAGACTCATAGATTGCCTGCAAATCGCTTTTATTGGCTATGATCCCTCCTGTAGGAAAATCTGGGCCTGGCAAATACTCCATCAATTCAGCCACTGATTGGTCTGGGTTCTCAATATAAGACTGAACTGCATCGATTACCTCACTTAAGTTATGAGCCGGAATGCTGGTACTCATGCCTACTGCAATCCCCTCCGCTCCATTGATTAATAGATTGGGAACTCTGACAGGCAGAACCTCTGGCTCCTCCTCCGTCTCATCGTAATTGGGTACAAAATCTACAGTCTTATCTAAATCTTTTAGATAAACTTCTTCTGCAAATTTCTCAAGTCTTGCTTCTGTATATCGCATAGCAGCCGCTCCATCACCTTCGATGGAACCAAAATTACCATGACCATTTACTAAGGGCATTCCTTTTTTAAACAACTGAGACATGACAACTAGCGTCTCATATATGGAACTGTCTCCATGGGGATGATATTTACCCATAGTATCTCCAACGATACGAGCTGATTTCCGGTGAGGTTTATCATGGTTTAATCTAAGTTCACTCATATCGTACAGAACTCTCCGCTGTACTGGTTTTAATCCATCTCTTGCATCTGGGATCGCTCTGGCTGTGATGACACTCATGGAATAGTTCATGTAGCTTTTCTGCATCTCCTCAGAATATTCTGTTTTAATGATTTTTTCTGCCATATTCCTTCTCCTTATGCATCTATCTCAGCTTCGTCCGCGTGTTCGTATATAAACTTTCGTCTAGGGGATACTTCGCTTCCCATAAGCATTTCCGTGATTTCTGATGCCATTCTGGCATCTTCAATCTCTACCTGCTTTAAAACACGACGCTCTGGATCTAAAGTCGTTTCCCATAACTGTTCCGCATCCATCTCACCCAGACCTTTGTATCGTTGTAGTGTAAAATCTCCTTTGTGGGTTGTACGATAACGATCCAGATCTTTTTCATCATAAAGATATTTTCCTTCTCCTCTTTTGGGAATCACTTTAAAAAGGGGAGGCATCGCGATGTACACATGCCCGTTATAAATCAAATCTGACATAAAACGGTAAAGAAACGTTAAAAGGAGGGTGTCGATATGGCTTCCATCCACATCGGCATCCGTCATAAGAATGATTTTATGATAACGCAGTTTTGTAATATCAAAATCGTTGCCATAGCCCTCCGAAAAACCACAGCCAAAGGTATTGATCATTGTCTTAATCTCTGCATTTGCCAGCACCTTATCCATAGAAGCCTTTTCTACATTGAGAATCTTTCCACGAATGGGCAAAATAGCCTGATACTTTCTATTTCTTGCCGTCTTTGCAGAACCACCTGCGGAATCCCCTTCTACGATAAAGATTTCACACTTCTCTGAATCTCGACTTTCACAGTTAGCCAGTTTGCCGTTGCTGTCAAAGGAAAACTTGGATCTAGAAAGCATATTGGTTTTCGCTTTTTCTTCTGCTTTCCTTATTTTTGCAGACTTTTCCGCACATCCGATTACGGATTTTAAAACTTCCAGATTACGGTCAAAATATAATTGGAGTTCATCCCCAGCTACCGTAAAAACAGCTTTGGTGGCATCTGCACTGGCTAATTTTGTTTTGGTTTGTCCTTCAAAAATAGGATCCGGATGTTTCACCGCAATTACAGCTGTCATTCCACTTCTTGTATCTGCTCCTGTAAAATTAGTGTCTTTGTCTTTTAAAATCCCCAGCTCTCTGGCATAGCTGTTAATCATCTGAGTAAAGCGTGTCTTATACCCCGCCAGATGTGTTCCACCTTCCTGCGTGAAAATATTGTTACAGAACCCTAATATATTCTCTTCAAATGTATCTACAAATTGGAAGGCTGCTTCCACTTCTACTTTATCAATCACACCTTTAAAGTAAATGGGATCATGAACGGCCTCCTTGCCTGTATTGATTTCTTTTACATAAGCGATGATGCCTTGTGGTTCATGATAGAGTATGGTTTCTTCTTCACCTGTCCGTTTATTCGTAAAGTTTATCTTAAGTTCCGGATTTAAGTATGCGGTTTCATGAAGGCGGCTTTTTATCCATTCCGCTTTAAAACGTATCTTCTCAAAGATCTCTGAATCAGGTAGGAAGTTTATCTCGGTTCCAGTCTCTTTTGTCTTTCCTAACGTAGGAAGTAAGCCATCCTTTAAATCCACAACAGGTATGCCTCGCTCGTATTTATCATAATGTATCAAACCATTTTTATAAATTTTAATAATCATATGGGCCGATAGTGCGTTGACAACGGAAGAACCAACACCATGTAGTCCACCACTTGTTTTATAAGCATCGTTGTCAAATTTACCCCCTGCATGAAGGGTAGATAAAACGACTCGTTCTGCAGATACGCCTTTTTTATGCATTTCAACTGGTATTCCACGACCGGTATCTTTAACGGTACAGGAACCATCTGCTTCCAGTGTTACATAGATCTGACTGCAATAACCGGCTAAATGCTCGTCCACCGCATTATCAACGATTTCATAAATCAAATGATTCAATCCTTTCGTCCCAACACTCCCTATATACATGCCTGGACGTTTTCGTACTGCCTCTAGGCCTTCCAATACGGTTATACTATCCGCATTATACTGCGTTTTCGCCATGATATTCCTCCACATCTTGTATTATCGTTTTATATTATACAATGAATAATCCATTTTTGGCAAGTTTCTGGTAATTTTTCCCCTTTTTGTATAAAAAACTATTGTGTTTTTTTACTAACTTTGATATAATACAAAACGTATTGAAAAATACGCAGATATAGTTCATTGGTAGAACATCAGCTTCCCAAGCTGAGGAGGCGGGTCCGATTCCCGTTATCTGCTTCAAAGCTTTTATTTACAAGGAAAAAGAGGACTTCCGGAATGATCTGGATTGTCCTCTTTTTTTGCACTTTATTTTATATAGGAACGATAATGTGACTGTGATTTCTTAATTTCATAGTACTGTTTGGCCCCCAATTCTTTAATCTGATTGTTTCCTTCTAGCCATTGCAGGTATACTTCTTCTTCAAACAATTCCTTTACATTGCTGCATGGGAAACAAGAACATTCCCCACAAAAATCAACATGATGGTCCTCAACACATTCATTTATGTAACAATCCTTAATACTACAATCATTATGGTCTTCCCCACGACAGCCATCACATTGTGCATTGCAATACTGCTTTAGTATTGTACGAAAGCTTTCTAATTGTTGAAGATACGTCTGATCGTCTGTTGAAAAATGTTTCCTATTAAATTCATAAACCCCTTCGGTATCGTGTAGTAGCTCTTTTGAACGTTGACATATGATACCATCTTTATAGGCATTGCATGTGTAGCACAGTAAGGAACAAGGGGCCATGTGTTTCAACAACTCGTCTTTTTTCATTTTTCTTGTCTCCATCCATTTACGTTTTAACCTATTGTATCATTTTGCCAGTATGGAAGTAAATAACAATTCGATTCGTTAAAAGGTCAAAGACATATGCAATCGTCTCCAACCAAATCAATTTCTATAAATTTCATTTTCTTATATTTTTTTCAAGAAAGGGTTGATTTCTGGTTGTTTTTTTGTTATACTGTCAAAGGTTTGGCTGTATTGCTAAATCACAGGATTGCTTCCGTAGCGCAGCTGGTAGCGCAACGCATTCGTAATGCGTAGGTCGGGGGTTCGAATCCCCCCGGGAGCTGACTAAAAACCTCGTGTTTACGAGGTTTTTTATTGTTCAATGACTGAATTCCCACAAGTCGTTTCATTAATGGTAATGTGTCAGCCTGCTCTTTTGTAAAAACACAGACTTTACGATACCCTTCAAGAAATGCTACTTTCGCCTCACTCATCATATCTTCTTCCATTACATCGTCCAGTCCATCAATCGCACGTTGAATATCAAGTGGGAACCAACATCTGATGGCTTCATCAAAATCAATGATACTAAAATCACCGCTTTTTTCATCAAAAAAGACATTGTCTGGTTCAAAATCATAATGAATGATCCCATAATTGTTATCATTAATAGTAAGTTTCCGTAGTCCACTTATAAAATATAGCCCTGCTATAAAAAACGGTCAACTTATCTTTTAAATATAATGCGAGATATCTCATTTATGCGGCATAGTTTAGATACCCCCTGCTCCGACTCGTTACTTGCTTCACACATTTACTTCTATTTTCGATTATTTTAATATTATTTGAAACCTTCTCTTTTCTGTTTCATATACTAACACAAACAAGGTTAGAACAAAGGAGTACTATGAATGTTAGTATAGGGATGAAAGCCCCCGATTTTACTGCAATGACAACCTTTGGACCTATGAAACTGTCTGATTACAAAGGACACTGGGTAATTTTATTTTCCCACCCAGGTGATTTTACTCCTGTTTGCACCACAGAATTTGTTGCCTTTGCACAGGCGAACGATGATTTCGAATCATTAAACACACAACTAATCGGATTAAGCATTGACAGCAACCCATCTCATCTGGCATGGGTTCATCAGATTTATCTCCTTACAGGTGTCGAAATACCTTTTCCAATTATTGCAGACCGCATGGCCGACGTAGCGAAGCTCTACGGTATGATTGCTCCAGATGTCGCCAAGCAAGAAACTGTGCGAAATGTATTTTTCATCGATCCAGATCAAAGAATTCGCGCAATTCTTGTGTATCCATTAACCAACGGAAGGAATATTTGTGAAATAAAACGACTATTGATTGCAATGCAAACAACAGACCAGTGCGGTGTGGTAACTCCTGCCAACTGGGAGCCAGGCTCTCCTGCAATGGTTCCGCCACCAAAAACATATGATCAGATGTTAGAGCGTATTAATGATTCCCAGGCAATGGGTCTTAATTGTGTGGACTGGTTTTGGTGTTATAAAGACAATCCCTGTTCTTAACAATTTCAATTTGAGATATGAAAAAGGCAGGCTTTTTTCATTGACCTGCCTTCCATACTATAACATCGGATACAATGATCCAAATTTAATTTGATTTTTTTACACGATACATTTTTTCATCCGCATTCCTTATTATTTCTTCTGCTGTCATAGGGATTTCATGCATGGTTTCAATTCCATAAGAAATTGAAACTCCGGACTTCACTCCAATCTCGCCGACTGATAGACTCTCAATCTCTTGCTTCATACTCTGCAATAAATGATCCGCATCGTTCCAATGGGTATTATAAAGATAGATAATAAATTCATCTCCACCATATCTAGCTGCCCAAGATCTATTCGCAGAGATATGCTGTTTAATCACCCTCCCCACTGCCTTGATTACTAGATCGCCAGTTTCATGTCCATAAAGATCATTAATCGACTTAAACTCATCCAAATCCAGAAAGCAGATGGATATCGGGATATGAGTCAACGTTGCATCTATTATTTCAATCGGTAATCTTTCGTCAATAAATCTTCGGTTATATAAGGAAGTAAGCGGATCTTTTACAATGACATCATTGAGTTCTTTCACAAAATGAGAAAACAATTCTCCCTCATTATAATTTCCTTCTCCAATATCCATATGATTCGTTGCATTTTTTAACAATTCTAATACAATAGGCTGATCCGTATTTTTTATAGGGAGTGCTGTTACAAGAAGCAATGCATCTGGTCTTCTTTCTAATTTAACAAAACACTCATTTTCCTTATGGCTTCTCATAGATATGCAGTTATCACAAATTGTATTGTTTCCCCAATAATGGTAACAAATTTCGTTCTTATCTGAAAAACTAGACTCCCGATAATCCAACACCTTTTTATGTACTGGGTCAACCAAACGTACCACATCATACATTTTATAAAAAAAGTCCAATTTATCTTTTATATCCTCTAGCGTTATATAATCCATGAATCCCCCATGTCCAATCTTACAGAATCAGTCGTTTAGCCAGTCAATTTGTTGATTTTTTTATCTTAGCATAGATTTTCTTTTATGGATAGTGAAAATTAATCGAATCTTAGAAATTGAGGGATTGTACAAAATAAAAAAACCTCAGGTTTTATCCTGAAGGTTTCTTAATATGACCTATCCGAGAATCGAACTCGGGATTCCGCCGTGAGAGGGCGGTGTCTTAACCGCTTGACCAATAGGCCAGTATAATACAAACTATACAAAATCGAGGCGACAGGATTCGAACTTGCGACCTCTGCGTCCCGAACGCAGCGCTCTACCAAACTGAGCCACGCCTCGATTACGTTAGGTAGTATAATATAAAAACATACGGATGTCAACCTTATTTTCAAAATTATTTAATTATTTTAAAATACTTGAAAAATAATCTTAGATTTCAGTTTGTCTTAAACCAACTACAGTTTTTTTCATATGGTAGCTGATTTAAGAGCCCAAATCAAATAGAGATAATTGATTTAATTCTGGCAATTCTCCAAGAAGTCCCAGATCCCCCATCAAATCACACACCGTTTTACTTACTTTTGTCCTATTCCTAAAATCTTCTCTGGATAAAAATGCCCCATCTTTGCTTGCATCCACGACGGCATCGGCTGCTTTTTCTCCCAATCCGTCAATACTACTTAAAGAGGGCATCAACTTTCCATCAATTATCTGAAAATGTCTTGCTTTTGCCCTATATATGTCAACTGGAGTAAATTCAAATCCTCTTGCGTACATTTCCTGAACGATACGCATATCTCGTAAGGTATCAAGTTCCTTTTTGGATAAAGAATCCATACGTTTTTTATAATCCGCAAGGTAATGTTCCAGTTTGTCTCTCCCTTGACACATCAGTTCATAACTAAATCCATTGGCCCGAATGCTAAAGAAGGAAGCGTAATAAGCCAAAGGATAAAACACTTTGCAATATGCAATTCTCCATGCCATCATTACATAGGCCGCTGCATGAGCCTTAGGAAACATATATTTAATCTTTTTACAGGACCAGATATACCATTCTTCCACTCCATGAGCAACCATCTCTTCTTCCCATTCTTTTTTCAATCCTTTTCCTTTACGCACACTCTCCATAATGGTGAATGACAACCCTTCTTCGATTCCCATGGAAATCAAATAAACCATAATGTCATCTCTCGTACAAATCGCTGACTGAATGTTTGCCTTCCCTTCTTGTATCAGAGTCTGAGCATTTCCCAGCCAAACATCCGTACCATGAGCCAGACCCGCGATCCGGACCAAATCAGAAAAATACTTTGGTTTCGTATCAATTAACATCTGCATAGCAAAATCAGTTCCAAACTCTGGAACTCCAAGTGCGCCTAATTTACAACCTCCAATGTCCTCTGGACTGATTGAAAGCGCCGAAGTACTCTGAAAAAGAGACATAACTTCTTTGCTGTCCAAAGGAATGTCCTTTACCGGATCAAATCCAATCAAATCCTGAAGCATACGTATCATAGTCGGATCGTCGTGTCCCAGTATATCAAGTTTTAGTAGATTGTGATCAATAGAATGATAATCAAAGTGCGTCGTTATCGTCATGGTCGTCATATCATTGGCCGGTCTTTGAACCGGAGTGAAGGAATAGATCTCTTCCCCATGGGGAAGCACGATGATCCCACCTGGATGCTGTCCGGTGGTTCTTCTTACACCTACGCAGCCCTGTACGATCCGATTAATCTCACAATTTCGCTTTCGGATTCCATGTTCTTCATAATAGTTCTTTACATATCCAAATGCAGTTTTATCCGCTAGTGTGCCAATGGTACCTGCACGATAAGTCTGACCTTTCCCAAAAATAACTTCTGTATAATCATGCGCTTTGCTCTGGTATTCTCCTGAAAAGTTTAAGTCAATATCAGGCTCCTTATCTCCTTTAAACCCTAAGAACGTTTCAAAAGGAATATCGAATCCATCTTTTGAAAGAGTGTGACCGCAGTCAGGACATACCTTATCCGGCATGTCGCATCCCGCCATTCCAGAAAACTGTTTCACTTCTTCCGAATCAAAGTCATAATAATGACAGGAAGTACAGTAATAATGAGGACTAAGTGAATTAACTTCTGTTATCCCTGCCATATAAGCAACAAAAGAGGAACCAACGGACCCACGAGAACCCACCAGATATCCATCTTCATTGGATTTCCACACCAGTTTCTGCGCAATGATATACATAACTGCAAACCCATTGGATATGATGGAGTTCAATTCGCGCTCCAGACGCTCTGTAACGATAGTCGGAAGATTCTCTCCATATATGGCACTGGCTTTGTCATAACAGATTTTTCTCAAATCCTCATCAGAGTTCTCAATAATCGGAGGACATTTATCTGGCCTTACTGGAGAGATCCTCTCGCACATATCAGCTATTTTTCTCGTGTTTTTAATCACTACTTCTTCTGCTTTATTAGGTCCTAAATACTCGAATTCCTTTAACATCTCTTCCGTAGTTCTTAAATAAAGGGGAGGCTGTTCGTCGGAATCCTTAAACCCATGTCCTGCCATAATGATTCTTCGGTAAACTTCATCTTCCGGATCTAAAAAATGAACATCACAGGTTGCACAAACTGGTTTCCCAAATTGTTCTCCCAGTTTTACGATCCTCTTATTGATCTCAATGAGATCCTGTTCCGAATTTATTACACTTTTTTCATCTCGCAACATAAAACCATTATTTCCTAGGGGCTGTATTTCCAGATAATCATAGAAATTAACCAGTTTTGCTATCTCCGCCTCTGGAATCCCCCGAAGTAAGGCCTGATACACTTCACCCGCTTCACAGGCAGATCCTATAATCAGCCCCTCCCGGTACTGATCTAAAATGCTTTTTGGGATTCTAGGCCTTCTCGCATAATAATCAATATGGGAATAGGATATCAATCGGTAAAGATTCACTCTTCCTACATCATTAGCAGCTAGAATAATAACGTGATTGGTCGGAAGTTTTTTAATGATATCAGATGTCATGGCGTTAAACCCATTTAGTTCATTCAGGGTATTGATTCCCCGTTCCTTAAGCATACTTACAAATTTCTGAAAGATTTCTGCCGTACAGCCTGCATCATCCACGGCTCTATGATGATTTTTCAGTGAAATATTTAATGCTTTTGCAACTGTATCCAATTTAAAACGGTTTAAGTTTGGAAGTAACACTCTTGCCAAAGCCACCGTATCAATCACCGTAGGATTAAAATCCAATTGAAGCTGTACTGCATTATGTGCTATAAAGCTCACATCAAAGGAAGCATTGTGAGCCACCAGTACAGATCCTTCACAAAACGCTAAAAACCCAGGCAAAATTTGTTCAATCTTAGGATGAGGCAGAACCATGTTATCGTTAATCCCAGTTAGTTTTTCAATCTCAAATGGAATGGGGATATCCGGATTTACAAAAGAACTAAATTTGTCTGTTATTTTCCCATCTTCTATTTTAACAGCTCCGATTTCAATAATTTTGTTTTTAGTAGAACTAAAACCAGTGGTCTCTAAATCAAAGACAACAAAGGAATTTGTAAAATTCTGGTTTTTCGAATTCTTCACAAGTTCCTTTTGGTCATCAACCAAGTAACCTTCTACCCCGTAAATCAGCTTAAAATCGTCTCCCTTTTCCAAAGCATGATTGGCATCCGGAAACGATTGTACACAGCCATGATCTGTAATGGCGATGGCAGGCATCCCCCATTTCTTGGCTCGTTTTACAATATCTTTCACCTCTGAAACACCGTCCATATCACTCATCTTGGTATGACAGTGAAGCTCCACTCGCTTTTCCAGACTATTATCCGATCTTTTTCCTGTGAAATCTTCTGATTTTTTGATTCCTACCACAGATCCAAGCGTCAATTCACCGTCAAATCGATCAATGGTAGTAACTCCTTTGATTCGAATAAAATTGCCAAAAACCACTGCATTTTTAAGATCTGGGAGCTGTTCTTCTTTGGCAAATATTTTAACAGTAATGGTGTCTGTAAAATCAGACACATCAAATATTAAAATAGTTTTCCCACTTCTTAATTCCCGACTGTCTAAGGTTAGTATCTTTCCCCGAATCGCTACTTCACCGATCTCCCCTTCAATCTTTTCGATCTCAATGATTTCGTCATCAAAGTCTCTTCCATAAAGTACCTCTGGATTGTCCGATCTTTTCCCTCCGTAGCTGTTCTTTCTATAATCCTTCCATTCCTTTTTACCAGGTTCCGTTTCCTTCGATCTCCCAGCTCCTTTTTTCCCGCCCATGCGAAGCCCTGGTTCGGAGGAGTTAGCGTTCAAAGCTACAGTGGGATTTGACTGATTTCCTGCAGTTATAGGATCCAAAGCGCCCCCATCTGGCAGAAAAGGTGGCGAAGATTCTAAAGATGCCTGTCCATTACCTGCCAGGCTAGTCTTTTTAACAATTTCCTCTACTTCCCGCTGCATCTGCAGTTCCTTCTTCTTTGCCAGTTTATTTTCTTTCGGTGGGATAAATTCATACCGAACTTCTACCGGAAGGCCGCATCTTTCATGGAATATCTTTTCCAATACTCGTTTTAACTCTCCCGCTTTTTCTCTGGCAACAATTGTATCCTCGACCGTCATCTTTAACAGATCCGGCTCTGGAAATTCATATTCTGCTTTACGGAACATACTGTATTCAATGATACTGTAATGCTTCAGTTCCATCAAAAGACTATCTCGATATGCTTTTAAAAGTTTTTTAGGGGTATACTGTTCTGAAAGGCAGAACCTCTCTATGATTTTTATGGTAACCTGTTTGGATGGGAAAAGTTGATCTTTGATCCCCTTCTCTAGTCCATATATATTCTGTTTATGAATCAACCGGGGGCTATTTAAATAAATACGAATAGAGCTTCTATCTCTGTTAGATGTGACTTTCTCCACATCCACCAGATTTAAAAGCTCTTGCAAATCATCCGTAATATGTAACCCTGGAAATACTTCCAAAAATTTTTTTGCCATTCTATCACCTACTGCATTTTCATAAGTTCTTCCTGTAAGGCTTTTAGAAGTTCACCTTCTGGAACTTTTCGGATCACTTCTCCTTTCTTAATGAGAAGTCCTTCCCCAATCCCACCGGCTATCCCTATGTCTGCTTCTCTCGCTTCTCCTGGTCCATTGACCACACAGCCCATAACTGCAACTTTTATATCTAAGTGGTCAAAAGAAGAAACCATCTCTTCTACTTGGTTCGCCAATGATATCAGATCGATCCTTGTTCTTCCGCAGGTGGGACAGGATATCACTTCCACACCGCCTCTTTTCAAGCCAAGCGTCTTTAATATCGTCTTTGCCGTTTTTACTTCTTCTATCGGATCGCCAGTAAGGGAAACCCGAATGGTATCTCCAATTCCCTTATGAAGAATAATCCCAAGACCAATCGAAGATTTGACCGTTCCAGATGCAAGAGTACCTGCCTCCGTAATTCCTACATGAAGGGGATAATCAATTTGTTTGGCGATCAACTCATGAGCCTTGATACACATAAGTACATCCGATGATTTAATACTAATCACTAGATTGTCGTATCCCAGTTCCTCAATCAGATGTACTTTATTCATCGCACTGATTACAATTCCCTCTGCAGTCACCCCTCCATAAGTCTCAATCAAATCTTTTTCCAATGATCCACTATTAACACCTACCCGGATAGGGATGTTATACTCCTTCGCTTTCTCCACCACAGCCTGAACCCGCTCTCTCGAGCCTATATTTCCTGGATTAATACGAATTTTATCGGCACCAGCTTCTATGGCAGCAATTGCAAGCCGATAATCAAAATGAATATCGGCAATCAAAGGAATAGAGATCTTTTTTTTAATCTTCCTTAAAGCTATCGCTGATTCCTGATCCGGAACAGCCACTCGAATCAAATCGCATCCAGCAGCCGTTAATTCTTTTATTTGCTTAACAGTTTCTGTTACATCTTGTGTTTTTGTATTACACATAGACTGGATAAGAACGGGGTTTCCACCACCAATTATCCGGTCTCCTATCTGTATTTTTTTCGTATGATCTCTATACATAGGTTCCTCCAATTTATACATTCTGTTCCTACGTAAACCGGCTGATATCATTAAATACAACAAAAATCATTAGTGCCATCAAAGCCACCATACTGATCATGTTTACCATTCCTTCTTTTTCTGGATCCATACGTTTTCCTCGAATGGCCTCAATAATCAGGAACAGAAGTCTTCCACCGTCAAGTGCCGGAATTGGGAGTAAATTCATGACTCCTAAGTTTGCACTCAACAATATACACATACTAAGTATATTCGTCAGTGCAGCCACGATACTGACAGAAAGTCCTGCTTTCACAGAGTCATCTATCATAACAACTATTCCCACTGGACCACTTAAATCACTGACACTCGCTTTTCCAGTGAATAACATGCCAAGACTTTTTACCGTAAGGTTTACATCGTATTTCATCTCTAGAAAACCATATTTGACTAAACCACCAGCAGTTTTTATCTTATTATTCTGAGGAGCAATCATGATACCAATTAAGTATTTATCACTCTCCTTGGAATATTCAGGAGTAACGGCTACCGTTTTAATTACTTCTTTTCCCGTTGTTTGATCTACCCTGGAAAATTCCACCTGGCTCATCATGTCATCTGGCTTTAACAATTTATAAAGAACATAGTCCCCATACATGGAAACACTCTCTCCATTAATCTTTCGTAGTTTATCGCCAATTTGTAACCCTGCCGCTGCTGCAGGAGAATGATCCGAAACTTCTTTTATATAAGTCGTATTATAACCACTCATTCCTACTAGAATCATTGCCAATAAAAATGCAAGAATAAAATTAAACAAAGGACCTGCCACAATCACAGACATACGTGCCGTAATGGATTTATTTTGAAATGCCCGATCATCTGGGTTCTCTTCATCTTCTCCCAACATCATACAAGATCCACCAATCGGCAATAGTTTAATGGAATAAGTGGTTTCTCCTTTTTTAAAATGAAGAAGTCTCGGTCCCATACCAACGGAAAATTCCATAACTGCGATTCCGTTCTTCTTAGCAAATAAAAAATGACCCAATTCATGTATTAATACAATTAACCCAAAAACAAGTATTGCTACGATCACACTAGACAATTTACCACCTGCTTTCTATATATTCATAAGCTGCCGCTTCTGCTTCGAGTATCTCCGTCACACTGGGGTTTTCTTTCACAGTATGCCCGTTCATGGCTCCTTCTATCATCTCTGGAATCGAAAGATATGGGATTTCACGATTTAAAAATTTGGAAACTGCCCGTTCATTGGCTGCATTGAATACCGTAGGCATGGTTCCGCCGGTTTTTCCAGCCTGATACGCCAAGGACAAACCTGGGAAATGAACAAAATTTGGTTTTTCAAACGTAATCGTTCCCAGTTTCCAGAAATCCAAACGTTCCCCTGGAAGGAAACGCCGCTCTGGATAATAGAGCGCATACTGAATCGGGAGTTTCATATCGGGAGTTCCAAGCTGTGCCATAACTGCCCCATCTTCAAATTCTACCATGGAATGAATGATGCTTTTGGGTTGGATCACCACGCGGATCTGATCTATCTCTACACCAAACAACCACTTTGCTTCCATAACTTCCAACCCTTTGTTCACCATGGTAGAGGAATCAATGGTGATTTTCCTTCCCATAGACCAGTTGGGATGTTTTAGCGCATCTTCTACCTGAACATTTTTTAATTCCTCTTTTGTTCTTCCACGAAAAGGTCCACCCGATGCCGTTAAAAGAATGGAATGAATGGCTCTTTTCTCTTCCCCATTCAAGCACTGGAATATAGCACTGTGTTCACTATCTACCGGATAAATAGTAACACCTTTTTCCTTTGCAAGGGGCATAATGAGGTGACCTGCTGTGACTAAAGTTTCTTTATTGGCAAGTGCGATGTCTTTCCCCGCTTCCATGGCTGCAATGGTGGGCTGGATTCCTATCATTCCAACGATTGCTGTTACTACAATCTCTGCTGATATTTCTGTTGCCGTTTCAATTAACCCACTCATTCCGGACACAATCTTTACCGGTAGATCACGCACGGATTTTTTTAATTCTTGTGCTTTTTCTTCTTGCCATACACAGGCTATCTTTGGTTTGAAGGTTCGAATCTGCTGTTCCAGAAGCTTTATATTGCTGCCTGCAGCCAAAGCAGTAACTATTATATCTTTCTGGTTTTCCACCACCTCTAGGGTCTGCGTTCCAATCGATCCTGTTGATCCCAGAATAGCTATTTTCTTCATCTTATGCTACCTGCTCCTTTTCTTTTCCTTAATTCCTGTTTCATATTGTATTAACGTAAAAATACTGCCGCAAAATAAATGACCGGAGCGGTAAACAACATACTATCAAATCGGTCAAGAATTCCCCCATGACCTGGAATTAATGCTCCATAATCTTTTACCTTATGATTTCTTTTAATGGCCGAAGCTGCCAGATCTCCAATGGGTGAAATAACAGCAGCAAGTGCACAGGCCAGGGTACATGTAATTTGGGGATTCGCCACACCTGTCATAAAGGAACCAAATACAGTCGCATACAAAAACCCCAGAATAGAAGCTCCAATCACGCCTCCTACCGCTCCCTCAATAGATTTATGGGGACTAAGAACTGGTGCCAGTTTATGTCTGCCAAATAAATTCCCTACACAATAGGCACAAGTGTCACATCCCCAGGAGCTTATAAAAACAAGCCAGACCAAAAATCTTCCATCCTCAATGGAACGGACCTGATAGAGATAGGACAGCATTACAGCTACATAAAAAAAGCCAAAAAATACGACCGTTACTTCTTCCGTCTTATATTTAGGAAATGCAAATACATAAAAACTCATTAAAACCATCACAAAAGCAATGGACATAATCATAACGTATTGTTCCTTATGATACCACAGCAATCCGTAATAAACAATTACTGTTAAATACCCCATAACTCCCAGAGGATCATTTTGCAACTTCATCACACGGTAAAGTTCAAACAAACCTACCATGGATATGAATACAGTCGTGGCAAAAAGCAAAACTCCTCCACTTCCCACTGTAAAAAGTGCGATTAAAATAAGAATAATTCCGCTTATCAGCCTGGTTGTAAACATCACGCTTCCTCCCTCCGAATTACTTTACTCCCCCGAATCTTCGATCTCTGCTATTATACGCTGCAATTGCTTTTTTCATTTCATTTAAATTAAAATCAGGCCAATAACAATCCGCTACATAAAGTTCTGTATAAGCCAGCTGCCAAAGCAGATAATTAGAAAGTCTAAGTTCTCCGCTGGTACGGATCAAAAGATCTGGATCTGGAATTGTGTTGGTATCAAGATAAGAAGCAAACAAATCTTCAGACATGTCTTCCCATTGGATCTTTCCTAACGTCGTATCTCTCATAATCTTTTTCGTTGCACGGACGATTTCATCACGCCCCCCGTAATTAATCGCAATCACAAAGGTGAGTCCGGTATTGCCTTTTGTCTCTTCCACTAATTTATTGATGCCTTCTATGATATCACGGTCAAACCGTTCCTTGTCACCGATCATTTTCACTCTAACATTGTTCGACTTTGCAACTTTTAATAATCTTACCATATAGTAACGAAACAGCTTCATCAAAGCACCTATCTCATCTTTGGAACGTTTCCAGTTCTCTGTGGAAAATCCGTAAACAGTAAGATATTTAACTCCTAATCTAGCTGCATCTTCTACTGTTTTTTCAACAGCAATACAGCCCTCTTTGTGTCCTATACTTCTTGGTAACCCTCTTTTTTTAGCCCATCTTCCATTGCCATCTAATATAATGGCAATGTGGTTTGGGATTACTATGTTCTCTGGCGTTTTTTCCATTCTATGCTTCTCCTTTAAATAACACAAAACAGGACAGGCAATTCGCCTGCCCCCCTGTTTTATCATTTATACAGTAAGAAGATCCTTTGACTTTTCTTCTATAGCTTTATCAATCTGAGCGATCATCTTGTCCGTTAACTTCTGAACTTTAGCCTCTGCATCTGCCTGCTCGTCCTCAGAAATCTCATCTGATTTTAACTGCTTCTTAAAAGAGTCATTGGCATCTCGACGTATGTTGCGGATTGCAATCTTTGCTGCTTCTCCCTTTTTCTTTACATCTTTTACCAGTTCTTTTCTCCGTTCTTCCGTTAATTCTGGAAAAACCAGACGAATTATACTTCCGTCATTGGTCGGATTAATTCCAAGATCCGATACAAGGATTGCCTTTTCGATTTCTTTTAATAGATTCTTCTCCCATGGCTGTATAACAATCATACGAGCTTCCGGAATGGATACATTCCCAACCTGCTGAATTGGGGTCGGTGTTCCATAATAATCTACCTTGATTTTATCTAATACATGAGGATTGGCACGTCCCGCACGTATGGTCATGTAATCATTTTCCAATGCTTTTAACGTCTTATTCATCTTGTCTTCGTATACCTGTAAACTATCCTGCATATCTTCCTCCTGTTTTTACGCGGTTACTATCGTACCGTTTATTTTACCCTGCATTGCATTGGCAATGCCGTTTTCTTCATTTAAACTAAATACTGCCAAAGGCATCTGATTCTCCATGCATAAAATAGAGGCAGTTAAATCAATGACTCCTAGCTGCTTCTCAATCACATCTTGTATGGAAATCTCCTCATACTTAACCGCATCTGGATTCAATTTAGGATCACTGTCATACACTCCGTCAATTGCTTTTGCAAGTAAAATACAGTCTGCTTCCATCTCAATGGCACGTAGCGCAATCCCGGTATCCGTTGAAAAATAAGGATGTCCGGTTCCGCCAGCAAAAAACACAATTTTCCCTTCTCCTAAACAAAGATTTGCTTTATCCTTGGAGAAAAGTTCTGTCATGTTACCACATGAAAATGGTGTCATGATACTGGTATCCATCCCCGCGTTACGAAATATCTCGGAAACATAAACACAATTCATAATGGTGGCAAGCATACCGATTTGATCCGCTTTTGTCCGATCTATGGCATCGCTTGTCCTACCTCGCCAGAAATTACCTCCGCCAATGACGATTCCAACCTGGACCCCTTCATCAACAGATATTTTAACCTGCCGTGCAACCTCTTTTACAGTAGCTTCATCATAACCCGTCTTATTGGAACCGGCTAGAGCCTCACCGCTGAGTTTTAACAATACACGTCTTGGATTCATCACATCAACTCTCCTGTACTTTTGTTTGTCTTAAACGATTATAACATACTTTCAAATGGTTGGAAAGAGGAAGTTTGTCTGTATTGGGAAAGGACATACATCAAAAAACACCTGAAGATATCTCCAGGTGTTTTTTAAGAATATGGTATTATTGATCCATAGTAGCATACTGGAAGAACCAGAATCCGTATGGAGAATGCCAGGTTCCTTTTAATTTCGGATCCTGTAACCAGAATTCATTGTAATATGCAACCGGTGCAATGGCTGCATCGTTAAGAATCATAGTTTCTGCCTGATGCAGTTTTTCATAGTGATCTTTTACATCAGCAGTTGAATTTGCTTCATCTAATAATTTGTCAAGATCAGGATTTTTATACTTCGCGCTGTTGTTTCCACTATCGGATAACATCAGATTCAGCATATTGGATGGATCATCATAATCATATACCCAGCCATCGCGAGCCATCTGATAATCGCCAGCACGACGGGTTGGTGTAAAGGTAGACCATTCCAAAATCTTAATGTCTACGTTAATACCAAGCGCCTCTTTCCAGCAGCTCTGTAAATACTCGGCTACTGGTTTATGATAACTTGCATCGTTAAGCATATATTCAACAGCTGGAAAACCTTTTCCATCCGGATAACCTGCTTTTGCAAGTAATTCTTTTGCTTTTGCTACATCTTTTTCATGATCACCCAGATTAAAGAAATCTCCACCATTAATCTCTCTGGTGGTATCTTCAAAGGACGATCCTTCTTCTGCATCCGAGATACCAGGACCAACAAAATTGGTTGCAGGAGAAAAGGTTCCCTGCATAACGGTATTGGCTACATAATCACGGTCAATGGCAAGGCTAAGAGCCATACGCACATCTGGATTATTAAATGGTTCTTTTTGATTCTGGAAATCTAAATAATAGGTTCCCATAAGAGGTTCTATATGGAATGCCTCATTGCCCTTTAATCCAGGAACTTCCTCTGTAGGAACATCCTTAATCAAGGATACTTCTCCGGTCTGGTAAGCACTGTAAGAAGCATTGGAATCTTCCATTAATACAAACTTAAGCGTGTTTATCGTAACCGCATCTGCATTCCAGTAATTCTCATTTTTTGCAAATGTCATATGAGACCCTGGTACCCATTCAATCATCTTTAACGGTCCATTGGAAACATATGTTTCAGGCTTTAACGTCCATTGGTCTCCGTTTGCTTCAACGGTCGCCTTCTGTACTGGAACCATAGTTGCATGAGTAACCAGCTTGGAGAAATATACACAAGGAACTGCTAACTCAACCACTAATGTCTGATCATCTGGTGCTGTTATCGCAAGTGCATCTAAATTTCCAGCAGAAGCTTCCTCATATCCTTTTACATATCCCAGCATATCTGCTGCATAAGGAGCTGCTGTTTTAGGATCTGCAAGTCGTTTCCATGAATAGACAAAATCATTGGCTGTCAAAGGAGTACCATCGCTCCATTTTAACCCGTCACGAAGATGGAAGGTATAAGTAAGTCCGTCCTCAGACACATCAAAAGATTCTGCCTGACCAGGAACGATCTTGTTTTCTTTATCAACGATCAGCAACGTCTCAAACGCCTGGACAACCACGTTGGCACCATCAACAGCACTATTTAAACCAGGATCTATGGTCTCCGGATCTGGTCCAATCTGAACCGCAAGATCAAGTCCTGTATTCGTTCCTTCTGCAGGGGCTGCAGTCTCGCCATTCGCTGCAGTTGTACCACTGGCTGTTGTTTCCGTCTTAGTTGATTGATTCCCGCCACAAGCAGTAAGAATCATCCCAGAGGCCATAACTGCAGCCAATACGAGTGATATTTTTTTCATAACTATTCCTCCTATACGATAATTTTCAATTAGCGCAGTAGCACTTTATCCGGCTACTGCGCCAATTCATTCTCATAGCATAACATAAAAGCAATAAAATAGCAACGACATTTTAGTTTACTTTATCCAAATGATGGCAGGCTGCGTAGTGGCCAGTGGAGACTTCTCTCCACTCAGGCTCTTCTGCAGCGCAACGCTCATCTGCATAAGGACAACGGGTACGGAAATGGCAGCCAGACGGCGGATCTACCGGACTTGGCACGTCACCTTCCAGTACAATTCGTTTCGAATTGCGACTGATTTCTGGATCTGCAATGGGAATTGCAGAAATCAAGCTTTTAGTATACGGATGAACGCTGTGGAAGGTCAACTCATAACTATCTGCAAGCTCTACCAACTTTCCTAAGTACATTACCCCAATCCGATCAGAAATATGCTTCACAATAGACAGATCATGAGCAATGAACAAATAAGTTAAGCCTCTTTCCTCCTGAAGCTGTTCAAACATATTGACAACCTGTGCCTGAATGGATACATCTAGAGCGGAAACCGGCTCATCACAGACAATAAACTGTGGATTTACCGCAAGCGCCCGAGCAATTCCCACACGCTGACGCTGTCCACCTGAAAACTCATGAGGATAACGGTTTGCATGTTCTGAATTCAGTCCTACCGTAGATAAAACAGAAATAATTTGTTCCTGACGTTCTTTTCGATTGGAAGCGAGCTTGTGAATATCAATTGCTTCCCCTACAATATCACCAACAGTCATACGAGGGTCCAGGCTGGCATATGGATCCTGAAAAACAATTTGCATCTTCCTGCGGTAAGGCAGCATGTTTACTTTTGTGATGTCTTTTCCGTCAAAAAATATTTTTCCAGATGTTGGCTCATGAAGTCTTAAAAGGGTACGACCCGTGGTTGTTTTTCCACAACCTGACTCACCAACTAATCCTAGAGTTTCTCCCTTTTTAATTCCAAAGGATACGTTGTCAACTGCTTTCACAACTTTTTTTTCAAACAACTTATTTCCGGCTACAGGGAAATACTGTTTTAATTCTTTTATTTCTACAAGGTTTTTATTCTCCATCATGCCTCTCCCTTCTGCGCCTGTTGTTTTTCCATTTCCTGCTTCTGTAACAGCCAGCAAGCACTGTAATGAATGTCAGAAATATCCGTGTAAGGTGGCATCTCACGAAGACAAATCTTCATACACTCCCCGCATCTAGGTGCAAATGGACAGCCTTTTGGAGGATTTAACATATCCACTGGGCTTCCTTCAATCGGAACTAGTTTGCTGTGATCTTTTTCCGTAAGTTTTGGTATGCTTCGAATCAAACCTTTGGTATATTCATGGGAAGGATTATAGAAAATATCATGACTATCTCCATATTCCACTACTTTGCCCGCATACATAACCGCAATCCGGTCACACATATTAGCAACAACCCCCAGATCATGGGTAATCATGATAATTGCCATTCCCATTTTATCCTTCAATTCCATCATCAATTCCAGAATCTGAGCCTGAATGGTTACATCAAGAGCCGTAGTCGGTTCATCCGCAATCAAAAGCTTTGGTTCACACGCCAAAGCAATCGCGATCATAACTCTCTGACGCATACCACCAGACAATTCATGAGGATATTGCTTCAGACGTTTTTCAGGTTCATTGATCCCTACAAGCGTAAGAAGTTCGATCGCTCTTTCCCGTGCTTGACTCTTATTTTTATCTGTATGAAGCCTAATCACTTCGATGATTTGGTTTCCAATGCTGTAAACCGGATTCAAACTTGTCATCGGGTCCTGAAAGATAATAGATATTTCATTTCCACGGATTTTTCTCAACTCTTGTTCCGACATCTTCTCAATCTGATGACCGTTAAACTGCATAGCCCCCCCGATTAAGCGTCCTGGATAGGCAGTAAGTCCCATTAGACTATAAGCGGTAACCGATTTACCAGATCCGGATTCTCCTACAATGCCCAGGACTTCCCCTTCACCAAGATGTAACGATACATCATTTAATGCCTTAACTTCCCCTGCCGGTGTAAAGAAAGAAAGACGTTCATTTTCAATATTAACCAAATATTCACTCATCGACTCTCTCCTCCTTTAATCTTTCAGTTTCGGGTCAAACGCATCCCGGAGTCCATCACCAAGCAGATTGAAACTTAGAATAATTATAGAAATTGTTAATGCCGGCGCAAACAAACGATGGGGATAACTTTGAAGCCCATTTAATGCCGCACTCGCAAGACTCCCCAAGGAAGGCATCGGTGCCGCAACACCAAGTCCAAGGAAACTCAAAAAACTCTCAGTAAAAATTGAAGAAGGAATCTGAAGGGTCGTTGTAACAATTAAAGTACCGATGCAGTTGGTAAGCAAATGCTTTTTAATAATATGACCACTAGAAGCACCCAAAGCTCTCGCTGCAGTTACATATTCCTGTTCTTTTAAAATAAGGATCTGGCTTCTTACAATTCGGGCCATTCCCACCCAGTAAAGCAACGCAAACACTACAAAGATACTGATTAAGTTTACACCAACTATCTGTATCCATTCAAATCCCGGTTTCTGAGACAGCATCTTTAATGGCTGATCAAATGCAACCGACAAAAGTACAATAATGAGAATATCGGGTACTGTATAAATCATATCTACAATGCGCATCATGATCATATCCACCCAGCCTCCAAAGAAACCAGCAATGGAACCATATAGGGAACCAATCAGCAGGATAATACAGGAAGCTACCAAACCAACGGTTAAAGAAACCCGGCTTCCCATCATAACACGGACAGCATAATCACGTCCCAAACTATCTGTTCCCAGAATATGGGGGAATACGTTTTCTCCTGCAGCCATTGCTTCCAGTTCATTATCCGAATACTGCATTGGTGTTAAGTTTTCGCTTCCTCTAATCTGCTGTTCATAACTATATGGATACACCTCGGGTGCAAAAAATGACAGGATGAACACTACTAATATCACGAAAATACTGATCATAGATATTTTATTCTTTTTCAAACGTCTGAATCCATCTTTCCAGAATCCAACGCTTTTACGCATAACTGATAAGCTTTCTTTTTCCGCATCACTAGCCGGGAGAAAGTCTTCCATATTAAGCTGTAATGATAATTTATTCTTTGGCATCCTCTTTCTCCTTTCTCTTACTTCAGATTGATACGTGGGTCAATAAATTTATAAGCAACATCAACCAGTACATTCATGACAACCATCAAAGTAGCAAGGAAAATCGTGGTGCCCATAATCAGCGGATAATCTCGTCCTGTGATGGAACCAATAAATTCAGATCCCAACCCCGGAATGGTGAAAATTTTCTCAACAATGAAGCTTCCCGTCACTGTGTAAGCCAAAAGTGGTCCCAAGTATGTAACCACTGGGAGAACAGCATTACGAAGGGCATGCTTGAAAATGCTAACCATTTGTGATAATCCTTTTGCACGTGCTGTTCTCATGTAATCCTGTCCCATAACGTCTAACATAGAAGAACGCATCAAACGAGCAATGTAAGAGGAAGGATAGAACGCCAGTGCTAAAACCGGCATAATATAGTGTTTCCAGGATGAAAGCCCATAGGTGGGCAATAAACCCAGCTTCAAACTCAGAATATACATAAGAATCGTACATACCACAAAACTAGGAACAGCAATTCCACATGTACTGAATATAATGATAATATTATCAACTATGGTACCTCTCTTAAAGGCCGCTATACTACCTAACGGGATACCAATAAGAACTGCTGACAAAATAGCTAGGCCACCAACTCTAGCTGACACTGGGAATTTTGATTCAATAATCATATTCACGGTACGTCCACGCTGTTTTACACTCAATCCAAGATCTCCTCGCATCAGATCCTTCATGTAAGTTACATATTGTTCACTTAAAGGTTTATCCAATCCATATTTTTCATTTAATGCAGCCTGGGCCTGTGGACTGATGGCTTTCTCTGACATAAAAGGGCCTCCTGGCACCATATTCATGACAAAGAAAGTAACAGAGGCAACTGCAAAGATGGTTATAATCGCCATAGCGACACGTTTTATAATATAATTAGCCACTCTCTTCAACTCCTTTGGTATAGTGATGTCCGTCTAATATGGAAACATATGTCAACGGTAAACGGACATTGATTGAATAGAAAAATCCCATGGATACCCATGGGATTCCCCCCAGAATCCGGTTACAATATTATTGCATTTGTTTTGCAACTTCTTCTGCAAAGTTATCTTCTTTCTTTTCAAGACCTTCGCCAGTCTCAAAACGAACGAACCTCTTAACTTCCACTTTACCGCCTACTTCTTTTGAAACCTGCTCTAAATATTTTCCAACTGTCAAATCGCCATCTTTTACATAACCCTGATCGACCAGGCAGAATTCTTTCAATTCTTTATTCAAACGTCCAACAATCATCTTATCGATAATAGTATCTGGCTTGTCTGGATTCTCATTCTTTGCTTGTACTTTTAAAATTTCTGTTTCATGAGCAATAAATTCCTGTGAGATTTCATCTCTTCTCACATATTTCGGTGCAAGCGCTGCAATCTGCATTGCCACATTCTTCAATGCTTCCTTTACCGTATCATTCACCACTTCTGTGTCAGCTTCAATTAACACACCAATTCTGCCGCCACCATGAATATAATCAACAACAACACCATCTGTCATGATTTTTTCATATCTTCTAATATTCATATTCTCGCCGATTACTGAAATCTGGCTGGATAATGCCTGAGCTACTGTTAATGATGAATCTTTTGCCCAAGTTTCTCCCATAAATTCTTCCATATCCTTCGCTTTTGAAGCAATCGCCTGTACTGCAACATCTGCTACATAATCCTGAAACTGTGTATTCTTTGCAACAAAGTCTGTCTCACTATTTACTTCTACAATCGCACCGGATTTGCCATCTTCTTTTACTAAAGTTGTAACAAGTCCCTCTGCTGCTATTCTACCAGCCTTTTTAGACGCTGCTGCAAGGCCTTTTTCTCTTAAGAATTCAACTGCATTCTTCATATCACCATCTGTTTGTGCAAGAGCTTTCTTACAGTCCATCATGCCTGCGCCAGTCATCTCTCTTAACTCTTTTACCATTCCTGCGGTTACTGCTGCCATTCGTTTTCCCTCCATATCTTTTATTCGTCACAGATAATTCCAAGGCACTTTGCGGGTTTATTACTCACAAAAAATGCTTCGACCCGCTTCACAAAGCAGGTCGAAGCATCCAATCGCCTAAATAATTAAGCCTCTACAGTCTCTTCTGTTTCCTGAGCTGCTTCTGCTTCTTCAGCTACTGCCTCGCCCTGGTTTGCTTCAATTACTGCGTCCGCCATCTTAGATACAATCAATTTAACGGCTCTAATCGCATCATCATTACCTGGGATCACGAAATCAAGTTCTTCAGGATCACAGTTTGTATCGGCGATACCAATCAACGGAATGCCAAGTGTATGAGCTTCCTGAATGCAAATTCTTTCTTTCTTAGGATCAATAACAAAAATTGCATCCGGAATTTTCTTCATGTCTTTAATTCCACCTAAATTTCTTTCTAATTTATCCCACTCTTTTTTAAGAGCAATTACTTCTTTTTTTGGAAGAACATCAAATGTTCCATCTTCAGACATTGTTTCAATCTTCTTTAATCTTGCTATTCTGGACTGAATTGTCTTAAAGTTTGTAAGCATACCACCAAGCCATCTCTCGTTTACAAAGTACATACCGCAACGTTCTGCTTCTGCCTTAATTGCATCCTGAGCCTGTTTCTTTGTTCCTACAAAAAGAATCTTTCCACCTTCTGCTGCAATATCAGATACTGTTTTGTAAGCCTCATCAACTTTTACTACAGATTTCTGTAAGTCGATGATGTAGATACCGTTTCTCTCTGTGTAAATATAAGGAGCCATCTTAGGGTTCCATCTTCTGGTCTGATGACCAAAATGTACGCCAGCTTCTAAGAGCTGCTTCATTGAAATAACACTCATGTTATTACCTCCATTGGTTTTTACTTCCGCCCATTTCTTATACTCCTAAGGAGACCGTTCTCGGCACCAACCTATAGAATCCATGGACGTGTTTTTTGTAAGCCATGCTAGTATAACATATTTATTTATGCGATGCAAGTAATTTCTTAATTATTCATGTCGTTTTTGGTAAGAATTCAACCGTTCTACTCCTTACTCCTTCAGCAAAGCCCCTCATATAATCGGGTAGGAGGTAGATAATTATTTTATCTACCGACCTCCCACACCACCTAGCATACCTTTCGGTACTAGGCGGTTCCTTAGTTTTCATAAACTATTGAATAATAGTCAAGCATGGAGGTATATCCCAGCTTGGCTATTATTTTATTTGAAAAGATTTGGTTCAGCTTTTCTGCTACATGCAAGTTCCTTGGCTCTCCAATGTTCACAGCCTAATGCTTTGAGCATTTTGTACTTCGTCTTGATTTTCTTCCACTGTTTCCAGTAGACTGCCCTTATTCTTCGTCTTGCCCACTTATCTATCTCTTGGAGAAGTGCTTTCATGTCTGCAAGTTTGAAGTAGTTAAAAAGGGACAAGGGGAAAAACGTTAGTTTTTCAGTGCCCTCGGTCTTGGCTGTATCCTTCCCACTACTAGGGCTGATTAGGGACTTTCACCCATTATATACGTACGCCGCAAGGCGCACATCAAAGCAGGCGGGAGTCCAAAAGACCATCCCACCTGCTTGTGATTGTACCTTGATTGTACCTTGATTCTATTCTTAAAGCTCTTTTGCTTCACGGCGTTCTAACATCAGCTTGGAATTACCGGCTTTGATCGTCTTTAATTCATCAAATACCACATCATTTAAGACTTTAATATAGGTACCCTTCATTCCAGAAGATCTAGATTCGATTACTCCAGCACTCTCGAATTTTCTAAGCGCGTTGACAATAACAGAACGAGTAATTCCTACACGATCCGCAATTTTACTTGCTACAAGAATTCCCTCGTTCCCATCTAATTCTTCGAAAATATGAGTAATTGCTTCAAGCTCAGAAAAAGATAAGGTGCTGATTGCTGATTTAACTATCTGAACTTTTCTTGTCTCTTCCGCATTCTCTTCATTTACGGACCGCATCATTTCAAGTCCAACTACAGTCGTACCATACTCGCTTAAAATAATGTCATCGATGTCATACTGGGTATCTGATTTATAAATAAACAAAGTTCCAAGTCTTTCTCCTGCAATGTCAATGGGAGTAATAATCGCTTGATATCTTTTGATATCCCCTCCCGTAAATCCAAGTGTTTCCAGATTTACATTTTCTTTCGTTGATAAAATACTGAGCAGTCTTTCATTCAGCATTGTATCTACATATCCTCCAACCTGATCTGCGATCAATTCCTGAATCTCCTCAATGTCTGGAGTAAGACCTACTCCCAGAACCTTTCCTTTCTTGCTGATAACAAGAATATGGGAATTCAGGATCTCGGTAAGCACTTCACAGATATCATTAAATACAACCTTATGAGAGTTATTATTATGCAATAATTTGTTAATTTTTCTAGTTTTGTCCAACAACTGTACGCTCATATCCGAAAACCTCCTTAATAATTGATGTGAAAATCCGAAAAACGACTTTAATATATAAATATTACCATTATCATATACAAATAACAATAGTTTTTTGAAGATTTTTGATTTTCTTAATAATTATTCTTTCTCTTTTTTGTCTACACTATACCCACACTGTTCATTGGAACAAAGTAATTTGTTCCCCTTTTCAACCATGTATGCCCCACACTTCGGACATTTCTGTGTAGAAGGTTTCTGCCAAGACATAAATTCACATTCCGGATTTGCTTCACACCCATAATAAATTCTGCCCTTTTTTGTCTTTTTAATAACGACTTCCTTGCCACATTTGGGACAAGGAACCCCAATTTTCTCCAGATATGGTTTTGTATTTTTACAATCTGGAAAACCAGGACAGGCCAGGAATTTACCGTGAGGTCCATATTTAATTACTAGGTTACGTCCACAAAGTTCACATATTTCCTCTGTCACTTCATCTGCGATGGTAACAGATTCCAACTCCACCTGTGCTTTGTCTACTGCATCTTTCAAATCAGGATAGAAATTTTTAACAACGGTTTTCCATTGTACCGATCCATCTCCTACTTTATCCAGTAGGTACTCAAGATTTGCAGTAAATGTAACATCTACGATGCTTGGAAAACTCTGTTTCATTATACCGTTTACCACAGTTCCCAACTCTGTTACATAAAGATTTTTATTTTCTTTTGCCACATATCGTCTAGCAATGATAGTTGTAATGGTAGGGGCATACGTACTAGGACGTCCGATTCCCTGTTCTTCCATACCCTTTACCAAGGATGCCTCAGTAAAATGCGCTGGCGGCTGGGTAAAGTGCTGGCTGTTATCTAATTGTTCCAGATTTAATTTACTACCCTTGTCTAGGTTTCCAAGCAAAACATTAGACGCTTCTTTGTCTTCATCTTGTACATATACAGACATAAATCCATCAAATGATAGTTTTGATGCAGATGAGGTAAACAAATATTCACCAACTCCGATTTTAACCGAAATGGTCTGATAAACAGCCGGCTGCATTCTACTGGCCACAAATCGTTTCCAAATCAACTGATACAGACGGAATAGATCCCTTTGCAACGATTCCTTAACCATAACAGGTGACAAAACAATATCAGTTGGACGAATGGCCTCATGGGCATCCTGTATCTTTACATTACTTTTTTTAGCTTGTTCCCCTGTTGCCACATACTGACTACCATACTGTTTATCAATGTATTCCCTAGCTGACGCATCTGCTTCTTCCGCTATTCGAGTGGAATCCGTACGCAGATATGTGATAAGTCCCACAGTCCCGCGGCCTTTAACTTCTACGCCTTCGTATAACTGCTGAGCCAGACGCATCGTCTTCTGGGTAGAAAAATTAAGTACTTTTGATGCTTCCTGCTGAAGCGTACTGGTTGTAAATGGAATAGGGGCTTTCTTTACCCTCTCTCCCTTTTTGACTTCCTCTACCTGATAAGTTTGTTTGTCAAGATTTTGAAGTATCTTATCCAATTCTTCTTTGTTCTTGATGGTGATTCTACCATTTTTATCCCCATAGAATTTAGCTGTAAGTGCTTTTTTACTGCCTTCTTGTTTTAAAACCGCTTCTAAATTCCAATACTCTTCCGGAATAAACGCATTTATTTCTTCTTCACGATCACAAATCAAACGAAGTGCAACTGACTGAACACGTCCTGCACTTAGTCCTCTTTTTACTTTTGCCCAAAGAAGTGGACTGATCATATAACCAACCATACGATCCAAAATTCGTCTTGCCTGCTGAGCATCAACTAAATCCATATCAATGACTCTGGGAGTTTTTAATGAGGTCTTCACTGCATTCTTCGTGATCTCATTAAAACTAATCCGATAAACCTGCTTTTCCTTAAACTCTTCTAGCTTCAAGGCCTTCATAAGATGCCAGGAAATCGCTTCTCCCTCTCGGTCAGGATCCGTTGCAAGATATATCTTATCTGCCTTTTTCACTTGCTTTCTAAGCTTAGCCAGTACATCTCCCTTTCCCCTGATCGTTATATATTTTGGATCAAAATCATTCTCTACGTCAATTCCCATCTGACTTTTGGGAAGGTCTCTTACATGTCCGTTTGAGGCATCCACTTCATAATTCGCCCCAAGAAACTTCTTTATTGTCTTTACTTTTGCGGGTGACTCTACAATTACTAAACAGTTCGCCATACCAAACTCCTTGCCTATAGTTTCTTGCCATAGTATTGATGGGATGTCTGCACAATGCAACCTTTTGATTCTAGCTCAATCAGAGCACACATACATTCGGCTACAGACAAACCACTACAGCTTATAATCTCTTCCAGATTCTTCGGTTGCAAATCTAGGCAACTATACACCATTTTTTCTTTTTTGGCAAGCCTGTTCTCGTTTTTTTCATGAACTCTTAATATTTTACCGCTTTGTAATTGAAAATATTCCAATACATTTTCTGCACTTAATAATATCCCTGCGCCTTCCGAAATAAGCTGATTACAGCCAACACTTAATGGATCTGTGACTCGTCCAGGCAAAGCATAAATTTCTTTTCCTTGGTCCAAACCCAGATTAGCAGTAATTAAGGAACCACTTCTTTCCCTTGCCTCTATTACCAGAACCACATCCGATAGCCCGCTGATAATTCGATTTCTCATGGGAAAGTTTCGTGGTTTTGGGGCTTCCCCCGGCATAAACTCGGTGATAATCCCTCCTTGCTTTGTCATTTGCCTGTATAAATCATAATTTTCTTTGGGATAACAGGTATGTATTCCACAGCCCATTACACCAAATGTTTCTCCACCCGCTTCCAATGCGCCTTTATGTCCGGCCCCATCAATCCCCCATGCAAGGCCACTTATAATATTTACCCCTGCTTCCGATAATTCTCTCCCAAGTCTGGTCGCCAGTTGCCGCCCATAGTTGGTGCAGTTTCTGGCACCAATGATAGCAGCCGCCGGTTTTTCTTCCTGGGGCATTTTTCCCTTTACAAATAATCCCATGGGATAGCCATGAATAGAGAGAAGTCTTTTGGGATAATCATCATCTTGAGACATGATAAACCGGACCCCTCTTTGCTCAAGTTCCCCTAGCTCCTTGCTATAAAAATCCATCTCTTTCTTGCTTATCTCCAATAAAGAAAGCTCTTTTTCATTTAATAATCCGGTCCTCTGAAATTCGTTTCTTCCTATATTATATATCTTTTGATAGCTTCCCATAGTATCATACATTTTCTTAATTCTTACCGCTCCTAAAAAAGGAACATGGCTCAGCCAGTATAAACATTCCCGTTCTTTATGATTGTCCATAAATCTCCCCCCAGTATTTGCCTTCTAAGTTTCTAAGTCCTACGGCTTCTGCCAGATGCTTTTTACGAATCGTCTCTTTCCCTTCTAAATCAGCAATGGTTCTTGAAACTTTAAGGATTTTTTCGTAGCCTCTTACACTAAGACCCTGATTCTTGAATACTTTTCCTAAAAACTCACGTTCCTGTTCCCCCAATTTACAAAAGCACATAAGATCATTCTTTTTCATGGAACTATTAAACTTAATCTCTGAATTCTTGAAACGTTCTTCCTGTATCTGTCTTGCACATTCGACCCGCTTTCTAATGGTTTTAGAATCTTCCCCTTCTGCATTTGACTGAATGTCCTCATAAGAAATCGAACTGGATTCCGCACAAATATCAATCCGGTCCAATAATGGTTTAGAAATTTTACTTAGATACTTTGCAACCTGCTGTTGGGAACAACGGCATCTTGTCCGATCCGGATAAAACCCGCACGGACAAGGGTTCATAGCTATAATATATCTGTGCGGTATAATAGATTGTCATGATTGTTGAGTTTCTACTATATTAATATGAGCAAAGAAATAACCGTCAAATTTCCCAACTTGACGGCTATCTTTGACTTAGATTGGAACAGGCGCTTTCTTATTTCTGGAATATTCTTTGGACCAACTATTTTTTGTACTACTCCATACTTCCTGATCGCCAATTTGGGCTTTGATATCTGCATTTTCCAAAGCCCTTGCCACAATCGGTGCCATAGTATTCGCCATTTTATCATAGTCAATGATACCGGATAATGCGGCATTTAATTCTGCAGATATGCCGGTTTTAAAATCATAGGTGGGTTTATCAAACGATACCGACGCTCTGGTATCTACCATATCAAAAAACTCTCGGTTAACGCTATATGTAGTCCCTACATTAGGAGTTACGACATTTGTAACATCAAATGCCTTTGACACATTATCTACCCACTGCTCAATTAGACTGTTAGATGAATCCATGTTGTCAGAGATTCCGGTATTAAAGCCTGCAACAGTAAAACCACCAAACTCAGCAAATAATTTAGATGGTGAATGAATGTCAAGCAGATCGGTAAACCAATTCTTAATATTTCCCACCCAAGTACTTATTACACCTCTGCTGCTATCTTGCTTGTTCTTGATGCCATCGTTCAATCCTTGAACTATAAAACCACCAAATCCAGCAAATACAGTAGATGGTGAATGAATACCCATAGCAATTTTAAAGGGATCAGTAATACCTACTTTTGCAAAGTTTCTCATTATATCCGGTGTACTGGATTTCTGCAATTCCTCAAACTTATGCTTTAACCCTTCATTGGAATACGCCGCCCAACCGGAACCTAGATTTTGCAATTCCGTGTTTAAGGATTTTCCACCTTCTAAAATTTTGTTTGCTCCATAGATTCCGGAGTTAATAAATTTTGTAGTGTTTTCCTCATTCTGTAATCCACCTGTTACAGCATCTGTAACAGCACTGGCCGTACCATTCGCTTCTGCTTTTCCACCGTCACCAATGGCTTTTACCAGTAGCTTTCCTCCATCATAAGACACTTGGTAACCTTTTGATTCATAATCTGCCTTTACCTTATTCCAAAGTTCATCATTCATGGTACTTACAGCTTCAGGGACCCCGTTTTTACCACCCTGACCAAATTGAACTACTCCCTTTTCTCCAAGATCATACATCTCCTGATCCGTGTTTCCATAGGATTCAATTATAGATTGGTAAAATTCTACGGCCGCTTCCCCAACAACTTGTTTACCGTTGACAAATACTCCGCCAAGACCATCAATAGCCTTTGATGCTTCGATCGTAACTTTGCCGAAATTCATGGAATTAACGGTATCTTCCAGTTCCTTGTATTTTTGTTTATGGCCATCTAAAACATCATTGGCTGTATCATATGCTAAACTTGCATCTTCCACTGCCGTTTTTGCGGTGTTCTGTGCTTCTGTGGCTTTTCCTAATTCCTGTTCATAAAAAGAAATCTGCTGCGCTAATTGATACGATGCTTTTTCATTATCATCTAATACAAATCCTTGCTTTTCAAGGGATTCTCTGTTATTTTCAATCCAAACATTTTCATCTACACCGGAATTCACCAAATTATCCATTGCATCTTGCAAGATCTTCATTTTCTTTTCGTTGCTTTCATACTGTTTTTCAGAAATAGATAATTGAACATTAGCTTCAGCCAGAGTTTCATTATACTGTTCTGTAATTTTTTGATAGGCAATCACATCATAGTACTCTTGCTGCTTTTGAATAACTTTTTTAATTGCTTCTTCTTGAGCCGTATATCTTCCCGTTGTCTTATCAATCATGCCCTGTAATTCCGGAGCTTTATCAATTAACTGTTGAGCATAATTTTTCAACTGCTCCTGTTCTGCCGAAGTGATAGAGGCCTGATCTGCAAGATTAAAGTAGGCCTGTGTGAGTGTATCCAACTTTTCAGAATCTTGTTCCGCACTTTCGATTACTTTTTTACTGTTTACTGCTACATTTGAAAAAGCATCTGCAGCATCATTCAAGTCATCAGTGTTAGAACCTATCTTGTCCTGGAACTCAGAAAATTCATCTGCCATCTTCTTTTTCCAGTTCTGATTCATAGCTATCAAACCGCCGGCAATCGCTGCCAACCCAGCTGCCAGTGCCACGTACGGATTTGCTGCCACCCAACCAACAGCTTTTATAAAGAAATCATCAAGCGCTACATATAATCCAGTTATTCCAAGTTTAATAGCATTAATAGCTGCAACGACAGTTTGATAAGTAATAAACGTTGTCAAAAATCCAGCAATAGCACCTGTCAAGAATACAAGCGTATCCTGAGGAATAGACAAGATTACTGAAGAAAACCCTTTTAATACAAGTGATAACGCACTTACTAATCCAGATAAAACCGGTGTAAGTACTGCAGCCAGTCCTTCAATAAATGAAATAAGACCTTTACCTATACCAATCGTTAAGTGGGACAAAGCTTTATACACATCATCTAAAGCATCAACGAACTGTTCCCACTTTATTTTCTTAGACAAATTTGTCATCACATCAAGCAAACGAGGAAGCCCGTTTCCAATCCCCCAGACAGTAACCGGCTTAAGGAAATCAGCATAGAAATCTAACATGCTAGTAAAAGTGAGAATTGTTAATCTTGACAATTCTTTGTAAAATCCACTAAGACTTGTACGGAGATTCGCCCAGTTAATATCCTTTAACATGGAATTGGTAATGTTCAGAAATCTCGCCAATCCATCTTCTCCCAATGTCCACGTCCCTACTGGAACCAAAAAATTATTATAAAAGTCTTTTAAAGTATCTGTGCTAAACTCACTAAATTCTTTGAATCCTTCATTCCAAAGCCGCATCATTGCTTCTCTGGTAGGCTCAGCAACTTCCCAAATCCTCTGAAAAGCGTTTTCAATCTTGTCTGCCATGCCCTGCGCAGAGTTTTCCATATTGGTAAATGCATTGTCCCAAGCTGCCTGATATTCAGAAAATGCATCTAAGAAAGCTTCATCTAATAAACCGCCCCCTGCTCCTGATCCACTACCACTTCCACCACCAGAAGAACTGTCACTGGAATTTACTACATTCAACTTATCGAATGACTGAAGATTGCTCGCCATCTTTTTGGACTTATCTGCAGCATCACCCATCTTGTCAGCTACCCCGCCAGCAGTATCTTCCAGTCCGTCCATATCTGTAGCTGCGGATCCAATAGATGAACCAAGTGATCCTATTTTAATACCTAATAGCCCACCTATCCACGAAAACAGTCTTTGCATAGCAATCACTAAAGCATTGACATAAGGAAGTACTTTTGCAACTATAGGTAGAAATAGGTTTCCTATAGTTCTCCCGAGGTTTGCAAAATTTGACTGTAAAAGCCTCAACTGGTTTGCCGGTTGCCCCAGTGTGTTTGATAAATCCCCCCATGCATAGCGAGTAGAATCCAGTAAAATTATGCTTCTTAATAATGCCTTATCTTGCTGGTTCAATGCGGATATCTTTGCTTTTATACCTAACTCATTTAATTTTTCCTGCAAATTCACTTCGCGGATATTGACACCGTACTTATCTAATGTCCGGCTCATACCAACCATACCGGAAGCCATATCTTTCCATACATCTTCGAATTCCAGATTTTTAACGGACGCAAGGTCGGCTCCTATCATGGAAAGTGCATCTGATAACTTAAGTGCTGTTTCCGAAGCCACTCCCATGGAAGATGCCATCTGACCAAACGTTGCCTGATAATTCATGAGTTTTTCAGGATCTATTCCCATACTTGGCATACCTGTTGACTCTAAATTTCCATTTTGGTCTGGCTGGAATCCAGACATTCTCCCTGTTAATTCTCTTGCACGTTCGCTAAATGAGTTAGCATATGCCTCCGCAGATTCGTAACCTGATTCCTTCCATTCTCCAACTGCATTATCAGCAACCTGTCCCCATGCTGCATCAAAGTAATTTAATGTCTCTATATAGTCCATGGATGATTTGGTTGCTCTCCAAAGCGCTTTTAGTCCTCGAATCAATAGAAAGTATTTAGCATAGAGCATACCGATCTGAGATACTAATCCCTTTGTCGTCAATCGTGCCTTTGTTGCAGAATAAGAGTATGCATTTAAACTGTTTCGCATGGCCTGACCAGCACTGGAAACCCTAGAGCCATTTAACGCTAATCTTGCCAGAGCGTTTGTCATTTGAATGAGATTGTTACTCACATTCGGCACTGTGGACAATGTAATCATCAAATCCTTTAATGAAATCCCAAGGCCTTTTATATTTGGTATAGCATTACCTGCAGCTTTTCCACCTAATTTAGAAATAGAGCTTACCAATGAATTAAGTCCAGAAGCGTCAAATGTTACAGAATCAAGCCCGTTCATCGTCTGAATGAAACTTTGCAGACTTTCTCTGAGCAAAGGGATGTTTCTAGTAGCTTGCGTAACTGTTTTGCCTCCTAATTTAGAAATAGATGATGCAAGATTTATAATTCCTTGTGAATCATAAGAAATAGTCCCCATACTTCCCAAATTGGCTGCCAGAGTTGACATTACCCTAGAAGCATTACTTACCCCTTGTACATCAACTGCACCCAGTTTATTTAATCCCCTGGTTATTCTGGAAAAATCTGCAATTTTAGTCCGTTCATTAAAGCTTTGAATAGATGAAGAAATTTGATTTATTCCAGAAGCCACCTGACTTGCCCCAGACATTTCAATCCCAGATATTGCAGATTGTAAAGACATCATCTTTTGAATAAATTTATCTATTTTGGCATCAGCACTATTCGTACTGGCATCTATTTGGACTTTTAGATCATCAATAACATCAGCCATGTTTTCACCGCCCTTTATACATATAAAAAAAGGCGAGTGAATTTTCGTCCATCACTCGCCCTTTGATCGTTCATTGTTTGCATCACTATCCATTCCATTAAAAAATGATAAGAACTGATTCAATGCTTTTTCTTCTTCAATTTTTTTCTCTTCATCCGTCAAGGGTATTACCCTTATTGGTTTCTCTAAATATTTACCTTTTCGTTTCCGTTTAATAAATGGCATTGCATTACATACAGTAGCGTCTAATGCCGAAGCTACATATTGCCCCATGAGCCACATTTCATCACTGCGAGTCTGCTGTTTTCTTCGATTGGCTTCTGCAAAAGGTAACAGTTTTCTAGGATTCAAATGCCAAAACAAATCATATGGGACATTCATGACCAGAGCGTCCGGCAAATACTGTTCCCAGATTATTTTGTGGAAGTTGACTTCCTTTTGCGGTCCTGAGGAGTCTTCCCGGATTTGGACTTTGGCTCTACTTCCTGATTCATTTTCTCCACCAGTTTGTCCAATCCGGTCAACTTGAAAAAACCGTCTTCTTCCATGCGTTGTTTAAGGAATTCAAACATCCCATAAAACGAAGCACGATCATCATCTGGATTTTCTTTTATAAACTGTTTAAACAATACTTTGGCATCTTGTTCATCAGCGACTGGATTATTTTCCAATAAGCCGGCATATAGAAATGATGGAACCACGGCTGGTAGATCAGATACCATATCAGAGGTGCCATCTATTAACATTTCCATCATTGCCTTTTTGTCATCTTTGTTATAATTACCATTACGAATCATATAAGATCCAGAAACTACCTTAAACGCTTTATCTACACATTCTTTGTATTCTGCCGCTTCAAAGGAATATTCTATTTTGTAATCTTTTCCGCCAATAGTTAAAATCTTCATATCTTAATACCTCCCATACTCTTTTATTAAGGTTCTTCCGACGATTCCGTTGGTACAATTGGATCGTCCCACCCAATTTCTCCGGTCGGTGTTACAGATACACTGGTATCCCAAGCATTGTCAACATCGGAAGCCGCCCAGCCCATTCTTGCAGGAACGCACGTGAAGAAAAAAGCCTTCTCCAATCTGGGATGATAGAATTCTAACCACATTCGCTTATTAGTTACATTAGCTGTATCATATTCATCACAAATTGTTTCCCACATATCCAGGAATACTTGAGTCATGCCGAAAGTGATTGCAATTGCTCCACCTGGATCTTTTAATCCATCAATGTAACGTTTCCACACTGTATCATTCAGAGAAGTCACATCATAGGTTCCCGTTTCCGGATTAAAGTCTGGAATACTTTTCGGATTAGGAAGGTCAGTAAACGCCGTAGGCTTAGTCCCGGCAGTTGCTTCAATGGCATACCCCACATGGATGCCGGCGGTACTCAAATCTACTGCTGTTGCCATAATTTCAGGTCCTCCTTTTTAAAGAAAAAAGAACCTCGCCATTAGACGAAGCTCAAAGTTAATTTGCTCATATTTTTATATCAAATCGCCCTCACAATAGGTCCTATGAAACCTTGCAATCCAGCGATATGCTTCGGATGTATTTGAACGGTCCACTTCCAACGGTCCGTATTTTAAAATAAATCCCAGTTCTGTCATGATATCTGCCACAAGGAAAATCAACTGCTTTGTCTTGCTGGAAGAACCGGAATCATACATAGTAATTTCAAAGTCAGCAGAAACTGCACATTGCTTATTCTGTAGAGAACTGCTCGTTGTAGGCTGTCCTAGGCTTTTGAAATAAAGGTAGGGGAAAATCGAAGGGGTATCATTCCTGGTAGTGCCGCTCCCTTTGATGTACTTTTTCAGTGTTTCATCATTCACCAAACGAGTATAAATCAATGAAGAAATATCAAGCATTACCGAAACACCTCCTTTGCAATAGCTGCCACCTGTGTCCGTATAGCCACGGAAGCATTATACATTGGCATTGTAGCCCTTGTTCCGTGAGTGTAATGCCACTTCTCATCTTCTCCCCAGTAGTACCAACCATCTTCAAAAGCATGAATTTGTCCGGGGAACGTTCCAATGCCGTATCCCATCTCTCCGGCTTTTGGATTATCGGACGGATTATAGAAAGCACCAGCTCCGAACTCAACGAGAAGCAAGGTATTTATGGTTCCGTGGTCATTGGACTTTGTTTGACCAGTGGCAACTAAAATAGCTTTACAACCTTCGGGCCTTGGAGCCATTTCTATTCGTAGGGTTATTGTCTTTCCCAAAGGTGAATCATTAATGCTTTGCAATGCAACTGTTTGACCAGCTTCTGCCAAGCGCTGGCATAGCAATTCAGTTTTCCTGTGCAAGTCCACTTTGTACTTTTCCAACTGATTTATGATATTCTGGATTCCTTTTGAAGAGAGGTTTCCTCGGATCACTCTTTTAGCCATCAATAACACTTCCTTTAGTCCTGCGTTGAAGAATATAAACATTAGAATTAGGACGGGTATCGTCTACCGAGATAACCTTAAAATCAGCTTTATCTGTATCTATCGTACCATCTGCCTTTTGAACCGGATCTGTAGAATACCATATTAAAGTTCCCTCTACAATTGGCAATTTCTTATTGCAAGTCACCATTTTGGCACTGTAATCAGAAATGCTAATCCCATAAGGTTCGTCCTCTGATGTTCCACCGGATTGTCCGAGATTAATCTTAAACCCCACCGGGTCCGCATACCCAACAGTATAATCACCAGTAAGGAGCGGTTCTCCTGTCACTGGATCATAGATGATATTTCCGTCCAAATCGGTTTCATAAACCGGGATATGCTCTGAATATAGCTGATAATATAACGTTTTCTGATTGCGTCTTAAACCTCTCATCCTTTTTCTCCATAATTATGCTAAATAGAAAAGAGAGGTTTCCCTCTCTTATAAAGATAATCCCATTCTACTTTTAATGTTCTTACCTCACTTCAACGCCTAACTTTTTCAGTTGCTGAATTAAACCTGTTACAAATTTACTGGTATCGTAATCTGTAGATTTTTCACACTTAGCACAAGTGTGATTATACGTCTTATTTTTAAAAAATTCCTTAGTTTTTACTTCAAATTCACAACCACATTCCGAATTTCCGCAAGCCATATTCATTACTGGATTTTGCTTACAAAACACTTCAACATACTTATCCATAGAACCCCTCCTTAGTATTTGTAGCAAATAGGATTATCTTTTATCAATATCTTACTCCTATCCATACAGAATTGAAAGATTCTATGTCAAAATAATTCAGTCTTCTGCCTGCATTCCGACCGCTTATTTCTGATTGGTTCCCAAGACTTCCCTCTCAATTCTATCCTCAACCCTGCGATTCAACCACATAAGAGCCTCTTCGATATGAGTGAGGGCACAAGCGTTCTCTCTGGAAGAGAACGGACCGGCCTGGAAGCTTTTTAATCTGTCACGCACGATTTCAAGCAAATCAGTATCAATAATGCCGTGCTGTGAACCTTCCTCTTTGCGTGGTCCTTTTTGAAGTTCAATCTTCTGTTCCTTTGGTTCCGGAAGTCCAGAATCAGAAACAATCAGATACTCATGATTTGCACCGCCCGGACCTTCACCATCTACCGCAAAGACTCTGTTTAACTTTTCTCTTTTCTGAATCGTTGATAATTCTCTCATTATAATCTCCCTTCAAATCTATCTAAGCACTTTACCGATATATCAATACATCTTGTTATTAGCTCTGTTTTCCACTGCCTCCCAGACATAATAAGCATATCTGCCCACCACCATTATTCTGATATGCACCCTGCGTCCGGCCGGGAGGTTAGCCAGACACGCACCGTCTTAAATCTTTGTTACAAAGTCTTTGCCATAGGTACCACATCAAAATAAAGGTCATCTTCATTCTGATATCCCCGGGAAATCCCATTTTCAGAATGGGAACTCTGACCCTCACTTCCCTGCTTCGCCCAATAATAAACGGCGGCATCAAAGACCACATCTCGATACTTTGAAACCGCCTTTGCTTTTTCTGTGTCAGTATATCCATATGGATAACGCTTGGAGCATACTTTACGAATTGCCCGGTTAATGAGAATGAGCAGAACTGGATTATCCTGTTCGCTCACTTCGTCACCAAGATATGTACTTACGTCAGCTAGAATATCTGTTTCCACTCATCTCACCTCCGATCTTATGCTTTAGCTGTTACAGTAGCATTACCGGCCTTTACAGCCTTGTAACTGGAATCGCATTCCACAACAGTGATAACCTTGCCGGTTGCCGCCGTAATATCTGCACTACCGTCCCATGCTGACCATGTCTGAACATTCTGACCATAGGTTACTGCGGTCGCGGAGTCTCCCACCTTATACTTGTAGGAATTACCGCTTGACTTAGCGGGGGAAGCGGTAACCTTGGTATCACCAGTGGCTGTACCAGCAATAGAATTAACAGTCAAGGTCCCAAGTGTGCCAGAACCAGTTACTACTGTAGCAATTACCATTCCGTATGGGTCCGGCAATACCGGGATAAACATACCAGATGCTTTTGTCCACTTTGCTACAGGATCCTGTGTGGACCACATGGTCACCGTTACAAACATCTTCTCCAATGCTTCCTGGAATGCTGTATATTCAGCTTCTTCCGGTGTCGGTCCCCAAAGACCAATACCTGCACTGCCAGAAATATCCGCAGTATAGAACGTCACCTTATCTTCATCGAAATATCTTTTATTAGCTTTTGAGCCGTCCGACTTGATGTAGGCAAACATTTCATCACAAGAAATAACCTGGAACTTGAATTCTTCCTGTAGCATTCTCTGCAATTCTGCCATGGTCACCAATTTACCTACATTTGTTGCACCGTAAATGGCAATCTGCATAGATTTATTCTTTCGCATACGCTGAACCTGTGTATCAGAAGTCAGCATACGATTGGCAATCTTACCCTGGTCTTTCAGGATTTTTACAGCTCTCTGAATATCAGAGAAGATATCATACTCTGGATCAGACCAATCACCAAAATTGATCTTCTGTTCAGCAGGAATTCCGAAATCAATAGCCATATCAAGGTTATTCTCCTTGATTTTCATTATTCCAGTACTCATTAAATTTCCTTTAGCAATCTTAGTCCTGGTGACAACACTATCAGACAATCGCCCCATATCATCGAATACCCACTTGATTAAGCCGTCATCATCAGGTACACCGTTGGTAATATACATCTGAAGCTGTTCTGACTGATTAATTTTCTCTTTGATGAAAAGTTTTTCAGTCAGCACTTTCTCAAATGTGGGTCGAGTGCCGATATGTGCTTCGGTATCCAAAGCATGTACAAATGCCGGTGTCGGCAGGTTCTGCCCCTGCATTAGCCGGTAATACTCGGCTTTAAAATGCTGGGTTTTAATATCGGGGAAAATGGTATCCAGAACCGTGGGTCTTGCAACCGCAAAGTTCTGGGCGAAATTTAATCTTTCTTCCACACTAATAGCGTCCAATACATTAAATGGCATCTCAGTACCTCCTGATTAAAATTCAACTTCGGGAGCATCAAGGATTACAAACCCTTTTGCTGCCAAAGCTGTTTTAGCTGCCGATGTCAATTCAGTCTTTAATCTATTTACATAGATTCTACCGGCCTTAATTACACTGGCCGGACGTTTTACATCGTCAGTCATGTCGACAGTTTCAAAAACGATACCTGTTGCATTACCATCATTAGACGGGAATGCTGTTCCACCATATATCAGCTTTTTGGTATCTACAGTGGTCGCCATAGTCTGAGTAACCATTTCAGTTTTCTGTACTAATCCTACGGCACTTTCCAAAAAATTAGGGAGTGTTTCTCCCTGAATTACTTTCATGTAAGCCATGTCATATCCTCCTTTAAATTAATGTCCCCGGCTGCGCACCAACGATAGGTGTCGCAGTGGGCTGCGGATTTTTATTCTGGGAATATTGTTTTGCGTATTCAGCTGCAGCACTCTTCTTGCCCGGATCCGTGTTTGCCGGTGGATCTCCTGCGCCCGGATTCGGAGTGTTGTCAAACGTCTCTTTTTGCCACTGAGTCTTATTTGCTTCATCACGCTTAGAAATTCCGGACACAAAAGCTTCAGCACTGGTCTTGGCTGATTCCAAATCCAAAGCAGATAGCGCAGCCATCATTCCAGTAAACTCATCTCCAGACAAATTCGCTTTTGCAAAAATAGTTGAGACTGCTGACTGTGTTAGCTGTTTCTGCAAGTCAGCGGCGTTCTTCTCAGCCGTTTCCCTTGCTTTTTTTTCTTTTTCCAATTCTGAAAGATTCTGTTGTTCAATCCCATCAAGTTTGGTCTGCAAATCTCCGGCCTTTTCAGCTTCCTTTTTCCATTTATCAGCGTCTTCCTGGACCTTTTTCACCTCACCGTTATGCTGATTCAGATAGCCTGTTATCTGCTCATCGGTCGGCTCCGTGACACCTAAAGCAATTAAATTCTTCTTAGCCTGTTCTCTGGTCATAACAATATCCTCCTTCTATCCACGCTTTTGTTAACGCAGGTCGCACCTGCTGGATTTTGCCATTTACGGATGACTCCAAATTTAAATAAAAAAGGGAAAGCTATTTGGCTTCTCCTGTTTTAACTGTACTATTTGATTGATTTTTCAATAATTCAAAAGCTTTTTCCTTTTCAGCCTCAACATCTAATTGCTCTTGCGTTTTATAAACCGTTTCCATATAAGGTTGACTCATTACCCATACTTTTTCAGGATCTCCAAACAGGCCACATGTTATAAGAGCAATTAATGGGTGTATTTTATTTTTTAACAAATAATCCAAAGACTGAGCCTTGACAAGCATATTATCAGTGGAATTACGAGTGATTTTCACATCAAAATCCCTTATAGACAAGGGTACATCATTAGTTGTCTGTTTTAGAATATTGAGAACAATCTGACAGTGTTTCTTCTCAGCCTCAATAATGAATGGCTCATCTAATCTTGCCCTCTGCTCCGCAAAATCCCAACCATTCCGTAGGTACACCGCTTGACCAGTATCACCGCCGGTATTCTGCTGACGATCTGGCATTCCTTCAACCACAAGTACCTGCCGGTATAAATCATCCTTTGATACCTGAGTTTGTTCTTGATTAAGTTCAGCTGTCATAAGTTTTACATCTGACTTATTGGCTTGCCCCGAATCTTTAACCTGAATTGCTCCCAACTGGCTCATCTCTATAAATTCATCTTTCGAAATTTCACAGTTCTTGAAAAGCATAAATGCCTGGACAAACTGTTCAATGCCATTCATTCGGTCTGACTGCATTTTATTTATCTGATCCAAAGCAGTAATGGCAATCTCAATGTCGGATAGGCGATCTGGGTTATTTGGATATTCCGCTATTGGAATCCCTCCAAATCCGTTAAAATCTGTCTTTGTAATTCGGCCATTCTTAATTATGAAGTATTTATCTTCGGAAAAGCAAAGATAATATTGCTCCTCGTTTTCATCTTTTAGCTGCTGTACGGAAAGCATATCCCGACCATCTTCCTGCGAATAGACAATTATTGTATTTAGAGGCGTTGAAATATGAATCCGAAATGGAATAGGACTGTTTTTGCTCGCCTTTAAACTTGCCTTATAAGCAGTGCCTACAGAACTCTGCCATGTACCGAGTTCAATATCCCTTGCCTGCTTATGAGCGTCCCTCATATAATCATTAAAAGTGTCCACGGCTTTATTAATAGCTTCATCTTTTTTGCGGCTCACATATTGAATAGGTTCACCGTAAGTTTGGCCAGCCTTGAACCGGACAATTTCTAAAGCATGATTTTCAACCGTTTTGTTATTTATTTCTGGACGTACCGTTTTTTCCCGGTACAAAATAGGCTGATCTCCCATGTAATAATCATGAAGATAACGAATGAACGGTCTGTTATAATTCAAAACACCGACTGCTTTTCCAACTACTTTTAAGATGTTTTCGGTAGTAATAATTGATGCGCCGGTATATGCTACCTTACGTCCAAATGAGCCCTTGCAAATATCTATGTAGCTAAGTTTATTCATCCACTTTTCACCTTCTTAGATTTAAAAGTCATTCCGCTGGAACACTTTCCTGCCGGGTGAGGAGCATTTCCATCTCTCCAAATTGGCTGTTTTTTACTATGTTCTGATTTTTTAGTTTCCTTTTCCATAATTCCACCCACGAAAAATGCGCCCAGCCGAAGCCAAGCGCACGTTGATATACTTTTCACTGATATCATATTATCATATTATGAATGGGAAATGTGGGAATCTTGAAATAAAGCCAGCAAGAACATTAGTTCTAAAATATCAATTTAGCTGATTTAAACACTTTTGTTCAATCTTGCTGTAAGGGTATAATTACGCAATCCATAAACTTTAATAACAGTCAAACTACCACCGCCACTGTAGCCGCTGGTATTGATCACGTAATAGCCGTGGTAGAGTCGGGCGTTGCTGTCGGAATATTGTCCTGCACTTGCACCGATAAGGTCGATGGTCATTTTTACATAGTTTTAAGTAATATATATACCGGTACTCTTAATATTGCTTTTTACATATTCAAATGATCATTTAAACACTGAATTGCACCTTTTGCCAGTCGCCTTCCCATGCCGTGTCGTACAAAGCAAAACGCCTAATATAAAAATTCAATGAATCCTCTGGGTATATTTTCACGGTAACAAAGTTGTTTGCGTGCTTAAAATACTCCACATAACCACGGTCAATAGACCCAGATGGCTTGTCGGCATATACAATATTGGCATACCCAAAGGCTCCCGTTTAAATACCTTTTTCACTTATCACATACGTTATGTCATCCCGCAGTATAGCATTTTGTCCCGTGCCAGTAAAATCGTGTACCCGTGATGCAAAAGACGTTATGTAAGTCAAATCGCTAGGAGCCTTACTCTTTAAAACTGTTAAGTCTCCACTCACATTCGTTAAATTGATATTTACGCTTTTCTAAATATTTCTTATAGATTTCAGCCGGATAATAATTGCACCTCTCTCCACTTTCCAATTCAACACATAACTTTTCATTTTCTCCAAAAAATATCTTTATTCCAAAATCAGTCACTGATATACATTGCCCATCAAAAGAAAACGGAATGCTTTCATCAAATAATATATATGACATTCCTGTCAAACCATCTGCTATTTCATCTTCGTACTTCACATAATCCACAAAAGTCCTCATCATATCATATTGAGCATTAACAACTTTACTGTATAAATCTTTGGATATCGTATCCATCATTTTAATCACCTTCCTTTTCTACAATAATACTACATTTTTACTTATGTGTATAGTTTTTTTCGAACAAATGTTTGCTTTTTATGTATAAATATGGTATGATACGTTAAAAGAAAGGTTGGGTTAACTATGGATATTACACATCGACAGAATGAAATTTTAAAGTATATCAAAGAAACCATCTTAAAGAATGGCTATCCTCCTTCAGTTCGTGAAATTTGTGAAGCAGTGCATTTAAAATCGCCATCTTCTGTACATTCTCATTTGGAAACGTTGGAAGAAAAGGGTTATATAAGGAGAGATCCTGCGAAACCAAGAACAATTGAAATCATTGAAGATTGTTTTAATCTGACACATAGAGAAGTGGTAAATGTTCCTGTTTTAGGAACTGTAGCTGCTGGTCAACCTCTTTATGCTGAGGAAAATATCGAGAACTACTATCCTATCCCCTCTGATTTACTATCCAGTGCAGAGACCTTTATATTAAAGGTAAAAGGAAACAGTATGATAAACGCAGGGATATTAGAAGACGACCAGATAATTATTGAACAATGCTCTACCGTATCCAATGGGGAGATTGCTGTTGCACTTGTGGAAGATTCCGTTACTGTAAAACGATTTTTCAAAGAAAACAATTATTTCCGTTTACAGCCAGAAAATGATTTCATGGAACCTATTATACTTGACCACGTGGATATTCTTGGAAAAGTAATTGGATTGTTCCGTTTGGGAATTCATTGATAATTAAGTATCACAAAGGAGTTGAAATAATGGTAAAAGAAAAAAGAAAAGATGAGTGTTATATTTTTATTGAATCCGGATTAAATGCTTTAGAAAAAATCGGATGGTATGGGGAAACAAAATTTTTTTGTCCGATATGTGGATATAATAATGCAAATGCGAAAAGAATCAGAACTCCAAATAAATTTCGAAACAAACCTACCTGGCTATATTGCGAGGAATGTGGAATGCTAGTCCACGGGTAAAAGGAGTGATTAGATATGACTGGAGATTGTAGACTTGATCCAGATATAAACCAGTGTCCACATTTAGATTCTAACAATGGCAAATGTTTCATTAAGAATGAATGCTGCGGATTTTATGGAAAATCAAAACCTCAAATCGAATCACAATATATCAGGCAACCACGTAGGTATGAAAAATATTATAAAAAGTAATTTTGTAGAGCGGCACCCTTTCTATTTTACTATATCTGCAGGAGTAATAATTATCATATTTTCATAGATAGCTGCCTCCAATATTTGTCCCTGTTGGAAAATTGTATGCGACATGCACGTATCATTGAGATTAATTGAATTACCATTGAAATGTATTATATTAATTGATCTAAGTGTATTATCATTAATATTCATGTGGCTTCCGCTTCCCTTTCCGCCACTCTACAATACCATCATATCACGATGCACAAATTTTGCATATCGTTTTTTTACAGACTACCTTCTTCGTAATACATGGGTCGGGGGTTCGAGTCCCCCCGAAAGTTGTTAGAAAGGCGGTTAAGTTAAAATTTAATTTGCGCAAAACTATTGACAGTATCTGAAAAAAACACTATCTTTATGATTATGCTTTTTCGTGAGTAGCAGAAGTAGTATTATTTTGAAGAAACTGCATATACTATATTGACCACACTCAATATACAATTATTACAGCTGGGCATTGTCTGTGATAATCAAAATGCCTTAGGTGTGGTCTATTTTTTGTATTTTTCCTTTTACCATTTCAATTTTAATCTTTCTTTTTTCACTCACAGGTGTTTCCTTATGTCCAAAAAAATGATCCAATAGCCTTTGAGCATCTCCATATATCTCTATGTCATCATGACTTAAAAAATAACTTCTAACAATATATCTAACCATAGATTTTTCTAATTTACTACTAAGTTGTCTATCCAATTTAATTGCTTTTCTAGTGAAATCAGATACGTTTAGGGTTTTAACGTTCATCATTAAATTCATTATTTTATAATTAGTGTTTTTATTCCAATCAAAAGAATCTAATGCATCTATTGATTGATCAGAAGAAGCAGTATTGGATACTAATTGATAAATAGTCAAAACAAGAACTGCTGATATCTGTCCAATAAACTTTCGAACGGATTTGATGTCAACTTCTGATATATTTTTCTCCTTTCTCAATTCTGATATTTCTTTATACAAATCTTCAACGAAACTTTCAAAATTCTTATTTATGTCATTTAAAAGTGAAAAAAGAAATTTATTTGGGTAACGATATATTAGTTCTACTAGTATATCTTGTTGACTTACTTTCATATTATGACAAAAAGCAGGTAACGTCTTAGATAAAATTTCTAAGTATTTAATTGAAATTACCACCTGATTTTCTAACTTATTTAAATCTTCCTCCGTATATTCATATTCATTAACTATTTCAATTAGCTCAGATATTTTTACTTGTTCTTCTTGATTAGCAATAGCATCATCACGTTTTTTTTTCTCATCTTTATTCGGTATAGAGTTCTTAATTGGAATATCATTTTCAGTTAAAAACTCCATATTATTTTTATCAAAATCTAATTCTTCAATATCTTTAAAATGCTTTTTCGCACCATCGATTATTGCGTTTATAAATTTGGGATTATTTGTTATTAAAGCAAGGAATAGAACTATATCACTATTTATGTTAAAGCAAAGATGACTTAATAGATAATCTATATTATTATCTATATTTTCATCTTGATTATATTTTTGATTAATTGCCTGTGCCACAAAATAAGCTATTATAGTATGATCTTTGAATCTAAAGCAATTATCTACTTCAATTAATATTTTTGCGTTTGTTACGGCATCTAAAAATAAACGTACATTTACTTTTTGCCTATAATCTTTTTTATAAATTGAAATAATATCATTGATTTCATCAAGATTTATAAATCGTTTTTTATCAAAATGCATAAAGTATGCAATTTCACGCAATATATTTAATACGAGATTTACATCAATATTTTCAGCATTATCAATAATTCGATTTCTTACAGTATTTTCATAAACAACACTAAATATACTTGTTCCAGTCATAAACTGAAACCTATAGTCTCTTATATACTGCTTAATAAAATTAATTATAAAATCCGGTGTTAAATTAAAATACTTAATTTGTGAATTAATAAGATCATTAATTTTATTAGTTTCAATTTTTATATCTTGTAAAGTTTGCCCGCCACTCTCTAATACTTTTTTAATCAATTCTTTTCTCTTATTATACCAAAACGGTTTTATTGAGATTTCCACAGTTCTTTTATCATTAAATGCATCTACTACTTGCTTGTGAATATCAAAGCTAATTTTCTCTTCGCTAAAAATAATTATTTTAGAAAAAAAGTTTTCAAAGTAACTCATTATTTTTTCTAACTGTATTTTATTTAATAATTCGCCTCCGTCAATTAATGCAATTCTATCTTCTATATCTATTTGCAAAAACCTACTATATCCAGAATCCGAACTATCATATTGCTCTTCAAATTCAATTTGTACTAATCGATCAATTTTCTTTAAGTTTAAATCTTCAATATTGAAAAACAATGGATATTTACCACTATTGCAATAGGTAAGGTATATTTTTTTTGCTATTGTGGTTTTACCTGATTTTCTTTCTCCCAAAAACAAAATTCTATCATTTTGTTTAATTATACTTATTAGCTCTGAACTAACATCTATTTCAATGGAATTTATTTCTTCATCATTTCCAACTTGTTTACATGATAATTTAGGAAAGATAAAGTAATTTTCTATTAGTTCTTTATCATCATTATATCTAAAATTTTCAATATAATTTTTTCTATTCTTAATAAATCCGTTTTGAATGATCTTTAACTTTTCATTAATAATTTCACTTGGACAATAAAAATCCTTTTCCCATATATAAGAATATCCTTTTATAGAGTTTAATTCTAAATTTATTATAATTCCCACAAATCCATTTCCGTTTTCAGAAGAACCCAATAAAGCATTTCCTTGGACGCATTGCAATCTACCCAAATTATTAATATCAATATTTTCTCCGACTATTTCATGCTCATGTCCCGTTAATACTAAAGAATACTTAGTTGCAATAATCTTTCTCAATTTATCTTTACAATAGGATGAAAACCATTCCAGGCTGTGATGCATAATTAATATATTAATTTCTAAGTCTGCAGCTTCCTCTAATTGTTTTAAATCATTATCTAATAAACAATGTATACCCATATCCACACTATTTCCGCCTAAAAGCGATAGTGGTGCAGTATTTAACATTACCAATCTAATACTATTAGTTCCTACGTTTATCACTCTTTTCGAAATAATTTTATCATCTGAAAAACATTTATGATAATTTGCATAGGCATAAAATTGGTTCATGCATTCAATATCATGATTAATGATATTCTCTAAGCAATTTATTTTTTGAGCTTCATTTATTTCATCAAACCCTCTTGCTATTTTGTCAAAATCTATATCATGATTTCCTGGGACACAACAGATATGGATATGTTTATTGGGAAATTTTTTCTGTACCAACTTTTTAATTATAGCCCCCAATAAACTGCTCATAATTCTATATTCCTTATTACAGCCTGAGAAAGCTAAATCTCCACTAATTGCAATTAAACATTCATCAGCTGGTCCAATAGAATTTAAACCTTGTACCATTTTATCAACATCAATTTTAAAAGCATCTTCTCTGTTGCGTAAATGAATATCACTTAAATGTAAAATAAGCAGTTTCATAAATTCATCTCCATCTTTAGTGTTTTCATAATACATTTTCTTCATATAATTCACACTTGCAATATATTTGCACTAAGTTATAATTTATAATAACATGTATTGATATTTATTTCTACATGTAGATTCCAAATATCCAGTAAACAATATAAATATTTATAATATGATTTATGGCAACTAACAAGATTTGAACAAAATCGTCAATTATATTTCTTGGCAACATAGGCAATACCGACTTTTGTGAAATATTCACGTGTATATTTTTATTCTGCCATTCCAGGGTATTGCAGTGCCCCATCCTGATCTGGCGTGAGAGTCACCGGCTCTGTGACCATTTTGCCATCAGTGTCCACTGCGTAGATCTTCCCAGAGTTTTCCACGAACTGTGACTGGCACATTGAGCCGTCAGGTCCTAAGTAATACCATGCACCGTTATACTTGTACCAGGTATTCGTTACTCTCATACCGGCACCATCAAACCAGTACCATTTCCCCTGATCCTGCACCCAGTCATTACGGACGCACTCGCCGGTATCACCGTTATAGAACCGCCAGCCGCTGTCCTCTGATTTCCAGCCGGATTTCTTTTCTGTCAGAACGATACTCCAATCAGGTCTACCATACCCCATTATCTTGCTATCCTTCAGACTATAAGACTTCTGACAGACACCTCCACCATTTTCAATCACTCCACTCGCCCCGGAAGTGTTACCCTCAATGGTCTTTACTCGGTTACTCGTAACTTCTGTGACAATACCAGTATGATATGCCCTAGTACCATTATAAAAGAAAATCACGTCCCCAGGCTCCGGAGTCGTGTACCATCTGTCGGCTGCTTTATACAGATTTACCCCGGTTGGACAATAATGGTACAGAGCACCACCTAGCATCTTCTTGGCAGCTTTCACCCCATACATCTGTACAAATGCTTCTGATACAAACATAGCACACCATGGCTGTCCCTGTAAGTTGTATCCAGTATGTATTTTGTAATCTCTGGCAAAGCAGGTATAGTTATTACTTCCGGCATTGGCTGTGAAATCATCAAGATTGGTGTTGCTTGCTTTTTCAAGGTAGCCTGTCCAGGATTTTGCCTTTGTTATTAAATCATTTACTACATTGCTCATGATTTTCCTCCTTTTTTGCGTTTAAGTAACCCGCTACATCATTGAGATTATCAAAACATTGTCCACCATTTGACTTGACCATGCGAGCAACCTGACCTAATGACTTCATTTGCCATTTACTGAATGTCAACTCACCGTCTTTTTTCAATACGCAAAGAACAGTATTTTGAGGACGTTTATTGCTATCATCTACCACTTCTGCAATGCTGTATACGCCCATCATTCGTGGTGTAATCGTGTAAAGGCAATAATCGCATACTTCACGCTGCTTTATTTCCTCCTCCATGCACTCTGGTGTCCAATCCGGAACCACTGGGTTAAAATATTCAATTAACAGCATAGGGATTAAACCTTCTCTCCACTGGCTTTCATTGCAGGTTCCACCTAAAAATACTTTCTTATTGATCTGCATATTATTTCCTCCAATCAAAAAGGCCTCGGAATCCCAAGGCCATAAATTTGTGAATATTACAACCGAAACGGGAATTACCGCATCGGATTTATTCGGCTTTGCCATTCTGCTTAATGATCTGATTTACATATGTACTTAGACCGGCGACAAGTACTCCCTGTGTAATAGCCGTAAACACGGCCATAGCTATTTCCCGCCCTGTCTGACAGCCACTTGTAGCCAGCACATGAATTCCGCAAAGCACAATTCCAGTGGCTCCGTTTACCAAAGGAATATGCTTGTCTTTGATTGTCTGGCTCTGTTTAATTCCATGCCCTAAAAAGTAAAGCACCACTGCCACTACGATAAGTTCCGGTTTTACATAATTCATAATCTGTTCCATAATATCAATCTCCTTTTTCCTCTAAGTCCGCTATGCGGTGATTTGCAACTTTCATCTGTTCTTCTAGTCTAAAAGTACGTTCAATCACAGTGTTATGTTTATCAACTTTCTTTTCTAACTGACCTATACGGTAATTGGTCAGTTTGGAAGAAGCCACTATTCCGGCAAAAGTCCCTATCCCACTTCCTGCTAATCCAATAAGAGCTACCATTATTTCAGTAGGCATTGATAGACAACCTCGTTCTTTCCTAAATTTTACTTGCCAGAATTTCCTTCTTCTGATTATCTGTGATCCAGCCTTTAATTACAGCATTTGCCAGCATGGGGACCGTCAGCTTACCTTTCCCACCATCATATAACCACATTAGCATTTCAAACATTACTGCACCTCCTTTAAGTTATTTAACAACAAAGCACCTAAACTATCTTTTATTGTATCTACCTCTTTTCGGATATCTGCTTTTTTAAGTTCGATGAATACAACGGTCTCTTTTACTTCCTGGTACTCTGTGATTGGATTTTCCTGTTCGTCTTTTTCTCCGGTGTCTATACTCTCCCGGCCGACTGCATAATCTTTAACCTTCCTGCATTCTGTCTGATAAATATAATCTTTTTTGATATCCTCCTGTTCACCTTCTATATTTAGGAGAAGTATTTTTGCTGTATTGGTTTGATTGTCAGTTTCCTCGTCAACTTCTGCAAGGATATGTTTACCCATCAGCGCAATAATGGTCAGGGTATCATCATTCTCCCTAAGACCTCCAGGAACGATGTCATACTCGCTCCCATTTGCTAGTTTGATTTTTTGATATTTCATCATTATAAAACTCCTTTCTGAGTATAAAAATAGCCCCATATAGGGACTGGTTTATTAGTTTATTTGGTTCGGTAAATAGCGATACTGTAATCTTGCTTTCCTCTCTTTATTTCCATATAATGGAATCACAGGTGGCTGAGCACCAAGTACAAAAGAAAGGAGAATTAAAAATGTCTTTAGCCTTAGCTTTTTATAATCATCATGGTATAATTATGTGCGCCGACAAACTAATAACCGCTACGTACAATAGATCAGGAATTAATTATGAGATACATCAATCATCTACCGAAGATAAATTGTTTCTGATTGAAAATCAATATGGGCTATCATATGCTGGTACGGCTTCTATAGACAATGGTCCCATATCCGCAGTAATAGAAAAATATATTAAACTTAATCCCTTAGCTGATGAAGATCCTTTGAATTGGTTGCTTATACTCGCAACTTATTTCAAGAACAAAATGAAGGAAAGCGATAATACTATTTTTACATTATGTGGATACTACCATGGTGAAAGAATCATGATATCCAGCAACACTAAAAATCCTGAGATTAACATTTATTCTGGTACAGCAGGGATTACTTATTCTGGAGAAAACGATTATGTTTCTCACTTAATAAGTTCCGATCTTGTTCATTTTGATTATACTAAATTCACCATGCAAGATTCTATTGATTTTTTACGATTCGTAGTCAGTACAGTTTCTGGATTAATGCGTTTCGGACAATGCCTACAAACAGTAAGCGATGAATGTAACATTTTAGCAATACATCCTAACGAAGCGTACTGGGTGCAGCATTCGATTTTACATTAACTGCTTTGTCTTTCATTGGTTTAATTAGATTTTCTGTGTTGTAATTGACATCATTAAATGTTTTTTCATAGCCTAACAGCCGCCCTTGAGTACTTTTTTTGAGGACGGCTGATCTTCTTTTTAATTCAGCGTACATTCTTTTTTTAATCCACATATTTATTTCCTTTCTGCTGTTTCGGACAGCTCCGGTTCTATGTTAAATAGCGATTTAACAAATGATACGGGTGGGGGTGGATATTATTCGTTTCCGAATGGATTTAAAGTGTGCTGGGGATATACCAACGAGCGCAATATAACATTTCCGATTACTTTTAACAACACCCCATCAATACAATTAACCGTGGCAGGAGATAATGATAATTACTACTATACCGCAAAAATCAAAACGGCATCCGCAACCGGATTTACATTTAATACACAATACGCAATGTTTGGTAGTGCCATAAACGCCAATGGAACAGATGGTACATACTGGGTTGCAATTGGGTATTAAAATGATCATTTAAGTCTTAGTGCCCAAGCGAAGTATGCAGATGGATCTGAATACACAATATAATTTACACTGGAACGATTGTTTATAACAACTGACATATATTTGTTGCTTGTAACTTTTATAATTTTTGTTGCTGAGCCGGAACCAACAAGGAACAATTCTCGTGGTGATGTACTACTCGTCGGTTCTCCATCTGTTATTTTTAAATAGGTATCAACATCCGGCATAGGCTGTGAGGTAAAACCTACCAAATAAGTCCCCGGAGTAATAGTAAGCCAATCACATAACCAATCCTTTGTACTCGAGGGAATGGTCTTGTTAATTGCAAAGGAAGTTTGAAATGTACCTATATTACCTAAATCGCTATTTAACGCATTAAATGCCGCCGTCAAATTAGCCCCTGCAGTCAGCTCTGTTCCCATGCCGATCCGCTCAATCAATGTATGTATAAGTGCTGAATTTGGGACCTTATTCGAGTCATTCACATCAATACTGGTGAGCATATTTTTAAGCAACGCATTCTGATCTAAATTCATTGTTGTAGCAATACTCTTAGATACCTTCCCCAATACTTCTGCTATTGCTTCACCGGCTATAATGTTCGCAAGTTCTGTAGCCTGGGTAAATTGGGTATTAACATCAATGCTTCCTTCTTCCCCAACCTTTATCCCTTCACTGCCCTTTACGATACCAGCGGTTGTCTGAGTAGCCTGTTTTACACTTAAAGCACCATCAGTACTTACCTCCGTTGTTGTTCCATCTGGCTTAATCGTTCCTACGCTGTCAGCCGTAGCCTTTCCTGTCCCCTGGGCTGATACTTGCCAATATGCTGTATCCGTTGGCAGAGTTCCTTTTGGTGGGGCTGTGTGAGCTACATAACTGCTTCCATCGTAAACAACTAAATTAAGTAAATCGTATTTTGTATCTGGGTCCCATTCCCCTCTTGGGCGAATCCCGATTGTTCCATATTCTACTGCCATCTATGCTGTCTCCTCTCCATAAAATTTTCCACTGTCATACCAGAACCTCATACCTTTGGCTTCCGTGTCACTGATAAGTTTCATTGTAACCGGATCTACACGAAATTGTGGTATAGATATTTTAGCCGCCGCATCTACCTGAGCTTTAAGTTCCTTGGTCTGCTTATAATACCACTCTGCATTGTCTTCGGCATCTTCTGGTACTATACCACCATTAGTAAAACGTTTAGCTTGCAGTGAACTGGCTTCTGCTTCCTCGGCTTTACGATTTGCTACCTCTTCACTGGCTGACGCTTCGGCTGCTTTTTCTCTGGCTGCTTGTTCACTGACTGCCGCATCATTAGCCTTTTTTGTAGCAGTTAATACATCCGCTGCCGTACTGTTTACCGCCGAAGTTGCCTCAGCTGCTTTCGTTACTGCGATTCCTGCTTGCGTGGTAGATACGGCTGCACTATCAGCAGATAATTGAGCATTCTGGCCGGAAGTTTTTGCATCCTCTTTTACTTGTTCATAATAATACTTTGCATTATCTGTTTCACTTCCCGGAAAATCTTCATCTCCCAATGAATACCGCTTTGCATACTTTTGGTAATTCAGAGCCGCATCCCTCGCTGCCTGAGCGTCAAGCATGTACTGTCTGAACTCCGTCTGTATGGCAGAATCTAACTTCTCCATGGTGACCGAACCATTTATAATAGAGGCGGTCATGGTACGATCAGTGATTGTCATGGAGATTGTGGCGGTGCTTTCTACAGAATAAACGAACCTAGTTAAATTGATAACTTTTTGAGTACCATCTGCCAGAGTAAGAACTAACTCGTTATCGTCATTGATATCAAAGTTTGTCACTACCCTTTCAATATCCAGATCATAAGACTTTGTCGTGCCATCTAATAGAGTAACGGTAAGAATTCCGGTCTTGGTACCCAGCGTTACATCTTTTACCATAGTATTAAGTAGAGACAAGTCAGCTTTACTTTCATCCAAGTGGATAATCCTGTTATCGGCTTCTTCAACACCATTTTCTAAGTGTATTAAGTTTTTCCGGTTGAGTGCTGTTTTCTGTGAAGGAAGATTCTGCCAGTCTGTTCCATAGTAGAATTTCTTATATGCCATTAGACCTTACCTTCTTTCTTTTTCGGCTCTTCTTTAATTCCTGCAGGTACCCCACATTCTATAATCTGTGCTATAACAGCTATCTGTTTTGCATTCTGAATGCCAGTAGTGGCCACTCCATCCAAAAGTCCAGTAATCTGTATCACCTGTTCCTCTGTGTATGTGATTAGCTTTTTCAATGTAATTCCTCCTTTCTGCATACAAAAAGAGCGGGGAAATTAATCCTCGCCCTCTATTACTATTCATATCGTTTCATTATCTCGTCAAATTGTGTTTTATACTCTTCTGCTTGTTCTGATGTTAGTTTGTAATCAATTCTCAGCAACACTTTGTCATACGGATATACATATTGATTCAATGCTAAAAATCCTAGAGATTGATCATTCATTTTGTTCAAGTAATCCGCCCTTTTCTTGCAATCATCTTTTGATGAAAAGGTTTCCAGTGTACCGCCCACTAAATATTCCGATCCTTCTTGATCTAAGCGCATATCGGAAAAATCCGCCTTACTGATATAGTTACCCGGTCGACCCAATTTTTCATTCGGGTCTGTCTCCGCTGTGAAAGCTTGGATTTTATCCAAATTTGTATTTTTCCCTTTTAATTCAGTCAAAAGACTTTCAGCATCTGGTAATTCAACTTTTTTCTCCGCTGAACAACCAGTTAACATTAAAACCATAAGTAAAAATAAAAGCACTTTCTTCATACCATATCCCTCCCATGTGTGATTTAATAAAAACATACCACAAATAGGATAATTATTCAACAAAAGAGCAGGAACAAATCCCTGCCCTTAGTAATCATATTGTATTTATTCGTGGCTTGTACACTCAGGAAGATACTGAGTTGTGAGCCATTGGGTAAACTCTGTGCTGTCAGCCTTTACAAGCCCGTCTGCTGCAGTTTTCATTCCGCTGTAATACTCATATCCTTCTTTCAGTTCTCCGTATCCTGTAAATGCATACAGAACGCCGTCTATCTTAGTAACTCCGACCGGGATAGTCTTATCGTCAAATTCAAATGACCAGATACCTTCTGAAGACTGGGACCATTTGCCAGTGTAGGTGTCTCTAACCTTAGCCCAATTGTCACTCATATTATTGGGATTCCATTCACTCCATAAGGAAATAGCTCCTATATCAAATCTTCTCTGTAAATCAGCTCTGGTAATGTTTTCTGAAGGTATTTTAAAACGTACACATAAATCATCTTTCAGCCATACCCATCTATAATCAAGCGTTCGATCTTCATTTTTTTCCTCTGTGGATGGAACTGGAATTTTAGGAAGTTTTATTTCCCCAGGAATGCTTGCGGCGAAAGCACAAAGAGAAGTAAAAGCAGATAGCAAAAATGTTAATAAAAATATCTTTTTCAATAATTTCATAAATACCTCCTTATATACAATATATATTACCATTTATCTTTTGGCTTATCAATATTTTAGAAAGAATTTTTAATATTTTCTATTTCACTCCATAAGGCAACAATATTTTCTTTAACGGATGTCCACCTATCACCCCAGCCGGTTTCGTTTGCAAGAGCTTCAATACTAACATCATTAACAGCGTTTAGATATTTACTATTCACTGATTGTGGTGTTACAGATGTTCCGTTTTCTCCACCTACAAAAACAACTGGCATATTCCAACCTGGACCCTTAGTCCATAATTGAACACTTCCATCTTTACTTATTAATGCCCCCGTATTATCAACAGTAACTCTATAATCGCCAAATTCAACATAAGTATCACTGGCTTTCATCACATCCGATTCAATTGTTGATCCATAAATGTAACTACCATACATTCCACCACCATAGATATTGGCACCTCTTACATCACCGCTGAATACGGCATTCCCATTCCCATCAAGTTGAAAATTCGTACTGTTTACAATAAGGCGGTTTCCCGAAATAGTGACCTTGTCACTCTCTACCGATAACTGGGAAGACACATCCCCCTTACTTACTTTCAATGATATCTCATTCGCTGTCTGGATAAACTTAGAATTGGTTTCATTCTTAAGATTCGTCACCGACAAAGCGATCTGATCCGCTTTAATACTAAGTGATGCTTCTGCCTGCTGTGCCCTTGTCACTTCTGCCGTGATGTTATCAGCCATGATCTTTACCTGGGCTTCCGTAAATTCTTTTAAATCCGTAACTCGGACAGAAACTTCCTCCACGGACTTTTTAATTACAGCAGTTTTTCCCTCTAACTGAATAATCTGATCTCCAAGTCCAAAGCTTTGTTCTTGCTCAATATCGCCTTTTGCAACGTAGGTGTCTGTCATTCCCTGTATGCCTTTCAAAGTTCGTTCAAGGCAATAGGTTTCAATCACATCGTCCGTAGTATAACAAATGATTCCGTCCCCGACTTCTACCCATGGCAATGCCGGACCAACGACATGACATGGTCTGTATATTCTTCCAGAAATCTGATCATAGACCGTTGACGCAATCGAAATCAGTTCTTCTGCTGTTTTTCCGTAAACCAGATAATTACCCTGAACCACATAACAATTAGTACCCGGTCCATATGACGCACCTACGTCCCCTTCCTCTTGCCGGATCTGTACCTTGTCAATCGAATACACCACATAATCCTCATAGTGTGTCTCTGATTGCTTATAATAAGATAATGTTTCTGCATTGGTCATTTCCGAGGGGAACAATTCATCATCTGGATATAAAGATTCAGAGGGGAACAAACCGGAAGTACCCAGAAACTTATAAGTGAGTCGGCCAGTCTTATCAAAATTTCCAAAGCATCCATTTATCTCACAAATAGCCATTAATACTTTTCTGCCATCTAACTGCTCCGGATTAATTGTTTTAGTAAGCACCATATCATCAAGAGATAGCGTAGCTGTTATTTGGGCAATACTCACATGCTGACAAAGAGAATCCCGAAACTGTTTTAACGTCATTGGAAAAGTCAATCCTTGGTACCAGTCAGCAACATCAATATCAAAATTCAGCATACGGTCATAAGCAGTTATTCTCTTACGCCGTCGGTCCGCCTGTTCCCGAACAAAGCTGTCAACCTTGTAAATCCCCAACGCCATTTCATAGCCGCCGATCTCAACAGTGACCATAAACTCTTTCCCGGTCAGATCCATTAATACATCAGCAACCGTAACTTCAAACATTGAAGCGCAACACTCACCAAAAGTTAAATTCTGGCCTGAGCACAAACTCTCTGTTATTGTCATAGATTCAGAAATTATCTGGCTATTATCAATGACGTACACTGGCTCCTGATCAACTGGAAATAAATCATCGGAAGAGAACAGGGTATCTTCCGGATAAATTATTCTTATTTCTTCATCAAAAAAACGTAGTTTTATATGTCGCTGTGTGGCAGCACTTAAATTATCTGCTCGAAATAGCTCCTTTATTTTTTCTGGAATGTTCAGCATTTTACCCCCTCCTTTGTATAATAATGATATAGCCAATGAGGCTTATATCTTACTAACATCTTTTTATTCTGTAACTGAATAAGGCTTCACCCTTAATCAGAAGTTACTATTTCTTAATTACCATGTCTGACGGTTCCCTG
>NZ_RJLQ01000018.1 GCF_003833015.1 Clostridium sp. E02
TTTACAAGCAGGTAACTGTAGTTTTATTAAAGTTACCCAAAAACTAATAGTACCTGGTTAAATCAAGCACCAGAAAACTGGTGCTTATGTTAAAACTTTTTCGGGACATTTTCAAAAACGGTTGACATAAATGATGGTAAATCCCCTCTATTTTTGTCATTATTAACAGAATAGAGTTCTATTTTTTATTCATATTTTACAAATAAATCGTATAGATAACTTTGTCCCACTTTGTTATAATAGAAGTAAATCAAAAACGAGGTGTCAATTTATGCCATCAAACGAACATCGTCCAACTGAACGGGTTTTAGATATACTAGAATCATTATCAACGAATGGAAACGGTATGACTTTAACTGAATTGTCCAAAGAACTTCATGCACCCAAAAGCAGCATCATGCCTCTTTTGCATACCATGACTTCAAGAAAATTCATTTACATGAACCAGGAGAATTTCAAATACTTTATTGGTATTGCCGCTTATTCAGTCGGAGCTTCTTATACCAATCAGATTGATGCTCTAGAATTTATCAAAGTAGAAATGAAACAAATCGTCTCAGAAAGCCATGAAACTTGTCAGCTTGGTATCCAGAACCGAAGTAACCTGTTATACATTGCAAAGGAGGACTCTGCAGAGCCTATCCGGCTAGTCTCATATGTAGGGAAACAGCTTCCCCTCTATTGCACTGCTATTGGACGTGCTATATTGGCTGATATGAAACCGGAAGATATTTATGCCTTATATCCAGAAGGGCTGAAATCCTTTACCCCCCATACCATAACAGATTGGCCTAAGTTAATGGAAGAACTGGAAGAAACAAGAATACGGGGCTACGCCTTGGAACATGAAGAATCTACTCCTGACATACACTGCGCTGGCATCTCCTTATGCAGCGACGGAAGGATCTTTGCAGCTCTTAGTGTCTCCATCCCTTCCTTCCGATTCACTAGGGAAAAATTGGAATTTGTAATTGATCTTTTAAAAGAATCCAAAACCAGATTGGAATATTCGTTTCAAAGCTGTTCCATCGATTTAAGTAGTTTATCCTAACACTTTACTGATGATGATTCTTTGTTCCAATATAAAAGGAGCCTATGGATACAGGTACATTCCCTGCAAGCATAGACTCCTTGTTTATTGAAAACTGCTTTTTAATACTACTATCGTTTTTTTATGAATTCCTGAAATTTATCATCTATCAGTACCTCATCATCTGAATTTGCAACCAGTTCAAGCTGCTCTTCCAAATTCAGGCTGAAAATCCCCATAATAGATTTCGCATCTACGATATATTTTCCTTGTAATAAATCCATATCGCATTCAAAATGACTACAGATTCGGTTAAATTCCTGAGCTTCTTTAAAACCAGTAATCATAACATTTCTTTTTATCATATTTTTTCTCTCTTTCTATTCTTCCAACAGACTTCCCTTTTTTATCATAAAATGATAAAGGGCACCTATTAGATTGGAATCATTGAAAAACCGGCAGGTCGTAATAATTGGTGTCGGTATATAAGGAGACAGTTTACGAAATGGGTGTTTTTCGCACAATTCAGTTACATTTTTATTAATAAATTTTATCAGAAGTGGCTGCTGACTAATACCGCCTCCTATGGATACCACTCCCCCATCAAAGAGAACCTGTAAATTGTAGATTTGTACCGCAAGTCTTTTCGTATACTTATCCAATGCTTTTAATACACGCTCATCACCTTTGTTAGCCAGTTCAAACATCTTTACTCCATCAAGTTCTTCCTGCGGTATTCCCGTTTCCTCCGATACATATTTTCCCAAAGCTGCAACACCATTCGTAAATCCCCAGTACCCATCCATCTGATCTAAATTCTCTTCTTCCACTGCCACATAACTAAACTCACCTGCTGAAAAATGATTTCCCTTGTAAAGCTTTCCATCAATAATCAGGCCACCGCCAACTGCCGTTCCAAGCACAAGTACGATACCATTCTTTATATCTTTTAAGCTTCCTTTCCACAGTTCTGCCAGGGCCGCACATTTTCCGTCATTTTCAATGGTAACTGGTACATTACATTGTGTTTCTAAAAGCTCTATCATATTTTTCCCGGATAAATAGCTTAAAGATCCACCTGTGTAACAATATCCCGTGTCACTGTCCAGAATACCAGGAGCACTCATAGCGATTCCTTCCACTTGTCCATCATATTGCTTGAAAATAGAATATAGAACATCCAGATAATCTTCTAATGTATGTTTTTTATAATCCGGTGTCGGAACCTTGCTTTTTTCTAGAATATCCCCATTTTCATTCATAAGTGCATACTTAATGAAAGTTCCACCTGAATCAATCACTAAATATTCCATGTGTCTTCCTCCTTGTTTTATAACTTTCTAAGCAGATAAGCAGGCGTACAACTCCATGCATGACAATAACTGTTTACTGCCGATGAACCATAAGGGGATTCCTGAGGATCATCCGGGTTGTACAATTCCCAGAACGTATCTGCCCCCTGTTCTAGCATGCCTCCCCAATAATATTTCATATATTCAATCGCTTTTTCCTTTTCTCCACATAAGATTAAAGCTTCAACAAAATGATGATTCATATACGGAGTTACCATTCCCATCTCTGGTTTTTCATCTATTATGCGTTTGAGCAGCGATCTGGCTTCTTCTCCTGCCTTCACTCCGGCCAGAACCATCCATACCTGGCTTGCATAAGACACCTGGCGGTTCTCACCGCTTACAAATACCTGTTCTTCCTGATCCCAAAAATAATCAAGTGCTGCCTGAATACATTGTTCCTTTTCTTTAGCGAACTTAGCTGCAATTTTAGCCTGTCCTAATATTTCAGCTAATGCAATCCCGTCATTCAATGTATAAATATAGATAGCCTGCGCACAAGCCTGCTTGTTAAGCCCCTCTTTCCAGTCAACAAAACACCAGAAACCATCTCCGTCCTTAACCACGCTTTTATCATCAAAACGCAGTCTGGACAATTCAATCTGACGATAAGCTGACGGCCACAGCTCTTCTACCGTCTTCCTATCTTTTGTTTCCTCATAATAATCCTTTAAAACAGATATGAAAAAAAGAGAATAATCAAATAAAAAGGTATCATCCACAAGATACTCTGGTTCTGTAAAAAGGCATGCGCCGATTGTTCCGTCATCTCTGGTAAGCCCTGCAAATAAATACAGACACCGTTTTACCAGATCATAATTTTTAAACGTTTTATAATTAGTCAAAGCCTGAAGCCTTAAATCTCCCAGCCAAAGCCTCCGGTCACGTTTGGGACCATCTTCAAAAACAGACTGCATGCAGTTCTTTAGAGTCCTTAGACTGACCTTATCCAACCGCTGCATTACTGGATCTGTAATAGGAACTGGTTCTACTTCTGTCATGTCAACGGCAGAAACCACTGTGCATAATACATCTTCCACTACCACTTGAAATTTCAAAGAAGTATCCACTGCATGTATTTCCATATAGCGGAAGGCATACCTCCTTGGCAAATGTAACCAGGCCGGGAGCACATCCATATGAACATATTCTTCCTGAATCCAGCCACGGCTGATCCACCCATTGTATTCCTCTGAATTTTCTCTGATCTCCTTTGAAATTTCACCAAATTTCAGTCTCAAATAAGCTGGTGCATCCTGAGGACTTCCTACTGATTTCAATTTTAAACTGACATATCCTACCTGATGGTCACCAAAATCCAGAACAATGGAATCTCCCTTCTTTAACGCTATACTGCTTATTTCACTTATATCAGCTCTCGGTACTGCTATCCCACTTTCATCGATAGACACGATTGTTACGGGCTTTATCTGTTTTTCCTTAGGCTTATGTTCCAACATTTTTGCGGTTTCTAAAAATGCCTCATTTGTAACTCTTTTCATATCTATATCAATGCTGACTACTGCCATAATAATTCCTTCCTTTTTAATTTCTTGCTCTTCTTGCTTCCAACTCTTTGTTGATCTCCGGAAGTTTTTTATCTAAATCGTAGAATAAGAACGTTATAATTGTTAATACATTCGTTGCAATTGGAATCCATATATACATAGCACTGATTGCATTCAACGCTGATGCTGATTGTACCGATGCATTTGCTACATAGCCACTGGCAGCTAACAGTGCAGCTGCAACAGAACTTGCAATTGCCATTCCCACTTTACCAATAAAACCATTTACCGCAGATAAGGTACCTGCAATATTAACTCCAGATTTCCATTCCCCATAATCAACTGGGTCCGGCTGTATTGCAAAATGCATACTCCCCTTAAGCCCATATCCAAGAGCTGCAACAACTACTCCAATAAGAACAATCGGAATGGAATTTCCACCTATGAAAATAATAACCAGTCCAATTGCATGAAATGTAGATCCACCTATCATTAAGTTTCTCTTTGTAGTCAAACTGGCCAAAAAAGGAACACAGAGATTGGTTGCAACAGGAACCAATGTTGTAATGGTAGCTACTATACTGGAAAGCTCTTTATTGTTCATATTGTAAGTGAAATAGAAGATTATTGCCCCAGCCTGGATTACAAATCCACCAAAAAACCAGATAATATTTGCTGCAAATAATAACCACGGCTTATTATGAATCAGACAACTTAAACTAGCTTTTAAGCTTACCTTTTCTTCATTGATATGCACCCTCTCCTTGGTATTGAAAAAGCAAAAGAAAAATACCAAACAGCCCAAAGCACCAAAAATCATCATCACAATCCGAAATCCTACGGCTTCATTTCCTCCCCCAAACCGATCTACCAGATTAAGCGCAAATGCCGATACAACAGTCGAACCTATATAAGAAAAGAACACTCTGCTGGTAGCCAGGTTTGTCCTTTCCTGCGGGTTTGCAGTTAAAGAGGGTAAAATAGAAGCCATAGGAATATTTACCACCGTATAGGCCAATGACAGCAGCATATAGGTCACATAAGCGTACACAAGCATTCCTGTTTGGGATATATCCGGTACGCTGAAAGCCAACACTGCCGTTACTGCAAATGGAATGGCACCTGCAAATATCCATGGCCTTGATTTTCCCCACTTAGTGTTTGTCCTGTCAATCAAAAAGCCAACTGCCAAGTCCGTAATTCCATCAAAGACTTTGGTTACCAAAAACATCACACTGACTGCCGCCACATTAAGATGCATAACATCTGTGTAAAAATACAGCAGGTATAAGGATATAACCTGCCAGATCAAATTACATGCAAAATCAGAAGAGCCATATCCAATACGCTGCCTCCATAGACTTTTTTTCATATCTTTCTCCAAATTATTCATTTTTTACCCTCTCCTGTATTATTTGATATACCCATACTATCATTCTGTATTGATGAATACTATTGAATAATTTACGATGTTGACTTGATATTTTTTAAGATGGTATAATGAATAGTAATAAATGGAGGTACCATAATGAAAATAAAAAAAGAAACCTTTCGTGATTATATTACAGCCTATACGGAAGACGAAAATTTTTATCGCAGCCTATATGAGTCAGAACACTTACATCCAGAAACATTTAAAGAATATCTGGAACATTTGGATCAGAGTTATATTAAACGGCGTCAGCTTTATGTTCCCAGTCTACAGGATACATGGTTTTCTTATATATCTGAAAACGAGTTTTTTAAAATAAATTCTCAAAACATTTACATTGCAAAACATAACCGTTACTCGCAGGAATATATCCACGAGCATCAATTTTATGAATTATTTTACATCTATTCCGGTACCTGTATGAATACAATCCATGGTAAAAAAAGTATCTATTCTACTGGTGACCTGTGTATTATCCCTCCAAAAACAAAACACAGCATAGCTGTATTTGATGATAGTGTTATTATCAATGTCATGATTAAGTCCAGTACCTTTCACAGGACTTTCTTTGAACTGTTCACAAATAATAATGTATTGTCTCAATTTTTCTTCCATACGTTATATGAAAAAGCAGAAAACAATTATCTGCTGTTCCACACTGGTTCAGATATTGTTATCCGCTCTCTTATTGAAGAAATTTATGTTGAATACTATGATCATGAAAAATACTCAAATTCTCTGCTAGACAGTTATCTCATGACTTTTTGGGTTATGCTCCTTCGCCATCATGAAAACCATATGGAAAGCTTTTTAATTACAACCCATCAAAATCTGGCTTTAATGGATATCTTAAATTATTTCCAGACGAATTTTATGGACATCTCCCTTTCCTCTGCGGCTGAACATTTTGGATTTTCGGTTCCTCATTTCAGTAAACTGGTGAAAGATAATACAGGACAGACCTTTGTCCAGTTAATCCGGAATTTACGGATTGAAAAAGCATGCCGTGCCCTCAAAACCACGGAATTAAGTATTTCTTCAATTTGCGAGATAGTTGGATATGCAAATCCAGAACATTTTAACCGGATTTTTAAAGAGTCCTTTCACATGACACCAGGAGAATACCGTAAAAACTACAAAAACCTTTAATCTCTTAGACCCATGATGGCTTCTCTTACATTATCTACTCCAATTAACTTAATTCCCTCTATCTTCCCCATCTTCTCGGAAGAAATTCGAGGAAGAATACAGGTTTCAAATCCCAGTTTCTTGGCTTCATTTACTCTTTGCAAGGCCATCGATACGGCACGTACTTCTCCGGATAGTCCCACTTCACCAAATATTATGGTTTTCGGATCCACTGCCTTATCCTTCATACTAGAGACGATTGCCATCAAGATCCCGAGATCCAAAGCCGGTTCATTCATTTTAAGGCCACCAGTAATGTTTACATAAGCATCAAAATGAGACAAATCATAGTGACATCGTTTCTCAAGAACTGCCATCAAAAGATTGACCCGGTTGTAATCCGTTCCTGCCGCTGTTCTCCTTGGCATCCCAAAAGAGGTGGGAGTCACCAGAGCCTGAACTTCTAAAAGCATGGGTCTAGTCCCTTCCATGGAGCAGGCAACCACCGCCCCTGAGGCATCTTTTGGTCTTCCGCTTAACATATATTCCGAAGGATTCTCTACTTGGGCAAGTCCAGTTTGAACCATCTCAAAGACCCCAATTTCATTGGTAGAACCAAACCGATTCTTCACGCCCCTAATAATCCGATAAGCCGCACTCCGATCTCCTTCAAAATACAAAACCGTATCTACCATATGTTCCAGAACTCTAGGACCTGCCACAACACCTTCTTTTGTTACGTGACCTACGATGAAGATGGCAATTCCAGCTCCTTTTGCTATCTGCATCAAAAGATTGGTGGATTCTCTGACTTGACTTACACTTCCAGGAGCCGAAGAAACCTCTTCCCGAAACATAGTCTGTATGGAATCAATAATCACCACATCTGGTTTTTCCTCACTGATTGCACTCTCGATCCGTTCCAGATTCGTCTCGCAAAGAAATAATAAATCTCCCTTTACTTCACCGATTCGGTTCGCCCTTAGCTTAATCTGCTTTAAGGACTCCTCCCCTGATATGTACAATACTTTTTTTCCATTCCACGCAAGATTTCTGCATACCTGGAGAAGCAATGTTGATTTTCCAATCCCCGGATCTCCACCGACCAGAATCAGAGACCCCTTAACCACACCTCCTCCTAGCACCCGGTCCAACTCCTCATAACCAGTTTTCATACGGTCTTGCTCATCCAATTGGATATCCGCTAATCTGGTAGGTTTTACTTTAGATCCCAATCCCGTCGTCCCGCTTTGACTTCCGCTCAATCCTCTTTTGGAAGCTGGTTCCTTTTTCGCCACAGGCTCTTCTACAAATGTATTCCATTCTCTACACATGGGACATTGCCCCAGCCATTTGGCTGATTCATACCCACATTCCTTGCAGAAAAATGCCGTAGTTTTTGCCTTTGCCATTGGGTTTCCTCCTTAAAAAAGCTAGGTCCGGCTCTTAAAAAGAGTCGAACCCAGCTCGTTTTTCTATCTTCGGTTTATTTTTACTGTAACAAGTGTTCCTTCATTTAATTCTACACTGACATACAATTTCCCGCTCATATTGGTTCTCATACTACCAATTGCCGAATCATCTATATATACCTCATATTCGGTATCCTCTGCCAGCTGAATAGTCAACTGCGCATCCTTATCGCCTTCTACATCAAACGTAATACCATCATTGGTTACAGCGAAACGTTCCACTGTAGTTCCAGGTACGGATTCGTATACAAACATACCATTTCGTTCCAGCTTTGTTATTTCATAAAATGTCTTAACTTTATATAAGTCACCATCGTGTTCATAATCCTGTAATTTTGATTTTGAACTTAATTTGTAATTCCCAAAACTGATAGTACCATCTTGTTCTGTGCGAATTAATTCTTCAATTACCGGCATTGGTTTGCCCTCCTAGTATTTTGTCTACTTATCCTTTTTGCGAATAAAAAATTCCTCCGCTTGATGTTATTATACACGAATTATCTTAAAATGGCTAGTTATTTTACCAGCTCTCTGACAGAAAATTTTAGTCCGTCATCCACAACAGATACCAACACGTCATCTCCGTTTTTCACAGTTCCATTTAATATTTCTTCTGCTAGCTTATCCTCTAACCGATTCTGAATGGTCCGACGCAATGGTCTTGCGCCATATTTATTGTCATAGCCTTTTTCAATCAAAAATTCTTTTGCAGCCTCTTCTACTTCTAACGTTATATTCATCTGATCTGAAGTCCGATTCATAATATCTTTTAACATAATGGTTACGATATCCTTCATATGAATCTTATTCAATGGATGGAACACCATAATCTCATCGATTCGGTTAATGAATTCTGGTTTAAAGAGCCGCTTTACCTCTTCCATCACACGTTCTTTCATAATCTTATAATCGGCCTTCTCATCAGAAGCTGCACCAAATCCAAGCCGCTTTGGTGAAATGATATTTTGTGCACCTGCATTGGACGTCATAATAATAATGGTATTTTTAAAATTGATTTTTCGACCTTGCGCATCTGTAATATGACCATCATCAAGCACCTGTAATAATATGTTAAAAACATCCGGATGTGCTTTTTCTATCTCATCAAACAAAATAACCGAATAGGGATTTCTTCGTACTTTTTCACTCAGCTGCCCTCCCTCATCGTATCCCACATATCCAGGTGGAGATCCAATCATTTTGGAAACACTGTGTTTTTCCATATATTCAGACATATCCACCCGAATGAGCGCATGTTCCGTTCCAAACATAGTCTCAGAAAGTGCTTTGGTAAGTTCTGTCTTTCCAACTCCAGTAGGGCCTAAAAACAGGAAAGAACCAATGGGGCGTTTGGGATCCTTTAAACCAACTCTTCCTCTTCGAATGGCTCTAGAAACTGCAGAAACCGCTTCCTCCTGACCAATCACTCGTTCATGGAGAATGGATTCTAAATTCCGAAGCCGCTCACTTTCTTCCTCTTCTAGTTTTTTTACCGGAATTTTGGTCCAGCTAGAAACCACGTCAGCGATCTCTCCCTCATCAACAATCAGCTTCTTTGATTCTTTCTCTTTCTGCCATTTCTCCCGTATTTTCTGGATTTTATCTCGCTTCTTCTCTTGTCTCTTTTTTATGCCACCTGCTTTTTCATAAGCCTCTGATTGAATGGCTTTCTCTTTCTGATCTTCTAGTGTATCAATCTCTGCTTCCAGTTCCTTTATCTCTCCTGGCTCTGTATACATGGTAAGACGAATCTTAGAGGATGCCTCATCGATCACATCAATGGCCTTATCCGGCAAAAAGCGATCACTGATATACCTTGAGGAAAGAGTAACGGATGCCTTTACCGCTTCATCGGTAATGGTCACTCTATGGTGATCCTCATACCTTCCCTTTAACCCTCTTAATATCTCAATGGCAGCCTTTTCAGAAGGTTCTTCCACGGTAACCGGCTGAAAACGTCGTTCCAGTGCAGAATCTTTTTCGATATACTTGCGATATTCTTCTAAAGTAGTTGCCCCAATTAATTGGAGTTCTCCTCTGGCCAAAGATGGTTTTAATATATTAGAAGCATCAATTGCACCTTCCGCACCACCAGCACCTATGATGGTATGAATTTCATCGATAAACAATAAAACTTCTCCATCTTCGATCACTTCTGCAATTACTTTTTTAATTCTTTCTTCAAACTCACCACGATATTTGGACCCTGCTACCATACCGGATAAATCCAGGGTTAAGAGACGTTTTCCTGCAATTGTTTCTGGCACATCGCCTGAAATGATCATCTCAGCCAACCCTTCTACTACTGCTGTTTTCCCTACTCCTGGTTCGCCAATTAAACACGGGTTATTCTTTGTTCTCCGACTTAGGATCTGAATCAACCGTTTGATTTCAGACTCTCTTCCTATTACTGGATCTAATTTTCCCCGTTCTGCCAGTTCGGTCAAGTCCCGGCTATAACTGTCAAGTGTTGGTGTGTTTCCTTTTGCCTTGGAAGTTTTCATTAAATCCTCTTTATTGGCGGGTGCATCCTCCCCCATAGCTGAGAGCACGTCAATATACAATTTTTGTATGCTGATCCCTATGGTATTTAAAAGTCTAGATGCCACACAGTCGTTGTCACGAATAATTGAGATCAGTAGATGTTCGGTTCCGATTAAATTAGCTTTAAACCGAGCTGCTTCCCGGTAACTATTCTCTAACACTCGTTTTGCACCAGGCGTATACCCACCTTCTTCCCGAATCCTCACCGATGGATCCGGGGCGATTAACTGGCTGATCAGTCCCAGCACTTTCTCTTCTTTTACACCATTCTCTGTCAGCACTTTTGAAGCAACTCCGCTTCCTTCTTTTAGTAGCCCCAAAAGTAAATGTTCAGTTCCCACATAACCGTGTCCCAGCTGATCCGCTGTCTGTTCCGCCAGACTAATGGCCGCTCTGGCCTTTGTCGTAAATCTGTCTATCATATAATACTTCCTCCTGTCAAATTAATTCCGGCAATTTCTCCCGGATAAATTCCGCTCTTGCTCCATCTAGTTCTTCCTTATTCAAAGGCCGGTCTGTAATCTTTTGAAGATTCGCCGGTTGAATTCCAAGCATAAGTTGGAATACGGAAACCTCTTTTTCCGTATGAATCAATCCATCCGCAAGTCCTGCCATGATCTGTGACAAGAAAATCATCGCATCTCTGGAAGTAAGCCTTCTTGCATATTTAAGTACGCCATAGGATTTATAAATTTCATCTTCCCTCTCAATGGGATGACGCTGCAGCGAAAGTTTTCTAACAGCGATCTCCTGGTTGGTCAATTGTATGGCAGCTTTGGTTACGGTATCTATAATCTCCCGCTCGGTTTGACCAAGGGTTTTCTGGTTGGAAATTTCATATAAAGAGCCATAATTTTCATCCCCCTCTCCATACACTCCCCGTACTGCGGCACCAAATCGGCTTATTTCACCCAGTAGACTTGAAAATTTCTTTCCTTGAGATAGCATCGGAAGATGGACAACGACCGATGCCCTTAATCCAGTGCCCATGTTGGTGGGATACGCTGTCAGATAACCATATCGATCATCAAAGGCATATGCAAACCGTTCGTTAATATAATCATCAATCCGGTCTGCACACTCCCATAGATCGTCAAGATGAAGTCCCGTCCGTATTAGCTGAATCCGAAAATGATCCTCCCCATTTAATACAATGCCAGTGTCCTCATTCTCCGAAAGTAAAATCCCAGTCGGTGACTTTTTGGTAACTGCAGCCGTATTTATGACACGCCTTTCCTTTAAGGCCATCCGATCTAGTTCTTCCAGCTCATGAAGCATAGCAAAGGTATATGTCTTCTTTTCCTCTTTTCCAAGATCTTTCAAACCAAACTCGAACTGATGTATCAAATCATTGCTAACCTTTTCCCCCAGTTTTGAAGGGAATTCAAAATCCTGCCAATTCCTGACCAGACGGATTCGGCTGCTAATTACTCCTGTCCGACTGTCATCGGTCTGTTCAAACCATCTAAGCATCGGTCTCATTTCCTTTCTTCAGTTCTCGGATCCGGTCACGACATACAGCCGCAGTTTCATAATCTTCAAAACGAAGGGCATCTTTTAATTTTGCATCCAACTGAAAAATCTCCTTTTCCTGAAGATCCTCTGGATTAAGTTCTCCAGTTCCAGACGTAAGTGCGTTTCTTCTTTTCGTATCTTCCTGACCTTGATAAACCGGTTTTTTCCCTGTGTGAATTAAACTTCCCTGAAGTTGCTTAATACTGTCTTCCATCAGCGGTCCGAATACACTATAGCAGTCGGAGCAGCCAAATCTGCTGTCCTTTACGAATTCATCGTAACCGGTCCCACAAGACGGACAAGTGATTTGATGAAGTTTATCCGGTTCCTGATCCGTATCTTCGATTCCCAATAGACCGGACAAGAGTTTCCCCAAAGGAAATTCTCCGTCAAAAATTGCAGCATATACACCAAAATCCATTTCTTTTGCACACTGAGCACAAAAATGATGCTCTTTTTTCACACCATTTACCACTTCTGTATATTGAATATTAGCTTCGCGACTCTTACATCTCTCGCATAACATATAGAACCTCCAATCCAGTGAATCAGTCTTCTCTGGGCTCTTTGACAAAGAAACAAAATAATTCGTCAACCAGCTGATGAACCTCTTCACACGATATATTTTTACAAATACCTCTGGCAATGACAACGCTTAAATCTTTGCGCATTTCATCAAGAACCTGGATCTTATCCACATCAAGAGAAATAACAGCTCCCTTGCGGCGGTCCAGCTTGACATACCCTTCCTGTTTTAGCACAGAATACGCCTTATTCACCGTGTGCATATTGATTCCTATGTGATCGGCCATCTGACGCACAGAAGGCAGGGGGTCCCCATCTCTAATACTTTCTGTGGCGATACCTATGATTATCTGGTTCCGAAGCTGAATGTAAATCGCTTCATCACTATTAAAATCAATTTCCAAAATCATCTTTTCACCATCTTTCGTTATATCTGTTATACACATAATAGCACACGATACTGTTTTTTTCAATATATAATATATGACAATCCCAGATCTTCTACATACCTTTTATTAAAAAACATGCGCCTTGAGCTATAAACGCTGTCCAAGACGCATGTTAGGGTGTCAATTAATCATCCAGATCCACAAACTCAAAATCATCATCCAATGACTCCTGTGTTTTTGCCTCTATATGATTGTTATATTCTGTATTTCTCTCTGCAGTTAAGTCCCGTTCCATATCCTCAAGGCTGGTCTCAACCATAAAATCATCCTCAGAGTCCGATTCCATAGGATTATGAAATTGTTCTTGATTAAATTCCTCCCTGCTGTAACGTTTGATCTTACTGGAAGGTATTTGTTCCTCTGGTTTCGGTTCAAAACGGTCCTCTTCTTCAGGTCTTTGTCTTCTTCCTCTTTTTCCGCCTCTGTTTCCAGAAGCATCGGTTCTTCCAGGGCCTTGTCCATTTCCCTTTTTAACAAGTAGAATAATGATTACAAGAAGCACCAATACCAAGACACCTAAACCAATCAAGATGAAAAATTGCAGACGATAATTTCCGTTAAGTTTCTGATAGGACTTCTCAAGTTTGTTGTATTGAGGGCCGGAAACTTCTGAATCAAAGTAACGTTGTATGGTCTGTTCTGAAATATCATATCGATAGAAATGTTTCTCTCCGTTCCAGTTCATCGCATAGAATAAACAATAATCCGGTTCTTTCTCTGATTTGATTGCCCAACCAACCACCTGCGATCCATCAATATTAACCGTTCTCTCTGCAAATCCTTCCGGAACCACGGTATCCGCATCTAGTGGAATAATCACAATTGCCTTGGTTGTCGTTTTAACTTGTACAAATTGAGACCAGGAATCCGCACTTTCATTATAAATAAAGAATCCGCCGTTTCCGCTATTATCTTTTAAGTATAGTAGCAAAAGATCTTTCTCCAGGCCTTTGCCTGCCATAACTTCGGTCCCTTTATACTGGTAATTTTGTGACTCAAATCCTTCTGGTAAAGACGATTCATCAAAGGATGAGGCAATGCTGTATTCGGTCCCGTTAATGGCTACTGTCGCATCCCCAAACTGTACATCCTTCGTCTCTCCATTTGAATTATCTGCTGGAGTCGTTTCGTCTCCCTCTTGCTTTGTTACCTGAATGGTATATTCTTTTACCGTCTGACCATCTTCTGCTGATACTTTAACAACAACAGCGTTTGCCCCAGCTTTTAGATCCTTTTCCCCTTGAAGTGTTACGTGCGCTCCTGCATTGGCCGCTACTGCATTGACCACAAGATTTGTCGTATTGGCATCCACCTCTGCCGTATAACTTTCTACGGACGAGGAGAAACCGGGAGTTAATGTTCCAGGGGATATCTTTAATGATTTTAATGTGGCATCCTTAGAATAAGTTGCAGGTGATGTTACTTTTACGGTAGAATTCCCTTTTTTACTTAATGTCAAAGCATTGGAATTCACATCATAAATCTCCTGCGAAGTGACTGTTATCTTTGAATTACCAGCCTTTAGAGTTTTAAACTTAAGTTGAAACGAAAAAGTCTTTTGGTCAGCGGAATCCATAGTACCCAAAAGCTTAATCGCCCCAGCGCCGCCATTTGCACTGGTTCCACTCATGAATTCTAATATTCCCGGATCATAGGATAGCATAATATCAGCCGTCCCCAGCGCCGTATCGCTGGATATTTTCATGGTAACTGTTACTTCATTGCCCACCATAACCGATGGATCCGAAAAAGCAACTTTAGCTTCCGATGCCCAGGAAGTCATGCCGCAAATGGGACTCACTGCAGCTATGATACAGACTAACAGCAAACCACTCATGATTTTTTTTAATTTCTTATTCATATCGTCTCCTATTTTAGCCAATCTTTAAAGTCCTAGTATTTTCTTCTGCAAAAGAAGAAGATCCTGTGAATTCACCTTACCATCTCCGTTTAAATCAGCGGCTGCTTTCCCGTTAGAAGAAAGTTTCTCCAGTCCAAGAAGATGTCGTTTTAACTTTAATACATCCTGGCTGTTTACCTTCCCATCTCCATTGACATCTCCCTTTCCACTTCCAGACGATTGCTCTGGTGACGCTTCACTTGCCTGAGTCTGAGACTGCGTCGTTTCTTTCACTTGCGAAGGATTACCAGGTCCTTTCACTGAAGATCCATTGGAAGGCTGGGTGGAGTCATTCGAGGAATTCTCTGATACTATGGTTACATTGCTTCCCCCCGGTGTTCCTGTCTGCCCATTGGAAGAGGAGTCTTTCCCTCCTGGGCCATAACTGGACCCATTCCCACTACCGGGATTTCCAGCTGGACTGGTACCACTTTGACCACTTTGACCTCCTTGAGTTCCCCCAGGACCGGAACTGTGATTGCTCTCTGTCCCTGTCGTATAAGTCGGGCCGTTGTTCTGACGGACTACATGAAGAACATATTCCCGTACATTTCCATTCTGAGCTGTTACGGAGACTTTAATGTCATTATTTCCATTCTGCAATGCTATGGTTCCGCTTCCCTTTATGGAAGATCCAGAGTAAAGCGAAGATGCATCCACTCGTATGTTGGATACGGAAGGATCCACAATTAGATTGTACTCTTGCGTATCCCGGCTAAATGTAGGTGTCATAACAAATCCTTCTACATTTAAATCTGATAGTTTATTGTTTGGATTCCCATCCCCAGTCGGCTGGCTGCACGGATTTTCTGGCATATTACGATATACCGGTATTTTAAATTCTAGACCAGTCTGCTTCATCTCGCTATTGTATGCTTTCGAATAAACGGCACCTTCCGATGCGGCTCCCTGTACATTAGTCATATATTGATGCTTATATAGATTGGATCCCTGTACGTTGAATTTCTTCAGATAAAAGGTATCCTGCCCAACTTTTACATAGTTATTACCATAATACAAAGCTCCGCCTAAAATTGATTTTTCAGGAGAATTCCATGGTCTGCTGTAATTGCCTGTCTGGGATGCCCACCACAACCCTCTTTGTACCGCCGACATACTGCCAGACTGATAGGCTTCGATATTAAAAAAGTTATAAATCCCTTCATAACCAGATTCACTTCCAGATACACTTTTGCCGGTTCCCTTAGATCCTTGTTCCTGAATGATCATTGCCGCCAAAACATAGGGATTCACCCCAGACTGAGTCGCAGCATTCATGATCATATCCACATAAGAACCGCTTCCAGTGATGTTTCCACTGGTGTTTCCAGTAACCGGTGCATTTCCACTCCCCGGTCCAGACAAACTAGCTCCTGGTCCATATTCCATTAGAAGCGGTGCATTTTTAGGCACGATGGAGGCATGTGGGGATTCCTGGCTCACATTATCAGAGCCAGATTGTTTCGACTCTTTGGGGGGTGTTAACTGAGCGCCCGGTCCCGTACCTGCTCCCGGTCCCGTACCGTTTCCATCTCCTGAAGTTCCATCTCCATTCCCTGGATTGCTCCCTCCATTGGAAGAGGAATTGTCTGTATTCACCGTCCCACCAGATAAAAAAGTTCCCTTTACCATGGTATTGAGACCTTCTATGGTATGCTTGTTACTATCATACGTATGCGTCAAAAACTGAAAGACATTTGTATCATCTAAAAAGTTCCTGGGATCCATGTAATATTTAACAATATCTTCCGATGCTGTCACCCAACTATTTCCATCATAGCCCACCCATTTACTGTTGTCCCAATTATATGCACCACTCTCCACAGATTTCCAAGAGGACATGCTATTTGTATGTACTAGTGTTTTCCCAACCTTGCTTTCTTCTTTTAACGCTGTATTCCAGTCAATGTTTGTTTGTTGTGCCCGGAATATCCATTGGGGATGTTCTGCATGCAAAGCCCGAAGACGTATTTTATAACTTTCAGGAAACCCTTCCGAAGATAAATGGGACTCAAAATCACTGTTCCTAGTATATGCTGACGGGAATTTAAGAAAGCTTTTCGACACATACCCTGTCACTGCCTTACCACCGGTACCATTAAAACGAATTTCATACCATAGGGCACCGTCAGATGCATTCTTTTCATTGACTACAGTAACAGAAGCCCCATTTGTTAATTTAGTCACAACTTTATAAGCTGTGCCCGGACCACTTCTCACATTAAGAGAACTCGCCTGAACCGTAGCTTGTTTATCTGTATATGCATATGCATTTATGTATGGTGAAATGGATCCTACCAATGAATCCAACACGAGAACACTGGCCAAAATTATAGCCATTTTACGAGCTTTTATATACTTTTTCATCTGTTTCTCCCAATAAGCCCTCTTGTATTTTTAATTTTCCAATAAATTGTAAATCATACATTTATTCATTATAATGACAAATGTTACCATGTGTCAACTGATTCTAGTTAAACTTTAGGCAATTGGAATTATTTGTAAGAAAAACTTTATATTTTATCAAAAAAACAGGTCCTCTCTGCAGAAAACAGTATCATTGATACAACTGTTTCTGCAAAAAGAACCTGACTGTTACAAATTTTTCTATCTTTTTATTCTTACGCTTCTTATTTATACAGGATACGTCTTGTTTTTCTTATCTGCTGCGGCAGCATCCACACCGGTTTGCTGTGCCTCGCGATATTCAAAGAAATCTTTGGCAACCGCTGGGAATAGTGCATAAGACAGAACATCTTCATCCTGTTGTTTCCACTGAGCGCACTCCTTTTCAAAATGAGCAAGCTGGGGTTTGATTAAATCAGCAGGACGACATGTGATTGGCTTTTCATCTCCAATGATTTTCTTTTGTACTTCTTCATTAAATGGTTTCGCTGTTTGCCCAAATTCACCCATCAGGATCTTTTTGGATTCCTTTGTTACCATCTTATAACGCTCTCCACTAATTACATTAAGAACTGCCTGAGTTCCTACGATCTGAGAAGAAGGGGTAACAAGAGGTGGCTCACCAAAGTCTTTTCTTACTCTCGGAACTTCTTCCAGTACCTGAACATATTTGTCTTCCTGTCCAGCTTCCTTCAATTGGCCAACTAGATTTGACAACATTCCTCCAGGAACCTGATACTGCAAAGTTTTGATATTAACACCAAGAACCTTTGGATTTAACCGTCCATTCTTTAATGCTTCTTCCCGAATCGGCTGGAAATAAGCTGCAATATCACCAAGCAGTGTCTGATCATATCCGGTATCAAAAGGAGTCCCTTTGAAAGTTTCAACCATAACCTCAGTTGCTGGCTGGCTGGTTCCAAGAGCAAGAGGAGACATTGCTGTATCAATAATATCACATCCTGCCTCTACTGCTTTTAAATAGGTCATGGAAGCGACACCCGATGTATAATGGGTATGCAGATCAATCGGAAGTTTTGTTGACTCTTTAAGCGCTCGCACCAGTTCATCTGCCTTGTAAGGAGTTAAAAGTCCTGCCATATCCTTAATACAGATAGAATCTGCACCCATATCCTCGATATTTTTTGCAATATTTTTCCAATAATCCAGTGTATAAGAATCTCCCAAAGTATAACATAACGCAACCTGAGCATGCCCTTTTTCTTTGTTACAGGCTGAAACTGCAGTCTTTAAATTACGGATATCATTCAAACAGTCAAAGATACGGATTATGTCCACGCCGTTCGCCAATGATTTCTGGACAAAGTACTCCACCACATCATCTGCATAGTGATTATATCCTAAAATGTTCTGACCACGAAACAACATCTGAAGCTTTGTATCTTTAAATCCATCCCTTAATTTTCTTAATCTCATCCAGGGATCTTCTTTTAAGAATCGAAGGCATGCATCAAAGGTAGCACCGCCCCAGCATTCAACTGCGTAATAGCCGACTTTATCCATCTTCTCTACAACTGGAAGCATCTGATCGGTCGTCATTCTTGTTGCCAGCAAAGACTGATGAGCATCACGAAGAACTGTCTCTACAATCTTAACCGGCTTTTTTTCTATATCTGCCATTGTCTTACCTCCTGGTTTTATTATTCACATATATGTCCGGAAAAGCTATTCTTCCGGTATGATTATCTTACTCCGAATATAGCCATAAAGGTACCGGCTGCAACAGCCGTACCAATTACACCGGCTACGTTAGGACCCATAGCATGCATCAACAGAAAGTTAGATGGATCTGCTTCCGCACCAACTTTTTGAGATACACGGGCTGACATAGGAACCGCAGAAACGCCGGCAGATCCAATCAATGGATTCACCTTTCCGCCTGTGATTTTGCACATCAGTTTTCCAAACAAAACACCTGTCCCTGTTCCAATCGAAAATGCGATCAGACCAAGAACAACAATTTTAATGGTATTCCAGTTTAAAAACGCCTCTGCACTGGTGGTCGCTCCTACTGAAGTACCAAGAAGAATTACCACGATATACATCAGTGCATTGCTTGCTGTTTCATATAACTGTTTCACCACTCCAGATTCTTTAAATAAGTTCCCCAGCATCAGCATACCAATCAACGGAGCCGTTGTCGGAAGAATCATACATACCACAGTCGTTACAACAATCGGGAATAAGATTCGTTCCAATTTGGAGACCGGGCGAAGCTGTTCCATCTTGATCTTTCTCTCTTTTTCTGTGGTTAAAAGCTTCATAATTGGTGGTTGAATGATGGGCACCAAAGCCATATAGGAATACGCGGCTACTGCAATCGGTCCCATGAGAGACGTCATTCCCAATTTACCAGCAAGGAAAATGGAGGTTGGTCCATCTGCACCACCGATGATTGAGATCGCTGCCGCTGCTTTGTCATTAAAGCCCATAAGGATCGCCATAAAATAGGCGGAATATATACCGAACTGGGCTGCCGCACCCAGAAGAAAGCTTTTCGGATTGGCAATTAAGGGGCCAAAATCCGTCATAGCACCTACCCCCATAAAAATAAGGGGAGGCAAGATGCCCCATTCATCCAATTTGAAAAAGTACTGCAGCAGTCCGCCGCCGGAACCATCTGTTCCTATCTCCTTCATAATATCTGGATAGATATTTACCAACAGCATACCAAAAGAAATCGGTACCAGAAGCAGGGGTTCAAATCCTTTTCTGATCGCCAAATACAAGAACAAAAAGGCAACCAAAATCATGATCAAATTACCTGCCGTAAGGTTATAGAATGCGGTCTGCTGAAGAAGATTGCTGAATGTATTACTAATATAATTCATGTTAATCCCTCCATAAGGAATCCGCGCTATTTATCTTTTTAGCGGATCTTTCCGTACTAGTTTAATGTAGCTAATGTTGCGCCTGCTTCTACGGAATCACCGACTGCTGCATGAATGCTGGCAACTGTTCCATCGGAAGGTGCTACGATCTCATTCTCCATCTTCATTGCTTCTAGAACGAGCATGACATCGCCTTTTTTAACAGACTGACCTGAGCTTACTTTTACATTCAAAATCTTACCTGGCATAGGTGCTGCCACTTTTACAGAGCCTTCTGCGCCCTGAGCTGCTACTTTTTTCGGTGCCGGTGCTGCTGCTTTTTTTGCAGGAGCTGAAACCGTTTGTGTCGAAGCCATATTCCCGCTGCCTTCTTCTACGGTTACATCGTAAACATTACCATTTACTGTAATTGTATAATTTTTCATGATGAGAATCCTCCTGATCGTTTATGCTTTCTTCCATTTTCCAGTTGATGCACGTTTAATAGAACGTACCACCAAACCGCTTGGTGAACTTCCGGTTGATGCTGCAATTGCTGCCGTTATAACAGCCACCAGCTCCAAATCATCGGAAAGGTCTTCTTCCGGTTGTTCTTCTGATACCTCTTCAGTAACTGCCGGTTCTATTACAGGTTCTTTTTTCTTTCCCCTGTTTAATAATTTTTCTTCCAGTTTTCCTATATGGCGGAAACAGCCGATCAACAAACTGATAAAAATCAGCACTGAAAATACTGTCCCCATTCCCATTAAAGTGTTAAGACCTGCTTTTTCAAGTCTCTCCACAAATTGATACTGGGGAATAAAAGCCACACCCGTAATCTTTGTTAGTCTGGAATCCGTTGTTATGGAAAAATCCATTGTTCTCTTTTCAAAGACAGCATTGACCGTTGCAGAATAGCCGTGATCAACCGTCTCGACAGTAACCGCATCTGAAATCGATACAAAGGCACCCAACTCGTCCTTCACATTCTCCCAGCTATCTACGCCTTCTGCCAGTACGGCAAATTGATCCTGCTGCAACATATTCTTTTTAAACTGATCTACATCACTGTCCTTTAGATCCGTGTACATCTGCAAGAAGGAAGCAGGAAGCTGCTCAAGCTGCGACTGTACACTGGCATCGATTTCACTGGATGCAGTATCGGATTTGCTGCACGCTGATAATGAAAAGAGACAGATCGCCATAATAATTCCCAATGCTACTCGTTTCATATTAAGATTCATATCTCTGTCACCTCATTCTAAATCGTGCCATGTTTTTTTGCCGGACGATCCTCTCTTTTTGTGAACAACATTTCAAATGCAGCAATAACTCGTGATCTAGTCTCGCTGGCATCAATGATGTCATCAACATATCCCCTCTTTGCTGCAGAAACAGCACTGGATTGAAGGCTCTTATAACTTTCTGTTTTCTCATCTAGCAATGCTTTTCCATCTTCTGCTTCTGCAATTTCAGACGCATACATAATTTTAGCCGCCTCCACAGGATCCATCATACCAACAGAAGCTTCTGGCCATGCATAGACCACATCTGCACCAATGGATTTGCTGTTCATGGAAAGATACGCACTACCAAATGCCTCACCAATGATTACCGTAACTTTAGGCACGGTTGCATTCGCATATGCATACGTAAGAGAAGCGGCTGCTTTTGCGATCATTTTCTCGGAACGCTCGGTTGCTTCGTATCCTTTTACATTCACTAAGGTAAGAACGGGAATGTCAAAGGCATCACAAAACTGTACAAATTCAGCAGCTTTGCTACATCCTTCTGCGCTTAATAAAGCATCATAAGAAGCTGTCTTTAAACCACTTTCATCATAAGATTCTGTTCGATTGGCTACACAACCCACGGTGGAACCATTCAAACGGATAAATCCGGTTACCATAGAGGAGGCATACTCCTTTTTGGTCTCCATAAAGAACTGATCATCCGATATCTGAGTCAATGCGATAGCCGTATCCCCCACATAATTAGCCAGATCGGAACAGATACGGTTAAGGTCATCCTTACACTCGTCATACGACATGTCATCTTCATTGTTGGCTGGTAGAACAGAAATAAGAGTTCTGATATCGTTAAGAATTCCCTCTTCCTCTCCTACTCCATCAACCATTCCTGCTTCTTTGCTCTGAAAATCTGCAGATGCAGTATTTAATTTTTCTGTGTAGTTATTCTGTATTGCATTTGGTGAATTGACAAACAGTTTTGCTGATTTACTTTCCATAAACGTAAAATCTGACAACGCTGCAGCAACTGCCATACCGCCTCCACATGTCCCAAAAATAGCTGTAATCTGTGGAATAATTCCAGATGCTAAGGTCTGGCTCATATAAATTTCACCAAAACCATTCAAAGCATCGGTTGCTTCTTGAAGCCTTAAACCTGCACAATCGATGAGTCCGATCACGGGTGCTCCTGTTTTCATAGCCATGGTGTAAAGTTTTGTGATCTTCTTCGCGTGCATTTCTCCTACAGCCCCACCCATCACGGATGAGTCCTGGCTGTACACATACACAAGGCAGCCTCCGATGGTACCGTATCCGGTAACAACACCGTCAGCAGGAGTTTCCCTTGCTGTCATGTTGAAATTCGTATTTCTTGCAGTTATATAACTGCCGACTTCAACAAAACTGTTCTCATCAAGCAAAGTAATGATTCGATCACTTGCCGATGTTTGTGTTGAATTACTCATTTTGCAATCCTCCATTTTGTAATATTTGTATAGTCGTATAAATAAAATAATGAAAAAGACTATATAATAACACCAATTTCTGCCAATTATAATTGTATAATTAATCCTAATTTATTTCAAGTTCTTTTTGTTAAAAAAAGAGCAAAAAACTATGAATTTCTTACAATCCATGGTCTTTTACTCCGAACATTAATTAGCACTTTATCATTTTTTGTATTTTTTTCCGTCATATTGTATATTCTTGTCGAGCATTTATATACACATTGCACATGGTTATTCTCTGATTTCTTTGATCCCATAATCACCAGCTTCCATTTTATGGAAAATAAGGTAGGATGAATCCTCTCCCAATACCACTCCGTTCCCAGAATGCTTTAAAGTTGCGGTATCAACATTCGCGATTGCAATCATCAAATCATCACCAAAAACCAAATCTGGATTTTGTTTTATCAGATCTTCCTTGTTTTTCAACGATATGATTTCTTGATCTACTGTTACCAATTTACATGGATAAGACAAAAGATCAGAGAGTGCTTCTAAATTCCGATCAGAAACCGCTTCTTGAACTATTTCTGCAAATGCTTCCAATTTTTCATCTTTTTGCTCCGTTTCTATAACGGTTTCTTCCTCTGTACTCACTTCAGATATTGCCTCTTCTCTTGGATTGGCCGCAGATCTCAATTCTGTTTTATTCATCTCCTTCGTTGCCTTTGGTTTTTCTTTTCCTGCACAACCTGCCAACAAGACAACCATTAAAAAAAATGCAAGTATGATTGAAGAATATATTTTTCTTAGCATTTTCCTGTTCCTCCCTGCGTCCATTTTCTCAACGGGCACAGTATAGCACCAGCCAGGATTGTAAGTCAATAGAGTTTCTAAAACCGTAAACCTTAGTTATCAATCTGTAAGATTATCTTCCCACGATATTAATTATTTATACTCTTTATGGAGCGTAAATCCTCTTCCACGAACCTCATTGACCTGATTGATCACAAGAAAGGCATTTGGATCAATCCCCATAACCAGTTCATTGATCTTTGAAAGCTGTCTGCCCGATACTACAGTAAGAACTGTATAGGAAGATTTTCGTAAATATCCACCTTCACTTGACAAAAGGGTTGTTCCCCGGTCCATTTGTTTTTGGATGGCATAGTTGATTTGTTCATATTTTTCACTGATGATCTTTACCTGCATCTGATTTCGGCCAATAACCAGCACTTTATCAAGAACCATGGTATACAGCATCACCAGTAAGATTCCATAAAGAATCTGTTCTTTATTTGAAAATATCATCTGACCCAATAAAATCATACAGTCAAACACCGACATGGACATGGATACTGGAATGTTCCACTTTTTATTGAGAACGAGGGGAGGAATATCCATTCCACCAGTGGAAGCACCTGCACGTATGACAAGTCCGATTCCAGCCCCAATCAAAAGCCCAGAAAACACCGTTGACAGCATCCGATCATTCGTCATTGCTGCGCTTCCAAATAAGTTTTCAAAAACCCCTAATATAAAGGGATAGTAAAAGGTACTGATTAAGGTTGTAATTGCAAAAGGCTTTCCAAGGATCCAGGCACCAACTGCAAACATGATAATATTAAACACACCAACAAATACAGCCACCGGTACTCCAAACTGATAATGTGCGATTAATGCAAGTCCAGTGGTTCCTCCAGTGATTAGACCTCCTGGTAATATAAAAAGCGCAACTGCCAGGGCATACACCGTGTTCCCTACAATTATTGGTAAGATTTTTTTCAAACTCATACTTTTGTGACTTCCTTTCTGCAATAAAAGTATACTTACTATATCATGGGTCAAGACTTTATACAATTTATTTTATCGTGTTCCTGTTTCGAGGGACTTATGTTATACTGTATATAGTATATACATATAAGGAGGCATTAATGGAATCTTTTTTAATTGTGTCTGCAGTTGTCTGCATACTATGTATTTTTGCAAATAACTTATCCTATAAGATTGGCGTTCCTGCCCTTCTGCTTTTTATTTTGCTTGGAATGATGTTTGGTATCGATGGAATTTTTCAAATTAAATTTTCAGACTATCAACTATCTGAAAATATATGTACCACTGCCTTACTATTCATTATTTTTTACGGTGGTTTTTGTACCAACTGGAAAGAAGCAAAACCGGTCGCAAAGAAAGCCATCCTGCTTTCCACCATCGGTGTCATCTTAACTGCGATGCTCACCGGCTTTTTCTGCATGTTTGTATTAAAGACCTCATTACTCCAGGGCATGCTGATTGGTTCCGTTCTTGGTTCTACAGATGCCGCAAGTGTTTTTTCCATATTAAGAGCAAAGAAACTAAATCTGGTGGATGGTACCGCTTCTATACTGGAAGTAGAGAGCGGAAGCAACGATCCCATCGCTTATATGATGACAACCGTGATTCTAAGTATAATGGCTGGATTTGCCTCCCCCTCTAACGTTCTTCTTCGCTTTTTGTCTCAACTTTTTTTTGGTCTTTTACTCGGAGTGATTGCCGGATATGCAGGCAGATACTTTTTCAGTATAAAGCACTTTCGTTCCCGTGAAATGCTTCCAATCCTGGCTATGGCGATCGCACTCTTTACCTATGGGGCTTCCAGCATCGTAGGAGGGAATGGCTTTTTGAGTGTTTACATTGCCGGTATCTTACTTGGCAACAGTAAAATCAACAATAAGATAGAGTTGGTTCGCTTTTTTGACGGAATCACCGGTATGATGCAGATTATTTTATTCTTCCTACTTGGTCTTCTCTGTTTTCCTACCAAGATCATTCCGGTTATCATTCCTTCTGTGTGCATCATGGCATTTATGCTCTTCATCGCACGCCCATCTGCTGTATTTTTAATTTTACATCCGTTTAAAGTTCCATTTAAACAGCAGCTATTAATCTCCTGGGCTGGACTGAGGGGAGCCGCCTCCATCGTTTTTGCCATTATGACTGTATTAAGCCCTTCTGGCATCAATCTGGATATCTTCCACATTGTTTTTTGCGTCTGTCTACTCTCAGTCGCCCTTCAAGGAACGTTTCTTCCTTTTGTTGCTTTAAAGCTGAATATGATCGGTCAAACCGAAAATATATTTAAAACCTTTAACGATTACAGCGAAGATCCAGCCGTCCACTTAACAAAGATCCATCTCCCAGAAGATCATCCCTGGGTCAATCAGTCTTTAAAAGAGATTATCATACCAGACGGTATGATGGCGGTCATGATAATACGGGACAAAAAAACTCTAATCCCTGGGGGAGATACTACCTTACAATCAGGAGATACCATAATATTAAACGGCACCGAATATACCGATAAGACCAGTCTGAAATTAAGGGAAGTCCAGATCGGTCCCTATCATCCCTGGAAAAAGAAACAAGTAAGTGAACTAACACTCCCCAAAGATACCTTAATCTTTTTAATCCAGCGAAAGGGAACTTCCCTTATCCCTGACGGTCAGACAACTTTGGAAGATGGAGATTGTCTCATATTAAATGCTTAAATAGAACGCAAAAAAAGCAACAAAAAGTAATTTTATTGCTGCTTTTTTTAATTTCTAATGAAATGCGGATACTTCTTTCTGATTATTATGTTGTCCTGACATGTCAAGATATTTTAATATAACATGTTTCATACACCAGATGGATGTGATCCGCTTTGCACCACTTTTTAAATAAACCGGATAGGATTTTATAATGGTGCCATTGAGCCGATAAACCACCCGTCCCACCGTCTGACCCTTTTTTACAGGGGCTTCTAGTTCTTTTGGAACTTCCATTTGTATGTTAACCGATTCCTCATCCGCCAGCAAGAGCTTCAGACTTTTGTCCTCAATTTCTCCAATATCCGCAGCTAACAAGACTGGGTTTCCCAGGTCCCCATTCACCGGAATGCCTTCTTTGATTAAGATCTCTGGAAGTTTGGGATCTTGATATACCTCTCGAAAATGGTATCGTTTCATACCATACTCAAACAATTTTCTTGCATCGGACCATTTATATGTTTTATGAGGAGGCCAACCGCACCCCAAAAGTGCAAGCGTATAAACTCTCCCATCGCTTTGAGCCGCTCCGACATAGGAATACCCAGCCCCTCCTGTAAATCCTGTTTTTCCAGATAATGCTTCATTCATGGAATGTAAAAGTGCATTGTGATTGTTGCAGCCAAAAGACCTCTTTCCTTCCAGATCTTGAAACGAATAATTTTGAGTTCCTGTAATTTCTAGGAATTCATCGTTTTTGGGAGAAACCTTGATGCAATAGTTCATAATTCTTGCTAGGTCTGCTGCAGTGGTAGAATGAATCTTTACTTCTCCATCTTTTTCTTCTTGGGCATCCAGGCCATTGGGCGTAATAAAATATGTATGGCTGCAACCGATCTGCTTCGCCTTTTCATTCATCATTTTTGCAAATCCTTCTCGACTGCCCCCCACATGTTCTGCAATCATCATTGCCGCATCGTTATGGGATTCTAGCATAAGGCTGTAGAGTAAGTCTTTTAATCGGAAAGTCTCCCCTTTGTATACCCCTAAATGAACTTTGGGCTGAGCTGCTGCATTTTGACTCGCCGTGACCACATCTGACAATTTCCCCTGTTCTAAGGCAATAATGCAGGTCATAATCTTCGTTGTACTTGCCATGGGTCTTTCCACTTCTTCATTTTTTCCATATAAAATCCGCCCAGTTAAGGCATCCATTAAAACTGCGGACTGAGCATGCAGATTTAACTCATCTTTTATCGGTATCGGTGCGTCGCTTTTCTGATTTTCCACTGTTACTGCCACTTTTTCATTGACGGTCTCTTTTTGTGCCAGCCTTATAGCATATTTGCCTGAAGAAAAAAGAATCATAAATCCTGCCACTGCCAGAAATAGACCTTCGGCATGCCTCATAAAAAAGCCTCCCGTATGACTTTAATTTATCCTATTCCTTGAAATTTTTAATTATTCCCCTTTACTTTTCGAACATAGTTTCGATATAATAGAGGAAAGGAAGAAAGGAGGAGGATTCATGTTACACGAACCTTTGATTTTTCATATAGACGTAAACTCCGCATTTTTAAGCTGGGAATCTGTAGATCGTTTAAAAAAAGATCCTAACTCGCTTGATCTGCGTACCATATCTTCTTTGGTGGGAGGAGATTTAGCCTCCCGACATGGAATTGTTCTGGCAAAATCCACTTCCGCAAAGAAGTACGGAATAACAACTGGAGAGCCCATCATAAAGGCTCTTAATAAATGTCCCAATCTAATGGTAGTTCCTGCACGTTTTGATGTTTATATTGAAAACTCACGGAATCTGATGCAACTATTATCTGATTATACTCCTGATATGGAAAAATTTAGCATAGATGAAGCTTTTCTGGATATGAGTACTACCATTCATCTTTTTGGAGAACCCATTGAAGTGGCGAATCAGATACGAAAACGGGTCTTTAAAGAACTGGGATTTACGGTAAACGTTGGAATTGCCCCAAATAAACTGTTAGCAAAAATGGCCTCTGATTTTAAGAAACCCGACCTCTGCCATACCCTGTTCCCCCATGAAATCCCTACGAAGATGTGGCCCCTTCCCATCGGAGATTTGTTTTTTGTGGGACACTCTGCCGAAAAAAAGCTTGGAAGCATTGGCATTCGTACCATCGGAGAACTAGCCGACTGCGATGTCCGGCATCTGGTTCATTTGTTAGGAGAAAAATATGCCGTTTTAATTCATGACTACGCATGGGGAAAAGATATTTCTCCTGTTGTAAACCGTGAACCCAGAAATAAAGGATATGGAAACAGCATCACTTTATCCAAAGACGTGAGGGATTTTGAAACCGCATGTCAGGTTATACTTTCTTTATGTGAGACAGTCGGTGCACGTCTACGAGCTGACCACATGCTATGTAATTGTATCTGTGTGGAAGTAAAAGATTGGGATTTTCACAGTCAGTCCCATCAAACCACACAAAACAATCCAACAGATTCTACTTCTGTCATTTATGAGAATGCTTGCAGATTGTTACAAGAATTCTGGGATCATACCCCGTTACGACTGATCGGTGTAAGAGCAACCAAAATTTCAGAAGATGGATTCACTCAGATGAACCTATTTGAAACAGAACATACCAAAAAGATAAAAGATATGGAAAAAGCTGTGGACCTAATTCGCAGCAAATTCGGAACGGACAGTATTCAAAGAGCTATTTTTTTGAAGAAAGATAAGATTGTTGATCATGCTTCGGGAAAAGAGAAGCACTTAAATGGAGGGTAGACAGCTTAGATCTGCTGCCCACCAATTGATTTAAATCCCTCTCCATAGACTTCATTGGAGTCGGTAATAATTAAAAAGGCAGATGGATCCGTTTCATGAATCGCCTTTCGGATCGAAATCACTTGACTGTTATTGCAGGCACACATCACCACTTTCTTCTGATCCTGGCTAAAGGAACCTTGTCCTTGTAAGAATGTGCATCCTCTTTTGGTTGACTCTTCAATCCGTAATGCCACATCCATCTCACGGGAAGTGACTACAAACACAAGTTTTCCAGCTCCTAGCCCATATATGATCTTGTCAATTACCATTGTCGTCACGATCGAAGAGACAAGTCCAAGTATAACCGAATCCAAATTGCGGAATACAAAACCGCCAGCAATAATTACAATGGCATCTACTACAAGAGAGATTTTTCCTATTGTAATATGAGGAATTAACTTCCGGATCGCCATAACAAGAAAATCCGTCCCTCCCGTGGAGCAGTTTCTTAAATAAACAATCGCTAGTCCCAGTCCTGAAAAAATACCCGTACAGGCGGAGGCATACAAAGGATTTCCCTGATAGATCGGTAAATAAGGAACCACGTAATCCAGAACCAAAGCAAAGATCAACATGCTTTTTATTGACCGTAGCAGAAATCGCTTTCCAAGTAATTGATAGCTAATGAGGATAATCGGTATGTTTAATACAATACTGGTAATTCCCATAGGGAACCCGAATAGATGCCTAAGAATCAACGCGATTCCTGAAACTCCTACTGGTGCAAACTGTGCTTGCACTGCAAAATTATAAATTCCTATGTTGAATAAGACGGCTCCAATTAGATCCGTGAATAAATCCATAAAAATTTCTTTTGGGGAATAATCCTGTATCCATGTTTTCATATTCGTTCCATCTCCATTTCTTTATCCCTATTCTCTACAGGAGATAATCGTTAATTTCAAACTCATTTTTCCCAATTTTTATCCGCTTTATTAAAACATCAACTTCTTCCTCCTGTAGGGTACAGACACCCGTAACCATAACCTGTGTCTTCCCATAGGTTTCCGTTTTGCTTACTTCTTTATCCATGATTTCACTTTCTTCCAGGCATTCTGCCAATTCAAGCATAAATTCATCCACATCTTCTTCAATGTGGTTTTTCTCTAATTCTTTTTCTATTGCTTCATAAATCTTCTGATTCCACATGTTAAACCCTCACTTTTCTTTTCTTCAAGTTTATTATACCCCTTCGTTTCATCTTGTCAAACTTCTTGCCTCATGATAGAATCACTTTATGAAAAATATGACTATGACTTATACGAACCCGAAAGGATCTGAACCAATAACCGTCCACCAACTTCTCTTAGATCAAGGATATTCCCAAAGTCTGATCCGCCAGCTTCGAAAAACACAAAACGGGATTACCCTCAGCGGGAACCTGGTTTTCACCACTTATGTTTTAAAGCCTGGGGATGAATTAACGGTTTTATTGCAAGACGACTCAAACGAATCCCCTCTTGTTCCCACCCCTGTCCCTATTCACATTGAATATGAAGATGAACACCTTATGGTGATCTATAAAGAAGCTGGTATTCCTGTTCACCCATCCCAAGGGAATCGAAAAACAACCCTCGCCAATGGACTCGCCTATTATTTTAAAAACAAAGGGGAAGCGTTCACATCCCGGATTATCAATCGCCTAGATCGGGACACCACTGGGCTTTTGATCGTAGCCAAGCATTCGTTAAGCGCCTGCATTTTATACGATATGATGAAGCGCAGAGCCATACACCGCCGATACCTTGCAATTGTCTGTGGGAAGCTGCCGCAGCAAGGATGGATTCATACCCCCATTGCCCGTGCAGAGGGATCTATCATCAAACGATGTGTCCAGCCTTTATATGGAGAGAACGCTTCTACATTTTACAAGACACTATATTATGATCCTAAAACCCACCATTCGCTTGCCGAAATCCAACTGGAAACAGGACGCACGCATCAGATCCGCGTGCACCTTGCCTCAATCGGCCACCCAATTCCAGGGGATTTTTTATATCACCCAGACTATCATTATATCACTCGTCAGGCCCTGCACTCTTACCGGTTGGATTTTCTTCATCCCATTGATAAGACACCTCTCTCTTTTTTGTCCGATCTGCCAAAAGATATGCAGTTTATGGGGATTTCCTCCATTGATGGCCTTTGATAAAGTGTAGAATAAGACAACAAAAGCCGGGGCTGGATCCCAATCTGGATCTGCCCCGACTTTCCTTGTTTGTCTATTTCTCGTCTTCGTCTACTAACTCATCATATTCTGCTTCGTCTAACATCTGATCAAAAGCATCTGCTACTATCTCATATTCCGCATCATCTTGAATATTCTCAAGATCCGGCTGTCCATCTTCCTTTTCCGAATAACGATACAGATACACTTCACCCTCTTCTGCCTCTGGACCAGCCATAGGAAGTAGTGCGATATAATCTCTCTCGCCTGCTGTAAAAATAGTAAGAACCACGCACTCCAACTCTGATCCGTCATCCAGGGTCAGTGTTACAGTCATCTCTTCCTGGCCTTCTATTTCGTCGTGCTCTAAATTAGGATCCTGTGCCATCTTGTTACCTCTCTTTTTCTTAATCTGTTTGTCCTGGCGTTTGGTTTACGCCTGAGTCCACTTTATCAAACAAATGGTGAAAAATCAAGAGATTTTCCTCTTAATATTCAATTCCTTTTCTTGCTTGAATCCCATCATCATAAGGATGTTTAATCTTTTTAATCTCCGATACATAATCGGCAGATTCTATGAGTTGCGAGGAGGGATTTCTTCCGGTCATCACTACTTCAAGTCCATCTTGTCTGTGAGAAAGAAACTCCAAAACTATGTTTTCATCCACAAGTCCATAATTACAAACAGCCATGATCTCATCTAGCACAAGCATATCGTAATTTTCCTCTTTTACTTTTAAAAATGTTCCATGTAACAAATCTGAGTAATAGACTGCCGCCTCTTTTTTTTGTTGTTCGCTCATCTTGGTAAAAAATCCAAAGCTCCGTTCACAAGGGGTAACCGTTATTCCAGAAAGATTGGCGAGCGCAGCTACCTCACCGGAATGGTCCGTCTTTAAAAACCGGGTTATCAATACTTTTTTTCCACTCCCAAAGGCCCGTACGGCTAAACCAATTGCCGCTGTTGTCTTACCTTTTCCATCTCCACAGTAAATATGCACACAGGTTTTCATAAAATTTTCTTCCCTTTATTCCCTTCCCAGATATTCTCTCACAAAACGGGATACCTCTTGCTTTTTGCTATACCGTTCTCTGACGTAGTTTACATGAAGTCGCTCTTTGGCTCTTGTCATTGCAACATAAAACATGCGTCTCTCTTCCTCTAAATCCGCAGGAAGAACCGCTTTATGATGAGGTGTCACACCCTCGTTTGCATCGATTAAATAGACAATCTTATACTCCAAACCCTTGGAACTGTGCATGGTCATCAGTGCCACACCCTCTCCTTTGCCTTCTCCTGACTGTACCTGAGCCTTTAACTCTTCCTCGTATTCCTTCATGTGATGAAACCATTGATCAAAAGAAGTAAAAGAAGCCGCACTTTCCTGAAGCTGATCTAGAATCTCAAATAACTCTTCTGGCTTCATTCTCCTGTACTGGGCATATTCCCGAATATAGTCATCATACCCGGTTGCTTTTCTAATATAGTTTACCGCAGCAACTGGATCCATATTCCGAATCATACGCAAATCATACTCCAGCTGTTCGATCCTCTCAATCATCCAGTTTTTGTCTTGGTAAAAAGATTTTACCCCTTCCCAGTTAACAAGATTACTTTCTAACGCATCCCGGCTGATATACCGGTTTGGACGATTCACGATTGAGAGCACATTGGATCGTGTTAACTCTCCAGTGGATACACGAATGTAGGCTATGATATGCTTCGCAATCCAATGCTGGAATAAGTTTGGAACAGAATCTTTCATAGAGAATGGAAGATTAAACTCCATAAGTTTCTCGATCAATAATCGGGGCATAAGGTTGGTCCGGTAAAGAACTGCAATCTCCTTTAAATCATACCCCGCTTTCCGATAATTCATAATCTCTCCAACGATCTCAAGCGTCTCTTCCTGGGGGTCCTGCCAAACCCTTGTTACAACTGGTTTTCCTGATCCCTTCTGAGGTACGATTTTTTTATTGAAGCGCATCTGATTATGGGAAATCAGTTTTCCTGCTGTTTCTACGATTTCTAATGTACTGCGAAAATTAATATTAAGCAGAACTTTTTGGGCATTTTTATAATCTTTTGTAAATCCAAGCATGATCTCCGGCTTGGCTCCCCGAAACCGGTATATGGACTGATCATCATCCCCTACAATAAAAAGATTATCCTCAGGTGCCGCCAACATCCGTACAATTTCATATTGAACCCGGTTAATATCCTGAAACTCATCAATCAGAATATACTTGTATTTATTTTGCCATGCATTCAATATGTCTTTTCTCTGTGTAAACAGATCGTAACACATAACCAGCATATCATCAAAATCAATCAGATTGGCATGTCTCAACCGGTCTTCGTACCCCTGATACAGCTGTTTGAAGGTTTCCTCAGAACAATTCTTGGAGTAGTAATGTTCCAAATCTATCATTTCACCCTTCACAGAACTAATCTCTGATAAAATCGATGTAACAAATTCCATTTCATCTTCCACTTCTATATTTAAGCGGACCATCTCTTCCTTAACAAACCCTATCTTTTGTTCTTCTCTTATGATATTACGGGCATCATAGCGATAGGCATATTTTAAGATCCGAAAAAAAATGGCATGAAACGTTCCAAACCCTACAGTGGCAGAAGTCCCCTCCGTTAAGTTTAAAAAACGATCTTTCATCTCTCTTGCTGCTGCTTTTGTAAAGGTAATCACTAGTATATTAGAAGGATTCACTCCATATTGTTGGATTAAATACCGAACCCGATGCGTGATTGTAAACGTCTTGCCAGATCCTGGACCTGCTAATACAAGCATCGGACCTTTGTTATGTAGAATCGCTACCTTCTGTGCTCCTTCATATGTAACCTGTTGATTCATCCTATCCTCCATACAAAAGAAAAACAGAGACTCCGTATCAACCGGAACCCCTGTCTTTTCTTCTCTTCAATCAAGACACCTGGTTTAAAAGTTCAATCCCTTTTTGTATCCTTTTTATAGACTCTTCTTTCCCAAGAACCTCCATAATCTCCGTAGCACCTGCCGGAGTCATCTGCTTTCCAGAAACTGCAATCCGCAGAGGCCACATAACAAATCCTGTCTTATACTCTTTTTCTTTCACATATTGAGACAAAGTAGCATAAAGGGCATCATTGCTGAAGTCTTCCTGAGCCTCTAAAATGGGAAGCACTTCCATTAATACACCAAGAGAGGTTTCCGGACTAGTCTTCATCTTTTTATTAGCATACAAAGAACAATCATATTCGGGAAGTGTTTCGAAAAAGTCAATATGATTCTCGATATCTGGGAAAATCTCAATTCTTGATTTAACCATAGCTGCTATCTTTCTAAGATCCATATCTTTTTTAATTACCGCTTTTAAATAGGGTTCTGCCAACTCATAAAAACGGTCAAAATCCATAGCTTTCATGTATTCGCTGTTCATCCATTTTAACTTTGCTACATCAAATACAGCCGGTGATTTGCTTAAATTGTGGTAATCAAATTCCCGGATCAAATCGTCCAAAAGAAATATCTCCTGATTCCCAACAGGGGACCAGCCAAGCAAAGCTACATAGTTAACAACCGCTTCTGAAATAAATCCCTGTTCGATCAGGTCCTCATAAGAAGCATGTCCGCTTCTTTTACTTAGCTTTTTATGCTCTTCGTTTGTGATCAATGGACAGTGCACATAAACCGGTACTTCCCAGCCAAATGCTTCATAAAGGCGATTATACTTCGGTGAGGATGACAGGTACTCATTCCCTCTGACTACGTGAGTAATCCCCATCATATGGTCATCCACAACGTTAGCAAAATTATACGTGGGATATCCGTCTGATTTAATAAGAACCATATCATCAAGTTCTGAATTATCTACAGTAATATCACCATAAATATCATCGTGAAAAGTAGTGGTTCCATCCTTGGGATTATTCTGGCGGATAACGTATGGCTTTCCTTCCAAAAGATTGGCCTCCACTTCCTCTTTTGAAAGGGACAGACAATGCTTGTCATAAACCATGATTTCCTGACCATCAACCGTTTTCTTTAAAGTATTAAGCCGATCTTGATCACAGAAACAGTAATATGCTTCTCCTCGCTCAATCAATTTCTTTGCATATTCCAAATAGATTCCAGATGCATGACGTTCGCTTTGGACATAGGGACCAACCCCACCATCTTTATCCGGGCCTTCGTCATGGACCAATCCGGTCTCTTCTAACGTTCTATTAATAATCTCAACAGCGCCTTCTACAAACCGTTCCTGGTCCGTATCTTCAATTCGGAGAAGAAAATCTCCCCCTTCATGCTTGGCTATCAGGTAAGCATATAATGCAGTTCTTAAATTTCCTACGTGCATACGACCGGTAGGACTGGGTGCATATCTGGTTCTAATTTTATTCATGATGAACACACTCCTATATCTTTTTTCGTGATGTTACGAATACATTCCATTATATAACGAACCATACTAAAAAACAATGATTTCAAACAAATTCCTACACTTTATAATCCCAGCAGTCGACAAGCAAGTTGAAAATAAAGAATCAAGCTCACCGCATCCACAATCGTTGTAATGAGTGGCGCTGCCATGATTGCAGGATCCATATGAATTACTTTTGCTACAATTGGAAGCAAAGCTCCTATGGTTTTTGCAAGAACAACTGTTATGAGAAGACTGATCACAACCGTCAGACAAAGCATCTCCTGCCCTGGGTAGAGAAGAATCAGACGAATATAATTTACCAAGCCCAGAATAACACCGACGATTAACGCTACTTTTAGTTCTTTGAAAACAACCCGAAACACATCGTTTGTTTTAATCTCTCCCACTGCCATTCCACGAATAATCATGGTACTGCTCTGACTTCCCGCATTGCCACCAGTATCCGTGAGCATAGGAATAAATGTGACAAGAAGAGGGATCACTGCAAATGCAGCTTCGTAATTAGCCAGAATCCCTCCTGTAATCATACTGCTCAACATAAGTACCAATAACCATACAATCCTGTTTTTGGCTAGTTGAAATACACTGGTTTTTAAATATGGCTTTTCACTGGGATGCGTGGCAGCCATCTTCTCAAAATCTTCTGTAGCCTCCTGTTCCATTACATCCACCACATCATCAACGGTTACGATCCCTACTAGACGATCCTCATGATCGACGACTGGCAGGCTAAGTAAATCATACTTTTGAAACCGATCAGCTACTTCCTCCTGATCCTCGGTTGTGACTGCTTTGATGACATTCTTATCCATAATATCACCAATGGTTTTTTCATAAGGATTCATTAGTAAATCCCGAACGGTTACCACACCATCTAATCTTCTTTTGGAATCCATGACATAACAAGTATAAATGGTTTCTTTGTCCACACCATGCTTCCTGATATAGGAAAATGCCTGATCCACGGTCATATCCTTTTTAAGACCCACATATTCCGCTGTCATAATACTGCCTGCACTGTATTCCGGATAATTCAAAAATTGATTGATAAGTTTTCTGGTGTCGGAGCCTGCATTTTGCAGTACTCTTTTTACAACAATGGCCGGCAGTTCTTCTAACATATCCACCGCATCATCGACATAGAGATCTTCTACAATATTCCCAAGTTCATGGTCGGTAATACTGTTGATAATGTGTTGTTTTTTTTCCACTTCCAGACAAGCAAATACATCACTTGCCATTTCTTTGGGAAGCATACGAAACAACAATACGGTCTTTTCTGAGTCCAGTGTTTCAATAAATGCCGCAATATCCATCTCATTAAAAGCAGCTAATTCTTCCATTAATTTTCGGTGCTGACGGCTTTCTAATAATTCCATCAGTCCATCCATTTTAATATCCTGCATATTATGTCTCCTCCATATGAACCTTACTTATGCCGCGGTTTATATGGAAACAGAATCAGTCAACCGGTATGGTACCAAATTCCGGCCATAGAAAATAGCCATGATTGCTGTAAAACGCAATCAATGGCTATCACAAACGTAGAGAACCCGCTACCTAACGGCAGTTAAACCAGAGCAGGCTATCATGATAGGATTCTGCTCCCACTATTCTACGCTTATGATAATGATCTGCTTCCATCTTCTGACTTCGACCTTCCACTCTGGTTCACTCCCTTTCTTTCTTACTTTCTTTCTTTTCTGAATTAAGGATAACAGCTGTTTTTCAAAAAATCAACCCCTATTTATTCTTGATCTCCAGGTCCAATATTATCAGCACCTCCTGGACTTACATTTGAACCAGGTTCATCAATGCTGTTATTGGTTCCCTGATTGATCGGTGTAACCGTCTCCCGATGGACTCCCGGTCCAATCTCCTGAGGTAATTCATGCGAATCCTCTTGTCTTGGCAGAGAATAAACTCTTGTCACAGAATCATCAAGCTGTTTACTTAAGCTATCATAGTATTCGGTCCCATTTAGCTGTTCCAATAGACTTCTAGCCTGACTGATCTTTTCATCAGTGGTACGGTCCCGATGATCCATGGACTGAAACTCACGAATTAACGTCTGCAAAGAAACCGCCGCCTGTTCTACTTGCTGCAATGCCTCCTGGGATGCTTTAAGTATATTCTGTGCCTCTGCTTCCTGTTTTTTTCGTGCCTCTGCTTCATTCCACTTGGAGGTATTCGCCCTTGCCGCTGCTTCTGTTACAGAAGAAAACAGATCTTTTGCCCCTGTCTCGAGATTGGTTTTTTCTCCTCTGGAATCTACATTCCAGAACGAAACAGTGGAAGGCATATCCCAATCTTCTGCTGGAAGTCCTTTGTTAACATCCATCATAAAATCGTGCCAAATTTTACCGGAATAAGTCTTGCCATAGACTCCTGGCATTGCCTTAGGAGTATCGTATCCCATCCAGACAGAAGTGGTATAAAATTTTGTATATCCGCAAAACCAGTTGTCTTTACTGCTGTTTGTTGTTCCCGTCTTTCCAGTCGCTGGGATACTAAGAGCAAGCCCGTAACCGGTGCCGAAAGGTTTTTCCAGCGTTCCCTTTAAAATATCCGTGATCATGTATGCCGTATCTTCTGTGAAAACCCGCTCGTCTGCCTGGTAGGGGAGATAAACTTCCCCGTCATACTGACTTACAATGCTGGTAATGCAGGTTTTGTTGCTGTACATCCCCTTATTGGCAAGTGTAGAATAGCCCTTTGCCATATCCACAACTCTTGCTCCCTCTGTGAATCCGCCGATGCTCATACTGCTGTTTCCATTATCCAAATAGCTCATTCCCACAAAATGCATTTTTTTAAGATATTCCATTCCCTGGTCCACACCAATATCAGAAAGTATCTGCCAGGACACCGTATTTAAACTACGGTTTAATGCTTCTCTGGTCGATACTTCTCCATAATATTTTCTTCCACTATTTTTCGGTCCCTTGTCAAAGAGATGATCATTGACCAGTCTGGAAGGATAATAAAATCCAGTTTCAAATGCAGGAGCGTAGTCTATGAGCGGCTTTATCGTTGATCCTGGCTGACGCTTGCTTAAAAAGCCCCGATTAAACTCATCGTCTGTCCCTCTGCCTCCTACAATTGCCACCACATAACCGGTTCGGTTATCCACGCACACAGCAGCACCTTGAAGTGCATATTTTCCATTCTCTTGAAGATCTTTAAACTTTTTTAACTTTTGGTCGATCTGATCCTGCAGCTTTACTTGTATGGTCGAATCCAAACTAGTATGTATCTCAAATCCACCATTTCGAATTAAATCACTTTTCGCCTGATACTGTTCCTGATACTGTTGTCTGTAATCATCATAAGAAGCTTTGTTATGAAACAGATACTGAAAAGCAAATCCATCATTTTTCATCAGTTCCACTGCAGCGCAGTGAATGGCATAGCTTGTCTGATAATTCTCTTTTGAACTGCCTTCATATATTTTCTCAACCGTCAATGGCTGGCTTTTTGCATAATCACGCTCTTCTTCTGTTATGACTTTGCATATTGCCATACTATTGATGATCTGATCTCGTTTTTGTTTGGATGTTTCTGGATGAGCCACCGGATCGTATTTGGAAGGGTTATTGCTGATTCCAGCTAAAGTCGCGGCCTCCCATACCGTTAAATCTTTTGCTTCTTTATTAAAGTAAAAGCGACTTGCCTCTGAAACTCCATAACATCGATTTGCATAAAAATTAGTATTACAATAGAATTCCATGATTTCATCTTTGGAATATATTTTCTCAATTCTAGGGGCGGTAAAAAACTCGGATAATTTTCTCTGAACCGTTCGTTCTTGAGTTAAATACGTGTTTTTAATCACCTGTTGGGTAATGGTACTTCCCCCCTGAGTTGCAACTCCTTTGTTTTTTATGAAAACCACGCCAGCCCGCAACAATCCCTTATAGTCAATTCCATGATGTTTGTAGAACCGCCTGTCTTCCTGTGATATGTAGGCATTCTGAAGATTTTTACTTATCTCAGAAATCGTTACGTATTCGTAATGCCCAGAATTAATACTCCCAATCAGATTCCCTTCCGAATCATAAATTCTAGTATCGGATGGTTGGGAGAAATCCGTTTTTTTCGTGTTGCTTATGATCGTATCTGCCTTTTCTTTGCAGGCAATGATCTCTTTTTGATATTTCAAAAATACGGTACCAGCCACCAGGCACCCTAAAACCATAATAGTCAAAAATAGAAAGAGAATGATTTTAATGGGCCGGAAAAAAATAGACCAGGTGCTTTTTTGCTTCCTGTTTCTTTTTCCCATATAGATAACCTCCTATTTGTCCCTTTTTATATGCAAAAAACGGGAAGCCTTTAACTAAGACTTCCCGTTTGTTACAGAGCTGATGACGGGAATCGGACCCGTGACCTCCTCACTACCAATGAGGTGCGCTACCATCTGTGCCACATCAGCATTTTGGTTCCTCTCTCGAACCTCGTATATCATAGCATGGGAATATCTGTTTGTCAATATTATTTTTATTTTTTTATAAAATACAAAAATAGCAAAATTACCGAATATTTATCCACAACTTTCTCTTTTTTTTAGAGAAAAACACTGGAAAAAACAGATCCCTGTTCTTCCCAGTAAAACCTTTTACAAGACTCCATCAAAACTTTCTCGCAGCATATCACAGGATTTTTGAAGCTGTTTCATCTCATCTTCCGTCAAAGATAGCTGCAGAATTCTCTGAATTCCATTCTTATTAATGATACAGGGAACTCCTGCATATACTTCTGCCTGATTGTATTCTCCTCTTAGCATAGCAGATACTGTAAAAACACTGCTCTCATCCCCTAAAATTGCTCTTGTAATTCTTGTAAGTGCCATTCCGATTCCATAGTAAGTTGCCTGCTTGGCTTCGATAATCTGATATGCCGCTCCACGAACCTCTTCCTCTAGTTTCTTTAACTCATCCTGGCAGATTATATCCTCTTCTCCTTTACCATTTCCACACAGAGACAGAATGGACTTTGTGGCAATCAGGGCCTGGCTCCAAGGTACAAATTCACTGTCTCCATGTTCTCCCATCACGTAAGCATGTACGTTTCTGGGATCTACTCCCACATATTTACCAAGAAGGTATCGAAGTCGTGCAGTATCAAGTGCCGTTCCGCTTCCCAACACACGTTTTGGATTAAAACCAGACAAAGAATACGTTATTCTGGTCATAATATCCACCGGATTGGTAGCTACCAAAAAAATCCCATTGAAACCAGATTCGGTGACTGGACGGATAATGGATTCAAACACTGCTGCATTTCGTTTTAACAGATCAAGTCTGGTTTCGCCCTGTTTCTGAGCTACTCCTGCACAAAGTGCTACAATGTCTGCATCTGAACAGTCTCTATAATCACCGGCATAAATTTTCATATGAGACGTGGAAAATGCGAGTCCATGGTTTAAATCCATCGCTTCTCCCACCGCTTTTTTCTTATTCACATCTATTAAAACAAGTTCATCACATACTGCCTGATTCAGCATCGAATAAGCATAACTCATTCCAACCATTCCAGTTCCAACAATCACAACTTTTCTTTTATCTGTTCTCATATCCTATCACTCTCCCATCTGTAATATAAATAGTGTTGCAGATTAGAATACATACTATACGTTACTTTATAAGATCCGTTTGATTTTTTTTGACATTAATTCACTATTGCTGCTATAGACCACTGCATTCTCTTCCGTAATCCTGCCTTCCTTATACAGACGAAGAAGATCGGCGTCCATGGATCTCATTCCCTCTGCTTGTCCAGTTGCAATCACCGTATCAATCTGGTGGGTTTTAGATTCACGAATCATATTTCGGATCGCATTGTTAAAAAACATAATTTCGAAAGCCGGATACACTCCGCCATCTATGGTTGGAATCAACTGCTGGGAAATAACTGCCTGTACCACCATGGATAACTGCATTCGGATCTGCTGCTGTTGATTTGGAGGAAAACTGTCTATGATGCGGTCTATGGTATTCGCCGCCCCAACCGTATGAAGGCTAGATATTACAAGATGACCCGTTTCCGCAGCCGTCATCGCAATTTTAATGGTCTCATAATCACGCATCTCTCCGACTAAAATCACATCAGGTGCCTGACGAAGCGCTGCCCTTAAACCAGTCACATAGCTCTCTGTATCTGTTGTGATCTCTCTTTGCGTGACCACACTCTGTTTGTGACGGTGTAGGTATTCCAGAGGATCTTCCAGAGTAATTACATGGGCATTTCGAGTATTATTTATTTTATCGATTACACAGGCAAGAGTCGTTGTCTTCCCACTTCCTGCAGGCCCAGTCACCAAAACAAAACCTTTGGTCATTTTCGCAATATCCATTACATTCGATGGAATGTGAAGTTCTTTATTATCTGGCAAATCAAACGTCACCACCCGGATCACCGCAGCCAGTGATCCTCTCTGACGAAACACACTCGCTCGAAATCTAGAAACGCCTCCGATGGCAAATGAAAAATCATCATCTCCGTGTTCTTTTATCTTTTTCATACTTCTATTATCTGCTAATTCATACAATTCCGCAATGAATGCCTCCATCTGATCTGGAAACAGTTTCTCTTCATTTTGATATACAATCCTACTTCCAATTTTATAAGAAAATGGCATACCGGGAACTAGAAAGATATCCGATGCCTTCTGTGCCACGGCAGCGCTTAACAAATCCACTACCTTCATTCTCTACTCTCCTGCTGTTTGCTTTTCCCCAGACCACACAGGCATGGATTGATCGATCTCATAATCCTCTGTCTGTATTACTTCCCACCTGTAAATATCAATCATAGGATCACGGCCTTTATTTAATTGCAATCCGATGATAAGTGCCTGAGACTGTTTCATATCAATTTTCGCAGTAACGGTATCGGTTTTTGGGTCATAAAATGTTCCAAATCCCTCTGTCAACCACTTCTTACGGGTGTCCAAATCCATTCCTTTTTCTCTGATTTCCCGTTCTTTTCCCAATACCTCTTTATAGAATTTTTCTCCAAGTCCGTCTGCACGATAATATTCTTTCACGGCTGCAGCGTTTTTCTTTGCCAAATCCCACTCGCTTTTAGCTGTAAAAAGAGAAAGCAATCCAAAGGTTACCAGACACAAGATAATAAAAATCAAAATTAAGGTTGGGCTGCCCATACTGGCGTTTTGTCTTCTCACCTGTTTCGTCATCAACCCCCCTCCTTTTCATGCCGGTATACGGTAAATGAATACAACGTTTTCTCATCTTTTTTTACCGTAATTTCTGCCTGGGAAGAAGATACCATGTTTGTGTAGGCAACATACACCGCCATTTCCTTCACACAGGTACTTCCATTTTTATCAAAGAAGCTGGTATATCCGTTATGGTCTGGTTCCGATTCTGCTTTAAAAAGTTCCAGGAGGCGATTGCCTCCACCCTGTTTCCATACTTCAGCCGTGCTTTCGGCAATCAGAACACTTTGGTTTAACTGTACCGCTTGACGGCTCAAAACTTCCGCTTTTACGAATGTTTGGATGCAGACCGCTGCGCACAGAATGAAAAACAGGACAACAACAGCCATCTCCATCAAAAACACACCGAAATGCTGGTTTCTATTCATGGAATCCCCCTCCGCTTCTCAATGACAGCCAAAGTTCCCCACCCGTGTCTCCCGCAGACCTAATATGCAGCAAACCTTTTTTTGATTCCATTGTTATTTGATTGCACTTTAATATCTCGGTTCCCTCAAAAAGGGAAATCCCACTGCCTTTTTCTGAAAACAATTCGTATAGACTTCCATCCTGATAATAAATCCACGTTACATAGATCGAATCATTGATTTTCTGTTCCATCTCTACCACCAAGACCCCATCTGATTCCTTAAGTCTTACACTTCCAGCCTCGTCTCCTTGTCTGATTTTATTTGCAAGATAGCTCAAAGCTACATCCTTTTGGTAGGATCGTTCTGTTCTGGCATTGATGTTTTCATAAACCTTCGCTCCAATTAATACAAGAAATAGCGCTGATAAAACAAAAACCAGAAGTAAAAGAAGTGGAAACAAAATATGAGTCGCCTGATTTGTCTGGTCCTCTCTACTCTTCATACATCACCTCGTTATTGTTTCTGGTTCACCGTGATATCCGGCATAAAATTAGAAGCAAAACCACTATAAAACACATCATATCGGTCCCGGTTAATCCGAATCCCATAATTTGCTTCTAAGTATTCTACATTCGGCGGATATCTCCCTTCGATTGCATAACATTGAACCGATGCTCTTCGAATGGCATGATGCAATGTCTCTTCCCCTTTTTGCCCAGTCGTTTTAGAAAATACCATCAACCCCCAGCCAAAAAGAATGATTGTTACTGCAAATACCGTAAGAGATAGAAAACTGCTTCTCATATATTTCCTCCTAACCGATGGCCGATAAAACCCCCATAAGTGGCAGCATAACAGATAGCAAAATCATACCAACCGCAACTGCCATAACTGCAACTATCGTTGGTTCAAACCTACGAATTCTTCGATCCACAGCTGCATCCGTTTCTTCTTCCAGACTTTTAGCGATTTCCTCCATAACCATATCAAGACGGCCAGTTCTTGTACCCACCTTGATCATCTGTACATAAACACCCTTAAAGAGTCCGGTTCGTTTCATAGCTGTGTAATAGTCTAGCCCCTGTTCGATTTCTTCTGCACACGTCCTAATTTTCCCCTCTACCAATTGGTTTTCCACCAGACCACTGGCCAGCTCCATCCCCTTTTCCAAAGGAAGACCACTTTTTAACGTCAAAGAAAGAACGGATACAAAACGGCGGTTCGCCACAGTTTTCGCTATCTTACTTCTTCTTTTGATCCAGTCAGTCAATGACTCGATCCAAAGAAACCGTTTCCCTTTTCTGCCCATTCCATATAAAAATAATGTGACACTAAATAAGACCAGAAACACCACAATAGAAATGCCGCTAAAGATCCCACCTAGTCTGGTAGCAACAAGAGAAACCGGCGACATCTCAGCCCCCAGTTGTTCGTATACATCTTCAAATATCGGCATAACCTTTGTAAAAAGCACCAGCAAGATCACGAGAAGCATAAATATCATCATCGTCGGATAGGTGATCGCCTGTTTAATGTTTTTCTTAAGAAAATGCTCCTTTTCATAATACCTAGAAAGAGCTTCCATGATCTCATCCAAGCTTCCTGTTTGCTCCCCAAGCTTTGCCATATGGGTCACATAAGACGGATAAACGCCTGTGTGTGTTAGCACATCAGAAAACAAAAGCCCTTCTTCTGTTTCCTCTGCCATTCTCAAAAGGACTTCTTTTTCTTCTTTCCAGACTGCATCCTCTGCCATAACAGCCAGTCCTTCTTCTAGCGGTATCGCTGCATGAAGCAGAATCGATATCTGAAGGCAAAAAGCTGAGAGTTCGTTTGCAGAATAATGGGTTTTCCTTTCCTTCGCCATCATTTACGCCTCCTTTTCAATAAAGAGTCACTAATATGTAAATTTTGCTTTGTAATTGGAACTGTTGCTAATATATTCCTTGACTTTTGGATCATTTCCACCAGAAGATGCATAGGTCGGATCCATCAATTTCCAAACATTGCCGTCAAAATATATGATATTATCCACCCAGCCCTGTCCATCTAAATATATACTTACCCAGGCATGATACACACTCCCAGTGTATCCTACCACAAGTTTAGTCGGTATATTCTGGGATCTGAGCATCGCTGTCATGACAGCAGCATAATCAAAGCAGATGCCTTTTTGTTCCGTAAGCGTACGATCCAAGTCTGGGATGTAATCTGTCTGAACAGAACTTGCCAAAGCATCGTCGTAAGTAATATTGGTTACCACGTAATTATAAATATTGGTGACAATTCCAACTGGATCGGATGCCTGTGATGCCAGTTCTGCTCCCTTTTTTACGACTCTACTATCCGGTGAAAAATTCACATATTTGTTGGGATATAAAAATGGTTCAAATTCATTGCCTAATGTTACATTCAGTGATTGGCTGACCTTTAATCCATACTGATTTCCACGCACCTGTTCTAACACCCTGACGGTGTAGGTTCCACTGTGTTCCGTTAAAGGAAATATCTCATAGGAAGATCGATTATTGAGTATATAATTATAGGTTTCCCCTCCCTCTTTGATCACCTGAATGCGAATCAATTTGGAATCGCCTGTATATTTTATCATGACATAGCCCTGATTGGTATTGGAAGCATCTATTAATACATCGTTATTTTTATAGATCACAGTACCAGAGGCCTGGGGAATTCTCAAATTAGTGAGAGGAGGTTTTTTAGATAACGGAACCTCCTGATCTTTGATGGATACTACGGTTTTCCACTCCACACTTTCGTCTGCGGCCTCTGCTCTCATCGCTGGCGCACACCCATTTAATAAGAACAGGAACATCAAATAAGTCATTCCAAATAAGGCCATGTCTCTCTTTTTCATCCGTATCACTCCTCGTCTCTTAGTCCATACGCTGCCTAACAATCTCATAAGCCAGTACACCGGTTGCCACCGAGGCATTTAAAGAATCGATATTTCCCTTCATCGGAATGGAGGCAACCATATCGCAATGTTCTTTGACTAGTCTTCCCACGCCACTTCCCTCGCTTCCAATCACTACACCGATGGGTCCTTTTAAGTTAAGTCGATACATGGTTTCCCCTTCCATATCCGCACAAACAAACCACATTCCTTTTTCTTTCAGTTCCTCCATAACAGACGTTAAATTCGTCACTTTGGCTACAGGGGTATAATTAAGTGCTCCAGCAGAAGTTTTGGCTACGGTTGCTGTAAGTCCTACTGCTCTTCTCTTTGGTATAATCACACCATGGGCACCAGATAGATTCGCGGTACGAATAATTGCGCCCAGATTATGAGGATCTTCGATTCCATCAAGAAGGATTAAAAAGGGAGGTTCCCCTTTTTCTTCTGCTGCCTTTAACATATCATCCACTTCTGCGTATTCATAAGCAGCCGCATGAGCAATTACTCCCTGGTGATGCCCTTCTTCTGACATCTGATCCAGACGCTCTCTCTCCACAAAATTAAGGATTGTGTCACTCTTTTTTGCTTCCCGTACAATAGATTGAATGGGGCCATCCTGCACTCCTTTTTGTACATATAGCTTATCAATCGTCTTTCCAGAACGAAATGCCTCCAATACAGCATTTCTTCCTTCTATGGTAAATTCCTCTATCATTCTAGTTCTCCTATTCTAATTAGTCCCTTGCTAACCACTTCAATCAACCTTTTTAACTCCCCGCTAAGATATAAATATCCACACAGTGCTTCAAATCCGGTGGCTGTCCGGTAATCTGCAACCGTGGCATGCTTTGCCGTCGTTGCAGATTTGGCGTTTCTCCCTCTTTTATATACAGCAATCTCATCCGGAGTCAGTTCTTCTGCAGTTAGCAATCCACGCATGATTTCTGCCTGAGTGCCTGCGTTTACCAGTTTTGCACTTTTTCTATGCATATTATTGACCTGAGTGCTTCCGTGATTCATGACTTTCGTCCGGATAATCAATTCATAGATCCCATCCCCAATATAAGCCAATGCCAAAGGGGAATAACTTCTTAAATCCACTTCTTTTAGTTTCATGCTATCCTTAAAAAATTCCCCAAACTCGGCCAGCGTTTTTATACTCTCTTCCATTTTACGCCTTCTCTTGTATCTTCCAGTACAATGGAACGCTCAAGAAGCTTACCTCTGATTTCATCGGCCAAAGCAAAATCTTTGTCTCTTCGTGCTTGCTGTCTGGCTTCTATCATAGCTTCTATCTCATTATCTAGAATTTCTTCTTTTTTTTCTGTCACGATCCCCAACGTGTGGCAAAGGGACTCTATGGTACTTTTTACGAAGGTCACGTAGTCTTTTGAGCTTTCTTCCCCAATGGTAGAATTACTAAATTTCACCAATTCAAAAATTGCTGAAATAGCGTCAGCTGTATTAAAATCGTCATCCATTGCATCTTCAAACTTAGCAATGAATTCACGGATCAGCTTTTCGTCTTCCGACTCTTTTCTTTGCTGTTCCTTCGCAGAAATTTCCAAATCTCTTAATTTATCAATTGCCGTCAAAATTCGATCCAGACCATTCTTTGAGGACTCCATTAAATCTTCATTAAAGTTAAGCGGACTCCTGTAATGGGCACTGAGGATAAAGAAACGAAGTACTTGTAAATCAAACGTTTCTCCTATCTCCCGAACTGTAAAGAAATTCCCCAGTGATTTGGACATCTTATGATTATCAATATTTAAAAATGCATTGTGCATCCAGTATTTCGCAAATTCTTTTCCATTGGCTGCCTCACTCTGGGCAATCTCGTTCTCATGGTGAGGGAATATTAAATCCTCTCCCCCTGCATGAATATCAATTCGATCTCCCAGATATTTTTTTGACATAACCGAACACTCTATATGCCATCCAGGTCTTCCTTCACACCAGGGTGAATCCCAGAATGGTTCTCCTTCTTTTCTCGGTTTCCAAAGAACAAAATCAGAAGACTCTTCTTTTCCAGACTCTCCCGTTACTTTAATCTCACGGAACCCAGACTGAAGTTCTTCCAGATTTTTGTGGGACAGTTTTCCATAGTCCTCAAACGACTTGGTGCGGAAATAAACCGTTCCATCTTTCGCTGCATATGCATGGCCAGAACCAATCAACTGCTGAATCATCTTTAACATACCTGAAATCTCTTCTGTTGCCAGCGGATTGTTGGTCGCTGGTTTTATATTCATAGCATCCATGTCTTTGATGCATTCTTCAATATAACGCTTGGAAATGGTGTCTGCATCCACCCCTTCCTCAAGTGCCTTTTTAATGATCTTATCATCCACATCCGTAAAATTGGTAACAAAGTTCACTTCATATCCTTTATATTCAAAATATCTGCGTACCGAGTCAAAAACGATCATAGGTCTTGCGTTACCGATATGGATCAGATTATATACCGTAGGACCACAAACATACATCTTAACTTTGCCGGATTCTAAGGGTACGAATTCTTCTTTTTGTCTGGTTAATGTATTAAAAATCTTCATAAGCTTCCCTTCCTCTCACGTTTTATTTCTTGCAGCAGCCTCCACAGCCACCACAGTCTGTTTTCATGATGCTGTCATCATAACAATAGTCTTTTACAGAAGTGAGTAAAACAATGGCCTGTGATTTGATTCCTTCCCCAGTTCCAGTAAATCCCATTCCTTCCTCGGTTGTCGCCTTTACATTCACTTTGTCTACAGGCAATAAAAGTGCTTCTGCAATATTTTTAGCCATCTGAGGCCTATACGTAAGAAGTTTTGGTTTTTGGGCTATAATAACTGAATCAATATTCTCAATGACATATCCTCGTTCTTCCAAAAGACTGCCTACTTTTTTTAAAAGTTCTATACTAGAAGCTCCCTTATATTTCGGATCTGTATCTGGAAAATGTTCTCCGATATCACCCAACGCTGCCGCACCTAAAAGTGCATCCATAATAGCATGCACCAATACATCTGCATCAGAATGTCCCAAAAGTCCTTTCTCATAAGGAATTTTCACTCCTCCCAGAATCAAGTCAGTGCCTTTTATTAATTTATGCACATCATATCCCTGTCCAATTCTCATAATTTTCCCTTTCTTCTATATAAATACATTTTTATACGATCATACGCAGCTTTCTGCCAATGCACCTGATCTCAATATCATTCTGGCAAAAACAACTTTCTCCATCCACATGCACTGCCATGGGGCGATCCATATGAATCAAAATCTCTTCGCATGAATAAAACCGGGTTCCTTTATTTAAAGATTTTCTTCCCATCAAAGAATTAAACAACACCGGTATTAATTTTCTCTTTTTTCGGTTACTCATAACACAAACCGATAATTTTCCGTCTTCAAAATCAGCATCTGGAGCAAATTTAAATCCGCCCCCTTCATAGGGGTGAATATGGGCAGATATAAAATATGCATGGTTAAACTCGATCTTCTGGACTCCGTTTAATAGAATGTATCCACTCGATGGCCTTGCCACCGCAAGTTGTTTTATACCTGCAAGGAGATACGAAATCTTTCCAATATGAAGCTTGTGAAGCAGTCCTCTTGACCTGGAATATAATATGTTATGACAAACTGCCGCATCCATTCCAATTCCTGCACTGACCATAAAACGACGATGAGAAATCTCAGCCTCTCCATAGGAGATGACTCCATAATCCATCAGTTTGTAATATTTGGGGTGCAGAATCTTTTTTAAACATCGGATTGGATTCCTAGGTAGTTTTAAACTTCTGGCCAGATCATTGCCAGATCCAGCAGGAATATACCCAAAAGTAACCAGGCTGCATAACGATAGCCCATCAAGGATCTCATTTACGGTACCATCTCCGCCCACTGCAATAATAATACTGGAATCTTTACAGCCTTCGGTAAGATTTTTGGCATAGATCTTGGCATCTCCTGGTTTCTCCGTTAAGAACACCTGATAATCCACCCCAGAAGTTTGCAAAGCATTGTCCAGTTTTTTCCATATGAGTTTGCCCCGTCCACAGCATGAATTTGGATTTACAATAAAATAGTACATGGAATCCCTCCGCATTTTGCTAATTGTTAGTATAACATAAAACAACTAAAATGAATATAAAAAAAAGGAAAAAGGATTCCGCACAAAAAAATCCCTGTAATCATGTGATTACAGGGACAACTCCTAGCGGAAGGGAGATTTGAACTCTCGACACCACGGGTATGAACCGTGTGCTCTAGCCAACTGAGCTATTCCGCCATATAAAATTCATCTGATAAACCTGTGTTTATCAATGGGACCTACAGGGCTCGAACCTGTGACCCTCTGCTTGTAAGGCAGATGCTCTCCCAGCTGAGCTAAGATCCCAGTGCATTTTCAGGATTTTTTTGTTTCTTTCCCGACTGCCTCATTAGTATAATATGAATTGTATCAATTGTCAACACTTTTTTGTCAATTATTTTCGTTTTTTCTCTATCCTTGTCAGACCCCTGATTCCACCTTACTTTCATCCGTTTTTCCGCTTCCATGTAGAAGACAAAACAGCTCTTTATAGTACGGTTTGTAGATACTTCCTTTCCTCCAGATAAAAGTAAAATCATGGATTAAATCAAAATCCTCCAACTTGATTTTCTTTAACACTCCAGATCTTAGTTCTTGCCTAACTGCAGTTTCATATAAGAATGTAATCCCTTTTCCATTTTCAACCATCTGTTTAATCACGCTGATATTATTGATCTCTATTACATGGTTAAAATCCTGAAGAAGTAAATTCTTTCCTTCCAGATACCGTTCCAGAACATATCTGGTCCCAGATCCTGATTCCCGAATAAAAAGACGTTCCTCTAATAGATCTTCTATTTTTCGTGTATTTTTTTGAAACACGTAATCACTTCCGTAAACTGCTGCAAATGGTTCCGAATCATATACTTGAAAATCATATTCCTTTTTTTTGAAGAATCCCTCCACCAAGGCAAATTCGATCTCTCCTGAATCTAGTTTTTCCAACAGCTCTTTTGTGTCTGCAACAATCATTTTAACTTTGGCTTCTGGATATGCATGAAGATAACGCATCAGTGCCTTTGGCATCTCATACTCTCCTATGGTCATCGTAGCTCCAAAAACCAACTCTCTTCCTTTTCCTGATTGCTGATTCATAATCTTCTTTAAGAGAAGTTCATCGTCTTTCATGGTAATGGCAGCGGATAACAACGTTTTTCCGGCTTCTGTAAGGTTAATCTTCTTCCCACTATATGCAAATAACTTCACACCATATTGCTCCTCTAAATAGCGAATATGCTGGGACACTCCTGGCTGAGTTATATTTAACGCCTCTGCAGCTCTGGTAAAATTCATAAATCTGCACACCATAAGAAACGTATCAACTCGAAAATCCAACAAATGAATCACACTCCCTTTTCATTTTTTACAATCATAACATATTATTATGATTATATAAATATATATAATTTTATTTTATTGATATATTCCCATATAATAAGCGCAGAGGAAAAAAGGAGGATCATACTTATGAAAAAATATTTTGCTGGCATACTATTATGCTTACTCATATCCATTCCAGCTTGGCTGCTTGGAACGATGTTACCGGTGGTTGGAGGCCCTGTTTTTGCAATTTTAATTGGTATGGCTATTGCACCGTTTGTAAAAGGAAAAGAAACATTTCGACCTGGAGTTACCTTTGCTTCTAAAAAAATACTTCAATATGCCGTAATTTTACTGGGATTTGGCATGAATTTAACCACTGTTCTTTTAAAAGGCAAACAAGCACTTCCCATTATCGTATCAACCATTACCACTTCCCTGGTCATTGCATATGTTCTCTACCGTAAGTTAGACATACATGGAAAAAGTGCAATTTTAATCGGGGTTGGTTCTTCCATCTGCGGTGGTTCTGCAATCGCTGCAACTGCACCTGTCATTGACGCAGATGACAATGAAATTGCTCAGGCAATCTCTGTAATCTTTCTATTTAATATTGTGGCAGCTTTGCTCTTTCCTACCCTTGGTTCCCTACTCGGTCTTTCCAATGAAGGCTTTGGACTTTTTGCAGGAACTGCCATCAATGATACGTCATCTGTTACCGCAGCTGCAACTGCATGGGATGGAATACATGGAAGCAATACTCTGGAAGCTGCTGCTATCGTTAAACTAACCAGAACGCTTGCAATTATTCCAATTACATTATTTCTTGCCTTTTACCGTACAAAGAGTGAACAAAAAACAGTCGGAAATTCCATTCGAATAACGAAAATCTTCCCGTTCTTTGTTCTGTATTTTCTACTGGCTTCTGTCCTTACCACCGTTTTTTCCCTGCCTCATGCGGTTACTGGACCTCTAAAGGATTTAAGCAAATTTTTTATAGTAATTGCTATGGGAGCCATTGGAACCAATACAAATTTGGTACAATTAATCCGAACCGGAAAAAAACCGATTCTTCTAGGATTTTGCTGCTGGATTGGTATCTCGGTTGTCAGTCTGGCATTTCAAATTGTGCTTGGCATCTGGTAAATAGGACGTGTTTTCCTATGAAATAAAAAACTGTGTCGGTCTTGTACCGACACAGTTTTTTATTTTAAATAGACGGATTTGCTTTTATTTCTATTCTCTCGTACTTCCAACTGTGAGATACTCTGAACAAATTTTGAAAAAGTAGAATATCCATAGTCCTTCACTTTAAAATCTGTAAATTTTCGATGCATTCCATTACCAAGAGCTGCCAGTTCCATTCCATTCTTGCCTGAACTTTTTACCAGCCACACAACATAATCATCTAGTTCCTGTTTTCTGGTACGGTTGTCCTTTAGTCGTACTGTCACAACATTATTGTGTTTCCTAAGTTCAAAACTATCCATCTCTTCCAAAAACTTGGACAAAGAACTATACCCATAATTTCTCACATCAAAATCAGAATATTTCTTTACCAGGCGATTTCCAATTTCTCCCAATCCTGTTGGTTTATTCTTATCGTCATTCTCTAAAATAATAGAAGTGATATCCTGTTCTATGACTCCTTTGCCAATGGTTCCGCCACCCGTTCCCTCATCATCCTGGTCAAGAAGTACTTCCAGATTGGTGAAAACAGTACAGGCAGCACGGAAGGATTTGGGCGTCTTATCTTCCCCCATACCGATCACTTCTTTTCCGGATTCTCTAAGCCGGCTTGCCAACCGTGTAAAATCGCTATCACTAGAAACAATGCAGAATCCATCCACCTGATCGGTATAAAGTAAGTCCATGGCATCAATAATTAGTGCGGAATCCGTTGCGTTCTTACCTACGGTGTTGGAAAACTGCTGGATGGGAGTAATGGAATTCTCCAATAATTCCTGTTTCCACTTTACCATCTGCGTGCTTGTCCAGTCTCCGTATATTCTTTTGTAAGTAATTACCCCATAACGTGTCATCTCATCCAAAATACATGTAATGTATTTTGCGGATATATTATCCGAATCAATCAATACTGCAAATTTCTTATCACTCAATCCTCTGCTCTCCCGTCCTAATTTGTTAATTAATGACTCTAACTCTTATTATATTTCATTTTTCCATTTATTACAATCACTTAACAGTGGCGAATATGGGAGAATTTTTTCAATGTTATATTATTATGAATTTATGTGCTTCTAATCAGCTTAGGGATAACAAATAATTCTAAAAAGACCAAAACATCTAAAATCAATGTTTTGGTCTTTTTATGCCATTCTTATGCGTTTTTCACTGTAGCAATATCAATGAGTGTCAGTTCTTTTGCTCTGTTTTCCATGCTGGTCACAAGTGCTGATGCCGTATCCAAAGAAGTTAAAACAGTCACTCCTGTTTCTATTGCATTCCTGCGGATTACAAATCCGTCCTTGGATTTTTCTGCCCCCTGAGGTGGGGTATCAATTACAAGGTCAATTTCGTGTCCTAATATGAGATCCAAAAGATTGGGGGATTCCTGTTCTAGTTTTCGTACCTGCAACGCTTTTACGCCATTTTCATTTAAGACTTTCGCTGTGCCGGCGGTAGAAAAAATCTTATATCCCTGATCCTTAAATCTTCTTGCTATGTCAATAATCTCTTCTTTGTCCGAATCCCTTACCGTGATGATCATATTCTTATGCTTCGGAAGTTTAATTCCAGCCCCTGCAAATGCTTTATACAAGGCTTCATTGAATGTCTTCGCAATTCCCAGGCACTCTCCAGTCGATTTCATCTCCGGCCCCAGACTAATGTCTGCTCCCCGGATTTTCTCAAAAGAGAACACTGGCATCTTCACTGCAATGTATTCCGCTTTTGGCTGCAGACCTGGTTCATACCCCAGTTCTCGAATGGTATGTCCACAAATCACCTGAGTTGCCAATGGGACGATCGGAATTCCAGTTACCTTACTAATGTATGGAACCGTACGGGAAGAGCGTGGATTTACCTCAATGACATAAACTTCCTCTCCGCTTACTATAAACTGAATGTTAATCATACCTTTGACATGAAGCGCCGTTGCCAGCCTTCTTGTATATTCGACCAACTTGTCTTTGACTGCTTCTGTTAAACTTTGAGCCGGATATACGGAGATACTGTCACCGGAGTGAACACCAGCCCGTTCAATGTGTTCCATAATTCCTGGAATAAGAATCTCTTTCCCATCACAGACTGCATCAACTTCAATTTCTTTTCCAACTATATACTTATCCACCAAAATCGGGTGATCTTGAGCAATCTGGTTGATGATCCCAATAAATTCATCCATATCCTGATCCGATATTGCGATCTGCATCCCCTGTCCACCCAGTACATAGGATGGTCTTACTAAAACTGGATATCCTAGTTTATTCGCTGCCACTTTGGCTTCTTCGGCGGTATATACGGTTTGACCTGCAGGTCTTGGTATCTTGCAATCTTCTAATATCTTATCAAAAAGCTCTCTGTCCTCTGCCGCATCCACATCATCTGCTGCAGTTCCGAGAATGGGAACTCCCATCTTCATTAATGCCTCTGTCAGTTTGATGGCTGTCTGGCCGCCGAACTGAACCACAGCTCCGTCTGGCTTTTCGATGTCAACAATACTTTCCACGTCCTCCGGAGTAAGCGGTTCAAAATACAGCTTATCTGCTATATCAAAATCCGTACTGACTGTTTCCGGATTGTTATTTACAATAATGGTCTCATACCCTTCTTTGCTAAAGCTCCAGGTACTGTGTACACTACAGAAATCAAACTCGATCCCCTGACCGATTCTTATAGGACCAGAACCAAGCACCAAAACTTTTTTTCTTCCAGCTGTCTGCACTGCCTCGTTTTCACTTCCAAAGCAGGAGTAGTAATATGGCGTCTCTGCCGCAAACTCTGCCGCACAGGTGTCCACCATCTTGAAAGCGGCTGTTATCCCATTGTCTTTTCTTCTCTGCTGTATTTCTTCTATAGATATACCGGTCAGTGTTGATATTACGGTATCTGGGAATTCCAGTCTTTTTGCTTCTTTTAACAGTTCAGTGGTGAGAGGCCCTTTCGTTAAGGCTTCTTCCATCTCCACCAGAATAGCCAGCTTATCAATAAACCAGACATCAATCTTTGTAATATCATGAATGGTTTCATAGGGAAATCTTCTTCTTAAAGCCTCCGCAATCACCCAGATCCTTCTGTCGTCTACCAGATGAAGGGTTTCTGTGAGCTGATCATCGGTGAGGCTGGTAAAATCGTAAGACATTAAGCTGTCCACATGCTGTTCCAAGGACCGGATCGCTTTCATTAGACCACCTTCGAAATTGGTACAGATGCTCATTACCTCGCCTGTAGCTTTCATCTGCGTTCCCAGCGTCCGTTTGGCGGTTAAGAACTTATCAAAGGGAAGACGGGGCATCTTAACCACACAGTAGTCTAACATAGGCTCAAAGCTTGCGTAGGTCTTCTTTGTTACAGCATTTTTGATCTCATCAAGAGTGTATCCCAGAGCGATCTTTGCAGCAACCTTGGCAATGGGGTAACCGGTTGCCTTAGATGCGAGAGCTGAGGAACGGCTGACACGAGGATTTACCTCAATGACGCAATATTCAAAACTCTCTGGATTTAATGCATACTGCACATTACAGCCTCCAGTAATTCCGAGTTCACTGATGATATTGAGCGCAGAAGTCCGTAGCATTTGATATTCTTTGTCTCCTAATGTCTGAGAAGGGGCCACGACTATGCTGTCTCCGGTATGCACTCCTACTGGATCAATATTTTCCATGTTACAGACGGTAATTACATTGCCTGCCCCATCTCGCATCACCTCATATTCGATTTCCTTCCAGCCTGCAATGCAACGTTCCACCAGAACCTGTCCTACGCGAGATAAACGAAGTCCATTCTCTAAAATTTCCCGACACTGTGTTGGATTTTCAGCAATTCCTCCTCCAGATCCTCCCATGGTATAGGCTGGACGGAGCACAATGGGATATCCGATCTCTTGTGCTATTTTAAGTCCTTCTTCCACATCCTCTACGATGTCGGAAGGAGCCACTGGTTCCCCGATCTTTTCCATGGTATCTTTGAACATTTCTCGATCTTCTGCCTTTTTAATGGTTAAAACCGTGGTTCCTATGAGACGAACCTTATATTTATTTAAGAAACCAGAATCTTCAAGTTCCATTGCAAGATTAAGACCAGCCTGACCACCAAGGGTTGGCAGAACACTGTCTGGTTTTTCTTTTAAGATAAGCTGCTCCACAACCTCTACGGTTAATGGCTCAATGTATACTTTATCTGCAATGTCTTTATCCGTCATGATGGTGGCTGGATTGGAGTTAAGAAGAACGACTTCAATTCCTTCTTCTTTTAAGGAGCGGCATGCCTGGGTTCCTGCATAATCAAACTCAGCAGCCTGACCAATGATAATGGGGCCAGATCCCAATACGAGTACCTTTTTAATATCTTGCTTCTTTGGCATTATTTGTCCTCCATCATATTTAAAAAACGATCGAATAAGTAACTGGAATCTTGGGGACCCGGACAAGCTTCCGGGTGATACTGTACGGTGAATATATTCTTACCTATATATTTTAACCCTTCATTGGTTCCATCATTCACATTGACAAACGCAGGAACTGCAACGGACGGATCCACGGTATCAATGTCTACCACATACCCGTGGTTCTGAGAAGAGATATAAACTCTTCCTGTCTCTAAATCTTTTACCGGATGATTTCCTCCCCGATGCCCATATTTTAGTTTATGGGTATCGGCACCAGTTGCCAGCGCCATAAGCTGATGTCCCAGGCAGATGGCAAAGATGGGAATCCCCGATTCATATAATTTTTTAACCTCTATTATAATCTCTGCACATTCTTTGGGATCTCCTGGACCATTGGATAGCATAATTCCATTGGGATTTTCTGCAAGGATCTCCTCTGCTTTCGTCGCAGCCGGAAAAACCGTAACCGCACAGCCTTTGTTGTTTAAAGAGTGTGCAATGTTGTTTTTTGCACCAAGATCCAATAGTGCTACTCTTTTTCCGTTTCCAGGCAGTACATACTTCTCCCTGCATGTGGTTGCATTCACTACACCAGTAACTTTGTAATCTTTTATACGCAAAATGGCTTCGTCAAGATCAATTCCTTCCTTGGTGGTGATCATGCCGTTCATCGTACCTTTTTCTCTTAAAATTTTTGTTAGGGCTCTTGTATCGATACCACTGATACCGGGAATGTCGTTTAACTCTAAGAAATGCTGAATGGTGTCCTCGCATCTAAAGTTGCTGGGGATTCTAGATAATTCTCTGACAATATAACCAACTGGCCATGGTTTTTTTGATTCCATATCTTCCTTACAAATACCGTAATTACCAATAAGAGGATAAGTCATAACCACCGCCTGTCCCGCGTAAGAGGGATCGGTTAAAACTTCTAAATACCCCGTCATGGAAGTATTAAATACGATCTCACTGATCACTTCTCGTGTTGAACCAATGCTAGTTCCTGTGAAAACAGTTCCGTCTTCCAATATTAAAAAAGCTTTCATACGCAAAGTACCATTCCTTTCTTACTTGTTGTCCACGCTCTCTGGACATAATGGTATACCCGGAGGGTGTTTCTGGTTTTTTGAGCTCACTGATATCAGCCCAAATTGTATAGATTATACATGATCCTGAGACATTTTTCAACTGTTTTTTTCTTATTTATTTAACTACTTTTTATACAATTTTTTGTTTTTTTCAGATATTTCAAATGTATATATTGCATATTTATTCATATTCTCTTATATTTAGTTAAAAGTATAGTTTCTATCTCATTGGAACAAACTATTTACGAGGTGATAATTATGATAGAAAACAACGAGCTTCCCATTGGATTTACCATGGAACTGGCACAGCATACAGATATTATGTCCCGTTTTGCAGGACTTCCAAAAGAACAGCAAAACCAGATCGTAAACGGAGCCAGATCCATTCAAAGCCGAAACGAAATGCGCGGCTATGTGGAATCCATTTTCCAGGAACCCACATCTCATTTTTTCTAAACAAAAGCCCTGCAGAGATGACTTTCAGTTTCAGCGGGGCTTTTGTAATGATTTCTTTTCCCCCTTAATATATTAATAATAATCATTTCATTAAGGGGTTTTTATGAATCGATACATAATGAATGCTACACAGGAGGAAACGGATTCTACCGGCATGCTCCAGGTTGATGTTGTATCCATTGAAAACAACTACCCGATCAACGATGCCGAAGTTTTTATTTCCTACAAAGGAGAGCCTGGCAGTACCTTAGAGCAATTGAAAACGGATTCTTCCGGCCAGACCGAAACGGTAAATCTAGCGGCTCCACCCTTGGATTTAAGCCTAAACCCAGGACTAATCCAACCTTATTCCGAATATTCTCTCATGATTCAAGCACAGGGTTTTGAACCAGTTGAGATTTCCGGAACCGAAATACTACCCGATGCCACAGCCACCCAGCCCGTAAAAATGACTCCCCTTCAGGATCAGACAGGCGCTGATATTCCCATTGTGATTCCGGATCATACTCTCTATGGGGATTATCCACCTAAAATAGCAGAAGCTGAAGTAAAACCCATAGCTGAGACCGGTGAAATCGTATTAAGCCGTGTTGTAGTCCCTCAAACGATCATTGTACACGACGGAGTCCCCACCGACCCTACGGCACCCAATTACTACGTCCCTTACGGGGATTACATTAAGAATGTAGCTTCCAGTGAAATCTATGCCACCTGGCCAAAAGAAGCGATTGTTGCCAATGTACTTGCTATTATGAGTTTTACACTCAACCGGGTCTATACCGAATGGTACCGGAATCAAGGGTATACTTTTACCATTACTTCATCAACTGCTTTTGACCATAAATGGATATATGGGAGAAACTTTTATGAGAGCATCTCTGAAGTTGTTGACGAAATCTTTAATAGTTATTTATCTCGCCCTGGTATCAAACAGCCCATTCTGACCCAGTATTGCGATGGAAATAGGGTTACTTGTCCCAACTGGATGTCTCAATGGGGAAGCTGTGATCTTGGAAAGCAGGGATACTCTTCGATTGATATCATCCGTTACTACTACGGAAGCAATATGTATATCAACACTGCAGACCAAGTTTCTGGTATCCCCTCCTCCTGGCCTGGGTATAATTTAGATATCGGTGCCAGTGGGGAAAAAGTACGTCAGGTACAAGAACAGCTTGATAAAATTGCAACCGTTTACACCGCCATTCCCCGGACCACCGCTGACGGAATCTACGGTGAGGCTACTGCAAATGCGGTCAAAGAGTTTCAACGCATCTTTAAACTTCCAGTTACAGGTATCATTGACTTCTCCACCTGGTACAAAATATCTAACATCTACGTTGGTATTACACGAATTGCAGAATATTCCTAACACAAAAAGGGCTTCCTCCCGTTTGTTGCCATTAGGCATTTTCAATCGGAGGAGCCTTTTTTGCATCCGAATTATTCCCCTTCTCCTCCCAACAGTCCAGCTCCTACATATCCAAGCAGAGCTAGAGCAATTCCGAACAGGATTTCGTACTGTTTCAGATGACACCAACCCACATCCCATAAGATAACAAACGGGGAAGAAAGCACCAAACCTATAATGACCTGATACATCTTTTGTCTATAATCAGTTAATAAACGTTCCACAAATTTAGCGAATACAAAGACGCCCAGACACATCCCAGTAAAATAGGGGAGCAAGACCAGCCCATTTAAAAATAAACTCTCCATATCAAACGAGGAGAGCGCACGGATACAAGCATTGTTTGTCTGTAAAATTGGTTCATAAAACCCCAGCATCATCATAATCATAGAACCGCTGACTCCAGGAATCACCATTGTCGCTGCCCCAATCAGACCAACAAAAAACAGAGTAAAAACCCACAAATTTCCAGAAGAAAGATACGCAGCTCCAGATGCCATCTCCATCCCCTCCCCATTGTGTCCGGTGGTAATAACCAATTCCGCCATAAATGTGACCAAAAGAACGATTACACAGGTTATCCCAGCAGCTCCTATCCCTTTCGCCTTTTCTTTTAAGTCTCCCTGAAATGACTTTCCAATGAGGGATGGAAGTCCCCCTCCAATAAGACCCAAAAATGCCATTTTAGTCTGGAATGGATAAGTATGAAACAGATACTCAAACCACAGGGACAAAAAAATAATCCCAACAACTGCACCAATTCCGTAGGGAAGCAGAATTTTAAAACTCTTCACTGGTTCTTTTAATAACCGGGTAACCGCATGAATGATTTTGTCATAAACTCCCATGGTGATTGCCAGCATCCCGCCACTGATTCCGGGTAGTATATTCGCCACACCGATGACTACGCCTTTTAGAAGCTCATTGAAATACTTCAAGCAACTCCTCCTGATTTTAATAGATATATACCTATCTTATGCCTTTTTTAATACATCTAATACATCTTTCACCCGTGTAAGCTTATAATCTGCCAGACTCTGATCAAACCCATACCGGTCATCTAATATGGCCGCTATCTTCATACCAGCTCTATAGGCGGCTGTGATCCCGATGGTGGAATCTTCGACAACCAGACACTCAGAAGGGGAAACTTCCAATTTCTCTGCCGTATAAAAATAAATCTCGGGGTTTGGCTTGCTTTTTTTAAACTGATTTCCACTCACCACAAAGTCAAAATAAGAACGGATCTGGTTCTCCCTTAAAACCCTTTCTACCAGTTCTAGTTGAGTGGATGATGCAACTGCCAGATGATATCCTTCTTTTTTTAACTGTTCTAGTGTTTCAGTTACCTCTGTCCGGTATATACTTCGGTAATCAATCTCACTGTAAACATTTCTCTGACGAAATTGGGTACGCAATTCTTCCCAGGTTTGTCCATTGTTTACTGCTCGTTTTAGTACTTCCCAGGAATCCTTTTTCGTAGCTCCCACCATAGGAAAGAGATGCTCAAGTTTCACATCAGGATTCTTTTTCTTCGCAAATTCCAGCTGATAGTTTAAATATACCCCTTCGCTGTCAATAATGACTCCATCCATATCAAATATTACTGCCTGAATCATAGTATAACTCCTTTGTACTTGCTCTACTTCAACCATTCCTTCAAAACTCCTTCGGGTATCCCATCGAAACCGCCGGAATAAAACAAACCTCATCTTATTTCCGGCGGTTCTGATTCAATAAACAGCAGGGCGTTTTACCATAAATGTATTATAGCCCAACTGCCGCAACGCCTGCTCCATTCGTACCGCATTGTCAATGCTTCGGAATGCGCCTGCCCGAACTTTATATAGTCCATCTTCATAAACAACGAATGCAGGAAAGCCCTGAGCTTTTAACTCATCTACCTGTTTTTCTGCAAGCGTATGAATCTGATATGCACCAGTTTGTACCTGATAGTATTCCGGCTCCGTCTCTTCCTGTTCCTTGATCGCCCTCAAAATACCATTCGCTATGGCTTTGGCAATTTCATGTAAATTCTCATCAAATATTTCATTATCTGATTCACTGTCTATATATCCGACCTCCACTAAGACAGAAGGCATCTTTGTCCGTCTTAGCACGACTAATCCAGGACGTTCCACCGTGCCCAAATTCGTAAATCCGGATTTATTTAATTCTTCTCCCATGTTTTTAGCCAGTATTCCTTCTATTCCTTTCTCTTCAAATACTATGGTTTCAACTCCGGAACCGGTGCCTGGGGTAGGCATGGCATTGCGATGTATCGAAATAAAATAATCGGCTTCCGCATTATTGGCCATCATGGCTCTTTCAAGAGGAGTATTATAGGTATCGTCAGTTCTGGTATATCTGACATCCACTCCGTTATCTGCAAGAATGCTGCCTACAACGACTGCGAGTTTTAAGTTATCATCTTTTTCCTGCCGTCCCTGGTAAGTCGCACCTGGATCTGCACCACCATGGCCAGCGTCTATTGCTACCATCTTTCCCTCAGCCAAAAGAAAAACTCCTTTCCCATACCTCTATCTTATAACTTATGTAAAAGGAGAGAGCTCCGTACCAGATTTCTTCCCAGATTTATTCTTTTACTCCTATTTCCGCCATCACATCCACCCCTCTTGGTCCTACCGGAGTGGAGAATACAATCTGAGTGTTTGACTTTCCATATTTTTGAAGCTGTCCGATAAAAACATCCAACTCCATGGTGCTCTCAAAAGCAACTTTAATCAGCATGGAATAATCTCCTGTCACACAGTTGCATTCCAATACATTTGGAATGGCTTCCATACTGGCATAAAACGGAATCTTATCCACAGGTGAAACATCCAGATTCACAAAGGCTATGATATGATATCCCAGTTTCATGGGATCCACAGACGCATGATATCCGGTTATGACTTTCTCCCGCTCTAGTTTTTCAATTCTAGAGGAAACCGCAGGCGAAGACAGAAACGTTTTTTCTGCTATGTTCTTTAAGGATGCCCTCGCATTCCTTTGCAGGGTCTGTATTATTTTCTTATCAATATCGTCCATATCGTCCTCCTTAAAAATAAAAAAAGCGTCAGTATCGCATGGACACTGAACGCTTTTGTTCTTACAAATTAAACTATAACCTTATGAATCTTCTCTTGAAATAATCATAACCAATTATGAAACACTTGTCAACGTTTATTTTATTAAGGATGCCATTTTTTTTATTCGTTCTATGGCTTCGTTTGTATTCTCATATGTGCCGAAGGCGGTCAGTCGAAAATAACCTTCTCCGCTGGGTCCAAAACCGCTTCCTGGAGTTCCTACCACACCGGCCTCTAATAATAACCGATCAAAGAAGTCCCAAGATGTCATCCCCTCCGGTACTTTCAGCCAGATATAGGGTGCATTTACACCACCATAAACATCAAAACCCACTTCTTTTAATCCATCATAGATAACGGATGCATTTCTCATGTAATAAGCAACTTGTTCCTTCAATTGCGCCTTCCCCTTCGGAGAATAAACCGCACAAGCAGCCTTTTGAACGATATAAGGCGCACCGTTAAACTTGGTTCCATGTCTTCTCGCCCAAAGAGAATGAAGAGATACTCCCCCTCGAATCAGCGTCCTTGGGATGACGGTAAAACCAAGACGCATCCCTGTAAACCCAGCACTCTTTGAAAAGGAACGAAACTCAATGGCACAAGTATTCGCCCCTTTTATCTCATAAATAGAATGGGGCACATCATCGTTAGATATATAGGCCTCATAAGCAGCATCATAAAGTATAACTGCCCCTTTATCATTGGCATAATCTACCCACACCTTTAACTGTTCCCGGTTCAGCGTTGTACCTGTGGGATTATTGGGAACACACAGATAAATCAGATCGGGTGTCTCCTTTGGAAGGTCAGGCACGAACTTATTTTGAGCTGTACAAGGCATGTAGATCACGTTGCTCCACTTCCCCGTCTCTTCGTCGTAGTCCCCAGTTCTTCCTGCCATAACATTCGTATCAACATAAACTGGATAAACTGGATCACAGACTGCAATCCTACTATTTACATCAAAAATTTCCTGAATATTTCCACAATCACTTTTAGCTCCGTCTGAAACAAAGATTTCATCTGCTGAAATCTCACACCCTCTTTTTCTATAATCCTCATTGGCAATGGTCTCTCGTAAAAAAGGGTAACCAAGATCCGGTGCATACCCATGAAACGTCTCTGCCTCTCCCATCTCACCGACTGCCTCATGAAGAGACTCAATGATGGCTGGTGCAATCGGTTGGGTGACATCCCCAATCCCAAGACGGATTATCTTTTTTTCCGGATTTTCTTTTGTATAAGCATTTACCTTTTCTGCAATAGTAGAAAAAAGATAGCTTCCAGGTAATTTTATATAATTTTCATTGATCTTAACCATAGTTCCTCCTCAAACCTTTATAAATTTTTTATCTCAAATACTCCTGTAAATACTTCTACCGCAGGACCTGTCATGAATACATGGCCTGTTTTATCCCTGTCCCAGTGTATCGTAAGATTTCCACCCTTTAGTTCCACTTCCACTTCATTCGATGTTCGGCCACTTAATGCAGAAGCAACGGCACTGGCGGTCGCCCCTGTACCACAAGCCCAGGTCTCGCCACTGCCCCTTTCCCATACCCGCATCCGGATATATCCAGAATTGATTACTTCGATAAATTCTGAATTTGTCCGTTCTGGAAATCGTGGATGCGTTTCGAAAGATGGCCCTATGGCTTCTAAATCCAAATCGTCGATGTCATTAAGATAGTAGATTGCATGAGGATTTCCCACTGATATTCCAATAAATTCATAGTTTTTTCCACTAATTTCAATGGGTTCTGGTACTTTACTAAACACTTGGGGCATCCCCATATCAACGGTAATGAGAACCGCTTTCCCATTCTCCTCTGTGATGGTTAGATGCTTTATTCCTGCTTCTGTTTCTACTTCAAACTCTTTTTTCTCCACCAGATGATGGTCAAACACATATTTTCCCACACAGCGGATTCCATTGCCGCACATCTGGCTTTCCGAACCGTCTGCATTAAACATCCGCATCCGACAGTCTGCCTTCTCAGAGGGACCGATTAAAATCAAACCATCGGAACCGATTCCAAAATGACGGTCGCTGACCTTTTTTGAAAGTTCTACGGGATCTTCCACCGTTTCCTCAAAGCAGTTGATATAAACATAGTCATTGCCAATCCCCTGCATTTTCGTAAATCTCATACGTATCCTCCTGCTCCTATCGATTGATTAAACTCATAATCATCTGGGCGGTTTCTACCATATTGGTTCCACTGTCCATGCTGCACTTCTGGATATAACGGTGTGCCTCCATTTCAGACATGTGGTTCCGCTCCATTAGTAGTTCCTTCGCCAGTTTGATTGTTTCTACTTCTTCTTTGCTACGGTCTTTTTTTTGACTTTTTAATTTTTTGCGGTTTCTGGATAGCGTTTCCATCATCATTCCCATAGTACTTAAAAGATCCTGTACCTTTAAAGGAAGCCCTAGACATACAACATCCTCTGGTGCACTTGTGCTCCACTGGTTTGGTGAAGCCACAAGAAGCATCTGTACCCCTTTAGGAATACAATCATAAATCTCTTGATACACCATATCCGCAAATCTACAGCCACATACAACGATTCCACTGCCCAGTTCATCTGCACTATTAACCGTTTGGGCACCAGAGGTACAGACCGCAGAGACCATAAATCCGTTTTTCATAAGAATATTTTTTATTTTTTTTGCATCCTCTGCTTTTGAAAATGCTACTATCACGTTGGTCAAACACTCTCACCTCCAGATAACCGAATTAGGAACAGAAACCATCAATACTTATACAAGTATTCTTCCACTTCCCAATCTGTCACCTGCGCCCGGAACACACGCCATTCGGATTCCTTGGCCTCTAGGTACTTGGTATGAATGTGTTCTCCCAATACTTCTTTCATGAATTCATCTTTTCGAAATGCTTCAATGGCTTCCCCCAAAGTTTCAGGAAGCTGTTCAATCCCTTTTGCAGTTATTTCTTCCTCTGTCATAGCAAAAACATTGGATTCAACACTAGGGGGCGGAGTCATTTTCTTTTCAATTCCATCAAGTCCTGCTGCCAGACAGGCCGCCAAGGCAAGGTATGGATTGACTGCAGAATCCGGGCTCCGAAGCTCAATGCGTGTACTGATTCCTCTGGAGGATGGGATTTTAATCAGCGCGCTTCGGTTGGCTTTTGCAGACCATGCAATATAGACCGGAGCATCATATCCGGGAACCAGACGTTTATAGGAGTTAATAAGGGGATTTGTAAGAATTGTCATTCCCTTCATATGGGAAAGAATTCCAGCCATGAATTGATATGCCGTCTGGCTCAGTCCTCGTTCATCCTCCTGGTCTTCAAACATGTTTTTCCCTAAGAAGTCCGACAAAGACATATTAATGTGCATTCCGGAACCATTGACTCCCGCCTTTGGTTTTGGCATAAAGGTGGCATGAAGCCCATGGCGTTTGGCAATCGCCTTCACTGCCATCTTAAACGTAATCACATTGTCAGCGGTTACCAAGCCTTCTGCATACTGAAAATCAATCTCGTGCTGTCCAGGGGAGATTTCATGATGAGACGATTCTATCTTAAATCCCATCTCTTCCAACGTAAGAATCATATCTCTGCGCACATTCTCTGCCTGATCAATGGGCGCTACATCAAAGTAACCAGCCATCTCATGGGTGTTGGTTGTTGGCTGTCCTTCCTCATCCATATGAAATAGGAAAAATTCACATTCTGGACCTGCATGAAACACAAACCCCATATCTTTTGCCTTTTTTAACACTTTTTTCAATACAAACCGAGGATCGCCTTCGAATGGTTTCTTATCTGGACAATAAACATCGCACATCAGTCTTGCCACTTTTCCCTGCTGAGGGCGCCATGGAAATATTTCAAACGTATCCAGATCTGGATAGAGATACATATCAGATTCTTCAATTCTCACAAAACCTTCAATGGAAGATCCATCAAACATACATCGGTTATCCAATGCCTTTTCTAACATACTTTTTGTAATTGCCACATTCTTTAACATACCAAAAATATCAGTAAATTGAAGACGAATAAATTCCACATCCTCTTCTTCTACAATGCGGTAAATATCTTCTTTGCTATACTTGCTCATAATATATTCTCCCTTTCTCATTTCGCATCAGAAATCCTTACGGTATCAGACTCTCTTCCTAGAAAATGGTTCCAAAAAAGGGGTAGGCAAACACAGTCTCGAAACAATGGACCATCTTTGCACCACCCCCGTTATATGTGTAAAATATAACAGCTGAAAAAAAGTTTGTCAATATTTTTATTGTCTGCCCTTATATTTTAGTGCTCTTACTGCATTTAAAATTGCAAGAACAGAAACACCTACATCTCCAAATACGGCCGCCCACATCGTAGCAATTCCCACTGCGGAAAGAGCAAGGATCAGAATCTTAATCCCAATGGCGAACACAATGTTTTGTTTCACGATTCCAACAGTTTTTCTGGCAATCAATATGGTATCCACCAGTTTTGATGGTTCATCGGTCATAATCACCACATCGGCAGCCTCTACCGCTGCGTCTGAACCAATTCCTCCCATGGCAATGCCCACATCCGCACGAGCAAGAACAGGAGCATCGTTGATGCCGTCCCCTACGAACGCCAGCATTTCAGTTTTTGATTTCTTTGCCAACAGTTCTTCTACTTTGTTAACTTTGTCTCCCGGGAGCAGACCACCATAGATTTCATCAAGTCCAAGCGTTTCTCCTACCAGCTTTCCAACTTCTGGCTTATCACCCGTAAGCATAATCAGCCGTTCCACTCCAGCTTCCCGCAATCCCTTTAATGCCTTTGGCACATCTTCTCTTATGGTATCTGAGATCGTAATCGAACCCAGATATTTATCTCGATCCGCTACAAATAGAGTGGTTCCAGTGATAGAAGTTTCCTGATTAATCGCTATCCCCTGTTGTTTCATCAGTCTCTCATTGCCGATGAAAAGTTCCCATACTCTATCCTTATCTTTCACCTCTGCACGGATTCCATAACCGGCAATTTCTTCCGTTTTTAGAATTTGTGACTCATCCACTGGTTTTCCAAATGCTTCTTTCACAGACATAGCAATTGGGTGATTGGAATGATACTCTCCATAGGCAGTCAGTTTTAACAATTCTTCTTTGGTTCCTGCGCTTGCATTCACCTCTGTGACTGTGAATTTACCTGTGGTAAGTGTTCCTGTCTTATCAAACACAACCGCATTCAAAGATGCCATTGCTTCCAGGTAATTGCTGCCTTTTAACAAAATCCCCTGTCTGGATGCAGCTCCAAGTCCTCCAAAGAAACTTAAAGGAACGGAAATCACAAGAGCACAGGGACAGGATACCACAAGAAAACTACAAGCTCGGTAAATCCACACCCCCCACTCACCAGTAACCAAGGAAGGGATTATGGCCAGCAGTAAAGCAAGTACAACGACAATCGGAGTATAAATTCTTGCAAATCGGGTGATAAAGTTTTCTGCTTTTGCCTTTCTGGAACTAGCATTCTCCACCATCTCAAGAATCTTTGAAACAGTCGAGTCGTCAAACAGCCGGTTTACCTTTACCTCCAAAACTCCGTTTAAGTTAATGGAACCGCTGATTACAGGATCATGCTCTTGAACCTCCACAGGCATAGATTCTCCGGTAAGTGCTTTGGTATCAAGTCCACTGCTTCCCTTTACCACAACACCGTCAAGAGGTACTTTCTCTCCTGGTTTTACAACAATAATATCCCCAATTTCAACTTCGTAAGGATCTATTTTCTCCTCTTTTCCGTTTCGGATTAAATTGGCATATTCTGGATTAATATCCATTAATTCGGATATGGAATTTCTAGAACGGTTCACTGCATAGTCGTTAAAGAGTTCCCCAATCTGATAAAACAACATAACTCCAACAGCTTCTTCCATGGCTCCGATACCAATCGCACCAAACGTTGCAACTGACATTAGAAAATTCTCATCAAAAAATTGACCATTTTTAATATTTCTCAAGGCTTTTAAAGGAATATCATACCCTGCCGCCAGATAAGAGATTATGAATGGAAGAAAATACCAGGACACCTTTCCTTTTACTAGCATACCTGCTGTAAAAAAAACGGCACTAACCAAAAGCCTGATTCCCATTTTTTTCTGTTTTTTTGTCATAACCGCTCCTTTGTTCTAACGAAGCACCTTAAATTCTGCCTCTGGTTCTATCTTATGTGCTGTTTCCCTCGCTGCTTCTATTACCTCATCCAATTGACTCTCTTCGACCTCCAGTGTAAGTCTCTGGGTCATAAAGCTTAACGATGCATGATTTACCCCTGAGAGTTTCTTTACTTCCTCTTCAATTTTAGACGCGCAGTTTGCGCAACAAAGTCCTTCCAGCTTAATTATCTTTTTCATTATTCTCTCCTTTTCTACTAATTCTATGAACGTATGGTATTATTCACTAATATGTTCCATTCCCTGTGCCAGAATCGTCTCAATATGTCCATCGGCAAGGGAATAAAAAACAGTCTTTCCATCTCTTCGATTTTTAACCAATCGCATCTGCTTTAAGATTCGAAGCTGATGGGAAATAGCAGACTGCCCCATCTTTAGTAAATTGGCAATATCGCATACACACATCTCTGACTGGCTAAGTACATATAAAATTCGAATCCTGGTGGCATCCCCAAATATCTTAAAAAAATCTGCTAGATCTATAAGTTCCTGATCTTTCGGCATTGCTTTTATTACTTGATTCACAATCGATTCATGTACACAGATAAAATCACATTGATCGATCTCTGTATCCATCTTTTTATTGTCCTCTAGATCCATATTACACCTCATTTCTTATCTTGTCATATGAATGACTGTTCATATGTTTATATTATCACATTAACAGCTTTTGTCAAGGATATTTGGGATTGAAAATAAAAAATTTTTGTGTTACAATGCCAGCTAGGGAATGAAGTGCTCCCTTGGCATAAGCCAAAACCGCTGATACGCTGATGACTTCTGCTTTTGCAGGATCATTGGCTTTTTTATTATTTATCATTTCGTTTATTGATTGGAGGAGTAATGTTGAAAAAATTTGTACAATCCTATCTTGATGTGATTCTTCTTACGTTGATCGCCGTTCCGATTGGTGCTTTGGTGGGTTTGATTGATGCTGGATTTGGACGCGTACTCTTATGGATCACAGAAATTAGAGGAGAATATCCATATTGGTTCATTCCATTTCTAGGGATAATTGGAGTTTTTATTGTTTGGTGTTACCAGACGTTTGGGGGAGAAAGTATGAAAGGAATGGCTCTTGTGTTCGAAACTGGACATGGAGTAAGATCAGATATTCCACTGCGTCTTATCCCTTTTACGATTGTAGGAACCTGGCTTACACATCTGTTTGGAGGAAGTGCAGGAAGAGAGGGTGTTGCCATACAAATTGGTGCCACTGTTTCCCATCGTTTCAGTAAATATTTCAGCCGGAAAAACAGTGGCCGGATTCTACTGATCGCTGGTATGGCTGCCGGATTCTCAGGTCTATTCCAAACCCCTGTTGCCGCAACCTTTTTTGCCCTTGAAGTTTTAACGGTGGGCGTTTTGGAACAAGAAGCCATTTTACCAGCTCTAACCGGTGCTTACACGGCCTGTTACGTTTCCAAGTGGGCTGGCCTTGAGAAATTTTCATTTGCACTGACTGATTCTATTACCGTAACTTCGCCATTAATTTTGAAGCTGGTTTTAATTGGTATCTTATTTGGAGCCGCTGGAGGTGTTTTTTCCCTTCTTCTACATAAAACCAAACATCTAGCTGTAACCTTATTTAAAACCCCCTGGATCCGTATTCTAGTCATCGGTATATTCATTAGTATTACTTCCCTTCTCTGTATGAGTGGTCGTTATTCTGGTCTTGGCACTAATTTAATATCCATGAGTTTCAGCCAGGGAATCAAACCATGGGATTTTATACTAAAACTATTGTTTACCACAATCACCTTAAGTGCTGGATTTCAGGGAGGAGAAGTCACTCCAATCTTTTCCATTGGTTCTTCCTTTGGAATCGTACTGGCATCACTCCTTCATCTCCCTCCCGCTTTTACCGCTGCTCTGGGGTATACCGCTGTATTTGGAAGTGCCACCAATACACTCATCGCTCCCATGATCATCGGTGTCGAGGTATTTGGACTCAACTATCTCCCTTATTTTGTGATCGTCTGCACGCTTGCCTATGTTTTTAATGGGAACCTATCCATCTATCCTCTGCAAAAAGTGAAAGCGGATAATTCTAATTCCTGATCTATCATTCTAAAAAAATGCCCACAATCAAGTGTTTATTCCGTACCTTCCACTTGAACGCGGGCATTCTCTCTCTATTATTTAATTATTACCCACAGGTTCCTCCATGATTATGACATTCATGATCTTCTCCCTCGTGGTGATGATTGCACTGTGTATCCGGATCATAGGTAAGCGTACCATCTATTAGGTCTTTTAATGACTGATCACAATTGCCTTGCACCCCTGGATATAGTTCAATCCCTGCTTCTTTCAGCATGTTTCTTGCACCAGCACCAATTCCACCACAGATAAGAGTATCCACTCCAAGTTCTTTTAAAAAACCAGCCAAAGCTCCATGTCCGCTCCCATTGGTATTATGAATCTGTTCTTTCGTTACGTTTCCCTCTTTTACCTCATAGACCTTAAATTGATCACACTGACCAAAATGCTGAAACACGTCTCCACTGTCATAAGTTACTGCAACTTTCATGTTAGAACCTCCTTATTTTCTGATATTTTATCGTTTAACATTTATGATAGAACAGTTCTTGTCATATGTCAATAATTATTTTCGATTTACAATCCGGTTAAAAAAAACGATGTAGATGGAAACGGACACCACTGAACTAATTAGATCAGAAAGTGGTTCCGTATAAAAAATATTGACAGCTCCATATAAAGCAGGTATCACAAACGCTCCCACCAAAAATATACATTTTCGAAACATAGAAAAAGCGATTGCCGCCTTGGCAATCCCCATTCCAGTAAATCCATCTACTACTACATACTGCAATGCCAGTGGTATAATGCTCATGGTATAGATTCGGATTGCCCAAACTGTAAGATTTACATAAGTTTCATTTTGCGTAAAAATACGAACAAAGATTCCAGCACTGGTATTCGCAAATACAAACATAATAGACGTAAACAAAAGGGCTAGAATGGCAATGTGAATTTCCGCAGCCTTGATCCGATCCGGCCGACCTCCCCCATAATTATATCCTAATATCGTCTGGGTACCGGTAGTAATTCCGCTTAAAGGCATGGTAACCATCAACATAAAACTTTGAACAATGGTCATACAGGTAAGAAGCATTCCTTTCATTCCCTCCCCACCGTATCGCATGATAACAGTATTCAGGGTTATGATTAGAATATTATCGAAGGCAACGATAAGGAATGGGCTCAGCCCCAGAGTTAGAATTCGTTTGATCAGAGAACAATCATAGCCTTTAAATGTTATCTTAACCAACGTTCTTTGTCCAAATAAAAAAGTCAATCCATATGCACAGGATACCATTTGAGATAGTACGGTTGCAAGCGCTGCTCCCTTTACACCAAGACCAAAGCTGAAGATAAAAACTGGATCTAATAGGATATTTAAAACAGCCCCATATAGCACCGCTTTCATACCCGCTTTCGCAAATCCCTGGCAAATAATAAAGGGATTAAGCCCCGCTGACAAAAGTGCAAATACAGTCCCCGTTAAATAAAGAGACAGATAGGAATCTGCATAGTCAAATATAACCCCTTCTGCCCCAAACCAATGCAGCATCCTATCTTTAAATAGGAAAGAAAGAAACGTAATTCCTACCGAAACAATCAGTAGAACCAGGAATGAATTGGCTAAAATCTGTTTGGCCGCCCGTTCATTTTTCTCCCCCATTCGAATGCTCATAAGCGGAGAGCCACCGGTTCCCACTAAAAAAGCAAAAGAAGAAATCAGACTTACAATGGGGCCACAAATTCCCACTCCAGCTAGTGCTATCTCTCCAGTTTTTGCAATATTTCCTATGTACATTCGATCAACAATGCTGTAAAAAACACTGACAAACTGGGCTAGCATGGAGGGAAGAGCAAGCCTCCACACCAGTCCTTTGATACGATCCGTATCTAAATTATTCTCCGCGTTCACCTTGTACTCCGTTAATTCCCAGTCTGGATCATGGCACCATCAAGACCAAAAGAGTAAAAAATTCCATTGATTTCCATGGTGGTATTGCTGATCATAACTCCATTGGAGTCCATATAATACCAGTTTCCTTCTGTCTGAATCCAGCCTGTTTGTTTTTTATAATCTTTTGTATAATAGCGCTTGCCATCAATCGTCTTAAAGCCCTCAGACGGAATTAAGGCTCCATAATCAGCAAATGCAAATTCTATGGTAACATCCCCAGCAATTCCATCAACCTTGCCCTTATCTGTACATTGCCAAATCGTCCGATTCTTACAGTTGTTGACACTCCCATACCTTGCATACCAAACATCATATGGAACCTTCCACGAGTCAATGTATAGGGTAAGCCATTTATGGTTGGCATATACAATCGGTCGGTACCCTGCTTCTTCTATGGTTTTGCAAAATGCATTAATATTATCCGTAATCTGCTGTCTGGATAGATTGTGATCCAGTAAATACTGTGACTCTACATCGTATGCAATGGGATATGAAATCGGATAATCTTTTACCATTCGAAGCACATAGTTCGCCTCTTCAATCGCCGTCTGCGTATCCAGCGCCTGGGTATAAAAAAAGATACCGGTCTTTAATCCATTTTCGGATGCACCTTTCATGTTAACCCCATAGTAAGGGTCCGGATCATTAAAATATCCAACTCTCACCATGGCAAATTTAATTCCATCTTCATTTACCTGTTTCCAATCAATTCCACCGTTTTTTTTATTTTCCCGATTCTGGTATTTGCTGACTGTTATCCCTTTTTCTATGGCACCTGCAATTGGTTTTCCAGATGCATCTACATATTGTCCCTCTTCTATCTTCCATGCTTGTGCAGAATAACCTTCCAAAGGAATCGCGATCGTTTCTGAAGTAATGAAGGCGGCAGCCATACAAATCGCAATTCTTATTCCAATGATTTTTTTCATCTCTTCCTCCAGTGATTGCTTGGATTTTATTAATCTGGCGTTTTACGAAACTGATTGATATCATGGATCAAAGTTTTCACGCTGTCAATGAATGAGTCAAAAGCACCAAATTCATATAAATTAAGAAACAACATACCAACTGGGACTGCCAAAATCATACCTGCAATCCCGCTTATCTTAAATCCTAGATATAAAAAAAACAAAGTCATAATCGGATCAAGCCCCATGGTGTCACCCACAATTTTAGGTTGTATAATCTGGCGAATCACCAAGGTCAAAACGTAAATAACCACCAAGCCAAATCCAAATGCATATTGCCCCGAAACCAAACGCACCAGCGCCCAAGGAATTAAGATGGTTCCTGTTCCCAAAATAGGCAGAAAATCAAGAATGGATATAATGACTGCCAAAAGAAGCGCGTAATCAATTCCAAGAATTAAGAATCCCAAAGCCAAAATAACTGCGACAATAAACATAATTTTAAACTGGGCAAGAAAATACACCATAATCAAATGCCGGACATTGGACTTTAAATATAGGTAATATCTGGTTCCCCCATCCGGTATATAACGTTTGAAAAAATCAACGATCTTATCGCGGTCTACAATAAACAAATAGGAAGAAAATATGGTCACAATTGTATAAACCAGGGCTGCCGGTATGCTTTTCACTGCATTCCCTGCTGCCATAAATGTAGGCGAAGCTATTTTTTGTACCATAACATTCAAATATTCTCCTAAATGGTTCACAAATTGATTCACAGATTTTTGAACATCTTCAGGGAGAAATTGCAGCACGCCTTCAATTCGAAGCATCATTTTCTGTACCTCAACCCAAGCAACATCATAATACGAAGGAATATCTTTTACCAATCCGGAGGCTTCGGTGACTAATTTTGTAATCAAAAAATAAAGCAATGCTAGGATGGCAGAAAGAACCACAATTACAATCAGCATGGAACTATGCTTTCGTACAATTTTTAATCGTTTTTCCAGAAATCGAACCAAAGGATTGGCAATCATGGCAATCACCCAGCCAATTACAAAAGGTAAAAAAAATCGAATTAATTTTGGCCCCCATATCCATATAAAATAGAAACAGACAATGGGAATTCCAATGTTCAATGCGATTTTACCATATTTTCTCATAAATTCCATTTATGCACCTGCCTTCCTTTTCCCACATAATCCCACTGTGAAAATGAAGTAAACTAAAGATATTTGTTCAAAAATTCATATAACTGGTTCATCTCTGTTTCCGTACCAATGCTGATACGAAGATATTGATTTAACTCTTGGGACGGAAAATAGCGGACATAAATATTCTCTTTTCTAAGAGCTATGTAGATGTCTTCTGCCTTTCTTTCTTTGTGCTCTGCAAAGATAAAATTAGACATAGAATCTGGAAACGTAAAGCCAAGACTTCTCAGCTTCTTTTTCGCTTCCTCTCTTGTTGTTACGATTCTTTTCAGCGTTCCCTTAAAATATTCATCGTCTTTTACCGCTTCTGTTCCCAGAATTAGAGATGGCTCATTGAGTGTATAGGAATTGTACGAGTACTTTACGTCATTGAGCGCCTGGATCAGCTTGGAATTTCCAATTGCAAAACCAATCCTCATACCTGCCAGAGATCGGGATTTGCTAAATGTCTGAATCACCAGCAAATTCTCATATTTCTTCGTCAATTCTACCGCACTCACACCACCAAAATCGATATAGGCTTCATCAATCATCACCACAGAATCCGGATTATGGATCACGATCTCTTCTACTTCGGAAAGTGGCATGAATAATCCAGTCGGTGCATTGGGATTTGGGAAAATGATTCCCCCATTTTCTTTGTAATAATCTTCCGGACGGATCACAAATTGCTGCGTCAGTGCCGGAGTCTTATAGGGAATATGAAATAACTCTGCCCAAACCTTATAAAAGGAATAGCTGATATCAGGAAACAGAATTGGTTTTGAGGAATTAAAAAATGTCAAAAAAGACATAGCAATGACATCATCAGATCCAACTCCTACGAATACTTCATCTTCATTTACTTTATAATACCGAGCTAATTCCCCAATCAACAAAGAACAAGCTGGGTCTGGATACTTTCGAAATCTTTCATAATCCATATCCTTTAATGCCTGACTGACTCCCGGTGCAGGTGGATATGGATTTTCATTGGTATTTAATTTTACCAGGCCCTCTCCTTTGGGCTGTTCTCCAGGTACATAAGGAGTGACTCTTCGCACATAGGTTTCCCAAGCTGTCATCTCTTGTCCTCCCTTTTTTCTGCCAAACCAGATTCTTTTGCAATCATCTTAAATGCAGGCAGTGACCGCTCAATCTGATCATACGAAACACAGTAGGCGATCCGTACATATCCAGGGCATGCAAAGGATGATCCAGGAACCAATAGTACCCGGTGTCTCTTACACAAATCAATAAATTCTTTCTCCTCAATAGGTGATTTTACAAATAGATAAAACGCACCTTCTGGCTTTACACAAGTGTATCCATACCCAGTTAAGCTTTCGTATAATAGATCCCGGTTCTTTTGATAGGCTTGCAGATTGACTTTTTCATCCCCACACCGAAGAATCACCCTCTGCATCAAGGAAGGCGCATTGACACAGCCAAGTACCCGATTTGCAATCACTGCTGCTGCAATCACTTGTTTGGAATCCTCAAACTGATCTGGAATGACCAGATAACCGATCCGCTCTCCAGGTAGGGAGAGAGATTTACTATAGGAATAGCAAACAATGGTATTGGAATAAAAAGAGGTCACATAAGGAACCTCCACTCCATCGTATGCCAGTTCCCGGTAAGGTTCGTCGGAGATTAAGACAATGGGATGGTTAAATTCCTTTTCTTTTATTAAAAGAATAGAAGCGATTTTTTTAAGAGTCTCTGCCGAATAAACCACACCTGTGGGGTTATTCGGTGTATTCATAATCACCGCTTTGGTTTTTTTTGTTATTTTCTTTTTAAACTCAGACAGATCAGGCTGAAACGTACTGGTGTCAGGTGGAACGATAGTAAGAACACCATCGTAATTACGAACATAGGCGCCATACTCCATAAAATATGGAGCAAACACAATGACTTCATCCAAAGGATCCAGTAAGGTTTTTAAGATTACGTTCATGCCGCTTGCCGCACCCACAGTCATCAGGATGTTATCTTTATGAAAATCAGTCTGAAATCGCCGATTCAAAGAGCCAGCAACGGATTGCCTTACATCATCAAACCCTGCATTGCTCATATAACCATGAACCAAAGTAGTGTCTTCCTCTTTCAGTATATCAATGATTGCCTGGTTTATTGAATCCGGAGCCGGTACGTTTGGATTCCCAAGGCTAAAATCATAGACATTCTGCGCCCCATACTGAACTGCCATCTTTTTCCCTTCTTCAAACATGGCACGGATGGCGGAATTGTTTTCTACAAGAGGTCTCATCTTATCTGCTATCATACTCTTGTCCCTTCCTTTCTCCTAAAATGATTTTCTCAAATTATACCACATGTGAAAATGGAGGTCTATTCTTTTTCCTTATTTATAGAAATCTGTATCCCAGCCTGTCGAAACGTTTCATTTTCTTTTCGCTGATTCTGCAATTTCTCATTCTCATCAATATCGGATATGACGCCATATAAGGAGTTCTTTCCGTCTCTCATCGAACGCTTGATATGGCACAAAATCCAGATAAATCCATGTTTACTAAGAATCCGATACTTCACACCTTTTAAAACTTCTTCTGATTTTAAAGAGTTTAACCGTTTTATTATATTAACTTTATCCTCTGGATCAAGCATGGATACAAACTGACCATTAAATTGTTCCCTTATTTCTTCTTCTTTATAACCCAGTATTTCTAAGAACCTTGGACTTATGTAGAGCAGTTCCATCTGATTTGAATTCTTACATCGAAAATATCCCCCTTGCATACCAGAGCTTAAAAATTCCAATTCATCATTTTTAAACTGGAGTATTCGATTGGTAGCTTGAAGCTTTTTCTGAGCCAGTACGGTATCTGTGATATCCATACAGGCACTAACGATTGCTAGACGACCTGTTTCCGCTTTTACGATCCGTCCCTTCGTCAACAACCACAACCAACTACCATCCCTTTTTTTTATCCGTAGCTGAAAGTTATATTCCATTCCAGGGGCTAGACTCGATACAGTGCCATCAATCACGCTTAAATCGTCCTTATGAAAGAGGGGAAGTAGGTTTCCTCCCATCTCTTTGAAAAACATCTCATAAGAATCATAGTCCAATAATCGCAACATTTCATTATTTGCAAAATAGAGAGGAAATCCTTTCTCGCAATATAATCCGATCAATCCACCTGGCGCCATCTGAGAAAAAACAGCACCTGCCGCCCGCTGGTTTTCTTCTGCAATATTATCAAAGGATATGTTCTTACCGTCAAGAGTTAGAACATCCTTTAACATCTTCTGAGACTCCTCTAGTTTCTTTCGCTGTTCCATCTGTTCGGTTGCATCCCGAATCGAGCCATAATACAAGCGCCGCCCATCCTGTTCTCTTAAAAAGAAGACCCGAAAATGTATCCACATCAGTTCTCCATTTAAACGGTAACGGCGTAATATGCCTTCTGCCCCCTGTATCGGATTAAGGAGTGCATGTTCAAATATAGTAAGTATTCGATCAATATCATCCCGATATATCTTATTGATCATAAATCCCTTGTGTTCTTCCATATCCACAGGATTCTCTCCGGTTACGCGGTAATACTCTTCATTTACACGAAGAACTGAAAAATTATCTTCATAAACTTCATAAAGTGCAATGGCACCTACCATATTATTTAAGACAGCTTCGCTGGTTATGTTCTCATTAAACAAATCTTCTAACTTCAGCTGTTTTAACTGCCGTGCCTGAATCCCCCTAAAGTCTACATTCCTTTCTTCCATCAAAAGCTCATTTACCTCGGAAACTGGGATCGGTCGATGATAATAAAAACCTTGTCCGTAAATACACCCAATATTAAGTAAAAAGTCTACATGTTCTTTTTTCTCCACCCCTTCTGCAATTACCTTTAATTGCATCACTTTTGCCATTCTGACGATGGTCTCTAGAATTCCCATGCCTCGGCCCTGGCTATTTTCATTCATTTCAAGAAATTTTGTGTCTATTTTAATGACATCTACATTCACATCTTTTAGCATATTAAGGGATGAATAACCACTTCCAAAATCATCCATGAAAACCGGAAATCCAACTTTTCGTAATTCTTCCACTACATTCCGGATCAGATCGTAGTCCTCAGCATAGGCACTTTCTGTGATCTCAATTTCTAGATATTGGGGGGCTATTTCATACTGTTTCACCAATTGCTTAAACTTTTCCACCACATCGATCGCATAGATATCCATCCGGGACATATTCACTGAAATTGGAATTGGTCTGCGTCCTGATTTGGCCCATCTGCTTAACTCCATACAGACCAATTCCCAAATATAAATATCTAAGTATGTAATAAAACCATTCCGCTCCAAAAGAGGTATAAAATCTTTGGGAGATACAATTCCCTTCGTCGGATGCTGCCATCGAACCAGAGATTCCAGCCCTATAATTTTTCCCGTGAGCATATTGCATTGAGGCTGTAAATAAAAAATAAACTCTTTCATCTCCAGACCTCTTTGTATATCGGATAATAGAACTTGATCGTACTCCATCTTCCGTTTCATCCCTGGATCATACCAGCCAATCCGTTTGCTGTAATTGCCTTTTACTGAATTTAGCGCAATGGAAGCCCTGTCATACATCATGCTCACCGATACAACCCCATCTTCCATCTGATAGACGCCTAATGCTGGTAAAAATCCGGCATTTCCACCATACGCCTTCGCATAAGTCTGAATCCGGGTCTCCATTTCTTTTAAAATAGCAAGATCCGCAGGCACTATGATAGCAAAGTCATCTCCTCCCATGTATCCAGCCAGACAATCATAACGGATTTCAAGATTCTTTAAATAATCCCCAATCCTGCTTAGAAAACGATCTCCCTCCTCTTCTCCATACCATTCATTGAACAGTTTAAAATGATCAAAATCTATCGCTACTAAAAAGTACCCGGTACCCACCCTCTGCTTAAGGAGATACTCCGCTTTTTCAAAGAACGGACCATAACGGAAAAGCCCGGTCATTGAATCCATCTCTTCCCATTTTTCCCGCTTTTTCGTCTCTTCTTCTACTTCCTTTTTTTTATTTCGATCAATATCTTGGACGTAACACATAACAAAAGTATCTGTACTGTCTCCATAACGAAATAGTACGGCAGCCATATCCACCCAACAATACGTTCCATCAACGAGTCTCTTGCGAAATACCTCTTTTACAATCTTTCCATTGGCATAAAGCCGTTGCACAAAAGAAGGAATATGGAAAAACTTAAGGAACCGTTCCCGGTCGTCTGGATGCACCATAAGATTAGCGATCTCCACACACATGGTATTTAAATCGCCTTCTATAAATGGGATCTTAAACTTATCTTTTTTATAAAACAGGATTTTATAAGTATTCGCTGAAAGATTTAATTCAAACAGTTCATCATAAACTGTATTCTCCGTAAGATTGTAAAAAACATTTTTATTGGTTTCATCCACAGGTCGAAACATCATAAGCCTGCAATTTTTGTGTCCCACCCAGTCAATGATGCCAGAAGATACCTCCATCCACATCCTTAAATCAGCATGATATATGATTGCTTTCCCGCAATTACCAGTGCTGCACGGACAGTCTAAACAAGGGGAGGAATTCTTTCCCATCCCTTGATAACAATACATTCCAGTAAATAAATCCGGATAATAGGTCTTTACCATGTCATTTAAATATACAATCCTGTAATCCTGGTCAACGATATAAATACCGGCTTCTCCATATTCAGCCGACATATGATTCATAAGCTACCGCCTCTCCTGCAATCCAATCCATGCAGTATGTAAATAATGTTTATTATAGTATGAAACACACGTTTCCGTCAACAAGTTCACAAATGGAGGGTAGGAATATTATATACTTATTTCTTTATAAATATTCATAAAACAATGGAATAAAAAGGAAAAACCATTGGTAAAATCAGATATGGTTGAATCCATATTCTTTTACCAATGGCTTAAATTTTCTTGTCTACTGTAAGGAACGAACCTGTTCTGTCATCTCATAAGATAGCGTAAATTTACCTACGTACCCCACATCTCCGGTCATTCGTACGCTTCCGTCTTCTTTCAATTCAACTTCTAATATGCCTCCTGGCATGTGAACATACATCTTGGGGTCTGTCAGTCCCATCCGGTACGCAGCACCTGCTGCTGCACACCCACTGGTACCTGAAGCAAGTGTATATCCGGCTCCTCGTTCATAAATTTCTATTTCTATGTTCGTCCGGTCAATGACTCTTAATAATTCTGTATTTACTTTCTCAGGAAAATATTCTGCTTCTTCTGAATGTTTTCCAATTTTACATACAAGCTCTTTGGATATATCATTTAACCAAATTACGCAATGTGGATTTCCTATATTAACACAAGTAACACGGTAAGGAATACTTCCAAACATCATCGTCTCATTGAGAACCTCTCTTCTTGGTCCAGTTACGGGGATCTGATCGCTATAAAAATTTAATTTTCCCATGGATACTTTAATTTTTGTGCCTTCTTCATTTAAATACTGAATGGTCTGTTCTCCACTTAAGGTATGAATGGTAAATCGATTTTTTTGTACATATCCCGCATCCTTTAAATACTTGCCAAAAATCCTTACTCCGTTTCCACTTAATTCTGCTTCGCTTCCATCTGGGTTTAATATCTTTACCTCTAGCTTATCCTTCCCAATAATAGGACCTACCAATAATCCATCGGACCCTACACCAATATTTCGGTTGCAAATCAACCGTATATTTTCCTCTGTCAGCTTGCATTCATTTTTGTTTGGATCGAAAATAAGATAATCATTCCCAAGTCCATGATATTTTTCCAGGGTGATATTCATGATGAAACTCCTTTCCCATGTATGTCTATTTTTTCACTTCGTTACTTTCAAATATCCATTCCTTTTCTATTATACACAGCACTTTTTATCAAATCTACCATATTAATGCTTTTAATATTGCAAATAGTGTTGTATTATAAAAGGGGAAAGGAGGAACCCTTAACTATGGACCAATATGAAAAAAGAGGTTATTTAAACAGTGACTTTAAACTGTTTCATCTACTAGATTCAAAAAAGCAGCAATTTGAGTATCATTATCATGACTTTGATAAAATCATAATATTCATCCGTGGCTCAGTCACCTACCGCATAGAAGGATGCACCTATTTACTGAACCCTTATGACATCATACTGGTAGGGCATAATGATATTCATAAGCCAGATATTAACTCTGACGTTCCATATGAAAGAATTATTGTTTACCTCTCTCCTGGGTTTCTTTCTGCCTATCAAGGGGATAATTATGATCTTAGTGACTGTTTTAAAAAATCCAAAGAACTACATTCTCATGTAATACGAATTCATTCCATGGAAAAGAGCAGTCTTTACCTTACTTTAACCAATTTAGAACATGCATGTACCCACAACGGATATGCCAAAGATCTTTACTGTCAGGTTGTCTTTTTGGAGTTTATGATTCAGTTAAACCGCGCTTCGGCAACTAACCGAGTTCAATATATGCAGCCTGCTACCGGAGATTTAAGAATCCTTAAAATTTTAGACTATCTAAACAGCCACTTAACAGAAGATATGACAGTAGACACCATTGCAGAAGCCTGTTTTATCAGTCGCTACCATCTGATGCATCGGTTCAAGCAGCAAACTGGATACACACTTTTTGATTATATAACGGAAAAAAGACTTTTGTTCGCCAGAAACAGCTTAAAATCAGGACGTTCCGTCACTGAGGTATGCTTCCAAAGCGGATTTAAAAATTACTCAACCTTTTCCCGCGCTTATAAGAAACAGTTTCATCTCTCTCCCTCTGACACAAAGAGAGAGCAGAACCACTTATGATAGCAAAAACTCACGAGAAAGACCAAATGATCGATCCCGTGAGTTTTTTTCGTTATCCGTGTCTCCCGTTATTTTTCCAGGAACAGAACAAATACAAAAATCCAGTAATAAAAAAGTAAAACCAGGTAGCCGGATTACTAAACCAAGTCGTAAAAAAGGATAATATCATATACATGGCAAACTGTGCATAAAACAAATATCCGATGGGATTCCTTACTTGTTTCACCATTCGCATAAGGAAAAATGCAATTACTCCCAGAATACAGCCAAAGAGTACAACTCCTATGATTCCAAAGTCGTAATAGGAATCGTAAAACAAGGTAACAGTCGTCAGTTCCTCTTTGGTAACATAAATAGGAAAGTCCACCAGGGAAGGTACCAAAAATTTAAGTCCGGTCAATCCCCATAATGGATACAACATCCGCAGTCCAAAGGTATGAGATGGCAACCACTCAACCAAGCGGTTGAAATTATCATAATTGTTTGCAATGTACATATAAGGCTGAGTGATAAATATAGGCATCTGACTATATTTCATCTGGAATATGCTATTTAAATAAGAGACATCGTGACCTCTTACAATGGTAAGTATCACATATATAGGAAGCATACCCAATGCAAGACCAGCTGCATAAATGATTTTAAGGCGATGCTCCATGGCAATATAAGTAAGAAGTGCTAATCCCACAGCTAAGATCAGCTGAAACCGAGAGACACAAAGAACTGGGATTGCACAGGCAATCAAATCCATAAGTAAAACTGCAATTAACCGCAGCCCGTTTCTTCCCTGTTCTATACAAAAATACAAAACAGAGAGAGCCGGCACCAATACACAGGATACGGTAAAATAATGAACTCCAGTTATGTGAAAGGTTGAGTAGGCATGGGGAACTCCTTTGATAAAAAAAGGAATAAATCCAAGAACAAAGGCCTCTAAAAGAAACGCTGTTAAGGACAAAACCGAAACGATCACCATAGACCAAAATAAAGGCACTTCGTAACCTTTAAATCGAAACCAGCTAGAGCGCTCGCCTCCGGCTTCTCCCTGCATCCGAACAAAGAATTCATAGGAAACCCAAAATCCCAAAAAAGCCAACAAAAAAGAAAGCCAGGTAATAAGATTCCAGTCTGACGAAAGCTTGGAAAGCTTTAAACAGGCGATTCCTTCTCCCCCTACCCAGAACAGGGAAAACAAACCTCTGAGATGAATGATATTCTCCCCTCTCCGATAATCGTACCAGTAAAGATATATGGCCGTTAACAGTAAAAGCAAACCGGACAACCAGTAGTGTCCTGCTCTGGCAAATAAATAAGATGCTGCATAACTGATCAGATAAACGCTCATCGTAACATGTCCCCTTTGGTAATTTATTGCGTTTTTGCCCCTTCTAAGGGAAAAAGGCAGTCGCTGCTTTTTCGACCGCTGCGCCTGCCTTTTTCTCTTTTATCGGCTAATAAACTCCTTCATATACGCTTCTACTTCTTTCGCAGTTGCGAATGACATGGCTTCTTGTGCCATAGCTTGTAATTCACTCGTATCATATCCCATAATTAGCTTTCGAGCATTTAATATTGCAGAAGCACTCATACTAAACTCATTTAAGCCGAATGCCAAGAGCAGCGGAATCAACAAAGGATCGCTGGCCGCTTCCCCACACATTCCAACCATAATTCCCTCTTTGCGTCCACACTCTATGATATAACGGATGCTCCTTAATACTGCCGGATTCAGAGGGGAATACAAATAAGATATCTTTTCATTTCCTCGGTCTACGGACATGGTATACTGCGTTAAATCATTGGTTCCTATACTGAAGAAATCCACTTCCTTTGCAAATACATCTGCCATCAGGGAAGCCGCAGCAGTCTCTACCATGATTCCTACCTGAATTTCTTTCTTGTATGCAACCCCTGTCTCATCTAGTTCTTTCTTAATCTCTTCAATTAGATCTTTCGCTTCCCGGATCTCTTCCAAACAAGTCACCAGAGGTACCATAATTCGAATATCCCCAAATGCACTGGCTCTTAAGAGTGCACGAAGCTGTGGTTTGTATACGTCTTCTTTTCGATCCAAACAAAAACGAATGGCGCGATATCCAAGGAATGGATTCTCATCTTTTTCCAGTCCCATATAAGGAATTTCCTTATCACCACCAATGTCAAGCGTACGAATAATCACTGGTTTTCCATTCATTGCAGTTGCCACTTTTCGATATGATTCAAATTGTTCTTCTTCTGTAGGCATGGAGGTCCGGTCCATAAACAAAAATTCTGTCCGGAACAAACCAATCCCTTCCCCATCATAGTGAAGTACTTTTTCTACATCTTCTGGCTTCCCAATATTGGCTACCAATTCAATGGATACTCCATCTTTTGTAATGGTTGGTTTCCCAATGTATTGTTCCAGCTCTTTCTTTTCTTTCATAAATTGGTCTCTTTTTAACGTATAATCTGCCAAGACATCTTCAGATGGGTCCACAATCACAGTTCCATCTGATCCATCCAGTACAAAATTCATACCATCTTTCACTTGATCCATAATGCCCTTTATGGCAACCACCGCTGGAATCTCCAGTGCTCTTGCTAAAATCGCACTATGGGAAGTTTTTCCACCTAGTTCTGTCACAATGCCTGTCACATGATCTGGATTAATTCCAGCCGTCATAGATGGCGTCAAATCTTTGGAAATAATGATACTTCCCTTGGGCAAGGATGCGATATCCACTGACTTTACATTCAGTAAAATTTTCTGTATCCGAGTCTTGATATCACGCATATCCGTTGCCCTCTGCTGCATCAGTTCATCTCCCATTGAGGAAAACATGTCCGCATAGGTATTGCATACCGTTTCTACTGCAAATTCACTATTCATATGATCAACGGCGATCGCATTCTCAATCTCACCAGTCAGCATAGGATCAGAAAGAAGCAATAAATGACCATTTAATATCTCCGCTTCTTTTTCCCCTACTTTTGCAGCCAGATCCTTTGCCAGAGCACCGATTTCTTCCATCGCCTGTTTTACAGCTTCCTGAAAGCGAATTTTTTCCGCTTCTGAATCCTCAATTGTCACTTTTTGAATGTTTAATTCTGTCTCCTCGACGATAACGGCTTTTCCAATTCCGATACCGGCTGATGCATTTGTTCCTTTCAAAATAAAGTCCTCCTTATAATTTATCATTTATCTCTTCACCAAGGCCACTTGAAACGGCTTCAACCATGACAGCCAAAGCCTCTTCTTCATCTATTCCTTCGCATACGAAGGTAATCTCATCCCCGCTTTTAACACAAGCCCCCAATACACTAAGTACACTTTTGGCATTTGCAGTCGTATTCTTAAATTGAAAACTGACTGCAGATTTAAACTTCATGGCTTCCCTACAAAGAATTCCTGCCGGTCTCAAGTGCAGACCTGTCGGGTTCTTTATGGTGATTTTTGCGCTGACCATACTGAATTCCTCCAAATTTTTCTATTCCCACCAGGTTTATGGCCGGGTTCCCTTTGTTGTATCTTCTTCCGCTGCTGATGTAGATGCAGCGGTGGTAGAATCGCTTTCTACTGTCTCCCCCTGTGTTTCTGCGCCATTATGATTCTGGGCTACAATAACATGAAATGGCTGGTATCCTACCACTTCAAATCCTCCTGATATTGATAGATTCAGCATGCCAGGATAAGATCCGGGTTTTAATCCGGTCACATCAAGAACTGCATTCAGATTTCCTAGATCTAAGGAATCCAAATCTTCTTTCAATCCTTTTATGGTTACTTCCGTTGCTTGTTTGTCAAAACTATACTCGTACGCATCCGAAGCACCAGTCTTATCTAAGTCACTTAAATCTAACTGATAAGTTTTGGTGGTCAAAGGCTCAACTTTAAGTCTTACCGTTACCTTCTTATATTGATCCCCAACAATCGATGTATTCGGCGGCAAGTACTGATTCAAATCTAATTTCACCACTTTATCTTGTGACGCTCCATCAAGATTTAACTCGTCCGAGGTAATAGCAAGTGTAGATAACGATGCCAGAACGGATCTGGTTCCTACCACCGGAATTGATCTTACCTCACTTACAACCCCAGTATATCGATACCCCTTTGCCACTTCTCCTGAAATTTCAAAGTTAAGAGCTATATCCTTTGCTTTTAACACAAGTATCTGATACTCAATTTCATTGCGGTCAATTTTAACTTGATCACTAAGTTCCAACTCATTGCCATTGGCATCATAAAAAATAGGAATCGAAGATCCATTCATATCCATATTCTTATTATCTACATCTATCTCAACCCCAACGTGGTTAATTTTTCCAATCTGCGATTCTGGACCTTCTACTGTGACCTGATCCGGGCTCAGCGTGATTCTGCCCAACGCATAGCCAGTTTGTGGAGCTCCCTGAGTTTTTACTTGAAGATTAAATTTCTTTCTCTGTAACCTTTCCGTGTTGATCCGGATAACCATAGGTTTTGCTGTTATGGTATCATTTTTAATCAAATTTTCTTTTTCTTTGTTAATATCTACCGTAACGGGAACCGCCCCAGTTACATCGTATAAATTTTTCAAATCAACGTAGGCATGAAAATCACTGGATTTTACCAAAGAACGATCCCTTGTTCGTATCTGATAACTGACCATAACGGTATCTTTTCCTACAATCTCATAAGTCAAATCAGCAGCTTTCAGCACTTTACCATTCAGGACATCTACTGACACAACCTGTGAATCGTAAACGACTGGGTTTGAAATGTTGACAACCGCCATCCAAACGATAAAAGCAAGTACCAGGGAAGCAATTTTCAGCCCAAGATTATTTAATATTTTTTTCTTCATTCTTACGCCTTCCCTTCAGAATCCGAAATCTACTTCCTTCCTCTACCGCCTGTTTTGCTCCACCAAGTACCGATTTAAGCATATCCGCATCTGCGATCCTTTTCAATCCGCCCTCCATAGCAACAATGACACGTCCAGTCTCTTCTGAAACTACAATCGTAACACTGTCGCTGACTTCGCTTACACCAACCGCTGCCCGATGTCTGGTACCAAGATCTTTGCTAATGGTCATATTATCAGTAAGAGGCAGATAACAGGTTGCTGCTGCCACACGATTCCCTCTAATTACCACAGCTCCGTCATGCAAAGGAGTATTATGCTCAAATATATTAATTAAAAGCTGACTGCTTACAATCCCCCCAACCTCAATTCCTGTCCGTTCAATCTCTTTTAAGGAATCGCTGCGCTCAATTACAATCAAAGCACCTGTTTTCACTTTAGCCATCTCGTAAGTAGCCTTTACTAATTCATTAATCGTCTTATCCGTAAACTGTGAACGGGTTCTCCCATCATCAAAGGTCAAAATTCCAGTAAAAGGATTTTTACTTCCAAGCTGTTCCAATACTTTACGAAGTTCCGGTTGAAAAATCACGATCGCCATCGTCACAGCCGGAGTTGCAATCTTATTTAAAATCCAGAAAATATTATAAAGACGAAAAACGTATGCAAACAGATAGAAAAGAAGAATCATTATAATTCCTTTTAACAGCGTCCACGCTCTCGTATTCATAATCCAGGTCAGTAGTTCATAAAGTAAAATAGCAATAATTACAATCTCAACCAGGTTTGTTTTTGAAATTCTGGGCAGGAAAGATACCCAGGAATACATTCCACCTAAAAAATCTGCCATACGATCCCACCTCCCTTTCTTTTCTTTTTATCTCTGCGGCCTCTTTTGTTCTCTTGCATTAATCTTTTGAACTTTTACATCCGGAGTACTAACGTTTAGTTTGGGTACTGCTTTCACATAATAATAATAATCATCATCTTCAAACTGCACATATTCCGTCCGGCTATAATCCACGGCAAATACGAAAAATGTATAGATTCCTGCAATTAGTATGGAAAACAAAACTCCTCCAAAAAGAGGTAGAACGGAAACGGCAACGTCTGCCACAATATCTCCGATAAATATAACACTTAACTGGACGATGGTCCCCACGGCGATTGCAATCATCCAGGAATAATCCATAGACAGGCTGCGGATAATCTTGACCACCACCAGCGCCAAAGCAAATGCAAGAACCATAACAAGCATCATCTTATTGGACATCAGGCTTTTCATGACCTGCATAAATTTTTGAACCTCGTCTACTGCCACATCATTCGTAAGCACACCTGCATTCTGTTTCACATACAAAAGTGTATAATAAATAAACACACCACTGCATACTGGAATGATTGAAACTACACTTCCCGACAACCCAACCAGCAATGGAATGGCATAAGGAATTTTTAACAGAAAAAAAACAGGAGTGAGAATCAAAAGATAACTATCTCCAGGCTGAAAACCATAGTAGAGTAATCCTGTAATCAAAAAAAATACTCCCATAACAAATGTAATCTCCAGTGAAACCCCTGATAAGTGGGCAAGCATATACATAGCTGCCAGAAATGAGATGGCTCCATAGGGTAAAAAGGCACACACCAAAGCCAGCACCAATGGAATCAGTGGCACTGTCAGTTGTGTCATATATCCTATATTTAAATTCATCAAAGAAAAAGCCAGCAGGCTAAAGATAAACTTAATCACAGGAGTGACATAAATATCATATCTTGCATAAAATTCTTTTAAATGTTCTTTCAGTACTAGAAGGCCTATCACGATGTCCGCCCTCCTTTGGTTCTTTTTATTGGTCTTGTACTTCCAACGTATCGCTTGTCCAGTCGCTTTAATCTGGCCATATATACTTTCATTCCCCTACTCGCATGTTCATATCGCTTTCTATATACTAAAAAGCTGATCAAAAGATAAAAGAACAGCCCAATGCAGTAAGTTACACCAACCCGAGTCACAGCATCGGCTAGACTTTTTACTTCCATCATATTAAGCCAATATTCCATATAATACAGGCCCCACAAAAAAAGGCACAAGAAAAAGCTCAAGGTGTAACTAAAAAAGGAACGGAATAACTTGCTTCCAATATAGTCAATCTTAAAATAACGGGTAATCGGAAAGATAAGTTTTCCTTCATGCTTTTCAAACATGGCTAGGTTTGTCATAATCTTGATTTTTTCTTCACTAAGCATATGGTCTCCTTACTATACCATAGGATACCAACTTATTATAACATAGAATTTTTTACTTTGCGACCCCCATACCAAATTTTTATTTAAATAGAAAGGAAAGAATGCGGCAAATGCCGCACTCTTCATTCAAATCTTAATGCATCAATCGGATCTTTCTGCGCTGCCTTGGATGCCGGATAAATTCCAAAAAAAACACCAACCAGAGCTGAAAATCCCACGGCTGTTATAACAACCGAAGGTTTTACAACAACAGAAATTCCCATTAAAGCACCACCTGCCATTACAATACCTGCTCCCAAAAGGATTCCGATCATTCCTCCCATTGCCGACAAAACCGCTGATTCTGTAAGAAACTGAATCATTACATCCGCCGTCTTTGCCCCTAGCGCTTTTCTGATTCCAATCTCCCTGGTACGTTCCGTTACAGATACCAGCATAATATTCATAATACCGATCCCCCCAACGAGCAGTGAGATTGCTGCAATTCCTCCAACCGCAGCAGACAGCCCTCCCATGGCATTATCCGTATCTCCCATCTCACTGATGATTGATTGGAATTGGATATCTTCAGGCTTCCGATTCTTTTTATTCGCTAAATATGCACAAAACTTCCTAGAGAACGCTTCCATATTACTCCCTTCTTTGGCATACAACCGAATAAAATAGATATTATCATTGGGCCATGTCAGCAGGGTATTTGGAAGATAAGCATATTGTGTCTCATTCAAACCACCAACCATTGCTTCAAGAGGAGATTGCTCTTTCCGATAGACCCCTACTACATTAAAATCATAGGTTGCTCCATATATCGTAGAACGAAGTGTTTCTCCAACCGCATTCACCTTCCCAAAAAGAGCCTTTGCTCCTTTTTCTTCTATAACTATGTTGTTTTTTCTTCCTTTTACATCAGCTTCACTCAAGTTTCTTCCATGCAAGATGTTGATCTTTTGTACATCTGTATAATTGGCATTGATCCCTTCAAAATTAAATTTCGCTTTCTTCCTGCCCGCAACCACATCTGCATCCGCACTGGCATAGCTGTCAATGTAACTGATTTCATCTCCAAACACTTCCTTAATTCGGTCAATCTCATCCAAATTGAAATAATCACTCTGTCTCATCTCACTGCCATCCGTTGGCCATATATGAACAGTCGCTAATGTAACCCCAACGTTCTTATACAAATCCGATACCATAAATCGCATTGTATCACCAATGGATACAATCGAGATAACAGATCCAATGCCTATGATAATTCCCAGCATTGTTAGGAAGGAACGCATTTTATTCCCTTTAATGGCATGAAAAGCCATAATCATATTTTCAAACAACATGCCGATCCTCCCTCCTATTCGTACCTCAGCGCATCTATGGGATCTGATTTTGCTGCTTTCGTGGCAGGATACAGACCGAAAAAAATACCTACAATTGCCGAAAATCCGACTGCCAATATTACCACAGACGGTCTAATAACGACAGACATCTGAAGAATCGCTCCTCCTGTTTTTACAAGAAGCCCTCCCAAAATAATTCCTATCACACCCCCACAACCAGAAAGCATGGCAGATTCGATTAAAAACTGAATCAAGATATCCTTTGTCTGCGCCCCCAATGCCTTACGTATCCCGATTTCACGAGTTCTCTCCGTAACAGATACCAGCATAATATTCATAATCCCAATTCCACCTACCAAAAGGGAGATCGCAGCGATTCCACCTACGGCGGCTGAAAGTCCAGATAGCTGAGAATCAACTAGCTCCATCTGCTCCGCCACCGAACTGGCATATATTTCTGACTCCTTTCGATTTTTCACTTTTGCCACATACCTGGTGAGGACTTGTAAAAACGCCTTCATATCGACTCCATCTTTGATGTAGAAGTTTAAACCCTGAAACCGGGTGTCATGGTTCGTGATTAAGGTTTCCGGCAAGAAACCAGCCTGGTTCTGCCCATTACTTAAAAGGCTTGCCAACACAGGAGACAAATCTTTGCGGTATACCCCAACTACCATAAACTCCTTCGTATCTTTATTTACGACCATTCGAAACGTTCGCCCCACACAGTTTGCCGTTCCAAAAAGTAACTCTGCCCCTTTATCTTCCAATACCACATGATTGGCCGCCTGCTTTACATCCGCTTCGTTGATCATTCGTCCAGAAATAATATTAACCGCCTGGACGTCGTTGTAATTGGAATTGACTCCTTGAAATTGATATTTTACTTTTCTCCTGCCATTAACAGCTTCCGTATTCTCAGAAGACCTACTATCAATGTACTCAATTTTATCCTTGTAGATCTCTTTGACCCGTTCCATCTCCTCTCTTGTAAACCTATCCGTAATTCGAGCATCCGGAACGTCCCAGTTTACCATTACATAGGCACGATTATATCCTACATCTTTATAGGCATCCGAAAACAAAGCTCTCATACTGTCTCCGACCGAAACAATAGCAATAACAGCTCCAATTCCAATGATAATTCCAAGCATGGTTAAAATTGATCTCATTTTATTGGATTTAATGGCATAAAGGGCCATGCCCATATTTTCTAATAGCATGCCGCTCCCTCCGCATCCTCTGTTACTTCCTCTTCTGATCTCTGCACAAGCTTTCTTGGAACATTGGGTGTATCGCTAATCAAATCCCCATCCCGAAACCTTAAAATCCGTTCTGTATAAGCAGCGATGTCTTCTTCATGCGTAACTAAGACTACGGTTGCACCTTCGTCATGAAGTTTGGAAAACAGTTCCATTATTTCTAAAGAAGAGGTTGAATCAAGGTTTCCCGTTGGCTCATCTGCAAGGATTAATGGGGGTTCGTTGGCAAGTGCTCTGGCAATTGCAACTCTCTGCCTTTGTCCTCCTGACAATTCGTTGGGCATATGCTCGTATCGACTTCCAAGTCCCACTCGGTCCAAAAGTTCCAGTGCCCGCTTTTCCCTCTCCTTTTTGGACTTATGGGCATAGGTCATAGGAAGTTCTACATTCTTAAGAGCAGAGGTTCTGGATATTAAGTTAAAAGACTGAAATACAAATCCTATCTTCCGGTTGCGAATGGAAGATAGGTCATCGGGAGGCATCTTTGCCGTGTCAATTCCATCTAGATAATAATGCCCCATAGTAGGACGGTCCAAACACCCTAATATATTCATCAAAGTGGACTTTCCAGAACCGGACTGCCCCATAATGGCAACAAATTCTCCCCGTTTAATGGTCAAATTGACCCGTTTTAAACCCAAGACTTTTATGGATCCAGTATCATAAATCTTCACCATATCCACCAATTTTATTAAGTCTTCTGTGATATTCTCCGTTATATAAGCAGGTAGTTTCTCTTTCTTCTTCCACATTTTAGATCCTCCTTCATTGGTCGTACGGAACTACATTTACGGTCATTCCGTCTAAAATCATAGGAGATGGGGAATCAATTACCTGCATCCCTTCTTTGAAATCATCGTCTTTCCCCGGAATTACTTCCACTTCAATATCACTTTCTACACCCGTAGTAACAGGAACCATTTTTACTATTTCATTCTCAACCAATGCAATGGCTGTACTTCCATCTGGCTGGAGAACTAAAGCAGAGATTGGAACCACCCACGTATTTTCTGCTTTCTTAAGATCAATCTTAGCTTTGGCAGTAATGCCAGCGATTAATTTGGTGTTTTGATCAATAATCCGGATTGTAATTGGAATCACCCGTTCGGTTGATCCACCCCCTTTTTCTTCACCAGTGGGGGAAATAGACGTAACTTCTCCTCGTATGGTCTTCCCGCTTAAAATATCCGCACTAATCTCAACTGGCTGGCCAACCTTCACTTTTCCTATGGAGTATTCACTAATGTTAATCCTCATCTCCAGTACATCCAAATTATTAATAATAAACATGGGCTTATCGTTGTCTGTCTTGTCTGCAAAGCGTCCAACCTTGCAGTTTACCCGTACCACAGTTCCATCAATGGGGCTGGTGACTTTGGTGTTAATTAATGCCTCTTTTTTTTGTTCCAGCTCAAATGCCTCTTTTTCAATCTGAAGTGCATAGGATTCATTGGCTATGGGCTTTCCTTCTTTAAGGGTATAATCGCTCATCGCTCTCTTTGCATCGTTCATAGAATTTAATGCTGTCTCAAGTTCCACCTTGGAGGCACTGCCTCCCTGGGAAAGAATCAGCGTCCGATTATAGTTTTCCTTGGCTGTATCATAATCCTGTTTGGCTTTTGCATATCCATTCTTTGCTTCCCGCTGCTTGTCATTGTATGTACTAACTGCCAGATCATAATCATTCTGGGCAATGTCTAATTCTTTTTTTGACTCCTTGTCATCTAGTATCGCCAACACTTGGCCTTTTTCGACCCGATCCCCTTCTTTTACTTCTAGTTTTAAAATCTCTGCGTGAAGATTGGAAACAACTTCCACACTGTCCGTTCCTTGCACCGGACCGCTGACCGTAAGAATCTCCGTTACTTCTCCCTTTTTTAACGGTTCCGCTGTAACAGACAAGAGACCGCTTTTTCCACCTGCAGCATTTTTAACAACGATTAAACAAATCCCAGCTGCTACGATCGAACCAATAATAATCTTCTTTTTTCGACTCCACTTTTTTCTCGGTTGTTTATTCTTCTTCTTTTTCCCCCCCTCATTAAACTCCATCAAATGCTTCAGTTCCTGATTGAAGTCTTCATCAGACATTGCTTCGTCCATTGCTTCTTTCGAATTTTCTATCTGATTTTCTTCCGCTTTTACTTTTTTATTCCAATTCAATCGTTTCATGTCCGCTCCTTCCACTATTCTCCATTCGCTTCTTACCATTATAGCGTATTTTCATAACATTTGAAATAATAATTTCTTATTATTTTCTAAATATTATCAAAAATATAAAGAATAGTAAAAAAGGTGTCTAAAACAAAGATTCCTTTGTTTTAGACACCTTCCTATCAAATCTGAAATTTATCAGCTAGGTCTTTTAACATTCCTGCCTGTGCGGATAATTCTTCACTGGCTGCTGAACTTTCTTCCGCTGTCGCTGAGTTGGACTGAACGACTGAATTCACCTGCTCAAGACCTGCCATCGCTTGAGTCAAAGACTCTGCCTGTATGTTGGCAGCATCGGATACACGGCTGATGTTGTTGGCAGTTTCTTTGACTCCCTCCACCACCTCATCCAAAATATGACTGGTCTCGTCTGCTAGACTCGTTCCATTTTCGACTGCCTGTATCGTATGTTCAATCAACACCGTTATATTGCTGGCCGCCTGAGCTGACTTGTTGGCCAGGTTTCTTACTTCATCTGCCACAACAGCAAACCCCTTGCCCGCTTCTCCTGCTCTTGCCGCTTCTACAGCTGCATTCAGTGCCAGTATATTGGTTTGAAACGTAATATCTTCAATTGTTTTTATGATTTTGCCAATTTCGGAAGATTGATTTTTGATCTCTTCGATCGCATAAAGCAGCTGTTTCATATGATCGTTGCTTTGATCTGCAGATACTCTTACAAGTTCAGCTCGGTTTTCCGCTTCCTTTGCATTGGTCGCTGTTTCTGATATTTTATCTGAGATTTGATCCATGGTGCTAGAGAGTTCTTCCATAACACTTGCCTGTTCCATCGTCCCCTGAGCAAGTGCCTGAGAACCATTCGCCACCTCAGCCGAACCGCCAGACACCTGTTCGGAAGCAATCAACAGATCCCCTATGGTCTTCTTTAACATACCAGAAGTACGAAGAAGCGATTCTTTAATCACAGCAAATTCTCCATCGTAGGATTGAACCAGCTTAAGATTTAAATTCCCTTTCCCCAGTTCATCCAATGCACCAGAGACTTCTTCAATATAGGTAATGTAATTCACAAGTCTGCTCGTTAAATTCCTCAAAGAATCTGCCAATCTGCCAACTTCGTCATTGCTTTTTACATCAATGTCCACATTTAAATTACCAGCTGCCAGCTCATCTGTTAATTTTGTCAGCCTCTTTAGCGGTTTTGCAATGCTCTTTGCAACCAAAAACATAACAGCAATCAGTATCACTCCAATGATTGCAAACAAAAGCGTCATGGTTTTTACCACCATTTTTGATGATTGAAAGAAATCATCTTTATCAACCGTGACTACGGTTTTCCAACCTGCACTTGGGATTTCTCGTGTGATTCCACAAGCAAGCAGCTTCCCTTCCCGATAATAAATAACATCTTTGCCTGGGTTCTCATAGTCAGACATCATCTTTGTATCTAACCCAATATCCTTGATATTTTTTAATACTTCCTCTTTATGGGGACTGACAAGAATCTGTCCGTCTCCGCTGATCAGACGAACGGAACCACTTTCATGGGCTAATTGAAACCCTTCTATTTTTTCCGTCAGAGTCGTTAGTTCCACATCAAGTGCTGCCACACCAAGAAGTTTGGTCCCAGAAGAGTCATAAATGGGAGCAGAAAAAGCAATAACATTCGCTCCTGTCGTTAAGTCTACATATGGATCCGTAATAATATAGCCACGATTCAACTGTTCTTCGGTCTGAAAGGAGTACGGTCTCTGGTTGAGTCTATAACTTGAATCAGATACCCAATTTTCCCCGTTAAATGCTATGTTCGTATCCAAATCTGCATAATAGGCTGCTAAAATCTGAGCATCTCCGTCCGTGGTTTTTTTTAACATATCATAAACCGGCTGCCAATACTCGGAGCTTTTTAGCTGATCACTTTTGGTTACCGAACTCAGTAGATTAATCCCACTGGAGTCTTTTGACATCTGCTGCGCTATGGCTATGTAATGTTTAAAATAACTATCTGCTTCTTCTGTCATCTTTTCAGCAGAAAGTGCTGTAATATCGCTCTCATTCGAAATAACCGTCTTTTCCGTAAATGAGATCATTATGATCCCGGTACAAATCATAAAGAAGGCAACCAGTCCCCCTATGATTAAAACAATTTTTGTCTCTATACTTTTCATGATTCATCCTTTCGTAATAAAAAACACTGGAGTTTAATGACATAAATCTGGTCTTTGGAACGGCCACAACAATTGAAAAGTAATTTTAAAAACATAAGTAAAAAACCCCAATGTTTTAATCGTTATTATGTCATCGAATCATAAAAATGTCAATAGATAACATTCAGATCATTCTCCTATCCAGAGAGAAAAAATCAGAACTTTCCTACCCTTTATTTAGCAATCTAACCATATTGACAAAAAGCCAGACGGTTAATAAAAGGAATAAACTTCCAGATCCTAGATATAAGTAAGGGATCTGGGTGAATTGCAGGAGCCATAGCAATAACAAAAGAATGGCCCCTAGTCCCAAATACCTCCCAAACAATACTCCTATTTTTTCTTCTTTTCGGCTTAATTTCATGGTTCCAATGAGCATCCACCGATATCCAGGACAAAGCAGTATAATTGATAAAAACGCGAAAATTATAATTGCAAGTATCACGATATAAGCCCTCTTTCCCTTAAAAAATCCTCCGCTACTTTTTCAGGCGCCTCCTGCTCTTCATCCACCTTGTAATTTAGATCAATCATAATATCGTCTGTTAAAACCTCACCTAGTTGTGCCATTAGTCCTTCAATTTCCGGATATTTTTCCAGTGTCTCTTTTCGAATTATTGGAACTGCATAATAAGGCGGGAAAAAATTTTTATCATCTTTCAAAGTGATTAATCCAAATTTTTTCAGTAAACCATCGGTAGAAAATGCATCGACTACGTCGACTTCCCCATTTTTTAGAGCCGTATAACGGGGTGCTCCATCTATGGTCATACTGTTTCCAATTTGAAACCCGTATTTTTTCTCAATACCAGAAAGACCGTCTGCCCGATTTGCAAACTCAAAGGTTGTGCCAGATGACATCTGGTCTGCTATTTTCGCAAAGTCACTGATTGTTTTAAGTCCATATTTCTCTGACATTTCAGGAGTAACTGCTAAGGTATAAGAATTATTAAAATTCATCTGTTTGAGCACCTTTAGATTATAAAGCTCATTGTACTCTTTCTTAACGGTATTATAGACCTCATCCATATCACTGATAGGAGGATGCTTTAATACATCTGAATAGCAAGTTCCACTGTACTGCACGAACATGTCGATATCACCTTTTTGCAACGCGCCAAAGCAAACCTGAGTTCCACCAAGATTGAGTCTCCTGTTTACTTTAATATCAGTTTTGTCTTCAATCATGTCAGCAACCAAATGTCCCAATATTTCCTGCTCGGTAAAATCTTTGGATCCAACCGAAATAATCTTTCCACCTGTTGTTTTGGCTCCCACAGAGGTAAAGACAAAAATTACAGCAATCAATAGCGTTGCAACGCTTAACGTTGCTTTTTGTGCCGTACGTCTTTTTCTTTTAACTACACTTTCCCCTTTTTGCAGACTAATGGGGGTAACCAGCTTTTCTACTACATTTAATAGAAAATCTACCATCAAGGCCAATAAACAGGCTGGTATTGCTCCTGCAAGAATCTGGTAATTGTTTACCGTCCTGATTCCAGAGAAAACAAGATACCCCAAACCACCAGCACCGATAAAAGCTGCCATTGTCATAAGACCGACTGCCGTAACCGATGCAATCCGGACACCTGCCATAATTACAGGAAGTGCCAGAGGGATCTGTACTTTTGTCAAAACCTGGAGCGGAGTCAAACCAATTCCTTTTGCTGCTTCAAGAGTCTGCGGATTGATGCTTTCTAATCCGGTATAAGTATTCTTTATAATAGGAAGCAAAGAATAAAGAACAACTGCAACAATAGCTGGAACGGTACCAATTCCAAGAAGTGGTATCATAAATCCTAAAAGCGCCATACTTGGGATTGCCTGAATCACATTGGCTACGGATAATACTGGCTTACTTGCTTTTGCTGCATAGGAAATAAAAATCCCCAGAGGCACCCCAATTAAGATCGCCAGCCCTACCGAGATCGCAGTTAACTTTAAATGTTCCACCAGCAAAGTAATGATCTGTATATAATTTTCTAAAATGTATTGTATAAAATTCATTCTGTCTCTCCTCCTTCGAAGTCAAAATATTGTTGACTTAAAGTGGTAACCAGACTGCTCCGGGTAACCAAACCCTTAAGCGTTCTCTCCTCATCAACGACTGGGACCGTTGAGACGTGATACTCCGTAACTATTTTTAATGCATCCAGTATACACTGGTCTGGTAAAAGTATAGGGAAATCCTCTATCATAAACTTTTCCGCTTTTTCGGATCGGTCTAAAACACCTCTTAGCCGTCTCGCTTTTACCATACCACAAAGTTTACGGGTTTCCCTATCAATCACTAGCAGACTATCTACTTTGTTTTGACGCATCTTATCAATACATTTTAAAACAGAAAGTTCTTTTATCGCTGTAATGGGTTTTTCAATCATAATATCCGAAACTTTGATATATTCTGGGGAAGACCAGATTCGGTTTTTACCCACAAAGCTTGAAACAAAATCATCAACGGGATTATTTAAAATATTTTCTGGTGTATCATACTGTAGAATATCACCATCTTTCATAATGCAGATCATGTCAGCGATCTTTATGGCTTCGTCCATGTCATGTGTCACGAATACAATGGTCTTTTTTAATTTATCTTGCAGTTGTACCAATTCGTCCTGAAGATCTGATCTGGTCATAGGATCCAGTGCCGAAAACGGTTCATCCATGAGAATAATATCAGGATCTGTTGCAAATGCTCTGGCAACTCCCACTCGCTGTTGCTGTCCTCCACTTAATTCTGTGGGATACCGATCCAGAAAATCCTCACTATTAAGTCCTACCATCTGCATTAGTTTCTTTGTTTTTTCTACAATTTGATCTTTCGCTATTCCTTCCAGTTTTGGAATCAGTTCAATGTTTTCCTGCACTGTCATATGTGGAAACAAACCAGTCTGTTGAATGACGTAACCAATCCGACGACGCAGGGCGACTTCATTCACTGTGCTGGAATTTTTATCATCAATATAAATTGTGCCTGAGGACTGTTTGATCAGACGGTTTATCATCTTTAACAGTGTTGTCTTTCCACATCCACTCTCTCCAATGATCGCCACCAGGCTCCCTTTTTTTATCGAAAATGATATATCCTTTAGTACTTGCTTTGATTTGTAGCGTTTTGAAATATGTTCAAATTTTATCATATTTTCCCTCCTTTGCTGCAAAGTAACAACTTAATTGTAACTCAAAGTTGTCAGTTTGTCAAACAACAGGAAAACCACCAATCTCATATTCCTTCCAATTTCTCCCATACAAAATTGTTATTCAGAACTTCCACCAGTTGACGTTAAATAAATATCCACTTCCACCGGTAAATTTAAGGTATAAATCATGTTCTCCTGCTGCACCATTTACCGTACATGATTTTGTTGTCCAGTTCTGCCAGCCTCCAGTTCCTGTTATCTGACAGGTCCCTACCAAACTTCCCGTTGGGCTATCTAGACGAAGTTCGATATTACCGCCACTCCCGCCAGAAGCCACTCTTGCTTCAAACGATTTTGCACTGGAACCAAAATCGACTCCATTGATCTTAATCCAATCCCCGTTTTCTATATACCCTACATTCATACCACCTTCTTGGCAAACTTCTGTTTTAATTCCTGATGCAAATCCAATCATTTCTGCTTCGTTTTTAACGTATGGATTCACCTTTCCAATTTGTTCTGGTCCTGATTGCGTCATGTTTATCGTAGGAAATAGACCATCTGGCTGATAATTAAATTCCTCTACACAAACAGAGCGGTGGAACCCTCCACCTCCTGGTAACGCTCCATTATGATAAAAGAAGTAGGATTTTCCTTTATAGTCAACGACACCTGCATGATTGGTGAAACTACGTCCCTGTGTCGGCATAATTACACCTCTGTAGGTCCATGGTCCGGTGGGGCTGGTGCTTGTGGAGTAACCGATATGTTCGGAGATAGGTCCACCTGCAAAAACCATATAATACAACTGATTCCTTTTGTAAAACCACGGTCCTTCTTCGTATGTAGTGGCCCGATCCGTTTTGATTCTTTTTCCAAATCCTTCTGTTGTCAAAGGGACCTGCTGCACAGTACCAGAATAAGAAATCATGTCCTGATTTAATTTCACATAATAGAGATTCGGATTTCCCCAATATAGATAGGCTTGTCCATCACCATCAATAAACACGGTTGGGTCAATATCTCCACTTCCATTCGTAATAAGAGGATGTCCCAAAGCGTCTTTAAATGGTCCGGTAGGGCGATCGGAAACAGCAACCCCAATAACTTTCCCACCATTTTTCAAATTCACGGGAGCATAAAAGTAAAATTTTCCATTCCTTTCTACGCACTGTCCTGCCCAAGCGTCTCCTCTTGACCACTGAAAAGTCTGATAAGACAGGGGAGAACCATGATCCGTCCAGTTTACCATGTCAGTGGAAGAATAACACCGCCAGTCATTCATGGTAAAAAAATTATTGACTAGGTTGTCCTCATCGTGCCCCGTATACACATAACATGTCCCATCATACACCATAGGGGCCGGATCTGTCGTATAATTGGTTTGCACAATTGGGTTATCCCCATAACAAAAAGTTGGAATGAATGCGGATAACATAACAGCAAGTATTGCGACCTTATTTGCTTTTTTCATATCCCTTCTCCTTTTTAAGTTTCTTTCCATGATCGGTTCCGTGTTATCTTCGTGTTCCATTTTGTATTGTCTATTTATATAATATATTCTTATTTAAATTAAAATATTCAACATTCTACTATGTTTCACCATACATGGCTATAAAATAAAAAGGAGCAAAGTCACTATTAAAACTTTGCACACTCCCTATGATTGCATTCTATTGTTTGTAAGTATCTAATTTACTTAATATTTTTAAATTCGCTTTTTCGTATTCATTAAAAACATTGACATCAAAATTTTCTGGAGTTACGTATGGCTCATACCATAACTGTACTCTAAAATAGTTATTCAAATCTTCATCTTTAAATATATATCCATGCATTGCATAGATTTCATTTTTAGCTAGATGTATGATTAATAAAGGATCATCTTTAAAATCATCCTCACTATAGTATTTGATATCTGTATAATACAGAGGTTCAATTACATTCGCCACATCTCTTACTCCCCGAACATTTTCAAAATAGTTCGTTACCTCATGAAAGAAAGGACAGTCAGCCCGATATTTCGCCCTCTTATTGATTTCCGAATTCATTTCATCACTTGACATGGAATAATATCTGTCTGAAAAATCAGGTTCTTTAATTTCTGTTTTTGTTTCTTTCTCTGGATTCTTTCTTTCAAATACATAGTTCCCAGAAATCCCAAAACCAATTGGATTTTTGTCATCCAATTTATAATCTTTTACAGTAACAATGATTTTGTTTTCTGAGAAAGTAATGAAGAGAGTTCCAGTACCTCCCCACCCATCATCAGAAAAGCAATAAGTACACGTACCATTTGCAATGTCACACTTTATATGTTCAATTTCTGCTAAACGTTGAGTTGCCCACTGCTGGGAAAAAATACTTCCTTCTAATTCGTTACCATTTTTTATAGTAACACCAAATTCTGTTCCGCCATTGGCTAAGATTTCCGCAGAGCTTACCCCCCCTTCGGTCCAAACTCCTGTATATGACTCGTAATTTTCTTTGTTTGAATTGACGGTTTCTATATTATTGCGTTCTGTTTTGATTGGAACCAAACTCTCTATTGTTTCTGATTCTTTTATCAATGATTCCTCTGTTAATGGGATTCCTTGACATCCTGTCATTAAAACAGCTATGAACATAATAAAAAATACATATTTTTTTATCATAAATCACCTCTCTGTAATCACTATAATGCAATTGATTTAACCTGTCAAGATGACCTTCGAAGACAATACGTTTTCGCAATCAAAACACCTCTGAATACACGAATGGAGTGGGATTCAGACGAACCCCACCCCAACGATTGAAAAGGAAATGTTAATCAATCATGAAACTGGCAACACCAATGTTACTAAATGTAATCATTGGCTTGCACCAGAATGTATTGCGGCAATTTTCAGTTAGCCTTACTTTTAAGATATAGCAGCCTTCATAAGGAGCCGCAAATTCAAAGTTTCCACAACCGCACACATGGATGCAAAACAGCAATGTATCAATATCATTACATCTTTTGTATAATTCCACCTCCCATTCATGGTAATCACCGCAGCGGCATCCCCATATGCATCCTGTGATAATGTCAGGTTTAATCAGACACTCCTTGCAAACAGGACAAGGCTTCTGCCTTGGACACTCCGGACAGGCTGGACAGGCCGGACAAGTTGGGCAGGGCTCTGGCTCCGGACAAGCCGGGCACGTTGGACAGGGCTCTGGCTCCGGACAGGCTGGGCACGTTGGACAGGGCTCTGGCTCCGGACAGGCTGGGCACGTTGGACAGGGCTCTGGTTTCGGACACGTTGGGCACGGCTCTGGCTTTGGACAGGGCTCTGGTTTCGGGCACGTTGGGCACGACTCTGGCTTTGGACAGGGCTCTGGTTTCGGGCACGTTGGGCACGGCTCTGGCTTCGGACAAGCTGGGCACGTTGGGCAGGGCTCTGGCTCTGGACACGTCGGACAGGGTGTTGGTTCTGGTGTTGGTTCTGGTTCTGGTTCTAGCTCTTGACACATTACGCCCCCTACAAAGGGATAATAATGAAATTCAAAGCCACTGGCAGGATTCACAGCAAAAAATCCCAAAGCTGCATTCCCACTTACATGACCGCCTGTGGGGTGTGCATGGAACATCGCCTGCGGTGCCAATATACTCCCCCAGATATCAGAAGATTTTTCCATATAAATATTAGATGCATCCTCAAATACATATAAAGTCCGATTGGCTTTGCTCTCTTCTCCATAAACGCCGTATTGTAAATGTGCATCGGAACCTGTTCGCAGTCTTACAATCACTGTACTTCCCTGAGGAACCTCGGCACGAATTCCTTTGTTAATCAGACCATCTGGTCTTACATCAATCAGAAAAACATTCTGCACAGGATCATTTCCTCTTAATATCCATTCGTGATAATTATCAATGACATTTCCATTCGGGGTCAAATCTCCGATACAATTATTATAGTATCCAATGCTTTCTTTGGCATCATTGAAAAATTTAAATAGATCCGCTCGTATTCTGCTTGCAGGTATATACCTTGGTACATCGTAACTTGGAACTAAGTAATGATTTCCTTTGTCTGTTGGCGTCCAATATTGACTACCACCATCGGCCTGATATAAAATTTTAAGGTTTTCTATCTCATCTGACCTACCGCTTTTTCCTATTAAGTAAGTACTTCCTTCACCAGCATCGAAGCTGCCACCAACAACAGCGTGACCGACCACCACCAACGGTTCGCTCATTGCTACATTGCCGCCAACCAAAAATCGAACTAAATCCGGTGAGTAGTTGGCATTTCTACTGCCTTTATCTCTGTCAAAACCCGCGCTAAATCCCCTCGGACTATAAAAACTTCCACCTATTGCCACTGGTCCCTCAACGTCAACAATGTTATTCGCATCGTTAAATACAATCACATTGAATTTAGAGGCTGGACCAAAGGGCTGACCTTCTATTTCATACCAATTTATATCATCATAGGGTATACCAGCACGCGCCATTGTTTCATTATTATAACTGCCACTATTCATATAAACTCCTGTTAACGCTTAAATTGCAATGCATTTTTATTCTCATTTCATTTTATTCCTACAGAAATGGTTCTGTGCGGTTTTTTGTATGATTAAGTTAAATTTTATATCAACTCCAATTCTTTATTAAAGAGACAAGTGAGACCGTTTCTTTTCTTTCTCTCCTGTCCATTATTTTTTTAATTAAGCATTGATAAAATGAACTAGTTCTTTCATACTGGAAGTGCTATAATGGAATTCATACAATCGATTATAAAATAAAATTCACTTAGAGGGACTAAAACAAATGAAAACAATTAGAATAAAACGAAAGTGTTTCATTGGAATTTCGTTTTTATTATTTGGATTTTTAACAGCTTGTGGGAAGCATGTGACGAATACAAATATATCGCAGGAAGAAACTAAGAAAATAGAAATTACTATGGCTCCATCAAAAGATAGTTCACCCCTACAGACCGACAGAAATGCAAGGATAAAGGAATATCAATCCGTATTGGTAACTGTATATGATAAACATACGTTTCCAGATGACAATGATTATGGCTTTGATGATAATTATGATATTTCAGAAAATCGTTTTGCAGTGAACGATATTGACCATGATGGAAACGATGAATTAATCATAGAATATACGACGACTGCAATGGCAGGAATGGTTGAAAAAATATATGACTTTGATCGAAACACCAATGCTGTCACAGAAGAATTTGAGGAATTTCCAAATCTTACCTTTTATGACAATGGAATAATTGAAGCGGGCCTGTCTCATAATCAAGGGTTGGCTGGAGACTTTTGGCCATACTCGTTATATAAATATGACACTGAATCCGACACCTATCGGTTTATGGGAACGGTAGATGCCTGGGATAAATCCATAGCTGAAACCGGTTACGATGAAAAACCATTTCCAACAGAGATTGATAAAAATGGCAATGGGATCGTATATTACATTACATCGAATGGGACAACAAATATTACGAATCCTATCGATAAAGAGGAATATGATCAATGGTTTGATTCTTATGTTGGAAATGCAAAAAAGGTCAACCTTCCATTTATGAAGCTAACCAAAGAAAATATTGATCGTATTAAATAATAGAAAGAATGTTCTAGTGCGTAACTAGTAATAGTATTGGAGTAAAAAAATGATACTAAGTGTAAGTAGAAGAACTGACATACCTTGTTACTATTCTGATTGGTTTTTCAATAGAATTATTGATGGTTACTTGTATGTTCGAAATCCAATGAATATTCATCAAGTCAGTAAAATTAATATTTCACCTGAGGTTGTCGATTGTATTGTCTTTTGGACAAAAAATCCTCAACCAATGCTTACCCACATTCTCCTATACTTTGTAGCAAAATATTACCTGAAGATAAAATTACCGAGCGTAAGGTAGCGTCACTTAAGATATCTCAATTAAGTAATTTGGGCAATATTTGAGGCCGTTTCAACTTTTGTGTAAAATTAAATTTGATATACGATATATTTGTATTTATTAAGGGCAAAGCCGTTTTTTCGAAATTTGCCCTTTGTTCGTATTATATTGCTAATGTGCTACTTGAATATGGAGCATCAATCCTAGACATTTTCCTTCACGTCAATCAACGCTCCATCTTGCATCCGTAAAATCATATCCGTTTCCATTGCAACCTTGGGATTGTGTGTGACCACTATAACAGCATACTTCTCCCTATGGGCTAGCTCCTTTAGCAACCTAACAATATTCTCCTCATTCTTTGTATCTAGATTCCCTGTAGGCTCATCCGCCAATAGGACACTCCCCTCCGATGCCATGGCTCTGGCAATGGCCTCTGCTGTTCACCTCCACTCATCATCTTTGGAAACTGTTTCTCTATTTTCTCTCCCAGCCCTACTTTCTTGAGCAGTTCTTTCGCCCTTATTTTTGCCTGCTTCAAAGGCAGCCCTTTCAAGGTCATAGGAAATACCACGTTTTCCAATGCGGTCAAAAGTGGAAACAGATGAAATGCCTGATAAACTACCGCCGCCTGATTTCTGCGGTATTGATCCCTGTTAATGGTACGGATATCTTTACCTTCAATATAAAGAGTACCAGAGGTAGGCAGATCCAGACCAGCTAATAGAGAAAGCAATGTACTTTTCCCACTTCCGGATTCCCCTACAATTGCATATATTTTACCTTTTTCAAAAGAACAGGTCATATTCTTCAGTGCTTCTATTTTCTGGTATTTTGTCTGATAAAAATAACCTACCCCTTCTGCCTGAATGATTTTCAATTTATTCACCTCTCTTCTACTTTTACTCTGCACTAAATAGAGCTTTTGTCATACTAGTTCTTCCCATACTCCACAATGCAACCATACATCCTATCAGGTTTGACATGTTGTGATAACGACTCAGAGGACAATAACGAAAGAGCTAAAACCGAATCTAGCATAAAGGATTTCTGGAATACCTCTCTTTCAGATGATGATATCAAGTATGTAAAAGCTTTTGCAGAAGACTATTTTGAAGGAATGAAACAAGATTTCATTGACGAAGATGCTGATGAATACGATGAATGCCTTGCAGAATATGATGAAATGAAATATCTGTTTATAGATCGTGTAACTTACTTTCCATTGATGGCATATGAAATAACATCCGACGTAATTCCAGAATTTTTCTTCTGGGATAATGACTTCCTTTTTATTGAAGAATGGGGGATAGAAAACTTCGAAAGAATCAAAAATCTTATTTCTGAGACCTTGGCTTCTCAGGTGTTGATAAGAATACACAATTATGATACTGTCAAGACTTTTGCGCAAATTAAATTTTAACTTAACCGCCTTGATTATTTAATACCGGTCCGCTCAGGTAAAGTCAAGAGTGCTTGCACTTGTCTTGCACTTGTCTTGCACTTGTCTTGCACTTGTCTTGCACTTGTCTTGCTCTTGACCTTACCTGGGCAGACTGGTACCGTACTTCAGGGCGGTAAGACTGCTTTTCGTTTGGTTCCGGTAAGTTAGCCGGCTATGATTCCCTCTTCTTCAGAGATTACCA
>NZ_RJLQ01000019.1 GCF_003833015.1 Clostridium sp. E02
GTTAGTAATACCTTTCTGATTGTGTCCACCTCATTTCTAAGTCATGAGGTTCTATTATAATATATGAACTACTAATTGGGACATAATCATTTGTGATACACTAGGACATTATCATAAATGAATCATAGAATATCGTTCGTAAACAAACTATAATTTGACATGAATGAATTTTTATGCTATCATATCGGATAATTGAATACAATCTTCAGGGCAGGGTTTAATTCCCTACCGGTGGTAAAGCCCACGAGCAGAGCGTCAAGCAAAGCATGATTCGGTGAAATTCCGAGGCCGACAGTATAGTCTGGATAAAAGAAGATATGGTTTAAAACGCAGTGATTGTGTTTTCTTCTGTTATTTTGCTCTGGAATGATTTTATCATTTCAGAGCTTTTAAATTGGGAAAATAGTCATGTTCGTGTTTCCTTCTATTGTTTGCCTTGAATGTTCTTATTCAAGGCAATTTTTATTTTAAGGAGGAATTTATGAATGATCAAAATTACATTCAACTGGCATTAGATCTTGCTCTTAAAGGAATCGGAAATGTGAATCCAAATCCATTGGTGGGATCGGTTATTGTCAAAAATAATCAAATCATTGGTCAAGGTTATCATGAAAGATACGGGGGACCACACGCAGAACGCAATGCACTAACAAATTGTACATCATCTCCAAAAGGGGCAACGTTATATGTCACTTTAGAGCCTTGCTGCCACCAGGGGAAAACACCGCCTTGTACCGAAGCAATTATTAAAAGTGGAATTGCAAAAGTGGTTGTTGGTACACTAGATCCCAATAAATTAGTGGCTGGCAAAGGTGTCAAACTACTTCGAAACGCTGGCATTGAGGTTGTTGTAGGGGTGTTAGAAGAAAAATGTAAATCGATCAATGAAATATTTTTTCACTACATTACCAAAAAAACGCCTTTTGTAGTGTTGAAATACGCTATGACAATGGACGGAAAAATCACGATAGAAACAGGCCAGTCAACGTGGATTACTGGCGAATTAGCCAGAAGAAACGTACATAAGGACCGCAATCATTATTCTGCAATTATGGTAGGAATTGAAACAGTTCTTATTGATAACCCAATGCTTACTTGTCGTATTGAAAATGGAAGAAACCCGATTCGTATTGTCTGCGATAGTCGATTACGAACACCACTTGATAGTAATATTGTCACAACTGCAAATCAAATCAGAACAATTATTGCCACAACGACTAAGGACTTAAGTGCACACAAACCGTATATAAATAAAGGCTGTGAAATACTTACAATTCCTCAAAAAGGAAAACATATTGACTTGCAAAAGCTGATGCAAAAACTTGGGATAATAGAAATTGACAGTATTTTGCTTGAAGGTGGAAGTACACTGAACTTTTCAGCATTAGAAAGCAAAATCGTAAGAAAGGTGCAATGCTATATTGCGCCAAAATTATTTGGCGGCAGTCATGCGAAAACACCCGTAGGCGGAAAGGGCTTTGCGTCTGTTTCATCTGCAATCAGACTAAAAAACAGTATCTTTTCACAAATCGGTGAAGATTTTCTGATTGAAAGCGAGGTGGATTATTCTTGTTTACAGGAATTGTAGAAGAAATCGGACAAATAAGAGCTGTAAAAAAAGGGGCAAAATCAGCCACATTGACAATTCAGGGGAATGTTATATTTTCTGATTTAAAACTGGGTGATAGTGTAGCAACAAATGGCGTATGCTTGACTGTCACTGAAATCAAGAATAACCAATTCACTGCTGATATCATGAATGAAACACTGGCACGCTCCTCAATGGGAAATTTAAATATTGGAAGCTATGTAAATTTAGAACGAGCCTTGTCAGCGAAAAGCCGCTTTGGCGGACACATTGTCTTAGGACATATTGATGGTGTAGGTAAAATCACTGAGATCAAAAAAGACGATAATGCTATTTGGTATACGATAAAAACAAATAGCAATCTGATGCGCTATATGATCGAAAAAGGTTCCATAACGATTGATGGAATTAGTTTAACCGTGGCAAACGTGGAGCGAGACAATTTTTCGTTTTCTATCATTCCCCACACTGCAAAAGAAACTATTTTATATCAAAGGAAAATAGGTTCCATTGTCAATTTAGAAAATGATATCATTGGGAAATATATTGAAAAATTTATTTCTACACCAAAAGGTATCACAAACGAATTGTTACAAGAAAATGGATTTTAGGAGGATAACCTTAAATGTTTAAATTTAATACAGTTCCAGAAGCACTGAATGCTTTGAGAAATGGTGAAATTATAGTAGTGACTGATGATGAAAGCAGAGAAAATGAAGGTGATTTTATCTGTGCGGCTGAATTTGCTACTACGGAAAACATTAATTTTATGGCTGTTCACGGAAAAGGATTAATTTGTATGCCTATGAGCAAGGAAGTCTGCACTCGACTGCAATTTCCTCAAATGGTAGCACAAAATACCGACAATCACAATACAGCCTTCACGGTTTCAATTGACCACAAGGATACGAAAACAGGTATCTCTGCTGCCGAAAGAAGTATTACAGCGTTAAGAGTTGTTGATAAAAATGCGAAACCCGAAGATTTCCGACGTCCGGGGCATATGTTTCCACTCCTTGCGAAAAAGAACGGTGTGCTTGAACGAAATGGCCATACAGAAGCAACGGTTGATTTAATGAAACTTGCAGGACTCAAGGAATGCGGCCTTTGTTGTGAAATCATGGCTGACAACGGAACAATGATGAGAACACCTCAGCTAATAGAAATTGCGAAAAAATGGAAAATGAAGTTGATTACGATTGAAGCATTACAGGACTACCGAAAGAAATCCGATAAACTTGTAAACTGTGCAGCAAGTCCTATTCTGCCTACTGAGTTTGGCGCATTTCGTGCTTATGGCTATGAAAATCTTCTAAATGGGGAACATCATGTTGCTTTGGTAAAAGGGAAAATCGGAGATGGCAAAAATGTGTTGTGTCGAATCCACTCCGAATGTTTAACTGGGGACGTATTCCATTCCGCTAGATGCGATTGTGGGAAACAACTGGATTTAGCTATGAAGCAAATTGAAAAAGAAGGTCGTGGCATCCTTCTATATATGCGTCAGGAAGGCCGTGGAATTGGTCTTTTGAATAAGCTGAAAGCCTATGAACTGCAGAGCCAGGGCATGGATACGGTTGAAGCTAACATTGCATTAGGGTTTGAAGAAGATTTACGGGAGTATTATATTGGCGCTCAAATCCTTCGGGACTTAGGAGTTAAAACACTTAGACTCATGACAAATAATCCCGACAAAGTCAATCAAATTTCGGATTTTGGAATTGAGATCACAGAGCGTGTTCCCATTGAAATTGAAGCAAGCAAATATGACAAGGCTTATTTGCAAACAAAACAAGATAAAATGGGGCATTACCTCAACATAAATAATTCAATTAAGGAGATTATGAATCATGAAAACTTATGAAGGAAAATTAGTATCAAAAGACATTAAGGTAGGGATTATTGCAGCAAGATTCAATGAATTTATTACATCAAAATTGCTTGGCGGCGCAATTGACGCCCTGAAAAGACATGAGGTCAAGGAAAACGATATTGAAGTGGCATGGGTTCCCGGTGCGTTTGAAATTCCGCTGATTGCTTCCAAAATGGCGAAAAGCGGCAAGTATGATACAGTGATTTGCCTTGGTGCCGTAATCCGTGGCAGCACATCTCATTACGACTATGTTTGCAGCGAAGTTTCAAAAGGCATTGCAAATGTATCACTAAACAGCGATATTCCTGTCATGTTTGGAGTGCTGACGACTGAAAACATAGAACAAGCGATTGAACGAGCAGGAACAAAGGCTGGTAACAAAGGCTATGACTGTGCAGTTGGTGCAATTGAAATGGTTAATTTAATCCGTGAAATTGAAAGATAATAGCGATGCCCGTGTATAGACTTGATTAACAAGTTGGACTGGGCAGCAAAGAAGGGGCTGTGCACAGCTGATTTTGATCAGTTAGTGCGACAGCCCCTTACTATATCAAAACTTACATTCCAGACATTTTTCTGCACTCTTCTGCGCATGTCTCACATATCTGTGCGCAGTCTTTACAGTGCTGATCCTTAAACATATTGCACTCTTTTGCACAGCTGTCACAAATTTTTGCACAAATTCCACAATGATCTTTCGAGTATTGCCCGCCCATCGACATCATAGAGACTGACATCTGACACATCATTGCGCATTCAACCAACATACTAACGCAGTTCTTTCTTTCTTTTAGATCAGGTTCATTTAAACATGCATGAAAACATTCATAACAAGCCTGTGCACATTTTGCACATGAATCAATACACGATTGGTTCTTCTTGGTTTCCATTGTTAACATAGCCATTACCTCCAATTATTTTAATCAAAATATATTATATGCAAATTTTCTTATAATATTAAAAGGCTATAGAAATAGCTGGGGAAATGAGAATTGTCAAAGTTGTTTTTTACGCTCACGTAACTTCAAAAATGCAAGTTCAAACTATTGGCTTACTCGAAGATATACCGTAATTTTGACTACATGCTAAAAATTTGGTTGTCAAATGGTTGTCAAAAACCTATTTTAACCCTAATTGCAAAAAAAAAGGAGCCGCCAAAGCGAACTCCTCTTTCCTCTATCAAACAGTATTTTCCTCATAAAATCAAGGTTTTATCTTAGAATTTACCTTCATTTGCTGCCTCTTCAATCCCAACAGCTACTGCTACAGTAGCACCAACCATAGGGTTGTTACCCATACCAATCAGTCCCATCATCTCTACATGAGCAGGAACAGAAGAAGAACCGGCAAACTGAGCGTCTGAATGCATACGACCCATTGTATCTGTCATACCATAGGAAGCTGGACCAGCTGCCATATTATCTGGATGAAGGGTACGGCCTGTACCACCACCAGAAGCTACAGAGAAGTATTTCTTCCCTTTTTCATTGCATTCTTTCTTATAAGTACCAGCTACTGGATGCTGGAATCTGGTAGGGTTGGTGGAGTTCCCTGTGATAGAAACGTCAACGCCTTCCTTCCACATGATAGCAACACCTTCTGTAACATCATTCGCTCCGTAACAATTAACCTTAGCTCTTAAGCCTTCAGAATAAGACTTTTTAAAGATCTCTTTTACTTCGCCTTTGTAATAATCCATCTCTGTTTCTACATATGTAAAACCATTGATTCTGGAAATAACCTGAGCTGCATCTTTTCCCAAACCGTTTAAGATAACTCTTAATGGATTCTGACGTACCTTATTGGCTTTCTCTGCGATTCCGATCGCACCCTCTGCTGCTGCAAAAGATTCATGTCCTGCAAGGAAACAGAAACAATCTGTGTTTTCTTCCAGCAACATCTTTCCTAAGTTACCATGACCCAAACCAACCTTACGCTGATCTGCTACAGAACCTGGAATACAGAAAGCCTGAAGTCCTTCTCCAATTGCTGCTGCTGCATCTGCTGCTTTTTTACAATCCTTCTTGATGGCAATGGCTGCACCAATGGTATAAGCCCAGCAAGCATTTTCAAAACAGATTGGCTGAATCTTCTTCACCTGTTCGTATACATCCAGACCTGCATCTTTTGTAATCTTTTCAGCTTCTTCGATGGAAGCAATCCCATAGCTGTTTAATACGGAATTGATTTTGTCAATTCTTCTCTCATATGATTCAAATAATGCCATTATCTTGTCCTCCTTATTATTGGCCAAATATCTTCTTTCCTAACCGGTTGCACAGAATTATCTCTGACCGATTATTCATGTCTCGGATCAATGATCTTAACCGCATCGTCTACACGACCATACTGTCCTTTTGCCTTTTCCCAAGCAGTATTTGGATCATCACCCTTTTTGATGAAATCTGTCATCTTACCAAGGCTTACAAACTGATAGCCGATGATTTGATCTTCCTCATCCAGTGCAACTCCAGTAACATAACCTTCTGCCATCTCTAAATAACGAGGACCTTTCTTTAACGTACCATACATAGTACCTACCTGAGAACGAAGTCCTTTTCCTAAATCTTCCAGACCCGCACCAACTGGAAGTCCACCTTCGGAGAAAGCACTCTGTGTTCTACCGTATGCAATCTGTAAAAACAACTCTCTCATAGCGGTATTGATAGCGTCACAAACAAGATCTGTATTTAATGCTTCTAAAACGGTTAAACCTGGCAGGATCTCTGATGCCATAGCAGCCGAGTGAGTCATACCAGAGCACCCGATTGTCTCTACTAATGCTTCCTGAATAATACCCTCTTTTACATTAAGAGTCAGCTTACATGCGCCCTGCTGAGGAGCACACCAGCCAATACCATGTGTCAAACCGGAGATATCTTTAACTTCTTTGGATTTTACCCATTTTCCTTCTTCTGGGATTGGAGCTGCGCCGTGGTTAACGCCCTGTGCTACTGTGCACATCTCTTCTACTTCCTGTGAATAAATCATGTTAAAACTCCTTTCGAATAAGTAATAAGCGTGAATCGTACTTTGTTAATTAAATCACATCATACTTGATACCATTTTCTCATATTCTGTCGATTTCTGCAAGTGTTTTTTCCAGCGAATGGAGGTTACCCCCTTCCTCCAAAAAGTGGCAGACAACACAAAAAACCAGAGAGACAAGAAAAGGGGTCGATGTCTCCCTGGTTTAAGAATAAAATATCAGTTTAAAATTCTTCTCACGGAAAGAATAGACCGGTAAGTAGCCGTACCTACCTTGATTCCAGTGGCGGGGGTACTGGCATGGACAATTTTTCCATTTCCAATATAGAGTGCTACATGTCCAGCATAGCAGATCAAGTCCCCTGGCTGAGCATCTGAATAAGACACCTCCCTGCCAGCCGACCGCTGTTGCGATGAGCTTCTTGGTATGGAATAGCCAAAATGTCTGTATATGGACTGCACAAACCCAGAACAATCCGCACCATTTGTTAAGCTTGTCCCTCCAAATACATAAGGATTTCCTAGAAACTGCAGGCCGTAATCTGCGACTGATCTTCCCTGTACCGTACCGCCGCTGCTTTTTGCAGCTTGTGGTCCGGAATATTGGTTATTCTTCTTATTGCCCCTGCTCTTAAACGATGTCTTCTTTGCTTCTTCTGCCTTTTTCCTTGCTTCTTCGGCGGCCTTTTTTCTTGCTTCTTCCTCTTTGGCCTTACGAATCTCATCGTTCTTCTTCGCTATGGTTTTTGCATAGATAGCAGCATCGGCTTTGGCTGTTGCCAACTGTTTATCAAAATCACTGACTTCCTTTCTCTTTGAAGCGATTAGGGATTCCAGCTGTTTTTTTTGATCCTTGTATTCTAGCTCCATGCCTTCCATCTCTGCCTTATCCTCGAGCAGATCCGCTTTATAGTCAACAACCTTCTGTTTAGTTTCATGAAATTTCACAAGCATTTTACGATCATATTTATAAATACCATCTACATACTCTGCCTTATTTAACAAATCTGACATACTTTTTACTTGAAGAAAGATATCAAGATACTCAGTATCTCCTTTTTCATACATGTACTGGATCCTCTTTTTCATTGCCCGGTACTGCTTTTCTTCTTCCTTCTTAGCCTTTTCGTAATCAGCCTGGGCTTGCTTGATCTGAGCTTCCTTATCTGCCATATCCGATTCCAGAACTTTTATATCTGAAATCAAAACAGTCAGATTGGCAGTAAGCTTCGATACTTGATTCTTAGCTTCTCCCTTTTTGCTCTCTGCCTCATTCGCTTTTTGCTTGGCTTCATCCAGTTTTTTCTGTGCTTCCTGTTTTTCTTTTTCTACCTTAGAAGTAGCCCAAACTGGTATCGTTTGACTACATATCATAGCGCCTATCATAAATCCACAGAGAAGTCTTCTTAATCCTCTGGATCTGGCACTTCCACTTTTTATAATATGTACTTTTCGATTCATCGTCCGTCCCTTTTGCCATTTATTCTACTTTATATGTTAACCAAACAACCGAGAAATTTCAAGTCTTATTTGTGTTTTTATGCCATTTATTATGTTTTTATACTGTTTGCACCATAGTTTGCATCTTACTCATGGTTTTTAACTCCTTTATCACCTGAATTGCAATAAACGATGCCAGAATAAAAGTAAATACATCCGCCACAGGCTGAGCAATCTCTATACCGAGAATTCCCAAATGCTTTGGTAAAATTAAGAGAGAAGGAATTAAAAAAAGCCCCTGCCTTCCCATCGCCACTAAGGAAGCACGAAACCCAAATCCAATGGACTGGGTCAGCATATTGACCATGATCACCCATGCCTGAAATGGCAGCGTCAAAAGACTCGCACGCAAGGCCACGGTTCCGATGGCAATGACCTCCATATCTTCCCGGCGGAAAGCCGTTATGATTGGCTGACTGAATACAAATGCAATCACTCCAAACACACTCAGCATCAAGATCGCCACCTTCACACAAAACCAATATGCCGAAAGTACCCTGTCATACCGTTTTGCACCAAAGTTGAATCCACATACTGGCTGAAACCCCTGTCCAAACCCAATCAGTGCTGAGTTAATAAACATCATAAACCGGTTTACAATTGACATTGCTGCTATGGCAGAATCCCCATATGGTCCAGCCAAAACATTTAAGGTTACTATGCCCACACTGGCGAGTCCCTGGCGGCAAAACGAAGGAAGACCTGCATGAAGAATCTCACCATACAGATTCCATTTAGGAGTGAATTTCTTAAATCTCAACCGGATGCAGCCAGACCGCCCGTTGCTCTGGGCTAAAAGAATCATAAAGCTGGTCACCTGACTGATCATCGTAGCAACTGCTGCTCCAGAAATCCCCATTCCCATGCCAAAAATTAGTATAGGATCCAGAATCATATTTAAGATTCCGCCTGTTGTAATCCCAATCATAGAGTACAGCGCATTCCCTTGGGATCTTAAAACATTGTTCATAACAAAAGATGACATCATAAATGGAGCTGCAAGTAAAATAAATCTGGCATAATCCATGGCATAAGGGGCAATCGTATCCGTTGCTCCAAGAAAGAATACCAGTTGCCTTAAAAACAAAAGCCCTGTTATCATTATAAAAACACCAATGCCCATGGCTGTAAAAAATCCAGTGGAAGCGATTTTTTCTGCCAGGTCTTCATTCCGATCCCCAAGGCTTCTAGAAACATAATTCCCACTCCCCGTACCAAATGTAAAACCAATGGCTTGAATCATAGCCATGGCAGAAAATGTTATACCAACCGCACCAGAAGCACTCGTTCCCAGCTGACTTACAAAAAATGTATCTGCCATATTGTAAATCGATGTAACCAGCATACTGATAATTGTTGGTATTGCAAGACCAGGAATCAATTTAGAGACAGGAACGTTTGTCATCTGCTCATACCGTTCTTGTTGATTCATTGGCTTCATTCCCTTCATCCCCTTTCCCATAATATAGTAACGTACTTTCCTTTGGGAGATGATCCGATACCTTTAAAAAACAGAAGAAGAATAGAATTCCCTTAATCATACTGGATATGGAAAATGCCCACCAAATCCCATCAAGTCCCATCCCTATGCTGCTTAAAATAATAGCCAACGGAATTCTTGCCGTGGTAAACGTAATACTAATTACCGAACTTAGCAGCGTTTTTCCAAGACCGGACAAAGCTCCCACTGTTGTCAGCTCCACACACATAAACATCTGAGAAAATCCCAGAATAACCAGATAGCGGATTCCCAGTGAAATCACATCCGGTTCATGAAGAAACAATCCAAAAATCTGTCTTGGAAATACAATCAATAGAAACGTAGAAAACAATCCCCATACAAACATCACACCGACGGCTGTAAAGTAACCCTTTTTGATTCGATGATACTGCTTGGCTCCATAATTTTGTGCTACAAAAGAATTGATGGCACCTGCAAATCCATCTGCTGTCATCCAAGAAATCGATTCAATCTGTCCTCCAACCCGAAGGACTGCCACAGCCATATCTCCAAACCCTGCCACAAATCTGGTAAGTACCATGGAAATACTGGTATAGATCAAATTCTGTACCGCATAAGGAAATCCAATCCGAATCATGGAATTCATGTAGTTCCATGGAATTCTTTGTAAAATGCGCACCTGATCAAACACAACCCGATCTTTTCGTACCACCAAAAGAAATATAAGGGTAACAGAACACTGTGCCAGAACTGTAGCGGCAGCCGCTCCCTGTACGCCAAATCCTGGCAAAGGACCTGCACCAAAGATAAACAAAGGATCCAGGATCATATTCAAAACCAATCCTATCACATTCGCCGTCAAAGGGGTTTTACTATCCCCCATTGCAGTGAGAATTCCGGTAAAAATTGAGTTTAGGAAAGAAAAGACAATCAATCCACAGGTGATTTTCAAATATCCCTGCGCATTTAGAATGGTTTCGAAATCGCTTAATCCAAAAAACTCAATGAGTATTTTAGCTCCAAAAAAAGTCAAAGCCCCATACAAAAATGCAAAAATAATCGCCATTTGTATGGCTCCAGATGCGTATATGGCCGCTTTTTCTTTTTTTCCTTCTCCAAGGGAATGGGCTACCTTAACCTGCCCCCCCATCTTAGCAAGTGCAACCACTCCCTGAGAAAGCCAGACATACATCCCTCCGGCACCTACGGCTGCCACTGCAGGAGAACCTACCATTCCAATCCATGCCATATCCGTCAAGTTATAAGCCATCTGAACCAATGCGGTAACCATGATAGGGATCGCAAGCTCAGTCAGAGAAGTGAAGATAGGACCCTTTAACAAATCTATTTTTCTATTCATATCTATTATTTACTCCGTATCAAAAGGACTGCCAGAATAGGCAGCCCTTTTCTTCCTATGATTCCTCTGTAGAAAGGAATTCATCAATTCCTCTTGCACCAGCTCTACCGGCTTCCATAGCCAGAATTACGGTTGCCGCTCCGGTTACCGCATCTCCTCCGGCATATACGCCTTCTTTACTGGTCTTTCCTGTAGATTCCTCAGCAATGATGCATCTGCGTTTGTTGATATCAAGCCCCTTTGTCGTATTTGAGATCAATGGGTTGGGAGACGTTCCCAGGGACATAATAACCGTATCCACATCAATTACAAATTCCGAACCTTCGATTTCCACCGGCCTTCTTCTTCCCGATGCATCTGGTTCTCCTAGTTCCATTCGAATGCACTTCATACCGTTTACCCAGCCCTTCTCATCTGTGAGAATCTCGATTGGGTTCGACAGTAGATTAAAGATAATGCCTTCTTCTTTGGCGTGGTGAACTTCCTCTGATCTTGCAGGGAGTTCTGCTTCGCTTCGTCTGTATACAATATGCACTTCAGCTCCAAGACGTAGGGCCGTTCTAGCCGCATCCATCGCTACATTTCCGCCACCGACAACTGCTACCCTTTCTCCTGCTACGATTGGAGTATCATAATCACTGCGGAATGCTTTCATCAAGTTACTTCTTGTCAAGTACTCATTGGCTGAGAATACACCATTTGCATTCTCCCCTGGTATTCCCATAAACATGGGAAGTCCAGCACCAGAACCAATAAATACTGCTTTGAATCCTTCTTCCTCTAAAAGAGAATCAATGGTTACCGATTTTCCAACGATTACATTGGTTTCAATTTTGACTCCAAGTTTTCTTACGTTGTCGATTTCAGGCTGTACCACTTTGTCTTTTGGAAGACGGAACTCCGGAATTCCATAAGTCAGTACTCCGCCAGGCTCATGAAGTGCTTCAAAAATCGTCACTTCATAACCCAGTTTAGCCAAATCTCCGGCACAAGTAAGACCAGAAGGACCGGAACCGATCACTGCAACCTTTTTCCCGTTGGTTTTTTTCGGAGCTTCCGGAACAAATCCATGCTCTCTGGACCAGTCTGCTACAAAACGCTCCATCTTACCGATGGAAACTGGCTCTCCTTTGATTCCTCGGATGCACTGCCCTTCACACTGACTTTCCTGAGGACAAACTCGTCCACAAACAGCCGGAAGTGCAGAAGACTTAGCAATCACTTTAGCAGCCTCTTCAAAGTTCCCATCCTCCACTTCTTTGATAAATCCTGGAATGTCAATGGAAACGGGACACCCTTTCACACATTTGGGGTTTTTACATTTGATGCAGCGGCTTGCTTCCTCTTTTGCTTCTTCTTCATTATAACCAAGGCATACCTCTTCAAAATTCGTCGCTCTTACCTTTGGGTCTTGTTCTCTTACTGGTACTTTCTTTAATATATCCATTACTCGTCACCTCCGCACAGTCCGCATCCACCATGATGAGTGTCTCCTTCTACGACCTTTAATTTAGCACGGCCTTCCTCACTCTTATACATCATCTGGCGTTTCATGGCTTCATCAAAATTCACCTTATGGCCGTCAAATTCAGGACCATCCACACAAGCAAATTTCACTTCGTCACCAACTGTAATCCGACATGCACCACACATCCCCGTTCCATCAACCATAACAGGATTCAAACTTACGACAGTGGGAATATGCAATTCTTTGGTTAGCAGACAAGTAAACTTCATCATAATCATCGGTCCGATAGCAACACAGACATCATACTGTTTTCCCTGGTTTTCTACCAAATCCCGGATCACCTCAGTTACCATACCTTTTCGTTCATAAGAACCATCATCTGTCGTTACATATAAATTACCGGCTTGTTCTCTCATAGCATCTTCTAAGATTAAAAGATCCTTCGTCTTTGAACCTATGATAACATCAACCGAAATACCGTGTTCTCTCATCCATTTTACCTGAGGATAGACCGGAGCGGTTCCGACTCCACCTGCTACAAATAAAAACTTCTTTTTCTTCACTTCTTCTAAATCTTCACTTACAAATTCAGAAGCATTGCCAAGTGGACCAACAACGTCTAAAAAGCTATCTCCTGTCTTTAAAAATCCCATTCGTTCTGTACTTGATCCAACGGTTTGAAACACTATGGTAATGGTTTCTTTTTCTCGATTGTAGTCACAGATGGTAAGAGGAATTCTCTCACCCCTATCATCCATCTTTACAATAACAAACTCTCCTGGCTGGCAGGTTTTGGCAATCCGGGGTGCTTTTACATCCATCAGATAGATCTTGTCAGCTAGTTTCTCTGATTTTACAATCTTATACATCTTTATCCTCCTAATGCTTTCGTGAATACACCTGTACACCGTTTCGATCAATCAATTGATCTTTCAGTGAAATGGCACTTCCTTTATCTTATCATTTTTCATGATTAATGACAATAATTATTCCCAAATATCATTACTTTTTTATCGATTAAACTTTTTTTCTCCGGTACATCCGGAAGTGATAGCACAAATCAAAATACGTCTGTTCTTCGCTCTCTGCTTCCATCTTCCAGAAAGGATCTTGCTCCAGATCAACAAAATGAGTGTCCGCCTGATACTGGTAATCGATGTATGTGACATGTGCCGTATCGCAGTAGGGATAAAACATCTCATAGATCGATTGTCCTCCTATAATAAAGCAGTCTTCATCCCGGTACTGGCTGAGGACATTCATTGCATCTTCCAGACTGTGACAGACAATGGCTCCCTTTACCTTATACTCTGGATTTTTTGACAATACAATATTGGTTCGTCCGTAAAGAGGCTGTTTTCCTGGTAGACTTTCTAGTGTTTTCCGTCCCATTACAATTACTTTTCCCAATGTTTCTTCCCGAAACAACCGTTTATCTTCCGGTATAGATACCAAAAGCTGTCCACGATTGCCGATGGACCAGTTTTTATCTACTGCAACAATAATATTCATAGGTCCTCTTTCTTTTCTTTATTCTGATTCCGCAATGATTAGTTCCTTAGCATAGGGAAGCGTCTCCACCCAGTCACAAAACGTATGCCATTCCGTTAATTTGTGGCTTTTTCTTGCAAAATACATATTGATCAGATTTTCATAATTAAACGTACACGTCCGCATCTGATTGTAACTAGATGGAAGAAGCTGGATCATATCATACCAGGTCTCTTTGCTTTTTGTTTCCACATAATTTATACGTAGTTTTTCCAATTCTCCAACCACAACCTTCATAAAAGAACGAGTGGGCTCTGTCATGTGATCATGGCTGAAATCCTCAAGTGAAAATGGTTTGCTGTGGATTTTATGCATCGTACTGGTAGAATTGGCCACAGTTCCTGCTTTATAAGTGTCATATTCCTTCCACCAGTAAAGAGGGGCTGTAATATCTACCGATACAAAAATCTGACGGAGATATTTACGATGATCACTGCCAGCCAGTCTTAAACGTCTTGCCAGCCCCAAATCGTTTGGTCCCAGGACATAATTGCCTTCCTTATCATATTCGCTATCCATCCGCCCCCAGCTGTTCATGGGATTTCGTGCGCCGCGCATCGCATTTTCTATATTCATCACATTGGTTCTTTCACATATTAACATGGTATCTTCCTTTCTATCTGTGGATGCCTTGTTTTACAACTTTATCTATTATAAAACAAAACATTGTATTCGTCCATGCAATAATTCCTCCATTAATTACAAGGCTGTTGTCTCATAGAATTGTGAAACTCATTTTTCCTATTGAATCATTTTCCATTCTCTTTTATAATTGGAAGTAAATCTGTATCTTTTGTTAAGAAAAGGAGAATGTACCATGGATGAAAATTACATACCGAAAAGATTGGCACAACTGCGTACCAAAAAGGGGGTGTCTGAGAAAGATATGAGTCTTGCATTGGGATTTCAAGAAGATACCATCCGTGACATCGAAGCACAACGCTCCTTGCCAACACTTGATACCTTTCTATCTATTTGTATCTATCTTAATATAAAACCAAATGAATTTTTTGATGAAGAGAACAAAAACCCTGTTTTGTTAAATCAGCTAATGGAAAAAATGGAAGATCTAAAAGAATCCGATTTTGATACGCTTTACCAATTGTTATTAAAAGGGCAAACCCTTGTAAAAAAAGGATCATAAAACCATCAATTTTCTGAATTATTAGAGAAAAAATCGGGAGTTATGAACCGACCTTAGGGTCTGTTTACTACTCCCGATTCTGTTCATAAATACCCATCAAGATCCCAACGAATAAAGCTTCCTTTTTCTGTTTTAGAAACCACTAGCTTTTTCCCGATCTGTTCTTTTAGTTCTGTTACATGAGAAATCATTCCTATCAGCTTCTTGTCTCCTGCAAGATCTTTTAGAATGCGGACTGCCCGTAACCTGGATTGTTCATCAAGGGAACCAAAGCCCTCGTCAATAAACATTGCATCCATACACACAGAACCAGCGGTGCTCTGTATGATATCTGCCATCCCAAGCGCCATGGCAAGAGCCGCCAAAAAGGACTCTCCTCCAGACAGTGATTTCACATCCCGAACCTGACCGGTGATCATACTGTATACATCCAGATCCAGTCCAACTTCTCCCTGTTTTCCAAGGGTTTCAAGATCTCTGCACTGCAAAAGAAACGCTCCATCCACCATCACCTTTAAACGCTTATTGGCTGCATGAATCATCTGATTAAAGTACTGCCTCTGCACGTAGGTTTGAAAATCCAGGCTTACAGATAACTTCCCATTGGCTGTTTGGCTTAAATAATAATATAGACTATATTCCTTTTCCAGTTGTTTTCTATCCTTCCACAGCCCATTTAAATTCTCTCTTGCCCGGACTGCACGACTTTTGATTCCCACTGTCTGGGAGAGGACTGGTTGCAGCTGTTTCAACTCCTCTTTTCTTTTATCCACCTGTTCCTTCCATGGAATTAAATCCACTTTCTTTTGACCTTTTGTCTGTTCCTGGTACTGATGATATATGGTTCTAGCTGTTAAAATCTCTTCCTCATACCGTTTAATCTGTTCCTTTAAGCCTTGCATTCGTTCCAATGGCTGTTTTGCTTTTCGATATTCTTCTTCCCCTGAAAACCCTAATTTTTCCAGTTGTTCTCCAAACGTAAGCTTTCCCTGTTCCAGCGCCTTTAAAAGAGCCTCTCTGCTCTCCCGCTCCGATGCCAAACGTCCTCTTTTTTCTTTCTCATATTCTAAAATCTGCTGGTACCGTTCCCCAGATTCCTTTTCCATACGTAAGATCTCTTGTTTTCTTTTCTCCTGTTTTTCCTGTTCCTGTTGTGCTTCTATTTTCTCCTCATAAGGCAGCTGCTTTTTTAACTGGTTGGCTTCCGCTAGCTGGCTGACTGCCACAAAGCGCTTCTCTTGATATGCCTCTCCAGCTTTTTCTTTTAAAGGTTCCAGCTTCTTTATCTGACTTTCGTTTCTCTCCGCCTCTTGTTGTAGTTCTTTTAAAAATGCTTCCGTTTCAAGTGCTTTCTTTTCCTCTGCTTTTCCTTGTTCCATAAAAGAAGAGGTTTCTCTTTGTTTATGAGAGAGTGTCTGTAACAAATCGTTTGGGTCTGCTGGCATGATAATCCATACCTTGGCATCGGATTCTATCTGTTTTTCCTGATGTGAGCAATTTTCAAACAACGTTGCAGCCGCAAGTACTGCCTTTGATCGTTCCTCTTCTGCCCGGTTTCTCTCACCTTTGGCCAGTTCTACCATATCTTCCGTAACACCGCCCTCTTTTAATTGTGCTTTTTGAGGGTGATGGAGCGAACCACAGACCGGACAGGAAATTCCTTCCGCCAGATCTTGTGCTAATATACCAGCCTGCAGAGCAAAAAAACGACGATAGACATTGTTGTATTTTTGCTCCGCCTCGTCATAATTAGATTGTGCATGTCTAGCTTTATCCTGTAGCTGTTTTAATTGATCTTTATCTTCCATCAGCTTTTTTTGTGCTTCGTTTAGTTTAATAAGTGCTTGATGCTGTTTTGACAAATCGATAAGTCTCTGTTTAATCTCTAAAATATTGCCAGATTCTGCTTCCAATTCTTTTCGCTGATCTTCTATTACTATGAGTCTGCTCTTTAATCGTGACAGCTCTGTAAGCAGGTTCTGATACTCCTCTTCCGCTTTCTTGGTTTCCCTATTAAAAAAGCGGTAATTTTTCATCTTTTCTTCCCACTCACGATACACTGGAAGTGCTTGCTCTAGCTGACTAATTCGTAGAGACAGTCCGGGGATTTCCTGTTGAGAAATTTGGTTCCATTCGTCTGCTTCTTTCCTGGCTGTCCGTAGGGATTCTTCCAGCCGTTTTATTTCCTTTGTCAACTGGCTTTCTTTTTCCATGGAAGCTTCGTACTCTCTTGTCTTCTCTATCAGCCACGTCTCCGCGCCTTTTGCTTTCTCCGCTTGTTCTGCTTTTTTTAACAGCTGCTTTTTTTCTTCCCAGCTGCCTTCCTTGCTTTTTAAATCATGAAAACGGATTTCTGCCTCTTCTAGCCGGTCAAACAACTGATTTCTTTCCTGGCCAATCTGTAGTTTTCCTTCCAACTCACGGAGTTTCCCTTCTTCCTCTTCCTTTTTCGCTAATATACTTTTTTCTTTTTCCTCAATCTCTGTAAAGATCTGATTCAGAAAGGATTGAATTTCTTCTATCTTAGTCTCCTGGCGCTGCAAAAGTTCCTTCCATTCAGGTTCTAAGAAACTGTTTTCTAAAAGCTCCATGTTACTAAGCTCATGACTGGTTAGTTTTCGGTTGTCCTCTAGGCGGTTGTGTAAAACCTGGAATCTTTCTTTTAGCTTCCACTGAATTCTGGCATAAATTCCAGTATTAAATATTTTAGTAAATATTTCTTTTCTTTCTTTCGATGAGGCATGAAGGAGCTTTATATATTCTCCCTGTGCTATCATTGCAATCTGGGAAAACTGATTTTGATCCACGCCTAAGATATCTACAAGTTTCTGATTGATATCCCGTAGATTCCCTACAAACTCAGACAGGTCCGGTAACAACAGAGAAACTTTCGCCGGAACTAAAACTTTTTTATACGTTCCGTTTTTGTCTTTTCTTTTACTTGTCCGGGTATAAGAAGGGCTTCTGGTAATCACATACGTTTCGCCTCGTTCCGAAAATGATAATATAACCTTTGTTTCATCCGTTTCCTTTGCATATTGACTCCGCATCATGGCTGAATCTCTTTTTTGTCCACTCGTTTCTCCAAACAAAGCAAACGATATGGCATCAAATATGGTGGTTTTTCCTGCTCCCGTATCGCCAGTGATCAAAAAAATTCCATGTCCAATCGTTTCAAAATCAATTGTCTGCGTCCCTCCGTAAGAACCAAACGCTGACATCGTTAGAGTAAGTGGTTTCATATTCCTTCTTCCTCCTTTGCTTCCTGAACAATTGTTTCTATAATCTTTTGGGCTTCCTCTGACAATTCTTCTCCTCTAACTGCATGATAAAACTGATGAAATGCCTCCAAAGGATTTAGAACCGGTACTGGTTCTTCTACATCCATTAATTTTTCTCTGGTTCTTTCATTCTCTACCCGCAGTTCCAGCAGATGATCATAGACTTCTTCCAGACGCTCCCGGATGCGGTAAGGCTCATCTTCATCGGTTAGGGTAACTCGAATAAAATCATGACAATTTTCTTTTGTTGCCCGTCTGATCACTTCCTTTAAACTGCCTCTTTCCTGTCTTACATCCTGTATTCCACAAAGAGGTAGAAACTGCAGCTCTGGTTTATCCCCTTTTTTGCCCATATGCAGGACTGTCACTGACTTTTTATGATGTTCCTCACTCACTGAGTATTTATATGGGGAACCACAATACCGAATTCTCTCCCCGAAAACATTCTGAGGCCCATGAATATGCCCCAGTGCTGTATAATCAAAATCCTGTAAAACCAAAGCATCTACACGGTCTAAACCACCTGCCATAATTACAGTCTGTTCCGATTCACACGTTTGCGGATCCATGCCGCCTCCGGTATAAAACTGATGGGATAAAAGTATATTCCGTTGGTTTTTGTCTACCAATTCTCGGGAAAGGACCATTCTTACCGCTTGTTCATATCCTTCCGGTGGATTATCCGGGCAAAGCTGTCTCACATACCCAGGTTTTAAAAAGGGAAGAAGATAAAAATTTAACGGACCGTACTCATCCGTCAAAACTACTTTCTTTAAAAAATCTTCCGGTTTTCTAGGCGGAAATACAGAAAGATGAATCCGGTGCTTCTCTAAAAAGGAACCCGCATAAGACAGCCGTTCTGGGGAATCATGATTTCCTGCGATGATTAAAACAGTAATTTGAGGAGAGATCTGGGACAAAGCTTCCAGAAAATTTCCAAATATGGTATATGCCTCCGCAGAAGGAGCCGTCTTATCATAGATATCGCCACAAATCATGATTGCATCTGGGTGTTCCAATCCAGCATATTCTACGATCTGGTTTAAAACTGCTTCCTGATTTTCTTTTAAACTATAACCATTTAATTGTTTTCCAATATGTAAATCAGATAGGTGAAATAGTTTCATAATGCCTCCGTTCTCCTCTTCTTTTGTACTATCATACCATACTTTTCTTTTCTGGTTAATGGAAATCTGGATTTCCCTCTACGCACTAAAAAAAGAAAAAACCGCAGGTTTTTTTGGTAATAAAACCACAAAACCTACGGGTGCACTCAATGATATTTAAAATAAGATCTGTGTCAATAAACTGGCAACAATTAGAATTAAAGCTCCACAAATCCTAGTTGCAATCTGAGAAAATGGTAACAATTCCATTCTTTTAGCAGCAGAGAGAACTGCAATATCTCCAGTTCCTCCCATGTTCGTAGTACAAAGTCCTGCTGTAATTGCAGACTCCACTGGATAGAACCCTACGAAGTAACCACCAATTGCAGCTCCGATTGAGACACTTGCTACAACAACAAATACCAATAACAAGTACATCGGAGTTACCGCTTTCGCAACCGCTCCTAAATCAATCATAGAGATACCAATTCCAACCAGTAGCGCACTGGTCCAGTTTTTCATAACAAATTGGGACCACTGGCGAGCAGAATCTTCAAATTTTTCCGGAATAATTCCAACCGCCTTGCTTACAGCAACCAATATAATCATCCACGCATAAGCATGAATAGAGGAAACAAAATGATTGATAATACCGCCTAACAGAAAGAAGAACATAGCGGTAATTAGACCAATTCCCAACTCTTCTAACGTAACTGTCGAATTTTTCTTTTCCTTTAAATCAGAAGTATGATTTCTCATAAGCATTCCATTTCCAGTAAAACCTGGTTTTAATTCTCCGATCTTTGCCAGCATACCAGCCCCGACGATTGCCATAACGTTTCCTAAAGTGGAAGCAGGAATCATTCTTGAGATAACCGCCGCAGAGTCGACATGCAATGCTTCTGCATACATACCAGACAAGGGAACCACTCCTGCCCCCATACCGCCACCCATCATTGGGATCGCTATGTACATAATCGCATCAACAAATCCATACCCGGTCAGCCCTCCCACGATACCCACCATAACAATGGCAAGAGACATGGCACAAAGGGCCACCGGAAGGAACCGTACGGCTGCTTTTAAAAGCAAAGAACGATCCATCCCTAGTATGCTTCCGGTTATTAATGCCGCTATGTAAAAATTCAAAAATCCAGTTGAGCCCATAAACGTAGAAACATTCTCTACCACATATTCTGGTATTACCTTTGTATATACAAGAGCCGCAGATGCAAAGATACAAACAATTGCTCCGCCCCCTAAAAATGTTTTAACAATGGGGAGATGATTCCCGATCACATTAAATAGTCCACCAAAAATCATCAGGATCAGTAATGCACCGATCATACCAGATGGCAGCCATTTAAAAATCATGGCGATCGTTGTTACTACTGTCAATAAAAGATAGATGGGCAATGGGATCCCAGAGATTTTAATCTTTTCCTCTTTCATTTATTTGACTACCCCCTGTTCAATGGCTTTTTCCTTAACAGCTTCTGCCACTGCTTTTGCCACTCGTTCATCAAATGCACCTGGAATGATATACTCTTCGTTTCGTTCTTCATCCGTTATAATACTAGCAATCGCATAGGAAGCGGCAATCTTCATCTCTTCTGTAATGTCTTTTGCCCTTGCATCGAGCGCTCCTCGAAAGATTCCTGGAAATACCAATACATTATTAATCTGATTTGGGAAATCAGACCGTCCGGTTGCAATTACTCTTGCTCCACCTTTTTTTGCATCCTCTGGCATGATCTCAGGAGTGGGATTTGCCATTGCAAACACGATCGCATCCTTTGCCATAGAAGCAACCATCTCAGAAGTTACAATCCCTGGTGCGGAAACGCCTATAAAAACATCTCTTCCCTTCATCACTTCCTGTAAATCACCATGGAGATTTTCTTTGTTGGTAATTGCAGCCATATCCTTTTGTGCATCATTCATCCAGGTTTCCCCTTGAGCCAATGCTCCTTTTTTATCCACTAAAATAGCATTTTTGAGTCCCATTGATAACAGAAGTTTGCAGATGGAAATTCCAGCGGAACCGGCTCCGTTGATTACCACCTTCGCATCTTCCATCTTTTTCCCTACCAGTTTCAATGCATTGATGATACCTGCAGAAACCACAATCGCAGTTCCATGCTGATCATCATGGAACACTGGGATGTCCAGTTCTTCTTTTAATCGGCGTTCGATTTCAAAACATCTTGGTGCAGATATATCTTCCAGATTGATCCCGCCAAACGTAGGTGCCAGATAACGGACTGTTTTTATAATTTCTTCTGTATCTTTGGTATCAAGGCAGATAGGGAAGGCATCTACATCTCCAAACGTCTTAAACAAAATTGACTTTCCTTCCATTACAGGCATTGCCGCCTCCGGACCAATGTCCCCTAGCCCTAAAACAGCGGTCCCGTCACTAATCACTGCTACCAAATTACCTTTTGCTGTATACCGGTAGACTTCTGACTTATCATCACGGATCTTTCTACAAGGTTCCGCAACACCAGGGGTATAAGCTGTACTTAAATCTTCTCTGGTTTTAACCTCTACTTTTGAAACCACCTCAATTTTCCCCTTTTTCTGTTCATGCAATTGTAATGCCAGTTTGTTATAATCCATAACCTTCTCACCATTTTCTTTCTGTATTTATTTGTCTCAATGGTAGCACGTCACCTTTTGTTTGTAATCTTGTGTATCTTATTAAAAACTTATGTAAGTAAAAAAAATTAGCTGGAAAACAAAATATGGTTACACGTTGCTTTTCCCCCTCATTTCTACTACAATAGGTTCATTAGGGAGGTATGTCATGAAAGAAAAGCCTTTGGAACATCACATATATGTATCTCAGTTACTTGGAATCACCCTGTCGATTCTACTATCCCTGGGGATTTCATTGCATTACAATCTGGTCACAAAGAGAAATTCTCTCGATATGAATATAAAAAATGCGGGAATAATTATTTCCCAATCTCCAGAAGTTATTCTTCTGTTAAAAAGTGGAACTTCCTCACTTTCTTTTAACAAACGAATGGATCAAATGGTGAAAGAGCTATCCTACGTTGACATCGTAACCATTTGTGACACCAAAAGCACCCGGTACTACCACAACAACAAAAAGTTAATCGGTAAAACCTTTGTGGGAGGGGATGAAACCATGATTATTCATGGGGCACCGCCCTATATTACCAACGGAAAAGGAACCCTAGGAAAACAGCGAAGAGCCTTTTATCCAGTTACCGACAAAACGGGAAGCATAATTGGCTTTGTGATGGTCTCCGTACTAACCACTAGCATTCTACAATTAACCCATAACATTCTTGCTGTATTTTTGTTGTTAGCCGTATTACTCACTTCCATGGGGTATTTGACTTCCTATTTGCTTTTTTCCAGATTAAAGAAAATTCTGTTTGGATACCGTCCAGAAGATTTCAGAAAAATTCATATTGAACGAAAAGAAGTCTTAGATGCGCTGGAGGAAGGAATCTTTGCCATCAATACAAAGGGCGAACTAATCCTAATAAATGAATCAGCGAAAAAAATTCTGGATCTAAATGAAATGCCGGAATACGGCACGAAACTAACCGATATTTATCCGGAAACCAGACTCCCTGCCGTTCTTCAATCATCGGAACCAGAATATAACATTAATCTAACCATACAGGGCAAGCATATTATGTCAAGCCGGATTCCGATTATTGAACAAGACAAAATCCTTGGTGCTGTTTCTATTTTCCGAAATAAAACAGAAGTGACAAAAATGGCCGAAGAATTAACTGGAGCACGGTATATGGTAGAAACACTCAGAGCATTCAACCACGAGTTCAAAAATAAGCTGCATGTCATTTTGGGATTTATCGAAATGGGACATCCTGAAAAAGTGACAGATTTTATCTTAAACACCGGTGTTGTTTCTACCCAGGCGGTCAGTGATGTGACCCAAAAAATACAGGTGCAAAGCATAGCTGCTCTTTTGATTGGGAAAATCATCCGTGCCAGTGAACTTGGGATTCATCTTATCTTAAAACCAGATAGTTCTTGTAACGAATCAGAATTATACATGCCTGCAGATTTGTATATTACAATTCTTGGTAATTTGATTGAGAATTCCATCGAAGAATTAAACCATCAAAGCATTGCCATGAAGGAAATTGAGATTGGTATCAATATCTGGAAAACAGGAAGCATTCTATCTGTGGATGATACCGGAAGAGGCATTCCCATGGAAGTCCAGAAACATATATTTGAGAAAAACTTTTCAACCAAGGGAAAAAACCGGGGATCTGGCATGTTCCTTATTAAGAGCCTAGTAGAGCAATATCACGGTACCATTGAGTTGGAAACCGAGGAAAATGAAGGGACCTCATTTGTTATTACTTTTGCACAGGAGGAAAATCATGTATAAAGTTATGATTGTAGAAGATGATCCCATGGTGGCATCCATTAACAGACAATACGTGGAACTAAACAAATACTTAACGGTAACTGGACATTTTAGCAATGGTCAGGAGGCACTGGAGTATTTAAAAACAAATTCTGCAGATCTTTTAATTCTTGATGTATATATGCCGGTTATGGATGGCGTGGAATTGTTGACAGAAATAAGAAAACAAAAGAATCACATAGATGTCATCATGGTCACTGCTGCCACAGATGGCACTCATGTAAAACAGCTATTATCTCTGGGTGTCATTGATTATCTAGTAAAACCGTTCGAATATATCCGATTTAACCATGCACTTGCACGATTTATGGAACATCGGGAGTTATTAAATCAGGAGACGTTTTCCCAACAGCAGCTAGATTCCCTATTTGAATCACCTGTAGGTCAGGTCTCAGCTCAGGAAGTTCTAAGGAAAGGGCTGCAGGAAAAAACATTAGAAACGATACTTAATTTTATGAAAAGCCATCCGTCTAATTCTCTTACAAGCGAGACCATTGCGGAAGAAGTTCATCTTTCCCGTGTCACAGTAAGACGGTATATGAATTATCTACTAGATAAGAAACAAATTATTAGTGATATTGATTACACAACAGGAGGAAGGCCGTCCATTATCTACCGTTATGTGAAGAGTCAAAAATAAAGAGATAAGGGCTTTTTACCGCCCTTATCTCTTTATTTTTGAATTTCATTGATTTCATTGACCCATTTTTCCAGACCAGGGGAAAAGCTTTTTCGTACGATCTCCTCAGCTTCTCTTGCCTCGGCTTTTTCTTTTGGTGTTAATTCAACCACCTTGATCCCCTTTTCAACCAGTTCATTTCTTAATCTTTCTTCCTCCGGCCCGATTGCTTCCCGATTCCATTCCGATGCCATGCGTCCGGCTTCTTTCAGAATATTTCTATCTTCTTCACTCAGTTCATTCCACTTATCCTCTGCCATCATGACCACTCCTGGACTATAGACATGTTCCGTTACAAGATAATAAGGAGCAACTTCATAGAAACGGTTAGACAGATAAGCAGTGAGTGGATTTTCTGCACCTTCTACATAACCGCTTTCCAACGCATCATAAAGTTCTTCATAAGGCATGGGAATGGGCTGCGCTCCAAGGGCGGATAAGGTATCCATCATCAGTACGGATTCCGGTACACGAATTTTTTTCCCTTTTATATCCGTAAGTCTTCTGACTTTTTCTTTCATTAACATATTTCTAGGACCTTCATCGGTATAAAAAAGTCCTACCATATTGGAACCATTTTCCATTCCCTCTGATAAAAAAGCCTTTCCTACATCATCTGCTGTCAGTACTTTCCAAAGTCCTTCTCTGTCCTTGAAAATATAAGGAAGTCCAAACAAGGTTAGTTTTTTAAAGTTATAACCTGTCAATGAATTGGTATTGGCACGATAAATATCCACAAGACCGTTCCCTTTATTTAATGCGTTAAGTGAAGTCTTTTCACCTCCCAATGATGCACCAGGATACACATCGACCTGAATTCGCCCTCCAGAAAGTTCATCCACGTATTTTGCGAACTGATAAGCAACTTGTGCGGTTATATTATCCTCCGGATTTACTTCCCCATATTTTAAAACCAGTTCTGGCTCTGTACTTTCCGATTGTTTTGCTTCCGCGGTTGCCTGAGCTGCCTCTGCTTCGTTTGACTCTTCGGCTGAAGGAACTGACTGAGGACTTTTATTTTCCTTTTTTAGACCACAGCCAGTCAAGCATACTGCCATAACAACCACAAACACCAAAACCGCTGGTTTATACATGTTGATCCCTCCTGTTTTCATTTAATAGCCCATATGATTTGTATTATACCCAAAAATTCTATTTTCAATAAAAAACACCATCTGAACCTTCGGCCGATAATTTATGAAACTTAAAATCAATGGAAAAAGAAAAGAAGCAAGACAATGACACGTTTCCTGCTTCTTTTCTTTTCACGTTTTTCATATTAATCTATTTATACTAAAATCACACTGCTTTCATACCCTTTGATTCAATCATCATTGGGTCCCCTTTTGTCTGTGGTAAGATAGCCTTTCAATAAATCTTCTATACTTTACCCCTCCTTGTTTATTTTTTAGCATCCTCAATTTTCAATTGTTCTTTTTGCATACCACAGGCAAATGCATCTAGAATTGAAAATGTGATACTATTTCAAAAACAATTATAATACATATTATAACATTTGTTTCATATATGTAACAAATAACGGATTGTATGTAACTTTTGGTAAAATTCTATTTATTTTTGCTCATAAAGAACTGCTCTTAACGTAAAAATTCCATTCTCCCCTACTGCATTTAAGGAGCCATGATATTTATTCGCCACTTTTTTCATAGAACGAATCCCCAGACCGTGAATTCCATCTCTTTTACTACTTTTTAATTCGCCTTCATCCTCTTTCCTGTAATCTCCTTGAAATCGGTTTTTCACATTCAAAAGAAAGCATCCCTTTTCATATTTCATTTCAACCCACATATCCCGTTCTGACTCTCCCACCGATTCCAATGCTTCTACTGCATTATCAAACGCATTTCCCTGAAGGATACATAAATCAGTTTCTTTAATATTTAAATCCAAGGGAAGATTGATACTTGTTTTTAAATTAATCTTTCGATCATTCGCTTCTTTGCACAAGTGATTAACAAGCGCATCAATTACCAAATTTCCGGTTGTTCCTTCCCTGCGCCCTTTCTTTCCTGTCTCCCCAATCATCTGTGATAGAATCTCCATCAACTTGTCTGTTTCTTCATATCGGGCTAGTTCATGAATATAAATTAGTTTTTGTTTTAGATCATGTCGTTTTGTGTGAAGCTCTACCACTTCCTCTTCTTCCAGATGTTTTTGCTCTTGAAGCAGGTCTAACTGTCTGACGTAATAGCGTTCATTCATCTTAACCTGTGCTTCCTCGATCCGTTGAAGGTAAGTTGGATAGATACATAAGTTTAAAAGAATCATTGCAACCGTACCAAGCATCAGCCATCCCAGAACTCGATCTGCTTGCTGTGTCGTTTGCTCCACCGTCATAAAAAAAGCAATGTATACCGTCATGGCGGTCATCAAAGGCAAGATCAGTGAAATCACCTCGATACAAAGCTGATTTCCAATTTCTTTCTTTTTCATATAATTACGGATTCCCCATACAAATGGTACCATCACTAGGTCAGACAGAATAAAAATAGTTCGGATTCCGTTATGATCTACCCCTATCAATAGTTGGAATCCCAGCAGGAAAAAAACCTCACATAGACCCCAAAGTACTGCAAACAAAAAGGTAAACGTAAACCGCTTCCAGACTGGATCCGTATAAGCCAAAAATCCTACCAATTCCATGGATACAAAGGAACCGAGTAAAAAAATACCCCAAGTCCCTGCAGTTACATTCATAGTTATGTACATCTGCGCAAAAAAGAAAAGCAACCACCCCGCTGCTCTTTGTCTTCCTTTGATTTCGATTAAAAATATACCCAGATATGTTTTTAGCAAAATAATACGAAACGAAGAAAAACAAATACTGACAATGATTTGACTCATACATGGCACCATTCCATAGACTCATATAGGTTCTCTTCTACTTCTTTTCTCCTGCTTCGGCTTACTGGAAGGCAAGTTCCATCGGCCAGTTCAACAAAATCAGCAGAGCACCGGGCGATATAAAAATAATTAACCAAATACGATTTATGAATTCGAACAAAACGAACCCTTTGTTCTTTTAACTCTTCTTCCACAACTTCCAGACTCTTATAGAGACGGTAACGTCCACTTCCACTCTCAATTTCTGTCATTCTCCGTTTGCTCTCAAAATATTTTACTTCTGTTAACTTAATCTTATAATCCGATCTATCATATCGGAACCGATAATACTGATCCTCTTTTTCTATCTGATTCAGAACGTGTTGAAACGTTTCTGTAAATTCATCCTCATCAATTGGTTTCACTAAAAAACCAATGGGTGCTGAACGAAATGCTTCCTTCATAAAACTTTCATAAGATGTGACAAATATTAGTTGTACAGAGCGATCCATATCCCTGATGGTTTCTGCTGCTGTTAAACCATCTAGCCGCTCCATCCCAATATCCATAAAGATAAGATCAAAGTGCTTTCCCTCACTTACCTCTTTTACAATTTCTTCTCCATCTATATAGGTTAAAATCTCCATACTAATACCTAGTCTCCGGCTGAGTTTACACAGACGCTTTTCCATTTCCCACAGCAGTAGACGGTCATCGTCGCAGATGCCAATTTCTAACATGGCCATTCCTCCTACTATTTTGTAATCACTTATAGACAATTTCTTTGCGATTAAATCATATAACGAAATTCGTCATTTTTCAACCCAAGTGCCAAAATTATACATGATAAGTGCCAAAATTTGCAAGGCTGGCTTAGCCCTCTATTCTTCTTTGACGATATGAATCACACCTCCGCAGACACAGGAAAGGACACTCGATTCAGAAAGAACCGGTTCTCCATTCAGCTGATTGTTTTTATCTTTGATCATCCAAGGGATTAAAACAACGGGAACACAATTCTGAGGAGGTGTCATCCGCCTGCATGTTCCAAAAGAGGAAAGATTGCAGCCTGGTTTGTAGTCCATTACAGTTGCCTGGTTCTTCCCATTAATTTCTGCCCCATGGCTTTTTGGTACTTTCAGCTTACACGTACCGTTTCCCATTGTACATTTTAAAAGGCAGCCATCGGCAGCCAGATTATTATCATTCATTCTTTGCACCTCACATTCTTTCATGAAACATAATTAAAAAGTCCCAAACTGCAAACAAATACGTTTGCAATGCAGGGAATTATATTTCGAATACAGTATACAACTGATTTTACGAAAATTGTTCCTTGATGTAAAAAATAACAGGTTAAATGTAACTTTTGGTAATATATTTACTATTTTATCCCTTGCTTATAGATATTTAAAACCAGTTTTTTGAGTGATGAAAAATTTTTACATTACAAAAGCAGGTGCATTGTTTGTAGAATCAAACAATGCACCTGCTTTTATGTTTTACTTCAACTTACTTCATTAATTACCTTATCTATAAATATTTTTACCCACTCCTTACAAAACTGGGTTCCAGCTCCCCTCTCTAATTCACAGACTGCCTGTTCTTTGGGCAAAGCATGCCGGTAACTTCGTTCACTAATCATGGCATCATAAGCATCTGCGATGGCTATAATCCTTGACTGCACCGGTATCTGTGTTCCTTTTAGTCCTTTGGGATAGCCACTTCCATCCCAGTGTTCGTGATGGGCAAGAACATAATCTGCCATTTCAGATAAGTCATTCACTGTACTTAATATCCGATAGCCAATTTCTGGGTGCTTTTTTATCTCTATCCATTCGTTTTTATCTAATTTTCCGTTCTTGTTTAAAATCCCTTCTTCAATGGCAACCTTACCAATGTCGTGCAACAGACCAACGGTTTTTAATTCCTTGATCTCATCTTCTGGAAAACCAAGAGCCGTTCCCATTTTTTCACAAAGATTTGACACCCGAAGCGAATGTTCTTCCTCTCTGGGATTTTTCTCATGCAGAGTGGTCATTATCGTATAGATCGCTTTTCCCCTCATACTTGGACTCTCCAAAAGTTTCCTTCGATGCATAAAGTCTTCGGCATTTTTCAGGCTTTTTATCATAGGATCCTCCTTACTGTTTTTCAAACTGTATCCAAAGGAAAGAGAAAGCGCTACTTGATTGATCGATCTTTTTTTTGCAGATTCACTGAGTACGTTGATTTTCTCCCTGACTTCATGTTCCAAAGTATTCGGGGAAAGCAAAACGAATTCATCTCCTCCAAGTCTGCATACCACATCGGTTTCCCCACGTCCTTCTATAAGAACCTGCGCTGCTGACTGGATCAATTGATCCCCTGCTGCAACTCCAAACGAATCATTGATTAACTTCAATCCATTGATATCCGCTATCGTTATCCCCAGTGGATAATAAGATTTTTGATCCAGTTGTATGAGCATTTTTTCAAAATATTTTCGATTGTAAAGTCCAGTTAAAGGATCATGATAATTTAGATAGTTCAGGCGATCTTTCGTCAGCTTTTGACTTGTAATATCATTTAAGATAAAAACCAGCTGATGGGGTTTGGAGCAAAACCCAGTTACCTCATAATACCTCTTGGTTTCTTTTAAAAACCACTCAAATTTTACAGGCTTCCCAGTTCCTAACGGTTCTTTGAGTTGATCCACAAATTCCGGTTCCACCTTTTTATGTATTTCACTGAATGTTTGATTTAACATAACTTTTTCTTTGAAACCACCCATTTTTACATACCTTTGGTTTCCTTCAATGAGACGGTAATCCTCAAGTGAATCTTTATCCCTGCCTTCATAAACTGCGATTCCAACCTGCATATGCTGAATGATGGAACGATATCTGCCTTCTATTGTCTCATTCTTCTTTCTATGTGCATTTAAGAAATAACAAAGCACAAAAAAGATGCTAATTATAGAAAGGCTACCCAACCATTTATTGATCTGTATCCTAAGATGAGGAGCAAAGTCATTACTCTTTGTCAATCCATTCCATACACAAAGGGATGCAATTCCAAATAGAAATGGAATCAGACAGTAAGTTAATCCATTCAGTATGTTTTTCTTCTTTACATTACCAAACACATATGTATTTTCTCTCAGCATTTTCCCCACAAAAGTCCCTCCTTTGCTCCCCTTATTATACACCATTTTGGTGTGTTAAAAATAAAAAACTTTTATTTTATTTTAAGTTTTTATCTAAAGTAAACCCTTTCCCTCTTACTTCCCGGATTCCGTTCATAATAATAAATGCTTTGGGATCTATCTCCTGCACATACTGGTTTAACTGATTCATTTCTCGGTTAGGTAGTATACATAAAATGGCCTTTTGATCCAACCGCTCAAACCCCGTCTGAATCTGCAAAAAGGTAGAACCCCGATCCATATCTTTTTGAATCACAGAATTAATCCGTTCATACTCTTTGCTTAAAATCAACACTTGTACCTCACCAGCCCCATAAAGCAGTACCTGATTTAAAACAATGGAAGTCAACAACACGGATAAGATCCCATATAGTATTTGCTCCGTGTTTGAAAAAAACATTTGAATGAGTAAAACAGTGAAATCCAGACAGTACATCCCAAGTGCAATGGGCAAATGAAATTTTTTATGAAGCACCAAAGGAGGGATGTCCATTCCTCCGGTAGAGCCGCCAAGGCGCATCACAATCCCAAGTCCAAGACCGGTCAGCATTCCACCAAACAAGGCTGCTAACAAACGGTCATTTGTCAAATGCTTTAACATCTCTATTTTTAGAAACACATTTAAATAAAAGGGAAACAAAAAGGTGCTGATAAGTGTTGTAAATGCAAAGGATTTTCCCAAAGCCAAGAAACCAAGTAGGAACATGATGACATTGATCGCTGCAACGACAATCGACATGTTTACATGGAAAAAATACTCCACACTTCTTGCAATACCGGCGCTGCCCCCTACCAAAAAGTGATTTGGGATAGAAAACGCTGATATTCCAAATGCTAAAACAGCATTTCCTACTGCGATTCCCAAGATAGTAAGTATTTTTCTACTCATTCGTTCTGCCTCCGTTTCAATTCCCGTGAACCACATCGGTTCATTCTTAAATTCTGATCTGAATCCCTGTTTCATATTTTATATCATCTATAATTACTCGTACGTCAAATACGCCACAGAGTCCTTCTTTATCAACATTTAATGTTACTTCCCGATCATCTTTGGGAAGAAATGTACCAGAACACATAGCCAAAAAGCGTTTGGCACTTGTAGAGATGAAGTAACGGTGAATTTCCTCTGGATCATCTGCTTTCTCTAGCTGGAACATAACTAACTGTCCCTTTTTAAATTTTGCCTTAAACAAAATTCTGTCATCTTCCTCGGTTAGTTTTGCCATACACCAAGAAGGAAGCAGTTCTCCAGTAGCCGTAGCTGGTACCTCTGTCTCGAATTCTCCAGTTACTCCAAGACTTCCAACCACTCTTCCAAGCCCGAATGTTTCATGAGTCTCATCTTTATAAAGTTTCATCTTTTCCGCTCGATAATAGTTAGAAGGAAGATGCATTTCATAAACAACTTCTCCTTCCATTACTTCTACCGTAATGCTCTTTAGAGTACATTCAGAATCGTCCAAATTCATATAAACCGGAAGCTCCTCACAGGTGACCCCGTGGTTATATCCCATTCCCCCAGAATGAACCAGATAATGCCCATCCCTGTAATATTCCACATTGGATATATAAGAGGAAAAGAAATCATTCTTTCTCTCTTTCCCAAACTGCCAGATTTGTTTTATGGTTCTATTCTCCGTATCAATGCGGTAACGGACTCCTCTTGAAAAATTATCTTGATTGAGCCGGTAACATTCTTTTTCTTTTCCACGCCAGTGCCCGTTATCAAACAACATAATATCCCCATCCGGAAGCATCATACAGGCATGCTGCTCATACTGCCAGTCAAATTCCTCCTGATTTACAGGTGTAAAGAAATATTTTTCTACCATATCAGCCGGCCATCCAGTTGGATCACCTAAGATCCAGTTTAGGTTTCCTGTCTCAAAATCGATATTAATAACCACATCCTGATGCCTTCCAGAAAGTGTTATGGAATGCGTCCGTTTGTCATACCAGATTGCATTGTTATGAAACCAATCATGTTCGGACCAACTTCCTGACTTTCCGGCAGTTTGTGGAAGAACCTTCTTAAAATCCCAGGTTTTTAAGATTGCTCCTGTGTTCCGATCTACTAAAACACATTCATCCTCTGTTGTCTTGGCATTCTTTTCCTGCGTAAGAATTAGCAGATTCCCATCTTCCATCTCAAACTGATCATGATGGTATCCACCTGGAATCCGGTATTCCGTATAAAGTTTTCCAACAAGATCCATTTCACAAACCCCAGCAGTGTAATAGGGCATGTCCAAAAGCCGGTTGGAACCAATGAGAATGTGACCATTTTTTGCCTGTTTTAAATCAAAGATAAAAGGCTCCACCAGATGCCATCTACAGTCTCCATGGTAGTCATACCCACCCGCTAAAGAATCTCCTGCCGGTGTAACAAACATCAACTGTCCATCCATATACTCGCTGGTCGTGCGAATATAATCCGCCTGATAAGGCATGTCTTTGATTGATTCTGTCTGAATGGTGACACTATGACATCCCCCTTTGGATAGAGAGATCATAACCGTATTATTGTATTCTGGATACAAACCCAATACTGGCAGTATATGTGTCTTAGACGCCTTGAATGTATGGGTGATGTCCCCTTTTGTTTCCTTTCCTTTTACGGTAATTGTCACAGCCTGTTCTTCCTCTGTTTCAAACAAAATCATGGAAGTAAGAGGATTGACAAAATAGGGATTAATCACCACATAAGGATGTTGATACGTATACATCCCTTTCTTTAATTCTTTTTCCATCGCCTGTTCCCGTTCCTGCTGGCGTATAATTAGGTGATTAATTCGTTCATAATCAATTCTATTGTTATTCATTGTCGCTCCTCCTGCTACTGTTTTTTAAGTATATCTATTTTACTCCCATTTACTCCCACTAAAAAATATCTATTGATACCATTTTTTCCCTGTTTCGACATTTTTAACATTAGACTTTCTATCATCTGACATTTATGGTATAATTTTTGCAGAATTAGTGCAATTTTAAGGGGGTAGTATGAATTTAGATGAAACATTTCTAACCACGCTTCGTGGTCTCGGCACTTTAATCCATGCAAAAAAGCACGATTGCCTTTACAACCGTGCTCATAGAGACAATTATGTTTATTGTCTAGAAGATGGGCTATGTGCCCTTCACAGTATATCTGCCAGTGGCAAGGAGCGGATCTACCAGTACTTTCTTCCAGGAGATTTTGTTGGGTTTATCCCTGCCTACCGGCCTTATTATCCAGACGATACCTTTTATGCTTTTTCCATTACTGCAAAATCAGCCTGTACCTTGTATCAGATTCCGTATCCGGTCTTCATCAACTTTATGGAGACGCATCCAGAGTTCTATCGGTGCCTTTTTGAAGCGACGGTTACTCATTATGATAATGCCTTAAAGCATTGTTATACCTTACAAGATGGAGATAATTTTATCAGTCTCTGTCAGGCTTTGATTGAACTTGCGGAGTATGATACCACAGAATATAGGATTCACAAGGACTTTTCTTATAGTGAAATCGCCAGTTACTTAGGAATTCATACGATTACAGTCACACGCATGATGGGGCGATTAAAAGAGATGGGTATCATAGCAAAATCTGGACATTTCACGATTATTTTGGATATGGACAGGCTATCTCGTATTTCCCGAGGAGAAGTATAATCTCCTCTCCGGCTATACGCTTAATGCGGTTATAATTTCTCCCACATAACATTGATGATAATCATTATTTGCATAATTTTGATCTTTGATGTCAGAATCATAAAATCCAGACGAATCAAATTGCTGTCTGTAAATCTTACGGCAGATCAGTACGAGCTTTGCCTGTTCATAATAAGGCGCCTCTCTGTCAAAGACAGGGGTTAGTCCAGTCTCTTTTCCTTTGTCTACATCACGTCCACTATGGGAACCGCAGTAATTTAATACAGACCGATAGGTCTCATCAAAGAAATTAAGAGCATAGAATTCATTCTCATCAATCAATTCCAGAGTATACCTTTGGGGACGTACATAGATAGTGGACACATTTTTGTGCCAGAGCACCCCGAAGCTTCCCCAGCTTACAGTCATCATATTATGTTTTTTTTCAGTACCCGCAGATAGGAGCATCCACTCTTTTCCCACGGTGTAAAACGGATCGATGCTGATTTTAGTTAAATCAACTTCTTTTAACATATTTTCTCCTCCTTCTTTTCATTTCCCTAGTCTTCTATTATTATAATTCCAATCCAGTTGTAAGTATACTAGGAATCAATTAAAAATCCAGAATACAAAGAAAGAGTCTGACAAATCAGACTCTAACGCTGGTGTACATTTTTTAATCCTTCTTATGTTTGATCGTAAATCCGGTGAATCCATATAGAATGGAAAACAAAGGCGTCATCCACAAGAGGGGAACGAATAATATGTATTGTGCCCATGCCACTCCTAAAGTCCCAGCCATATAGATCCCATACCCATGCCAGGGGATCATAGGACCAGCCAGGGTTCCGCTGTCCTCTAAACTTCTAGACAAAATCGAGGGTTCTATGTTCCGCTCTTTAAAGAGGGGACCCATCAAACGACCAGTCAGCACATGAGACATCGGGCTTGAACAGCTAATGATACTCGTCACATATCCAGATATGATTGTAGCAAGAATTAAAGAGCCATCTCCGTTGATTCTCTTTAAGAATATGGATAGAATCTGATTCAATACTCCCAATCGGTCCAACATCCCTCCCATGCCTACAGCAAAGGTGATAATGGCTACATACTGGAGCATACTGCTCATTCCTCCACGGTTTAAAATAGACTTTAATACTCCAATATCCGTATCACAGCTAAACCCATTATAGCAAACACCGATTACGGTACGCAGCGTTTCACCCTGTGCAAATATTGCCACCAAACCACCTGCGATTGCACCGATTCCCAAAGCTTCAAAAGCACCGACCCGAAAGATTAAGAGAACTATGATCAAGACAGCTGGTAACAGTGTAACCAATCCGATGTTAAAATTACCTTCCAGATAATTGATGTAACTATTTAAATCACCTGGATTATAATTCCCGCTTGTTTGTGTAATTCCAAGAATTGCAAAAATAACAATGCAAATTAAAAATGGTGGAACCGTAGTCCAGAGCATGCTTCTTATATGATCTCCTAGCTTTGCTCCTGCCACTGCGGGAGCAAGATTTGTGGTATCAGAGAAGGGACTTAACTTGTCTCCAAACATTGCGCCACAGATAACTGCACCTGCCACCATACCGGGATTGATTCCCATCGCATTGCCGATTGCCATCATCGCTACTCCAGCACTTCCAGCCGATCCATAAGAAGTTCCCGTTACCAAACTGAGAATGGAAGTAAATATCAAAGTAAATGGTAGTAAATACGTGGGGTTGATGGATTTTAGACCATATACAATGATGGTTGGTATGGTTCCTGAAAGCATCCAAGTCCCAATCAAAACACCAATCGCCATTAAGATGGTCATAGTGGGAAGAACTACTTTTAACGCATCAAACGCACTTTTTTTAATCTCCTTGTAATCAATCTTTAACACCAAACAAAACACGTAGATGATCAACCAGGAAAAAAACAAGCCAATCATTGGACCCCCGACCTTCAACCGGATGCAAACTGCTACGGAAGCTACAATTAAAATCATCAGGATTGCGGATTGCGGACCACTTAACGTGTTCTGATCCTTTTCTTTGGTTTCCATAACTAAATATCCTCCATTTGTGTGAATTTAACATTAACACAAGAATTATAGCAGAAATTTTTTATAAATGCAATTATATTTGAATAGATTTCAGAATTTTACGTTACATTGTCTGCAAATTTTTCACTTTTTTTTGTAACCAATTGTTACTTGTCCCTAAAATATCTACTTTCTTCTATTCTGATTCTGATTTTTATGGATATTTAGAATGGGTTTTGAATAAACTATAACAATAAAGAATCAGGGAGAATTCATGTTATGAAACTGGAAAAAAAATCCATTGTATATCTTTTACTTCCACTGGTTGTAGGGGCCTTGTCCGGAATTTTGACCGGCAACGGCATGAACCTTTACAAAAACTTAAATCAGCCTGCCCTTTCACCACCAGGCTGGATATTTCCTGTTGTTTGGACTATCTTATATCTTTTGATGGGACTGGGTTCTTATCTGGTTGCAACTTCATACTCCCCCTACAAAGACAAAGCACTCCTTTATTACATCATTCAGCTTATCCTTAATTTCCTGTGGAGTCCGGTGTTTTTTATTTTAAACAACTATGTTCTGGCGTTTTTCATCCTTTTACTTCTGTGGTATTTTATCATAAAAATGATAGCATCGTTTTGGCAGGTGAACAAAATAGCGGCGCTCTTACAGATTCCGTACCTACTATGGGTCACATTTGCAGGCTATTTAAATCTTGCCATTATTTTTCTCAATTAAATTTTTCATTCCAAAAAAAAGCAGATCAGTCATCACAAAGAAAGAACACCTTTCCTTGTCATAACTGATCTGCCTTTTCACTTTCATAAAACAATTGTATTTAATGAATCAATTAAATTAGAACATATTTTAATAGGAACAATACCGCCAGTACATACATAAGAGCACTGATTTTCTTCTCTTTTGCCTTTCCAGTTACTATATGAATGAAAACATAAGAAATTACTCCAAGAGAAATCCCCTCTGAAATGCTGTACATAAAAGGCATAGCAATGATTGCAATATAACAAGGAATCGCCTCTGTGAAATCTTTAAAATCAATCTTAGTTACCGATGTCAACATTAAAAATCCAACAATGATCATAGCCGGAGCTGTCGCAAAGGAAGGAATCGCAAGGAAAATAGGGGATAAAAACAGGGACAAGCCAAACAAAATGGCAGCTACCACTGCAGTTAGTCCTGTTCTTCCGCCTTCAGAAACACCGGCTGCACTCTCTACAAATGTAGTGGTGGTGGAAGTTCCAAGTACAGCACCTACAGAAGTTCCTACGGCATCTGCCATAAGAGCACCTTTAATCTTTGGTAATTTTCCCTCTTTATCAAGCATATCTGCCTTTGATGCCACACCGATCAAGGTTCCCAATGTATCAAACATATCTACAAATAAAAATGCAAACATAATAACAACAAAATCAAAGGATAACACTCTGCTAAAGTCTAGTTTTAGGAACGTGGGGGCTAGGCTTGGGATTTTAAATCCTGCGGAAAAATCAGGAAATACACTGAACATGCCAAGATCAGGATTGGGAACATATATGCCTGCCACCTGGCAGATCATACCAAGAATCCAGGTAATTAAAATTCCCCATAATATGTTTCCTTTTACATTTTTTATTACTAATACAGCCGTAATTAAGATTCCGACAATTGCAAGCAATACCGTAATTCCAACCGATTGAAAGGTTCCGTCAATCAAAGATCCTTTAAAAGAATACATGGTTACAAGAGTGGATCCATCTACTACAACCTTTGCATTCTGTAAGCCAATGAATGCAATAAATAGCCCGATACCAACAGATACCGCATGTTTTAGATTCATAGGAATTGCATTAAAAATAGCTTCCCGCACATTGGTTAGGGATAATAGGATAAAGATAAGTCCCTCAATAAATACAGCTGCCAGTGCCATTTCCCAGGAATATCCCATGTTAAGTACAACGGTATAAGCAAAGTATGCATTCAGTCCCATACCAGGCGCCAGCACAAAAGGATAATTTGCAAGACATGCCATTAACAAAGTAGCAACAAAAGCTGCCAATGCTGTGGCTGTAAATACCGCCCCGCTATCCATTCCTGCTGCTCCTAATATACTTGGATTGACAGCCAGGATATAAGCCATCGTCATAAAAGTAGTGATTCCAGCTACGACCTCAGTCTTTATATCTGTGTGGTTTTCTGATAAGTGAAACACCTTCTCCAAAAAACCTTCTTTTTTATTTGTTTCCATACTATCTCTTACCTCCTTGAGTACTTTTCTATTTTACTTCCTGCAACAACGTTTGCCCCACGCAGCGTTTTACAGGTTCGTTAAAATATTCGTCTTCCTTCCGCATACTTCCCTTTTATATGTCTGTCATCGGATAGGTAAATCAATCGTTCCAGCCGTTCTTTTAAAGAAAGTGGCTGTGGATGACGCAAACTGCTGTCATCAAGAATCAAAGCGTCAAAGTCATAGCCTTTTAAAAAGCTTCCTACCTTTCCAAAGAAAGAGCCTCCCCCTAAAGTCCCCAAATAAAAAACTTCCTCTACGGTAAGCGGTTTTAATGAAGAATCCACCAGGCACCATCGAAGTTTGGATGCAGAAATGGCATCCACCATGGCTCGAAAGATCGATTCCCCGCTTCCTGCAGCAACGTCCGTACCAAGTCCAACCTTAATCCCTTGATCCAAAAAGGTTCTTACTGGAGCGATCCCAGAAGCTAAATTACCATTGGATTGTGGACAATGGGCGACCGTAACTCCTCGTTTTTTTATCAGTTCCATCTCTTCATTGGAAGAATACACGCAATGTGCCATCACTGTGTTTTCTTCTCCACCAAACATCTGAAATTGATCATACGCCTCTCCATAAAATCCAGCAGTTGGGCAAAGCTTCTTTACCCATTGAATTTCATTTTGATTTTCTGACAGATGGGACTGTACCGGAAGTTTGTACTTTCTTCTTAGTCTACCCAAACGATCCATCAGATGATCTGTACAAGATGGGATAAACCGAGGAGTCAAAATAGGAGTTGTGTTCTTATATTTTGACCTGCAGTTTTGAATCCAGATTTCCGTTTCATACATCGATTCCTCTGCACTAGATTCGCAATAATACTCAGGGGAGTTGCGATCCATATTGACTTTCCCTATCATAGTCTTTAGTCCAGTCTCCTCCATCAGGTCCATCAAAAGTTCCGTTGCTGGCCTGTGTAAGGTGGCAAAGATACAAGCTCTTGTTGTTCCACTTTTTTTCATGGCATCTGCAAAAATCTGGTAAGCTTTTTTTGCATATTCTAAATCACCGTATCTGGCTTCCTCTGGAAATGTATTCGTATTCAACCAGTCCAAAAGTTCCAAATCCATATTAAGACCGCGAAAAGAATACTGCGGTGCATGAATATGTAGATCAATAAGCCCTGGAATTATTAACATATCGTCTAAGTCTGTAACCGGATACTCCAGAAACAGGTCTGGTATTTCCGAAAACACTCCTGCTGACTTTCCTTCCTGGCATATTAAGAAACCTTGTTCCACTGTTTTTAACCTATGGATATTCTCACTGTAGCATATGTTTCCCTTTAAAATAAAATTATTATCACTGGTCATAGAACCTCCTGTTCCGTAAGCACAAAAAATACGGCAGTTTAATTGCAATGTTCTATCAAACCCAAGCAATAAAAAACCACCGTTTTCTCTATTATCTCTCCAAACGCAGACAATAAAAACGCAACTAAAAAAGCTGCATTCCTGTCTCGTGGAAACTTATAGACAACTATTACGGTAGTTGGTAGAAACACTCAACCAATTATGAGCATATATAAGTTTCATCGAATATTAATACTTCACAAATCTATGTGACCTTTGACAGGATTGACTATACCATATGGGAAAACTATTTGTCAATACTATTTTATTAGGCTTTCTACGTGGTGTCGTACTTTTGTTTTCTTCTATTATGTTATATTTTTTTAATCCTTATGCATAAAATCAGCTCCCAGTTACAAGAATTTCTTTCTTTCGTTCCAGAGAATAAAGAATCATTTCCTTCACCGTTTTTCCGGTCATCTGCTCCAACGCACGCTTATAATATTCCATCTGAATCCTGTATCGTTTTAATAGAACTTCTTCCTCTCCCTCACGGATGCGATCCGTCTTATAATCCACCAAAATCAGCTTTCCATCTTCTTCCATATAAGCGTCTATAATTCCCTGGATCAGAATTCTTTCATCCGAATCTGCCACATTCATTTCTCTGGCTAAAATTCCAATCACAAATTGCTGCTCCTTTTTTAATCGTCCCTGCTCCTCGGCCGCCGATAGACGTTTTCCAAGGGGGGACTGAAGAAATGACATAAGAAGGGACTCTGATAGAAACGAAAGACTTTCTTCATCCATCCGTTGCTCTTTCCGAATTTCTGTAAGTGCAGCCCGCAAATCTTCTCTGGTTTTTATTGCTCCAAAATCCAAAAGCTCCAGTACTCTGTGATAAGCGGTTCCTCGGGTTGCCCCCTGGGCTTTGTCTTCTCGTTTCCCATCTTTTGCAAATTCAGGAATTGTTGGCAGAAAATCGCTTTCTTCTTCCTCTGCATACTGTCCCTGTTTTTTTAACTCAGATACCGTTAACTTGGCATGCAGTTTGGTATCCTCTAAAAAGGGATACTGGTATGTCAGTGCATGTTTTAACTCAGCCTCAAATGTGGAATCATACGTAGCCTTTGTGTCAAAGGAGAGAAGACTTTCTTTGGACCATTTTTTCATAGCCTGCCGATTCATCTCAATCCCTACAAGATCAGAAACTTGCCACTCCTTTACAAGAATACTGCCTGTATCCACTCCTTCTTTTGATTGAATCCCTGATTCCGTATATTTTCCTGACAGACTTATAAGCAGCCAGTCCAAATAAGAATCCGCCGTCTGGAGTATGGTAAAAGGAACCTGCCCATCTACTCTCATAACATTTAAAAATCGTTCCAGTTTTTTATCCAGATAACGGTCAATCCCTGTTAAAATCAGCTTCTCTTTTGCCCTAGTCATGGCTACATAAAGTACACGTAGTTCCTCTCCTAAGTTGTTCAACTCTGTTTTTCTCTTTAAAACATGCTTTTTTAGTGTAGGTGCTTTGATTCTCTGTTCTAGATTAAGATAATCGGTCCCTATTCCAAGTTCTGGATCAATCAGCAACTTTCCATATGCATCCTGCTTGTTGAATTTTTTCCCCATACCAGCTAGGAATATAACCGGAAACTCAAGTCCTTTGCTTTTATGGATGCTTATAATGCGAACTGTATTTTCCTCTCCTGCCAGGGAAGCTTCTCCAAAATCGGTATCGTATTTCTTTAGATTTTCAATGTATCGAATAAAATGAAACAATCCAGAATAAGTGGTTTTCTCATAGGCGGAAGCTTTTTCCACCAGCATAGTCAAATTAGCCCTCCGCACTTCTCCTCCTGGCATCGCTGATACATAATCGAAATATCCGGTGTTCTCGTATAGATCATACAACAGTTCATGAATGGAAAGAAATGCTGATTTCTCCCTGTAATCCAAAAGCATCTCATGTAATTTCTTTAATTTACCATATAGATCCGGATATTTTTTATCTTTCTCTCCAATCTCCATATAAGCTTGCCAAGCTCCGTAGATTCCCCGGTCTTGTCCCTTATCCGTTGTATTTTTCCACAAAGCCATACAATATGCCAGTTCCTCATCGGAAACCATTCCAATAGGGGACTTTAAGACTGCGGCCAAAGGAATATCCTGCATCGGATTATCTATGATATTTAACATGGACAGAACGGTTTCTACTTCTATTGCAGAAAAATATCCCGTTTTTCTCTCCGCATAGGCCGGGATTCCCTCATTCATAAATACACTTACAAATTCTTCTGCCCATCCGCTTAAACTTCTTAACAGTATCACCATATCTTTGTACTCTGCAATGCGATACCTTAAAAGCTTTTTATCCCAGATCATCAAACCCGTTTTCGGATCCGTGAGTGCTCTTATCTTTCTGGCTATTACCTTTGCTTCCATCTCCCGACTGGTAAAGTCAGATGCAGCTCCATCTAGCTTTTTTTCCAGATCTTTCGATGATTGGATCAATAGAAGTTCTGGCTTTTCCCCGAATGTTTCTTCCTCTGGAAATACAGCTCCTGCATGAAGAGCTGTTTCTTTCGTATAACGAATGCTGCCCAGATTCTTTGTCATGATCTGATAAAAAACTTCATTGATCCCAGTGAGTACCTGATGCCTGCTTCGAAAATTCTGATGCAGTTCAATTTTTTGATAGTTTCCTTCTTCTGTTTGATAGGTTTCGTATTTCGTAAGAAACAGTTGAGGTCTTGCCAGACGAAACTGATAGATACTCTGTTTTACATCCCCTACCATAAACACATTGGGATTGCCAAATCGTTCTCTTGATATGCTCTGTATCAGCGTTTCCTGCACATCATTGCTATCCTGATACTCATCAACCAAGATCTCTTCGAATTGACGGCTTAATTCATCTGCTGCTTCTGACGGAATCCGTTTTCCATCTTCCTCCGTCAATAAAATTTCCAGTGCATAATGTTCCAGATCATTAAAGTCCACCAGATTTCTGTCTCGTTTCTTTTCCTGATACCTTTTTTGATATTCCTCTGCTAAGTGAAGCAACATAGTAACCGCTTCACTGGTTCCTGCCATGTCAGAGAGCACTTCTTCGGGAGACTCAAAACAGTACAAATCCCGAAGTTTTCCCACTGCCTTTTTCACTCGATCCCGAATGCCTGTCACACATGCCTTTTTTTCTGGGTCAATGTCTTTGCTTCGTATGGAAGCAAGTCGTACAAAGGAAATCTCTTGTAAACTACTATTTAGGCTTTCATACTCTTTGGCCATGCTCATCTCATCTAACATATGGAGATCGCTTTCCAGCATGGGAAGGTAAGCCTCTGGACCATTTTCTTCCTGACAAACTTCCATTGCAGCCTTGACCTGCATCTTCAACTCTTCTAGTGACAAAGAAACATCTTCCATCAGAAACTTCATAAAAGCGGTATCCTTAAGATTCCCCTCTCCGCAGGTCTTAAGTTCTATTCTGCAATTCTCTATCCAGGTTTGGGGCCACGGATTGCTTTGGGAGAATGTGTATACCTGCATGATGTAATCTTCAATTCCACGGTCCGTTTTCCCTGTTGCATAGGTTTCTACAAACCGTTCAAAGGAAGGGTCCTCTTTCTCATAATATTCCTCAAGCATCTCCTTCATCACGTCGCCTTTTAAAAGGATCAGCTCCCCTTCATCTCCAATCCGGAATGCAGGATCAATGTCTAACTTGTTATAATGTTCCCGGATAATTCCCAGACAAAAGCTGTCAATCGTTGTGATCTGTGCATAAGGAATCATGGCAGCCTGCATTTGGAGATGAGTATTATCTGGGTTTTCCATTAGTTTTTCATCCACGGCTTTTAACACACGTTCCCGCATCTCATCCGCTGCCGCCTTTGTAAACGTCATAACCAAAAGCTGATCGATTCCCAACGGATTCTCTCCATCTGTAATCATCTGAATAATCCGCTCTACTAAAACCGCTGTCTTTCCACTTCCTGCTGCCGCGGACACCAAAAGATTTCTATTTCTGCTCTCAATGACCGCTTTTTGTTCCTCTGTCCAATTAATTGCCATCTTTTTGTCCTCCCTCCTCATCTCCTTCTATCTCCGGCCAGATCTCCTCGGACTTAAGGGCTTTGAATTTTCGATACTTGTACCCCTGGGTCTTTGGATCAAAGCCACAAACTGAGTGGTAAGGACAATAATCACAAGCACTTTTATTCCCTTGTTTATAAGGATTTACATCTATGATCCCATCCAGTATTTCCATTCCCTGTGCCTTTAACTTATCATTTACAAATTGCCTCAGTGCCCCGAACCGTTTTGCTCCTGCTACAGAGGATTTTGCCTCCTGTATGATTCCATTTTTCATGGCAACAGGGATCACATCTGATTCCTTTTCAATCTCATGATCCAGATGAGCGATCGCTGCAAAGTCGCTATTTACCAGGCCGTTCATGCGAAGCTTTTTTAACATCTCTTTGTCGATCTCTTCTTTTTTCATCTCACCGTTTTTTTCTATGACCGGATCATCAATGTTATAGTAAAAGATCCCTGCCGGAACCACTTTCTTGTCGGGTCTTCGCCTCTCTTCCATCTCCAGTGCCGCATCCATATATACAACTAGTTGAAGCTGCAGCCCATAATAAAGAGAAGTCAAATCAAATGCCGTACTCCCAGATTTATAATCAATAATCTTTACATAAACCGTTTCATCCTCTTCACATAAATCCATACGGTCAATTCTGCCCCGTAAATGAATGGCTTCATCCTTTGACAACGGAATCCGCATGGCTTTTAAATGATCCTCCGCAGAAAATGAGACTTCAAATCCTACGGGAGTGAAATCTCCTTTTTTCAACTGCTCAACAAGAGCCCATACCGTACGGTCCGTAATCCGCTCTACCTTTCCTGCAAGATAGGCATTTCTCGCTGAACTTTTTAATATAGTATTGCCATACTCCTGAGCCACCTGGGTGACACACGCATGAACCATGGATTTGCGTTCTTCCTCAGACAAAGAATGAAAATCCTTTTTTTCTTCCGTCATTTTCTGAAACCACAAATCGATAGAATTGTGAAATAAGTTCCCGATGTCCATCGCTGCCAGTTCATACTCTTTCCGTTCCATAAGCTCCAATCCGTAAGTTAAAAAATGAGCATAAGCGCAGGATGCATACTGTTCCATACGGGTTACACTTCCTCTCATAACAGAGCCATAAAGGGCTTTGGCTGCTAATTTCCCGATCCCTTTCTTCTCATAGACATAAAAGGCCGCATCTGCTAGTTTCTTTCCTTCTTCTTTGTATTGATCCGATAAAAGAAACGCTCTTAGAAGCTCTAAAAATTCACTTTTCGCTTCCAAGTTTCCACTGCCATATTCTCTTAGTTCATCTGCCAGTCGTTTTTTTGCTTCCAGAAACGATAAGGGTACCCCTTTCTTTTCGGGAGCCTGTTCCACAAGAAGTGGGAAAATTTTTTTCAATTCTCCAATCAGTGTGGAGGGACGCATGCTTTTTCCACTTCCATCCATTGCTGTATAGGACAAAATAAGTTCCTGTTCTGGTTTTGTGAGTGAAAGGTAGATATAAAACCGCTGGCGAAACCCTTCCTCCATGGCCGTAGGGGCAAGTTCCATGTCATTGTTATGTAGATACACCCTTTCCCGATCTGTAAAAAGACTGCTTTTCTCCTTTTTCACCGGAACAATTCCGTCATTTACTCCCACAAAAAACAGCACTTTAATATGATCAAGTCTCGTTCTAGTCAGATCTCCTACAAAAACCCGGTCTATGGAAGCTGGAATCACACCGACTTTAATCTCAGAAAATCCTGCATCCAAAATCTCCGCGTACTCTTTTTTACTTACATGCTCCTCACCCAGAAGACCTGCCAATCGATCAAATAAATCCATTACAAGTCCATAAACCTGTCCGTATTCTTTGGCAAGACTAAATTCTCCCATATCCTGGAATTTTTTCTCATAGGCTGTCATCTTCTCTTCCATTCGGTTGTCCATAAGAAGATCCAGAACCGCAGCCGTTAAAGTTGATACGGTAGAATCCTTTTTTTGAAATGCGTCCCTTAACTTTGTTAAAGGAGTCAAAATCTCTTCTCTTAGCTGGTTTAATTCCAACAGGTTTAATTCCTTTCCTCCTCGGTACCAGCCTTCCCACGGTGTTTCCCATCTTTTATATCCCCGGATTCCAAGCGCAATCACGTAGTTTTCCAGACGATCGGCTTTTTCCTTATCTTCTTCCCGGATGATCAGTCCGGTACGAATGTACCGAAGCACTGATTCATAGGAAAAATCCTTTCGAATGATATCAATCCCAGCCCGAATCACTTCCACCATAGGGTTTTTTAAGATACTCTTCTTATCATCTAAAAAGAATGGAATCCCATTTTGCTGGAATTGATGGTTGATTTCTTTGGCATAACTTAAAAGATCTCCCGTTATCACTGCCATATCCCGATACCTTAGCCCATTTTTCCGAACCCTTTCTTCCATTGAACGGAGAACAAATGCAATCTCCTCTGACGGATTCAGTGCCTGGTATAAATGAATGGAGGCTGGCACTTCTTTGTATTTATTTCCTTTGTAGCGGTAAAGATTCTGTTCCAAAAAATCAAGATCCACTCCCGCCCCTTTTTGAAATCGAATCTGTGGGTGAGCAGAAAGCAGGATATCCTGATCCCGGCTGGTCTGCGTAACTTTTGCAAGATCGTTTATCTTCTTTATCATCTGCCGGCTCATGTAAAATAGCTCTTGGGACCCTGTTTTCTGGCTCATGTTTTCCCTTGGATCAATGGTCACTGTAATTATGACCTTTTTGCAATACCGAAGAAGCAATTCCAAAATCCGGTACTGGACTGGGGTAAAACCAGTGTATCCATCTAAGGTAATCACACTGTTTTTGATCCGTTCTGATCTCGGAAGAACATGACAAAGCACATCAAGAATTTCCTCTGTAGTAATGTATTTTTTTTCAATATAATCTTTGAATCCCTGATAGACCACAGAAATATCTGATAACTTCTGGCGAAGCACTGGACTTATAGTTTGGGGGATTTCTTCCTTTAATTGGTCTGGTGAAATTCCATATTGATAAAGCTCAGACAACATGGATTTTAACTGAGATATAAATCCTGCTTTTGATAAATGTTCTTTATATAAAATCAAATCTTTTTTATGATTGGCCGCCACTTTCCGCAAAACCATTGATTTCCCCATATCATCAAGAATCTGAGGATTCTTGATAGAAAGTTCTTCAAATATCCGGTAAGCGAATCTCATAAAACTAACAATGTCAATATTCATAACTCCATGGTTTGGATGGAGGGAAACGATCTCTTTTTGGGTCTGCATAGTAAACTGCTCTGGTACCATGGCAATGTATTTGGTCTCTGGATCACTTATGGACTGCCGAATCAGTTCGGTATACAGACAAGTCGTCTTGCCTGACCCAGAACCACCTATAATAAATTGAAGTGACATAACCTAATCGCCTCCTATTCTTCTATCTTTTTATCTCATAAGACGTGATTTCCTATGAGATAAAACAAAACGCATGTTTGCTTACCATATTATCACAAATTTCCTTTTACAACAATAAATTCTTAGGAATGAAACCACCCAATCCACTCATACATTATAACAAACGGTATGGAGGGCTTTTTATATGAGCTCAAAAACAAAAATAGTTGTTCTACGAATGAAAGAAATCATTTACACTGCAATTTTTGTAGGCCTTGGGATTCTTCTCATAACCCTGTTTTTAGTCATGTTCCGCCCGAAAAAGGATTCAGTCCCTACTTCCAGCGATCCTATGCTCTATGTTCCGGGTGTGTATTCTTCTGCCATTACATTAAACAGCCAGGATGTGAATGTAGAAATCACAGTTGACTCAAAGAAAATCACTTCTGTTACTCTGGTTCCATTAAGCGAGGCGGTTACCACCATGTATCCTCTTATGCAGCCCGCTATGGATAACCTATCGGAACAGATTTTGAAAAACCAGTCCACCAAAAACATTTCTTATTCCGATGACACACGCTATACTTCCAGCGTATTGTTAAAGGCTGTGAATCAAGCACTTACCAAGGCTGAAAAAACAGATTAGGATCAGAACAAGATCACGTACATAATACAAAGGAACAAACCTGGCTGCCGATTTATGCCCTTTTTCGGTCTTTCTACCGGTAGCCGGTATATTTAAGAAGTTCTCTTTAATTTCACCGGAACAGGCTTGACAAGAAAAGATATGTTTACTATACTAATATCAAATAAAAGGGAGTAGCTTACGCTTACAGCGTTTTGTGTATTCGACATACCCGTTTTCCTTCTATCAGAATTCCTTCTGTCAGTGTGGACAAACCGGTACGCATATAATTAGCGAGACTTTTACTGCACGGGAACGTGCAATAAAAGCCTCGCTTTTTCAATACACCTACAATCTTAATAAGAAAGAGGGATTCATATGATGATGTACGTAAGTTTAATATTAGGTTTTGTACTGCTAATCAAGGGTGCCGATTATTTTGTAGAAGCCAGTTCGTCGATTGCCAGAAAGTTACGAATCCCCAGTATCATCATTGGTCTAACAATCGTAGCATTCGGCACCAGTGCACCGGAGCTTGCAGTCAGTACTACCGCTGCTCTGTCTGGCAACAATGATATTGCAATTGGAAATGTGATCGGTTCTAATATCTTTAATCTTCTGGTAGTTTTAGGTGCATGTGGTGTCATACACCCGTTTCGGGTACGGCTTCGTTGGGATTACGCTGCATCGATAGGTGCTGGTGTTTTATTGCTCGTCATTATGATTACGAATTTAAATATTTCCAGATTAGAAGGCGTTATCCTCTTTGCTTTTTTTATATTCTTCGTAGGCTTTACCATTCGAGACGCCATCGTAAACCGGGCTCCCAAAGAAATTGAAACGGTTTCCATGCCCAGTTGGCTCTCCGCTGTCTATATCATTCTTGGTCTTTCCGCAATTATATGGGGCGGTAATCTAGTTGTGAATAATGCCAGTGCCATCGCAGCCTCCTTTGGCCTTAGTCAGTCATTAATCGGACTAACCATAGTGGCTTTTGGCACTTCCTTACCAGAACTAGTTACTTCCATCGTCGCTTCCAGAAAAGGAGAAAATGGTCTGGCACTTGGTAATGTAATTGGATCCAACCTCTTTAATATCCTGATGGTACTTGGGATCTCCGCCTCCATCAGCCCCATTAAGGTAAATCCGCTGTCTATTTATGACGCCGCTTTTTTAATCCTCATCAGCCTTGTCACCTTTCTATTTTGCAAGACCAAGAAAAAGTTAAACCGTTTGGAAAGTATATTTATGATCGTCGTTTATATGATCTATATGTTCTATATCGTGATTCGATAGACCAAATTATTCCATCGGTGCCCGGTAAAAGCTTCCAAAGAACTGCTGCGTTTTAAACATATTTACAATCACATGGTCATCCACTCGGTGGAATAAAGCAATAATATCTGTGACCTCATAGGAAGACACTACAGTATGAAGAAGATACATCTTCTTCTTGCTGTAACCACCCATGGCATCGACACAGGATATGCCATGTCTAAATTCCTTTCCGTATTCTCCGGCCAGTTCCGGCCCTTTTTCCGTCGTAATTTGAAGCGTTACCCGATCATACCTATGATGAAATGTGGAAATAACTTTCGTTGTAACAAACTGAAACAAAATAGAGTATCCAGCATAATCCCAACCAAAAATAGCTCCAAAAATACAAAGTACAAGTACATTCCCACTGAATACAGAAGACCAGATAGAATTCCCCGTTTTATTGGATACATAAAGAGCAATAAAATCAGTTCCCCCTGTGGACGCATTCCCCCTGAGTGCTAGAACAACGGAAAATCCATATAATACGCCCCCATAAACCACATTTAATAATCCGTCATCGAAAATAGGTTGGAAGTTACAGATTTTTAATAATGCACTGGATAACAATACTTGAAGCAATGAATACATCGTAAATCGCTTGCTGATGCTTTTACTGCAGATGAAAGCCACCGGAAGGTTTAACAAAATCATGCCAAGGGACGTTGAAATGTGAAAACCAAATAGAGACGTAATTCGATCAATTAGTATGGCAAGTCCCGTAAAACCTCCAGAAAGCAATCCAGCCGGCCGAATAAATGCCTGAATTACGTATGTTTGTAATAAAGCAGATCCAATCACAGCCGCTGTGGTCATCGCACATCGGATCCTTTTATCCCGTCTTAGAATTTTCCACATAAAATTCCTCCTTATCAATAAATAATATTATATATGATTACTTATATCATATCAATAATTAAGGATGTTATTTCCTATGAGACAAAAAATAGAGAAGTACCTTTCCCCCACAGAAGGCACTCCTCCGTCACGATCCAAAACCGTCACATTATACTGTTTCTACATTTTGGCATCCCCGAGCCCAAATGATGCACGAAAAACACTTTTTCCTGCGCTACATGTAAGATAATACCATATTATAAGTTTAAAGTCAATATTTTTAGTCTATTATACCCAAACACATTCCGTATTTTCTTGTAATTATCGTATGAAATTCTACATTTTTAATGAAATTTTAGTTATCAGCATACAGATTTTACAAAACATATAATTGTATAAAATGCGCATACTATACTGATTTCTAATTTGCTGAAAAGCTTAAGACAAGGAGAGGTCACGAATGAAATTTTCCAATCGTCTAGCCGATAATATGAACTATTTAAATCAAAAACTGAATGTCAAAGAGAATTTTGACCTGATATACCGCACCTTTTACGTAGGAGGCAGAGAAGCATGTCTCTATTATATCTCTGGATTTACCCAAGGGGGGATCTGGCAAAAGATTTTAGAAGACTTCTCCTTTATTCTTGAAAAAGATATGCCAAAAGATGCCCATGAATTTTCAAAAGTGGATTTTCCTTATGGCCAGGTAGATTTAGTAAGTTCATATGATGAAATTATTGTTCAGATTCTGTCAGGAGTATCCTGTCTGTTAATAGACGGATATGACAGTTGTTTTTCCATCGATACTAGAAACTATCCCGCTAGAAGTATATCTGAGCCGGATAAGGATAAAGTTTTACGAGGTTCCAGAGATGGTTTTGTGGAGACTTTGATTTTTAATACAGCTCTCATGCGTCGGCGAATTCGCGATCCGAAACTTACTGTAGAGATTATGAGTGCAGGAGAAAGTTCTCATACCGATATCGCTATTTGCTATTTTGAGGGTAGATTTGATGAAAACCTGCTTACTATGATCAAAGACCGGATCCGAAAATTAAAAGTAGATGCACTCACTATGAATCAGGAGAGCCTTGCCGAATGTATCTATCCTCATAAGTGGTACAACCCCTTTCCAAAGTTCAAATACTCAGAACGACCTGATACTGCAGCCGCTTCTATTTTAGAAGGCAATATCGTCATTATGGTAGACAATTCCCCCTCAGCCATGATATTGCCTTCTTCTGTTTTTGATATTATAGAAGAAGCCGATGATTATTATTTTCCTCCCATTACCGGAACCTATTTAAGACTCTCTCGATTTTTAATTTCCATTCTAACTTTATTTGTCACTCCTTTATGGCTCCTGTTCATGCAGAATCCGCAGTACGTTCCTTCCTGGCTTCAATTTATTCAGATATCAGAAACACCGAAAGTCCCACTGTTTTTTCAGCTTATGATATTAGAATTTGCAATCGATGGTTTAAGGCTTGCTGCCGTGAATACTCCCAGTATGCTGACCACTCCACTTAGTGTAATTGCTGGTATTGTTCTAGGAGAATATTCTGTAAAATCAGGCTGGTTTAACAGTGATACCATGTTATATATGGCCTTTGTCACAATCGCCAACTATTCCCAGTCCAGTTTTGAATTGGGCTATGCCTTTAAGTTCATGCGTATGATTATGCTAATAACAACTGCCTTATTTAACTTCTGGGGCTTTATTGGTGGTGCACTTCTTACAATACTTGCGATTGTATTTAATAAAACCATAGCTGGAAAGAGTTATATCTACCCATTGATCCCATTCCATCTCTCAGAATTGAAAAAACGCCTTTTCCGGGGACGACTGCCCCATAGAGAAAAATAACAGGTGGAGATTTATAGAAATCTTCACCTGCTTCAAACAATTATTTATCAACACTATAGTTGGGTGCCTCTTTTGTAATATGAATATCATGAGGATGACTTTCCTTTAAGGATGCAGCCGAAATTTTAACAAATTTTGCTGACTCTTGAAGGATCTCAATTGTCTGTGCTCCGCAGTAACCCATACCAGAACGCAAGCCACCAAGCATCTGGAATACTGTATCTTCTGCCATACCTTTGTATGCGACACGACCTTCGACTCCTTCTGGTACCAATTTCTTTGCATCTGTCTGGAAGTAACGATCCTTACTTCCATTTTCCATCGCTGAAATAGAGCCCATTCCACGATATACTTTATATTTTCTTCCCTGATACAGTTCAAATGATCCCGGGCTTTCGTCGCAGCCTGCAAACAGACTGCCCATCATACAAACGCTTCCTCCAGAAGCAATCGCCTTGGTTAAATCGCCAGAGTACTTGATTCCGCCATCTGCTATAATCGGTACGCCATATTCCTTTGCAACCGCATAGCAATTCATAATAGCGGTAATCTGAGGAACACCAATTCCTGCAACCACACGGGTAGTACAGATGGACCCAGGTCCAATTCCTACTTTAACCGCATCCACACCGGCTTCAATCAAAGCTTTGGTTGCATCTCCGGTCGCCACATTTCCTGCAATCACCTGAAGGTCTGGATACGCTTCTTTGATCATTCTAACACTGCGCAGAACGTTCTCAGAATGTCCATGGGCAGAATCTAATACCACAACATCCACTTTGGCCTCTACCAGTGCTGATACACGATCTAGAACATTAGCCGTTATTCCTACTGCTGCTCCGCACAAAAGCCTACCCTGCTTATCTTTGGCCGACATAGGATATTTGATCTGCTTCTCGATGTCTTTGATCGTGATTAGTCCCTTTAAGTTAAAGTTCTCAACAACAATAGGAAGTTTTTCCACTCTGGCTTTAGCCAGTATCTTCTTTGCCTCCATGAGTGTAATTCCTTCTTTAGCCGTAACAAGGTGTTCAGAAGTCATACACTCCTTAATCATCCGATTGAAATCTTCTTCGAATTTCAAGTCACGGTTCGTAATGATGCCGACTAACTTTCTTCCCTCTGTAATCGGTACACCTGAAATGCGGAACTTAGCCATCAGTTCATCTGCATCTTTTAATGTATGTTCTGGTGAAAGATAGAATGGGTCCGTTATGACGCCGTTTTCTGACCTCTTAACCTTATCAACCTCTTCTGCCTGCTGCTCGATCGTCATATTCTTGTGGATAACGCCAATTCCACCCTGCCTTGCCATGGCAATCGCCATACGATGCTCGGTTACCGTATCCATACCTGCACTCATAAGTGGAATATTCAGCTTGATGGTCTTTGTGAGGTTGGTCGCTAAATCAACCTGATTTGGTATTACATTTGAATAAGCTGGAACTAATAACACATCATCAAAAGTAATACCTTCGCCAATAATTGTGCCCATTAATATTTCCTCTCCTTCATCTTATTTTATTCGTTTCGCTATAAGCGAATTTTGCTTATTAGTTACATAGTTTAGCAAATTTTACGGAACTTGTCAACGGACATTTTTTTGTTTTTTTCCGTCCTATGTGGACAACCCTTCGTGTCATTTTTTACCAAAAGAAGAGTCAGACAGTTTTACAAACCGTCTGACTCTTCCTGTTTTATCGATCAACAATCACTTTTCGGGGTGATGTCATCCTCATACACTGAAGCAGCTTATCGTTTGGTTCAAATAAAATTTTAACCGTTTCTGAACCAGACTGACTGATTAACGTATAGGTTTTTTTCCCATTGACATGAGAAGAAAAATCCAATAACTTCATATTGCTTGTTTCGTGATTTTTCACCTCATCGGAATCGGTTGGTGCAACAATTTGAACCTCATCCATCGTTCCTTCCCAGGCTTTTTTTCTCTTGCTCCTGCCATAGATACGGTCGATGGTAATCATGTTTGTCACAAATAAGTATTCGTATTCTACCTCACTGTTGCGGAATACAAAATATGTGCCTGCACCAACTGCAAACAAGATGATCACTCCAAAAATCCCAAATGCTGGTGTAATGGATAAGAAAATTGCGATCACGCATAATATACCCATCAAGATTTTCAACAACATGGTATAGGCCGGAGACTTTCGCTTCACGAGCCACTCTGCATACATTTCATTCATAAAGATACCGGATCCTTTCTTCTTGCAAGTCTGCCACCTACGGCATAATGGGATACCTGCAAGGATTCAATCACCTTATTACATCATATCCATTCCGCCTGGCGCTGGAAGTGCAGGTGTCTTTTCTTTAATACTAGCAACAACTGACTCAGTTGTCAATAAGGTAGATGCAACACTGGTTGCATTCTGGAGTGCACTTCTGGTCACTTTCGTAGGATCAAGTATTCCTGCTTCCACCATATCCACATAAGCTTCATTGTATGCATCAAAGCCTACACCGACTTTTGATTCTTTTACTTTATTAATGATAACGTTGCCTTCCAGACCCGCATTGGCTGCAATGTGGTATAATGGAGCTTCTAGTGCTTTTAAGATGATCTTTCCACCTGTTTTTTCATCACCCTCAAGACCCGTTACTACATCATCAATCTCTTTGATGGCATGAATGTAAGCAGAACCACCACCTGCAATAACGCCTTCTTCTACGGCTGCTCTTGCTGCGGATAACGCATCTTCCATACGAAGCTTTGCTTCCTTCATCTCTGTTTCAGTTGCCGCACCTACACGGATCACTGCAACACCACCGGATAATTTAGCAAGTCTTTCCTGTAATTTCTCTTTGTCAAAGTCAGAGGTAGTCTCTTCAATCTGCCCTTTGATCTGACCAATTCTTGCGGTGATCTCTTCTTTATCTCCGCATCCGTCAACGATAACGGTAGTCTCTTTCTGAATCTTAACGGATTTTGCACGGCCCAAAAGATCAAGAGTTGCTGTCTTTAAGTCATAGCCAAGTTCTTCAGAAAGTACTTTACCACCTGTTAAAGCAGCGATATCCTGAAGCATCTCTTTTCTTCTATCTCCGTAACCTGGAGCCTTTACTCCTACTACGTTGAAAGTTCCTCTTAATTTATTAACGATTAAGGTAGTTAATGCTTCTCCTTCAATATCCTCAGCGATAATAAGAAGTCTGGAACCAGACTGAACAACCTGCTCTAATAATGGGAGAATTTCCTGAATATTTGATATCTTCTTATCTGTAATGAGAATGTAAGGATCATCAAGATTCGCTTCCATCTTTTCCATATCTGTACTCATATAGGCAGATACATACCCTCTGTCAAACTGCATTCCTTCTACAAGGTCCAGTTCTGTCATCATAGTCTTTGATTCTTCAATGGTAATAACACCATTGTTAGAAACCTTTTCCATAGCATCTGCTACCATCTCACCTACTACATCATCTGATGCTGAGATTGCTGCGACTCTTGCAATGGAAGCTTTTCCTTTGATTGGCTCACTCATCTTTGCAATCGACTTGATTGCAGCGTCAGTTGCCTTCTTCATTCCTTTTCTTAAAACGATAGGATTCGCACCTGCTGCCAGGTTCTTCATTCCTTCATTGATCATAGCCTGTGCTAGAACAGTCGCTGTTGTAGTTCCGTCCCCTGCGACATCGTTTGTCTTTGTTGCAACTTCTTTTACCAGCTGTGCTCCCATATTTTCAAAAGAATCTTCCAGTTCGATCTCTTTTGCAATGGTTACTCCATCGTTGGTGATCAAAGGTGCGCCAAAGGATTTATCAAGTACAACGTTTCTTCCTTTCGGGCCTAACGTTACACGCACGGTATCTGCTAACTGATTCACTCCTGACTCAAGTGCTTTTCTGGCTTCTACGCCAAATTTAATCTGTTTTGCCATGTTTCATTCCTCCAGTTTTCTTCTTAATTTATCTGTGATTTATTAAGGAAATCACACCTGCTTACTATTTAGAATCCTTCTGTTATCGCTGCAGTCTGAAACAATTATTCAATGACTGCTAAAATATCATTCTGCTTAACAATGACATACTTCTCATCGTCTTCTCCGGTCTCAATTTCTGTACCAGAATACTTGGAGAAGATTACTTTATCGCCTACTTTAACCTGCATAGTAACTTCTTTGCCATCTACCAGACCGCCTGGCCCTACTGCGATGACTTCCGCCTGCTGTGGCTTTTCTTTTGCCTGCCCTGGTAAAACGATACCGGACTTTGTTGTCTCCTCTGCAACCAATGGTTTTAACACAACTTTGTCAAATAATGGCACTAACTTCATTGCAATTCCTCCTCATAGCTTTCTGCTTATTTTTTTCTTTCCGCGCTCAGAAAGAAGTTATATTTTAATCACATAATAAGTTATATCACTCATTATTAGCACTGTCAATAGTTGAGTGCTAATTTTATATTTTTTTTACAATTACTACTAGATTATCCGTTTTTTACCTTTACTTACTTAGTTTATAGAAATTTTCTTATTATATACCTTTCTTTTTTTCTATATAAGTATTACAATACAATAGAGAATGAAAGGAGTGTTTCATATGGCGAAAATGGGTAATGGTTTTGGGAAATTCGTGGCACTTGCTACAATCGCCGGCGCTGTTGCTGCTGGTATCTCTTATTTTACCAAATACAAATCCTTCCACAAAGAACTGGAAGAAAACTTCCATGATTTTGAAGATGACGGAAATGATGACATTTCAAAAATTGACAGTACGATGAATCGCAATTATGTTTCCTTAAATGCCAGTAAAGACGAGTTTAAGGTCGCAGCATCAGACATGGCAGATGCCGCAAAAGATGCAGCAAATGCAGCGAAGAATCTGGTTAAAGATGCAGCCAATCTCGTAAGTGATACAGCGAAAGATGCAGCGAGTGCCGTAGCTTTTTCAACAATGGATAAATTGGAATCCGATAAAGAACAAACAGAAGAAGACCAAGATATAACGGAAGACGGAGGGCTAGATTACACTGCTTCCAGAACGGGACAACCTGATTTTACACCACTCGAAGAGACGGAAGATCCTTCTTCCGATCATGCGACTACAATTGTCGAAGAAGAGATCCAGTAGGATCGTATAAAAAAGAGTTGTCACCTTTCTAATTTCGAACTAGAAAGATGACAACTCTTTTTTATCTTAATTCTCCATACGACGAAAGACTGGACTTAAACGTTTAACCATGTATACCGAAAAACAGGTTTTAAAAAGATCTCCGAACAGAAACGGAACTGCGCACACCAACAGCGCCGGTAAAAATCCGGTATGGGTTATGGCAGAATACCATATGGTTCCAAACCCATAGGTAACGATCCAGCCCACATACATAGCCATAAAGATAACAAAAACTGATTTTTTTCCGAAATGCTCCATGATAAGACCTGACACATAAGCAGCCATTATGTATGCAAGGATATACCCTCCAGTGGGACCTATGATGACTCCAAGTCCTCCTGAAAACCCACTAAATACGGGCAAACCTACCATTCCCATCAAAGCATAAGCAAACTGGCTTAGCGCCCCATACTTAGATCCCAGCAGTCCCGCTGCAACAAAGGTTGAGACATGAACCAGATTGATGGGAACCGGACCAATGGGTATGGATATTTGTGCCAAAATTGCATTCAAGGCTGCAAACAGTGCACATAATGTTACTTGTTTCGTCGTTGAATTCATCTAAAATACCCCCTGTATCATATGTGATTTTACATCATTATACAGAGGGTATCTTTAATTGTCAACCTTTTTTATTTTTATAGTTAACATTTGCAATCCATGTGTTTCTTACTTTTTATCATAAAGAAATTTCTCAGGCAGAGTGACCTGGAAATCACGTGCCAGATCACGGAAATTATCTGGAGTTATGGTCTTTAATTTATCTGGTCGTATGGATAAAACTTTTACAAGTATTTCCGCAGACTTTTCAATCGTATGCATCAAACCAAAGGTTAAATCAAAATCTTCCCCTGAGGCAAACAGACCATGATGTGCCCAGACTGCCGCATCGTACTGCTTCATTAATTCACTGGTTTTAATTGCAATCTCTTGTCCACCCGGCACCATCCAGTCTACCACACCGACTCCAGACGGGAATACTACGGGACATTCGGTAGCCATCTCCCACAATTCTCTGGTAAATACTTCTGCATTAAGAGGAAGCACAAAAGTCAGTGCAATTACGTTGGTGGGGTGCGCATGATAAATAACCCGGTGTTTTCCACCTGTCACATCTTTTTTCACTTCATGATTCATTAGATGAGAGGGAAGTTCACTGGTTGGTCTTCCACCATTTATAAGCCCCCATAAGATCCGATAGTTATCTCCTGTTTCATCTACTTCTATCAAACAAAGAGTGGAGGCAGGATCCAAGATCACATTCCGGAAATACTTTCCGCTTCCAGTTACCAGAAAGTATTCTCCTGCCAATCCACTAACATTGGTTCCAATCGGCTGCCAGGCTGCCTCTTTGTTTAATTCATCTTTGATCAGTTCCTTCTCTTCCACCTTTAATCGATAGCTTAGATTGCCGCCATTGCGCTCATGCCAGTTCTGTTGAAACCCATCGTCACACATACGGATAAAGCCTTTTACAAATTCTGCATCTAATATTTTCATGTTTATTCTCCTCTATTTACGGTTTATCAGCACTTCTTTTTCATAAGAAAGGATCTCCTGAAACCAGTCTTCTTTTGCAGGCACTTCATTTAACTCGCAAAAATAATTCCACACATCTCCCAATGGATACAGTTTGATTTCCTCTTGGAGTACCATAAGCTCTGTAAAATTACGAGTTTCCTGTAAGGATGCTAGTTTATCATTTGGAAGAAGCAGAGCGTAAAGCAATGCTTTTTGCATATTGCGCATTCCCACGACCCAGGCACTTAACCGGTTAATACTGGCATCAAAAAAGTCCAGAGCCAAAAGAACTCTGTCTGCCCCACCACGCACAATTTCTTTGGCAATCTCTTTTGTCTCATCATCAAATAACACCACGTGATCACTATCCCAACGAACGGGGCGGGTAACATGTAACGCTACTTTATCAAAAAATAATAGCATGGAAGAAATCTTATCGGATACTACTTCTGTGGGGTGATAATGTCCACTGTCTAATAGACACAGAATCCCATTTTTCGAAGCATAATTCATATAAAATTCATGGGAACCTACGGTATAACTCTCCATCCCAATTCCAAATACTTTAGATTCAACCGCTGCATATACCTTGGACTTATCATATTCCATAGAAAAAATCTGATCCAGAGAGTCCTTTAACCGCGCTCTGGGTGAAGTCCGGTCTGCGGGAATATCCTTCATTCCGTCCGGAATCCATATATTCATCGTACAAGGAGTTCCAAGCTCCTTTGCAAAATATTCAGAGATTCGGATGCATGCTTTTACATGACGGATCCAAAACCCACGGATCTCATCATCCTCACTAGATAACGTAGCCTGTTCCGCTTTCGGATGGGAAAACAAAGTAGGATTAAAGTCAATTCCCAGTCCCCTTTCTTTTGCAAAGGTAACCCATTGTTTAAACTGTTCTGGTTTCAGTTCATCTCTGTCTGCCCATTCTCCATCGGCAAAGATGGCATAACTAGCATGCAGATTAATTCGATGCTTTCCTGGAATCAGACGAAGCACCTGATCCATATCCGCCATCAGTTCTTCCGGATTCGTGGCCCGTCCAGGATAATTTCCTGTCGTCTGAATTCCTCCAGATAATGCACCTGCACCATCAAATCCTGTCACGTCATCCCCCTGCCAACAGTGCATGGAAATAGGTATGTTCTTTAACGTTTCCATTGCTTTTTCAGTATCCACCCCAATGGATGCATACGCTTCTTTTGCTGCTTCATATTTTTCTTTGATTGACATATGGTTATTCCTCCTGTTATGGTTTAATCGAAATGAAATACTGGTTTTAAGTCATCTGATACTGGGCTATTATCCGAATTTGTCTCCATAATATCCGCCATGTAATCCCACCATTTTCGATTAATGGTCGTATCACTGAAACAAGCCCAGCGTTCTTCCTCTTCTATTTCTATATATCCATAAAGAACATTGGTCTCTTCGTCTAAAAAAATAGAATAGTTTCCTCCTCCGTACTCATGAATCTTTTCTTTCATTTCCGGCCAAAGTTTATTGTGCCGTTTCACATATTCTTCGGCTTTCCCCTTGTTTAAATACATTTTAAACGATTTTCGGATCATTGAATTCCCCTCCTTGTATTTGTGTAATCGGAACGTATTTCATGATAGCAAAGGAATGCAAAACAGCTTCTCTTGCCGCCTTTAATCCGTCATACTCTCCAGCTTCTATCATTTGAGCCAACAGATTACCAATGGCCGTTGCTTCTCCAGGTCCTGCATACACTGTTTTTTTCGTGAATTCAGCCGTTAACTGATTCAGATAGGAAGCATGAGAACCTCCTCCCACCACATGAATGACCGGATAAGTTTCACCGGTGATGGATTCTAACTCCTCCACCGCTTCTTTGTAACACACAGCGAGACTGTTATAAATAACAGCTGCAATCTCTCCTGCCGTTTGGGGAATCTCCTGATTCTCAATTTTGCAATAGTCCTGTATCGCCAAAATCATACTCTCTGGTGCCAGAAACATACTGTGATTGCAATCAACCAAAGATGGAATTGTCTCCATAGAAGCCATCTCACAAAGCTGAGAAAAAGAATAATCGGCTCCATTTTTATGAAATTCTGCTTTGACCGACTGGATCATCCACAATCCCATAATGTTTTTTAAATACCGAACTCTATGTTCATATCCACCCTCATTGGTAAAGTTCGCCTTCCTGCTTTTCAGAGAACAATCTGCCTTTGGTCGTTCTGTTCCAAGTAAAGACCAGGTTCCGGAACTGATATAGAGAGGATTGTCCTTTAAATCTTCTTGTTTGGAATAAAATGGAATTGCCATCACTGCGGACGCAGTATCATGAGTGGCTGGAAGAATCACCTTACAGTTAAAGCCCACTTCCTCTTGTATTTCCTCTGATAGTCCCCCTACTAAGGTTCCAGGCATGGATAAAGGTTTAAATAGTTTTTCAGGAAAACCAAGTGCTTTAATTAGTTCATAATCCCAGTCTCCCGTTTGGGGACTTACCAGTTGCGTTGTCGTAGCATTTGTGTATTCCTGTTTTTTAACTCCCGTTAAGCGATAGTTAAAATAATCGGGAATCATCAACAAAGAGTCTGCTCTTTTTAACGAATCCAGATTGGATTCCTTCACTGCCATAAGCTGGTAGATGGTATTAAAGATCTGTTTTTGAATTCCAGTTCTCTCATAAAGAGCTTCCTGTGAAATAATTTCATACACTTTTTCATCCATTCCTTTAGTTCTTTCATCCCGATATCCCACGGCATCCAAAAGAATCTGTTCCTTCTCATCAAGAAGAACAAAATCAACTGCCCAGGTATCAATTCCCATACTAACAGGAATTTTTCCCAACTTCTTACATTGCTTCATCCCCTCTTTGATCTCACGACATAATGACTCAACATCCCAACATATCTGTTTGTTTTTACGCTTTAATCCATTTTCAAAGCGATAGATCTCTTCCAGTACGATCTTGTGATCCTTCACCGTACCAAGAATATGACGTCCACTGGAGGCTCCTATATCAACTGCCAGATAATAACGTTCCATTCATACCACTCTCCTCTGTTTGCTTCTTTTATCATATCGGATTTTATCAAAAAAAATAAGGACGTTGTTTACAGAAAACTACGTCCTTATTTGCATTTAGTTTTTAAGTTTGTTTTAATTTTCTGTAGAAGAAATCAGCAGATCTTTTAAATCCATAATTGACATCTCATGCTCGTCCAATATCGTTGATACTTCCTTAAACTGTTCCATCTTTATTTTATCCACAATAGTTTTTTCTTTTTCTTCTAAGGAAGTTAGGCTTTCCTTATTCTCTCTTATCGAATCCTGTACCTGACGTAATTCTTCTTCTAATTTTTCTAACGGTGATTTTCTTACTCCTCTAGGCATATTTCCCCTCTCCTTACCATTTTATTTTGCAACCATATATAACCAATTATATGCAAGAATCCGTTTCTTTATAACTCATTTCCATTTATTTATCCGTTTTTTAATTGTTACTTAACGCTTCTTATGTGTGAGAAATAAGATTTTTTTCCCGGTATTCTTTTGGAGACATACGATAATAGTTTCGGAAAATACGATAAAAATAACTGGTATTATCATATCCAACTGCAGTGGAAATATCCATGATACTAAGTCTTGTATTCAATAGAAGAAACGATGCCTGATTGAGACGTTTGATCTGAAGAAGTTCTTTATAAGTATGTCCGGTTAATCGTTTAATCGTACGGCTCAGCCAGTATATCTGATAGTTTAACTGTTTTGCCAACTCTGTTAATTCTCCATCCTTATAGTTTTCATCAATAAACTTTAATACTTGGAATACTAGTTTTTGATCATAACTTTCTATGGTATGGCTGATTTTATCTGTATAATGCATGAGCTGCAAAAACAAAAGCCCCATAGTGATTTGATTGATGCTTCTTTTATTGGGTTGATCATAAAGAAGCGTCCAAACCATGTTTTCTATCAGGTTCTGAACCGGTAAAACATCTGCTACCCGAAAATGAAGATAACTTGCATAACGGGAATCATAGCAGAGGCATCCCACTAAAAAATCTCTTAATAGATTTTCCTCTTCTCCCATCATCTCAAATGTGGTATCAAAGAATTCTGGAAGTATAATAAAATTAACTGCCAGATCTTCTTCCTTTGCAGGTAGTATCTCCTGCGTCGCATGCTGGTTTAAAAAAAGTAATTCTCCTGCTTTTAAAACCACTTTTTCTTCATCAATATAATGCGTCGTCTCGCCTTTTAGCATATAGATTACTTCAATATAATTATGTTTATGCCTTGGGAAATGTACAAAACGAGTATGAGGCCGAATCCGAATCAAGGTTTTGTGCTCCAGCATCTTTTTGCTATCAATCACCATATCCCTTCCTTCGGTATACCGTCTTTTGTCAATTCCCGACCGTCCATTTATGATCTCTTTTTCTTCCTCTGTTATGATGGAAAGACGATCAATCATATCCTGGTTCACGGGTCGATTCCCCCTTTATTAAAATTGTCAAAAACAATCAAGTTTTTCCACCGGCTTTCTTTTATCCCACGTTCCGTAAGCAAATAGACATGTTCTTTGTCTTCTTTTGCCGGTAATTTATAAACCAGAGAACCGTCTTCTTCCAGATCCTGTATCCAACGATCGTCAGGCACAATCACTCCGTCTTTCACCTGAAACTGCCATTGAGCCGTATCTCCAGATGCATTGGTACTGGTATATACGATCTCTCCCTGCATCAGATCCTTTTGAAACATTCCTTTTTTCGCCGTTTTAACAGCCATCTCTTGTTCCATCTCATCATAATAACGATATCCACATTCTCCCTCTCCGTTCATCTGTCCGTTTTGAAACATTCCGTAAGAATAATCATATCGTTTTCCCTCTTTCAGCTTAAGCACAGATAGAAGTGTTCCCTTTCCATGGGGCTTTCCGTCCACCATTTCTCCATAATAACAGATTGAGGATTTTAAGAACACCAGACCTTTTCCCGTTCCCAATTTCGTTTTTATGGTATTCCCATCAAAGAAAAAAGGATACACGTCAAATGGAACTTCATATCCATAAAGTACTCTGGCTGCTCCCTCTAAATCCCCCTCCATAAACTGACCGGTGAGCTTTAGGAGTCCCTCTTTGTCTGTCGCCGTAAAAGGGATGTTATCCTTTATCGCATGGAACAGGGTATTCACATTTTCCGTTTCGCTGGTTGTACTAACATCTAGCCTCGTCTTTTTCTCACCGCCAAAAAATCCTGCATTGCTCAATCCGAATAGCAAAATCACAGTCAAACTCAATGAAATCAATGTCTGTAAGTTCCCATTCTTCCAGCCTTGTTTTTCATTTCTTTTCACCAGACTCCTCCTTATCCTGTAAAACCCATGCTTCTCTTAGAAGTTTTAAACCTTTTATAATCTCTTCTTCTGTAAGTTTAGCAAAGCCGAGAATAACCGTGGACGGATACATATTCGGTTCCTCATGAATAAAACAGTCAGAAAGACCATATACTTTGACCTTTAATTTCTCCGCTTCTTTTATGAGTTTTGTTTCTGTCCTTTGCCACCGGTCAGTAAGAAGAAGATGAAGCCCTGCATGTTCCCCTTGTATTTTAAAAGTACCTTCAAATGATTTAAGTCCTGCTGTGAGTACTGCATGTTTCGCTTTGTAAACAGCCCTCATTCGGTTTAAATGTCGTTCGTAATGTCCCTCCGCCATAAACTGATATAGAATGTTTTGATCGATTCTTGAAACAGTAGAAGCATAAAAGCTAACTTTTTTTTGATATTGTTCATACAATCCTTTGGGGAGTACCAGATAACTGACCCGAATGGCAGGAGCTATGGATTTTGAAAAGGTTCCAGAGTAGATAACTCTTCCTCTCTCATCCATACCCTGAAGCGCAGGAATTGGTTGTCCCTTGTAGCGAAATTCACTGTCATAGTCATCTTCAATCAGATACCTATCTTCTTTCCGATACGCCCAGGAAAGAAGTTCCTGTCTCCGTTTTACGGGCATGACAATCCCTGTTGGATATTGGTGGGAAGGCATAACATAGGCCGTGTCTGCTCCACTTTCCTCAAGTAGCTCTGCATTCATTCCATACCGGTCCATGGCCACGGGAATCACTTTATATTTGAGACTATCAAAGACACGGTATGCCTGTTTGTAAGTAGGATTTTCCATTGCAATCATCCGTTTATCCCCAAGGATCTGGGATAAAAGCATCAAAAGATATTCACTTCCCGCTCCTACAATGATTTGTTCTGCTTGACAATTGACACCTCTGGCGGTATGAAGGTAGTTTCGTATGGTTTCCCGAAACCCTGCTTCCCCCTGAGGGTCTCCAGGCACAAACATTTCTCTGTTGTCATCGATCAGCGTATATTTAGAAATCTTTCTCCACGTATTAAAAGGAAAGGTACCCAGATCAATTCCTCTCGGTGAGAAATCCACACACCAATCCGTCTTACCACACTTAATCGGATAGGACGGTGTGATAAGAAAATGGCTTTTTTCCGTATTTTTTCGTTCTGGCTGAATCAAACGATCTATCTTTAAAACATAATATCCCTTACAAGGAATGGACTCAATATATCCTTCTGACATCAGCTGTTCATAGGCCATCTGAGTGGTACTTCTGCTCACTTTTAAATGTTCTGCCAACTGCCTGGTTGAGGGAAGACGCATTCCAGGTTTTATATTACCTTTTTTAATCTCCGCCTTAATGTATTCATAAATCTGACTGTAATAGGGAAACTGGGGCTGATTTATTAAGGGAATGATCAGTTCCATCGCATACCTCCTGTTGCCATATTGGAAAAAATGCCGCACGTTTTCCTTTCTCACATGCAGCATTTTCTCTTGACTGGCCTAGCTGCCTGTCATTGATGTTTTATTTATTTGTTTATCTTAAAGGAACTCTTTAACGATACGATTCTGTTAAATACCAAATGTTCTGGAGAACTGTCTTTGCTATCTATACAAAAATAACCGTTTCTTACAAACTGGAAGCTGTCATAGGCCTTCGCCTCTACAAATCCCGGTTCCACAAAACAATCCTTTAATACAGTTAAGGAATTGGGGTTTACATTTAAGCTTCCATCCTCGTTTAATTTTCCTTTTTCTTCATCTACAATATTCTCATAAAGTCGACATTCTGCTTTTTTTGCCGTGTCTGCATTCACCCAGTGAATGGTACCTTTTACTTTTCTACCAGTAAACCCTAAACCACTCTTAGTTTCTGGATCATAAGTACAGTGAACAACCGTAACATTGCCGTCAGAATCTTTTTCACAACTGGTACAGGTTACAAAATAAGCGTTCATTAAGCGGACTTCGTTGCCTGGGAACAGGCGGAAATACTTTCGAACAGGTTCTTCCATAAAATCTTCCCGTTCAATGTAGAGTTCTCTCCCAAACGGTACTTTTCTCTCTAAAAGTTCTGGATTTTCCATGTTGTTGGATACAGTAAGAGATTCCACTGTACCTTCTGGATAATTATCAATCACCAGTTTGATTGGGTCCAAAATCGCCATCATTCTCGGTCTTTTTAACTTTAAATCTTCCCGGATGCAGTATTCTAACATCGCATAATCCACAGAACTGTTCGCTTTTGATACGCCAACCAGATCTACAAACATACGAAGGGATTCAGGAGTATAACCTCTTCTTCTTAAAGCTGCTATGGATACCAGTCTTGGATCATCCCAGCCGTCTACAATCTGATCCTCTACCAACTTTTTAATATAACGCTTACCGGTTATCACATTGGTAAGATAGAGTTTTGCAAATTCAATCTGACGAGGAGGATTTTCAAATCCACATTCTTTTACCACCCAGTCATACAGTGGTCTGTGATCTTCAAATTCCAGAGTACAGATGGAATGGGTGATCTGTTCAATCGCATCTTCAATGGGATGGGCAAAATCATACATCGGATAAATGCACCATGCATCCCCCGTATTGTGATGATTCATACGTGCCACACGATATATAACCGGATCACGCATGTTAATGTTCGGAGATGCCATATCAATCTTGGCGCGGAGCACCTTTTCCCCGTCTTTATATTTTCCTTCTCTCATCTCTTCAAATAACTTTAAATTTTCTTCCACGCTTCGGTTTCTATAAGGACTTTCTTTCCCTGGTTTTTTAAAATCTCCCCGATAGGAACGAATCTCTTCTGCAGTTAAATCACAGACATATGCATTCCCTTTTTTTATTAAGTATACGGCACATTCGTACATCTTTTTAAAATAATTGGACGCATAGAAAAGACGATCTTCAAAATCTGCACCCAGCCATTTAACATCTTCCATAATGGATTCCACGAATTCGGTTTTCTCTTTTGTCGGATTTGTATCATCAAAACGGAGGTTGAACTTTCCACCATACTTCTTAGCCAGACCATAATTAAGAAGAATTGATTTAGCATGTCCGATATGCAGATAGCCGTTTGGTTCCGGTGGAAATCTGGTTTGCACATGATCATAAACGCCTTCTAAAAGATCCTTGTCTATCTCCTGTTCAATAAAATTTTTAGAAACCACTTCATCTTTGTTTTCTTCCATCTCTCTTCCTCCATGTCAGTCATTCCAATAATAAACTATCATATCACAGATCCTATCTTTCGAAAAGGGGGGTCTTCCCTCTTTCTGGTACAGTGTCATGGAATTCCAATGACAAGGAACGTTAGATTTTTCTCTATCTTTTGTTAACTGTTACCATAATCTCCCATAATCTTTTACATTTATATGTATATTTTTACAATTTTCTAGCAAAAACAAACTTGCTTTGCAATGCTTTTTGGAATATACTTGAATCAAAATATAAGATAATGGGGGTATTAATGGTGAAAATTTTCAAACGGTCAACATATTCATTTCGTAGAAATATCAGAGTAAAAATCACCGTATTTTTTCTAATTTTAGTCATAACAATTGCTTCTGCACTAACCTACTTATTATATATGCAGAGCTATCACATGATAACCCAAAAAGCAGCCGACGAAGCCTACCGGACAGTTTTGCAATCTAGTAAATATGTGGATTTGGAACAGTTTACGAAACTAACTTCCAAAAACGATGAAAACACCACTTATTATACGGAGCAAAGAAATGATTTAATAAAAATGAGAGAATTAAGCGGAGCTAAGCATATTTTTACTATGAAAAAAACAGAGGATGGAAACTTCATGTATGTAGTAGATGGTTCTGCAGAAGATGAGTTTTCCCATATTGGTGATACGGAAAAATCCAATTTTGCCTACGAACAGGCATGGAATGGAACCGCCTATACGGACCATAAATTAAATGTTGTGGAAGGATGGGGGATTTACATCAGTTCATATTATCCCATAAAAAATAAGCAGGATAAAGTTGTTGGTTTTATCGGTGTGGACTTTGATGCCGAAACCATCTATCATCAGCTTAACAATCTTAAGAATTTATGTTATCAGATAATGGCTGTTTTTACCGCAATTATATTTCTATCTGGATACTTTCTTTCTGGTAAGATCGCCCATTCCATTCAGTGTGCAGCCGACTATTCCAAAATGCTGGCTGAATTTAATTTAACAAATTCATTTTCCAAAAAGGAACTGCGAAAAAAAGATGAGTTTGGTATACTAGCAAATTCTTTGGATGGCATTCGAAATAATTTTAAAACTATCATCGGAAAAATCAATGCTTCCTCTCAACAAGTTGCTGAAACAGCCCTCCAGTTAACCGCTGCTTCTAATGAATCAGCAAGAACCGTAGAAGAAGTCTCCAATAAGATCCAGGGTATCTCCAAAAGTTCCATTTTGCAAACGGACAGTACCAGAAAAGGAACTGGACAATTGACGCTGTTAAGCGATGTAATCGATCTAAATTTAGATTCTGCCACTCATATCAATACTTCCATTCGTGATGTAACAGAAGTCATTGACAATGGGTCTGCGGAAATGGAAAATCTGTATAAGATAACAGAAGAAAGCAACGATGCGAATGTAACAATTTCTGATTTGGTTATAAAAACAAATGAAAGTACAGAAAAAATAAGCAATGCAAGTAAACTGATCTCTTCCATCGCGATGCAGACGAACCTCTTAGCTTTGAATGCTTCTATAGAAGCGTCTCGTGCCGGTGTAGCAGGAGAAGGATTCCGAGTTGTGGCTTCCGAAATCAAAAATCTAGCTGCACTATCCGCTGATTCCTCCAAGGAGATTGAAGATATTGTTTCTGAATTACAATCCAACGCCAAAAATGCGGCAAGCACCATAAGCAGAATTAAAACGATTACCACAGAACAGACCCAAAGCGTAGCTAACAGCCGCTCAAACTTTCTATACATAAAAGATGTCATGGAAAAATCCCTAGATGCTATGGATCAGCTAAATCACACAGGGGAAGAAATGTATCAAATGAAAAATACGATGTTAACCATATTGGATCATTTATCCGAGATTGCGGTTGAAAATTCAAAGAGTTCCGAAGAAGTTAAGTGTTCCATTGAAAACGAATCAGAAGCATTGGAAGAAATCGCATGTTCTAGTGATGTACTATCCAGATTGGCAGATGAACTGCATCAATTAATATTAGAATTTAAAATTTAGATTTGTTGAACGCTCCTTTCATGTGTCTGAATATCAAAAAATGCGGATTCCGAAGAATCCGCATAGGTAACACGCTCATGTATCATTCCTTATAATTCATGGCTGAACTGAAAATCAGAAACAAGTTCTTTTAATATCTGCGCCTGACTTGAAAGTTCTTCACTAGAAGCAGCACTTTCTTCTGCTGTAGCCGCACTGGATTGTACCACAGAGGAGATTTGGTCAATACCAGAACTGATCTGATTGACTGATATTGCCTGGTTCTGAGATGCTTCGGAAATCTTCTTTAATAAATCTGCCGATTTTTCAGAGGACTCTGCGATCAGATTCAAAGATCTTGCCGTCTCATTGGCAATGTCTGTTCCCTCTTTTACTGATTTTAAAGAATTTTCAATCAACTCGGTCGTATTCTGAGATGCTTCGGAACTTTTTCCTGCTAGGTTGCGAACTTCATCCGCAACAACAGCAAACCCTTTTCCTGCTTCTCCTGCACGAGCCGCTTCTACGGCTGCATTTAATGCCAATATATTCGTCTGGAATGCGATATCCTCGATTGTCTTAATGATCTTACCGATCTCACCTGAGGAATTATTAATTTCGTTCATCGCACGAAGCATAGAATTCATATTATTTTTACCTGCCTCCAGTTCCTTTGAGGTCTCTTGTGCCTGATTGCTTGCGGCATCTGAATTCTCAGAGTTTTGCTGGATCTGAGACGTAACTTCACCAATGGCTGCAGCCAGCTGCTCAATGGAACTTGCCTGTTCCACGGTTCCCTGACTCAACTGCTGTGCTCCGGCAGAAACATGGGATGAACTGTTGTTAACCTGTTCTGCAGATTGGTTGATTTTTAATAATGTATCTCCAAGACGATCAGAAATCGCTTGGATCGATCTATGTATGGTTTCAAACGCTCCTAAATATTCCACATCTGTTTGGATTCTGAAGTCTCCGCTTTCCATACGATTTAAATTATTGGTCACGTCATAAATAACACTCTTTAAATAACTCTGCATCTGACGGAAGCAGCTTGCCAACGTTCCAAATTCATTCTTGGCATCAAAATCTATCTCTTTGTCAAGATTACCCGTCTCAATACTCCTAGCTGCATCCAGTAATAATTTCAAAGGTTTCATGATGATCTGGAGTAACACGACTAAGAACAATACGGTAAGAAGTAAGGCAATTGCAAAAAACACCACCGTAATTAACATTGCTATTTGAGACCTTTTTATGGCACCATCCCTAAAACCATGTGCATTGTTCGATGCAGCGGTAATAACCGCATCAATTTTTGCAATGGAAGACTGTTCTAATTCCCGGTACTCTTTTGCTTTCTCTTTGGAGACTTTCTGACCAGAATCAAGAGCGGTTACCAGTTCATTCCCTTTCTTTCCCCAAGCGTCTACGGTATCAAGTATATCAAGAAAGGTATCGCTGGTTTTCGATCCTTTGTCGACCTTATTGTTCTCAATCTCATTCAGCTTTTCAAGTGCTCCGGTTAAGTTGGCTTTCTGTTCTTCGGACATCGGCTCTCCGTATAAGACCCAGTCTCTCATTCCATCACCAGTCTGTGCAATTTTACTCTTTACTTCCCAAAAACCCACAAGGTTTGTATGGGGCATATCATATAGAACTCTTGTATTAGTAGCCATAGTCTGTATGTTGCTGATGCTAAAGACACCCAATCCCAAAAACAGAATCAGTTCAATTCCAAAGCAAAAAATCAACAGATTCTTAAGCTTTACATCTCTTACAAGTTTACTAATTTTGTTCATAGTAACCTCCAGTTTTTTATTTTCATTATTAATATCGAACGGAAACCCTCTATTAATAATACTTTTATAAAAAATCTGTCGAATTTTGTGCTATTATCTTACAGAACCTCCGCAATTCTCCTTATTCTGTACAAACTGACCATTGATCCAGTCTATAACTAGAGACAACCCCTCCTCTGTGAATGGAAACATTTCTTTTCGTTTTAGTTCTTCTGCGGTTTTTTCGTAACAATAAGGTCCCGGATAGACAGCAACTTCAAATTGTTTTTCCTTTCTTGCCACTCGGTAACGCAGCCCTTTCATACTCCCAGTATAACTTTCTTTTTCAAAAAACTGTATTGGTACAAATGTCTCTTTCTCTATCAACTAAATCTCCTCATTCCTGAATCTACTTTATAACACTCTAGTCTGCTCCCGGACCAATTTCTTTTTTTCTGTATCCTTTATAAGCTCCCGGACCAATCTCTTTTTTCTTCTCATCAAAAAAAATATCTGATTGTGATACTTCCTTCGTGGGAAGCTCTCTAGTCGTCTCTTCCACAGACTCTCTGGTGCTTGCAGTTGTCTCCTCTCTATCAGATGCCTGCGGTGGATTTGTTTTCGTCTCCTGAGAGACCTGGGTTGATGTTGGCTGGGATGATGTTGGCTGCGTTGGCGCCTGAGTTGGTGCCTCTGTCGGCTCTATTGGCTTTCCTGATGGCGTAGAAGTCTTTTTTGACTCTGTTCCTGGCAGATTATAACAAAGGACAGGGATTTTTGCTGTAATGTTTTGAAAAATTGTTTTTGCCACACCTGGTGGTAAGTTGATGCATCCATGAGATCCCCCTGCTTTATAAATAGATCCTCCAAATGCCTTGCGCCATGTCGCATCATGCATACCAACATTCCCATTAAATGGCATCCAGTAAGATACCGGTGTACTGTAATTTTCACCTTTTAAAGTCGCATCCTTTTGCTTATATGTCAGAGAGTAAACCCCAACCGGAGTTGACCAACCTTTCGACTCATTCCCTGATACAAAATCAGAGTCGATTAACAATCTGCCATTCTTGTAAAAATATAAATGCTGGGCTGTTAAATTAATCTCAACGTAAGTATCTCCATAATCCACTGCCCCCCTGCTTGCCGCCGTCTGTTGATAGACTGGTTCTCTCACCTGGCTTTTCCCCGATCGGATAATCTCAGCTAGTTCATCTGCCTCTGCACTCTGATTGATCTTCCAGCCATAGCTTCCGCCTTTGACCTTCACAGTCTCTCCAGATGAGGTTTTCAAACGCTTCGCGCTGGTGAATGTATCATATTTTGATGCCAATTCCTTTACATATGCAGTTACCTTTGAGCTGTTAATAAATACGTTCCCATCTGCTCCTACATCGATCCAATGGGATATTGTATTGCCATCTATAATATTCTTTGCGTTCCCAAACGTGTATGTAATCATAACATTTGCGTATTTGTTTCGGGTTTGAACTTGACTGATTAAACCAGGATCCTGAGTGGGAATACTAGGTTTTTCATAGATCTCTTCCTCTTCTAGAGATAACTCTGGTTTTAATTTCAATACGGAATCTATAATCTGAGCTTTTAACATTTCCGGATCTACCTGGTTGCCTTCTTTCGCGGGAATAATATGATATCCTTCCCCTGGCTTATATTCCGATATCGTGGCATCTTCCGGTTTTATAACCTGTTTCTCTGAGAGACAAATTAACCTAGATATTGCTTGGTTCAGCTGATTCTCATCGTATTGGATCATAGTATCAAGGTCAAGCTCTCTGCTCACTTTTCTTTGTTTTGCCCATTCAATTGGCTTCTGTTCTGCCAGCAGCTTTTCCAAACTTCCGTCAAACACAGACTCCAGACGGATGTCACTGCCCTTAATTTCTTCAGTTCTTCCTTCACGCTCAATGAGCGTAAGTTTATAATCTGCAATTCCTGAAGCAATCTGATTCTTCACCTCTTCTACCGACATTTTGGAGGCATCGATTCCATTGATCATCGTGTTTGGGAAAAAAACATACTTGTATTGTCTTCCAATCTGAAAATAGATCAGCGAAGCGATCAGTACTACTCCGAATAATGTACTCCCCCCGATTATTGCCAAACTCTTTACGCCAAACGATCTTTTCTTTCTACTACGGGGTTTTTGTTTATCCATTTATTTCCTACCTCTTTACTAGCCTTTATGTTTCACTATATTATACCTGAGAAAGTCAAATTATGTCTAAAGTTTTCCAGTATTTTTTTTGACGTTTTTATTACGATTCCAAAATCGCTGAAATAGTATTTTCATAATAAACCACCCGATCTCATAAAATAGAATGAAATCAATGCGAAAGAGATTTGTCATGGCACAATACATACCTGTATATGGAATTGTCAGTTCAATTACTGCTTTCAATGAATCTCCTGCGAATCAGAGCTGCACCGTTCTTATTTCTATCAATACCCCCAAGCTAGAGCAGATAAATTTTTTGGTCACTCCTCAGACCTATGTTGTAAATCAACATACTTTTAAAACCGGCAATGCAATTGTAGCTCTATACGACTCCACGATTCCGGTTCCACTGATTTATCCCCCTCAATATACAGCCGTAGTCCTAGCAGAACATAACATAGGTACGCTTGTAGAATTGGATTATTTTAATGAATATTTACAAAACACATCACAAACCTTACAGCTGGAGATCCCTGAAGATGGAAACACTCTAATTCTACTGTCCAATGGGCAGATTTCTTTCGAAGCCCCTGAAAATCATTACCTTTTCGTCATCTACCCATCCGGAAATGATGTTGTCCCGGTCGTTACAATTCCAATAAAAGTCATTGTATTTTGTACTCCATAAGGTTCGATTCATTTTTCTACAAAAAAGCTGTTTTCCACTCGCTCAGCAGTGAAAAACAGCTTTTTTAATTCTTAATAATGACAAATCACAGGAATTCCTGGAGAAACAAGAGAAAATAAGCCTTTTGCTTTTTGTGGTGGCAGATTGATACAGCCATGGCTGCCACTTTTTTTATATATCGTTCCACCAAACTTACTTCTCCAGTTTGCATCATGAAAACCAATTCCACCGTTAAATGGCATCCAATAATTCACATGACTTTCATATTCATAGGTTCCATCCGGCTGCTTCACTCCTCGCAGAATCCGGTCGGTCTGTTTGTAGTTAAGGGTGTAAATCCCTTCCGGTGTGGTATGATTCTTCGCCATATTTCCAGTCACACAAGGGGAATCCCATGTCATTACCCCATTCTGATACATGTAAACATGCTGAGCCGCCATATCTACCTCAATGTATGTATTGCCCCAATCTGTGTTTCTATCTGACGCTGCCAAACGATATTGGGGTGTTCTTTCCTGACTTTGTCCTGTACGTATCATAGCAATCAAAGCCTGGGTCTCTGCCGCCTGATCCATCTGCCAGCCGTAGGCACCGTTTAAAGGCAGTTCTCGTCCATCTGTAGAACGAAAGATCCGAGGTCTTCCATACGTATCATGACGATCTGCCAGTTCCTTGATATACGCTCCTGCTAAATCTAGCTTTACACGAACCTGATTGTCTTCCATTCCATCAATCCAGGAGGCAATTGTCTCTCCCTTTAATTCCTCTGACTGATCTCCAAACCGATAGGTGATATTAAGATCTTTGATCTTATTTAAAGCATTACAATGGGCAATCAAACCAGTATCATCTGAGGAAACCGTGACCACATCATAGCTGCCCGTATCTTCCAGACTAATATGTGTAAATTCTTGGTTAAGAGCCGCCTCAATGGCACCTTTTAATTTATCTTTATTTACGCTATTGCCATATGCCTCTGGAATAATACGAAACGGTTCTCCCTCTTTCCAAGAAGAAATCTGGGCATTGGTGGTGGGTATCGTCTGATTGTTGTCGAGACAGTTTAACGCAAGTAAGATATGATTCAACTTTTCTTTGTTATAAATTACCGTGCTTTTTAATGTATGACTGTTATCTTCGTCCGGACCTGCTAAACGCCCAGAAGCATTCTGTTGTGTAAGAATTTGTTCAAGCCCGTCCGTGATTTTCACCTGATAATCAATCTCTGTCCCTTTGATCACCTCGGTTTTATCTTCTCTCTCTTTTAAAGTAAGATTGTATTCTCTTCCATAAAAACCCTCAATCTGTATCTTTGCCTCTTCCACGGTCATACCACCAACTAATACTCCATTTACTCTGGTACCGGGTACAAACTTAGAAGCTTGATCAGCCAGTGCAACCTTCGTACCTGACAGCATAAAAACCACTGCCAGCAAAACGCTTAATCCCATTATTCGTACGTGATTTCGTTTCTTGTTCATCTACTTCAAATCCTTTTCCTAATATTGTGGATTTAATTTCCACCATACCATAGGTTAGCACGATTTTTAAAGAATGACAAGTGGAAGTGGGACATTTAACTCAAACAACTGGCATTTTCGCATTCACAGGGTTTTACTGTAATGGAGGCAATTTTCTGATCCTCTAAATATCCTAAGGCTGAAAGTCCGGCCTTTACAACTAAATTCCACTTTTTCGCTGATAAATGATACGTAGTTTCGTCATCTAAAACCACAGTACATGCATCTTCCATAGAGCAAGACTCTGAAAAGGCAATCTTATACATGTTTTTCCGGCTGATGGCACCGATTTCTTCCAGTACATTTACCATACGATAAACCGTAGCCGCACCAATACTGTCATCCAATCTAGATGCTTTATAATATATTTCTTTACAGCTAGAACAATCGTGTTCTAGTATGATATCCAGTAAAGTCTGCCGTTGTCTCGTAATCCTGCAGCCTTTCTCTTTTAGTTTATCAATGATGATTTCTTTTTGCATTTTTGATCGATGATAGCTTCTAGAGTTAGAGGTTTTTCTGTTTTCCAAAACATTGCTTTGATTCTTCATATTCCCACCTCCCTATATCTAACCCACTATTCTCAATGACAGTGGCCTCCACAATGGGAGCATTCCCCACCGCATTGAATGGATTTTCCGCTTTTTTTTGCTTTTACTAAACTTCTGACTGCCATAGCTGCCACTCCAGTAACTACGATAAATACAACTAAGGTTCCCATACTCCTCCTTTCAGATGAGCCTGCATCCTCATACAGGCCCTGACTTATTTTAGTTTCTTATTTGGCACCTGCTGCACGTCTATGGTCCAGACAAGATACCGTCTTTTTCTGCCCAGGTTTCATCATTAAGTATATAAAACCAGCCACCAGTAAAAAAGCGACAACGGTTAAGATTCCAAACGTTCCTTCTGTCATTAAAGTTCCAATCTGATAAACACACAGAGCAACAACATAGGCAAGCAAGGTCTGATACCCTACCGCAAACCAGAACCATCTAGTATTATTCATCTCTCGTTTAATCGCTGCCATCGCTGCAAAACACGGAGCACAGAGGAGATTAAACACAAGGAAGGAATAGGCAGCAACTGCTGTCATACTTCCAGCAAAATTCCCCCAGATCTCGGAACCGTCTTCTGCAACTTCCGCAAAGCCGTAGAGAATACCAAAGGTTCCAACAACGTTTTCTTTTGCCACCAAACCAGTGATCGCAGCAACGGTAGATTTCCAATCCCCCCATCCAAGAGGAATGAAAATCCAGCTGATTGCACTTCCCACTGCAGCTAAAATACTATGATCTAGTTCCATTTGATCTAACATCCGAAATTGACCATCTATCCAGCCGAAATAGGAGGCGAACCACACAACGATGGTAGATAATAAAATAATGGTTCCTGCTTTCTTAATAAAGGACCAGCCTCGTTCCCACATACTTCTTAATACATTGCTGACCGTTGGCATATGATAGGCCGGAAGTTCCATAACAAAAGGTGCCGGATCACCAGAGAACATCTTGGTCTTCTTTAATATAATTCCAGAACAAATAATGGCTGCAATTCCTATAAAATAAGCACTCGGTGCTACCCAGGATTCTCCGCCAAACAAAGCGCCCGCAATCAAAGCAATGATTGGAAGCTTTGCACTGCAAGGAATAAATGTTGTCGTCATAATTGTCATTTTACGATCTCTGTCGTTTTCGATGGTTCTTGAAGCCATGATTCCAGGAACTCCACATCCGCTTCCAATTAACATTGGAATAAAGGATTTTCCGGAAAGACCAAATTTTCGGAAAATACGATCCATGATAAACGCAACTCTTGCCATATATCCGCAGCTTTCTAAGAAAGCAAGGAAAAAAAACAGAACCAGCATCTGAGGTACAAAGCCTAATACTGCACCAACTCCAGCTACAATTCCATCAAGAATTAAGCCCTGAAGCCAATCTGCACAGCCTACCGCCTGCAGCAGTCCTCCTAACACAACTGGTACGCCAGGAATGTCAAGTCCAAAGAAAGTAAATCCATCCCCAAATACTCCATCATTGGCCCAATCTGTTGCCCAGGTCCCAACTGTCGTTACGGAAACATAATAAACAAGAAACATCACTGCTGCAAAGATGGGCAGTGCCAGGAACTGATTGGTGACGATATGATCAATTTTATCGGATATCGTGAGCTTATTTTTATTGCTTCTTGTAAAGCACTCATCAATGATGGAAGAAATATAAATATATCGTTCATTTGTAATGATACTCTCTGTATCATCATCCATCTCCTGCTCAATTCTGGTGATCTCTTCCGTCACATCCGGTACAGCCTTCATCCGAATCTGGATCTTTTCATCCTTTTCTAACAGCTTAATTGCAAAGAAACGTCTCTGCTCTTCGGGAATGTCACTGCCAAGCTTTTCTTCAATGGAATCTAAAACCGATTCCACCTCAGGTGCAAATTTATGAACAAGTGTCTTTCTGTCCTTACGATTTGCAACACCCACAGCTTTTTCTGCTGCCTTTTGGATTCCAGTTCCTTTTAAAGCGGATATCTCAACCACTTCACAACCAAGTTTCTGACTTAGTTTGCTAATATGTATCTGATCCCCGTTTTTTTCTATGATGTCCATCATATTGACAGCCATGATCACTGGAATTCCTAGTTCCATAAGCTGAGTGGATAGATAAAGGTTTCGTTCAATGTTCGTCCCATCAACGATATTAAGAATAGCATCTGGGCGTTCCCCGATGAGATAATTTCTGGCGACCACTTCTTCCAGTGTATAAGGAGAAAGGGAATAAATTCCCGGAAGGTCCATAATTATCACATCTTTGTGACCTTTTAATTTGCCTTCTTTTTTTTCAACCGTAACTCCGGGCCAATTCCCCACAAACTGATTTGATCCCGTAAGCGCATTAAATAGCGTTGTTTTTCCACAGTTTGGATTTCCTGCTAATGCAATTTTAATTGACATACTCTACCTCTTTCTACATGTAAGGATTGTTTTGTATTAGTCTATACTAACTCATGGATAAATTTTACTCAGTGACTTCAATCATTTCTGCATCCGCCTTACGTAAGGATAACTCATACCCTCGTACCGTAACTTCAATCGGATCTCCAAAAGGAGCGACTTTTCGAACAAAGATATTAATTCCCTTCGTAATCCCCATATCCATGATCCGTCTTTTCACTGGGCCTTCCCCATTCATTTTTACTACTTTAACTGTTTTTCCACATGGAATTTCTTTTAATGTCATCGCTTTCGTCTCCTTTTTATCCCACCAAGATTTTATTGGCCATATCTTTCCCGATAGCAACTCTAGAATCTTTTACGTTAACAATCATGTTCCCACCCATCTCGGTAACAACTGTTACTGTACCTCCAGTAACAAATCCAAGATTTTCTAAAAATCGCCTTGTCTCTTCTTTTCCACCAATCTTACGTATCACATTGGGTTCGCCTGTTCTCACCATAGTCAATGGCATCATTCGTCATCTTCTTTCATTTTATTAATGATAATCATTCCCATTTCTCACAAGTTAGTATATTCTAACTCAAGCCAATTGTCAAGTTTTTTTGTTGATTTTTTTAGATAATAAAAGAAATCATCTCTGTTATATCTTTCGAAATAGACTAAAAATTCACGAGGGAATGCACCTGTTGTGGCGTATCCCCTCGTGAACATTCCTATGCCTTTTTGATATTCATCAGTTTCTTATTTACTTCTTTTACTTTCGTCTCGTCAAACGCACTGCTTCTCCGGTTAATCAGCTTAAACAAATCATAATGGACCCTCTTTTCAAATGTGGGGTCCTCCCAGAGCCTGGGCAGATCGTCTTTTAAGATCTTCCAAGTATCGGGATTCGCCTTTAAATCTCCAACTGTATCCCATAGAGAATAGTACAGATCCGGAGATACCTCTTCACTTTCGTCAAGAAACCAGTTTTTCACATTAAAGCCAGGATTTGGATCAATATAGGTAAATTCCTTCACCGGTTCCTGAACCTTTTTCAGAATCATTTGATCATGAAGTCCTCCAGAAACTGCTTCGAACTGGTTTTCTCCATCTAAAAGCCTGATTCCTTCGAATATAAAGATACGATCTCCTGTTAATTCCCCAACAGGGCTTCCATTTACATACAGACAAACCCTTGGTTGATTGGAATATATTTTTATATCAACAGTTTCCTGACAACGCCTGTCATATCGCCTTCCTGCCACATGGACAAAAGGTTCACTGCTCCAGCATGCCTTATAATAATAAAAAGCGTCCTTTTTTATAGTCCGGTCATAGCTTACCAGCCCTTTGGCATTCTTTCCTTTTGTGCCTCCTTCATCCCGGATTGCACTGCCAAAATCAAACATATTCCAGATTACGCTTCCCCACAGCCATGGATTACTTTCAAAAATCCCATATGCTTTCTCATGGAAAAGACATTGATACTCTTCTGAATAATCTTTTCGTTTCGGTACATTACTGTGAAAACTGAGATTACAATCCACTCCATATTCGGAAATACCAAGACAGACATCAGGATTTTCTTTCTTAAATTTATCAAAAAAATCCTGGTAATCCTGTATTTCTCCATAGTACCATCCATAGTATAAATTGTATCCCACTATATCAGTAATTCGGTTCATCTTACTTTCCGGTTCCACATTTTTTAAATTTGCACAGGCGGTCAGCCTGGTTCCATCTAATTCCCTGGCAAGCACGTTCAGTTTCCCCACAGATTCATACATATATGAATTTTCGCCAAACATGGCAATTTCATTTTGTATCCCCCAGAAAAAAACCGATGGATGATGACAGTTTTGAAGTATTAGCTCCGTTAATTGCTGACATGCATTTTCAAACAGCTGTTTGTTATCTGTCAGACTCAGCATTGGAATCTCACTCCAGACTACAAAACCATCTCTGTCACACATATCGTAAATATAAGGTGCATGAGGATAGTGGGTAAGCCGGATCATATCTGCTCCCATTTCGCGGATCAGTGTAAAATCTTCCTCTCGATCTTTTCTCTCAACTGCGTTTCCAAAGCCTTCCCTGTCCTGGTGAATTCCAACTCCATGAAGACGGGTGTGCTCCCCATTTAAATACATTCCTCCATCCGCAGTCAGTTTAAAATAACGGAACCCGCAGGTCAGCTCTATGTTATCATAATCCTGTCCGTCTGCAGACAATACCGCCTGCAGGCGATACAGAGCTGGATTTTTCATACCATTCCACAGCACGGGATTTGATATGGTAAACCGATTCCATTTATCTGTCACCGGTACCGTTTTTTTCAATACCAGATTTTCATTTGGATCAAAAAGAGAGTAGGTTATTGTTCCGTCTTCTTTTTCCTTTACAAATGCTTCCAGAGTAAGAACCCCTTCTGTCTCTCCATTCATTTCTGTCAAAAGCTTAATTCCGGGTGAACCATAATGAAGCAGGTCAAAATGGAACTTTGGTACTGCAATCACATTTACCTCTCTGTATAAGCCGCCAAACATAGTGAAGTCTCCCATGAGAGGAGATACATCTTCCGTCTGACGGTTATCCACCAATACGGTAAGAAGATTTTTTTCATCCCAACGGAAATGGTTGGTAATATCGAATCGAAAAGTAGAATAACCGCCTCTATGGGTTCCTATCAATTCCTGATTCAAATATACGGTACAAACGATATTGGCTCCCAGAAATTCAAGATAAAGCTGATTTCTTTTAAGCCGCCTGTCCAGCACAAGATCCTTTGTATAAGCATATACTCCCCTTTGATAGTCATGATTTGTGTCGTCATTCCAGGTATGCGGCAGACAAACTGGCTCTCCCTGCATGGAGAACGACTCTGGAATCGTTTTATACTTTTCAAAAAACCAGTCCTGATTGATTGGCAGAATAATTCGTGGCATAAGCCCACCTCCTGATTCGTTAAATTCTGTAAAACGATTAAGCCTCTTCTTGCTGCTCCCTCAAAAGTGCTTTTTTCTCTGCACGTTTAAACCATGGGTACCAGAGAATCGGGGAAACAATAAGCTGTAAAAATAACTGTAATAGAATAATAGAGAATTTGCCTCCCACCATGGCGTGAAATCCCAGAGGCAGCCCGAAAATAGGCTGAACTCCTGAACAGCGTGCCACGATACCAATTTTTGTAAGAAAATAAGCAATACAAATGTTAATGGAGTTATTTGTAACAAATGGAATTAAAAAATCAAAATTAAATACAAGCGGTGTTCCAAATATTACAGGTTCAGTGATTCCGAATAATGCCGGAATGAATGCAACTTTACCCAACTGTCTGTACTGCTTGCTTTTGGACCGAAGCATCCAAAAGACCAGTCCTAATGCAGAACCTCCCCAGCAGACAATACTAAAAAATCCGTTTCCAACAATGTTTGGAAGAGGCAGTCCTGCTGCAAGTGCTGTCATATTTTCTGTATCAAGTGCCAGACGAAACGGTGTCACGATAGGACTCACAATATTCGTTCCATGAATACCAAAGAACCAGAGAATCTGCATCAGAAAGCTGGTTAATATGGTTGCAGGCAGTGTACTTCCAATTCCCTGTATCGGTTTCTGTATAATAGAATAAATACACTGGTGCAGAGAACTAAATGGTGTTGCAGCAAAAACCCGGTTTATCAAAACAAACAAAACCCCTACCGCAAAGCATGGAAGTAAAGAGTCAAATGTCTTGGTTACCATAGGGGGAACGCTGTCAGGCATTTTAATGGTCCAATTTTTCTGGCGGAAAAACACAAATATTCTTCCTACCAAAAGCCCCACTATCATAGCTGTAAAAACGCCTTGAGCCCCTAACCAGGTGGTAGGAATCGCTCCTATCCCATCTGCAGTTTTGCCTAAAGGTGTTATAATCAGAAAACACATCAAAGACAGCGCACCAGCCATAGAACCATCTTCATCCGGCAGCATTCTGTTTACTAAGTTTCTGGCAATTAATACCGTAACATAAAGAGCCAGAGCACCGATTGTAACAGAATTTACGATTGCTAAAATAGGTGTCATTCCGGTTTTTAGCAGAAATTCCTTTACTGCTGGAACGGGAAAGGCCAACAAGAGTACAGCTACCGAGCCAACCATAATCGGACCAAGTGTTGCCATCATAGTTGTGGAAATCGTCTGTAAATATTTGTTTTCTCCAATTTTATTAATTACCGGATTGATACGGCGAAAAAAGGCTGTAATTTTATTTTTTAAATTTTCCATAACTCTTCTCCTCTGTATTATTCCTATTTATCCAATAACTGAAGTGCAGTTTCCAAAACTTTTTCCCCGTTCATCATGCCGTAATCCATCATATCAATCACACTGATTTTAATTCCTTTTTCCCCATACTCACGTACGATCTCATCATAAAGATAGTTGATCTGAGGTCCCAGCAAAAGTACATCAGTAGGATTTTTATAAGATGCAAATGCTGATGATGCCATTGCTTTAATTTCAACCTCAATTTTTTTCTTTTTCGCTGATTCCTTCATTTTATTTACCATCATACTTGTTGAAAGTCCGCCTGCACAAATTAATGTAATGTAAATCATATAGTAACCTCCTAATTGTTTTTAGAATAAAAAATACGATACATTTCTACCATTTTTACTGCTATATCATAAGCCAACATCGCTGTCATCAAATGATCCTGACCATGAACCATTAAAAGATCAGGTTTTTCTCCATCTTCACCTATATTTTCCTGGATTAACTCAGTCTGAAACTGATGAGCTTTTAACAATGCTACATTGCTTTCTTTTAAAAGCTGATCTGCAAGATTCATCTGATTATCCTTTGCAGCATCGATTGCCTTTAATGCCTTTCCTCTGCCGTCACCTCCGTTAACAACCAGATTCATAATAACATCTTCTTGATTAAACTGTCCCATTAATAATGATACCTCCTAAAACAAGTTTCGTTGTTTTCCTTTTCATGTGAATTATAATTCTGAAGCGGACTGATTACCAGCCATAAATATACCACATTGAATATGGAAATCTATTCAGTGTGGTATTCTCTTTGACTTAATAAATCAATCAAGACTTTATATTCAGGATTTTTTATCAAGTATTTTACTGCTTCTGCTTTCAGGATTAATTTTGTGGTATCTTCATAAAATTTATTTAAATTAGAATCTTCTTTCGTACCAACCGATATGAGAAAAATTACCTGTACTTCATATTTGGTCCATAAAACAGGTTTTTTTAAGATTGCAATATATACTAGTGTTTCTTCCGTCATTGTCCTATAGGGGTGAGGCATGGCAATAAAATTTCCAAAATCAGTCTGAGCCAGCCCCTCGCGTTTTAAGACTGCATCATAAAAACCCTCCGGAAGCTTCCTCTGCTTTTCGATCTTGTTACATAATTCTTTTAGGATTTCCTCCTTATTGTTCCCATTTATATCAACAAAAAACGCTTCTTCTTTATAATATTTAAAAAGGTATTTTTTCTCCCCTGTCTTAAATAACTCCCGGACAGCTACCTTGTCCGTGTCTCCTAAAAATAGCCCAACTTCTAAAACCGTCTTAGGCACATAGACAACAATGGAAACCGTGGTCAATACAAACGATACTTTCGAGAAATCAAATAATTTTAATTCTGTTAAATCACAAACATAAATTTCATTGAGATATTCTCCAAATTCTTTTTTATATTTATAAGCAAGCAGTCTGGAACTTCCTTTCCCGGAACTGCAGACAATTAATATATTGGTTTTCTGGATCTTTACATTCTGCTCAATTGCAAGTGCAAAAATCAAAGCCAGATAACCGATTTCACTTTCTGATATCTTTTTTCTGTAATGCTCGGTAAGAACTGTGGATGCATGGGCTGCGATCGTATAAGCCATGATGTATTTACTTTTAATTTCATCAAGCAGCGGATTTTTAGACTGGATATCATATTTAATTCTGATATCCAATGGCACCATATGCTGGTTAAGCATCATACGAATTTCGAAATTAACTCTGAAATCCATTTTAAACTGACTATGAACCGACTCCAGCATCTGCATCGTAAGATTATCAATTTCTTCTTTAATTACAAAATTGGTCTCATCACAGGAAACCTTTCCAATCATTCTCTTTCCCTTTAAATAGATTTCAATATAAACGATTTCTGCTTCCAAGCATTCCAGATTTTCAAGCTTTGCTAAAACCTCCATCAGCTCACTGGCAAATTCCCACTCCTTAACTGCAAAATTATTGATATCATTCCTCTTTAATGAAACATATTTGCCTCTTTTTATTCGGAACAGAGCTACATATATCTGCTCAAGAAAGGTTTCCAATGCTGTTTCAGAAATATAGATGTCGTATTTCTGAAGCAAAGGAATGACGATATCTGCAATACATTTCATTTTATCGTCTTTATATTTATCATTTATGATATCCAGTTTATTTCTTTTAACAAAATAGTCGCCTATACATCTCCTGCAATCAAATTCTTCTCCAACTATCCGAATACCATAATTAGGCTTTCGCTCTATTTTCAGTTTATATTGTTCCAGAATGCTTTCTACCTCTTTTATTGTATTCTGCATGGTTGGCCTGGACACAAATAAAAAACTGCTTAAATCATCCAATTTTATATATCCATTATAGTTCAACAAATAAGCCAGAAGATAGTTTATTCTGTCTGCCACTGTTTCTGGAATACTGATGTACGGTCTGTTTTTAAAAAAATCGTCGATTCTATGGTTTTCTTTTAACGATAACAGATACCCATATCGTGGTTTCGATTCGATTGAGAAACCATAATGGGCTGCGGTCTCATTGATTTCCTTAATTCGCATACGAATCGTTTTTGTACTTACTTTAAAACGATCCGCCAGTGTTTCTGCCGTTATGTAAGTACCAGAAGAAAATTCCTGCAATATATTATATTTATCTACCACTGAAATGCCCTCCTTTCTAAATCAGTATATAATTTCAAATCAATAAACTCCAAATATATTTTTACCACATTGATTTTAGTAGAATCCTACACTGCCCTCATCGTTAGTTAAGAGAATCAATATAAACAATACAATATTATAAAAAACTGCGGCAGATAAATGTCACTGTCGCAGCTACCAATTTATTTCTACCAGATTTTCACTCTCTTATCAGGGGCTATATACATGGTGTCACCTTCTTTAATCTCCGGATACGTCTGATAGAATGCATCTGTGGCGCTAAGCACTCCATTGACCCTTACCTTAGCCGGGGAATGGGGGTCTGTATTGAGACGGTCAATCATTGCTTCCGGCGTATACTTAGAAGCCCAGATTGTTGCATACTGTTGAAACAAAAGTTTTAAATCGCTGCCCTCTCCACTTGCAATTGTCGTAATACAAGCCATTGATCCCAGATCTGCAATGTTTTCATTTAACGTCTGGGCACCATTCACTTTTCTGCCCTGAAATCCCTCCAACTCGCTGTAATATTCCTCCACCTGTTTGGCCAGTTGGTCGAATTTTGCCCGATCTACTTTCGTCCACCATACATGATAATTTCCGTTTTCATCATAAAGAGAACCGGAGGAATCAAATGCATGACTTACCTCATGGGCCATTACCATCCCGATTCCACCTAAATTGGATGCTAAGTCTGCACCTGCATCATAAAAGGGAGCTTGCAAAATTGCTGCTGGAAAAACAATCTCATTGGCGGTTGGATTGTAATAAGCATTCACGGTCTGGGGCGTCATGCCCCACTCACTTTTATCTACCGGTCCATTGTATTTCTTTCTATTAACCGCAATCTGAGCCTTCTGAAGTGAAAGAACATTATCAATTAAGTTCCCTCCTTCTTCGACTGCTGTCACCTTTGCGTCCTTGTAATCATCTGGCCACTTGTCTGGATACCCCACCTTTAGATTCATGTGATCCAGCTTTCTGATTGCGGAAGCCTTTGTTTCATCACTCATCCAGCCTAGATTTTCAATCTGCTTCTTATAGGAGTTTAGAATCAGATGGATCATAGACTCAATGTCCTTTTTATCCGACTTGGAAAAACATTTCTCCACATAAAGTCTACCGAATTCAAATCCCAGTATCTTCTGCGTCAACTCGCTTGCTAGCTTCTCCTCTGTCTTTTTTTCTTTTATTCCTTTTTTTAATTGATTCCACTCCAGATAGCTGTCTCTGATTTCAGGAGTCAGACTGGGGGCAAAATCATTTACTAGGCAAAATAAGGTATACTGTTTTAAAAGAGGAAGTGATTCTGAATTGAAATACCCACTGATCTTTTTCATCTGATCTTTTTGAACCACAATATAGGTGTCCTGCTTCTCCATCCCAGCTGCCTTTAAAAAGACTTCCATCGTGCCATCTGGAAACAGCTTCTTTATCTGATCTTTGGAATATGGATTATAAATAACACCTGGATCTCCCTGTTTGCTGAGAGGAAGAGCACTCCCAGCCAAATCCTTTTGCAATTTTAAAATGTCAGATGATACCTGATCCGCCTCTTCTTTCTTCAATCCTAAAACTCCCATGATCTTGGATATATACGCCCGGTAATGGCTCATCAGTTCTTCCTGATCGATATCCTCCAAAGTCTCTTTTCCAGGTCCAAGATCTGCACCGTCAAAATACAGCGCATACCGGCTGGAATTGCCTATATCCTCCGACCACTGGGGCAGTAAGATACTGCCTACCCCCAGATCCTTATAGATTTTCCCTGCCTGTTTCAAATATTCCTCTACTGTATTAGCGTTACTGATCCCGTCCATATAAACGGCAAGCCCCCCAAAACCGGCGGCCTGCCTTCCCTCCCGATCCATTCCTGTCAGATAGAGATCGGCAATTTTTTGCTCCAGTGATCCTTCTGCTTCATTTTTTCTGTTTCTAACAGACTCATGAAGTACTTCATTTAATCTATCATATGCCTCTCTGTCCAGCTTGTAAAACTGACTCCATCCACTTGCATCACCTGGAATCTTCACTTTGCTTAACATTATCCCATTGATATTATCATAATAATCATCTTGCAGACGAACCTGCAGTGCTTCCCCTGCCGAGGCCTTTCCCTGACCACTTGCGGGTTTCGCCTCGGTCTTCTTTTCTTTCGGCGAAGGATCTGTTTTTTTCGCACAGCCAGTAAACATCAAAGCCAAAGCTATCATCGCTGCCAATATTTTAAATAATCTTTTTTTCATGGAATTACCCTCTCTTTGCTATATCCAAGAATTTTCAGCTACGAAAAAAGGAAGCGGATTTCTCCACTTCCTTATCTGCTTTTCTATATTATGCTTAAACTTCGTCAGAATATACCGGGCCATCTTCTTCCTGATATTCATCCTGTACCTGAAGTGCTTTGATACTTAAGCTGATCTTTTTATCTTCTTCGTTGAAATCAACAACCATTGCTTCGATTTCCTGACCAATGCTTAAAACGTCTGCAGGTTTATCTACGTGCTCTTTGGAAATCTGGGATACATGTAACAATGCATCCACGCCTGGCTCTAATTCAACAAATGCACCGAAATCAGTCATTCTTGCTACTCTTCCAGTGATAACGTTTCCAATTGCATACTTCTCAGCTGCATCTTTCCATGGATTGGTCTCTGGGAATTTTAAGCTAAGAGCAATTTTGTCGCCGTTAATGTCTTTGATTAATACTTCCAGCTTTTCGCCTGTCTTAAACGCCTTCTTCGGGCTCTCTACTCTTCCCCAGCTCATTTCTGAAATATGAAGTAAGCCATCCGCTCCGCCAAGGTCAATGAAGGCACCAAAATCAGTTACGTTCTTAATTACACCTTCTACTACATCGCCTGCATGGATTTTTGCAAATAATTCTTTCTGCAGTTCGGCTCTCTTCGCAACCATAATCTGCTTTCTATCTCCAATGATTCTTCTTCTTCTGGGATTGAATTCAGTGATTATAAATTCGATTTCTTTATCCGAATATTTAGATAAATCTTTCTCATAAACATCAGATACCAGACTTGCAGGAATAAATACTCTTGCTCCCTCTACAACTACGCTTAAACCACCGCCAAGTACCTGTGTAACTTTTGCAGTAAGTACTTCATGGCTTTCAAATGCTTCTTCTATTTTCTTGTTGCCTCTGTCAGCTGCAAGTCTCTTATAAGACAGTGCTACCTGACCCTCACCATCGTTAACTCTGGTAACTTTGGCTTCCATATCTTCCCCTACCTGTACAACAGTTGTAAGGTCTAAGTTCTGGTCATCCGTGTATTCGTTACGTGGGATAATGCCGTCAGACTTGTAGCCTATATTCAAGACGATCTCATCTTCTTTTACGTCGATGACTTTACCAGTGACGATCTCTCCTGTACGTATAGTTTTTAATGATTCCTCTAACATTTGTTCAAAACTTAATTCTGACATTAGTATGAACCTCCTCGATAATATGATTCGGGGTTGAAGCCCCGGCTGTAATACCTACGCTGCGCACAGAATTTACAAAATCAGGATCTAAATCACCTAGTGTCTGGATATAGTAAGTACTCTTACATTCCCTTTGGCATATCTCGTACAGCTTCTGGGTATTGGAGCTGTTTTTTCCACCAATGACAATCATTGCATCCACTTCCGAAGCTATGCGTTTTGCTTCCACCTGTCTTTCCTGTGTTGCATTGCAAATCGTATTTAAAACAAGTATATCATACCTCGTTTCAGAAAATTTTTCAACTAAATCTTGAAATTTATTGTAATTAAATGTCGTCTGTGATACAATACACAGCCTTTCTCCTTGTATAATAGGTAATGTTTCCACCTGTTCTAGTGTTTCCACCACTATAGTATTCTCATCTCCCCAGCCTTTAATACCCTGTACTTCTGGGTGTGTTTCATTTCCGATAATGATCAGGCGTCTTCCTTCCTGATTCTGCTTTTCAGCGATCTTATGGATTTTACGCACATAGGGACAAGTGGCATCAATAATCTCGTCCCTGTTTTGTTTTAGGGCCTCGTAAATGTGCCTTCCTGCTCCATGGGAGCGGATCACGACGATGGAGTCCTTGATCCCAATCAATTCTTCTTCTGAATTTATGACAGTAACTCCTTTATCCTCTAGATCCCGTACGACTTCTTCGTTGTGTATAATTGGTCCAAATGTATAAATGGGTTTATCCGTTCGCTTTAATTGCTCATAAACCTGATCCACTGCACGTTTTACACCAAAACAAAATCCTGCCGTCTTTGCAACGATGACAGACATTTTATACCTCCTGAGTTCTTTTTTTTTCAAACAAATCAACGATCTGGCTTACGACATCCTTCGCTTTCATCTCCGAGGAATCAAGACGCAACGCATCTTTCGCCTGTTTTAGGGGAGAATTTGCCCGGTTCATATCCTGGTAATCCCTCTTTATGATCTCTTGTTCAATCTCGTCCAAACTGCATTTTATTCCTTTGGAAGTAAGCTGTTTGTATCTTCTTCCTGCTCTTACTTTTGTACTTGCTGTAAGATAAATTTTTAAATCAGCATCTGGAAGTACGCAGGTTCCAATATCTCTTCCGTCCATAATAACGTTTTCTTTTTCCGCCAATTTCTTTTGAAGTCTCACCAGAATTTGTCTCACTTTTAAATATCCGGAAGTAGCAGAAGCCATGGTACCAACTTCTTCTGACCGAATGAAACTTGATACATTTTCTCCGTTTAAGATTACCTGCTGTAACCCTTTTTCGTAGGCGATTGTTACATCTGCATCTTCCGCCGCACAAGAAACCGCTGCTTCATCATCAGCAGATATTTCTTTTCGCAAAAAGTAAAGTGCCATGGCACGGTACATCGCACCTGTGTCCACATAAACAAATTTCAACTTCTCTGCCACCAATCTGGCTATGGTGCTTTTTCCTGCTCCTGCCGGACCGTCAATGGCAATATTATACACCTTTTTCATCTTTTGAATGCTCCTCTTCTCCTGCCGCGTTTCCTGCTGCCCAGCCTGTAGACCATGCAATCTGTAAGTTAAATCCTCCAGTCACCGCGTCAAGATCCAGTATTTCCCCTGCAAAATACAGACCTGAAAGAATTTTTGATTCCATCGTGGAGGGATTTACCTCTTTAACCGAAACGCCTCCCTGCGTGATGATCGCTTCATTCATTCCTCTTAATCCAGTCACAGTCAGAGGAAAACGCTTGGTAAGATCTATGATTCTATGTCGTTCTTCTTTTGTGATTTCATTGACCTTTTTCTCTGGAGAAATCTTACTTAATTCTATTATGACCGGCACCATCTTCGCCGGATAAAGGCCGTTGATTGAATTCTTAAACTGCTTATTCATTGTCTCTTCAAAATCACGAAGAATTCTTGCATCCAATTGTTCTTCGGACAAAGCAGGCTTTAAATCGATGGTTAAGGATAATGGCCCTTTCTTTAACTCTTTCGCCGCATAACTACTAGCACTTAACAAGACCGGTCCGCTGACTCCGTAATGGGTAAACAGCATTTCCCCGAATTCCTCATATATGATTTTTTTCCCTCTTCCAAGAGTTACCGATACATTACGCAGGGAAAGCCCCTGAAGCTCACGAATCACAGGCTCTTCCACCACAAATGGAACCAGCGCTGGAGATAACGGGGTGACCGTATGTCCTGCCGTCTTTGCAAGCTTGTATCCCTCTCCTGTGGACCCGGTGGAGGGATAGGAGGAACCGCCAGAAGCAAGAATGACGGAATCCCCCATCACATGCTCCTTCTTTTCTCCTTCTTTTATCACCAGACCTGTAAGCTTTCCATCGGAAATAAGCAGATCAACCACTTCTTTTTTATAATGAATGGTCACTCCAAGCTCCAGTAATTTCTGATGAAGTGCTTTGATCACATCAGAGGATTTATCGGAAGCAGGAAACACCCGGTTGCCCCGCTCTGTTTTGAGGGGGCAGCCGAGTTCTTCTAAAAGATCCATCATATTAAAATTGGTGAAACCATAAAAGCTGCTGTAAAGAAATTTGGCATTGGTCACTACATTACCAAACAGCTCCTCTGTATCACAGGCATTGGTTACATTACATCGGCCTTTCCCTGTAATATAGACCTTTTTCCCAAGTTTTTCATTCTTCTCAAAAATATGGACGGTACTGCCCTTTTTGGCTGCTGCCATACCAGACAACATCCCTGCCGCACCACCGCCCACGATTAAAACCGTATTCATGCCGTTTCCTCCTGCCATTGTTCACTCTTTCTTACTTTACACGAAAAAGTGTAAAAAAACAAGCGGTCACAGATTATTATTCACTTCCTGTATCTTTGATTCCAATGCTTCTACAACTGTTTTTAATACCTTAATTCTCGCATAATACTTAGAATTTCCTTCCACCACAACCCAGGGTGCATAGGTGGTTGATGTACGGACTAACATCTCATTCACTGCAGTCTCGTATTGATCCCATTTTTCTCTATTTCTCCAGTCTTCTTCTGTTATCTTCCACTGTTTCATAGGATCAGCCTGTCGCTTTTTAAACCTTTTTTCCTGTTCCGCTTTATCAATATGAAGCCAGAATTTAATCACAACCGCACCTGCATTTGCTAAATGATTTTCCATTTCGTTGATCTCTTGATATGCCTGTTTCCATTCCTCTTCCTTGCAAAATCCTTCCACCCGTTCCACAAGCACTCTGCCATACCAGGTTCGGTCAAAGATTGCAATATGACCAGCCTTTGGTACATCATTCCAGAACCGCCAAAGATAATGATGGACCCGTTCCGTGTCGTTGGGTGCAGCTGTTGGGAATACTTGGTATCCTCTAGGGTCAAGATGACTGGTGAGGCGCCTAATTGCCCCACCTTTCCCTGCCGCATCCCAGCCTTCAAAACCAAGGACCACCGGAATCCGTAACCGGTAAATCTGGCTGTGCAAGATCTCTAGTTTTTTCTGCAACTGGTCAATTTCTTTTTTGTAATCCCCTTTGGATACCGATTTGGTCAAATCAATCCCTGACAAAACCTCACTCTTAAATGGTTCTGGACGAACTGGTTTTTCAATTGGTTCTCTCTCTCCTTTGGGTTGCCTTTGTTTTAATGCAACTTCCAGACAATCTGCAACGTGAGTCATGATCTTAGCCGCAGCATACCTCATATCCGTTGCTTCAATTATGGTCCATGGAGCATAATCCGTATCGGTTTGTTCTAGCATCTCTTCACATATGGTTAAAAACCGGTCATACCTTTTATTTCTCTTCCAGTCTTCTTTTGACACTCTCCAACTGGTTTTTTTGGAATGATCCAGATTTTTAAATCTTTTTTTCTGCTCTTTTTGCGAGATATCAAGAAAGAATTTAATCATGATCATACCTTCATCTGTGAGCTGGCGTTCGAAGGACTTAATATCATAAAATGCTTTCTTTAAATTTTCCTTCGGTAATTCCTGATCAAACCGATCCATCGTTACCTGCCGGTACCAGCTTCTGTCAAAGAGAGCAATCCTCCCCTGAGCTGGTGTTTTGGTCCAGAACCTCCAAAGGAACGGACGCATCCGCTCTTCTTCCGTTGATTTTTCATTGGCATATACATCAAAGCCTCTTGGGTCCATCGCCTGAATCAGATGATTGATCTGTCTGCCTTTCCCAGATGCACCCATTCCTTCAAACACAATCATTACTGGAATCCCAGCTTTTTTGCATCCACGTTGCAGAAATCCTAATTTTTCGCTTTGTTTTTTTATAATTTCCTTGTAGGTTTTTTTATCCATCTTTTTCGATAGATCAATTTTTTCCAGCATGTAATTCCTCCTTTTAATTCCTCCTATTACGCTTTTAGTTTTTCAAACACTTTGGTTACCTCCGGCATAACTTGACTGATCTTTATCATCTGGGGACACTCTTTTTCACATCGATGACAGGACTTACAGCCATCTGCCTGAATCTTCAAGGCTTCGTAACCAGCTTTGGCTTCTGTTTCTTTGTGGGCTCCTGTCATATTATAAAGAGAAAAAATTTCCGGAATCTCTAATCCGAACGGGCAGGGTACACAATAACGACAACCGGTACACCCCACAAGTGACATGGAATCGAAAAGCTCTTTTGCTTTTCGGTACATTTCATGTTCCTCATCTGTCAACATATTTGTGTGGCATCGGTCTGCATACATGAGATTGTCAGAAAGCTGTTTTTCATCGCTCATTCCACTTAATAAAAGACTGGGTTCTGGCTGATCCCAGATAAAATCCAGAGCATACTCCACACAGGATTTATCTCCCTGAAATACTTTTTTTACATGGTCGGCAGGATTTGCTAATTTTCCGCCAAGCAAGGGTTCCATAATTACAATTCCCATGCCTTTGGAAGCTGCATATTTAAGCCCTTTTTTACCCGCCTGATGTTCTAAATCAATATAGTTGTATTGAATCTGGCAGAAATCCCATTCATAATAATCTATAATATCCTGAAACACATCAAATGAATCATGGAAGGAAAATCCAATGTATTTGATTTTTCCATCTTCTCTTGCTTTTTCCATTTTATGAACCAAATCAAATTTCTTAATTTTTTCTTCAAATCGATCTCTGCTCAATGCGTGAAGCAAGTAGAAATCGATATGATCTGTCTTTAATTTTTTCAACTGTCCATCTAATATTTTCTCAAAATCTGCTTCTTCATTCAGTTCCCAAACGGGACATTTGGTAGCGAGATAGGTCTTATCCCGATACCCATTTTGTAATGCTTCTCCTACAATCCGCTCACTTTCTCCCTGATGATAGGGATATGCGGTATCAATGTAATTAACCCCCTGATCAATGGCATGACGGACCATTTCCACGGCTCTTTTTTCATCTACTTCATTCTCTTTGAGCATAGGAAATCTCATAGCCCCAAATCCAAGTGCTGAAACGCTTAATCCTGTTTTACCAAATTTACGATACTGCATAATTATCCTCCGCATGTTATGTATGATAGTTGAACCTGTTGCTTCTTTTTTCATTGTATCACATATGCAATTCTACCCATAGTTTTTTTGCAAAAATCCTTCCAGGTTTTGCTATTATTTTTCTACTTTTATAAGAAAAAAACAGGCTCTGCCTCTTGCAAAACCTGCTTTCTCCCCACTTTATTCATTCCTTACACTTCTGTAGCGATGAATATATCATAAATCGCCTTAATGGCTGTTTCAAAATCCCCATTCTTTACCCCAATAATAATATTAAGTTCACTTGACCCCTGATCAATCATCTTGACATTGACTCTGGAATGGGCCAAAGCAGAGAAGATTCTTCCCGCTGTCCCTCTGGTGGCTTTCATCCCTCTTCCTACTACAGCAATCAGTGCCAGATCCGATTCCATCTCCACAAAATCAGGTTCCACCGCCCGGTGAATTCCTGCGATCACAGACTGTTCAAATGCTTCGAACTCCGATTGATGGACGAATACTGTCATGGTGTCAATTCCAGATGGCATATGCTCAAAAGAAATCCCGCAATTTTCAAAGACTTCCAGCACCTTTCTACCAAACCCCACCTCCGCATTCATCATGGCTTTTTCAATATTGATGGAACAAAAGCCTTTCTTTCCTGCGATCCCGGTAATGGTATAGCGCGGTTTTTTACAGGTACTCTCAACAATGAGTGTACCCTTATCCTCTGGCTGATTGGTGTTTCTTATATTGATAGGTATGCCTTCTTTTCTTACTGGAAAGATGGCATCTTCATGTAGAACACTCGCCCCCATATAAGCAAGCTCCCGCAATTCCCGATATGTAATGGTTTCAATCACTTCTGGATTCTTAATAATCCTGGGGTCCGCCACTAAAACACCAGACACGTCCGTCCAGTTCTCATACATATCTGCGTGTATGGCTCTGGCAACTACCGAACCAGTCACATCAGATCCTCCTCTTGAGAATGTTTGAATGGAACCATTCTCGCTGGAGCCATAAAATCCGGGTATTACCGCTTTTTCTGTTTGTTTTAATCGTTCCCTGAGCATCTGATCGGAACGGTCTGCTAAAAAATTCCCTGCTTCATCAAATCGAATTACATCTGCTGCATCAATAAATGCAAATCCCAGATATTCTGCCATAAGGATTCCGTTTAAGTATTCTCCTCTGGAAGCTGCATAATCCCGTCCAATTTTATGTAAGAAATTCTCTTCTATGATATCAAATTCCTTCTTAAGACTTAAAGTTAACGATAATCCTTTGATGATCTCTTCATAACGATCTTTTATTTTTTCTAGAATCGTTTTGTAGCCTTTCCCCTCTGATGCAGCTTCATAACACTGATATAACAGATCGGTAACTTTCTCATCATTTTCATACCGTTTCCCTGGTGCTGACGGTACCACATAGCATCTGGTTTCATCCGAACGGATGATATCCCCTACTTTCTGAAACTGTTTTGCACTGGCTAAAGAACTTCCTCCAAATTTCACAACTTTTTTCATCGCGTCTTTCTCCTCTGATCCCAGTTTACGATTCCATATTTAACGGAAATAATATCTTATATTGCACCATGCTGTCAAGTATTTTTCCGTATTTATGTATAAATTCCCAGACAAATGCATAATTTTACCTATTCTTTAGCAGTTCCAGGATTCTTCCACCGGATCGACTAACTCCTTTCATATCAGTACAATCAATCCATTGATAAGGGATTCTGTGATAAAAATTTTGTCTCTTAATAAACGGTTGAAAAGCCAGTATGGTTACTCTTCTTGTTTTCCTTCCATTTTCCCACCTCCTAAAAGATTGGTTCTTTTAAAACCGAAGAGAATCAATTTCACTTTCTCCTTTGACCGCGATTGCATTTTCCTCCAGAAAACGAGCCGTAATTCCACTTCCGGAAACTTTTCTTCCCGTAAAAGAACCGTCGTATATAATCCCATGACCACAGGAAGGACTCCGTTCTTTTAATACAGCTCTCTTACACCCATACAGCCTCGCTATTTTTAATGTCTCTTCTGCACCTTGTCTGAAATTAACAGTCACATCCTTTCCGCTCTGAGTGATCACAGTGTCCCCAGCTTTTATTTCGGCTGGTTCTCTTGGCGTCATTAACCCCCCTAGCTGTTCTGGACAGACAGGTATCAAATTGTAATCTCTCATCAGTGCAAGCACACCTTCGTTTCTTCCATTCTTCCCGTCATAACGGCAATCTACGCCGAGAAGACAAGCACTCACCAGTATATTCTCTTTTTTTCCGTTCATACAACTGCCTCCTTTCATCGATCTAACTGTACCAAAAAAAGAAGAGGGGTTCAATCCTTTTCCCGGATGAACCCCAAAACTTTCTATTTTTTACTGTTTATAATCTCATCGATGATCCCATAAGCCTTTGCTTCCTCTGCAGACATGAAATTATCTCGTTCCGTATCCCGCTTAATTTCCTCTTCTGTATGCCCTGTATTTTCTCCTAAGAGCCGATTTAGCCTGGCTTTATCTTTCTGTAACTTTTCCGAATAGATTGATATATCAGATGCCGCTCCTTTGATCCCACCAGAAATCAATGGCTGATGAATCATAATTTCTGCATTTGGAAGCGCAAACCGCTTCCCTTTCTCTCCACCAGCTAAAAGAAACGCCCCAAAACTGGCGGCCATTCCCAGACAGATCGTAGAAACATCGCATCGTATGTGTCTCATGGTATCATAAATGGCAAAACCAGCGGTAACAGAACCTCCAGGACAATTTACGTATAAAGAAATATCCTTTGATGGGTCATTGGATTCCAAAAACAAAAGCTGAGCAATGATTAGCTTTGCGGACTCGTCATTTACTTCTTCGCCCAGAAATATGATTCGGTCGTTTAATAATTTAGATAACAGATCATAACTTCTTTCTCCTCGCCCAGTTTGTTCTATAACATAGGGAACTAAACTCATGCTGCACACCTCCAAACACCAGTCTCCATTTTCACTACATTTTGCTTTGAAATTTCTATGTGAATTCCTGCATTTCTGTATGCCATGGGCGTACAGCCATATTCCTGCTTAAAAGCAAGGGAAAATGCCTGTTGGGACTGATATGCCGCTTCCAAAGAGATGGCTGCAATGGACTCCTTTCCTTCTAAAAGTTTTACTGCGGCCTGCTGAAGTCTTTGTTTTTTAATATATTGGTGGATGGTACTGCCTGTTGTCTGGGAAAAGACCCGATTTAAATGAAATCTGGAATATCCGGCATGTCTGGCAATCTCCTCCACGTTTAGTCTTTCAGGGAAAGACAGGTTGGTTTCTACATAATCAATGATTTCGCTGACGATTTTTTTCTTTTCTTCCATCTACTAACCCTCCATAATCTGACGTCATTATAGCAGATTCCTCCCTTTCTGTCTTAATAAAAAGTGCTGTCTTTTAGATTCTTATCTTTCCTACTATGTTTATAGAAAAAGGCAATGACTTTTTTATGAATATATTGTATACTTAACGTGAGACACTAGGTTATAATAGAAAGGAAGGCTGCATCATGTACTGTGTAAAAAAAATTAATGAAGATTTGTTCTGGGTAGGCGGAAGTGATCGCCGTCTCGCCCTGTTCGAAAATGCTTACCCCATACCAAAGGGGATTTCTTATAATTCATATGTACTGCTAGATGATAAAACTGTATTATTTGATACGGTTGACCGTGCCATCACCGACCAGTTTATAGAAAACGTAGAAGCTGTTTTAGATGGTCGTAAATTAGACTATATTGTAGTCAATCATATGGAGCCGGATCACTGCGCTACCTTAGGAGATATGTTAAGCAGATATCCCGATGTTCGAATTGTCTGCAATGCAAAGACCGTCCCCATCATCAATCAGTTTTACGAATTCAACATTGAAGATCGAACCACGGTTATAAAAGAAGGGGATACCTTAAACACTGGAAAGCATACGTTTACTTTTTACATGGCTCCTATGGTACACTGGCCTGAAGTTATGGTCACCTACGATCAGACAGATAAAGTTCTATTTTCTGCCGATGCTTTTGGTACCTTTGGTGCGATGAATGGGAATCTGTTTGCCGATGAAGTAAAGTTTGAACGGGAATGGCTTGACGAATCCAGACGATACTACTCAAACATCGTAGGCAAGTACGGTGCCAATACGCAGGCGTTGTTAAAGAAGATAACCGCTCTGGACATTGAGACACTCTGCCCCCTTCATGGACCAGTTTGGCGTTCTGATATCTGCTGGTATGTGGACAAGTATCGTACCTGGAGCAGTTATAAACCAGAAGAGAAAGCAGTGATGATTGCTTATGGATCGATCTATGGCAACACAGAAAACGCTGCCAATATTTTAGCATCCCTTTTGGCCGATCGTGGAGTGAAAAACATTGTGATGTATGATACATCCGTGACTCATCCATCCATTCTTATTTCAGAAGCGTTCCGTTGCAGTCATCTGGTATTTGCCTCTGCCACCTATAACGCAGGTATCTTTGGTAGTATGGAGCACTTGCTTATGGATATGAAATCTCATAACATTCAAAACCGTACCGTTGCCTTGATTGAGAATGGTACCTGGGGTGTTATGGCAGGTAAGAAGATGACCGAAATTGTATCCGGCATGAAGAATATGACGATTCTTGATCAGATCGTAACCGTAAAATCTTCTGTAAAAGAGGATCAGTTGGCTGAAATCGGCGCTTTGGCGAATGCGATTGTAGCAACTTTTTAATTCTATTTCATTCCGATAAAAAGCTCCGTCAGGTACAGACCGTTAGGTCTGATTCTGACGGAGCTTTTTACTGTTTCTTCCCTGACATAAATTTCAGTGCCAGCAGAAATGCCAGTCCAAAGAATCCAGCTGCAAATACAAAAGGAGCACGGGCATTCCATTCAAAAATAATTCCAGCTATCATCGCTCCAGCAATGCTCCCAAGAGACTTGGAACCATTATAAAATCCCATAATCAGATTCTGTTTTTCTTTCTCTGACTTTTGAGCAATGGAATCCTGAATCAAAGGTATGCTCACAGAATTAGCAGAATACAAAAGAACACCCCCGAATAAAAATCCAGCGGTATGATTTAAGAAAACCAGTGCTCCGCACAGCAAACCGGAGATTCCGTTTAACACAATCGTAGCTTTCTGGGATTGTTTCCTACGGATAATGGCAAAACACAAGGTCACATTAGAGAGAAATGCAATCAGTCCAACGACTGCCTTGACCAGACCATTATAGGACGAACCTAACTGTAGTTCTGCTTTTAAAAAATAGTTAAAAGACTGGTCGAACGCAGTCTGCCCAATAAACATAAAGATACAAATCCCAAAGAAACCGGCAAATGACACGGTCATAAAAGAACGGCTGGCTAAAAAAGCTCGAAAGGGATTGGATTGAATTACAAGCTGTTTTAATGTCACTTGATTTCGTTTTCTTGGGTGTTCTTCTTTGCATACCAGCAGGAATAAAAAACCGGAGGTGATTAGAACCACCGCCTGTAGTATAAAAACAAAAAGTATAGATACTTCACCAAGAACCCCTCCGATTAAGTATCCAAAGGCACCAAAAACACTCTGGATGGTCGCATTGACCATCAGATACTGGCTTCTTACAGATTCGTCAGATTCTCCTATTATATAAGTGAGAAACGATACAAAAATCCCTCCAGCAAACACACCGGCACAAAGACGAGCCATTAGTATCGCCGGCTCTGTTACGGCAACCGCAAACCCCAGTTGAGAGATCCCATAGCCAATACAGCAAATAAACATGATATAACGCGCTTCTACCGTATCATTTAACTTTCCCCAAAAGGGGGAAAATAAAAAATTAGTTGCCATCATAGCAGCAAATGCTGCACCAAACATATAGTCATGAAGTCCCAGATTTTTTATCAAAGCCGGAGTTACCGGGTGAGCAAAATTAGCACCCAGACAAAAAATTGCCATAGCGGTAAAAAACAACCAAAATCTGATTTTACGAGTCATTTAAGTTCCCTTCTTTCGTCACAAACCCTAATCCGTAATATCATACCATGGTCTTATCCACATGGCAACCTCCTGTAGTTACAGTGTTTCTCCTATTACATAGTCAAAAGGCTCTTTTGCATCCACAAAAAGAATTTCCTCTTCTGGCAGCAATTTTTGCAACCAGCCAACTAGATGTTTCATTCCAGACTCCTCGCTACGCTCATGCCCAATGATAATCATAGAGCGGTTAAACCCAAGCAACATGGCATCCCGAATGTAGGCGCTTAATGTCCATTCCGTAATATCCCCACAGATTACCGTATCTAAATTCTCTTTGTGTACCAGTTCCATGGTATTTCTCTCATCACCAAGCCCCAGGCTGCCACCGCCTACCAAAACACCAATCCGCTTACATACCGCATTGGAATTTCCTATGACTCTTACTCCCTTTACCTCTAAGGAATCTCTCACCTGACAAACCAATTCATTTAAATTGGTTTCCGGAATCTCATAGCATACGGGAGCAGTAAGAAGGGGGTTTTTTCCGGTATTTCCTGCCTGCTGCCTAGTGTGATATGATTTCCATCCCATATCTTCATCAAAGCCCTGATAAATCATATCTTCTGGTACGGAATGCATATAATCATGAAACCTCCAGATCACAAGACCATTCTCTTCAATCAGACGCTTTTTCAACTGATAGACCGGATCTTTTAACAACCAGTCTTTTCGATCTCTTCCGTTGAACCAGGTTGGTTCATGCGTGATGATAAAATTGGCACCAAGCTGTATCGCTTCCCGGATTACTTCTACCGTTGCCATAAAAGTGGAGACAATTTTAGTCGCTTCCTGTTCTGGATCTCCTATAATTACCTGATCCACGGTTCTCTCTTGATCTAGAATTACCCCTGTTTCTTTGATGATACAGTCAATAACTTGTTGTATTTTCATATTATATCTCCCTATAAAATCTCCATAACCGGCTTTTCTACTGTTCCGGATTCCAACACGTTTACTTCGTTATGGACATCTGTATTGGTTACGACCATCATGATGGTCGTATCATAGCCTTCTTCATTTATCTTAACATGATCCACAGTACCAATCAACTGTCCACTGGTAACTAAATCGCCTTCTTTTACTGTGATATCAAAATATTTTCCTCCCAGATTCACCGTGTTGATTCCTATATGAACCACCAATTCTACTCCTGAATCGGTTCTTATGCCAATAGCATGTTTGGTTGGGAACACCGTTACAACTGTACCATCAACTGGTGCATAAATATTCGAATCAGAAGGAAGGACTCCAATGCCCTTTCCAAGCATTCCCGATGAAAACGCTTCATCTTTTACTTGATTTAAGGGAATCACCTTTCCTTTTGCTGGGGAATAGATTTTTGTTATCTTTTCTTTGGTTTCTTCCGTTCCACTTTTCTGTCCCTTTTCTCTGGTTTCATACCCTAAAAAATATACCAGTAGAAAGGTTCCCAAAAACGCCACTGCCATGGATAAGGCAAAACTCCATGCCGGTGTATAAGATGGAATGGTTAAGATTCCACCAGCAAGCTGGGATGCTGAGATATGGAAGATTCCACATAGCCCTCCAGCCAATCCACTCATGATCATAGCATAAATGAGTGCCCGTTTGAACTTAAAAAAGATACCATAAATGACAGGCTCGGTAATACCGGTTAAAAACGCAGGTACGAATGCGGAGAATGAAATTTCTTTTATCTTTAAATCCTTACTTCTCAAAAATACACCAAGAGCAGCACCAGCACCAGCATATGCTGTTGCCTGAACCGTAGGAAGCAAAAAATCTTGTCCTGTGGTGGAAAGATTATTGATGATAACTGGTATCAATGCCCAATGCATTCCAAACATAACCGTTGGAATTCCGATAAATCCAAAGAACATATTGGTCAGGACTGCATTTTTTCCTAAAGCCAAGGTTAACATATCGGAAATAAAGGTTCCTGTATAGATTCCAATCGGTCCAAATACAATCATGGTTATGGGTACCACGATCATGAGGGACAGCATGGGAACTAGTAAAACTTTAAATACTTTTGGAATAATTTTATTAAGCAGCTTATCCACCAGTACATAGAGGCAAACGGCTAATATGACTGGGAAAACAGTGGACGAATAATTCATCAACAATACTGGAATATGGAAAAAATCAGTTTTTCCATCTGCGATTAAGCTGGTATAACTCGGTTCCAATAAGGCTCCTCCAATGACTGCAGAGATATATGGATTCACCTTCATTTTGCTTCCAAATGTAACACCAAGGATGATCGGAAGAAAGTAAAACACCGCATTGGAAGCCGATGAAAGTATCGCATAGGTCCCTGAAGATGCAGACAATACGCCAGCCGCCACTAAAATCTGCATCAACGCTTTTAACATACCAGAGCCCATTATTGCCGGTATAAGGGGAGTGAAACTGCCGGAGATGATATTAAATACCTTTTCAAGCATTGTTCGTTTCTCTGCTTCCTGCTCTGGTTTTATTTCATCCAAATCCCCTAAATATTTCATTACCTCCTGATAGACATCATTCACATGCGTTCCAATCACTACCTGATATTGTCCTCCACTTTGAATCACCTGCATGATATCTAACTGTTCCAATTCCTCTTTGTTTGCCTTTGATTCATCTTTTAAAACAAATCGAAGTCTCGTAACACAGTGTGTCAATCCTGACACATTCTCTTTCCCACCGACATATTCTATGATTCGTTTGGCTAATTCTGAATTGTTCATACACTCCATCCTTTCTTCTTATGCTAGATTCCATTTTTCAATCGTCGCATCTACCATACCTTCTCTTACTATTATTTCAGTATCTTTACTTCTATCTTCTGGAAAAATTCTCAAGGAAAAACAAATCTCTCCTTGATTTAGAAACACCTCAAGTGATGATTCGTCTGAAAAAATGCGAATCTGATTTAGCTCCTCATTTAGATAAGCATATCGTTCAAACCCATATTCTGTTGCAAATTGTTTTCCTGAATCTCTGCGATTGATGCGAAAACATCTGTCTTTTTTGTTATAGATAAGAATTGTCTTTTCTTTCTTACTCTTCCTAATCTGCAACTCAAAAGATTCTGCATTCAGGCTGTGAATCTCAATGAGCATTTCATAACATGTGCCAGATAATTGAAGATCTTTTACTGTCTGATTCTCGATCGTAATCCTGCGGACAACTGAGTCTTTTCTTAACAATTCCAGCTCTCGCACTGGGTTTTGCCTGATCCGTCCATCCGTTACAGTGAGTTCTCTTGGAACGGTCATGCAGTGAGCCCAATCATACGTATCCGTCGGATACTCTACCTCCGGAACCCCAAGCCAGCCAAATAAGATCCGCCGGTCTTTCGGTGCCTTAAATGTCTGCGGTGCATAAAAATCAAATCCGTAATCCAGCTTAATAAAGGTATCTCCCCCAAACGTTAACTCACTAAGGTCGATGGGGTCTGAAATTAAGTAACCCGATTCATAGATATTAGACTGAAAAGGATCTTCGGTCTCAATCCCCTGTGGACAAAGAAGGAGTACCCCATATTCTCCTAGCTGAAAATAATCCGGACATTCCCACATATACGCAGATGAATTCCATGGTAAATATAGTTCTCCCTGATAACTCCACTGTTCTAAATCCTTACTTTGATAAATAAGCGCCGTTCCTTCTTTGGAATCTTTCTGTGCCCCTACTATCATATAAAATAAATTCTTTTCTTGAAAGACTTTTGGATCACGAAAATGTTCTGTGATTCCAGCCGGTGGCTTTGCTATGATCGGAGCTTCATTCTTAACAATGGTTCCGTTCTTATCCATCTTTGCCAGACACTGGGTTGAATACCGCTTCCAACCTTCATCCCGATGATTTCCAGTAAAAAACAGATACAACTCTTCCCCATTTATAAAGCTGCTTCCTGAATAGACCCCATGACTGTCATAGATGTGATCCGGAGCCAGTCCAATTCCCAAATCTTCCCAGTTAACCAAATCTTTTGATCGGAGATGATACCAGTATTTGATCCCGTGTACTGGACCCAGAGGAAACCACTGATAAAAAAGATGATACCACCCCTCATAATAGGCCAATCCGTTTGGATCATTTAAAAGACCAGTGTTTGGCTGAATGTGATACCTTTGTCTCCATGGTCCAGACTTCACCTGTTCCACTAGGTTTAAGTACGATTCCTGCGAGATCTCATCCAGTTTCCGATAGCGTTTTTCCTTGGTCCACTCCATGATAACCCCCTTTCTGGAACCGGTTCCATTTTACTTTGAAATAATAGGGACCGATTGCCTTGAGTGAATTGGAACCGGTTCCCATATGAAATAATTTTACTTCTTTTCAGTTATTTTGTCAACACTAAAACGTTCAATCAAACGATAAGGTATGATTCATTTATGATAATGTCCTAGTGTATCACAAATGATTATGTCCCAATTAGTAGTTCATATATTATAATAGAACCTCATGACTTAGAAATGAGGTGGACACAATCAGAAAGGTATTACTAAC